>JACPMX010000004.1 GCA_016185755.1 Candidatus Woesearchaeota archaeon | reverse complement strand
ATCTGGATTTTCTGCCTTGAAAAGAAAGTTTGGAGCTAGCGTAAGCTCCAAAACTGTGCGGACAATCCGCACAGAAGTTTATGGCAGGCTAGCCTGCCACAACTTATTTTTTTGGATTTATGGACTTTCGGGACAGAGCCGATAAATAAACAAAAATCAGAGTTACAAGTGGCACCAATTAAAGCGAAGCAATTGCATGAGTCCCGGATTGTTTTTTATAATTAACAAATTTTAGAATTAAAAATCCTTTAACGGCCCCTTAATATAATAGTAACGGGGGTGACCCGTTAATGTAAACTTATGCAAACAAAAATTTTGAGAATGAAAGGAATCTTGGCTCTTTGAGGAGCAGATTTGCAACCAAGGGTATCGGGGTATCCCTGTCATATTTTTTCAGCACATTCTTCACTTTTTCCTGAGACATCAGTTCAAGCAGCCTGCCGTAATCCGCGTCAGAGAACTTGTTGAGGACATTCCTTATCTTCAGGTGCAGAAGAAGCTCCCTTCCGGACTGCTTCCTGAATTCTTTGTTATAGTTTTTATCGTTGACAATGCAGCCGCATAATGTATGAGCAGCCTTCAGTGAAGGGATAATCCCGCCTCCTGTCGTTGCTTTCACTTGGGCTGCTGCATCGCCGATCAGATATACTTTGTCTTTTTGTATAGTTTTTTTCGGATTGTATAACGGTATCAGGCCGGATTCCCAGCATACAATGTCTTTTTTCCCTGTCCTGCTTTTTAAGAATCTGTAGAAATGCTCCTGCGTATTTTCAAAGCATCCGAGCCCGAGCCTTACGATGCCCTCTGATTCCGGAACAACCCACCCGAAAAAGCCCGGAAAATCAGAGCCAAAATGGGTCTCAAATGCAGTTGTATCGGCTTTTAGCTTAACTTTTGCCTGCATGCCTATGTAGTTCTTTGAGTTCGAGCTCAAGCCCGCTGCCTTTGCAACAGCAGAATAGGGGCCGTCTGCGCCAACAATAATGTCAGCTTTGATTCTTTTTGTTTGATTGTTTTTCTTATCTTTTGCAATTATTGCATTTCTGCCGTCAAATCCGGTAAACTGGTGGCTTAGCAAAATTTTGGCTCCGGCATCTTGAGCCATTTCCGCAACAAGCCTGTCAAACCTGTCCCGCCACATCACAATCTCGTCGACATTGACCGTTATACTGCTGTTCTTGCTTACTACAACAACCTTATCCAGTCTTTTTGCAATTACCTCATTCTTCAGCCTGAAGAATTTTTCGATTGAATTGGTTACAATGCCTGTGCACTGGACAGGGCTTCCGACTTGGCTGTGCTCCTCCAGGATTGTAACTTGTTTGCCTAGCCTTGCCAATAAATAGCCAAGATAGCTGCCTGCAGGCCCGGCCCCCACTATTGTTATCATGGGCTTTGGTACTTTCAATTTATTTAAATAAATAATCCATGAAACTGCCGATTTTGTATCTACTGTCCAATAACGAAAACTTTAAAAAGGGCCGTATACTACCAGTCAGAGGTGGAATTATGAATAAAGCATTTTTGTCATTTTTTATGATTTTTACAGTATTGCTTAGCAGCATTTCCTACGCTGACGCAATTTTTGGGGATGCTGATGATGTTTCTATAGACAGGGTCAAGGTCAACGGAAAAGCCGTTTCAGACGGCAGAACGAATTTCATTGACGAAGCGGACGAGTTTGACATTACAGCTGAACTGACGGCCACAGAAGACATAAGCAACATGCATGTTGAGGCGCTTTTGACTGACATGAGCACGGGAAATACACTATCCGACTCGACCGGCACTTTTGACCTGAAAACGAATCAGAGCACTCTTGTCGCTTTAAGCCTTCAGCTTATAAGCGTGCTCAAAAAGCAGAATGATTTCAGGCTTGTTGTAAGGGTTGTTGACGTTGACGGCGACAGGGAAGAAAGATCATATGGACTGAGGCTGACCGGAGCAGGTGCAGGAGGCAAAAGGGAGGAGCTTGATGTTTCCATAGACAGCGTTGAGATAGAAGGCGACGCTCTTGCAGAGAACGAGAACAATTTTGTCATAATTGACAAGGGTGAGAAAAAGCTGAACTTAAAAGCCAGGCTGACATCTCTTGAAAATGTTGAGGATGCGCACATTGATGCGGTGCTTGCCTTTGAGAATGGCGATGTTGT
The DNA here is from genome assembly GCA_016185755.1 of Candidatus Woesearchaeota archaeon. Taxonomy (GTDB): domain Archaea; phylum Nanobdellota; class Nanobdellia; order Woesearchaeales; family GW2011-AR4. Next base: position 172,950 of record JACPMX010000004.1, on the reverse strand, counting down.
CGCTGACGCAACTACAACTTTTGACATAGGGGACGGGGAAAACCTGGTCAAGGATCTTTCGCTGCCTTTGATAGGCAGGTTTGAGCAGAACAGCTTCAGGCTTAAGGTGAAGGTAACTGATGCTGAAGGAGATTCGGAAGAGAAGCTATACGGGCTTAAGCTAAGCCAGAATAAATTCCCATTTGTTGTGAGCAGCATTTTATTGCCGGAAACAAACATAGAGGCTGGAAAAAGCATGGTTGCAAGGATCAACTTTAGAAACAGCGGCGTTGTTCCGCTTGAAGGGATAAGCGCCAGCGCCAGCATCCCGGAGCTTGGAATTTCTTCAACAAAATTCATAGATAATGCAAAAAACAGCAAAGCAGAGATAAGGGAAGAATTCATATTAAGGATTCCTGAAAATATACCGACCGGAACTTACACCTTGAGGTCTGAAATAGGATCCCAATTTGGAGGAGACAAGGAAATCAAGGAGCTTCCTGTGTTTATAACAGGAAAAGATGAGCAGAACAGGCAGGCTGTCAATGACAGGCTTGTCGTTAACATACCTATCACAAGCCAGACTATATATAATGACGGAAGCGAGGCCATATACCCGGTTATATTGACAAATGAGGGTCCCGGGGCAAACACCTATTCCTTATCGCTTGACGGGGCAAACTGGGCCAAGCTGAGATTAAGCGAGCCTAATGTGCTTATCATTGAGCCAGGGGAGTCAAAGACCATAAATGTAATTGCATCCTCGGATGGAAATGCAATAGGCGAGCAGATATTTTTGGTTGCAATCAAGAGCGACGGCAAGGTATTAAGGCAGATTGTGCTTAAGGGCAATGTAATTGCTGCAAAAGGATTGCTTGCTGCAAAGCTAAAGAGCATTTTGGAGATAATGCTGATAGGATTGGTTGTGTTGCTTATTGCGATAGGCTTGTTTTTCGGCATCAAAAAATACATCATAGGCAACGGCAACAGCGGAAATGCGGAAGAAATCCCTAACCAGGAGCAGGGCGAAGCTTATTACTGATCAATGCACATTAAAAAAGGATTGATGGCTTTTATTGCGTTACTGATTTTCGCTAGCTCCGCTTATGCGCAGGATTACTCCATCTATTCCGGCAAGCCCCATGATTTCAAGCAAGAGGAAAAGATTGATTTTGAATTCTACAACGGGACTTATAATATCTGCGAGAATGAAAAGAAGAATATACCTGTTCTTGTCGTGAACAGAGGCGCGCAGAGCAGGTATTCCATGAACGCTTTCGGCACAAACTGGATCAGGCTTAATGTGCAGGAATTTTCACTGCCTCAAGGGCAGAATGGGATAGTGCTCCTGGAATTAAGCCCTTCGAAAGATTCCGAGGGGCATTACATCATAACAGCCAGCGCAGCTTCAGGGGGCAGCAGGAAAGACCTGGGCCTTGATGTAAGCGTTGAAAAATGCTATTCATTGGAATTAAAGCTTGAAGCTGAAGACGAAAAAACCTGCGGCGGAGCCAAAAAGCAATACAGGGGCCAGATTATAAATGACGGCCGGCAGGCAATTGATGCCGAGCTCAAAGCCAGCGGGCCCAACTGGATAAGCCTGGATAGTAATGAGTTTTCTGTTGACCCAAAAAGCATGCGGGAATTCCGGCTAAGTGCAGACATTCCACCAAACGCAAAGGGAATTTTTAATGTTGCTGTAAGCGCAACTGCAAAAAACGCTCCTTGGGTGAATGCTGAAGAAAAGATGCCAATAGAAGCTGTGCCGAAATACGACTGCTACAAGGCAGACATACTGGCCATGACGAAAATACCCAATCATTACTCGCATGAATACGTGCCTGTAAAGATAGTTAACAGCGGCATAAAACAGGCAGAATACGGCATCAGCTTAGAGGCTCCTGAGTGGATATCAGCGGAGCCGGCAAAGATTGCTTTAAACCCGGGAGAGCTTGGAAATGTCAACCTGAATATAAACCCGGGCGCTAATGTCAATGAAGGGACATACGCAATAAAACTGCATGCAAGGCAAAATGATAACACCTACTCAAAGGGCATGGAAATTGCGCTCAGCCGTGGAAGGCTTCTGAAAGGCCTGAAATCTTTTTTTGATTTTTACAGATATTATATCTATGCTGCCCTGCTTGCTACAGCAGTACTGCTTGTTTTCAGCAGAAAAATATCAAGCTCAATAAAAACATCGTACAGGAATTACAAGATAAAACGGTCGAGGCTCAATGCCCTCAAAGAAGCAAGAAAAGCGCGCGAGCTCAAAAGAAAGCTTAAGGAACTGCAGCCAACTGACAAAGCAGAGCCCAAAACAAATGACATTAAAAAATATAGCAGGATAAGGATTTTCCTTATGTTATTGACTGCATTAAGCGGCCTGCTTTTTTCAGTCTATCAGTTTGATTTTCCTGTTTCAAAGGAATTTGCCAAGGGCAATTATGCTTACCTTATTGCAGGAATTTTGATTTCAGCTTTCATCATCTTTTTGATAGAGTTCTACAGGCCTTTGTTTAGATTATTGAAGAATCTGAAGAAAAGAAAGTAAGAGTGGGGACGCGGCGATTTGAACGCCGACCAGACGGTATAGCCCATTTTTAATTCATCGGACGAATCCTCGTCGCTCCAAATGACTGGAGCCGCCTATACTAGCCAGGCTGTACGGATTGCTCCTTTATACTACGTCCCCGACAGATAAAAGAAATTTTAGCGTTATATAAAGATTATTGTTTTAGAAAATTATCCTATCGCCGACCCCGGTTTTTGTTTTTTTTATTGTTCCGGCCGGCAATTCCAGGGCGTACATTGATTTTTTCCCCGAGCTGCAAAACGAAAAAGGCATGAAATTTTCTTTTTTGCCCACTACAATCTTGCTTTTGTCAAGGAATAAAACATCAATAGGGTAAAACACAAAAAACATGTGCAAAGAGATGATTCTTTCGTTGCAAAACTCTAAAACCAAGCACTTATTTCGATTCATCGAGAACATCAGGCCCAGGGCCTTTTGCAGCAAACTACTGCATAGCCGGGCATTTTCAGCTATATCTGTCTTCTTTGTAGCATTTTTAACTAGCATTTTAGCCTGTATCATCTTTTAAATCATCTTATTAAACATATCCATTGCAAAATAAATATTTCATCAAACAGCGAAAAGTTTAAATATAATCTCATTTCTTTGTTTTTCTTGGGGGGCATGCATCTTTTATTTTTAGCTCAACAAAGTTGAAAAATTTGCATATATCCGTATAAAAATCATATACCCAGAATCAAAAGATTTAAATATATGCTATAAAACCGATAATGTTTGATATCTGGTTAAATAAAGAGGAGTGCTGATGAAAAAAGAGGGCAGGACTAACATTAAGTTTATTTCTTCTGTAATATTTTTCTCTTTGGTAATGATTTTTCTGGTCATGGCGCTGGATATCTCAATAAATGCGCCGAGCCTCGGGGCCATTAATTCTTCAACAAGAAACATCAACTTTACTTTTACCCCAACCTGGGATTTACCTGGAGAAGTTAAAGGAAACTGCAGTTTATGGACAAACTTTAGCGGCTCGTGGGAGTCGGCAATAGAATTTAATGGCACCCGCATAGACCCCCATAATGTTTCTTCTAATATCACCAATGCTTCAACAAGCTGGGTGAACTACACATTCGCGCATGACCTTAGCTATTTCGTATGGGACATTGGATGCAGGAACGGAACCGGCGAGGCAACGGTTTTAACTTTCAACGGAAGCAACAGGAGCATATCTGTTGATACATCTGCTCCACAAATAGTTCAGACTGCTGACATTTTTGCCGGCTTTAACACATCTGATGCAACTCCAACCATAACAGTCAATTTCACTGATGTAAACGGCACAGGAATGAACTTTACAACTACCGGAAATCTCAACCTTTCTTTGAACGTGACACTTTATGATGTAAACGAAGGCGCAGACTCAGTCCTAAAGAGCTATAACTTAAGCAACGGGAGTTTGACCTGCAGCCCGAGCAATATAGACAGTGCGCAGTCCGTTCAATGCACTCTGGATGTTAGTACCTTCCCACTGACCAACGGAACTAAGAATATTACAGTTGCAGTTACTGACCGGGCAGGATTAACAAGCAATATCTCATTTTTGTTCACTGTTGACAATATACCTCCTACATTTGCAGGCTATGTCAATTTTACCAACGCTTCCTCATTCAATATTATTACACGGGCTGGAGCTGTTGGAGACAATGTGACAGCAACACAGCTTGGGGTAGATGGCAATGGAAATGTGCTTAGCTTGGACCAGGGCATGACTATATATGGAGTGGCAAACTTGAGCGATAACCTGACAAGGCCATTGCAGGGAAGGCTGCAGTTCTATAATATTTCAGCATCTTCATGGCAGACTTTGAACAATTCACCGGCAGCATATTTGGCATTTAATAACGGAAGCATGGTAAATTTCTCATTCCCTATACCTCTTGGCCACAGCGTATTTGAAGGCAAGAACGTAAGCTTCAGGATTATTGCAAACGACACCCTTGGAAACAGCAATGTAACTGATGTTTTGACAACCAAGAACTTTACAATACAGATTAATGATACTACAGTGCCTACAATTGTTATTAATGGAAGCGTTGCGGTGAACGGCACAAACATAACCGATACAACACCTCTTATAAGCTGGTCTGTTATAGACAACAGCGGATTGATAAGCATTAATGTAAGCGTTGACAAGACTTTGCCTTCGGGAACAGGCATAGGAGACGGTTGCACTAAATCCGCATTTTACACAGACACGGCGACAGGAGATGATAATGTAGAGACAGGAGATGGTGGAAGGGGATGGAGAAATGGATCCTTTACAATCTCATCAACAGCAACCTGCCCATTGAGCAACGGAACTCACTTTGTAGAAGTAACCGCCATAGACAAGTGGAACAATATGGTAGTGGTCTTCAATAACTTTACAATAGAATCAGGAGCTGTTCCGACAATAACCTTGAGCAACCTGCAGAATGGCCTTTCAGCAGTTAACAACTCAAATGTAACCTCAACTATTGGAATTAACTTTACTGCTGTAGGTGGCCAAACATCTAAGATGAGGAACTTTACATGGTCGTCAAGCTGCAATTCAACTACGATAGTAATTTCAAGTGCAGCTGCTAGCTTCACAGCAGCAAACCTGACATATATATATCCGTTTAACCTCTCAAGATGCCCAGACTCAAGCATGATAAGCACGCCAGCAAACAGGACAGTTACACTAACTGTGGCTGATGACGCAGGAAATGAAAAGACAGAGACCTGGACATTCTTTGTTGATAATCTAGGGCCTACATTGTCTGTAAATGCTCCAACAAACGGGTTCAGCGGCTCCAACAATATAACAATCAACCTGTCTGCAAAGGACAGCATCCAGAAGATAGGTGGATTTGGGTATTACATAGATGGGCAGGAAATTTTCAGGAGCCTGAACTTAAGCGCAGGCATAGGCAATTCTGCTACAAACACAACTAATGTATTCTACCTTAACTTTACCCCTGGAACGCACACAATCAAGTTTACTGCCAATGACACGCTTGGCAATGCAGTCAACAGCAGCACAATAACATTCACTGCTGTAGGCCCGATAAGGCCTTTTGAAATAAATCAGAGCATCAAGGAATATTTAGATAACAATATAATTGCCGACCTCACAATTAATTTGAGCTTCAGGTTAAAGGATCCAGATGGAAATTTCAGGGAAAACTATACTGAATTGGACTCAGGCAGCACTTTTGAGATAGTATTGCACCTAAATAATTCACAAAGCAACGGAGCTAATATGACAATAACAGAATTGAATGGCTCCAAAGCTAACTGGGACAAGATAAACTTCTCTGTGCTTATCAACAATACTAAATTTAATACGCAGGTGGAGCAGAATTTCAGCGCAACGCTATTCACTCCTTTTGTTTTAGTCAATGCAAGCTTCGAGGAGTTCATATCAAATTCAAATGAATATTTTGGAATAGTGGAATTGCCATTCAACATATCAGGCAGCACGCCCACAGCGCAGCAGATATGGTATTTCCCCAACTCCAGCAAATTAACTGAAAGTACTGATAGAACAAATGTAACCCAATGCACATCAGCATTTATAAAGACATCAACCACCCCATGCTGGAACTACTCAACTGGCGGAAGGACAAAAGTGTTTGTGCCTCACTTCTCAGGCGTAGGAATCGGCAATGACACAACTAAACCTTGGGTCAATGTGACATACCCCTCAAACAACCAGACAGTAGGATCATTCATACCAAACATAACTGTATCGTCTGATACAGTGTCCTGCGTATATTCTGTAAACAGCACTGGTACAAATGTAACAATGACCAAGACAGGAAATGTCTGCATAGGTACAGTCACAAATTTCGCAAATCTTGGGATAGCTCCTTATTACAACATAACATTCAATGTTACTGACTCATCCGGGAATATTAATACATATTTCTGGAATTTCACAGTTACAGACAGCACCTCACCAGGAACAAGTGGCTCAATAACTTCAAGCCCAAGCACCACAAGTGCCACAGTAACCGTAAGCGCAAACGAAACTGTTAATGCTACAGTAAGAATTGCCAATGGCAGCACAATTTCAGGAAATGAAGTGGACTTTGCTACATCACAGACTGTAACGATTAGTGGCCTGACAGCAAGCACGACATACCATTTCAATGTAACCATCTGTGACTTTAATGGAAACTGCCTTATAAATGCAACTTCATTGTCTTTAACAACAAGCGCAGCCGCAGCAGCATCATCAACATCAACAAGCAGCAGCAGCAGCGGCAGCAGCGGAGGCGGAGGAGCAGCAGTGGCAAGCACAGAGGCAGCATCAACATCAAAGAAATGGGACAGCTTAGATGCAGGTGCAAGTGCTGTTTTAACAATAAACAATGCCAATATAGCTGTGACAGGAGTTGTGGTTGATGTCAAGAACGCAGTCACAAGCGCAGAAGTGAAGGTTGCAAGCTTAACAACAAACCCGATATCAAGCGCAGCAGCCGGCAAAGTCTACCAATACCTGCAGCTGACAAAGAGCAATATTGCTGATTCAGACGCCTCAAAGATAACAATCAGCTTCAAAGTGCCGAAGTCGTGGCTATCTACAAACTCAGTTTCAGAAGACGATGTTGTGCTGTACAGGTACAGCGACAGCAAGTGGAATGCACTGCCAACTTCAAAGGCAGGCACTGACGCAAACAATGTCATGTATTCAGCCACAACGCCGGGATTCAGCACATTCGCCATTGGAAACAAGGAAGCAGCCCCAGCTGCAGCCGAACAGCCAGCTGAAGGAGCTCCGGCAGCAGAGGCTCCTACAGTGCCTGGAGAGACTCCAACAGCAGCAGGAGAGAAGCCAGCTGGAGAAGCAGCAATGGAGAAGAAAGGCTTAAGCACAACTGCAATAGCATGGATAGTGGTTGTGGTGATAGTAGTTGCTGCAGGCGTTGGCTACTTCATGTGGCAGAAGAAGAAGGCTGAGTAAGCCTTGGGTTTCTTTTTATTTTAAGTTTTTATCAATCATCTTGTAGTATACAACAGGTTACTATCCAGAATATATTTAGATCCTAAAAAATGCTGTGCATTTTTGGGAATTTGAAAATCTATGATTTTCAATTGGTCGTTCTTTACATGTTTTTTAAATTTAAAATTTGCTAATGTTGATTAAGTTGCTTCACCAAAAATCTAATTGACCATTATTAAAAACTACTTCAAAACCTATAGCGACCCAAGCACTCTCCTAAAGGCTAACGGGTGCCCCTGCAACTAATTGATGCATGGTCTGCTTGCTATAGTGCTTTTATTCAAAGGTTGGTTTCTGCCTTACCATTGGAAGAAAAGTAAGCCCTTACAGTAGCTTAAAACACCATAGGCGGTATTGCTGAACCTATATTTACCTGGATTTACCAATTAAAATAAAACAAAAAAAGAAATAATAATTATTTACTCTACCCTTGTTGTTATCTGGCCAATATTTACATGCGACAGGCCGCCAGCATCAGATGGGGTAGTGTAAGTTACATTGAACTGGCCATTATACTTTGTAGAAACGGTATTCACACATACCATATTTGCAGTATATGTCTGGCCATTCGGGAAAGCTGCTGACAATCCGGTTTGTGCAGTACACTGGGCTGCCTTTAAATCTGTAATTGTCAAGTCATAACCCAGTGAATTTCGCAGGACTACATTAAGCGCTGTGCCAGTTGCCTTATGATCAATGCACCCTATCCCAGCCTGCAGTGTGCATTTTGCAGGCAAAAACTTGTCAGGGCTCAAGACGCCGAAATAGGCAAGGGCGCCTACAGCTACGAGAACAACCAGTATGGCCCAGCCATAGGTCATCAAAAACTCCAATGCTGCTTGTGATTTTTTGTTCATCATTGATATTCACCTCATATTTTAAATGATTATTCGATTTTTGTGTTAAGGTTGCCAAAGGCTGTTTTTGTAAGGTTTGTCTCCTTTTCAGTATACCCTATTGTGATGTCGCCCTTGAAGCTTTCCTTTTGAAGCCCGTTGCTGCAGCTTCCGCCTATCACGAAAGTGTGGTCTGTGCCGCTGAGCATTGTCTCGGTAAAGGTGCCGCTGCAGCTTCCCACAGTTATGCTGTTGACAATTATTGTCCTGCCCTTGTTCTGGCCAAGCACTATGGTGACCTTTGCAGGCTCAACCTTGTGGCTGACGCATGCCAAGCCCGGCTCAAGTATGCACTTTTCGCCCAGAAATTTCTCAGGGCTCAAGACGCCGAAATAGGCAAGGGCTGCGATAGCGGCAAGAACAACCAGTATGGCCCAGCCATAGGTCATCAAAAATTCCATCGCTGCCTGGGCTTTTTTATTATTGGGAATAGAAATATCCATTAACTCCACCTCATTTTACAAATCATTTTCTTTTTATCACTAATTAAATAACTAATATTTAAATCTGTCGAAATGCATAGACACCTTCCGGAGATTTAAATCCGGAAAAATTCCTGAATTTTCGATGTTTAAATCCCCATGTGCAGACAAGAGGCAAACTTTAGAATTTTGCCATAATTCAGAAAAACAGCCCCAGAAGCTTTGATGCAACTCCCTGCCCCACAAAGTAAAGTACCAGCGATATTGATATGAAAATAGGGATGTACTTGACTCCTGACTTTATGTTGCCCCTTTTTATGGTTGAGATCATCATGGCAGAGAACAATGATGTCAAAACCAATGACACAACTGCAAAAATCCTGAAGTCTGACTGGGTTACTCCAGTTCCGGAAAAGCTTAATGCGATGCCTGCAGTTGAAGCTCCGGTGGAGGAGCCTCCAAGCGCAGAGCCAAGGTTCTGCACCACCTCTATCAAAACTCCGGACAATGCAAACAGGAATGGGGCTGCAACTACAGTCGCAAAGGTTATGAATATGACATAAGTCGTTACATTGGCAGACATCTCCTTGAGCATTGCTCTCTGCTCCTGGATGTTGATTGCAATCCTGTTGAGCAGCTCTCCAATCTCCCCTCCAGCCTCAACTCCCTCATTTATCATGCTTACTGACCTTTTTAGAATAGTGGAGTCGTATCTTGCTGCAAATCTTTCTAAGGCAAGCTTCAGGTCAACCCCGCTCATGGTCTCCTTGGCTATCATCTCTATTTCCTTTGCCAAAACGCCAAATCTCGGCCTTACAGCGAACCACAAGGCCCTGTCTATGGTCATGCCTGCGTTGATGTTGGAAGCGGTCAATTGCAGGAAATCCGGCAAGACTTCCTCTATGTCGACCTTTCGCCTGAATATCTTAAGGTCGACGGCGATGTAGAACATTATCCACATAGCAAATATCAGGAGCAGGAAAATGAGGATCCAGAGCACGAAGAAAGAGGCAAATATGGTGCCCCAAGATATGCCATAGGCTGTGGAAAAATGGTAAACCAGCCAGGCTGATAAGACAAGATTTATCAAAACAGCTATGTTGAAAAACAGCTTGAAAAGCTTTTGCGGATTTACCTCGACTCCCGCCCTTTCAAGGTAGTCCTTGAGCCTCTGCTTCCTTTCTTCAGATGTTATCTTTTTCTGCTGGGCTTTCCTGTATTTTTTCTTGAAGAACTCTATTCTCCGCTCTGGCTTGGGCGCATCAGACTTTTTCCTGAACAGGTTTTTTAGATTGAACATCTTAAAACTCTATTGCCGGGCGCGAAAATTTAACTACCGATATGAACATGAACTGCACAAATCCAAGGAAGCCTGCAAGCGCAAGCAGTATTGTAAGGCTGAGCTCAAAATGGATGAATGAAGACAGGATTATGAGCATTGTCATTCCAAGAGAAGGCAATATGACTGCAACTATCATGTAGAACATTGCCAATGGATTGAGCTTCTTGCCGTACTTGTTGACCTCAGTTATCTGGTCTTTTGTTATCTGCTCCATGACGGAATAAAGTGATTTAGCCACATTGGAGCCGGTCCTTATGGAGTTTATGATCTGCCACAATATTTTCCTGAAGTCATTTGACGGGATGAATTCAACTGCCTCGTTCAGAGCATCTTCCATGCTTGTTCCAAAATCAACCTTGTCGGTTATCTCCTTGAAGTACTTCCCTATGACTTCGTAGTTTTTTGAGACGTTCACCATTGCATTGTACAAAGGAACGCCGGATTCAAGCTCAATGATTATGAACCTTCCGGCAAAAACGATTTCCTTGCTTATGTCCTTCTCTTTCCTTGATATTTTAGCGTCGGGAAGCCTTATCATGTAGAAGAACATCATGAAGAAAATAACCGGAACAATAAAAAACAGGAAGCCCCTCAGCACATTTAATTTTGCAAGCACGAGGAACATCGCAACAACCAGCCCTGTTGTCATGTAGAATGCGGAAAGAAATGTCTTCTTGATGAAATCCTCCGGCTTGTCCTCCATGCCGGCCTGCTTCAGCTTCATCCTCAAGCTTGGGGATGCCTTTGCAACCCTCTGGAATAATGTGTTTAAGGCTCCTGCTTTCATTTTCAAGTATTAATTTATTATAATTCTAAATTCAATCCGTCCTTCGGACATTAATAGTGCTCGGCAAAAATGTCCTGCCACTATTTTTTGCCTCACCCATTAATTCATTAAAAAAATCAAAGCGGATTACTTCCTTCGCAATGGGAATTTACAAAGTCGCCCTGTATTTTTTATTTTATTTCGTAAATGAGTTCCGTTTACTGGGATAGTTTTAATGAAGTTTGTTGAATCTAAATAAATCAATCGCTGAATACCTTGTTTTTCCTGACAAAATCCATCAGATTGTCCTTGTTTGTGTAGTATTCCGCCATGACCCTTCCGACAGTGTCGACAGTGTTGATTTTTTGCTTTACAAGGTACTTCAGCACAGATTCCTTTTCGCCCAATGACTTTGTAAGCTCGCTTCTTGTAAAGCCTGTGAAAAGCTCTATGGTGCCCAGCAAGGCCTTTGAGTTTGCAACTTTTTTCAATATGCCCTTCCTTATGTCAAGCTGGATAAGCACGTTTGGCTCGGAATCCGGCAAAATCTCGGCTATCTGGAATGTTTTTCTGACCCCTGTCCTTCTGTTCCTGTACTGGACTATCACCATTGAAATTGCAGGCAGCATGGTCTTGGGTATCTCAATCGGGGGATTTGTAAGCCTGGTTATTGTTTCTCTTGTATCGTTTGCGTGTACTGTTGCATAGACGGAGTGGCCTGTATGGATAGCCTCGAAAAGCACTTCAGCTTCCCTTTTCCTCCTGATTTCGCCTACAATTATCCTGTCAGGCCTCATTCTCAGCGAGTTGACAAGCAGGTCAAGCATTGACACTTCGCCCTTTCCTTCCGGGTTTGGAAGCCTTGTGACCATTGGAAGCCAGTGCAGGAATTTAGGCAGCTGAACTTCTCTTGTGTCCTCTATGCTAATAATCCTCTGGTTAGGGGGAAAGAAATTTGCCACGACATTGAGCATTGAAGTCTTTCCTGTGGCTGTGCCTCCTGATATCAATGTTGAAAGCTCAAACTGAACGCCGAGCCATATAAGCGCAGCAGCTTCCGGCGATATTGTATTGTCGCTTATGAAGTCTGTTATGGTCCACGGCTTGGCCGCGAACTTTCTCAATGTGATTGTATTGCCCTTTACAGAAATAGGCTCAAGGGTTGCATTGACCCGGTCGCCTCCCTTGAGGTGGGCGTCCATCAGAGGCTCAAGAATTGTAATCTGCCTTCCGACCCTTCTTCCAATCATTGTCGCATAATGCCTTATCTGGTCCTCGCTGGCAAGCATTATTGTCGTCTTGAGCCAGCCAAATTTGACATGGTAGACCCACACAGGCTCCTCTGCATCATTTATGGCAATCTCTTCAAGGTTTATGTCATCCATCAGGATTTCAACGCTTCCAAGGCCCAGGCTTCTTTGAATGAGGTATGACTTGAGAAAATTAGAGGTTCTTTCGTCAGCGTCGGGGAAATGCCTGCTCACAAGCGTAGCTATCGCCTCCATGAATCTCTGCTCGACAAGGCCGGTGTCCTTTGTTGTCAGTATGTCAACCATGCCAAGGCTTACCTGTGCAGTTAATTCTTCCCTTATCTTTTCAAGAATAAACTCCGTTGTCTTGCTTATGCTTGAGATTGAAACATCATAAATCGGGACAAACTCGCCCCTCTTCTTGTAGATGGTTATCGTTATCGGTATGTTGTCAGAAACAAAGTTGTATGTGGAAAGGGCCTTTATGTCCTCCTTCCCGGGAATCTGAATAACCGGCTTTGGCTTCTCAGCCTCTTTTTTGCTCTGCAAAGCAATCGGAGAAAGGCCCGTCAGCTTTACATCTTCAGTTTTATCCTCTTTTGCAGGAGTTCCTGTGCTTTTATCCCTTCTCAGGCTGAAATGCCTCAAAATCCCACCTCTTTTTTTGATTTATTTAAGTCTAGACTATTTAATTTTTAATCCGTCCCTTCGGGACAAATAATTGTGCTCGGGCTCGCTGTACTGCCACACGCTCGCCCTCGCCTATACATTCATTAGTCATCAAAAGCGGATTACTTTCTTCACGCTTACTTCCAAAAGTCGCTCTTGTATTTTTTGAATTATTTTATTGTAGTTATTTAATTGATTTTATTTTAAATTTTGTTTATTGAATATTTTTTGCTCTTTAATTAATCAAACTCTATTTCCTGAAAACTGTGCTGAACTCCTTGAGCTCTGACTCAAACTGGGCTTTTTTATTGTCCACTTCGCTGAATTTCTTTTCAAGCTCGACCATCTGCCTGCCAACATCGCCCTTGCTCGCGCTCAATTGGAACGACTTGGCCTTTTTTATGAGCTCGATGAGGCTTTTTTCAAGGTCGTCTCGGTCCTTGTTTACCTTGTCGACAAGGTTTACAACAGCAAGCTTTTTCCTGAAAAAGTCCTCGACCTTCCTGGTTATGTCCTTCACATTGGAAACTTTTTTCTGCTTTTGGGCTATTTTTTGGACGATTTTTTCCTGCAGCTCAAGCACTTTTTTCTCCTGTTCTTTGCTTTTCTCTATCAAAGGGTCTATCACAGACTTTTCCTCCTCAACCCTCTGCTTTATGTCCTCTATGAGCAGGCTCAGCTTTTCGATGTGAAGCTCTGAATTCTTTATTGCAGTGTCCTCGTCAGCGACCTTTTTCTCTATCAGATTTATCATTGTTTTCAGCTCGGCAAGCTTCTGGTTAAGGACACTCTCGCTTTCCTCTATAGACCGGGCATCTGACTTTTCTTTGGATAATTCATCCCTCTGCTTTTTTATGTCTTCTATCAGCTCCTGGTATTTTTTCTGCTCTCTAAGAACCTGCCTTGTCAATTCGTCTATCTTGCTCTTGGCTTCAAGCTTTTGCTCTTCAACCTGCCTCTGCAGCTCCTCCTTTAACTGCTGGTAGCGCTCCAGCTCCTTTAAATCGTCCCTTACCGTGTCAAGCTCCATGCCAAGCTCGCTTTTCATCCTGTCAAACTCTGTTTTCACTTTCTTCAGCTCCTCAGCCTGCTTTTCAAGGAAGCTCAAGCTTACTTCAGCTTTCCTTACAAAGACGTCCTTCTTGCTTGTGAATTCCTTTGACTTTGCCTCAACCTCTTTCTTTGTAAGCTTTCTTTCAACAAGGAATGGCTTTGTCAATTTGTACTCAACGCTTATTATACCCTCTTCCTCAAGAAAATCAACCCATTCCTGTATGACTGTTGCGCTTACGCCAAGCTCCTTTGCAGCATCCTGCAGTGCAATCCTTCCCCTCTGCTTCACAAGGCTGACCAGCTTGTCTACTCCTGTCTCTATTACGCTGCTTTCAATATCCATCCTAAGCGGATTTTTGCATAATATCTTTAAATACCTTGTGTTTTGCTGATATTGAAAATAATTCACTACTTTAAAGTGGGTAGGGATAGAAAGGTTTAAAAATGGGATAGCGGTTTTATATGACATGTCAATAGCCGGGGCAATGCATTCTGTGGGTTTGGATAAATTGATTCCTAAGCTTAAAAATTATGCATTAGCCAGAGGATTCTATGATGAAATTAAGTCAAGAGGTGGATTTGAAAGTTCTTACAGTCCATGGCAACAGGTGGCGGCAGCTGGTTTGGCTATGGGGGCATATGCCTCTGCAACTCCGGCCATAGTGCGTGCTGAAGAATCCACTAAACAAGCCACAGATGAGAATTTAAGACTATATAATTATGCTTTTGGAGCAGGCAAAGTGGTAGTTCCCAAGCTTGGATTCAGCCTAGGGGGAGATTTTCTTCAATTCAGGCTTGTCGAGGAAATGTTTAATGAGCATACAGCTGTTGTGAGGCTTGCCAGAGATGGGATAGAATATTCAGTTGTGGGGGGTATACCGAATAATTTCTACGGAATTGGATATGAAGCCGATAGGGGCTTTATTGCTTATGATAAACTGGAATCCACAAGAAGAGATATAGAAAAAAAAGACAGAAATAAGACACAAGCGCAAAAAGCCCTTGGCGCACTTTTTATAAAACACATTCCGACATCTGACGATTTTAAGAGAGACATCATAAGACAGATGCAGGAGTTTGCGCTTGATGACGAATATATGCTAAGGCAGGATATGCCGCTTCCCCTTCCTGCAATGAGCGTAAAAATTCCAGAGTCTGCCAGGCAACACTTTTTGCCGTCAGCATCAGTTCGACCGCCTCAAATACCAGAAAGACCATCGCAAAAACTTGAGGATTTGGTTACAGACGGATACCTAGAATTGAAAGAAGGAACTGTTTATTACAAAAAGGCTGAAGACGGATTGCTACATTATCGCTGGCTTTCTGGAAATGTTATTGAGAAAGAAGGAATTATTAATCTGAAATCACCAGCTTATAGCTCCCTACAAGCAAGGATAGGTGGTGGCGTAGTAAATCATGTAAGAGACAAACTGCAAAAACAGGAAGAGCAATACCAGGCACAAATTAAAAAATTCGGGGAAGAGTATAAGGGATTTTTATTGAGCATAGCGCCGTACACAAGCAAGGACGAGCTCGACAAAATCAATTTTGGATTCGTTGCGCAGGGTTTTATTCCAGTATTTGTAGAGGACAATCAAGTTTTAGCACTGCAATTCTCAGGCCGTTATTCGAAAGTCTCAAACGGGGAAAATATACTGCAAGGTGCATTGGGCTTTGTCTTCAACAGGGCAATCGATGCAGACTCAGCAATGCAGTTTAGCATTGTGTACCAGGGAAGATATGATGCGAAAAAAGATGCCTATTTTGGGGCCGTGGCTGGAACTTTAGGGATTCAAACCGGCAACACCACGATTGACTTTTATGTCAGTAAACGCGTTACTGGTCCTCAGAAAGTCGGTTCCGAGCGAACAGCAAGGGAAACAGAAAGCGTTTCAACATCGGGCGGCATCACAACAACCCAGACAACAAGAATCGAAAGTATTGTAAAAGAGTATGAGGAGCTTAGAAATGTAATCTCTTTGAATTTTGAACATGATTTCAGAGACAGCCCAGTTGAACTGCTTAGAACACTTAAGTTAAGAGGCGGTGTGGTTCGGTATAGCGGCAGAGAGGATAAGACCACTGAAATTGGAAATGTGAAGAAAATAGTGGAAGGTTATTCCGAGGAATTCAAGGCAGCGCTTGGTTTTACTTACGTATTAGATGGGCTGTCAAGAATCCTAGACCGAAGGGTAGAGGTTTTTGGAGATGTTAGATTTGGAATTGGAAAAGGTGAAACATTTGGCGAAGCTGGGGTAAGAACATGGCTTGGTGAAAGCTATGCACAATACTTATATCGTATATCTAGAAGAAGAGTGGACTTATACCGCATGGCAAGATGGCTGGATTTGGTTATTGGCCAATTTAAAGTGACAGAAGAAACCACAACCAAATCCCCAGAAATAAAAAATAATTGTTCAACGGAAACAGAGGTAGGTAATTTATATAAATGTGAGATTGAAGCTGTTAACGGGAAAATTAGTAAAATAAAAGTAAACAGTGGGCCTTCTTCATTGGCATTGAGCGACATAACAGAAACTAAGGCAACATACTCCGGAACGACTACTGTCAATGATATTGGAAGCCATACAGTTGAAATTGAGATAGAAGGCAGCCCGAAGACTTTTGTTAAATACACACTAAAAGTCAATGATGTATCATCTTTATCAGCAGAATATTCGGTCAATCCCACTTCTGGCACAGCTCCTCTTGCAACAACACACAATATAACTATTACCGGAGGCAAATCCCCATATAAAATAACCTATGATTTCACTAAGGATGGGACGATAGACGCTACTGTAGATACATCTTCAGCTTCAGATTCAAGAACTTCCACTTATAATTCCGGTACATTTACCTCAGAAGCGACTATAGAAGACAAATTAGGCAGAAAAGTGACTAAAACAAAAACAATAACCGCATCTGCTGCATCAACCCCACTTCCAACTGTAACAGCAAGCAATCAAACTATTAATGAAGGCTCAACTTTAGAATTAATTATAGGCTGTGAAAACTGTGCCTCAAGTTCGGCCTCTAATCTTCCATTAGGGGCTTCCTATACGGCTTCAACACTGAAACTTAGCTGGACACCGGACAAAACACAAGGAACTCAAAACTATACTGTAACATTTTCAGGAACAAACAGCGCTGGCACTGCAAACAAAACAATAACAATAACTGTCAATAATTTAAATCCGACCATAAGCTTTGTAAGCCCTGCTAATGACACAACTATAATTGCAGGAGGTTCAGTTACATTCGAGTATTCTACTGACCATCCGTTCTCTGTAACAGTCACCACCAATAAAACAACCGTAGCTGGGACTTGCCCCGACGTTCCAAGCGGTAAAGGTCCTTCATCAGTATCCTTCCCCACTGGCTCTTCAACCTGCGATTATAGCGGAACTGCAGATGACGGTGCCGGCGGAACTGCTACAACTGTAACAAGAAGAGTAACAATTAATGCAGCACCGCCACCACCACCAGGATAAGGAAATTATTTATATAGTTATATTCCTCACCTGATAAGCATCCAAATGCTCTCCTTTGTCAGCACCGGGAGCAGGCAAAGTCCCGTCTATCTTGAACCATGTTGGCGTTGCATTAACCCTGAAGTTTGTTGTCGATTTTGTTCCGAAATAAACATAATCAACTATGCTCCTGTCTTTCAATGTTAATCCCTGCGCTTCAAACTCTCCAAGATTTACCAAGCTCTCAATCCCATTAGTTGAATTGCCTAAATTGCCTTCAAACCTCATCAAAAATGAAGGGCTGTCATTATGGGCAATGTACCATGAATTATTCATATGACCCAATAAATTCTGCACATTTCCATTGACAACAAACTGGGTAAAATTAGTCTTGGTTATAGTGTTTGTAACCCTTCCATTGCTGTTGACAATGTAAAGCGGATCTTCAAATCCGATAATGCTTATAGTATTTGTCAAATACCTGTCCCTTACCCAATAGCTTGTGTTTCTCTTGTCTCTTATATCCAGGCTTATGTTCAGGCCAACGCTTATAGTCCATGGATCAGTGTGGTTTATCTGGACATCCTTTATTGTGAAATTAAACTTGATGCCCACCTTATCAGCTTCTGCAGAAATCTTGTTGGCCCAGTCCGTAAAAGTGGAATCCTTCATCAGGCTTAATTGCTGGTGGTTGATTGTCCCGTTAAGAAAAGATTCCCTAAATCTTTCATTTATATCGTCTATAAATGTGCCATTATTTGCAATAAACTGGTTGAAGCTCAGCAAAGTCCTGAAAGTTGCAATTGTAACGCCTTTGCCTATATCCTTTTCAACGTCTTTTATGAAAAAATTAACAGTCTCTATCCTGTTTTGCACGACATCCATCTTGTCGCTCAGCCTGTTGGTGCTGAAAGAGCTGTAAGTCGTAATTATCACAATAGTCAGCGCGATTGCGGCTGTCGTGTAAAAAATACCTTTTTTTGACATTTAAGTTACCTTTAATTCGGATAGAGTATTACTCGCGGTTGGTTCAACTAAATTTAAATCTATATTTTTATAGCCTTTAGAAATTCTTATTTTCAGCTCGTTAGTTACTTTTTTTATGATAACCTCTTTTATTTGAGAAGCTTCTTTTAGCGCACTATGCACCGGATTTATTTTCTCCCTGTAATTCTTTGCAATTTCTAATGAGTTTAGAAATTCTTTATCGTAGTATTTCCTGATTACCTCATCTTCAACAGCTTTTTCCAGAATTCTGTGAAGAATGGCATTTGACATATTTCCAACAAACAAATCAATTAGTTTTTTCCGATTATGGGCCATTTTCGATGCCCTCCAGGATTTTTTGGAATAATTTATTATACAACATACTGTATTCCTGTAAAAATTCCGATTTGCCGATTATCATATTATCTTTGATTTTTTTCGGATCTTCTTTGAGCAATTTTTTTATCGTGTCATCTATTGTTTTATTGCTTATTTTTTTATTATTCAAAAAAAGCAGTATTGCTATCATGTTCCTTGCCATTCCATATTTTTGGTTCCCAGTCAAAAAGTCAAAATTCTCTGTAAGGGGTTTGCTTTTCAACAAGTGCAAGTCAAGAAGCTTGTAATTAATTTTGTTTTTATACCTGATTATGAGCCTTTTTTTGGAAACATACCTGCTTAGCATCGCTTGGTATATGGGATCGGTTTCAAGCCCCTTAAGCAGGGTGCTGTAATCTAATGCAATAACATGAAAATTTAAATCAAATAACTTACTAAGATGCTGTTCTGCCTTTCCTGAATTTACCTTTTTATCAAGCAGCAGAATAATATCTATGTCGTTAAATTGAAAACCCTTTTCTAAAAATGAGCCGGTTATTATTACGTTATTAGCAAAATCCAATTCTCTGAAGACTTTTTGTACAATAATAACTTTTACGGATTCGAGCTTTTCAACATTGTAGTATACAGGTTTGACTTCCCCATCTTCTGTCAAAGGCTTAATTACGACAGGCATGCCTAGCTCAAACCCCATAGGCCTTTCTTTAGGCACATATATCTGGTCCATAAGCGTCCCTCTGCTTATTTTTCCCGTCAGGATTACCATATTACGTAATATTACGTAATACTATTTAAATCTTTCCAATCATTCCCACACCCTTATCTCTATTATCGCTGGCCCCCATAAAGAAGGAACTTTTGAAATTGTTAGGGTATTGACGTCCAGATTGCTTGCGTCTATATTGAATTCAAGCCTTCCGTCCTTGTCTGCATCTAGGTTGTTGAACAATTGATAGACTGAATTATCAAGCGCATCATTTACATCATAGCTTTTGGACGAGCTTGTGTAGCTGCAGGAATCTCCTCCGCTGTAAGTTGAGGGGACTTTCACTGTGGAAAAGCTTCCGTCTTCAAAAGCAACATTCCATGAGCAGCCGTCTGATTTTGCAACAACAGTGCTGTAGTCAGCGAACCCATTGAGCAATAAGTTATAGATTACCCTGTTGTCAAACGAGCCTCCTGCCGAGGCAGTCGAATTTATTCCCGTGCTTATTGTGATGCTGTTGCTTCCTTCATTTATATTTCCTGCCGGAATGTTTACAGCAAATGGGTCGCCTAAAATCTGGTAGTCATTTCCATAATCGGTCAGCCTGTAAATAGTGTTTCCGTTGACAACCAAACTGTCTGTCCATTTAGTTCCAGAATAGGATGTGACTTTTGCATCTTGAACTGAGGTATTTGCATAAATTGCCAAAGTGCCTGAAGAGGCATTGTTTCCGAACCTTTCAGTTTCAAAGGATAATGGAATTTTGTTGAATTGAGTGCCGGCAGCCGTATAGTTAAATTCGACATAAGAGCTTGGATGAAGAGTTGACTTTGCCAACGAGCCCGATATATTCACAATCTGCCCTGAAAAGCTTAACTTGTTTATTTCTCCTGCTATGTCTTTATATGCCTGCTGAATCTGTGAGGTATCGACTGCATTGTAGTATTTCCCCCCGCTGCAGTTCATCCTCTGCATTGTAGTTGTGTCGGCATCCAGGCCAAACGCAATAGTATAGACGCTTATTCCTTGGCTGCAGGCATCCCAGGCAGACTGGACAGCATCTGCAGTTGCCGTGCCGTTTGGCTGCTGCGAGCATTGCACATTTGCCGCACCATCACTCATAAGGACAACGTATTTTTTTCTTTGCGAACTGCTCTGGGCATTCAATATGTCAACTGCTTTGTTTATTCCGCAGCATGTGCACGTTCCCCACCAAGATGCTGTGGCATCAATTACACTGCTCATTTGGGCTTCATCACTAATCAGATTATTTGTCCTAGCTACAGAGTCCGCGAATACGGTGGTTGTGGAAGAACTTGGCGAGCAGGAGTTTATGTAAACCGGATTTGTGTTTGTCTCAGTAAAATCAACTAAACCCATCCTATTTCCGCTTATATTTAGCGAAATGTTAGCAAATTGCTTGCCGGCATTCTTGTATAATGACAGTTTAGTTGTATCGCTTCCGCAGATAGGGGTATATCTGCACCCGCACAGGTTATTGGAACCATCATTCCAAGTCATTCTGCTATACTCGGCAGTGCCGGAAGGGTTCTGGTTATAAGCGCCCCACAACCATGAACCAAACCAGTATAGGCAACCTTTATTGCTATCTGAAACCCACCCGCCCCAGCTATAACTTGTGGTTTGAGAACACCACTCCATGCTTCCGCTCACATCACTAACGAGCATGGCATCCGCAGTTCCTCCTATTGAAGTTGCATTTGTTATCCCCATCCTCAAAGGAACAGTTTTCTGGTTGAATAAGCCATAGTCTATAAGTGTTCTTAATGTTGAATTTGGAATTGTCTTCACAACATTATTTCCAGAGCCGCTTTGGTATACCTGTCCGATTTCTGAAGGGTTCAAAGCCTCGTTCCAGACTGCAACCTCGTCCATTGTGCCCTCGAAAGCCCTATCAGCAGCATTGTTCGAATTCCCTATCAGCAATGGAGCATTATTGTTTGAGTTGTTGCAGAAGCCATTTGTGTATGGATATTGCCCATCATTAACCCCGTCCAAGTAATATGTTACAGTATTTCCATCGTAAGTCATTGCAGCATGATGCCATTCATTATCCGTTAATATGGTATTGCCGGTTAAATCAGCGTTAAATCCATTAAGCCCGCTGCACGGCGTTAATGTAGTGGACAATTTTTTTGTGGTATGGATGTTTAGCTGATAGCCCCTGTTGCCATCAGGTCCATCCTTTTCTATAAGCCTGTCCATGGTGCCGGATTGCTTCGGCAGTATCCAGGCTTCCATTGAAATGACATCCTTTCCTATGCGCAATGATGAGCTGTCGCTTACCTTAACATAATCATCAACCCCATCAAATTTCAAGGCATAATTCCCTATTTTTCCAGTATCCCAGCTTGGGTCATTTGCATCAGAGCCGGCTGAGCTGCCCAAGGTTCCATCGTTGTTGTATTGCGAGCTGTCGTCGGCATTTTGCCCGCTTCCCTCTTCAAAATGCATCAATAAAACAGTTGATGAATCGGGAGAAATCGAGCCTTTATTTTCAGGACTTTCCTCATAAATTGTAGTATTCCCCAATCTCAAATAAGTTGTATAATTGCTCGAGTAATTCAGGAAAACCTGCATATTGTTCACAGCGCCCGGAGAATAAACAGAAGAATAGAGATTTATGATTCCATCAATCCCGGGAAGCCTGTATTTCTCATAGCCGGAAATTTGGGTGTCATTATAGGAAGATGTTGTATAGGTAACTCTCAAAAACCCTCCTGCAATATAGCTGCTTCCTGACGTGAAATTAATATTAATTACATTCTCCCCAGCCCGTAAATTAGAAACATATACATTGCTCAAGTTCCACTTGTCAGCAAGCATATTTCCCCCTCCTGAGGATCCTTTTACATAGCTTCCTGAAAAAAAGCCGTTGATGTAAAGGTTGAAATCCCCTCCGGCATCAATCTCAAGATACGAGCTGTTGAATGAAATGACATCATTAGGCAATACTAATTTTTTTGTCAAATTTCCATCTCCTTCATAGCCTCCAAAGTATGCATAAGCGCTTGTCTTCTTGCTTTTTATCCCATTAAGCAAGACCCTTGAAGTAAACCCTTCTGTCGGCTTGGCCTTTGCAATCCCAGTAATTAATTTTCTTGAGGACACAAGCGATCTCTTTACAGACATATTCCTTGAATAAATTTCCTCTCCATTAACCAAAACGCTGAAGCCATAGTTTTTTGGAATTATTGCGTCGCTGAGGTTTGCTGTCAAATTCCTTGCCAATCCAATTTCATCGTCTGCCCAAAAGTCCCCTATCTGCTCAAGGATTGTGTTGTTTGTGCCTGTTATCTGCCCGCTTGAAATCAGCCCCTTGACATAATCATTATTTGCCTCCCCCACAGTCATTGTGGAAAATACCCTAACCAAATCCTGGGACGCATAGTTCACATTGACTGTCTGCTGCTCCTCTGAATAGAAGTTGGAGACAAGCAGCACGGCAACTATGATGATGCCTGAAGCGAGCAGCGCATCGATAGTGAAAAACACGCCTTTTTTTATTCCCACAGGTAAACCACCATCTTGACAATTTTTGACTTGTGATTCAGGTACCTTTCAGTCTTCACAAGCTTTTTTTGCGGGATGCCCGTCACATTTACATTGCTGCAAGTCCCCTCGATAAACCCAGAAACAGTATCCTCTACAAGCTGTACAAAATCCCCGCTGAAAAACGAGACATCAAAATCAGAGAAAAAATAAACAGTCCCATTGTAGTACTTCCATTTCGAGATTGCGTTTTTTTGGTCTGCATTGAACGTTGCTATTTGCACGAAATCTGATGCCAAAGAGCTGTTTTCATTATAATATGCCTGCGCAAATACTATGCTCTGCCCGGCAGTAAGCTCAAGGTATTGGTCTGTATTGTTGACTGTTGAATTCTTGTCGCTTGTTGACTGGCCTGATTTCTTGTAGAATTCAGCGCCTAAAAGGCTGCTTCCCTGGGAAGTTGTGAGCTCTCCGCTTATCATGAGCAATCTTCCGCTCGAGGAAAAGTTTTCAAGCTTGTCCTTGTAACTGTTATAATCCCCCCCGCTCATCAAGGGATGCTCCATCACGACAAGCTGGTATTTGCTTAGGTTGCTGATGAAGCCGTGCAAGCCATAGATGTCGTTGCTCTGGTCGTCGAAATAAATATCCGCACCTAATGTCTCGTTCATAAAATCCATGAGGAAAGAATCAGAAGGGTCCTGGTAATAATAGGCAGCCCTGATGTTATAGGTGACATTGACATAAGGATATCCAATTGCGCAGACTCCATTTATATTAAGCACCTCTCCCTTGTCATTGACAAAAAATACAACATAATCATATGGTGTTGCAAACCTTCCCTTGCTCTTCTTGTAGTCATACTGCTTGAACTGCCTGACCTTTGTCGCATTTAATTTTTGATCGTCGGCAATTCCTATCCTGAGCACTGTCAGATTATCCCAGTTTGGGGGATAGCCCGGCAAAGCCAGTGACGATGATAGCGCTTTCACGTCTGTAATTAATGTATCCAGCTCTCCTTTTTCCTGCTTCTGGAAATTGTTTGTGTAGCTGAAATAAACTACAAGGGTGAACGTAAAGAGAAGCAATGCAATTGCAAAATCCATGTACCAGGCCTGCGCCTTTTTTGACAGGATAGCTGGATTAGTTGATATGGATAACACCCCCTGTCTTGTTTATCCTGTTTGTGCCTTTGGTGAAATTCCCGATGGCCCTTGGGATGCTTGCGACATAAAACCCGTTTTTTGACTGCACATTTATAGTGTAATTCTGAATTGAAAGGGTATAATCAATGTTCTCAATGTCGTCGGGAATTTCAAAAATCCTTACATAGCCGTCTTCCACATTCGCAGCAATCAGCACCTCTTTCTGCAGCTTTAATGTAAGGTCCTTCACCAGCTTGCTTTCCCTGTCCGCCTGGAAGTCCTTCAGCTGGTCAAGCGACGCAAGCTCAAAAGCTATTGCTATAAGGAATGCCAATCCAAGGAATATGTAAAACTCGGAACTAACCTGCGCCTTAGAATGCATGATTCACCTCTTTTTTTAATGATGCAACTCGAATTTTCAATTATATTTGAGCTAAAATCAAAAGCGGGCACCTCCAAAAGTTTTAGTTCAGGTGGTTGCTTTCGTGTTTTTGATTTTTTCGCCAATGTTCCATTTTAAACTTATTGGGCAAATTATTTCCAATTTTAATGCTTTAATTCGATGTTATCTGCACATACCCTTCTTCCGCTTTTACTGTCACGATATGTATTCCTTGCGTAATCGGCAGTGTTCCTGTGAGGTTGACAGAGGAAATTTCAACGACATCTGTAACCCCGTTTTTTGTTTTTATCTTGAAAACCACTTCCCTGCTCGACAGGTTTGTCGAATGAATCCTCTCCGGAAAGTTCAGCTTTAATGTCGTCTGCGAAGGCTTTCCGAGATAGTAGACTGATTCGGATGAGTCGACAATTTTCCTTGCAATCTGGAGGGCCTGGCTTGTTGCAACAGTATCGCTTGAGTCAGAAGTGTATGTGTAATAGATAAGAAGGAGCGGTATCGTCATCAGCGCCGCAAAGCCCATTATGAACATGTACTCAACGCTTACCTGCGATTTCAATTTCAAAACCCTCATTTTTTGGATTTCTTTGCCGGCTTCTGCTTTATTATCTGCTCTATCTTCCTTCCGTCTTCCTTGAAGCCGAATTCCTCGCTTATTTTCAGCACCCTGAAGGATGCAAAGATGAACGCTATATATGCAAAAATGATGAATATGTACTCTGGATATGTTCCGAAGCCCTCAAGCCCTATATCCTTGCCGACAATGCTCCTTGCAGTCTGCCATACGGAAAAAATCACTATAAAGGCCAGGCAAATCGCAAAATTATCCATATACTTCCTTATGGAGCCCTCGCTCAGCCTGTTCCTTGCCCTGGAAATCAAAAGCAAAGAGGCAATGCCGAAAATAACAGTTGTCACTCCAACCAGCACTAAATTCACCATCAAGACTCACCTCCTAAATCTATTCTTGCATCGGAAAACTGGGTCAGCTCGTCAATAAGCGCAGGCTCGGTTTCCTTCTCAAGGGTTATAATAATCCCTTTTACTTTCCACTCCCTTATTTTGCCTGTAAGGAAATGAACGAACCTGGCAACTGTTGCAGGCTTGTTGAATATCGACAAAGTGTTGAGAGAGTCAAAAATTAGGAATTTCTCGTCTGTCGGCAAAGCCTTTACAGCCTGGTCCATTGCAACGCTTAAATCGCTCAGCTTTTCCGGGTTTCCTATGTAGAGGCAGTTTTCCACCTTTTTAGGCTCCACCCTGGATGCAGCATCGATAAAAATCAGAAGCCGCGTGTCAATGCCATTATTGTCAAGCGTCCTCTGCATTATCTCATAGGGTTTGTTCAAAGTGACATAAACTCCAGGCGTATTCTGCTCGTTGACCAGAAACCTGACAACATCGATTGCTGCCTTTTGGTAGCTTTTTGCATCCACCGTTATGAGAAGTATGTAGTCCTTCAGGCTTTTGATCTCCTTTTTGAAACTCTCCTTTACTTCAAGCATTAATGCACCACTTTTTAAAGCAAGAAATCTACTGCTATCAATATAAACTTTTCGCATCAGCAGTAAAACACAAATCTTTTTATAGTAGTATAACCCGGAATTGCAAAAAAGGGTGATATTTTGGCTGAACTTATCAGGACAGGCATTCCGGGATTAGACCAGGTCCTTAAAGGAGGCTTGCGGAGAAATTCTTCAATTCTCGTGACAGGAGCCCCCGGAACAGGAAAGACGATCCTTGCTTTGCAGTTCATATATTACGGCGCCATTGATAACAATGAAAATGGCATCTTCATATCAACAGAAGAGAGCCTTGAGGTGCTTGACCAAAGCGCGAAAAACCTCGGCATGGACCTGAAGTCAATGGTTGACAAGGGCAAGGTTTTTTTTGTGCAGAAGCCCATAGCAACATTGAAAGGCGGCTTATCATCCATCAAAGGGCTGGTTGATGCAATCAGGAAAAACAACGTGAAAAGGGTTGCTCTTGACTCTTTGATATTCTTCGAGTACCTTTATCCCAGATTTGACGGCAACAAGATGGAATTCAGAAGGCAAGTCCTTATTTTCATGCAGGAGATGAAGAAAGCCGGAGTCACTTTTCTTGTTGTTTCCGAGAGGTCTGTCACCGATTTCGACAGGCTGACGTATGACATGATGGATTTTGTGTTTGAAGGGATTATACTTCTTTCAAGGATAAGAAAAGGCTCTTATTTTGAGAGGGTCCTTACAGTCGCTAAAATAAGGGGGCAGGACCACAGCCTTGATGTATACCCAGTTACCATAGGGCATGACGGCCTTAAGGTTCTTGTTGACCAGACCCCCTTCTCTTTGGTTGAGAAGGAAGGAGACGGGTTTAAGTAAGGAACCATTACAAAACTTATTCCCGAGAAACATTTTTATACATTGCAGGCATTGCCTGATTCATGCATTTTAATAAAAACTATTTTCTTAAAATATCCCTGCATTTAACAATTTTCTTGAGCTTCATGATGATTGTCAACTCTCAAGCCCCCACTGCAGTGTTTCTAAATGATTCGGCAACATATAACGGCCCGTTTAACAACACTCTGGCTTTTAGTGCAAATATAACCCTGGGAATGAATCCAATACACACAATGGAACTGCAGTCAGGCATCGGCTCTTTTGAGGGCTTTGGAAATGTTGATGCAGAAATAGAGTACAGGGCTGGAAATATCACGGGATTTTTATTAAGGTTTGTTGTAAATGACGAGGATGACATAACAAATGATAAAATAACATTAGTTGATTGCTCAAATGCAACTCCATACCTTAATGTGTGTACCGGCTCCGCATGCGGCGGCAAAGATTTCAATGCATTTGCGAATTTTACAATTGTATTTAATTCTACAACAAATAACGCAACTATACATGTTGGCACAGCTAATTTGTCAGTTAATGTCTGCACAAATGCCACAATGATAGAGAGTGTAAGGTTCATATCAAATTTCTTAGGTGTTCAGGGTTATTCTGTGAAAAATAATGTTATGATAGCTGATAATAGGGCCCCTGTATTTCTTGGGAATATATCAAACTTCACATTTCAGCAAAACACTTTTGTGACATTTAATATAAGCGGAAATTTCACAGACCCTGATGGGGAAAATCTGACTTTTGGATTTTCTGACTTGGAGAATATAACCATAAGTATAAATCAGACGACAGGCACAGTTAATATAACTCCCCCTACAAATTTTGTTGGCTTGAGATTTGTCAGGTTTCTAGCCAATGACACTAAAAATTTCACATTTTCCGGCAATATAAGCATCAATGTTACAGCTTCGAGCCAAACGGAAGATTCTGCAGCTGCATCAGGTTCAAGCAGCTCGTCTGCAGGCTCTGGCGGAGGAGGCTATATCTGCAGGCTTGATTGGCGATGCAGCGAATGGAGTGATTGCATTTCAGGAATACAAACTCGAAAATGCAAATTAATTGAAGTCTCTGACCGGGTTATACTCAATAGCTGCCCGCAGCATACAATACCTGAGCAGAAAAGGAATTGCACCATCCCAATTGAAATTGCCGTGAAAGAGACGTGCGAAGATAGGGTTAAAAACCAGAATGAAGAGGATGTTGATTGTGGCGGTATCTGTAAGCTTTGTAGGTCCATTGCAAATGCTACACCAACTATTTCAAAGCCTATTATTGCCAATATTACAGCTATAACTCCCAGAAATACATCAACCCTAAACAAATCATCAACTTTAATCACTAAAAAGATAGTCCATAGAAGATATAATATTAATTTATGGCTTGTCCTTTTGATAATCCTTCTTTTGCTATCGGCAATTTTAATTATGTACAAACTCTTAAAAAAAGATAGAAAAAACAAAAAAACATAGAAATAACTAAGTCCCTTCCTGCCAGCTTTCAAGGTATTCTTTTTGCTCTTTTGTCAGCGTGTCAATTTTTATCTCCATCGCCTCAAGCTGCAGCTTTGAAATGTGGTCGTCTATCTCCCCGGGAAGCTGTATGACTTTCTTTGGCAGCCTGCCCCTGTTCTTCACCGCATATTCGCATGCAAGAGCCTGCCCGCAGAAGGATGTCGACATCACTTCGCTTGGATGCCCTTCTGCTGCTTTAAAAATAGAAAGATTTAAATAATACTAAATAATATCATTAGGTATCAAATGGTAAGAATATGAAAAAAGGATCCAAGACCATACAGATTGGTTTACGACTTGAAAAAGAATTGTTAAATAAGATTGAAAAATTAGCTGAGTCGGAAGGTATTGATAAGATGGCTTGGATAAAAAGAGCACTTGGTGTTTTTGTTGGAGATGAGGAAGATGATATGACTGGCGAAGCAATAAAAGATTATATTCATTTAATAATAGATGAGGATGAATTAAAGCGGTATACTGGATTTAAAGAAATTCCAAAGGATATCCAAGAAGCAAGAAAAGAGATTTTGAAACAAATAACAAAATCAAAGGAGGTATAAAATGTCAATAAGTGGAGAACAATTGAGTAAAATAATGAGCATTAAAGATTATAATACTAGAGCAGAATTAATTACTCTTGCTTTTGGGCAACCAATAATCAGATGTCGCAAATGTAATACAGTTATGGAATGTTGCGAAGAAGATTATGAATCTATGAGTGAGGGACAATTAGCAGATTACGACGCTGGGTTATGGAGAACATATTTGTGTCCTAATTGTAAGGTGGCTGATATTATTGAAGGACAGTTTCCATGTTGCGATGAATTAGATGAAGGAGAATTTGAAGATTATTTAGGTAGTAATCACCAATTCATATTGAATATACTATCCTCTGAGAATATTTCTTTGAAACCGAGAGAAAAACTTGCTAAAGATAATATTATTAGAGGAGACTACAATGAATATTTAGCAAAGAAGTATTTTTCAGGTAAAGGCTATCAAATCGTTAAACTTGTAAATCAAGTGCCTACGGCAAATGGAAGTGGAATTCATATATTCAATGATGAAGAAATAAAGAATATTTGTTTTTTAAATAAAATTAGAAAGGTGTATAATGTACTAAAGAAAATGCCTATTTCAGGTTTACCCGATTTTCTTCTCGTTAAAGAGAAAGAATATTCTTTCTTAGAATGTAAATGCGATCCAAGCAAATTAAAAGAAACCCAAAATGAAACTTTTGGGAATTTAATAAAAAAGAAGCAAAAAATAAAAATATTTTCTACACCAATTACTAAGTTGGAGATTCAGTTTGGAGAATCATCTATCTATGACTTAGTTGATCATTAAAGAAGATGTTGCTAGAATAGCTTGAGAATTATATAACTTAGGTATTGTTCCGCCAGTTCTTAACTATAAAAAGGACGAAACAACGTCAGAGGGTAAATATATTATTAGTGGTCATAATAAAATAAGTCGATACTCGGTTCATATAAGCCATTTTCAAAATAAAACTAAAAGAAGAGTTTATTAGGTTCTTTAAAGAGAAGTTTGTTTAGAACATATATATTCAAGTAGCACTGGACATGCCTGCCTAAACTATTTAAACCATTATACCTACACATTTTCTAATTTTTATTAACACATTTTGCATCACCTAATACGTGGCTCAACTACCAAATAATGATTTTTGCTAAAGCTGAAAATCAATTATCTAGTTTTCGCCTAAATTTAAGTCAGTGATGAAAATGACTAAAAAATTAAAAATGAAAAATAATGATTTAAAAAATAACTTCTCTAGTATGCCCAGAGAAGAGAAAATAAATGTGCTTCTTGATTACGCTAAAGAATGCTACAAGAATGGACATAAACCTTCAAAGAAAGAGATAAGGAGGAAATTTCATGTTGAAATTTATAATTATTTTGATAATACTCCTGATTATCATAGAAAAGCTGGGATTGAAGTTTCTTTAAGAAATTATCCAAAGGAAGAGGCAAAAAAGATGATTATTGATTTTGTGCAAAATAAAGCTAAAGAAAACCACTTTCCTATGAGAAAAGAGATTGAGAAAGAATTAGGAATCCATTTGGCTTCATATTTCATTAATCTCAAAGAATTATACTATAACTCCGGTGTAGATTATACTCTTGTTGATAATGTAAAAAAGAGAAAAATTCTTGAGGCAAATACCCACAAACCAATGGAACTAGGAGAACAAAAAGAATCGATTGAGAAATTCATAAGAGATGGTTTTACCAGTGGATTTTATCCAGGGGTAAGACAGATTCAAAAAAGCTTAAATCTTGCATTCTACAACTTATACGATGATATTTTTGAAGCTTATAAGGACGCTGGAGTAGAATATACGAGGCCTTCTCCTATCTTATTAGGCAAGGAGAAGGAAGAAGCTTTTACAAAAATAGTTAAGGAATTATTCACCAAAATGGGATTTAGTATAATTAGAGTAGCTATAGAATCTGATAAAGATTTTAACAGATATGCAGATATGACGATTAAGGATAAAGAAGGCAAGATATATCTCGTTGAAATTAAAGCTTATAGGAAAGATTATTGCATAACAAAAAGAGAATTTCAACAACTGGCAAATTATTTGATAAAAGAAAAGGTGCCAAGAGGGATCTTCATAACAACGTCAAACAGCAAAAAATGTGAATTTCAACAAATAAACTTTATTAATGGTGAAAGACTAATGGACTTTTTAGAATTTTATGATATGTTTCATTATTTTGAGCAAATACATTGGATACAAAATTCAAGAGTTAATTCAAAAGAAAGAGAAGAGTATAGACAAATTATTAAAAATAAAATATTGGAATATGCTAAAACAAGAAATTTTATTGTTTCTAAAAGGGAAATTCAAGAAAAATTCAGAATAGATTTAAGAAGTATTTTTGGAGAAGAGAAGCCATATGAAAAATTAAAAAAAGAATTAGAAATTTTAAGTTCCTTCGCTCCATGAACTTAAATATTCAATTTGTTCCTTATCTAATGTATCTATTTTTACCCCATATGCTTCTAATTTTAGCTTTGCTATATTATCGTCAATTTCTTCAGGTAAATCGATAACTTCAGTCGGCATTCTCCCTCTGTTCTTTACTGCATATTCGCATGCTAATGCTTGGCCGCAGAAAGAAGTATCCATCACTTCGCTAGGATGCCCCTCGGCCAAAGAAAGGTTAACCAATCGCATTTGTCCTAACGTAGTTATTCGTCTTCCATTTGGTAATGTAAATTCTTCAACAAGTGGCCTCAATTGAGTTACTTTCTTGGCTACTTTTTTTAATCCAGCATAATCCACTTCAATATCAAAATGCCCTGAATTTGCCAATATAGCTCCATCTTTCATTTGATTTATGTGTTCTACTTTGATAACGTGCTTATTTCCAGTCACTGTAATAAAAATATCCCCAACATTAGCAGCTTCTTGCATTTTCATGACTTGAAAGCCATCGTAGAAAGCCTGTAAAGCCCTAAAAGGATGAATTTCGGTAACAATAACTCGTGCACCTAATCCTTTAGCTCTTAAAGCAACCCCCTTTCCACAGTCACCATACCCCACCACTATCACATTCTTGCCAGCGAAGAGTATATTTGTCCCTCTAAGGATACCATCTATAGTACTTTGCCCGGTGCCTATATAATTATCCAATAAATGCTTTGTCTTGTTGTCATTGACAGCTATCATTGGATATTTCAATGCATTGCCCCTTTCCATTGCCTTCAGCCTTATGACCCCTGTTGTTGTTTCCTCGCAGCCTGCTACTATGTCCTTAATTAAATGGCTGTGCTTCTTGTGGATTTCTGAAACAAGATCGCAGCCGTCGTCTATTGTGATGTTGGGCTTGAATGTGATTACATTGTTCAGATACCTGTAGTAATCCTCCTTGTTTTCTCCTTTGTATGCCCATACCCTGATGCCTTCTTTTGCCAGCGCTGCGGCAACATCATCCTGCGTGCTTAGCGGGTTGCAGCCCGTGATTGCAACATCTGCGCCCCCTGCAATGAGGGTCCTTACCAGGATTCCCGTCTCTTTTGTCACGTGTAGGGCCATGCCTATTCTCATGCCCCTGAGCGGCTTTTCTTTCTGGAATCTTTCCCTAATTTTCATCAAGGCCTGCATCCTTGACTCTGCAATCTCAAGATTAAGCATGCCCTGCTCTGCCAGCTTCATATCCCTTACTTCATAACCAGCGCCTTTGTCCATAAAAATCACCTGATTTGGCATTGAATTATGGATATTAATATATTTTTTTAACAAAAATACGGAAAATTTCTGTTTTTTATACTAAAAGTTGGGTAAAAATAGGAAAAATTTAAATATAAATAGTAAAATATCCAAACAGCGAAAATGGACAATAAAGACGCCAAAATATTGGATATTCTGAGATCAGACGCAAGGCTGCCGATAAGGGAAATTTCAAAGCAGGCAAAAATGCGGCCAAGCACCGTGCACCAGAGGATTCAAAGGCTGGTGGAAAACAAGGTGATCGAAAAGTTCACCATAAAGCTTGACAACAAAAAAGCGGGGGAAAACTTCATCGTCTTCATGCTTGTGAAGGGCAGCACTTCAGATTATATCGATGCAAAATTCCTGGGCAATAGACACATAAGGGAAGTCTTTGGGGTTACAGGAGAATATGATGTCTTAATCAAGCTTAAGTTCGCAAATGTGGACGAATTCAATGATTTTGTGCTGAATTTCAGAAAAGGAAAGAATGAGATACAGGCAACGCTGACAATGGTTGCCACTGCGAATTTGAAGGAAGAAATCTAAAATTCCCTTATTTCCCGGAATTCCCTGTACCTTTTATTTATATCACTCATTCCTATAGCCCTTAACCTGTTCAGGCTGAAGTCCTCGGCATTGTGCGAGGCAAGCACGCTTCCATAAATAACCGCTTTCCTTAAATTCCGCTCGCTCAGGTCATTCGTCTTTGCAAGATAGCCGATAAAAGCCCCTCCAAAAGAATCCCCGCAGCCAGTCGGGTCCTTTATGTTTTCCAATGGATAGCCCGGAGCGCTGAAATGCCTTTTTTTCGTGAACAATAATGCCCCGTGCTCGCCCTTTTTTATTATAACTGCTTTTGGCCCCAGGGAAATGGCTTCATTTGCAGCCTTCACAAGGCTCACTGTGTTGAACAGCTGCCTTGCCTCGCCATCATTAAGGAGAAGGACATCGGCTCTTTTTATTACGTCAATGAGCTGCTTTTTCTTGTGTCCAATCCAGAAATTCATCGTGTCAAGGACGACAAATTCGGGATTTTTCATCTGCCTCAGGGTTTCCAGCTGCTGCTCAGGATCTATGTTTGCCAAAAAGACGTATTTAATGCCCCTGTATTCTTTCGGGACTTCAGCCTTGAAGTGCTCCAGCGAGTTAAGCTCGGTCTTTCTTGTCTTGGCCTCGTTCATGTCATACTCATAAAACCCGTCCCAGTGAAAAGTTTTTCCTGCTGTCTTCAAGCCTGCAAGGCCTATGCCCCTTTTTTCCAGCAGGCCTACATACTCTTTTGGAAAGTCACTGCCCACAACTGATATCAACGCCGGCTTCGAGAAAAAGCTTGCTGCGAATGACGCATATGTCGCGCTTCCACCAAGGGCATTTTCAATCTTCCCGAAAGGAGTCTCTATGGTGTCAAGGGCTACAGTCCCTATTATCAAAACGTCATTCATAGAAAAAAGAAATCCGGCCTGTTTTTAAAGTTTATTATGGCTATTCCTCGTCGCCTTCATCATCATCCTCATCATCCTCGTCCTCCTCCTTTATGTCGTCGTTGTAGTCCTCATTCTTTTCGTCCTTATCCTTGTCATTGTAGGCATCGAACTCCTCTTCTTCGTCTTTGGCCATTTTCAGATTTTCCTTTTATAAACAATTCTTTAAAAAATTTTCGATTAATTCCGCAAGGAGCCGAATTCTTTTAAAAATGCAGATGCAATCCCGCTGTCATGAAGTATCAGCAGATTTTCATCGTTTTTGGTGTCGGCGCTAAGTGTCGGGTTGAAGCTGCCTGTAACCACTGTTTTGCCGTCTATAATCAGCACCTTGTGGTGCATCGTGTACTTGTTGCTGTCCAGCCTGATGTCGAGTCCGAAGTCCTTAAGCCTTTGGTATTGGGAATTCCTGACATTCCTCTGCCTGCCCTCAACGATTACCGACACATCAACCCCCCTTGACTGCGCTTTGAGAAGCTCGTCTGCTATTATTTCACTGGTAAAAGTGAAAAAAGCCGCGTTTATAGACACTTCAGCATTTTTAATTAAATCTGCAACATGTGATGCGCAATCGTCTTCGGGGCAAAAATAATTCTCCATTCTAATGCTGTTGACCCCCAATATGGGATATTTTGCACCATTCCCCTTCCCGAACTCCCCGCCCCATAGCTCTTCAAACTCGTCCTCATAATTCTGCGCCAGCCATTTTGAGTAGATTACCATGACATTATTATTATTGTAATTGTTGTCATTGTCAGTTGGGTTGAACGAGCCTGTCAAAACAATATACTTATCAATGACGCAAAACTTATTATGCATAAGCTGCCTGCCGTCATCCATTTTTATTCCTTCGCCTTTTATCTGCATTTCATAATTATCGCTGTCAATAACTAACTTTACGTCAGCAGTTTTGCTCTTCTTAGCAAGGGAGCTTATTATATTTTTCAAGTCTATGTCATAGAATGCGCAGTGCACAGAAAAGTTGGCAGATAGTACCCTTTCCTCAAAAACTTTGCTGCAGTCTGTTCCCGGGCAGAAATAAGCTTCCGGATTTTTTGCTGTTTCTTGGGGAGCACTAATGGATTTCCCGGTAATTCCGCAGCCTATCAAGAATATCAAAGACAGCACAAATCCATGCTTCAGATAGAAAAGTTTAAATACAAGTTTATTCATTTTAAAGTGATAATACATTTAATCCATTTCATAGTGATAATATCACTTCTAAAGTGATAATCTATCACCTCTTTTTTCCCTGGCAGAGCAAAGCAATTTGTTCTGCTTGGGTTTATGTTCCTTCTTATATTATAAATTATAGCTGACACAAAACTGGCTTACCCTAATAACTTTTGCTTTCAGAGGCAGTTCTAATGTTTTTTTAATTAAAATTAAATTCATTGAAATTTTAAAAAAATTCGAGTTTAGGGCATGCATCGTAAAAGTTAAACTGGTGCTATATTGCTATTATCTTCTAGCATTGGACTTTTGCCTTTGTGCCTTTTTTCTTACAAGAGAAACTGCAACAGCCCCTATTGCAACGCCAATGAAAAAAACAACAATGAGCTTGCTGTCAACGCCAATATCGAAATTATTGCTTTTGCCGTTGCTTTCCTTGAAATAAATGTCAAGGTTTCCCAGCTCAAGGGCATATTCAGAATAAAGAAGGGCTGAAAAAATGTCAGTTTCCTTGAGGGAGCTTGCATATTCGTAATAGCTATAGCCCAATATAGGAAAAATCCCTTTGGCAGCCTGCCTTGCGATGCTGTTTTTCACTATCTCAAGCTTCCTGCTGACAAGGTCATTGTATTGCCCGCTTTCAACTCCAAAAACGCTCAGTATGACATCAACATCAGCCTTTGCCCTGCTTGCAATTGAAAGGCAGAGCTCGTAGTTGCCTTTCTCAAGCTCTTTGGATGCCTGCCCTATTTCGCGCTCTATATTTGCCAATGAATTTGGAATATAAAGTTCTACGTACTGCTTTCTTTCGTCTGCCTCGCTTATCTTGTTCTGGCATGATTTTTTTAGCACATCAGCGTTCAGATTGAATGCCTTTCCGCTGGCGCCTAGAAAAGCTGACCACGAGTGCGCGGAATTTAGCCTTTCAGCTGCATATGCAACAGCCCTTGCAGCCCTTTCCGTCCTGTTAGTATCATTTAATGCTCCAAGAGCCTGGTCCAGGGAGTCGTCAGCCTCTGCAAGCCTTTCCTTTACAACTATGTATGCTTCCAAGTCAGTAATTGTTTTCTTTCCGCGGCTTTCAACATCGTTCCTGAACCCAGCTATATCTTTTTTTATGCGGATAATCTCTTTTGCCATTTCCTCTTTTGACAGGTTTTTTGACAGCAGCAGCAAAGCTGAAAATTCGACATTAGCCCCGAAGCAGTAGCTTGCAGACGAGTAAAAGGTCTGTTTTTCAAATGCTTCCCTTCCCTTTGCTGTAAGATTTATCCCGTTTGAAGAGGAAAAATTTCCAATGTTTCTTGTTTCCCTGAATGATTCCTTTAGCTTGCTGCTCCTGTCGCAGAGCTCTTTCGCCAGGTTTTTCATTATGCCCGTGTACTCATCGCTTATCTCTATGCTTTTGAATTTCTGCTCTATATCCTTTCCTGTGAACTCTTTCACTGCATCGCTTAATGTGGACACTTCTATGATCCTTATCCCGAGCTCCCTTGAAAGATTTTCGAGGTCGGTAGTTGAATTGTCAGCTTTAACTATGATTTCCCCTGCAGGTATCAGGACTTTTTTCAGCCCGGCCCTTTTTGCAGCCTCTACCTTTGCCTTCAAGCCTCCGACAGGGCCTATCAGACCGCCGGAGTTTATTGTGCCTGTCGCTGCCAAGCTCTCGTCCAGCTTAAAATCCATCAGCATGGCAATCGTCAGAATTGCAATAGAAGAGCCTGCGCTTGGCCCTGCTATTATTGCAGAGTCAGCAGTTATTGTATAGAAGAAATCTACATCGTCGCAGTCCATGCTGATAGCATCGCATGCTATTGCCTTTGCAAACCTTGTCGACATCTGCGTGTCAGTCCTTGTCAGAGGAAAAGTCTCAAGAAATACCCGCCCGGAGCCGGGCTTTATTTCAAGGTACAAATCAGCTATGCCGCCTTCATAGCCGGCTTCTGTCTCGCGCACTGCAAGCAGCTTCATGTGGCCCTGCTTGGCAAAAGCGACAGGAAGCAAAATGATTGCGGCAAATAACAAAAAAACAAGCTTTTTCATAGACGCAGAAAAGCGACCTTCATTTAATAACTTTTGGTTTGGCTTATTCAGAATTGCTTTGCAGTTTTTCCGTATACCTGCACTTGGGATATCTGCTGCACCCGTAAAATTTGCCGTAAATGCTGCTCCTCAGCATAATATCGCCTTCGCTGCATTTCGGGCATTTCCTTTTCACTTCGCCTTTTGCAATGGCCTTTGCATCTTCGCCTGCCTGGCCTTCAACTAATTTTGTCGGGCATTTTGGGTTCAGGCAGAACTCCATCGCCTGCCTGGCCTTTTTTATGGCAAGGACTTTTGGAAAGCCGCACACTTCGCAGTCTTTTTTAGCGGGCTTTATCAGGGCATTTTTCGGTATCGAGAAAATGGTCTTGCAGTCAGGGTATTTATTGCAGGCTGCAAAAGCCCCGAATTTCCCCCTCCTTATCATTATGTTCCCTTCCCTGCATGTCGGGCATATCCCAAGAAAAGACATCTCATCCTGCGTTTCCCTGTTTGCTTTCTGCAAGTCTGCCCCAATCTCCTTTTGGTGTTTCTTCAGCTCGGCTGTTATCTTGATTATGGCTTCTTTTGCATCCTCCAAAATAATCTCTTTTTTTTGATGGCCTTCCCTTATTTTGTCCATCTCCTCTTCAAAGTGCCTTGTAAGCTCCTCGTCAAGAATCTTGGGGCAGTATTTCTCCAAAGTCTCGATGGTTGAAATGCCAAGATTAGTTGCCTCTATAGCTTTTCCCTGCACATAGCCTCTTTGAAATAAGGTATCAACTATCTCAGACCTTGTTGCCTTTGTCCCGAGATTCCTTTTTTCCAGCTCTTTTATTATTGAAGCAGGAGTGTATCTTTTTGGAGGCAAGGTTTCCTTGCTTATCAGCTCAACTTTGCTTACACTTATCTTGTCGCCTTTCTTCATGTTCGGGAGCTCGATTTCCTCAAGCTTTACATAAGGGGAATAGAATTCGTGCCATCCCTTCTCTATCGTCCTTGTCCCTTTTGCAATGAAAATCTCGCTGCTGCAGCTTATTTCAGCAGTCATCGTTTCCCTTACAGCATTCTCGGCAAAGGTTGCAAGGAACCTCTTTACAATGAGGTCATATATTTTTGATTCCCTTTCAGTAAGCTCTGGAGGGGCAATCCCAGTCGGGTAAATTGCAGGATGCGCCGGGTCTGTTTTCTTTCCATTGTTCGGCTTTAGGGATGATTTTTTCAACAGCCTTTTGGCCAGTTTAGAATACTGCTTTTGCTTGGCTAAATCATTAAGCACCTTTGCATAACCGATTGCAGGAGGCAACTGCTGGCTTGAAGTTCTGGGATAAGAGATACAACCTGAAGTGTAAAGGTCCTGTGCAATCTCCAAAGTTTCTTTTGGGGAAATATTATGGCAGCGGTAAGCTTCAACCTGCATTGAAGTAAGGTCGAAGGGAAAAGGGGGAATCTGGCTGAACTGCTTTTTGTCAAGGTTGCATATTTCTGCCTCTTTCCGGTTTTTTGTCTTGCTTATGACATCATCTGCTTTTGATTTTTCCCAGAACTTGTCTTCCTTGTGCCATGCAATTATATCCTGCCCGTTGTAATCCCCGAACAATTCAATCTGCCAGAACGGCTTCGGGACAAAAATTTTTATCTCGCGCTCCCTGCTGACAATGATTTTCAGGGCAGGGCCCTGCACCCTTCCGGTAGACATAAGCTTGAAAGCGCCGGTTGTCTTTATTGCAGCTGTAAGCGCCCTTGAATAATTTATCCCGTTGTACCAGTCCAGAAAATGCCTTGCCTCCCCTGACTCAGCCTGGCCCCAGTCAAGATGCTTGCTCCTATCGGCATAGGCCTGCCTCAATTCATCTTTTGTCAATGTCGAAAATTTCATCCTGTAGGCATCTTTCTGCCTGCACACATACCTAACCACATTCAGTCCAATGACTTCCCCTTCCTGGTCGTAATCAGTTGCTACCGTAAATTCTTTTGCATCCTTGGCAAGCTTCTTTATTGCATTCAGGTATTTTTTCGTAAATGAGGAGCTTTTCACTGTTTCTGAAACCGGCTTCCACTCGATATCAAACACGGGAAACTTCCACCCTTTTTTTTCCTTTTCAGCCAGGCCGTAAAGGTGGCCCACGGCGCATGCAACAACAATGTCTTTTTTGCCATGCGTTACCTTGTAATAAGGAGCCCCCTGATATGCTTCATTTATCATCTTGCCGTCTGCAAGGGCTTCTGCAATTTTTTTTGCAGCTGCGGGCTTTTCTGTTATTATCAATTCGTACATAAACCATAGAAATTAGCCGATAATATAAAAAAGTTATGAAAAGCGGATTTTTAGCCGGCTCCTGTTTTTGCCCCTGCCTTTTTCGCCCAGAAATAATAAACAAATGATATTATAATCATCGTCGGTATAGCTGCAGTGTATTTCTCCCTGAGCCTTGGGAACCCATAGCCAATCACCCAGTAGATTATGGTTCCAAGAATCAGGGTTGCAATTGCAGGGACGTTCCAGCCGTTTTTGTACCAGTAAGCCCCCCTTTCCCTGAAAATATCGCCGGTATACTTTTTTTCCCTTACAAAAAAATAATCAACCAGTGTGAGGGTCCACATGGGGACAACTATCGCCCCCAAAAAGTCCAGAAAGAAAATATAAAATCCCACAAAATTAGGGCTCAGTAAAGGAACAAGGGAGACGGGGACAATTACCGCAGCAGAAATAAGAAGCAAAGTCCTCATTTTTGACTTATGGCCGGGATTGATGTTTGACATCCCCAATGCAGAAGCGTATATGTTGCCGGCATTTGTAGATATTGTCGCTGCCAAAATCACGATGTATGCAATCCATCCAAACCCGAGCCTTGTTGTCGTGCTGCTTGGGTCGGACGCAACTGGATTATAGGAGCCTGTCGAGACAGCAAGGAAAACAACTCCCAAAGCTCCGACAAAAAACCACCACCATTGCGCAATATTTGCGCCTATAAACGGCCCAAGCGAGCCGTCTCTTGGCTTTTTGGAGAATCTTGAAAAGTCACCTATGAACTGGAATGTCCAGTTATATGCAATCAGCAAGTCAATCAGCAGCGCAAATGTTATAGTGTAAGTTATGGAAAAAATTCCGCTTCCGAAAGTTGCCTTTAAGCCTTCCAGAGGAGGCCTCCAATTTAACAGGCTTGAAAATCCCCAACTAGTCACAACAAGATATGTCTGGTAAGCCCCCAGCACAATCAGGGAAAGGACAGCAATCCATTCCATCCATTTTATTATTTTATGGCCGGCAACTGCAAATATCCCCTGCAACAGGCATATGACCAGAATGCTCACTATCATATGGGATTGGTACCCCGGCTGAAGGAAAGCGGGCCAGCCAAGCCATGCGTTGAAGATGAAGCTCATTGCAATTGCAGCAAGGAATACATTGACTGCCCCCCAGCCAAACCCGAAAATCAGGTAGAATACTGAAGGAAGCCTCGAGCCTTTGATGCCGAAAGCAGGCCTCACCAAGGCCATTGACGAAGCGCCTGTCTTCGACGCTATGTAGCCGAGCAGCGCCCATGGTATGAAAATCAAGGTGCTGAACACGAAAATGAGAAGGAAAGCCCCGGGCAGCCCTGCAAAGCCGGCCATCAAAGCCCCATAGTACCATGCTGCAGGCAATGAAGCGGCCCCAAACCACAGGATTGCCTGGTCAAGAAAATTGAAGTTTCTTGCATTTTCAGGCACCTTTTCAGATGCCCCGTACTCTTCTCCTATTATGCTGATGCCTTTCTTCTGCATCTGCAGACGATTTTCCAAATTCTTTAAAAACCTTGTGAATGCAGAATCAATAAATTAAAAAATACATCAGCAATAGCAATGGCATGTTTGACGAAGCTGTTGAAAAAATCCTCAAATCGCTTGACGAAAGCGTCATGGCTGCAGGCTATCCGAAATTCTCCGGAAAAGGCTACAGGGCTTACAGGATCGATGCCAAAAATTTTCATGAAATAAAAAAGGGAGACTCCGGCAGAAAAATAGCCTTTGTCGACGGCGGAAATGCAGAAATAATCTCCTCTGCAGGCTTTTCATTGAATGTCATAAGAGTTTGCTACGTTTTATATCAAAATAACAGAAAAATCGGGTTTAAGAAATTTGAAATAATCGCTTTTATACATGCAATCAGCAAAGACAATGAGATACATTACAAGGCATCCTTCTTTGACCAAAGCCCAATGGCCATGAATGAGATGTCATTCAGCTCGCTGGACTATACTTTAATGCTCGGCACAAACAGGGCTGAAATAAGCAGCGTGGCAAATGCAATAAGGAGGTTTGCGGAATTGATGGCTGCAAAATCAATTGCCGACCGAAAAATAGCGGACTTCATTGTTCTCGACGGAAACCTGCAGAGCACCGTATCAGGCGAGAAATCATTTTTGGACGAGGCTTACGAATCTTGCGCAAACAATAATGTGGTGCTGGCAGCATTAAGCAAGACGAGCTCACTGTTCACGGACAACGGAAGCATGATGAGCGTTGTGCTTGGCAGGATCGGCCCTTCTCAGGCATGGAATTACCATCCTGTTGCCGATATAAGCAGTCCAGATCACAGGGCAGAGATGTTTTTTGCAAAGTTTCATGAAAAATCAAAGCATGTTTTCAGGCTTGAGATTTTCAACCAGCAAAAGGCAAAATCAGAAGAAATCATAAATATTTTGGCAGCCAACTGCAAAGACCCGATTTTCATAGGCTATCCCTACGGGATGGTGGAAGCAGACAGGATTGCCAGGGTAGGCAACAGCGAGAAAGAATCTTTGAGGACGATGATTTTGGTCAAGCTAAAGAACAAGAATATTGAAAGCTACCTCAATTCAGGAAATGCCCATGAAATTCTTGACAGGATAAGCTTTTGATTTTAAAACAACAAACTATTTAAACCGATATCCCAATAAAATTTTTCATGTATGATGTCGTTACTGTCGGCTCTGCCACTGTGGATGTCTTTGCCAAGACAAGGTTTTCAGAGCTTATCAAAATAATTGATCCCAAAGGAGAGACGGACCTGCTTGCATTTCCAAGCGGCTCGAAGATACTGATTGACGGGCTTGAATTCACGACAGGAGGCGGCGGGACAAATACTGCTGTTGCATTGTCAAGGCTCGGGCATAAGGTTGCTTTTCTTGGCAAGCTTGGCCAGGGGGCAAATTCCGAGTTTATACATAAAAGCCTTGCAAAAGAAAAAATTGACTTGTTGTGTTTCCACGGAAAAGGGGATGCAGGATACTCCATAATTTTAGACACCCTGGACCATGACAGGACTATCCTGACGTATAAAGGCGCAAATGACGACTTAAAAATAAAAGATGTCCCGTTCAAAAAGCTAAAGGCGAAATGGTTTTATTTCTCGGCAATGATGGGCCAATCGTTCAAAACCCTGGAAAAAATTGCGGAATTTGCCCAAAAACACAGCATAAAGATTGCATTCAACCCAAGCACTTATCTTGCGGAGAAAGGGGCCAACAGCCTAAAGCGCATATTGGGCAGGACAGAGCTGCTTGTGCTGAACAAGGAAGAAGCTGCATTGATTGCAGGCAAATGCCCTGTTGAAGAAATGCTGAACAAGATTAAAAGCATGGGCCCGAAAATTGCCGTTGTAACTGACGGAAAGCATAATCTTTATGCGGCTGGTGAAAAATACTTCTACTCTGCAATGCCACCTCCTGTAAAAATTGTTGATGCAACCGGGGCAGGAGATGCTTTTGCAGCCTCGTTCCTGTCCGGACTTTTAAGAAAGAATGACATGGACTTTGCAATAAGGCTTGGAGTTGCGAATGCGCAGTCCGTCGTGAGCCATTATGGGGCAAAAAACATTTTGCTTACATTCAAGGAATGCGCAAGGCATGCAAAGAAACTGAAGATGAAAATTCACAGGAGAAAAGTTCAATAGCCATATCTTCCCTTCAGCGGCACGAAAATAAAGCTGCCAAGGTTTTCCTTGATTAGTTTACCCTTATTTTTCGTGGCCTTTATCATGGACTGCTCATTCATATCCCCTACAGGGGCTATTATAATGCCATCTTCCTTTAATTGGCTTACCAATGGCCTTGGAATTTCAGGGCATGCTGCCGTGACTATTATCCTGTCGTAAGTGGATTCCTTCCCATATCCTTTAGAGCCGTCATGTATGATTATCTCAACATTCTTTAATTTTAGCTTTCTTATATTTTCTTTTGCAAAATCCGCAAGCTCGGGGACAATTTCAGTAGAGATGATTTTTCCCTTTTTTCCGATTATCTTGGAGATTATGGCAGCCTGGTAGCCAGAGCCGGAGCCTATTTCAAGC
Source organism: Candidatus Woesearchaeota archaeon (assembly GCA_016185755.1). GTDB lineage: Archaea > Nanobdellota > Nanobdellia > Woesearchaeales > GW2011-AR4. The sequence continues at coordinate 129,308 of JACPMX010000004.1, read as the reverse complement.
ACCTTCTGGCCTTCTTCAAGCTCCAGTGCCTGAGTCATCATGATGACTGTTGTTGGCTGTGAGATTGTCTGGCCTTGGCCTATGGAAAGGGGGCAGTCTGCATAGGCTTCTTCAGCATTGCCCTTTATGAATCGCTCCCTTGGAATTTTTTTGAATGCTTCTATGACTTTTTTGTCCTTTACAATGCCGGAGGAAATCCAGTAGCCAATAAGCTTCTGCCTGCCCATGGGGGATAAATAGGCAATCGAGAATAAAAACTTTTAGGATTTATTTTATTCCAGGGATACAAGAACGTCATTGCCTTCGATTTTGACAGGGTAAGAGGGAACTTTTGCGGTTGGCATTACAGGCGATATGCCTGTTTTTACATTGAAGCGCCAGCCGTGCCAGGGGCATGTAACAACATCTGCGTCAAGATAGCCCTCTCCCAACGGGCCGCCCCTGTGCGCGCAGGTATTGCTGATGGCAAAAAATTCCCCGTCTACATTGAACAGGGCAACCTCTGTGCCATTCACATTGACAACCTTGTTTTCACCAGGCTTCAAATCTCCAGTGCCCGCAACTCTCGTAAAATTTGGCATGATCGAAATAATTTCAGATGATTATATAAAGTTTTTGTCAAAATATGCATCAAATCAAAAGGTTTATATTCATCTATCATCATATGAAGCAAAAAACAAGAGGTGTTGGGTTTGCCAGCAAAATCAAAAAAATTCATTCTGTGGTTCAACGAGCTGAGCATTGAGGATGTCCCGATTGTCGGCGGCAAGAATGCATCGCTGGGGGAGATGTACAGGAATCTTACAAACAAAGGCGTGAAAATCCCGAACGGGTTTGCAGTCACTGCTTATGCCTACAATTATTTTGTTGAAAAAGCCGGAATAAAGGCAAAATTAAAATCAATATTAAAAAGGCTTGATAAAAGCAAAAGAAACCTGGCAGAAATTGGAAAAAATGCGCGTGAAGAGATACTTAGGGCAGAGCTCCCAACAGACTTGAAAAATGAGATAGCAAATTCTTACAAAAAATTAAGCAGGGAATACGGGGCAAACACGGATGTGGCTGTCAGGAGCTCTGCAACAGCCGAAGACCTTCCGGATGCAAGCTTTGCAGGGCAGCAGGAGACTTACCTTAACATAAAGGGGGAGAAAGCCTTGACAGAGGCATGCAAGAAATGCTTTGCTTCCCTGTTTACGAACAGGGCAATTTCATACAGGGTTGACAAGTGCTTTGACCATTTCAAGGTGGCTTTGTCGATTGGAGTGCAAAAAATGGTGAGGAGCGACAAGTCATGCTCCGGAGTCATGTTCTCAATTGACACAGAAACCGGGTTCAAGAATGCTGTTCTTATCAACGGGGCTTACGGCCTTGGGGAAAACGTTGTGCAGGGCTCTGTAAACCCGGACCAATTCTATGTTTTCAAGCCTATGCTGAAAAAAGGCCATGAGCCGATTATAAGCAAGAAGCTCGGAAGCAAAAAAATAAAGATGGTTTACAGCAATAACCCTAAATCGCCAACAGTCAATGTTCAAGCCGCTTACAGTGAAAAAATGAAATTTGTGCTTAGCGATGATGAAATAATAAGGCTTGCAAAATGGGCATGCATAATAGAGGACTATTATTCACAAAAGGCAGGAAAGTTCAAGCCGATGGACATGGAATGGGCAAAGGACGGCATAACAAACGAGCTGTTCATAGTGCAGGCAAGGCCCGAGACTGTCCAAAGCCAGAAGAACATGAACATTCTTGAGGAATTTGTCCTGAAAGAAAAAGGCCAGGTTATCCTGAAAGGATTAAGCGTTGGCACTAAAATCGGCAGGGGCAAGGCTCATGTAATAAAAGATGCAAGGGACATTAAGGGATTCAAGCATGGGGAAGTCCTTATAACGGAAAAAACAGACCCGGACTGGGAACCAATAATGAAAATTGCGTCTGCAATCGTGACAAACAAGGGAGGAAGGACGGCTCATGCAGCCATTGTCGCGCGTGAATTGGGAATTCCGGCTATTGTGGGAACTGAAAATGGCACAGAAATCGTGAAGACCGGAACTGATGTGACTGTTTCATGCGCTGAAGGAGAAGTCGGCAAGATTTACAAGGGAAAACTAAAGTTTGAAATTAGAAGGCTGGACCTGAAAAAGCTGAAAAGGCCAAAGACAAAGATAATGATGAATGTCGGAAACCCCGACCAGGCTTTTGAATTTTCTTTCATACCCAACGACGGAGTTGGCCTCGCAAGGGAGGAATTCATAATAAGCTCATACATCAAAGTGCATCCCTTGGCTTTGCTGCATTATGACAGGCTCAAGGACAAAAAAGCAAAAGCAATAATTGGCGAGCTTACTCATTCCTACAAAAACAAGGTTGATTTCTTTGTCGATAAGCTGGCGCAGGGCGTGGCGATGATAGGGGCTGCTTTTTATCCTAAAGATGTGATTGTGAGGATGTCAGACTTCAAGACAAACGAGTATGCAAACCTTATAGGAGGGGCTGAATTTGAGCCAAAAGAGGAAAATCCAATGCTTGGGTGGAGAGGGGCTTCAAGATATTATGCCGGATCTTACAGGGAAGCCTTTGGCCTTGAATGCAGGGCAATGAAAAAGGCAAGGGATGAAATGGGCCTTTCAAACATAAAGCTAATGGTCCCTTTTTGCAGGACTATTGAGGAAGGAAAGCTTGTGATTGAAGAGATGAAAAAGCACGGGTTGGCGCAAGGCAAAAACGGCCTGGAAATCTATGTCATGTGCGAGATTCCAAGCAATGTCATATTAGCCGATGATTTTGCAAAGATATTTGACGGGTTCAGCATCGGCAGCAATGACCTTACGCAATTGACGCTTGGGCTTGACAGAGACTCTGAATTGGTGAGCAGGCTGTATGATGAAAGAAATCCTGCTGTAAAGAAGCTTATTGAAGATGTGATAAAGAAATGCAGGAAAAATAAAATCAAGATCGGAATTTGCGGACAAGCGAGTTCGGATTACCTGGAATTTGCTGAATTCCTAGTTAGATGCGGGATTGATAGTATATCTTTAAATCCAGATACAGTCATAAAAACAACAATAGCTATAGCTAAATTAGAGCAAAGACTACATAGAAAGAAGAAAAGATAAAGCACTGGACATTTTTGACCACTGGACATCTTCGGCTAAACTATTTAAACCCTTTAATCAATGTTATTTCTGTTTTCATTTAGTATTTTAAATCCATATTAGGAACTTCAAATACCAAACTATAATTTCATCTAAAGTGAAATTAATTACATAGTTTCAGCAAGAATATTTATGATTTAAAATGAATTCAACAAAAATTGTTACATTTGATTATTTAACTCAATTTAGTAGAATACACGTAAGAATTACTGACGGTTTCTTTTCTAAGTTAAAGAATGAAATAGTGAATAAATATGGAATAAAGAAATTCAGCACTGATGTATTGGGTATGAATTATCGAACTTTTTATTCAGAATTTGCGGAGAATATCTATCATCCTTTTTACAGAATTTTGAAGATAATAGAGATTTTAAATATTTCAAAAGAAGAATTGTATTCTAATATTCTCGGTTTCTATCACTGGGGTTCTCATGATAAATCTTATTTAGTTATCCCTAGAGAATTCCCTATTGATGAATTCTTTGTTGAAGGCTATGCTTTGTATTTTGCCGAAGGCGATAATGGCTCAAATGGAAAAACTAGGCCTAGAAAATTTAGATTTACAAATTCCGAACCTTCGGTTATAAATCACATGGTTAAATGGATTAATACTTACTTTCCTTGTATTGATTTTTATGTGAACCTTGTAAATCCAAAAGGGAATTATATTGATTTTGAAAGTGCTAAATTGAGTATACTCTATCCTGATGTAAGATTTAGAGAAGAATCGTATAATAAGGTTATCAAATATAAACTTTGCTTGGATAATGCAGTTATTATTGATTTAGTTCTAGCATTAGAGGATACAATCAAAGGACTTTGCTCTAAAAATGCAAAACTAGCAGCCTCTTACATTCGAGGCATGATGATTGGCGAAGGCACAGCTTACTTTAATAAAAGCAGATATGTAAGAATTGAAATGAGAAATGAAAAAGAAATTAAGTACTTACATCAGCTGTTAACGATGCTTGGATTTGATTGCAAACCGGTTTTAAGATTGGATAGGGAAGATCATTGGAGCATTTATATAGGAGCAAAGCAACTTGATAAGTTTGCCAGAGAAATTGGTTTTGGAGTGCATAAAGGAAGGCAAAGAATCCTGGATAAAGGAGTTGCTAAAATATTAAGAGTGAACCAACACTGTTAGCCAAAGCAAAAATCTTATATATGAAGTAACTGAAAACCTAATACATGAAATTCACATTTGCGGCAGAAGACACAATTATAGGCATAATATGCGGCCTGCTGCTTATTGGATTAACCGGAAGATTTTTTTCTTTGAAATTAAGCAATATCGTGTATGTTCTGGCGTTCATTGCCTATATAATTTTTCTTCTTCTTGACATAGTAAATGAGGCAAAAGACCTGACTACCCATTTTGGGTTTATTGTATTTTCCTTGGCGCACAGCATAGTGGACTTGGGAATTGCAGCAGCCTTTGTGTCTTATTTCAGCGGCTGGAACATACCTTACGTAACAGCTAATTTTGTGCCTTATCTGAAGAATGAAGCGCTTATCTTCTATGCCGGCATGTTTCTTGTTATAGGCAATGTCATTTGGCTTATTTTGTATCCGTTTTTGGACTAGTTTAATTATCTTCCTTATTGAAAATAAATAAAAATGAACTTAGTTTAATTATATTCTATATTGTAAATTATCGTAGATTAATTACAGTTTATTCTAAAAATTTCCTCTAAAATGTTATTACTATCTAGTGAGTAAAATAGAAAGATTTATATAATAGTTATGACATGGGTATGGTCTAAGGGGTGGAAAAGTTAAAATGAGTAAAAAAAGGATAGCTATGAGCGGAGATTCGTTAAATTTAGGCTTAAAATTAAGACCGAAAGTAGTTATGCCAAAACTAAGGTTTAGAGAGAGGGTTGCTCAAGATATACGACTAAGTTCTATGGCTTATGAGAAACCAACGAGCAAATTGTATGATGGGTACGATGCCACCTCTGCATCTGAAGAGAGTCCTATGGGCGGTTTGGAATTAATAACAATTAACAGAAAAAACTATCAAGCGAATCCTCAATTTTTTGGGAGAGTTCTTACAAAAGTACAGGAATTTATTGCTGAAAGCTACAAAGAAAGTGACGTACTTTCACGAGATGAATTTGCTTCAGAATTAAAAAATCCTAAAAATAAAAATTATACAATAGACACTGTTGTTGATAGATCAACCAAAGAAGTTGTGGCGGTTGTAGCTCACGATGTTGCTGACGTGCCAAGAACTCCAAGCACTGATGAGTTAAAACCAGGACAATACCAGTATACTTCAATATATTATGCAAGAGCCAAAGGTGGAGGCAAATATACGACTGCAAAAAAATACGAGCCAGTCTTGCAGATGTTAATAGAGCGTATTATGGGGTCGGGGAAGAAATATAGCAATTCTAAAGGTAAAATAAATATTGGTTTAATAACAATAGATTCCAGACACAAGAGAGTCCTTCATAGTTTAGGTCAACATTATGGTGGCGGCTATACTCCTGTTGATTTGGGAGTTTCAACTTTAGATGACGAAATTGTTGGAAAAGATTATGAGAAGAATTTTGAAGAACATCATAAAGAAAGACCAGTAGTCATCACAAATAGGAGATGGACAAAGTCAATGCTTAAGAGGGTTATGGCTAGCGATTTGGACCAAAGCTATAACCACAGAAAGCCAGGTCAAGAAGGATATCGACCATTGACAAATGCACAATATTTCAAAGATTTTGCTGCTGAAGTTGATGCAATGCCTGGAAGAAACGTAACATTTAGACCTATTTGATATCATCTAATCCTCACAATCTTCCTGCTCAGGCTCCTGTGCACGTAAATCGAGAATTCCTTTTCTATCTTGAATTTTGACTGCTTTAGCAGGTTTCTATAATTCACATAGCTGGGGAATATTATGACTGCCTTTTTTCCAAGGAGTTTTCTCAGCTTTTTGAGAAATTTTAGATAAAACTGCCCTATATTTTTTATCTGATTTTTGCCTGTTTTCAGGCTGATTTTGTTTGATTTATTTTTAAGTGTTTTTTGATTATATCCCAGATAAACATTTGAGTTCAATCCGTAAGGCAGGTCAGTGACAACATAATCGAATTTCCCATCAATGCTTAACGCGTTTTTCACGGCAATTTTATAATTTTTAATCTTGAAATATTTTAAATTCTCCTTGCAGCCATTGGCCATGCTTTTGCTTATGTCATACCCAAGAACTTTTATTCCCATCAGCCCTGCCTCAATCAAAAAGCCCCCTGTGCCGCAGAAAGGGTCAAGCAAAGATTCATTTTCCCGTATTCCTGTCAAGTTGACAAGCGCCCTTGACAACTTTGGATGCAAAGAGCTTGGATGCGAGAACGGCCTCAAATGCGCCTTTCTTGGCCCGAAATCCTCACGATTTTCATGAATCATCAGACCGCAATAGGCCTTATTTTTTGCTATGAACAACTCAATACTTGTTTTTGGGTTTTCCAGCTCTACCCTTGGCTTATTCACAGAACTCCAGACATATTTTGCAAGATTCTTTTCTGAAATACTTGCAAGCGGACTGCCTCCCGATTTTTTGCTTTTTTGAATTTTTTTATTCGTACTTTTTAATGGATTATTATCAATGTCGTCTAAATAATGAACCCTAATGCAAAAATTATCCTTATAGATGGAATTCCACTCAAACCCTTTCATTGATTTTCCAATATCGGAAACATCACATTCAAACAAAAGCCTGAAAACGCTTTTGGACAATGCAAGCCTTTTAAGCTGATTTTTCAGCAGTGCAGCATCCAAATCAGCAATTAACAATCTGCCGGCCGATTTGGCTTTCTTTAAACCAAACAGGCTAAAAATTTCCCCCTTTGCCATGTCAGGATAGTCCCCTGACAATAAAAACAAGCTTTCCATGGACAGAAAAGAATGAGGAAACTCTAATAAACTTATCTTCTCTTTTTGCCCTTTGCTTCCCTGGCATCGTGAAGCTTCCTGTAAGAAAGGAATATCACAATAACCAGCTCTGCAAAAATAACTACCGGCTTGACATACCTCCCAAGGTATTCATAATAGCGGAAAGTGCCGAAGAATAATGTAACCAAGCCGCCAAGCATGAAGCCGGTTGCAATCCACTCGTTCAGGCTCCTGCTTGTTGGAAGCATCAGGCCAATTCCTATCGCTATTACGGCAAGTATTGACGAAAATATGAAGTACATGAAATTGTACTTTTGGTTTGCGCTGTCGAAATCCTTTTGGCAGAAATTGCAGCCCTTGTATTCCACAGGGCATCCAAATGCATCATACCTGTATTCAGGATATCCTTTGTCAGCTGCGCACTTGTCCAGCTCATCCTGGGCAGGCTCCTTGTATTTCGGGCAGTCTTTCCTTTCTACAGGAGCTGCATAAGGCTTTTCAGGGTAAAACCTGCTCTTGCAAAAATCCTCATACTTTGGGGCAGTATAAAAAGCGCCTATAAATGCGTTGACAAAAATAGCGTACAGAACAGCAATGACAAAAATGATGGCTACCCTCCTTAAGTCTATCATGCCCCCTATAAATTAATTCTAATATAAATATCTATCCATATTATGCATACTTATTTTCTATATTGAAGCATTAACTATTTAAATAAGTAAACCAAATAAGACTTATGAGGAAAGGAAGACCGATAAAATCGGAGATAAGGCAGAATGTGGTAGAGATACTCCATTTTGTCAAGAAAGCCTATGGGTATGAGATCTACAAGATTTACACTGCCATATTCCCAAAAGTAACTTTGAGAAGCATTTATTATCATTTGAAAAAAGGTACAGAGCTTGGAGAATTTGAGGTCAACAAAATAGAGAAGGAGAAAGGCGAGTATTCCTGGGGCGGCGAGGCAGAGAAAATCTACTATGCGCTTGGGCCGAATGCAAAGCCGACAAGCAATGACAGGGTAAGGGAATTTGTGGAGAGCAAACAGAAGCAATAATTCTTGTTTTGATTTTTGAGTGGTGAATTGAGAAAAGTTTAAATATTCAAGATTTTTTCCAAAAATTGAAATGAGTGGAAGCTGGAGTGTAAAATTACGCGCAGGGTTAAGTGCATTAGTTTCTAGAACACCAGAGACTTATGAAAGCGTAGCTGCTGATGTATTAGATACTGACTTATTAAAGGATGGAAAAAATGCAGAACTTGTTTCTAAACTTAGCGGATGTCTTGATTCAGTAGTTGTTGGCATAGCTACAGAAGCTCACCGCTATCAAGTCCATAGCACTCCCAGAACAACTATTGAATTTTATGGTATCGACCCTATTGACAGCGATGAATATGCATACATTCTGCAGATTGTTGAGGCTGCAGCTCAAGGAAATGCATTCGGACAGTTGACTGGGATAAGATTTGGGAATCATGATATGACAAGAAGACATATCGATCTTCAGCAAAAATTAACCTTGTCCCGAATAGTTGATATTATTAGAGTATATGACCGAATGATGACAGAGATGGAGGATTCGCCTAATAAGCCAATTAAAAGTATTTCACTCGGCAATGCCCGTTTTAGTAATGTAAAACCTGATTTATACGACAGGGCGATGGAAGCAGGCTTTAAATTAGAAAAATTATAATTTAAAATCTCTATCTCACAAACCCGGCCGCTATGTTTATGAAAATCAGGGCAAGGAAAAATATTCCTATGTAATGCCAGTACCTGTCCCCTTTTTCCCTGTCAAAGAACTTGTGGAGGGCCAACTGAAGCATCCTGCCGCCATCTAAAGGCCCTATAGGGACAAGATTGAAGAGCCCAATGCCGAAATTCAGGATGACCAGAATCACAAATAGCCCATACAGCCATATCAATGAATTTGGCAAAAATCCTCCATAAGCTTCCCTGATATTATCTTTTATCTTCGTGCTCTGCTCGAGATAGGCCCCAAGATAGGCCATGCTTTCATTTTCAGGATTTTTTGCAAGCCTTAACTGGTAGGATGACCTGTCTGTTTTAACTGAAACGAGGTCGTCTGGCTTCTTGCTTCTTAATGCAGATGACAAGTTATCAACGTAGGGAGTTTCCTGGCCATCAACCTTATTTATTATCTCCCCTATCTTAATGCCGGCATTTTCAGCCGGGAAAGAGTCTTTTCCCTTTACATAGTCAGTTACCTTGACTCCGTTTGGCTCGATAACCGCGCTGGCCAGCGGAGCAAGCACAAATGATGCTATCGCAACAAACAAAAAAGCAGCGGCAATGTTGGAAAACGGCCCTGCTGCAAACACGCTCAACTGCTGCTTGTGCGGCCTTTTCTTCAGCTCCTTTTCATCCGGCTCGACAAAGGCAGCAGGTATGATCGGGATTACCAGCCCGAGAAAGGCAAAGCCGCTTGACTTAACTTTTAGGTTATGCGCTCTTGCAATCAGCCCATGCGAGAATTCATGCACGACAGCGATAACAAAAATAGCAATTATCCAGTAAAAGAACGGCACAAAGAAAACCCCTTTTGCCTTGAACGGAAGCACTAATCCCACTCCCGGGGTCGATTCGGGCTTTGTGAACAGCATGAATATATTGCTCACCAAGGCGTAGCTTATCACAGCCATCCCCATGAATCCTATAAAGACTCCGAAATAACCTATGTAAACCACGAGCTTCCTGTATCTTTTAGCCATGGCATCCATAAACTTTAGGCCAAGCCTGGTCCTGTACATGGAAAAATAAAGAAAATAAGGGATTATCTGCTTTGTATCGAGATTTTTTCTCTTTAACAAAAGAAATATAGTCAGAGCGGCAATAAAGGCAACAGCGGCAATTGTCTGGAAATCCATTTACTTCTTCCTCACAGCCTTGAAAGCCTTGCCTCCGCATCCCCTGCAGCTTATCTTGCCCTGTATTATCTTCATGTTTGGGGCCTTTACCTTGGCCTTGCATTTCCTGCACACAAATACATTCCTGAATTTCCTTACATCAGCTTCCGGAAATTTTACCATTTACTCACTCCCCTTGACCTGTTTTATGACTTTCTCATCAAGAATTGTCCAATAAAGCACGGACGAGCCCTCAGCAATCTGGCCCTTGAACTCTTCCGGGATTTTCAGGTCAAATGTCTCGTATGTTTCAGAGTCCATGACATTTGCAACATCGCCATGTACGGATAATATCTGGGCTGTCCTTTTCTCTATTATCGGCACTTCTATGTTGTCGTGCCCGGGCATCACAGATATCCTTTTCTTGTCGTCCGTCAAACCAACTGCAGACACCCTGACTTTTGAATGGCCGTGCTTGCCGGGCTTTGATATCTCGACATCGACAACCCTGCATGCAGCCCCGTCCATGATTATAAAGTTGCCCTTCTGGACATTGTTGGCTGCAATCATTTTCGTGTCTGCCATTTTTTAAGTCACCTTTAGATTAAGATTAAAGCGGATAACCCGGTAATTTATAAAGATTATGCTTGAAATTGCCGGTTATATTATTATAATTAAAAAGAAACTATTCCTTGACTGCGAGCTTTATGTCCTCCGATTTCACTGTTTTCCTGCCTGCATGGACAGCAAGCTTTATGGACTTGACGGCTATTTCATTGGCTATCTCCTCGATTGCATTTTTCAGCGCAACCTTTGCCTTGTCTGAAACCCTCTCTGCCCCCCCTTGCTTCAGTATCTTCTCCATTGCAGCCAGAGGAAGAAACTTGTCGCTCATTTTTATCAGCTTAGAAATTTGGCATTGCCTATTTAAAACTTTCTCAATCAAAACTTCAAAATTGCTTTAAGCCCAAACCTGTGCCTCCTTGCAAGCCTCGTTATTTCTTTTTCAGCCAAATCGCGGTTTTCAAATTTTGACTCCATCTTCCTGAATTCAGCGCTGTGGTGTATTGTCCTTCCGTTGCTGCTGCTGAACTTGAACTTCTTGTGCAGCATTTCGTGATACATCACATAATCCAGCAATTCAGGCTTTTCATTTTTGAAAATCAAGCTTATTGTTATTGTATCGCTTCCATATTCATAGCAGCCAAGCTTGCTTGTCGAGTTCGTACCCCATTGCAGGTTCGGCTTGTCAAGCATGCCGCTGAAATAAGCATCATTGACGCGATTAAATGATTCCCCAAGAACTTCATCGGTTTTCGTCTTTGGGACAGCCAGATGGACGTTTTTCATGAAAAGATTGTACAATTCCATGCTCATTGTTTTTTTATTATTTCCCTTCAGGATTTTTACCAATAATTCCTGTATAAGCCCAACCTGGATTTCTTTGCTTATCTTTTTCCAGTCCCTGCTGAAACTGAACATCAGATTGTTCCCGTACCTTTTGACATTGGCATTGTACGGCTTGAACTTCCTAGAATATTTGAGGGAAACAGAGTACCTCAGCTCTTTTTCCGGGTACAATTGCTGGAATGCCTCTTTTACTAGCTCTGACATGAGAATTTTCAGATAACAGCTTCTTTAAATATTTTTATTAATAATTAAACATGCACTTCATATCTTAAAATGGCAGCCGCTTTCCCCAAGTCCCTTAATTGGGCCCCTTCCCTTGTCTGGGTTGAGATTATCCTGACGCTTGTGCCGACCGGCTGCGCTGCATTGTCAAATTCCTCTATTTTCTCATCACCCAGGTCTTCTGAAAGCAAAAGAATGTCAACAACCCCCATCTTTAATTTCTTCATGACATCAGCCTCGCCGTAAGCAACCATGTTCTGCTTTGTCGCAAGCATCTCAAGAAATCTTCCTACAATTTTTTTCTCTTCAGACACCTCTTCCTGCGCAAGCACATCCAGGCTCTTTTCAAGCAGCTCTTCCAGCCCAAAATCGCCTGTGTAGCTCAGGTCCTTTATAGCGATTATTTTCTTCTTGACCTCGTTTGTTATGAAATCGCCCTCAACAAGGTCATATTTTGTAGGGCCCGGGCCCCCTACAATGATGCCTTTAAGGCCTTCCATTGTGAGGAAGGTCTCTTTCATATATTCAGCCACTTTCTTGTAATGGTCCTTTGCAGCGCCTTCAACCAGGCTCCTGAACCGGTTAGCGCTTTGCCCCCCTGCTTTAAATTTTCCAGGAACCTCTGAATGCGTCTTGACAAGGGGGATTATTGTCTTTCCCTTGAGCAATGCGATATTTGCATCCCTTCTGTCCATGACCACAAGGCCATACACCTCTTTTGCCTCGAGCATATCCCTCAGTATGTCGAGCACAAATTCCTTGTCGCACCTGTAGATCCTTGTTTTCAAAGGCACAGGCGGCTCAATGCTCCAAACCTTGAAATCCTGCTGGCCTTCCCTTTCCGCCACATTTCCGGAGAAAGCTGCAAGCCCGTTTGGAGGAGTCCTCTTGAACAGCTTTAGATGCTGGATCATCCTTTCAAGGGCGTCAGTCACATTTTTCCTTGTGGAAGCGGACTTTATGTTTGACGCTGTCCCCTGCTCCTGCGCAAGGTGGTTAATCACCTTGTTCAGGTCATAATCCTGCGGGATATAAACACTAACCAATTCTGTATGCCTGCCCCTGAAATTTTCAAGCTCCTTGAGAAATTTCTTCAGATGAAATCTCTGCGCTTCTGTGATTGCCATGGCTGTATAGAAATATGCATTATTTATAAATTAAGCTATTGGTTTTTAGGCTTTATAGATGCAAACGCCCAATGGCAAAGCCTAAGAATCCACTCGAGCGCTATGGTAAAAAGCAAATATTTCGCAACACGCGGGAACTGGGGGAGCAAGGTGCTGAATGAAGACCTGATTGTGTTTAGCGTTACAGACTCTGGATTTATGAGGAAGATGGCTATCAATGTCAATGGCAGCAGTTTTGCCATGTCTTCTGCCAATTTTTCGCTTACATAAGCTGCTGTCCTGGTTGCAGACACCACTATTATGCCGAGAAACAGTATGTCCTCTATGGGCCTTGCTTTTGAGAGAAGAAGAAGCAGGAACGAGAATACAAGAAACCAGACAAAGGAATAAAGGGGAAAAATAAATAGGTACTTGAGGAAATACACGGTCCTGTCGATAAAGCTTGCAAACTTAAGCTTGAGATCGAGCTTTGGTATCTCAAACAAGTCGCGCCTTGCAAGCTGCTTGTAATAGACATACCATGAAAGCAGGCTCGCTAGAAACAGCACGGCAGTTGACATAAACAAGTTAAGGAACTGCTTGTCGAGAATGAAATTTTTGATAATGGTGAAATAATCAGCCATGCAATTCCAATTTCATAAATTATATTTAAAAATTGTCATTTCGAAGCCGTCAAGCCGTAATGGTCATTCCTAATGTCCCTGAATCCAGCTGTTTTCAGCCTTTGTGCCACATTCCCTGCCAGATTTACATTCCTGAACCTGCTGCCAGGCGAACCGGTGTAGTGATACAATCTGCCATTTGGCTTCATCACCCTGAAAAGCTGCCTGTAGAACCCAAGGGAATACAGCTCAGAAGCCAAGCTCAATCTTGGGGGGTCATGAATTACTGCATCGAACATACTGTTTTTTAATATTTTTATTTCGTCAAAAATGCTGGCCTTCAATATGCTGATTTTTTTGCTATTGAACAGCTCTTTTGACCATGGATTGAGCCTTGCGATTTCCAATACGTTTCCGTCCTTTTCGCAGGTAATAACGAACGCACTTTTGGATGCCATAATGGCTGTGTAGCCAAGGCCCATGCATGTATCTAAAACGAAGCCTTTTATGGGGGATATTGCCTCAATCTTTTTTTTAGTATCCTCCATCGGAGACATTTCTTTTGTGACGTGCATCCTTATGCCCGAAATTTCAATAGTCGGGGCATCTTTTGCAGGAACTAATTTGTAGAATTTGTTCGTCTCTTCGGAAAACAGCTGGATTTTCACCAATGCATTATCCTTAATCAGGAAACAGCTTGCATCATCTTTTATGGGCTTTTTTAGCTGCGATTCTTCAAGCCTCTGGCCATCCGGAAAAATGAAGGAATTGTTTTCAATACCTACCCTTGCTTTTGAAATGTTCAAATCAAGAGAAACTTCAGCATGTTCCGTGCCTTTTTTAGCAGCCTCCAAAAGCCCTTTTGCCGGGTTATGGGAGATTATCATGAATCGTCTGATGTTTACTTTATTTATATACCTTACCGAAAATAGTTTCAATGCCATAACGATAGATTTAAAAATGGCGGTTTAATCCATAACCTAGGGCTAAATAGCCCGAATATGGGGCTGTAGGGTAGCTTGGACACATCCTTTCTGGTTTGGGACCAGAAGACCCCGGTTCAAATTTGGCAACAATGCCTATGAAACTCCGGGCAGCCCCATTTGGAAAGAACTTTTGAATTTTTTAGCAAAATGAAAACCGAAGAAAAACTAGGCTCTGTCAAAAGATTCGGGGCAAGATACGGCAGAAAGCCAAAATTGAAATTCTCAAAGATAGAGGCAGAGCAGAGAAAGCTGCACAAGTGCCCGTACTGCAACAAGATTGCCGTTAAGCGGGCGGCTGCAGGCATATGGAAATGCAGGAAATGCAATGCAAAATTCACAGGCAAGGCATATTCCGTTTCAAGGAAAATAATTGAGAAGGAAGCGGCAATTGCAGAAGAGGAACCTGTCGTAGAGAGCGAGGAAATTGAAGAGACCGAAGAAGTCTCAGAGGAAGCATAATATCGGAAATCAAGGATTTCCGTGATATCAAAAACCAGGGTGATTTTTAATATGGCAGAATACAAATGTTTTGACTGCAACAAGAAAGTTGCAATGGACTACCTGAGGAAAAGGATAAGGTGCCCGTACTGCGGCAGCAAGATACTTTTCAAGCCGAGAAGCGTCAACACAAAAGTCAAGTCCAGGTAAGGTGCAAAATGGATGTTTCAAAGGAGACCGAGCAGAAGATAGGGCAGCTGCAGATGTTCGAGCAGAGCCTGCAGAGCTTTCTGGGGCAGAAGCAGCAGTTCCAGGTGCAGCTCGTCGAAGTCGAGTCTGCGCTGGCAGAGCTCGAGAATACTGACAAGGCGTACAAGATAATCGGCAACATAATGGTGGAATCCGACAAAAATGAGCTGAAAAATGACCTTCAGTCAAAAAAGGAGATGCTCGAGCTCAGGATAAAGACAATGGAGAAGCAGGAAACGCAAGTCAGGGAAAAGGCGTCCAAGCTCCAGGCTGAAATTCTTAAGAAAATAAAAAAGGAAGACTGAACATGAATAAAATGGCGGAGCAAGTAAGCGAAATGGACACGGTGATAAAAAGCCTCAGCGAGATACAGGAGGATGCAACTGTTCCAAGGAATGTCAGGACAAAAATCGAGGCAATTGTCACCAAGCTGAAGGAGGATACTGAAATTTCCATAAAAGTCAACAAGACGCTGAACGAGCTTGACGAGGTAGCAAATGACGTGAACCTGCAGTCTTACACAAGAACCCAGATATGGAATGTAATGAGCGCGCTTGAGAAATTATAATTATGAAATATGCCCACTTGGCCAGGCTTACTGTTTTTTCTTACGAGCATGAAGACAGCGAGCCAATATTAAATGCTTTTCTGGATTTTTTCCCCTTTAATCTTGAGGAAAACAAGGTAGAGCTGAAGAAAAGAACCGCAGCCGGATTCAATGAAAAAAATATAACAATATTCGAAGCCACTATCGAAAAAAACAGCCTCATCAGCAAGTTTCTTGAAAATCTGTTTAAAAAACTGGACGAAAGCCAAAAAAACATGATTCTGGAGCAGGCTGAATCAAGGCTGGACGCAAATCTTGATTTCTTTCTTAGGTTCGGCAAGGACGAATGGCTAAATGGGAGAAAATTACTCTTGACAGACTCGGGCAATTGCTTCCACTTGAAGATTAGCATGGCCGCTTTCCCAAAGAAAAGGGAAATAGCTTTAAATTTAGTCAGTAACCTGATTTCCAATAAAAACTTTAATAAAAACTAACAAAACATCCGATAAAAATGCCAAGAATAAAAATTGCCCCCTCTATACTTTCTGCTGACCTGTCAAAAATAAATGACGAGATAAAAGAAGTCGAGAAGCACGCTGACCTGATACATGTAGACATAATGGACGGCATTTTTGTCCCCCCCACTACAGTTGACTCTGATTTTGTGAAAACAATCAGGACAAAAGTGCCGCTTGATGTCCACCTCATGGTGCATGAGCCGAGCGATTCGTACATCAGGGGGTTTATTGATGCAGGGGCTTACTCAATAACAGTGCATGAAGAGGCATGCAAGAACCCCGCAAAGCAGCTTGAGTTTATCAAGAGAAACGGGGTAAGGTCTGCAATATCCATAAAGCCCGGAACAGCGCTTGATAAAATTAAAAAATACCTGAAGATGGTTGACATGGTCCTGATAATGACAGTTGAGCCTGGATGGGCAGGCCAGAAATTCATCGAGCCGACGATGCCAAAGGCAAGGGAGCTAAGGATGATGAGGCCCGGGCTGGACATAGAGGTTGACGGCGGCATAAATCCCTACACTGCAAGAATTTCTTTTGAAGCAGGCGCGAATGTATTTGTCGCAGGCACTTCTGTATTCGGCAAGAAGGACAGGCCTGCCGCAATAAAAGAAATTTTAAATGCCCTGAAATAAAATGCTGTGGGCCATTCTTTCTGTTTTGTCCGGGTTATGGGATGCTGTGATGTTTGCTCTAATGAAAAAATTGAGCAGCGTCAATAACACCATAGTGGTTTGGGTGCAGTTTGCATTTGCGCTGCCATTCCTGGCTTTAATTTTGTTTTTCAGCTATCCCGACCGCATTGATTCCGGTGTTTATATGGTTGCAATTGCAAATGCCTTGCTGTACCTTGGCTCGACGTTTTTGTTTTTGAAGGCGCTTAACATAAGCAAGCTGTCAGTATCATTGCCAATGCTCAGCTTTACGCCCTTATTCCTGCTTGTAATCTCTTATTTCACTTTGAAAGAGATCCCTTCATTCACCGGGTTCATAGGCATAATGCTTATCGTTGTCGGCGCATACACAATCAACCTTAAATCAGGGAAAGGATTTTTGGAGCCGTTCCTGTCGATTTTCAAGGTCAAAGGCTCACTTTACATCCTCATAGTTGCATTCATATGGAGCATAACATCAATACTTTTCAAGAAGGGCATTTTGATGTCAAGCCCCGTTTATTTCACTACCTTGGTTTATATTATTGTTTCTGCGGTCATGGTCCCATTTTTGCTGGTAAATGCGGAAAACAAAATTAAGGATTTGAAGTCGAATTTCAAGCTGCTGCTTTTCCTTGGACTAATGTCGGGCCTGATGAACCTGACAGCATCATTCGCAATGCTTTATGCCATTGTCCCTTATGTCATCTCCTTGAAGAGAACGGGCCTGATATTCAGCGTTTTGATCGGATATTTCTTCTTCAATGAAAAATACATCAGGAAATCACTGGCTGGGACTTTGATAATGATTGCCGGTGGCGTTCTTATCACATTATTTTGACAGAATATTTATATAACAATAAAAAAATTCATCAAAAATGGCAAAAAAATACAAGGTGACACCTTGGGAAGTCAGCGGCGAGATAGACTATGACAGGCTGATAAAAGAGTTTGGAGTCAAGCCCCTGGATGAGAAGATACTGGAAAGGATGGAAAAGCACACAGGCGAGCTTCATTACTTCCTAAAAAGGAAAATATTTTTTGCCCATACCTATTTTGACACGGTTCTTGACCAGGCTGAGAAGAAAAACAAGTTTTACCTTTACACAGGAAGGGCGCCGTCAGGCCCTGTTCATCTTGGGCATCTTGTGCCGTGGATTTTCTGCAAATGGCTACAGGACAAATTTGATGTCAATTTATTGTTCCAGATTCCTGACGAGGAAAAGTTCCTCTTCAATGAGAACCTGACGCTTGAAGACACGAAGAAATGGGCGCATGAGAACATACTTGACATAATTGCAGTGGGCTTTGACCCAAAAAAGACAAGGATATTCCTGGACACAGAATATGCCGGAGTGATGTACAAGCATGCATGCAGGATTGCAAAAAAAGTAACTTTTTCAACAGCTAAATCGATATTTGGATTTACTGATTCCAACAACTTGGGGGAGATTTTTTACACCTCGATGCAGTCAGTGCCTGCATTCCTGCCTACAATACTGGAAGGAAAGACAACTTACTGCCTCATTCCATGCGCCATAGACCAGCAGCCTCATTTTTTCCTTACAAATGATGTTGCCCCGAAATTAGGCTACCCAAAGACTGCAACAATACTCGCAAGGTTTTTGCCGGGACTGCAGGGAATGCACCAGGAAGGAAAAATGTCATCTTCTGTTGAGAGCACCACAATCTTTACAACAGAAACACCGGAACAGGTCAGGAACAAGATAAACAAGTATGCATTTTCCGGCGGGAGAGAAACTACAGAAGAGCACAGGAAGCACGGCGGCAATCCGGACATTGACGTTTCATACCAATATTTGACTTACTTTTTGGAGGATTCCGCCCAATTGAAGAAGATTTATGACGATTACAAATCCGGGAAAATGCTTACAGGCGAATTAAAGCAGATAACAATCCAAGTAATAAACAAATTCCTTAAAGAGCATCAAAGCAGAAGGGAAAAAGCAAAAGGCATGGTCGAGAAGTTCATGATGAGGGGATAATCGTTAAGTTTAAATAAGCCCAAGCCAAGGATATTCAAAAAAGGTGATTTTAATGAAGGAACTGAATGTTGCCCCCCTGTCGGGAGGGTATATGATAACCAGCATTGTGGGATTCCTGATTTCTGCTTTTTATGTCCTTCCGAATTCAAGGACATGGGGATTCACCCTTGTTTTGTTCTTCACATTGATGTTTGTGGCTTCCCTGATATCAATGACTTATGCGCCATCTGACTGGCCGCTGAGAATGGACAGGAAAAAAATCATAAAATGATCGAGTCTACAGAGATATTGCTCAGGCTTGTTCTTTCAGTAATTGCAGGCGGATTTATCGGCATTGAAAGGGAAGTTGTGCACAAGCCTGCAGGCGTGAGGACCCATATGCTTGTCTGCCTGGGCTCTGCATTGTTTGTCTTGGTGACATTGGAAACGCTTCCAGGCGAGGCTGCGAGGATAATAGCAGGCATTGCAACCGGCATAGGATTTTTGGGAGCTGGAACAATATTCAGGTCAAAGAGCGAGGTTCACGGACTGACGACAGCAGCTTCGATATGGGCAGTGGCCGGGGTCGGAATTGCAATCGGGCTTGGATATTATTTAATGACGGCAATTGCAGTTATTTTGATCTTGATAGTTTTGCAATTGAACAAGATGGAGTTTTTTAAGAGGCTTTAGGAATCATGAAAAAAGACGAACATAAAAACTTTGTAGTGATAGAGCCAAAACTCATAAAAAAATTGTTAAATCTGCCTAAGCCTATTGGAATGAAAATTTTGGAAAGAATTAATTATAAGGTACATTTACAAAAAGAGAACATATTAAAGCAAGCTTTTGAAGAAAATCTTTTTACAGAGAACGAGTATAATAAAAAATATAAGGATATGTTTTATGACGAATTTGGAAGCGATAGCTTTATGCAATATATTAATGCAGTAATGAATGCGAAAATTGACTTTTTTGTTACAGAAAATGAAAGAATGCTGAAAAGGAAAGAAGAGCTTAAAAAAAGGTTTGGATTGGAAATTGCCAATTCAGAAGATATTTTGAAGAAATCGGGTTAAAGCTTTTCTAGTTGGTTTTTAGTTATTAAATAAATGATATTGTTTCTCCAGTTTCTAATATTTCTTAATTCTTCCAAAAGTTCTAATGCCTTTTCCTTTGATAAATGTCCAGATTTTAACAAAAGAATAAGAAAAACAGGGCTAAAATACACTTCAATTTTATGTCTGGTATGATGGACCAATTTTGTTTCATCTGTGACTAATGGCAGCTGCTTTTTTAATGACAGATTATAAAGCTCATTATCAGTTGATTCTACGTATTTTATTGATTCTTTTATTTCACAGGATTCTATTGTAAATTCACTTTTGTGCTTGAGAATATTTTTTGCAATTCTGCCATATTTATCATCATGCTTTGCAAATTCTTCCAGTTCTTTAATCGCAGAGTTTGTTGTTATAATTGAAAATAACGATAATACTCTTTCTAAAATATTGATACTTTCCAAGCTGATTAGTGCAGAAGTATCAAGAATGTAGTTTTCTGAGCTTTTTGCCATATTCTAAGCCATGTTTGACGCTTTTTTCAGCAATAACTTTGATAGACTCCATTTCATCAGCAATGTCTTTTCCAACCAATTTTTCTATTTTTTCCTTGCTAATCATCCCTTTGGCGTACAAAGTGCTCAATTCCATCAAAAGCTTGTTTTTCTCCTCGTGCACTTCTTCGGCCAGCTTTGTCTTTACCCATTCTGACTTGTTCACTTTCAGCAGCTTTGAGATTATATCCAAGTCCTGCACCAACTCCTTTGGCATCCTTATATTGAATTGCTCAGTTTCCATAATAATCACCTGTATAGTATATGATAGCAATTGATATATAAAGGTTGCGGTTTTTGAAAGTGTTTTATATCAATAATATAATAATTGAACAAGGGGGGAGTGGTTTAAGAAGCTATAGACTTACATGATTTTTAAAGTATTTTTAATATAATTGTCTATATCAAATTCTTCTTTTTTTGATTTATATGGTAGCCTTGAAGGATGTCTTGGATGATTCTTTTGTGTTTTATCTCCTAGGGATATCCAGTTCGGTTTTGACATACTTATTGAGTTTTTGATTTCAACTAGGCATTTTTTTAAATAATAACGTTTGAGAATTGTATTACCCCAAGCAGCCCAAATTGTAGGGTGTTTATATCTGCTTATTATTTCTGTTATTTCTTTTATGTTTTCAATATGTTGTGTTTCGTTTAAAGAATCATCAAGTTTATCGGGCTTTTTCGCTCTTTGAGGATAAATATTTAATACTATCCAACCATTAAATTTATTGAACAGGGAAAATTTTTTAACTTTCTTAATTGTTGTATCAAAATCAACATCAGTTGCAGTACTTGGATTTATTCCTAATACAAAAAGAGGATTCTGGCTTTCTTCTCCTATAACATACCTATATTTGTTATCTTTAGATATTTTATAAATCATTTAAATGGATAATTAAAATTTAATCAAAACTCAAACACTTTCTTTTCCTTAGGCAATGCGCTTGGCGCACTTCCACCATGCCATGTGTATCTTGGCCTTACCCTTATTGGATACAATTTCTCGTTCACATCGTCAAAGACAATCGCTGCGCCCTCTTCTGAAGGCAATAAATTAAGCTGCTTGTCAAGGCCTTCTCTCATGTAGCTCTGCATCAGGCCTCCTAGGGCCTGGACATCAATATTTGCAGTTATCCTGTGCGCTATTACAATATCGGACTGGGTTATGACATCTGAGTGGATCTTGCCGGGCTGCTGCGAAGCCAATACAAGTGAAATTCCCGGCTGCCTTCCTTCCCTTAGGACTGTCATCAGTGGCAAAGTTGCAGGAGTCTTTCCCTTGCTCGGCAAAAACTCATGCGCCTCGTCAATTATGAGCCACACAATAGGCTCTTTTTTTCCTTCCCCCTCTTCCTCGAAAAAATGAATTTCCTCTGTTATTGCCGCTTCCTCTTCAGCCCTTCTTGAAACCATTCTCTGGACGAACAGCTTCTGCGCAACAAGCCCTATGACCAGGCTTCTCAGGTTTTCAGCCCCTGCTGTTGTCGTATAGGCGCTTACATCCAGAACAGTTATCTGGCCCGGTATGACGAGGTCCTCAATCAAAGTGCCCTCGCTGCTGAACAATCCCCATTTTTCAGCGACCAAGAACCGGTTTTCAACAGCGTCCTTAATGCCTTTTTCAGAGCGCTCATCGGATTCAAGGGACTTTACAATGTCTTTTATGTCATAGTCAGCATTTTCTTCCTTCAGGTTGTTTATGGTCCTTTCAATCAAAATACCTATCGGCTCTGTTATTGCCACATTGAAAATCATGCACCATTCTTCTGCATTGATTTCGCTCGTCTTGATTGAGAAAGGAAAGTCAGTTGGAATTCCTTTTTCCTTGTATTCATTGTAGAAGCCTTTTGGAGTGAAAATCTGCACATTTATTCCCCTGCTCTCAAGCCCCCATGAATCAATCAATTCCTTTTCCTTGTTGTTCGGGTATTTCATGGTCCAGTATATCCCCATTGTGTCGAGCATTACGACCGCAAGGTTGCTTTTTACCGATTCCGGCAAGTCATAAATTCCCTCTGCAATTACCCCCATCGTGTAGCTTTTGCCGCTGCCGCGCTTGCCAACTATAAACATAACATGGCTTTTGGAGACATCAAGATACACATTGTTTGAAAGAGAAACAGTCTGGCCCATCTTTACATAATGCTTCCCAAGTAATATCGAGCCCGTAATTCCATGTTTTTCCTTGTCAGCCTCGCTCCTGCCTATCAGAATGTCATACATATCATCACTTTTGGCATGAAATTATAAATGCTTTTAGTGAAACTAGATAGTAACAAAAAACAAGGAGCTTATTAGAAAGATTTATTTATAACTATGTTCCTGCCATCGCCAGGGTTCTATGGACGATAAAAACCAAAAAGAGAGGCTAGAGCAGGAGCTGAAGTTCCTGAAGGAAAGCTTTGACGCGGAAGTCATAAGCAGGGAAGAATTTGAAAAAGGAAGCGGCAGGATAGAGAAAAAACTCAGGGAAATCGAAAAATCGGAGAAGAAATCAGTCCAGGAGAAAAAAGAAACGGCTGAAGAGAAGCCGGAAGCCAAAGACGAGGCAATTGAGCCAAAAACAGAGGAAAAGATAAAATTAAAGGCAATCCAGGATGAAGAAAAGCATGCTAACCCGGCCCAAGAGCAAAAGCAAGAGCAGTCTTACGAAAAACCGAAAACAGAAACCATAGAAAAAGACGGCAAATTCTTCAAATATGCCGTTGTTTTTGTTGTTTTGATGCTTGCCGCATTCTTCGCGTATTCGCTTATAAATAATGGGCCAAAAGCCCAAAATAAAACAATCCCGGCTCCTGAAGCTCAAAAAATAAATGTTGTTGTGCTGAATGACAGGGGCAGCTGCTTCAACTGCGACACAGGCAGGATACTTAGGATACTGGAGGGATGGCTTGGCCCTCTGAATGCAAAAGAAGCCGATTACAATACTGCTGAAGGCAGGGGAATGGCGCAGAAATTTGATGCAAATGCGCTTCCGATGTACGTGCTGGATGAAAACATAACCAAGAGTGAAAACTATGCCAAGCTGAAGCGCATATTCACAAAGAAAAATGAAAGCTACGTTCTTAGCGAGGATGTTGCAGCCCCGAATTTTTACTTTAAAAGGGAGCTTATTCCGAACAGGCTGGACTTTTTTGCGATACCCAATGACAACGCAAGCGCCAAAGCAGAGAAAAACCTCAGGGAATTTTTAGATGCCTTTGAAATCAACTTCGAAAAACATGCATCAACAGATACCCTTACAATAGAGCTTGGAATCAAGAATTTTCCCGCATTTCTAGTCAACAACAGGGTAAAGTTCAGCGGAGTGCACACTGCCGAAACAATCAAGAGCAATTTCTGCAAAATGAATAAAATGCCTGAATGCGATACTGGTTTGTCAAAGAGCTTGGTTTAGAATTAATGATTTTAACATTCAATTTAAACTTAATTTAAAAAATCCTTAATGATCTCTAAATGCAGCGCGCTAGAGGTGACCAGTTTTTCGATATTAAATAAATAAAAAATAAAATTATAATTCATTCACAGTCAGCAAATTGACCCTTGTCTCGTTCGGCCTGACTTTTGAGTCCATGCCGACCAGGAACTTGACATTGGATTCCTCTGCAGCCTTCACAATGTCCCTTTCTATGCTGCCGTCAAATACAACGGCATGGGCATTGTGGATGCTTTTAAGCGCAGTGTGTATCTCGCTTACCGGCACTTTCCCAAGGACCGAAAGCTTGCTGTCCAGTATTTCAGCGCCCTTTGTGCCTATAAGCTCCTCTATCATTGACTTGAACGCGCTTTTCTCCTCGCCTGATATTTGAGGAGGCCTTCTCATCGGAGCCGGAGGGTACGGCCTCTGCTGCATCGGCCTGTGGAACTGCTGCTGGTGGGGATGCCTCTTTACAAGCTCCATGGATGTCCTTTCAGGCTCCCTGGACAGCTCAAGCTTTGCCTGCTCCCCTGAAATCCTGCTTCTCAATGCCTTGTGGATTTCCTTCTTCGTTATTTCCTCGACTTCCTTGCCATCAGGCGCTTTTGTCACAAAATCAACGTCAGCAACTGATGTAAGCTCCTTGATTATGAGATTTCCACCCCTGTCCCCATCGACAAAGGCAGTCACAACCTTCTTTCCGCAAAGATCAACTATGGTTTCGGGTACAGATGTTCCGTTAAGCGCAATTGCGTTCTTGAAGCCATGCTTAAGCAAGTTAAGGACATCTGCCCTTCCTTCAACTACTATGACTTCGTCGCTTTCGTCAATTGAAGGCCCTGCTGGAAGCCTGTCTTTTCCGTATTCAACAATCTCCATTACCCTTACAGAGGCTGTAACTTCGTCGGCAAGCTCCTGTGAATCAGGCATTGTGTTTTCCATCATTCTCTTGAGAAGCTCCTTTGCCCTTTCAACAACCATGCTTCTCTTGCTTATCCTGACGTCTTCTATGTTGAAGACCTCGATTTTTGCATTGCATGGCCCTATCCTCTGTATGATTTCCAAGGCTGCGCCTACAATTGATGTTTCAGCCTTGTCCAAAGAAGATGGTATGATGATAGTTCCTTTTGTCTTTCCTGTCCTTGTTTCTGTGTTGACCTCTATCCTCCCTATCCTGCCTGACTTTTGAAGCTCCCTTAGCTCAAGGTCCGAGCCAAGCAGCCCTTCTGTCTGGCCGAAAATAGCCCCTATAACATCAGGCCTGTCAACTACCCCTTCGATATCTATATTCGCATGAACAATATACTTTGCCGCTACCGGGCTTATTTTACCCATTTTAATCAATCCTCCCAACTGAAAAGTCAGTTGACACATTAATCAAGTGGAACTTCACTTTGTTCAATTCCACGAATTTATAGAAGAAGCTATCTAGTCGACAAAGTTCGTCATTGAATAAGCTGAACTGGTGAACATAATAGCTTCCCCTGATTTTAGCTTTTAGAACAAGTTACTAAAATTATCTACTGAATGTCTATCAAACTTAAATTAATGAGTGATAATAATGATAAGCTTGTCCTAATGCTTTTTTGATAATAATTGCAGCCCGTGACACTAACCCCAAAGCTCATTGCTTGATTTTCATCGTGAGCTCCATTTGGTACTCTCGTGACGGGCTTTTATCTAGTATGATAAGGGGGTATATAAATGTTTGTTTAGAATATAAAACCCCGGCAAAGCCTCTTGCGAAGCCCTGCCAGGGAAAAAGAGGTGATAACGATTTCAAAAGCTATAAGTATGAAACCCCCAACTTAAATGTTACTACTATATAATGGAACTAGTATTTAAATCTTTCGGTCTTTAACTATTGTAGAGTAGTATATTATCCTTTAAATAGGCTTAAAATAAAAGGCTCATTTCCATATAAAAATGGCCAAAAAATCAAAGCCGAGGGAGGATTTCAAGACCTGGGGGGATGTTTTCGACCAGTTCACGCAGAGGACAGTGTACAAGCTCATAAGCCAGGGGCATTTTGAAGGCCTGGAAAGCCCTATATCCATAGGCAAGGAAAGCAATGTATTTTCCGCATTAAGGAAAGACGGATCAAAGGTCATGGTCAAGATATACAGGCTGGAAACATCCGACTTCAACAGGATGCTTGACTACATAAAGGATGACCCAAGATTTATCAACCTCAAGAAAGGAAAAAGAAACATCATTTTTTCCTGGGTGCAGCGGGAATACAGGAACCTGCTCAAGGCAAGGGAAGCCAATGTAAGCGTCCCGACGCCTTTGACATTTTCAAACAATGTGCTCGTGCTGGAATTCATCGGGGATGATGCCATAGCGCCAAAGCTGAAAGACAAAATCCCAAAAAACCCCCGGGAATTTTTGGACAATATAATAATCAATATCAAAAGGCTTTACAAAGCAGGCTTTGTGCACGCTGACTTGTCAGCCTTCAACATTCTGAACTTTAACGAAAAGCCGGTCTTTATTGATTTTTCACAGTGCACAACGCTTGAAAGCTCAAGGGCAAATGAATATCTTGAAAGAGACATAAGGAATATCTCAAATTTTTTCAGGAAAATAGGTGCAAGGGCTGACGAGGCAAAGATAAGAAAACAGATAACCAATCAATAACCTTAAAAACAATTTTGCATTTCAAAGGCAAATGGTAGAGTACTCGTATGAATTAAAGGTGCCAAGAAACAGGGTGGCTGTCATAATCGGAAAGGAGGGCAGCGTTAAGAAAGACATAGAGGAATCCACAAAAACCAAGCTGAACATTGATTCAAAAGAGGGGGATGTTTTTGTTTCAGGGGAAGATGCTCTTGGGCTTTACACTGCAAGGGAAATAGTGAAGGCAATCGGCAGAGGCTTTAATCCGGATATTGCAAAGCTCCTGCTCAAGGCTGATTATATATTTGAAGTTGTTGACCTGAATGAATTTGCCGGCAAGTCAAAGGATACCATGCTGAGGCTGAAGGGAAGGGTGATAGGGAAAGAAGGCAAATCAAGAAAGCTTATTGAGGAGCTTACAGAATGCAGCATATCTGTTTTCGGCAAGACAATAGGTATAATCGGGCTGCCGGAGGCTGCTGCAAACGCAAGGCAGGCAGTCGAATCGCTTTTAAGGGGCTCGACCCATGCAAATGTCTACAAATGGCTTGAAAAAAGAAGAAGGGACATTAAGAGAAAGGCGATATTGGAATTGTAGCAACAAACAATTAACTTTTTAAATAAATTTATTCTTCAAAATTTCGCAAACAGTTAAGATTAAATACCAACAATAAAAAAATAAGAAAAAATGGCAAAACAGGAATCAGAATTGAAGGAAACCCCGATAGCATACGAGCTTGCCAAAAGGCAGAAAGAAATCTCAGTGGCTGAGTTCTTCACGAAAAACCGGCACCTGCTCGGCTTTGACAACAAGAGAAAGGCATTGTTGATGGCTGTGAAGGAAGCTGTTGACAATTCGCTTGATGCATGCGAGGAAGCAAGGGTACTGCCGGAAATAAGTATAGAGATAATAGAGATGTCTGAATTCAAGTACAGGGTTGTAATCGAGGACAACGGGCCGGGAATTGTCAAAAAGCAAATCCCCAACATTTTTGCAAAATTGCTTTACGGAAGCAAGTTCCACACTTTGAAGCAGGCACGAGGGCAGCAGGGAATAGGAATCAGCGCAGCTGTCCTTTACGGGCAATTGACAACCGGAAGGCCTGTCAAAATAACATCAAGAGTTTCCAAAAAAGAGCCTTCATTTTATTACGAATTGAACATAGACACTCAAAACAACAAGCCAACGATTGTGAAGGAAGAAACTGTTGAGTGGGCAAAGGAGCACGGCACAAAAGTTGAGATTGATTTAGAGGCGGAATACCTAAAGGGAAAGCAGTCAGTTGACGAATACCTGAAGCAGACTGCAGTCATCAACCCCCATGTCACAATTATCTACACAAACCCGAAATCAGAGCAGGTCATCTATGCAAGGGCAACTGACAAGCTGCCGGATGAGGCAAAGGAAATCAAGCCGCATCCCTATGGCATAGAGCTTGGGATGCTGATGGACAAGCTCAGGTGGACAGAATCAAGGACATTACAAAGCTTCCTCACATCAGAATTCTCAAGGGTCGGGCCAGGGACTGCAAAGGAAATCTGCGAGCATGCTGCCATCCTTCCAAATACAAAGCCAGTCCAAGTCAGCAGAGACATGGCGGAAAAATTATTGCAGGGGATACAAAAAACAAAGATTATTGCACCCCCTACAGACTGCCTGAGCCCGATTGGGGAAGAGCTGCTCGAAAAGGGATTAAGGAAAGAAATAAGGGCAGAATTTTACTGCGCAACGTCGAGAGCGCCATCAGTTTACCGGGGGAACCCTTTCATAATCGAGGCAGGAATTGCATACGGCGGGGAAATCCCCAAAGAGGAGCGGGCAAATATCCTGAGGTTTGCAAACAGGGTTCCTTTGCTTTACCAGGAAGGCGCATGCGCAATGACAAGCTCGCTGATGGAGACCAGCTGGAAGCCTTATGGGCTGCAGCAATCTGGTGATTCAATTCCGGTAGGGCCTGTTGTCATTGTTGTGCACATGGCATCTGTCTGGGTCCCGTTTACAAGCGAGAGCAAGGAAGCCATTGCGCATTATCCCGAGATAATAAAAGAACTAAAGCTGGCACTGCAGGAATGCGGCAGGCTGCTTGGAACTTATGTTAGGAAAAAATACAGGATTTCAGAGCAGATTGAAAGGGCAAATATGTTCGAGAGGTACATTCCGGAAATTGCCGATTCGCTTTCTGTTTTGACAAAGGAAAAGAAGGAAAAGATAATGCAGGGACTGCAGAAAATGCTTGTGAAGCCCGAGATAAGGAAAGAAATAACTGATGAAAGCGATCCTGACGACAAGCTGTGCAGGATGGAATTCACAAAACAAGAGCAGCCTGAAAAAACTGAAGAAGATCAATAAAAAGGAATATCCATAAAATTCAAATACGAATTAAATGTCAATTCAAAAAGTAAAATAAAATGAAAAACCAGGATAAAAAGCCTGCCAAGGAGCTGGAAGAGCTTGGAAACAAGCTCGTAACGGACATTGAAAAGGGAAAAAATCCCACTATCGAGTTTTCCTCACGAACCTTGTCCAATGTAGTATACGATACAAAGACAAAAACACTCGGCCTTGGGGAAAAGCAGCAGCAGCGGACATTCTTCAATGTAGGCCACGCAAAGAAATTCCTGCAGACCCTTGAAGTCGCAAAAATCAGCAAGAACCTTCTCGATGTAGGAAAGCACGCAAGCCTGAGAGACGTCTTTTACATGGCGAAAAGGACAATACACAATTCAAACACCAACATTGTCGATGACCAGGTCGAGAGCGACAAGGCTTTGGAAGACCTGGAGCTGATAACGGACCTTTCAAGGGAGCAGCTCAACATAAACGCGAACAAGATGGGCAGTGTGGCCGGTAATGTCGTTATAGAGGATTCCGGAGACTCAATAAACTGGGCAAAGCTCGGCTCAGGTGGATGGAGCATTCCGTCCAATGTCGAGGACATAGAATTCAAGAGCGTCAAGGCAAAATATGTCATTTACATGGAAAAGCAGGCTGTATGGGAAAGGCTGCATGAAGACAAATTTTGGGAGAAGCAGAATTGCCTGATTGTGACCTCGCAGGGACAGACCACAAGAGGTATAAGAAGGCTGCTGCAAAGGCTGAATGACGAGCATAAGCTGCCCATATACGTGCTTGCTGATTTCGACCCCTGGGGTTTTTACATTTATTCTGTCCTTAAATTCGGCTCGATAAACCTGGCGCATATGTCAGGAACAATGACTTTGCAGGATGCAAGGTTTTTGGGGATAACAGCTGATGATGCAAACAACTATGAGCTTAAGAAGCATTTCATCAAGTTCAAGGATGTTGACCTTACAAGGCTCAAGCAGATATCGGATTATGACTGGTTCAAGAAGAACAAGGAATGGCAGAGGCAGTTCAAGATGATGAAGGATTTCGGCGCAAAGCTGGAAATACAGGCTTTAAGCTCGAAAGGCATAACATTTATATCCGAGAAGTACTTGCCGGAAAAGATAAAGAAAAAGGAATTCCTTGACTAAGATGGAAGAAAAGCACGAAAAGAAAAGCAATGTTCCTGCGTGCTGCGCCGGGTGCGTCAGGTGGGAAAGATTCGGAAAGAACTGCTTCTATTACTGGGAAGGCAAGAAGCACTGCACAATGTGGACAGGCTCCTGGGACGAAATGCCTTTGTAGTAACTTTATTCTACTAACCACTGGACAAAAAAGCACTGGACATCCTTGCCTAAACTATTTAAACCCATTCTTCTTCTAGAAATTGAAAAAGAGAACACGCAAAACTCCCAAATTAAGTCTTTTGCTTATCAGCAAAATCCTTTTACGCAGTTTCGCTCAAGGTTCTCCTTTTCTTAAAGACTCCAAAGTCTTGTAAAAAAACAAAAACTTTGTAGGTTGGTTGAAAATGGAACAGCTAAATTTGGATATATTGCCAAGTATTAAAGATAAATATTCAAAAATCTCTTTGCCTAAATATTTAAACGAAAACCTAGCAGAATTTACAGGCATAGTAATTGGCGATGGGCATCTTGCTCACCAAGTTAGAAATGATTCAAATTTCTATTCATTAACTATAACTTGTAATTTTACAGAGGATATGGACTATTTTAATAAAGTTATAAACCCGCTTTTTAAAAAATTGTTTAATGCTAAACTATCAATCAGAAAAAATAAGAAATTAAATTATTTTAATGCAGTTAAATGCTCGAAATCTATTGTAACTTTTATGAATTCAAATTTTTTGATACCAATTGGAAACAAGGCTTCAAAAATTCAAATTCCTCAATTAATAATAGAATCTAATGAATCTATAAAATCTGCCTTTATCCGTGGTCTTGCAGGAACTGATTTCAGCTTATCATTTAAAAATAAAAAATACATTCATAATTATCCAGTTATAAAATGCTCTTTAAAAAGTAAAAGCATCATTTGCCAGTTGAATACTATACTGGCGGAATTCGGGTTTAATGCTAATCTCATATTAAATGAAAAAAACTTTGATAAAAGATTTAATATTTGTTATGAAACACATTCTTTGTATTTATCAGGCAAAGATAACATTGAAAAATGGATTTCTATTATAGGAATTAATAACCCTCGACTTAGTTCAAAATATTTAATATGGAAAAAGCACGGATTTTGTCCACCTAATACCTCACTAGAGCAAAGGAAACAAATCCTAGCTGGAAAGCTAAATCCATTTATATTATATAAAAAAACGCGCCAGGGAGGATTCGAACCCCCGACCTAGTGAACGAAGATACAAATACTTCTCAGCTCTCGGCCCTCAGCAGATAGAAGGCTGTCGCTCTATCCAAGCTGAGCTACTGGCGCATACTTAGTAGAACAACAGCTATTATTTATAAAAGTTGTTGAAAACCAAAAATTTCCAGATAAAAATCGAAATGTTTAAATACAGGCTTTTTCAGAAATTACTAAATGAAAATTTTTGATAAAAAACAGGGATTCATACAGCATCCGGCAATGATGATGTTCCTGACGTTCCTGCTCGGGCTGGTCGCAGCCTACGTATGGATAAACTACCTGTCATTCCCAAATCCGTTTTGCAAATAGGCTAAAAAGGTGATAACATGAAAATTTTCAAAAGCAAAAAAGGAATAGTAACCCACCCCGTGATGCTGTTTGTTTTCGGTGTCGTGCTGGGACTGATATTGGCATACCTGTGGGTCAATTATACCACAATAGCAAACCCGTTCTGCGCAAAATAAATTTTCTTTTTTACAATTCCATAGCAAAGGTAGCTATCATAAGAAATACCCCTTCTATTATGAAAATTATATTGTAAGCTGCCCTGTTGAGCCAGTTGAACTGGAACCATGCAGGGCCTATGCCGAAAGAATGAAACAACGGGAATAATCCGATTACCAGGACAGTGATTGCCACGCCAAAAGACCACCAGCCTATTATGTTGCTGTTTGTGATTTCTATTATTGAGTTCATTGCAAGGTACAATC
The DNA here is from genome assembly GCA_016185755.1 of Candidatus Woesearchaeota archaeon. Taxonomy (GTDB): domain Archaea; phylum Nanobdellota; class Nanobdellia; order Woesearchaeales; family GW2011-AR4. The sequence goes on along the minus strand of JACPMX010000004.1, from coordinate 97,554 downwards.
CGGCCCCTGCAACAATCCATATCAAAATTGGAACAGGCCACTCGTTGAGGAAAGTGAACTTGCCCAGCATCGGCAGCAACCCCAGAAGAAAAATTACCGCTCCGACTAGGCCGGAAATCCAGTCGCGCATCTGCATCATTTTAAGAAACCTCTTTATTTGATTAGATTTATGCTTCTGCTTCTTCCCTTCTGAATTGGCGCTCTAATGAATTTAGCTCTTTAAGGTGCGTATTCAGGCCATTTTCGATTAAGCGAAGCTTCTCTGCAAGAGTATCCGCAAGCTTTTTAATCTTAACCCTTACTTTCTGCGTTTGAACTTCCGGAGTGTAATGCTTTGCTATCCACTCAGCTGTCTCTCCTTGAAACAATTCTTCCTTTGATAGGATTATGGCCATCAATATCAAGACTCTTCTTATAACTTGATGGGATGTTACGAAAATCTGCACCAACTCCTGTTCGCTTTCAGCTAAAATTCTTTCAAATCTATTCAAAGCCCTTGTAAATGTCTCTGGTTTTGCACCAGGTCCAATCTCCTTAGTTATTCCTTCCATTTCATTGGAGTGCTTTTCTAGCATTCTCCAGTTTGCATGCTCAATTCTTACTCCTTTTCTCATTGCACGCTTCATGAGCAATGACTCTATCCTTGAGTGCACTCCTTTTTTCTTGAATGCTGTTCTGATGTTATCTGTTATGCGTCCTGATCCTTTAGAAAGCGCTTCATTCAATTCACTCATGGCAAACCTCATGTCGCTGTCTTCCTCTGATTCTGCAATTTTTACGTCCTGAAAAATCTTTTTAAGTATTCTTCTGGACATTTCATCTACTCTTTTCCTGAAATTGTCATTTGGATCTCTTTTATTAGCCTCAACAATGAATTTTTCTAGCGCATCTGCAAAATGATGAGTTGTCTTAAGAACATGATGGTAGAAGAATAGTTGGTCCATCCCTTCCTTTATTGCATCCTGCTCTGCTATTCGTTCCTGTCTTGCGTACCTAGTTTGGTCTAGTAAACCAATTGTCACAAGGTGCTTTATTATATGCTCTTCTTCTGCTTCTAAAGAATGTTCTGCTTTGTACTCCCAAGTGTATGCCCTTGCATTCTTAAACTGAGAAAGTTTTATGAAAGTTGGCGTATAGCTTATTGCATGCTTTAATCTTTCACCGGTAAATCCTAATATACCCATCTTTCATTTCACCTTTTTGATTATCGTTAAACCCTTTAACTTTCTTTATTTAAATCTTTCTTTTTTGTTGAGCTTTTTGGAGTGGTAAATGTATGGCGAGCATGGTTTAATGCCATGCGAGAGTAACTTTTGCCGAAGGCGGATTAAAAATCCGTTTAATAAACCATTTAAAGAGAAACTTACACCCATATTCATGCTTGATGAGGAACTCCAGAAGGAAATATATTTTCCATATTCCAAGATAAGGGATGTGCAGGGCAATATGATTTCTGATGTCTACAATGCGATTTCAGGAAAAAAGCACATAATAATGCATGCGCCAACCGGGATAGGCAAGACAATTTCTGTTTTGGCACCTGCACTTCCATTGGCAATGAAAAACAATTTGACAATTTTCTTCCTCACATCAAGGCAGACCCAGCACAGGATTGTGGTGGATACTTTGAGGCAGATAAAGCAGAAGCTTGGGGTTGAAATTGAGTGCGCTGATATAATAGGCAAGAAATGGATGTGCCTCCAAAATGAAGTGCAGGCAATGGCAAACGGCTCTTTCCATGAGTACTGCAAGTCGCTAAGGGAGGAAAGCAAGTGCGAATTCTACATAAACACAAGAAAGCCCACTTCGCAGCCTACTATAGGCGCTATGCAGGCAATTGAGGAATTGAGGATAATAGGTCCATGCCATGTGCATGAGTACACGGAGCAGGCAAAAAAGAAATCAATGTGCCCTTACGAGCTGGCAACTTTGACAGCAGGAAATGCAAAAGTCATCATAGCTGACTATTACTACATCTTCAACAGCGGGATAAGGGACAGCTTTCTTCTCAAGATAAAAAAAGAGCTTGACAAGGCAATATTGATAGTTGACGAGGCCCATAATCTTCCGACAAGGATAAGGGAGTTGCTAACCCAGAAAACCTCGAGCTTTGCTGTTGAAAACGCGAAGAAGGAAGCTGGAAGACTGGGCTATGATGAAACTGTTGAAAATCTCGATATTGTGGAGAATGCCCTTTTTGAGATTGGCAAGGATATAGATGCTGAAGGGACCGTGAGCAGGAATGACTTTGTTGATGCAATAAGCAGGAGCAAGAATTATGACGATGTGCTTGCAGAGCTTTCGTTCATTGGAGAGGATATAAGGGACAAGCAGAAAAAGAGCTTCGTGCTCGGCATTGCAAAATTTTTAGAGGCCTGGCTTGGGCCTGACATAGGATTTGGAAGGATCCTTGCCAAAGAAACTGACAAGAAACTGAAAATAAGCCTGGCTTACAGGTGCCTGGACCCTTCAATAGCTGCAAGGGAAGTGATCGGGAAAAGCCATTCTACTGTCCTGATGTCAGGGACTTTGACACCAACTGAAATGTACAGGGACATTCTTGGCTTTAATGATGTTGTCGAGAAAGAATACAAGAGCCCGTTTCCCAAGAAAAACAGGCTGAACTTGGTAATACCCAAGACAACCACAAAATTTGCAGAAAGAAGCCACAGGCAATATGCAGAGATAGCAAAAGTATGCGGAGACATAGTCAACCTTGTTGATGGCAATACAGCAATTTTTTTCCCAAGCTATGACCTGATGCAAAATATTTCTGAATTCCTTGGCAAGGAAGCCAAAAAGCCGGTTTTTGCAGAGAAAGCAGCAATGGCAAAGACAGAAAAGGAAAACCTGCTTACAGCATTTAAAGCCCATAAAGGAGCGGTGCTTCTTGGCACTTCAACAGGCTCTTTTGGGGAGGGAATAGACATGCCGGGTGTTTTGCAGGCTGTCATAATTGTAGGATTGCCGTTGAACAAGCCTGATGTGGAAGCAAGGCTGCTGATAGAGTACTATGACGACAAGTTCGGGAAAGGGTTTGAATATGGGTATGTGCTGCCGGCCATTACAAAATGCCTGCAGAATGCTGGCCGCTGCATCAGGTCAGAAACTGACAAAGGAGCAATCATATTCCTGGATGAGAGATATGCATGGAGAAATTATTACGAATGCTTTCCGGAAGACTGGGATATGGAGGTCAGCCTTGATTATGAAGAGACCCTAAGGGAATTTTTTGATAAAAAATAGGAAGTTATTTATATTAGTTATACCGTATAACTAGAGATATACAATGATAGAGCACGAAACGAGACTTAAAGTCTGGGGAAATTCTATAGGGGTTATTATACCCAAAGAAGACATTAAAAAGGAAGGCTTGCATGTTGACCAGAAAGTCAAGGTAGTTATCACTCCAGTCAAAACATTAAAGGTGAAAGATATATTTGGCAAGCTTAAATTGAAATTAAACACAAAAGAACTTCTAAAAGAAGTTGATGAGGAATTGGACAGCAAATTTTTCTGAAAATGAAATATTTTTTCGACACTTATTCCATAATAGAAATTATTGAAGATAATAAAAACTACGAGAAGTATAAGGAAGAAGAAATAGTAACTTCTATCCTGAATGTGGGGGAGTTGTACTATTCATTGCTCAAGAAAAATGCTGAGGCAGCTGAAACTTGGCATGAAAAACTAAAACAGAGTGCTATGCTGGTAGATGCTGAAATTATAAAGGCAGCAATGAAATTCAGATTTAACAACAAAAATAAAAAATTCTCATTCATAGATTGTGTTGGCTATGTTTTGGCAAAGGATAAAAATTTAATATTTCTGACAGGTGACGAAGGATTTGAAAATTTTGAGAATGTCGAGTTTGTGAAATAAATGGTTTTGAAGGGGTTTTTTGGAAGCAGTTAATCAGAAAAAAATGGGTATAATAAAGCGGCTGTCTCTAATGTTTCTTCTTGTACATGCCTTATTGCGGTTGGCGGTACAGTTTCAAATACCAGATAGCAATTTTCACGCCATGAATGGCCATGTATTATGGAAGAATCAATATAGAATATTGCAAATTTAGGTGGCAATTCACGGTAAAATCCTGATCTTATGGCCTGGTTTGTTCTTATTACTTCCATCTCGTATGCTTTAGCGAGCGCGACCAATGGAGAGTCAGCCGCCCAAATAATCGGAGCACTCAATTCAGTATCGTAGCTCGGCAAGATTCCATCTGTTAATACACTATCTAAGTTATCTGCAGGAGTTGCATGGTACAATGTCATGGCTCATAGGCACGCATCTTTATTTAAAAAATTAACCCAAGCCAATTGTTTTATGGCTAGTAAATAGACTCAAATTTCAATATACCTTTTCCTATACTAGTATCTAAAATCGAAACATTTATATACCTGTTCAACTTCTCTTTTGAAATGGTTATACTGTTTGACAGGTTTAACCTACCTGAAGACATTTATGAGGTAATATTTGCGACAAAGCAGCAGATAATTGTTGCCAAGCTGCTCATGGAGATGATGAAGGACAACGGCGGCGAGATTGGCAAGACAGAGATGTCTTTGTTTGCAACTAAGCTTCATGAAGGCAGCCTGATAACGGACTTGATAGATGAACCTCCGTACAAGGGTAAGAAAGTCAAGGTCTCATACAACAAAAGGCAGTTTTACGACAGGATTTTGACCCCGATGAAAAGCATGGGGCTTGTGGATTACGACCTTTACAAGAAAACTTACAGGATAAGCGACAAGCTAAACAAGGATTTGCAGCATATAGGGCTGCTTTGGATAAGAGAGATGAGAAAACCGGCAAAATCATTGGTAAGATAAAATCAATAATCGTTAAATGCATAGGCGAGGTGGTCGGATGCCACCGAGCAGTAAAATTTGTGCGAAGCACAGATTAAAAAGAAGGTGAAAATCAAATAATTTAAAAAACTTAGTCTCTTCATTGGCCCCCTGGAAGCGATTTCTTCTCAAACCACCCCCACGTATAAACCGAACAAGGGGGGCCAAACCCTTTAAAACAAAAGAGGTGATAAAGGGTTCCTAATCATGCCGCATGAACATCTTATAAAATGGGGAAAGGAAGCTTTTGAAAGAGGGCTTTCCCTCGAGCATATTGAGAATTACCTTCTGAAAAGGGGCCTGAAGCACCATGAAGCCCTTAATGCGCTGCACGAGATAACAGCTTTCGAGCACAAGATACATCAAGAGGCTGAAAACATAAGGAAGGAGCTGATAAGCATTCCAATCCTGATTCTGCTGGTGATATCCGGCGTTATTATCCTGTATATTTTTGGGGTTATAAAGAAATGACAGCAAAAAATTTTAAATAAGGCTTTTACACCTTTTTCTTTTATGATAGACTTCAATAGGCTAAAAGAGGAGCAACTGAAGCTGGCTAAAAAAGTAGTCACAAGCGACTCTTTTGAAAAGCTGGAGCTTATTGGAGGTGCTGACTGCTCCTACAATGGCGAAGAAATAATAGCCGCGATTGCCGTGTGCGACTACAAGACGATGTCTTTGAAGGAAAAAGTTTATTCAGTTTCAAGGGCCAAAGTGCCTTACCTGAAAGGATTTCTTGCGTACAGGGAAGGCCCTGCGATAGCGGAAGCTTATGCAAAGCTGGAAAACAGGCCTGACATCATGATTTTTGACGGGCATGGGATTTCGCACCCAAGAAGGCTTGGGCTGGCGTCGCACATGGGGGTTCTGCTCGAGCAGGCTTCAATAGGAACTGCGAAACAGCTCCTTGCAGGAGAATCCAAAGGGGGCGTAGTTTACATCGACAAGGAAGCAAGGGCGGAAATGCTTGTTTCCAGGCAGCATTCAAAGCCGATTTACGTGAGCCCCGGGCATAAAATAAGCCTGAAGACAAGCGTTGAAATAGCCAAGGAATGCATAAGGTTTCCGCACAAGCTGCCGGAGCCTTTGCATTTAGCGCACAAGTATGCCAACGAGATAAGGGACAAGATTGCGAAAAGAAATGTGAAGACTGATGAATAAATTTTATTTATATTCATATCAAATTTGCCATTAACAAAAATTAAAATAAAAAAACGCATTAAAAAATAAAAAATTTCAAAAAACTTAGAACGACCTCTTTCTGTACTGTGATTGAGGTAACCCGTTGATAAAATATATGGGCAAGGAGGTTTAATGCCTCCGAGCACAAGATTTGCAAAGCGGATTGAAAATTTTATAAATTAATCAAATAAACTATTCTTGAGGGCCCATGGTCTAGTGGCTAGGACATAACCTTCACAGGGTTAAGGCAGGAGTTCAATTCTCCTTGGGCCCATTTATCCGTGCAATCGTAGATTGCACTTGATTCCGCACTCAACTGACGGAACAGCTGGTTTATTTCTCCTTGGGCCCATTTACTTCTCATATTTAACTTTAAGATAAAGAAGGTACAATATAACAAAAATAAAGAAGCTGTTCATGAAGATTATCGGCTTTCCACCGACTAAAAACCCGTAAACGAGCCACAAAATGGTTCCGATTATCTGGGCAATAATCATCCCCAACGACAAGTCCGACACTCTTTTTGTTTTGTAAGACTTAACAACCTGAGGTATGAAGCTTATTGCAATAGAAATTCCGCCAAGGTAACCAACAATATCTTCAATCATATTCCCAGCGCAATCTTTGCCTCTTCTGTCATCTTGTCAGGGCCCCAGACTGGGGTGAAGGTTATCTCTATCTCGACTTCCCCAACATTGTCTATTGCAGAAACATTCCTTCTTACGTCATCCATCAGGGCAGGGCCGTAAGGGCACATCGGGCTTGTGAAAGTCATGAGTATCTTTACCTTGTTCCCGTTGATTTCAATGTTATAAACCAGCCCTAGGCTTATGATGTCCAGCTGTATCTCAGGGTCATATACCCTCTTCAAGACCTCGGTGATTTGCTCCTTGTCAGCCATAAAATTAGCATGACTGCATTGTATAAAAATGTTTTTGTTCAGCACATTTCTATTCCTGAGCATATACCGGGAAAAAGTTTAAGTAGTAAACAGCCATACGCATACACATGGACCAAAAAATGCAGCTGCTGAAATTCTGGACAGAGGCATTTGGCTTCAATGACATGGAGCTGGATGCGTTCAGGCAGGTCAAAAGAGAAGATTTCATACCAAAAGGCCTTAGGCAGGCTGCCTATGAAGACTCGCCGCTGCCATTGCTGAGAGGAAAGACAATTTCGCAGCCGACAACCGTCATGATCATGACGCATGCGCTTGAGCTTGAAAAAGGCGAAAAAGTTTTTGAGATAGGCACCGGCTCAGGCTACCAGTCAGCCATAATAGCAAAGCTAGTCGGTTCAAAAGGCAAGGTTATAACAACGGAGGTTGTGCCCGAGCTCGTAAGCTTTGCAAAGAAAAATTTAAGGAGCGCAGGCATTTCAAATGTATCAGTTTTCGAGGAAGACGGCTCAAACGGAATGAAAATCGAAGCCCCTTTTGACAAAATAATAATAACCGCAGCGTGCAAGGAATTCCCAAAGCCATTGATAGGGCAGCTCAAGCCCGATGGAATAATTATCGGACCAGTCGGCAATGAACAGGAGCAGGAAATGGTAAGGGGTGTAAAGGACAAAAACGGGCATTTGGAACTGGAATTCCTTGGCCCTTTCTTGTTTACTCCAATGTATGGCAAGTATGGGTTTGAAGTTTAGTTAACTTTAAATACAAGCTTTCTAAAGAAATCAAGAAAGGTGATTAAAGTAAAAAAATTGTTTTCTTTGCTGATAATTTTTTCTGTAATTTTGAGCAATGCTGTTTTTGCGCAGCTTGGCTCTTCCAGCCCGTATGAAGGCAGGCCCATAGATCCCTCCAGAGAGGGCAAGGATTACTACAGGGAAGGCGATGTTGTAGTCTATCCTAATGAAATGGGCTCCAAAGAGATGGAGCGCTTCATCAAAGGCGGCGCAAGCGAGGAAGAAATGCGGAAAATGGCAAAAGCAAAATTTGGAAGCAGCTTTGATGAGATGGAATTTGAAAAGGGGATGATGGAATCGAAAGAAAGGATGCAGAGAAAAGATGCGCTTTCCTACGAGAATGAATGGCTTGGGCAAAGATACTACATCGGCCCTTCCTATGAAGGCTACTCAGAGGAGCAGATAGTTTTTGGCATGGTTTTCCAGCATATAGGGGACGACATTGACCCAAGGGAGATAAAGCAGTACTGCAGCGATCCGGAAAAAATTGCAGGCATCGTAATAGCCAAATTCAGGGAAAAAGTCGGAGACCTTCAGTCTGTGTGCAGGCAGGCTGCCGATGAGGAATCCAAATGCCATGAATCAGCAAAAACAATGTGCTCCCAAATCGGAACTCCTTATTCAAGGGAAGGCGCAACAGAGCTTGAAAAGCTGCAGGCAGCGGCCCATTCATGCCCGGTAAACAAAGAAGCCATAATCAAGGCATGCAAGCTCAGAAGCAAATCAAATATGGAGCAGCAGGCAAGGCAAAATGAAGAGTCATGTGAAAAGAGATTTGAATACGAGGGCGAGAGGCTGCTGGAAGAATGCGGAAGATTCAAGGAAAATCAAGTTTGCGACAGGGAAAAATATATCGACAGATGCATGGGCGGCATGAAAAAAGAGGAATTTGAAAGGCCGGTATGCCCACCTGCGCCAATCCCAGAGTGCCGAGGCACTTTACAAAAGAAAACAGACGATAAGGGATGTGTCAATTATTATTGTGCAACAATTGTAAGTGAATGCCCGCCATCGGTTGAGCCAGTGTGCGGAGAAGGCTACACATTGCAGAAGAAGGCTGATGAAAAAGGATGTGTTTCTTATCATTGTGAGCAAAACATTGCAAGCGCATGCCCGCCGCAAGATGCTCCAACATGCGCATCGGGCCAGAGCCTTCAAAAGAAATCAGATGACAGGGGATGCGTTTATTATTATTGCGAAAGAATTCCTTGCAATGAAGTGCCGAAGCCAAGCTGCAATGCTGACGAGCAGATACAGGCTTATTATGACAATGCAGGCTGCACGACAAGCTACCAATGCACCAAAACCCAGACAGCATGCCCGGCTGTGGAAAAGCCAGCCTGCGCACAGGGACAAAGCCTGACAGCAAAAAATGATGAAAGAGGGTGTGTTGCAGGCTATGAATGCGTTAATGCAGCAACTACAGGCAGCGTGATTAAAATAACGGGAAATGTTGCTGCAGGTGCTTATGATGACAGGCTAAGGCAATGCGGGGATTCCTGGAGACAGCAGGAAAAGTCGTGCGCATCAATGCAGGAGTCATGCGACAAGAACGCCATGATTGAAAGGTGCAGGGAGCAGTCGAGAAGAAACTTCGAGGAATATGGGGCAAAAATAGACCAGAACTGCGAACTTTTGACGAGTTCAGAGATAAAATCGTCCGAGGACAGATGCTCAAGAATGGACAAGGAAAAGGAAAGGTGCTCAGCAGAAAGCGCAAAAAGATGCGAGCATATGAAGGGCATTGCAGAGAAATGCAAAGAAACCCTGACAGATGAAAACCTTAGGAAGTTCATCATTGGCGAGGCAAAGAAAAAATGCAAGTTCAAGGACATAGTAAGGGAAGATGAAGATGTAAGAGCTTCTGAGAAGGCAGAAATTGTATTGGCTGTTTTGAACACTGCAGCCGAAGATGACATTGAAAAGCTGGGGCTTTTTGTGGACGATTTGAAGGAAGACCTAAAGCTGCAGGACACGACTGTCTACAAAGGGATGATAAACCCAAACAACTTTGGCGACATAAAGCTTTTGCCTTTTGTAGTTAATGCGAAGCTAAGCTCTGCTGCAAGCTCTGAAAGGGCAAGGGAAGTGAAATCAAAACTTGTTTCAGGGGCCAAAGCAGAGGAAGCGGCAGGCAAGCTTGCTTCTTTAAGGGATTCCGATGTTCCAAGCGAGTACCTTTACATAATCGAGGACAAGGCAAGCGAAGTGCTTGATGTTTCTGACAAATTGGAAGAGATCGAGCAGAAAGAGGGGCAAAAGGGAGTTGGTTACAAGGTTAAGCTGTTTTTAGGGCTGGCAAAGGCTGCAGAGCAGGAAGAAATAAGGCAATTGGATGAAAGCAGGGAGAAGCTCAGCAAATCCATAGAAGCATTGGCAAAGCTGATTGACGAAGTGCCAAGCGACGTGGCAAAATCAATATTAAGGGAGCAGGTTGAAAACCTAAAGAAGCAGCAGGAAGACATATCCGCTCTGGCAGAAACAAAGGAAAAGAAAGCCAAAGGATGGTTCGGGCTTTTTGGATAGTTCTTTTTAACATTGGGATTCCACCAGTCTAAATGATGATGGCTTTTGGAATATCCATAATATAAGCATACGTTTAAGTATCTAAAATCCGGTTAAATAGCAATGGCTATACTGGACATTTTCAATGACAGCACAATTATAATCCCTGTTTTAAGGACAATCTTTGTAGTTATAACCCTTATGATTGTTTCAGGGCTTGTGATAAAGACTGTTAAAAGAAAGCTGTTGAATAGAGCCAAAACAAAAAAGCAGGTATCAAATATCGGCATATTCTCGGATATTCTTACTTATTTCATTTGGGTACTTTTAGTTATTTTCGCGCTTTTTACATATTCCGGCTCATGGACAGGGCTCGGGCTTGTGGTTGGCCTGCTTTCAGCTGCTTTGGGATGGGCGCTGCAGAAGCCGATCACGGGCGTAGCAGCATGGATTATGGTGGTGATAAGAAGGCCTTTTCAGATAGGTGACAGAATCATTATAGGAAGCGTGAAGGGTGATGTGAAGGACATAACGCTTACGCATGTCTACATTGAGGAAGTTGGAGGAATAGTTGAAGGCGAGGAAAACTCAAGAAGAATCATAATGGTGCCTAATTCAAACCTTTTCGAGCATAATATAATAAATTATACATTGCAGGACGAGTATATACTTGACCAGGTTTCTTTTATAGTAACCCACCAGAGCAACGTCGATAAAGCAGTTGAAATTGCGCTGAACGCCGCAAAGAAGCACATGAAGGAATATTCACATTTAATAAAGCAGGAGCCTTATGCCAGGACATTCTTCAAGGACAGCGGGATTTCCATCCATGTAAGGTATTTGTCGCCTGCGCAGAGGATACAGGAATTTTCAAGCAATGTCACAAAAGAAGTGTGGAACATGGTGATGAGATCAAAAAATGTTGAATTTGCATATCCTCATCATGCTGTTGTTTTCAGGAATAAAATTAAAAAGGGGCAAGGATTTCAAACAACATGACCCATATACATCCCAAGCCGAAGAATGATGCAGAATTTCTCGAGGTGATGGCAGAGATAATCTTCATTTCCGGCTTCAGGTGGGAATTGGTGCATTCAAGATGGCCCAGGATAAGGAAGGCATTCCACAATTTTGACATTGATAAAGTGGCAAATGAGAGTTTGGAGAATCTAACCAGGAAAGAAGGAATGATAAAAAATAAGCCAAAAATTAAAGCCATAATCGAGAATGCAAAAATGTGCCGGGACATCATCAAAAAACACAAATCAACCAGCGATTGGATAAAAGCAATCCAAAAAAACAACAGAAAAGACCCGCTGTTCAATCCGACAGTAAGGGAGGAAATGCGCAAATTCGCCAAGATAGGGCACAAAACCAGCAGATGGATGGCTTATGTCGTGACAAGGGACAAAAGCTTGCTGGATGATGACTGATCCACCACTATATTCCTCTTTCTTCTTTTTGGGGCTGTGCTGCAATCATCCGAGCAGCTTGCATTGTATTTGAAAAGGCAGTCATCACAGCATGAAAATAATTTGTCGCAGTCCAGATTGTGGCAGTTTATGTAGTTTTCAGCTTTTTTACTGCATAATCCGCATACAGCAATAGGGTCATTTTTGCTTTTGTTAAGGCCGATTGCAATCCTCTCGTCAAACACAAAGCACCTTCCTTCCCAGTAAGTGTCCGGGAATTGCTCTCCAAATTTCAGGATTCCGCCTTTTAGCTGGTAAACATTGCTGAAGCCGCTTTCCTTTAAAAAAGCAGAGGCTTTCTCGCACCTTATGCCGCCTGTGCAGTATGCCACTATTTTTTTATCCTTCAGGCTTTTTATACCATCAACTGCACTTGGCAAATCCCTGAAATTCCCAATGCTCAATGTAACGGCATTCCGGAATTTTCCTATTTTTGACTCGTAATCATTCCTCATGTCAACCAAAACAAGGTCTTCATTATTGTCAAGCCACTCCTTTAGCTGCTTTGGCTCCAGAAATTGAGCGGTATTCCTCAAATCAACTTTCGCCCCAAAATGCACTATCTCTTTCCTTACTGAAATATAGAGCCTGCTGAAGGCCTGCTTTTGCGCTCCCTGCTCCTTGAACTCCATGCCTGAAAATAAGGAGCCTTCAGCCATTTTTGCCTTATATTCCCCGACAGCATGCTTTTTGCCGCAGACAGAGCCGTTAATGCCCTCATTCCCTATCAGAATCCTGCCCTTTAAGTTTAATGACTGGCATAATTCAAGCTGCTCGTTCCTGAGCTTTAGGGGGTCTTCTATCCCCACATACTTGTAAAAGGATGCGACAACGAATGTCATAGGGTTTTTAATCTTAATCTATTTAAAAACTTTAAGGAAAAATACCACTGGACACTGGACATTCGTGTGTGAAATATATAAACATGCAAAGCATGCCAATATCATGCTCAAGACCGGAATAGCCAACTTGCCTTTGCATGGGGGAAGCTGCCCTAGATGGCTCTTTCCAAGGATGAAGAAGCTGGCTGGAGCTATAAGCGAGACATTGGTTTATGAGTATGGCAATGAAGAATTCCTGAGAAGGCTTGCTGATCCTTACTGGCTGCAGTCATTTGGATGCGTAATTGGTTTTGACTGGCATAGTTCGGGGCTCACCACTACGACTTTAGGCGCCTTAAAAGAGGCCGTCAACAAGCAGAATCTTGGCATCAAAGTGGCAGGCGGCAAGGGCAAAGTTTCAAGGAAAGCCCTTGATGAGATAGAGAACACAGATTTCAATTTTTCTTCATCAAAAATTGACAGGCTGAAATATTCCTCAAAAATTAGCGCAAAGATTGACAATTCCCTTGTGCAGGACGGCTATCAATTATATCACCATTCTTTTGTTTTTGATGACAGGGGAAACTGGGTTGTGGTGCAGCAGGGCATGAATTCTTTTAACAGATACGCAAGAAGATACCATTGGATTAGCGACAACATTGCTAATTTTGTAGAAGAGCCCCATAGTGCCATATGCTGTGATAATCTGAATAATAATACATTGGACTTGACATCACGAAACAACAATGAAATAAAAAAAATATCAGTTGATTTGGTCAATGACGACATAAATCACTTGGCAAAGCATTTCAATGTAAAACTAAACAAGAAAACTTCAATACAAAAAACATTAAACAATTTTAGCAATCAAAAAACAAAAATCATGACAATGACTCCAAAGCACGCGATAATAGACATGGACAAGAGAAATATTGAAACCCTCAAAAAAGCACATGAATTGCAGCCCTCAAATTACGAGGAGCTTGTCGCAATAAAAGGCATCGGCGCAAAGACGATAAGGAGCTTGGCACTGGCATCGGAGCTTATTTACGGGACAGAGATAAGCTGGAAAGACCCTGTCAAATTCTCGTTTGCAGTCGGAGGAAAAGACAAAATTCCTTATGAGATTGACAGGAAGCACTATGATGAGACGATTGACATAATGAAGAATGCAATAAGAGATGCCAAATTGGGGGATAAGGATAAGCTGGGCGCTATCAAGAGATTGAGCAGCTTTTATTCTTAAAATATCAAAACCATCAATGCCATCACAGCCATCAGAATATCCTCAAACAATGTAAATTTTGTCAATGGGATGTTGATCAAAGTCCCGAGACAGGCACATTTCACCGGATTTTTTGACAGAAGATTTTGCGTCACTCCAACTGTTCCAATAGACATGATAATCAAGGTTGCAGCAGCCGCCAAAAATACATTTATATTGAAAAAGAACAAAATTCCCAAAATAAACTCTATTGCAGGGTATGCCCATGCATATAACCTGAAATTTTTGGCTATAACATCATACATTGAAAAGGAATTCACAAAGCCTTTCCAGTCTGGCATTTTTAGGAGAGAAACTATTAAGAAAAAAATGCCCATGAATTTTGGCATGAAACCGTAGATAAAAGACAACACGGCAAAAATTGAAATCATGGCAACTAAAATAATGGGTATTGACTTTTGTACTGCAGAAAATTTGCCTTCTTTAAGCTTTTTTTCAAATTTTTCCTTGCAGCCCGGGCTGCAGAAAAAGTATTCAGCATTGTCATTTTTTAGGAACAAGCCTTTTTTCCTTGCTGCTGATTCGTTCACATCCATTCCGCATATAGGGTCTTTTGCCATATTGAATTAGTAGAAAACAGGCTTTTTAAACTTACTGAAAGCAGGATATGCCTAGATTCTGGCCTTGTAAAAATTCAGCAGCATGGCATTCCCGACAACAGTTATGGAGCTTGAAGCCATCGCTATTGCCGCAAAAATAGGATTGAACAAAATCCCGAAAGGATAAAGCGCGCCGGCTGCAACCGGAATCAAAGCGACATTGTAGAAAAAAGCCCAAAATAAATTCTGCTTCATCTTGTTCACTGTTTTTTTGCTCAAGTCAATTGCAGTCACAACATCCCTCAAATCATTTTTTATTAATACAATGCCCCCTGTCTCTTTTGCAATGTCAGTCCCTGCCCCGACTGATATGCCGACATCAGCCTGCGCAAGCATTGGGGCATCATTGATGCCATCTCCCACGGCTGCAACTATCTTTCCTTTATGCTGCAGCTCCTTTACCTTTTTTGCCTTATCCTGAGGCAAGACCTCTGCCATAATATTTCCTATACCTAATTGGGATGCGATGGCTTTTGCAGTCCTTTCATTGTCGCCTGTAATCATCCAGACCTCTTTGCCCATTCTTTTTAATTCCTTGACAGCTTCTCTTGAAAACTCCTTCAATGTGTCTGCTATTGCTATAATTCCTATCATGTCTTTGCCATATGCCACTATAACAACTGTCTTGCCTTCATTTTCAAGCCTTTGTATTTTTTCCTCTATACCTCTTGTTTCTATTTTATTGTCTTTCAAAAGTAATCTGTTTCCAACAAGAATGGATTTGTTTTTATAACTGCATTTAATCCCTTTTCCTGCAAATGTTTTGTATGATTCCCCGTTGGCCGCTTTTATTTTCATATCGTCTGCTTTCTTCAATACAGCCTGCCCTAATGGATGCTCGGAGCCTTTTTCAGCAACAGCTGCCAATTTTATAACATTATTGTCTATATACTCTGAATCAATCACAACAATATCTGTGACAGAAGGCTCGCCTTTTGTCAAAGTTCCAGTCTTGTCAAAGATAATGGAAGTTATTTTATGTGTTTTTTCCAGAAATTCCCCGCTCTTGACCAGTATTCCATTTTGGGCGCCTTTGCCAGCTCCTATCATTATTGCGGACGGAGTCGCTATGCCCAAGGCGCAAGGGCATGCAATTATCAAAACTGAGATAAGCATTGTCATCGCCATTGGAAAATGCAAATCCATTACAAAGTACCAGAATAAAAAAGACAAAACCGCTATTGCGATTACAACAGGCACAAAATAAGATGAAACGACATCTGCTAATCTTTGCATAGGGGCCCTGCTTGCAATTGATTCCTGCACCATCTTGACAATCTGGGCCAATGTAGTTGCCTCCCCAACCTTTGTGGCTTTTATTTTCAACAAACTTCCCTTGTTGATTGTTGCGCCTATCACATCATCTCCTGCCTTTTTTCCAACTGGGATTGATTCACCGGTAATCATCGACTGGTCAATTGAGGAATGGCCTTCAATCACAATGCCATCGACAGCTATCTTTTCTCCCGGCTTCACAATTATCACATCGCCAACTTTTACCTGCTCAACAGGAACCTGGATTTCCTCTCCTTTCCTTACTACAGTAGCGAGCCTTGGCTGCAAGTCCATCAGCTTTCTTATGGACTTGGAGGCCTTTCCTTTGACTATGTGCTCCAAATATTTGCCAAGCATGATGAAGCCAATGATCAAGCCAGATTCTGTAAAGTAAACCTCGGTCATGGCACCTGTTGCAGGAAATATGACTGGCCATAAAACGCCCTGAAATGCAACTATTGTGCTGTAAACCCATGCAGCGCTTGTCCCGAGCGCTATCAAGCTGTCCATGTTCGCCTGTCTTGCCTTGATTGCATCCCAGGTTCCCTTGTAGAATCTCCAGCCCACAATGAACTGCACAGGGGTTGCAAGAAGGAAAAGCCAAATGTGGTTGTGTATTCCAAGCCATGAGATTTTATAGAAATATTCAAAGAAGGCAGTCAACAGTCCAATGCCAAGCCCGAAAATTGTCAAATATCTCAAGTTTCTTTTTTCCTTTTCCGGCTTCAAAAAGGCTTCTAGGCAGCTGCCGCTGCAGAAATAATATGTCGCCCCATCCTGCACTGTCCTGAACTTTGCTTTAGCCTCATCAACATACATCCCGCAGATTACATCCTTTGCCATATTATCTGGATTTGAATTCCTTGTAGCAATTTTCGCTGCAAAAATAATGTCTTTTTCCTTTCTTCAATAGGCTGTATCCTGCAGTTTTTTCATCCACTTCCATCCCGCATATTGGGTCTGTTGCCATTTTTTGTTTATTTGATGCTTAATTGATTTTTATCGCATGCTTTGTTATATCTATGCTGCAGGCATGGTGCTTTCTGCAATAATCCTCGCATTTTTTGGCAATTTTTCTGTCTTTATAAATAAAACTGCACTCTTCACATTCAAAATATTTTTTGCCTGATTTTTTAATCTCCTTGGCCATTTGGAGCCTTATTGGCTTTTGTTGTCTATCCCGAGCAGATTGTGCAGCCAGCAATACCCGAAAAAACTTTCAGCCAGTGCAATCCAGCCGACAATGAATATTGCCCAGTTAACCCATTCAATGCTGTATTTTGGAGCCCATGGCCCGAGCCACCAAAAAGCCAATGCAAACCTCAAAACCCTGTCAGTTTTTCCCAAATTCTGCTTCATTTTTCTCACCTCCCACTCCATTTGTAGACCCTTTCCTCAATTTTTGGAATGCCCTTGATTGTAACTGTGAAATCCTTTAAATTTCCATCTACATTGAACACCATATTGCCGGAAGAATGGTGGGATTCGATTTTTGGCGCTTCAACAGGATATGCAGTTTTTCCGTTATACCTCAATGCGGTGATTTTTTTTAGGTCAAACTGGCTTAATTCAACTGAATGCGTGTTTAACGCAATGCTCAAAACAAGATTTTTATCATCTATTTTAATTGGAGTCAAATCGACTGCAACATCGCCTGAATCTGTGCTTCCAGTTGATATCATACTTAATGAACCAGCCTCCTGAATTTCGCTGTTTGCAGGCTTATCAGTCATAAAGCCGTAAATAGTATAAATTCCAACTCCAATCACTGCTGCCAAGATGGCATAAATAATTAAGTCAATTTTTTTCATTTCTCACCTTTATTTTGTCTTTGACAAATAAAACTATTGCTGTAAGGGCTGTTAAGCCTCCAATCGTCCAGAAAAATACTGAATACTGCTGCAAGTTTTGGAATGGAATGCCTGCTATTATCAATCCCGAGTTAAGAATAATAAGATTTTTTGAAATGCATTTCTTGGTATGGTAAAGAATAATTGTTGCAATTAAAAGCAAAACAGCTATTGTCCATAATGGAATTGCTATTTTTGTGAGGAAAAGCAATGGCATTCCAGTTATGGTTATGCCGATAAGGCTTAAAGCAAAGACTATCCCGAGGCATATGTTGTGGCATATCTGCCATGATCCCAGTATGCTTGAGAATCCGGATAAAGTTCCTGTCGCCCCTATCAGTTTTTCTTTCTGGCTCTTGATTTCAATCACCATTCCCTGCAGCAGTTCACAATCTTTTTAATTATTTCCGAAAATTTTGAGCTGAAGCCGCTGCCATGCTTATCTGAGCTTTTTATCTCCTCAATTCCGACAATCTGCAGGTTGATTGCAAAAAACAGGGAAAAAAGCTCGAATGCGGCATTGAAATAGGAATTTGCCTCATTTTTGTCTGTATTGTACTCTTTTGTCCCGACTTCAACAAGCCGCATGCTTGCGGCAAGGAGATGCTTGCTTATGCACCACTCCTCCCCTTTGGGATTTTTCACTATTTTCTTCATAAGCTTTGCCCTCAAGCCCCTTATTGAGTTAAGCATTTCCAGGTATTTCTGGTTGTTGGTCTTTTGGGCCGTGAAAAAAAGATGCTCCTCAAGGCTTATTAAATTCATTATTCCTATAGCCAAATCCTCATCTTTGGACAAATCTGCTTCAGTCTTAATGCCTTTTATTTTCTCCATCCATGCACTTACTTCCTGATTCATTTTATGACATTATAATGCAGCATCAGCTGCAGCATGATTCCGGTTATTATCAGCAAAAGAAAAGTAAGTGCCATGCCCTGATAGGGGATATGCCTGCCTTTTCTCACAGATGTTATTTTTTCGCTCAGGAAAGGAGCTGTAACCACTATGAAAGATCCGATTATGCTTCCAGCTATGAAATAATCGACCATGTATGTCCTGTTAAGCAGGCTTCCATAATCTCCGGCCAAATTCATCAGCAGGGGATGAGCATCTTTTAAAAAGGGCCACATTGGCAATACTGTCAGAAAATAGGAGGCCAAAACAATGGCTGTTTTTTGGAGCGGCACGAATTTCCTGTTTATGACCCTCGCGAACCATATTCCCATTGAAACGGCAAAGGCTCCTATGAAAACTCCGATAACCATCCTGTGCACTCCAAACACGACAGCCCCCCCGGCAACAAAGGCTGCCCCCGCAGTGCATAAAGGGCAATGCGCCAAGACGGGGATTGCGAAAATAGAAAAGGCAAGCAATGATATCAAAAAAAATCTGGCTTTCATCATATCCTCATGAATTCTGCCGTAGAGCCGTCCTTAGCTATGGAGTAGATTATGAAAGGGCCTGCCTTTCTTCCTGGCATTCCTGGAGAAGCTGACGGCATTCCGGGCAGTGAAATTCCCCTTATATCCGGCTTTTCAGACAACAGCTTTTCTATTGCCTCGACAGGGACATGGCCTTCTACAAAATAATCGCCAACCACAGAAGTGTGGCAGCTGAGCATTTTATTTGGAACATCATACTGCTCCTTTATTGGCGCAAGGTTCGAAATTTGCCTGACCTCGACATCAAAATTATTCCTCTTCATGTAATCGCTGTATAATCCGCAGCAGCCGCAGGAAGGATCGTGGAATATCGTAACCTTGACGCCGTTTCCGTTGGCAGAGCTTCCATTTGATTTGTTGCATGCGCTTATAACAAATAATAGAGTTACCAAACCTACAAAAATCAATTTTTTTGAGTTCATTTTTTTTGCATATACAAATTTAAAATATAGTAAAAAATAAAAATTTTGGCATTTTCCATTTATTTCAGCAGCATTCCTTGCCTTTCCCTTTTCCCATTTGCATCACCTCCATTAAATTGCCTCAATGACTTTTTTTAGCTTATCTTCAACTTGGGCTGCAATATCTTTAAGTTTTGGATTCCCAACCTTTTCCATCTGCACGGTCGGCTTTATCGCAGCTACAAATGTCTTTCCTTTTTTGCTGTAGACAACCAGATTGCATGGCAGCATCAAACCCAAATCCTGCTCTGCCTGCAATGCTTGGTAAGCAAAAGGCGGATTGCATGCGCCTAAAATCATGTAATCGTCAAAATCAACGTCCAGTTTTTTCTTCAAAGTTGATTTTACGTCAATCTCTGTAAGCACGCCAAATCCTTCTTTATGCAGTTCTTCTTTTGCCTTTGCAACTGCCTCCGGGTAACTCATTCCTGTTTCTCTTTTTAGTTGGTACATTTTAATCTTCCAAATAAGAGTAGCCCAATTCAGCCTTCAAATCCTCTTCGCAGCTCGCGCATACGCTTGGCTCTTCCCATTTTGCTGTGAAAAATGCATGTCCGCATATTTCGCACCTTCTTTTCATTGTTCCACCCCCTGTTTTTATCTTGCCGTCCATCCTCCGTCAACAACCAGATTATGGCCTGTTATGAAGCCTGACTCATCCAAGGCAAGGAAAACAGCAGCATTTCCAATGTCTTCAGGCTGGCCAAACCTTCCGACAGGAGTGCTTTCAAGCAGCGCTTTTTTTGTTGAACCGTCAGCAAGCATTGCCTTTGTCATGTCAGTGACAATTACACCAGGATTGAGTGCATTGACTGTAATGCCATATTTTGCATAGTCAAGGGCAACCTCTCTTGTAAATTCTGTCACCCCTCCTTTAGAAGCGCAATACGCGCTTATGCCCGGAAATCCAACCAGGCCTGCAATGGATGAAATATTGATTATCCTGCCGCCTTTCCCTTGCTTTAGCATCTGCCGCACTGCATATTTTGTGCACATAAAAACACCCTTAAGATTGACGTCCATCTGCCTGTCCCAGTCCTTCTCAGACAGCTTGTCGGCAGTTCCAGCCACAAGAATCCCTGCATTGTTGACCAATACGTCGAGCTTTCCAAATCTTTTTACGGCTTTTTCAACAAGCTCCTTTACGTCAATCTCTCTTGTCACATTGGCTTTTATGAAGACTGCATCGCTCCCAAGGCCCTTTATCTCTTCAACTGCATTTTTTGCATCGTCGTCTTCCTTGTAGCTGTTAACAACAACTTTGCATCCTTCCCCTGCAAGCGCTATTGCGATGCCTTTTCCAATACCCCTGTTGGAGCCTGTGATTATCGCTACTTTTCCATCAAGCCTTTTCATTTTTTCCTATTATGCTTATTTTTCCTTTTTGCTTACCTGCTTCCATAGCTTTATTATCCACAGATAAACAAGGATTACAAGGCCTATTACAAGCACAAAGGACAAGAAGTTTAATAATCCCCAGTATCCATATCCTGAGCCCATCATCCCGTAGCCAAAATTGTATCCCATCATGTTTCTCATGCCTCCATAATTATTTTTTCCAAAACCCATCATGCCCCAATCATCAGAATAATTATCTTTCAATCCCCGCATCATTCCATAACCGCCCATCATTCCAGCAAATCCATAACCTATTGAAGAATTTACATCATTACAATAAATGCGCTTGGCAATCGCAATATGCATCAATCTCAGGCTTTCAGAGCCTTCGCCGCCCATCATTTTGTCCATGGCTTCATGCGCTTCTCCCGGGTGCGTCTGCTCCATCAGGTAGTCTCCGATGCCTTCGAGTTGCTTTTCATTCAGGCTGCTGCAAGCCGCCTTTGCGCCAATCAGCTTTTTCGCCTCTGCAAAATCCCCCGCATCAGCAAGAACAATAGAAATGCCGAGAATAAATAATGCTAAAAAAACAAGGGCCTTATGCCAGCGGCAGGGAAATTTGTGTTTTGACATATCCATTCCGGATATATTATTGAGCAAATATTTAAATGTTTCTATTATATCGGATTCCGACATATCTAAAAATGGAAAATTATTTATACCAGCTTTGCCTTTGCCCATTTCATGGCAGATGTAAAAATAAACAATATGGTCAAGTTCTACACCTTGTGCCTTCTTTCAGCAGAGCCCAAGCACGGCTATGACCTTATGAAGGAGCTGGAGGAAAAATTGGAAAGGAAGATAAGCGCCAGCAATGTATACCCGTTTTTAAATACCCTGATAAAAAACAAGCTGATAAAATTCAATAAAATCGGGAAAAGGGACAAGAAAGTGTATCTCATGACCAAGGAAGGGAAAAATTTCACAAAAGGCATGTTCATCAAATTCGGGGACCTTATCAATATTGCAATCGCGCCGAAAATATCGGCATGCCCCTGCGGGTGCAAGATTTATTCCGGAGGCCATACGGAGAAAATAAAAGGCAAAATTATGAAATTCTGCTGCTCCCACTGCGCCAAGATGTACAAGCCGAAATAATTTGCTTTTTGCCTTCATGGTAAAATTCAAGCTAAAAAAAGAGATAGGGTTATTCGAGGCCGTGCTTTACGGAGTAGGGATAATATTGGGCGCAGGCATATACGCGCTTGTCGGCTTGGGTGCCGGAGTTGCAGGAAACGCGCTATGGATCTCTTTTCTGATCGGGGCAATAATAGCGGCTTTCACAGGGTTCAGCTACGCGGAGCTTTCTTCTATGTATCCGAAAGAAGCTGCTGAATTTGTTTATACAAGCCACGCCTTCCGCAGCAAATGGCTTCCGTTTGCAGTGCAATGGATAATGCTTTTTGCAGTAATTATCGCCGCTGGAACAGTAGCCTTGGGCTTTGCAGGATATTTTTCCTTTATGTTTGGAGGAAGCCTGCTTTTGACAGCGTTGTTCCTTATAGCTTTGATGTCCTTGGTGAACTATATAGGCATAAAAGAGTCTGCAAGATACAATGACATCTCGACAATGATAGAGGCCTTTGGTTTAGTTGCGATAATTGCACTCGGCGCCTATTTCATGAAAAGCAACAGCATATCCCCTTCAACAAGCCTGTTTGAGAGCCCTGCCGGGATAGGCGGAATTTTTGCTGCAACTACAATAGTTTATTTTGCCTTTATAGGCTTTGAAAATCTTGTCAATATATCTGAAGAGGCAAAAAATGCCCAAAAGATAATACCCAAAGCATTGCTGATTTCACTGGCAATATCCTCGCTGATTTACATACTAGTTTCGATATCTGCTGTCGGGGTGCTTGGACCGGAACAGCTGTCAAAATCAAATGCGCCGTTGGCCGAAGTAGCTGAAAGAGTGGTGCCAAACAGCTCTTTTGCACTATCCTTGATTGCGCTCTTTGCAACCTCGAATACGGTCCTTATACTCCTCATAGTTGCATCCCGGCTTTTGTATGGGCTGTCGTCAAACAATCTTCTGCCCCCAATATTTTCTGCAATAGGCAAAAGAGGAACTCCTTTTATCTCTGTAATCACGATAGGCGCTCTGGCAGGCTTAAGCCTGCTTATCGGCAACATAAATAAGCTTGCGCATCTTGTTGACCTGAGCATATTCGCAGTTTATATTTTCATTAATCTGTCATTGATTATCCTAAGGTACAGGGAGCCGCTTGCAAAAAGAACATTCAAATCACCCCTGAACATAGGCAATTTTCCCGTTTTGGCGCTTTTGGGCATATTGCTCAATCTGGGGATGTTCTATTTTTTTGATTTCAGGACTTTTATTTACGGAATCTTGCTTTTTACGGCAGGCATTGCCGCTTATTTTGCCTTTAACCTTGGAAAGAAGAGCACTTCCTGAGAAAAATAAACTTTTTAAGCAACTTTTTTGTTCAATTCAAACAGCATATAAGCTCCAATCAAAAACAGCGGAAAGCTCAGCAACTGCCCCATTGTGAAGTAATTGAAGATAAATCCAATCTGCTCGTCCGGCGCCCTGAAGAATTCAATTATCGTCCTGAACAAGCCGTACAGTGCGACAAAGCTCCAGAACATGAAGCCTTTGGGCAATTTTTTGCCTTTTATTGACCAAAGGGCTGCAAATATAATCAAATTCTTTATAGAAGCATAAACCTGTGACGGATGCCTGCAGCCCGATGGAACCTGGGCAAACTGGCTTTTTGAATAGTCTATGCACCATGGCGCATTTGTTACCCTTCCATAAAGCTCTGCGTTGATGAAGTTGCCAATCCTTCCAAGGGCCAAGCCAAGGGCAACCGGCAAAACGGCAATGTCAGCCAAGTCATAGAATTCAATTTTCTTTTTCCTGGAGAAAAGGTACATAGCCAAAATAGCGCCTATAAAGCCACCATGGAAACTTAAACCACCGTGCCATAGGGCGACTATTTCAAGAGGATCTTGGATGTAAAAAGCAAAGTTATAGAACAGAATATAAACCAGCCTGGCTCCAATGACAACTCCAATCACTTCATAAATCAAGAATCCTGAAACATCGTCTTTTGTCAGGCTCAGCTGCTTTTTCTTAGCAAGATGATAGATTAAAAAATATGCAATGACAAATCCAAGCGCGTAAAACAGGCCGTAGTACCTAATCTGGAAAGGGCCAAGCTCAAGCAGGACGGGATTTATGTTGTGGAAGAACATATTATTATCAGATTGAAATTACAAGCTTGTTTTTCCCTTCAGGATAAATTTCAACTTCCTTTCCTTTTTTTAAATCCAGAAAGTCTATAATCTTCTTAGGCAGCCTTATATCAAGAGTTGTGCCAGCCTGCCCTATCTTTGTTTTTGCCTGCAAGCCCCACAAGCCTTTCTTTTTGGCAATCTCTGTCATCTTTTTTGATGTATTTTCGTCAAAAAACACTTCTCCACATTTATTGCATACCTCTGCACTGAATTTGCCCATATTCACGCCGTATAGCATGTAGTCTACCTTCTTTTTTGTTAAACTTCCATTTTCGCATATGTAACATTTTTCTTTCATTTTTTCACCTTTATTCTATAGTTGCTGTCTTTATTATGTATTTATCCCCTCTTATTTTATAGCAGACACCAATATAGGAGTATACAGATTTAAACCCATCTGTCTGCTTTATTTTAGAGCCTCTTTTTATAGCAGTTTTTATCTGCTCTTCATCAATGCCCCTGTCAAACATCTGCTGCCTTGCATGTAATGTTATTATTAATTTCAAAACTATCAACTCTAATTATAGGTAATTATACCTAATTATAATCTATTTAAACCTTTCGCTCTGCAACTCCCTAGATATAGCATAGAATGAAACCCTGTTTATCAATATTATGAAATAAAGCATAATGTCAAAAATGACTATGGAAGCCTGCCTGAAATAAGCGTATGCTGCAAGGTACAAATTATAGTTTTTTGATCCCAGCAAGCTTATCAGATAGCCGCTCCCGAAAAACAAGAGCCAAAGAGCCAAGGAAGCCAAAATCATCATTAGGATAGTTTCCCTGTAGGCTTTCATCTTTGTGAATGTCGTTTTGAAGCTTTCCTTAATGCTGCTTTTTATTGATGCGCCCTCATAAAACAATGAATGCGCTATGTTTGATACTATGTAAAGCAGCAAAATGTAGGGTATGGCCATGAAAATGAACACGAAAGGCGCGTAGCTGCTTTTGATGTTTGCCAGAATCAGGTTGAATACGAGCAGTATCGCGAAGAATATCCCTGCAATAATTATATTTAATGAATAAAACTGGCCAAATCTCCTTAGGCTGAATTCCTGCTTTTCGAATAGTGATTTTATGGAATCAAGAACACAGTACTTGAAAAATGAGTAAGCAAGAAGAATCAAGAGATAATAAGCCAGGGAAAATGAAACAAGGAAGAAAGTCGCTGAATAGAGTGTAGTTGGAAGAACAAGGCTTTGGGCAAAATACTGGCTCAGTGCCTGCAGCCCGAAGAAGGAAGCAATGAACAGGATGTCAAACAGGATCATCAAACCTGTTTTGGAAGGGTTTGATTTTGCTAATTTGAAGCTCCTGACGAACAAAGCTTCCCTGATGGCAATCTTTTTTAAGACTGGTTTTGCCTTCATTTAGAAAAATAAAACAGAAGAGTATATAAAGGTTTTATTTTTTGTATTTTGTGACTTTTATTAATTCACCTTTCTTCTTAAGTTCTTCTATTCTTTTTTCCGCAATGGCAAGCAATTGCTTTGTTATATTTTTCGGTATGTCGACTTTAAAGTCATCCCTCAGCTCTGTCAAAAAATCATAAAGCAGTATAGGAAAAGCGGCAATGCCAATTTTGGCTTGTTTTGAGACTTCATCCAAAATAACACTCCAATTAATATTAAATTTCCTTATCAATTCTGCAGCATCGTCCCTATCCCTTTCTCTTTCTGTGCAGCCTTTCATCATCAGTACGTCTTCAGGGCTTGCTGTTTTTACCATAAAATTGCCGAATTCGTGAACTTCCCTAAGCCTTTCAATTGTTTTTTCATGAACCTTAAATCCTATAACCTCATTTAAGAAAAGATCAAATCTTGTGTCTTTTCCATCCATCATTACAGGCTTGCCTGCTGCTTCATCTTCCCTGAATATGCCCTTTATATTCTTCCTTTCATCAAACCCCGAGTTGTAGAGTATATTTTTGGCAGCATCCAAGTCTTCTTTTTTAAGGAAAACCAAATCCACATCCTTGGTTGCTGCTTTCGCCCCGTAAAACATCATTGCAGAGCCGCCTATTGCGATGCATTCTACCCTGCTTTTTAGCTGGCTGCCTATTATCTTGAAAAGGCTAATCTGCTCTTCTAAATTAATCATTGTAAGCCTCCAAATCTGCCTTATTAAATGGCAAATAAACTTTCCATTTTTTTTCTATTTCTTTTAAATCCCTTGTTCTTGCATATTTAACTATGAATTTGCCTTCTATTTTGCTGTTCAGCAGCGCTTTTCTTGTTTTTTTATCCATTCTTTTAACCCTTATTATTGTTCTTGCTGCATCGTATAATGCACCTATTTTTCTGCCAACTAGCTCCTTTCTTGCGATTTCGCTTAGTATTCGCCAATTCTTAATTTTATTAAATAAGGCTAGTGAAGAAAGTATGGTTCTTAAATCCCCTGTTTTAACGGCCTTTACAATCATTTCCTCTGCAGATGGCTTATGGTCATAAATTCTTTCTTCGTACGGCGGATAAATCTTTATTTTGGAGTGCTGGTTTAGGAAATCGTAAAGCCCGGGATAGCCAAACTTGTTCTTTTTTAAAGGCGAAATTCTATACATCCTTATCTTTCTTTTTCCGTATATTGTTTCAACAAATCCCCTTTTCCTGAGCAGCCATATATAGTTTATAGCTGTCCTTCTATTTACATCAAGATTTTTTGCTATGCTGTCTACTGTCTGCAGCCCTTCAAGTCTTTTGGCTAAGTTTATTAAGTCCATTTTACATCACATAATTATCTTAATTTTAGTGATATATAGAAAGTAATATATAAAGATTTCTATTTTTTAGCGAAAGAAAGAAATGAAAAAATCATCAAGTCTGTTTTTGAAGCCATTAAAATAAGCATATCATATGCGTAATTGATTCTATATTTTTATGAATTTTTGTTCATACTACCTTTGCCATGTACATGCAATCCCAGCAATACAGGTCAGCGATGCTCAGGTATTTTTCCAATGCCTTAGGGGTTTCTCAAGAAGATGCCAGCAGGATAATTTTTTCAATACACAAGGAATATGTCAGATTTGGGTCTATTGGAAGAGTTGTAAATAATTCAGCTGAACTTTTTGGCAGAAAAATAGATGAAAAATTGGCCAGAAGGGCTGTCCAATACGCGAGGCAAGGACAGGAAGCAAAAAGTACATTTTTGGGAATTAGAATGCCTGGAATTTTTCAATATAAATTTTTTAGGTATGGAACAGCAGTTGCTGGCATGGCGTTGCTTGCTGCAGCAGCGTGCACTGGGCCCGGGCTTGAAAAATACAAGGAGCTTGAGGGGAAAGTAACTGAAATTTACGGAAGACTGGGCAAGGTAGAAAGTGAAGCTGAACAAAATTCAGCAGCCCGTAAGGCTCAGGACGAGAGATACATGGGCTTGGATAAAAGGGTTGAGGCTAACGGGCGCGATACTGATGCAAATTCTGAAAGGCTAACGGGAGTCGAGCAAATACAAACTGCAGATAGGGCCAAGGCCGAGGCACTTCAAAGACGCTTGGCAAGCATTGAGACTACAATAGCCAAATTCGAACAAGGGGGCTTTCCAAGCGCGCTTCCGGTTGACATTGGACAAAAAATTTCAATAAGGGAAGGAGATATTTTATATGAAAGGCATGCCAATGGGGATATTTACCTTGTCCTGAAGCCTACAATTTCCGAAGGTTACAGGAATATGCGATTGGACGCTGTGCTTTCCAATGGCGTGTCCATCAAGAATTCTGAGGCGGACAGGCTTTCAATAAAAATAACGGAGATAGAGCGTGAATTTCTCGGGGCAAATCCAGTAAAGCGTGTTGATGTCCGTTATAATGGCCGGAAAATAACAATTGATACATCAAAAATTTCAGCTGAAGTTTCTCATGCTTTTGAATCAGCAATGCCGCGCATTACGGAAATAGGAATCCCCTGGAATGATGCTGATGCAAAAGAGGTGCCTTAAGATGAATAGGCTTGCTGCTGCGTTGGCTGCTGTCTATGTGGCTGCAGCCGCCTATGGATGCGCAACAAGAGGAAGCGTGAATGAAGTGCAACAGCAGAGTTATAGGACCCAGCAAGCAGTTTCAGCGCTTGAGCAGAGAGCCAACCATACCACAATCTGGATGAATGACATGATTATAAAAGGTTTGGATGAGACCGCAGCTGTAAAAAGGAGAGTTGAAAGGATTGAAGACACACTGACCGCAGGAGCATCGGTTACAATAACAAGGGCAAAGGATGATTTTCTCTTTAAGTATGTGCTTGGAGAAGTTCTCAAGCAATATGAAAATCCGAAATCAAGGGAAGAGGCTGAAAAGTATGCAAATGCAATGCGCGTGACAAACATTTCAGGCCCCTATTTTGTCGTTGAATTGGGAATTGATGCAAATAATGATGGAATCCTTTCAAACGGCATTGACAGAAGGCTTGTGGACGTAAGAAACGGCAGGATGGCAACTTCTTTCAGACTGTTCGATATGCAAATGCCGCAGCAAGTTAAGGATGCGATGGGGAAGAAATGAAAATAATAGCAACTTCCTCCAAAAATTATTCTACTCAAAACCTCTTATCCAATTCAATGCGTCTGAATATTCAGCTCTTATTTTGTCAATTTGTCCGTCGCAATAAAGACTTACTATAGTTCTTCTTCTTTCTAAATCGTGAACCGTATCAAAAAGGATATGTAACTTCGCATCCCTGCTGCCAAATTTTCCAAGAACTTTTTTGACGAATTCATCACAATTTCTGCTTCTTGCGCGCAATAATCTTTGACCAGCATAAAAAACACCTGGTTGTTGAATTTTTGTTGTAAAAGTTAATATTCCCTCAAAATCAATATAACCTTTATTTGGATGATTTATAATGCCAATCCATCTAATATGAGGCAGCATATTTGTCATTCCAGAAATCGCTGCTAATCCATCTGGTCCAACAAAAGCATTCTCTCCATAAATTAAAGTAGCAATTATTTCATTCGGATTAGCGTTTTTAAATATTTCCTCCTGGACTTTTTGTATAGTCTCCGGAGCAGAATTTACATATTTCCCAGGCTCGACATGAATTATATAGGCACTAGTTCTTTCTGAGCCTCCAGAATCCAAAAATCTTTTATCATAGGGTTCTATCGTATAAAGCTTTAGCGGTTCCTGTAATTTAACATTGTATAAAGGCTCCCTAGGGTTTGGGTTATAAATTTCTCCTACCCCAATCATCAGACTCTTTAAGGTGAGTAGATATTCATAAATATTCATCTCCTTCGATGTTTTTAACGTTAGTGTTTCACCGCCTCTTCTTCCAGTCGCATCAATAGTTCCCCAGTGAGCATTAAAACCATAAATGTAATCTTTACCTTCAGGATTATAAAGCATTACCTTTGGTGAAAAGTTCCAAAAACCCAAAACCCAATGGCCAAACCTTTTGATATAATCATCCATATGCTCACCATCCATTAGAAAATCTCTGAAATCTTTTGTTGTCCCATTAACCGGTTTGCCATGATAATAAGTGCCTCTTACAAGGAATCGGTGTTGAGAATCGGAGAGATAAGTGTCATTGAGCTTTTTTGGAAGTATCTTTCCAGCCGGTTCCCTATTCGGACCCCAAACAATATGACAACCAAAAGCTCTTCCATTAGCTTGCCCACCACCTATAAGCCACGTCATATTAAAAAAATCCAATTGTGATTGAAGTGGGGCTAAAAGACTTGCTAAGCTTTCAGGAGTCAGCCTATTCATATCTTGATGCCCTATTATTAATATTGAACTGGAGCTTGCTGCAGTTTTCCATAACTGCAAAAATCGTGAATCATTGGTAGGATTAACCCTCCAATCTGATTGCAACAATTTAGAGATTATAGCTACTAGCTTCTCCCTATGAAGCTCTTCGGGCCTTTCTAAAAATAAATGCCTTAATTCTTGATCATTTAGTATATTTCTGATTATAAGGGCTGCGTTGTGGTTTGCCTTTTTCCATACTGCTTCACCTGGATCGAATAATAGTGTATATGGAACCCCTCCTCGATCCTTAATATTTTGGTTTTGTCGCAAAATTATGAATCTTTTTCCCTTTAGCTCGCCTACTCCAAAACTTATATTGTCAGACTCTAGCCCATAAAAATCCTGAAATGCGCCTAAAGGTATATTTGGCCAATTGCCAATTCTCCAGCGTTCAACGTATGCAATGCCCCCATAAGCTAAAATTCTAGCATCGTTAATAAGCTCATTGGCTTCTGATAAAATTCTTTCAACTCTTTTGAAATCATAGACTCTTCTTTCCATACGCGACTCATTCCATTCTGGGAATATGCGGATTCTCTCTACATCTCGTGGCTCAACCTCGGTCTCACTCCTGCCCAATTCATTCGCCAACGCATATTGAACAAACTCTTTATCATTGCTGAACTCTTTTTTGAATTGTTTATTATTAGGAAATTGTATGTTAATCACTCTTGGCATGGAATGCATGCTTAAAACAGCAAAACGTGATGATTTATATCCCTCTATCGATGAATCAAGAAACACAGCCGCATGAGTATCCATAATTATTGCAGCGTTCCTTAAAGCAAAAGTAAATAAACTTGCATGTTGCGAGCCTGTCAAAAACTTTATCAATCTGCTGTTAGATTTAACAATCAGGCAGAATCCATTGCCGTGAGTCCTATTCCTATCGTAAATTGCAGTACCCCCTGGAGTAATAAACTCGCATTTAATAATAACAAATCGGCTTGAAAATGACTGTCCTTCTGGAAATGGAAGTATGTGTACAGTATTGTAATCGGAGCCAAATCTGTGTATCATCAAAGCTTTTAATCCTAAAGGCAGCTTGCCTGCCAAATCTTTCCCTAAATTAAAAAGATAGTCATGGAGAGCAACTCCAGAAGGGAGCCTTATAGCATTTCTTACCCCATAACTTAGATGATCAACACCGAATTCTTCTTGCGAGGCATTTGGTTTTGCATAGATGATGTGCAAAAGAACGGCATCATCAAGGATGATTTTAGCTAAATCATCTATAATTGTCTTTTGCTGAGGGCTAAGCGAGCCAATAAGTTGTAAAAGATAAGGGTTTGTAAACACGCCCCAAATCCTACTGAACTTTTCTTTGGCATATTTAAGTTTGCTTTCGTCTATTGAAATTTGAATTGCTGGCTTTGTATCTTTTGCTTTTAAAACGCCAGACCTAATTAAAATGTCTAAAACAATACTTAAACTTTCACCAATCCAACGGGCCATCTTAGCGTAATAGAACTCCCTTGGTTTGGTAGAAAATTCCTTACAATTTTTAACATGGTATTGTAAGACATACAATTTAAAAACTCTTGACGGGACAACTATCTTGTAAACCTTGTCTATTTTTTTTAATTCAACATCTGTTTCACCGCCATCCACAAGCCAGACTGGAGGGAATGTAAATGATATCAACCAACCTTTATCGGCACATTGTTTTCTCAACTGCTGGAATTTTTCCCAATCTTTCTCTTTATCGATATGATTTTTGACAATCTGCTCGGAAGCAGAAGCAGCAAGCCCCACCTGTCGAATTTCTTCATCGGTTAGATTGACGTGTTTTCCAAAAAGGGCTCCTGGAACACTGCATTTTTTTATAATTTCTTGGAGGATCTGTAAATCTAATTCTGATTTAAGAGCTGTTAATTTCTCTACTCCATCTTTAAGCTTTATCCTACCAGACTCTAATAATCTCCATTCTTTTTTTATAAATTCAGCTAGAGCAACATACACCATAAGTACTTGATTAAATACAAACCCTCTCTTAAAATCAATAGTGTAGAAAACATTGGACATTCCATAAGTACCATAATGAAAATCATCGAATTGCAGGCTGAATCTCGGTACAAATGCATAAACGTTACCTCTCAAAGAAATTGCCATGTACAGGCCATCTCCTCGGGTTTCAAAAGATATTGGTGCTTTTAAATCCCTTTGTCTCTGGTCTATGTTTGATGTACCTACATAATTAATTTTATAATTTTTGGAAAACTTTTCTGGGCTAATTTTGCCCGCTACAACGCTGTTATAGTCTTCACTTAACTTTTTGGAATTAATTATAACTACTGCATAATTAGTTATTCTTTCAAAGAACTTTTTTTCATCATCTGGAAGCCTAAAGTAAAGGTAGCCTCCTTTGGCCATTTCCATAAGCTTAGCCCTACATTGCTCGAAAAGTTTCTGAAATTTCTTTACTTTGTAGTCGTTTGCCTTGACTTGTTTGTTGCAATAATCATACATATCTATTAAAATAGATGGCACAGGCTCTCTTCTAGTCGTTAAGCTATTAATAACTTCTCTTAATATTTCAATTAACTTATTGTTGAACAGCATAGTCATTTTCGCTAATATCTTATAGACCTCGCAGCTTGTGGCTTATACCCCCATTTTTCTTCGAATAATTTATGGTTCTGCGCTATTAGTTCATTCCTTTTCCCTATTGCACTAAATGATGTTCCATGATCATGATAAACAAATGTATCTAGGCAAACAGCAATCCTAAAACCAGCTTTTAATATTCGCAAACAATAATCATCATCATCAGCATATCCCATGCCATAACGAAAGTCTAATCCTCCAATTATATTAAGTATCTTTGCATTAAAAAGGGTGCAAAAGAATGACACAACTGTAATATAGCTGAACCTTATCTTAACATTCCTAGCTAAATCCATATTATAGGCTTCTATATCTTCTTCTCTGTCAGAAAGAGCATAAGATGGCAATGAAACCTTACATACAATTTCAATTCCTTTTGGAGTTTGCCAAGCCGATTTGGAAGTTACAGGTCCAGTTGCCATGATTAGCTTGTCATTGAGCATTGGAAATAATAATTTGTCAAGCCATCCTCTGGTTAATATTATATCATTATTTAAAATCACGAAATGTGTGAATCTTCCATCTTTCTTTATGTAGTTTAAAGCTAAATTTACACTTCCGATAAATCCTTTGTTTTTGCCCTTTTTGTAGATTTTTGTGTGAGGGATTTTCAAACTAGCAAGGGCATC
The DNA here is from genome assembly GCA_016185755.1 of Candidatus Woesearchaeota archaeon. Classification (GTDB taxonomy): domain Archaea; phylum Nanobdellota; class Nanobdellia; order Woesearchaeales; family GW2011-AR4. The sequence goes on along the minus strand of JACPMX010000004.1, from coordinate 64,470 downwards.
TATTACTTTTGCTTGTGAGGCAGAATTAGAGTCATCATCAACCCAATATAAATGGTAATTGACAGGAGTGTTTATTTTAATTGAATTTAAACATCTTACAGTTTTATCTTCCTGATTATAAGTTGGAAGTATTATAGCGTATCTTGCATTTGCACGAAGAGAGAATATTCCATGTTTCGATAATATTATGTGTTGAGAATTTATCCTGTCTGCAGCCCCCCTCCCCGAAATGCTCCCTTTTCTCTCAACTGATTTAAATAGACTTTTATTAACCCATATTCCTAGATGGCCGGCTTTGGTTATAGTCAAAAATATGTCCCAATCCTGATGACGATAAATAAATGGGTCAAAGCTAGGAAATACTTCTCTTCTAATCAACGAAATTGTGCTAATGTAATTTCTCTCCCTTAAAGTATTTATGTCGAATGGTTGAGCCTTATGAGGAATTGTCCTATGTGACTCTAATCCTTGATCTGCAGGTTCTCTATCAAAATTACAATATGCAAAAGAACAATTATGATTTTCGTCTAATGCTTTTTTTAAATCTTCAAAACATGTTTTGTAAAGTAACGTGTCAGAATCACAAAAAAACAAGAATTTACCTTTCGAGGCTGCAAAACCGGTATTTCTTGCATAGTTTGCATTTTTGTGCTGTTTATTTCTAACTATAGAAATCCAAGGATATTTTTCTTTAAGAGTCTTGAAATTTTCTGTTGCTTGTGATTCGGTAGAGCCATCGTCAACAATAATTACTTCAAAATTTTTGTAAGTTTGGTTTAATATGCTTTCTATTAAGGCAGCTAGATACTCACTTGAGTTATAGCATGGTATTACTATAGATATCAATTCTTGTTTTGTTTTTACCTTCTCTGCATACCCCTCTATATCCTTTTTAATTACAGGCTTTGATGGTACAACACTTCTTCCCGAAATTTCACTTAAAATTAAAGATAATGCATCCTCCATATATTTTAAATTTTTAACTACTTTTTGTTGCTTCTTTCTTATTCCAGCACTTGTTTGTGAGCCTGCATTCATCAAATCGGCAAGAGTGGTTAATAGGCTGGGCATTGGGCTTCCATCTTTAGCAATATATGAAGAGAGTGACAAGCCCAGACCGTTTTTCACTATAAATTCAAAATTTCTGATCATCTCTGTTTGATAAGGCGGCAATAGCAAAAATGGCCTGTTTAATGTTATCAATTCGGAAATGCTTGTCTGCCCGGCATTAGTTATAACAATATCGGCTGATAGATACATTCTAATAGTGTTATAGAATCTTAAATTGCCTGCTAGAACCATACAGTCAACCATCTCCTTATTCCAATTACTTGCTATGTTTGCTGAAAACTTTTGAGAAGCGCTTAATGAGCCGACTAAGACAATACCAATAAATTCTTGTTTTTTCTCCCTTTTGTATTGCCTATTCAGTTGAACAACAGCTCTAGTCAGGGTAGTTATTTGCTTTATAAAAATATTCCAGCCTTCCTTATAATCATCAGTAAACACTCCTCCAGTATTTACCAGGATAATCTTTGTAAATGAATTTTCTTTTCCTAATCTTCTGCTAAAGCGTGATATAATTCGGCTCATGTGAGCTTTTACCTCAAAAGTATCTTCCATAAATAGCCTAGTTTGGGCATCCATGCAAGGACTAACAAAAAATATATTCTTGTTTCCTCTGTACCTAATAATGGATGGGGTAATGCTGATTTCATAAAACGCCGGAACAATCAAATAGTCACTAATCACATCTCCCAGCCACTGAAAAGCATTTATATTGGCATTCCGCACAAGAAGCTGCCTAAGCCCCGGATCTTTGCTGCTGTAAGCTTGCAAAAGGCTTTCTCCAATTTTCTGGGCATTTTCATTTTTTGTCAATTCCGGAAACAGATGGTCAAGCTTTATAACAGGAATTCCAAGGCTTTTTGCAAGCGGCGCTCCAAGATAGCCGAGGCTGTCAATCACCAAATTAGGCTTAAACTCAGCAACTATTTTGTAGAAATAGGCTATAAAACTTGAAACTCTTGACTGGAATGTAACATATGAATCTGTAGACCTCATCCTGTCATAAGACTGGTTCTCAGCTACAGCATATTTTTTGATTCTTGGAAAGCCTCTTTTTGCAGCTTTGCAAATATCATCTGTTGCCATGATTGCAACCTCATACAAGACGCTCTCCATGGATTTCAATGATTTCACAATAGAGATTGCTTTACTAACCGGGCCAAAACCCCAATTGCATGGAACAATCAAGACTCTCAGCTTTCCTTTTTTTACCTCGAGAATATTTTCCTCCAATGCTTTTGCTTTATTTTCTTCAAACTTCAATTCCCCTAAAATTTTATTGCGTGCAACTGCATTATTGCCAAGGACTACATATTGCTTTAACTCTTCCCTAAATTCTGCTAATAAAGATGCTACTCCAACCTTTATGGACTCCAAGTCTCTTGCATTTTCCTTTTTTGTCGTTGTTAAGGCTGCAAGCAATCTTTCACCTGATTCTGCAACCGATGTACAATGCAACTGTTGTTTTTCAAGAAATCTTTTGAATGATGCAAGCAAAGCTTCAATAGATTGGATAGAAGATAAAGCAGCGATAATTTCTCTTTTTTCCCTTTCTTCGCTTTCTCCCAATATTTGCGCCTTGGAAAGAATAAATGATTCTCTTTGGGATAAATTTATCCTAGAAGAATTGCGCCGGTAATATTCTGCAAGCTCTTTTTCGCTTAATACTATTTCTGCTGTAATTTTTCTCAACTCTGCAATTTCAGCATTGCTGAATGCCAACTCCTTGTTGAATAGCTTAAGAAGAGCGTCGTTTATTCTCCTAATACTTTTAAGAACATCTATAATTTCCTCTAAATCTCTTTTTTTATCCTGAAGAACTTCTCCTCGATGACCCTCATCAAGCCTCAAAGCAACATCATAAAGGCCTGCGCCCTTTCCTGCTTCCTTTATTATATCAAACTTTTTATTTCTAAGGGCAATTATAGAACTTTCCAGCTCTTCTCCTTTCTCCAAAGTATGCAGAAAACCTTCTATCAATAACTGGACGTCCTTCATCTTCTGAAGTATCTTTTTGCATTTTTTGGTTTTATTTTTCTTGAAACTGCGGCCATTGATTTCAGAATTCTTTTAGCCCTTCCATTTGTTTGTATTCTGGTTTGAGATTGATTTCTTCTTGCTTGGCTAAGCACCTGATCTAGGTAGCTTATCTGGCCATGAACATTTGTAAGGCTGGGTTGAATGGCAGGTGAAGCTGGCTGTGTTGGTACTGGAGGCGTCAAAGCATGGGGACCAACAGGAGTTGTTGCATGGGGCACTGCTGCTTGACTCAAAATAAATATTTTCCTGGCAGCAGCTGCAATTATCATTCTTTCATTAGGTTTAACAAGGAGAACTGTAAGCCACACATCCATCGTGTCCTGTCCAGCAGCAAACTTAAATATGCCATCAGATATTGCTTCATCAGCGTTACCTATCCTTCTTTGAATCGGCTTTGCATCAGATATCTCATATCCTTCCAGCTGCTCTATATACCACACAAATTTAACATTAGGCAAGCTTTCTGCATTGATTTCATCCTTTTGAGGCCCGCTGACAACCTCTGCAGCCAATCCATTTATGAAATCCCCGATTTTATAGTCCATACCACTTGGCGGGCTAATTATGTTGATCGTCAATAATTCAGGTGTTACGGCATGGGGGGTAACAGCGTGCGGAGTAGCCGATGGCTTTATCACTATAGGTATTCGTGCACTAGCAATTATGCCCCTATTAGCATCAATCAAGAAAACCATAAGTGATACTTCCATACTATCCTGTCCAGCAGCAAACTTAAATATGCCATCAGATATTGCTTCATCAGGAATCGGCTTTGCATCAGATATCTCATATCCTTCCAGCTGCTCTATATACCACACAAATTTAACATTAGGCAAGCTTTCTGCATTGATTTCATCCTTTTGAGGCCCGCTGACAACCTCTGCAGCCAATCCATTTATGAAATTGCCTATATAATAAGTTGAGCCGCTTGCTGGGCTTGTTATACTTAAAGTTAAAAATTGCGGCGTGACAGCATGGGGTGTTAAGGCATGTGGTGTTGTTGCATGGGGCGTGACAGCATGCGGAAGACCAGCCTCTAAATATATCTTTATTTTCTTAACGTCTTTTCTTTCATAGACTTTTTCGGCTATGCTTATACATACAAATGTTACATCGTAAATTCCCGGCGCGTTTATGCCAATTTCTTCGAATGTGAACCTTACTTCGTCGTGCTTTTTCTCAACAGGCTTTGTCATTGGAATCATTGCGGCAATAACTGGCTTCCCTTCTGCATCCTTAATTATAGACCATTTATTAGCCGGATCAACTTCGTACCAGTCTGACCTAATTGGAGTGCCGTCTGGTTTTTGATTCAAAACAGTGACTACTTTACCATTTACAAGGCATCTAACCAAGAATGGACCAATGCCTTCCTGTATTCTTGTGTGGACTGAATATACAGGACCAAATGGAATGCCTGGCTGCTTCTTTGCATCTTTTGTTACATCTGTCCATGAGCCAGGAGTTACTGCGTGAGGGGTTGCAGCATGCGGTGTCAGTGCATGAGGCTCTGCTTCCTGTCTGCTTACATTAAGATCCTGCAGCTGCGTCATTGACGCTTTAGCACTCTTCAATGCTTCAAGAGCAGCTTTAATGTATTGCAGCAAGGCAAGCTGCTTCAGCAAATTCCTGAACAGGCCAGGCTCTGCTTTCGAGCCAAGAAACATCTTCTTTTCATTTTCGAATATTTTAACAAGCCTTTGCCCTTTCTTATCTTTAATGTCGTGCCATCTAGTTGCCCAACCTTTCTTAAGCCATTTCTCAAGTTCCTTAGCGTCAGATAAAAGTTTTATTTCTGTTGCAATTCTCTCCTCGTCTTTAGTCCAAACGAAATATCTTACAATCTGTTGCTTAATCCTAGACAGCAAACTTTGATTATCTGCTCTAAGCTCTCCAAATGCCTTGTCTAAGCCTCCAAATATCCTGCCATAGAAATCAGGAATGCCTTTTGGCACAGCTAACTCAGGCGTAATCTCTTTGTCTTGGACTAGCCGCGCAGTGTATTCATTTTCAATATGTTTCTGAAGCCTTTTTACATACCAATACCAGATGAAAACTCTCCCATACCATTCTTTTTGCTTTGGAATTGATAATACTTCAACAAGCCTTCCGGTGAATTTCTCTCTTTCCCAATTGCCGAGAGGAAGCTGCGATTTTCCAATAAGCTCTTCCTCAAGTTTCATCAATTCAAGAAGGTCTTTTTCCAGTTCACGCTCTAGCTCAAGCAAACCAGATACTGTTCTATGCTCTGCCATTAAAGCTTTAAAAGCTTCGTGTTCCCTGTCAAGATAGAATGCATCATCGTATATCTTTTTGTGGTACAAATCAACAAAATTGTGAATGTCATGCTTGTTCTTTTCCTTTGTTTTCATTATAGTATTAATTTTCTTGAGAACTTCCATCTTCTTCTTTAAGGCTTCTGTCACTTCCTTGAGCAAATCATCAATATCATCTTCCTTCTTCGGCTCTTTCGGCTCCTCTTCCTTTTTTTCCTCGCCTTTAGGCTTTCTCTTTCTCCAGCCCCAGTATGCCAAAGGAAGCAAAAGCAATAAAGGAACCCACCACCAGTTCTTCAAAGAGTCAAGAAAGCCTCCTTCATCCCTTGGAACGGGTGTTGGACTTGGGGCAGGGGGCAAAGTTGTCAAACTTGGACCGGTTGGAACTCCAACACCTCCAAAGCCGAACATATTCTGGAAGTAATCGGGAATGCCGGGGAATGAAATTCCAGGCAAACTGATTCCTTTGAAGCTCTTCCCAAACGACCTGAAAAAGCCTTCAGTATCTGGGGCTGTGAACTGGTCAAACAATCCTTGAAGCAACCCGATGGTCAGCAAAGTCAAAAGCAAAGCCAAGACAAAGCGCCAGAATTTATTCTTGATTCCTTTAAGCAGCCACCAGTAGAGGATAAACAGTAAGGTGTAAAGCAGCCAGTGCAGATAAGGCAGCAAAGCAGTTGCTGACCAGCCTCCTAAAACCATCAAAAATCCGGTCATAAGCCCAAGCAAAATCACTATCACTGTCTCTGGCCTCTTGACTTCCTTGAACGCATACCTTGCGCCCATCATGTAGATGGCAATGAACAGCAATGAAAAGAAGAAAAAGTCCAATGCTTTTGCATAGGGCTTGTACTGCTCTCCTGAGAAGAAATTGTTTATCTGCACTAATCCCCCACTGAAGGCGTCTGTAAAGGGCTTTGCGTAGGCTATGGTAGACAAAAACAATACTAATGTTAATATCAAAATTGATATTTTTATTTGTGGTTTATTTGCAGTCATTTGAGCGAAAGATTTATAAGGTAATTAGTCCTATTCAATACCGATGAAGGGTGACATGCCAATCCGTGCCTAAGCTTTGCTAAAAACATGGTTGAAGCAGGTTTGCTCGCAAGAGCACCCAGAATCATCTTTTCTAAAGTATTGTTAACCTTTTTAAAAAGCGAAAGTTTTTTATAATAAAGACCTCTAATCACTTTTATGATGGGTGCTACGCTGACTGTGAGAAAGCATCTGCTAGGCTCGCTGTAGGCGCATATTACGTTGCTATGCAACGTCCCCTGATTATTTTTCTGTTTCATAACAAATTCTCTACCTCGTTTTTAGTTATGATTTTGTTTGGAGCTAATTTTCCAATTAGAGTTTGATATGCTATTCTATGAGCCCTTGACTCTTTACCGATTCTAGAAAATATAATCAAATTCTTGTCAAAATCAAGATAGTCTTTCCTTATAAACGTAATAAGATGTTTTTTAATATCAGCGTCCCTTCTTTCATATTCAATGTCTATTACAATTAATTGTGTTTTGTGTAAGTAATTCCTAATACAGTAAAAAATCAAAATAGCGAATAATCTATAATGTATATCTTTGTATTCGTTTCTGTAATCTGTTAAAATTTCTACCTTTATCTTTTTCTTTAACAAAACTGAGTATTGCTCGTCATTTCTAAAAGCAACAACAGTATGCATATCTGTCTGCTCTATTTTTCCGCTTTGGTCAATCTCTATTCTCATCTTAAAACCCTGTAATGCATTTTTTTATTATCTCCACAAGATTGTCCTCTCCGAAAAGAACAATTCCCTTTTTCAGCACCTGCAAGGCCTCAGCGTCTTTTTTTCTCAGCATGCTGACAAATTCATCCTCTGTCTTCGAAATAATCGTGACGTTTGGAATTGAAGCATCAAGAGAAGTCATGCTGTCTGTTATGAGCAGCAAGGTTTTATTGCTAAAGACTGCAGCCTTCGCCTGCCTAAATTGGCTTATGTCCAATGAAATCTTCTCGTCATTGTAAACAAGGACTATCGAGGCAAGATGCTGCGCAATCCTATTTTCAAAATTGATGGAATAAAACAAGCCCGTGCCAAGCTTCTCCCCTGTCACTATATTTTGCTTCTCGAGCTTTTTCAGGATATTGAAGACCCCTGCAGGGCTGAAATTAAGCTTTTGGGCAATGCTCCTTATGGTTAATTTTTCAGTGAAATTTCTAACCAGAAAGCTAATTACGCTAAATTCATTGTCCGATAAGGATATCATGTTTATTTTTTGTGTATATTTAATTGTTTTTTATATATATTTAATCTTTTTATTTAAATAATTTATTGTTTTTAATTATCATATATTAATAATTTTAGTTTTATTAATTGATTTTTAAGATTAAATTATCTTTTTTTATGCTTATCTATTATTTATTTAAGTATATATAAACTTTAATTTAGAACTAATATTCACTATTTTTAAATGTTTCTATTTCATTTCCATAACGGCAAATAGCAAAGTTTTTAAAGAGCGGATTTCAGAATCATTTTTTACCAAAGGAGGTGTTTTCAATGGGAGACGGTTGTTGTTGCGGCATGTGCACAAAGTGCCACGCAGGAAAGTACATAGTGGTTGGCCTTATTTTGCTGGCAAACCAGTATTACCTGAAATGGGACATATGGGTTGTGCTTGGAGCATTGCTTGTGCTTAAAGGCGTGCTTAAGCTTGTAAAGCCAAACTGCCCGCATTGCGAATCCATGCCGGCCAAGAAAGGCAAAAAATAAAGCCTTTTTTGATTAATTTTTTATAGAATAGATTTTTCTATGCTTATTTATGAAAACCAAAGTGCTGATGACGAAGCATGGCAGGAAATTCCATGCCAAAAATGACGAAGACATGCACACCCAATACGGCTTCGTGAAGAAAGAGGATTTAAGGAATTCAAAAGAAGGGGATTTGCTAAAATCCAATACCGGCAGGGAATTCTTTGTTTTCACTCCATTATTTATTGACCTGTACAGGAAGATAAAGAGAGACGCGCAGATAATACCGTTGAAGGATATAGGGGCCATAATTGCAGAAACCGGAATAAACAGGGAAAGCAGGATTCTTGACGCGGGCTCGGGCTCCGGCGCCTTGGCATGTTTTTTGGCGTCGATAGCAAGGGACGTGACAACCTATGAGATAAGGGAGGATTTCATTGAAATAGTGAAGGCCAACATAGAATTTCTCGGCCTGAAGAACATCACAATAAAAAACATCAATATATACGACAAGATTGATGATAAGGATATGGATGTTGCAATTCTTGACCTGCCGGAGCCGTGGAATGCCCTTGAAAGCTGCTCAAAGGCGCTTAAGCCAGGGGGATTTCTTGTCTCATACTCGCCAAGCGTGCCGCAAGTTGCTGATTTTGCCAATGCAGTAAGGAAAAATGAAAGCTTTGTCTACATAAAAACAGTTGAGATTATAGAGAGGGAATGGGAAGTGGAGGAAAGAAAAGTGAGGCCCAAAAGCACAGGCATCGGCCATTCAGGCTTTTTGAGCTTTGCAAGGAAAGTGAAAGCATGATCTTCAGGCAAATTCACCTTGGCCCCATGCAGAACTTCAGCTACATAATAGGGGATGAAGGGGAAGCCATTGTTGTCGATGCAGGATGGGAAACGGACAAATTGATTGGAATTGCAGCAAAAGAAAATCTTGAAATCAAAAAAATAATATTGACTCATTCCCACTACGACCATGTGCAGAAAGCAGATGAGCTGGCATCAAAGGCAAATGCAGCAGCTTATTTTCATGAGGATGATTCCAACGAGATAAAAAGAGCATTAAAGAATCCGAGCGTCAAGATTATAAAACTGAAGGATAATGATGAAATAAAAGTAGGAAATGTGAAAATAAAGGTGATCCATACGCCTGGGCACACTCCCGGGGGGATATGCCTTCTTGCCGGCAACAAGCTGCTGACAGGCGACACACTTTTTGTCAATGCCATAGGAAGAACTGATTTGCCTGGCGGAGATGCCGCAAAATTATTTGAGAGCCTGCAGAAATTGAAGAAACTGGATGATAACATTGAAGTCTATCCTGGTCATGACTATGGCGAAATTCCGTTTTCCACAATCGGAGGGGAGAAAAAGACAAACCCTTATTTCAAGTGTGAAAGCAAGGAGCAGTTTTTTAATTTATTGGGGATGTTTTAACTAAGTATTTTTGTTAAGAATTATTCATTATCCCTAGCTCTTGCAACTATATAAACATCAAATCCGCCATATTGATTATTTGGAGCTATTAATCTGGTCTCAGCAATAACTGATTTTCGCAAATGAGCTGGAAGCGGCCCTCTTGTCTCAGTTTCACTGACGACTGCATACAAACCAGGCCCTGCCCTTCCATTAGTTTCAACTGTTGCTTCAAGACCAAGTTCAGAAATTCTTCGATTTAATTCGTCTTGAAATGACTGCCTTAGTTCAGCAACTTTCCTTTTTCCAGATAAAGATTCCCCGGTTACAAAAGACGCCATTTTCAGCAATTAGTATTCCTAGATTATATTTAAATTTATTGCTCATAAATTGGAGTAAGTACTATCCACTCAAAAAAACACGCTGTAAACATACTCATCCTTATCCTTATAATAATGCTGCTTTAGCGTTGTCTCGTGCCTGAACCCAAGCTTTTCATAAAATTTCTGCGCTCTTTCATTATCTGCGTGCGTCAAAAGGTAAAGTTTCCTCAGTCTTGATTTTTGCTTTTTGTAGAATTTCCTTACATCCTTAACCATTTCATTAAAAAGCTGCCCCGAAACCCCTTTCCCCCTGTATTCCGGCAGCACGGCAATCCTGTCCAATTCAGCTAATTGGTGCTTTGGCAGGCCATGCATCAGCCATGTTACGATCCCGATTATTTTTCCGCGTTCTTCAGCAACAATATACTGGTGGTTTTTTTTAATCTCATTTTTAAAAACTTGAATGCCTTCTTTTAAGCCCCTGATGTTATAGCTTTGGACAAGGACATTTGCGATGCCTTCTGCATCTTTGCTTGTTGCTTTGCGGATTTTCATCTTTATATTTAAAACGGGCCACCTCAAACATGAATAGGGCTTATTTTATTAATTTTAAATCCATCTTCTGACTTTCTTCTTGTAATCAAGATATTTCTTGCCAAACAATTTTTCCATAAGCTTTTCTTCTCTTGGGATGAACCTTATGCTGACAAACATAAAGAAAACAATTGGAGATAGAAATGCAAGAAGGTCTCCCAGATAAATCGCAGCCCCCAGAAGCGCTAAAGTAACCCCAAGATACATTGGATTTCTGGTGAATTTATAAGGGCCTTCCATCACAAGAGCGGAAGGCTTCTGCCCAGGAAGTATTGGAGTGTCTTTTTTCTTGAACATTCCAAATGACAAAAACAAAATAATCGGGCCAGCTGCAAAAAATAAAATTCCAAGTAAATTGAACGGCTCTGATATCAGCGGAGTTGGAAATAAGTAATGAAGGGCTATGACGGCAATTAAAGACCCTAAAGCTACATGCGGAGGCAATATTTTTGGATGAGACTGTTCTGTCATTTTTATTCCACCACAACGCTTTTTGCAAGATTCCTCGGCTTGTCTATGTCCCTTCCAAGCCTGTCAGCAATATGGTAAGCCAGCAACTGCAAAGGAACGACAGATAAAATGGAGCTCAAAGTATATAATGTTTTTGGAATGAATATTGTGTGCTTTGCCTTTTTGGGTATCTCCGTGTCGCCTGCTGTCGCAACCGCAATTATTATGCCGCCTCTTGCCTTAACTTCCTCTATGTTGCCCAGCACTTTTTTATAGGTGAAGATATCATGCGGCGCAATAAACATGACGGGCATGCTCTTGTCAATCAACGCAATCGGCCCGTGCTTCATCTCAGCTGCAGGATAGCCTTCTGCATGAATATAGCTGACTTCCTTCAGCTTCAAGGCGCCTTCCAGGGCAATTGGAAAATTAACCCCCCTGCCAAGATACAGCGAGTTTTGCTTGTTATAATAAAGCTCCGCGCATTTAAGAATTTCATTGTCTTCATCAAGCACGGACTGGAGCTGCAACGGAATCTTCCTTATGCCATTTATCATGTCCTTTATTTGCTTTTCATTCAGCGTCTTCCTTAATTTTGCAAGCAGGATAGTGAACAGGTATAAAACGGCAAGCTGGGTTGTGAATGCCTTTGTCGAAGCGACTCCTATTTCAGGCCCTGCCCTTGTGTAAATGACACCATCAGAAATCCTTGTGATTGAAGAGCCAATTACGTTGCATACAGCCAAGGTTTTCACCCCGTATTTTTTCGCTTCCTTCAATGCAGCCATTGTATCAGCTGTCTCGCCTGACTGCGTGATTGCGATTACAAGCGTATCCTTGCCCAACAATGCGTGCCTGTACCTGAATTCGGATGCATATTCCACTTCAGCCGGAATTTTGGCAAGCTCCTCGAGCATGAATTCCCCAATCAGCCCCGCATGCCACGAAGTTCCGCATGCCAATATCACGATTCTTTTGATGCTTTTCAGGAAGCCGTCTGTCAGTCCGAATTCCTCCTCAAAAACAACATGATTGTTTTCCAGCCTTCCGTTCAGAGTGTCTGCAATCGCCCTTGGCTGCTCATATATCTCCTTCAGCATGAAATGCTTGTAACCAGACTTTTGGGCAGCTTCTGCATTCCAGTTTATTTCATGCACTTTTTTCTTTTTTTCTTTTCCGTCTAAATCAAAGGTTTTTGCCTCGTTTTTTGTGAGCACAGCCATCTCCCCGTCCTCAAGATAAATGATTTTATTAGTGCGGCTCAGTATTGAAGGCACGTCGCTTGCGATGAAATTTTCATTGTCCCCTATCCCCACTACCAGGGGGCTTTCATTCCTTGCAGCAATCAGTTTGCCCGGGCTGCCTGCAAAAAGAATTCCAAGCGCATAGCTCCCTTCCATTTTTTTCAGCGCATTCCTGACAGCATCCTCTATCTTGCCGTTTTTTAAATTATCTTCGATTAAATGGGCTATAACTTCCGTGTCTGTCTGGGAATAAAACCTGTGCCCCTTTTTAATGAGCATCTCCTTCAATTCAGAATAATTCTCAATAATCCCGTTATGGACAACGCCTATCCTTTTCCTGCAGTCGACATGCGGATGCGCATTATTCTCGGTCACCCCCCCGTGAGTGCTCCACCTGCAGTGCCCCAAGCCTATGCTGCCTTTTAATTTCAGGAAATTGACTTTCCTGTGGACTTCCTCAAGCTTGCCAACACCTTTTCTGACCGTAAGCTTTCCGTTTTTAATGAAGCACATCCCTACAGAATCATAGCCCCTGTATTCCAGGTTAGACAAGCCATTAAACAGCGTTTCACTCACATTGTTGGCTGAAACAACCCCGATTATGCCGCACATTTAAAGCAATCACCAGTTATTTTATTTAAAAACAGCAAGTGCACCCCTAAAGAGGAGGAAGGAGCGCACCTGGAGTTTGGATGAGATTTCCATGGCATATGAAAGTACAGCTTATTTATATATCTTATTAAAAAAATTGTAGTAGTGTTATAAAAAAAATTATAATACTTATGTTGTTTTTGGGCGTTCTCCTCTTATTATATCAGTTAATTCTCCCACCATCTGTTTTCTTTTTCTCATTACATTAATATCTATCTTAGCTGCAGGTATTGTTGAGCGTATTAACCCGGTCAGCCAACCCGTTCCAAGAGAAAAAGCCCAAAAATCAGCATAATTTCGCATATCAACAGAAGTATACTCACTTACTTTATACAAAGCTGCGGCAGCAATAAAGCCTAGAACTGCAGCTCCTAATCCTGTAATCTTGTCATATTTTTTCTTAACCTCTTCGATTAGTTCTTCTTCACTAACAGAAACAGTTCTCACACTTTGAAAAAATTGCTCAGGTTCAATTTTACCGTTGGCATACCCCTCAGCTAGTTGGTCAAACAACTCTCTTTCTTTTTTTCCGGCAAAACTTCTCTCATAGTCATACGCCTTCTCCACAGCCGAAGGGAATACCCTTCCGTTTTGGTCAGACACTTTGCCAAAGGCGTCTACCTTATATCTCCTATGCTTTGCATCACGAACGATTAAAAAATAAAATCCTTCTGAACCCTCCTGCAACACATAGCCTCTCTCTAAAGTAACCGCGGTTGTTTGCAGCATGCTCTTTAATCTTGGCTCTATCTGAACTATATCATCCTTCTCTAGAAATTTTACATCACCCATCTATGTGTGTAAGGCAGCTTTACTTTTAAACTTTACACAAAAAATTCCTTGTAAACACTTAATTTATAATACCATTAAAAAAATATTTATAGTAGTTATGCTTTGGCATGCATTATGTTCATTATCGACAAGCAGAAGAATGAGGTTTACTCGCTGCCGGCAAAGGAGATAAAGGCAGAGAATGCAGGCTCGCTAAGCTCTGACTTGGCTATAAGGATACTCCATCTTCTCGCGAAAGAGGCAATGTATCCGATTGATATTGCAAAAGCATTGAAAGTGCACGAGCAAAAGATATACTACCATATAAGGAACCTGGAAAAGGCAGGAGCAATCAAAGTTGCAAAGCGGGAAACAAGGCAGGGTGCAACTGCAAATTTTTACACGCTTGAAGAGCCTGCCTTTGTGATAAGATTCAGGAATTTTGAGTCTACAAGCAAGATTGCCCAGATAAGAAATGAATCGGAATTTCTCGAGCCTTTCATCAAGGACGGGCAGCTTGATGCATTAATCATAGTGGGAAGCCCTGATCCCCATGGCTCGGATAAGGCAAGGAGCAGGGACGGCTATTATGGGATGGATTTGGCCCTGTTTTTGGGCACTTTCCTTAATTACGTGCCTAAGTTCAACGTAAAGCTTGATACCGAGGTGAGGGACGAGGAGCTTGAAAAAAACCTTATCCTGATTGGAGGCCCTGTTGTCAACAAGGTGGTGGAAAAGGTGAATGCAAAGCTGCCGATCAGGTTTGAAGAAGGCAACATAAAATCAACTGTTTCAAATGAAAGCTACCCCCAGGATGAATGCGGAATTATTGTCAAGGCAAAGAACCCCTTCAACAAAGACAAGTCAATCTTGGTCGTTGCAGGCAAGAGGTTCAGCGGCACAAGGGCTGCAATAATCGCGTTTTTGAAGGACTTCAGGAAAGTAACAGCGGGGAACGTGCACAATCCGGGCATAAAGGCAAATGTTGTGGAAGGGATTGATCTGGACTCTGACGGGATAATTGACGACATAGAATTCAGGGAATAAAATGGCAAAAATTCACTGGCTGGCTTACATTTTTGTTGGCTTGTTTGTCTCAATATTTTCATGGAGATTTGACTATGAAAAATTCATATTTTTCTTTTATGCAGGCTGGGCTTTTGTTTTTGCTGGAATTGTAAAGCTGATTTTTAATTTTGTTAAAAATAAGGCCGGCAAAAAAGAGGCTGCCAATAAAATGCACCGTTCCCATAAATACTGCCCAAGCTGCGGAGCAGCAATTCACTTGCATGCAAGGTTCTGCACCAGATGCGGGACAAAATCCTAGCAAAAACTATATAAACCATGCTGGACCCAGCATTGCAAAATGTGCGGCATGTTCAAGGATATTCTTGGAAGCTCTGAAAGCCTGTTCAGGAATGACAGCGATGTTCCTTTAGATTTTTCCTTCATACCCAAGCCTGTGCGCTACAGGGAAAAAGAGCAAAAGGAGATTGCAGCATGCATGAAGCCCCTGTTCCAGGAGAAGACCGGAAGGCACATCTTTGTCTATGGCCAGCCCGGTGTCGGAAAAACAGTCGCGTGCAAGCATCTTTTGAGGGAGATAGAGGACGAGACAGAAGAAATAATCCCGATATACATAAACTGCTGGAAGCACAACACAACTTTCAAGATTGTGATTGAAATATGCGACCTTATGGATTTCAAGTTCGTGCAGAACAGGAAAACAGAAGAGCTTTTTAGGTGGATAAAGCAGAATCTCAACAAGAAATCAGCTGTTTTTGTGCTGGATGAAGCAGACAAGCTCGAAGACCTTGATTTTCTTTACATGATACTTGAGGAGATAGAACGGAAAGCCATAGTGATTATAGCAAACTACAAGGAATGGATTTCAGAGCTTGATGAAAGAATCAAGTCAAGGCTCATGCCTGAGATAATTGAGTTCAGGCCTTATAATCACGAGGAAACAAAGGGAATACTGAAGCAGAGGATGGATTACGCTTTCCAGCCAAATGTGTGGGACAATGACGCTTTTGAACTGGTAGCAAAGAAGACAGCAGAGCTGCAGGACATAAGGACCGGGCTTTACCTTATGAAGCAATCGGGGCTGATTGCAGAAGACAGGTCATCAAGGAAAATAACAACAGAGCATGCAAAGCTTGCGCTGGAAAAAATAAAGGATTTCAGCATCAAGAATCCGGGAGAATTGGCCTCTGATGAGCAGCTGATACTGGATCTGGTAAAAAACAATTCCGGCAATAAAATAGGCGATTTTTTCAGGCTTTACCAGCAGAGCGGCGGCAAATTAGTGTATAAGTCATTCCAGAGGAAAATAGACAAATTGCAGAAAAGCAAATTCATAATTGTTGAGAAGACTGCAGGCGGGGAAGACGGCAACACAACGATAATAAAAAGCAATTCAGAGAAGAAGTTGACTGATTTCTGATTATATCTTCAAATGCTTACCCAAGAACTCAACCGTCTTCTTCCATGCATCCTTTGTTTCATTCGGGGCATAGTTCATTCCGGATGGATTTGCGAATGCATGCCCTACATTTGGGTAAACATGAATTTCATTCTTGATTCCAAGCTCGTTCAATGCAGCTTCAAACTTCCTGACTGATTCGACTGGAATTGAAGTGTCCTTCTCCCCGAAAATTCCAAGCACAGGCCATTTGATGACAGACAATTTTGTTGCATTTGTCTCAAGATTTCCATAATAGATTATGGTTGCATTAAGGGGCTCGTTCAATGCCAGTTGCAGTGACATAGCCCCTCCAAAGCACCATCCCATTGAAGCAATCCTGTTGTCATCCACATTTTCAAGATTTTTCAAATATTGTACAGCTGTTTTCATGTTGCTTATTGCCTCGCCTGGATTGCTTCTTACTGCCCCGGCCAATTGCCCGGCTTCTGTTGCATTCTTTCCTACTTTTCCATCGTACAAGTCAACAGCCAAAACAACATAGCCTTCTGCTGCCAATGATCTTGCCATCTCCTTTATGTTGTCATTCAAGCCCCACCATTCGTGAATCATGACAACAGCAGGATAATTTCCCTCTGCTTTCGGCATTGCAAGAAATCCTGTTGCAGGCCCATAGTTGATTTCCTGCGCATCTATTCCGGAAACATCCCCATTTTTAAGAATCTCAACATTCCTTACTTGATTTTGGTCAACAACAACTTCCTGCTGCGTGCATGAAATGACTAAGATTAATAGTGAAATTAGAAAGGTGTTTTGGATTTTCATTTTCTAATTTAGAATTTCAAAGTTTTTAAAATTTTCTGGCACTTTATGATCTATTTTAATTTCAGTAACTTTGGCAATGCCCGGACCATTTCTTATAAATTCAATCAATTCCTGGATTTTTTCTTCATTCCCTTCTGCAGCAACTTCAACATCTCCATTCTCAAGATTTTTTGCATAGCCTTTCAGGCCAAGCTTTAACGCTTCATTCCTGACATTAGCCCTGAAGAAAACTCCCTGAACCCTGCCGGAAACGATAAGATGCACGCTTTTCATTATTAATCCTGATAATTTACTTTCTTATATAGTTAACTTATTTTCAATATAGCAAATAAGCACTGGACACTGGACATCCTTGGCTGAAATATATAAAGCAATCCAGCCCGATTCCTGTTGGCAGGAAAGTTGTTCATCCCAGCTTTTCACCCCAAAACGCTTTCCTGCTTAAAATTCGAAAGGTGACAAAAAATGAGATGTGATATGTGCGGAGCATCAATCAAGCCGTGGTTTGAAGTGTGCTATCAATGCTACAGCCCAACAACAAGAAGCATGAAAATTCCAGAGCCTATAGCGGCAAAAGATTTCATGCAGAAAATGGGAATTGATGACTGGAAATAAAAAAAGAAAAAGGTAGGAAAATCTGGCAATCCTAAAAACTGATACCCTCAATAAAGGATGATAGATTACCTATATTTAAACTTTATGCCGCGGTAGGAAAATCTGGAAATCCGGGAGACTGATACCCTCCTGTCCGAAAGGACTTCTGGGTTCAAACCTCGGTAAGGTTAATCCTTCTGGGTGAAAATCCCAGCCGCGGCGCATAAACAAAAATTATGAGGTGACAAAAATGGAATTAAGCAACGAGTTCATAGAAGATTTGTTTTTGCAGCAAATCAAGGAACTGACAATAAGGACGAACAAGCAATTAAGGAGCTTTGATGCCCAGTTCAGCGGGATAAAAACGAAGAGGTGATATCCATGAAAGAGACTCAGGAGCCGGAAGATGAAGACTTTTACAGCGAAAGCGTGCTGGAAGATAGCATCGAGGACGATGAAATAAACGGCCTTGAAGAAGGGTTCATGATGGGCTATTTGAGATAAATTTTTTATTTTCTCTTTCATAGCACAAATTATTTATACGCTGTTTTCTTCCCACTTTCTATGCGCGTGCTCAATTTCGAAGAACTAAATATGGAAAGAAATTCCATCCTAGACTCAATTGCAAGCGGCTCAGTATTTGTATATCCTACAGACACCATTTATGGAATGGGATGCAATGCCCAAAATCCTTCTTCTGTAAAAAAAATCAGGCAGCTGAAGCAAAGGCTGTCAAGCCCGTTTTCTGTAATTGCGCCGTCATTGGAATGGATTAATGAGAACTGCATCACCACGAAAGAAGGCGAAGAATGGCTTGAAAAGCTGCCCGGACCCTATACATTAATCTTTAAATTGAAAAATGCCAATTGCGTTGCAAAAGAAGTCAACCCGGGAATCAAGACCTTGGGCGTGAGGATACCAAAGCACTGGATAAGGAATATTGCTGCAGAGGCAGAAGTGCCTATTGTCACAACATCTGTCAACAGGAGCAATGAAGAGTACATGACCTCTTTGGAGGACCTGGATCCTGCAATCAAAGGCGGAGTTGAATTCGTGCTTTACGAAGGCAGGAAAGAGGGCAAGCCAAGCAAGATAATTGATTTGACAGGCACAGCAAAGATTATTGAAAGATAAGTTTTTAAACAATTCTTGTTAATTGATTATCATGGACAAATCAAAATTAAGAATACTTGCTGCAGGCGACATACATGGCGACACTTCGCAGGCAAACAAGCTTGCAGACCAGGCTGAAAAAGAGAACATTGACTTGGTAGTTCTATCAGGGGACCTGACTTATGCTGAAACATCCACAGAGGGCATCATAGGGCCTTTCATCAAGAAGCACAAAAAAGTAATTTTAATCCCGGGCAACCACGAGACTGTTGCCACTGCTGATTTTCTCGCTGAGCTTTACGGCGCGACAAACCTGCACGGCTATTCTATTAAATACAAAGATGTCGGGCTTTTCGGCTGCGGCGGCGCAAACATAGGGCTGTTCCAGCTTGGAGAAGATGAGATTTTTGAGCTGATAAAAAAAGGATACGACAGGATAAAAAGCATGAAGAACCATCCAAGCGGCTCATTGATGGAGAAATTCTCAAACATATTCCCGGGAAGCGACGGGGTAAGGAAGGCTGTGGAAACATTCAAGCCCGACATCCTTCTCTGCAGCCATGTGCACGAGGCAGAAGGCATCGAAGAGATGATCGGCAAGACGAAAGTGATAAATGTCGGTAAAAAGGGAAAAATAATAGAGGTTTAATAGAATTCAATCCCGTATTTCTTGTCCTTTGATTTTGGCTTGATTTCCTCTTCCTCGTCTTCCTCCTCTTCCTTGGATTTGACTGTATCCATTTTCTTCAGCTCTTCCTCGCTGAACAGCTCGGCAAACAAGTCGTCTGTGGATTCAGATGTCTCTGCTGCCTCTGCCGTTTCCTGAGGTGGCTCTTGCGCTGCTTCATCGGTTCCGGCTGCTTCAGAAGCCGCAGCTGGTGACGGCATGTCTCCGAAAATATTGGCAATTGGGCTTGCTGCTTCCTGCGGCTGGTTTGTGAATACTTCCCCTGAATCGCCGACAATATGCTGGAGCATCATTATTACTTTCCTGATCTCCTCGTGAGAATCCTCTTTCGTGTTGATTTCTATTTTCATGCGGCAATTTTACCCATTTCAGCTTAAAAATCTTTTGTTTTTACGGCTTTAGCTCATCATTAAGCTCGTCCTTTAATTTTTCCATAACCTCGTCCTTCTTTTTGCCCTTTTTTATCCTGAATATAGCAACAATGATTATGAGGAAGGACACAATGACCGATGCTCCAACCAACAGGATATTTTTGCTGAGCAATTTTGGCTTTGGAATGCCTGCTGCTATTGTTTGCCCTGCAGTTTTGTTCTCCTGAGCAATTTTGGCATAGGTTGTTTTATTTTCGCTTATTGCATTGGCAGCCTGTGCTTCGCCAGTTGCAGCTGAATTAATTGTCTCGTTGTTCTCCTGCTTTGTTTCAGGCTCCTGCGGCTTGATTTCCGGCTCCGGCAGCTTTTCAATTGGAGTTTCTGTTATAATATCAATAAAAGTGCTGTTTTCTATGATTTCATTTAATCCCCTGATGGCGTAGGAAAATCTTGAGATTATCGGCTGCCGGCCTTCTGAAGTTTTTTCAAGGTAAAATGAGTAGTTTATACCTGTGCCCGGCTTTAACACCAGGCTTCGCTTCAGGACCCTTGCATTCTTCTCAAATGAAGGTATATCCTTGATCAGGGAAGCGTGGTCCGGGATAGTTATTGTTGAAGTTCCTGCTATGTCCTCGCTTGAATGCATATTTTGCAGGGAAATATTGAAATAAAAAGGCTCCTTGATTCCTATGCCCTTTTCAACAGACTGGGCTACCTTCAGCTGCTTTGGAAGCACGGTTATCGGCAAAGCGTCTGTTGTTTTTTTCTCTGTTTCAAAACCATTAAAATATGTCAGGTTTCCCGATAGGCTGTATTTTCCCCCCCTGTCAGCTGAGATTTTAGCAGTGCATGCCTTGTCGTATCTTGATTGAAGAGAGCCTTTCCATTGCAGGATATTATCGTTCAGCTCGCATCCTTTTGCTTCAATTACGGAAAAATTTGCCAGATTATAGCTAAAAACAATGCTTGTAATTTCAAAGTCTGTGGGATTGGATATAGTGACTGTCAATTCCGCCTGCTCGTTTTGCAGCAGGCTTGCTGACGCTATTTTGCTGCTTGCCGACAGGCTTCCGGTCAGCTTGTATATTGTCGTGTCAATTTCATAATAATACACGTATGTTGTTATGTTCTTATGGGAAAAATTGGCGCTGTTTATGCAGACCCTGAAAATATTGTTTGGCTTGCAGGCTCCATTATCAACAATCAGGCCGCCTGCCGGTGTTTCCACAAAGGCTTTTTTGCTGTTTTCATCGTAAGTGAACCTGAAAATCCCGCCGCCTATGGCATCGTCAGTTCCCGTTATTATCTTGCCGGAGAATATCTCAGTCTCGGCATAGGCAAATGGAAAAGAAAGAAGCAGCATTAATATTAAAATTAACCTTTTCATATTTCAATTCTTATTTGCATGATATTTAAGCTTAACTCATTCAAAAACTTTCTGCCAGTTCATGTAGATGTTGTTTATAACTTCATTAATGTCCATTCCCTTGATTTCCGCGATTTTTTTGTAGCTTTCAACCACAAAAGCCGGCTCATTCACCTGTTCTTTGTAAGGGTCCAGGTAAGGGCTGTCTGTCTCGCAGAATAATTGGGTTATAGGCACATTTTTTGCAATATCCTGGAACTGAAAGCCCCTGACAACAGTTGTCGGCACGGTCAAAAACCACCCGTTGCCGGCTATTCTCTTAACAAGCGATTTTTTTCCGGAGAAGCAGTGCATGACTATTTTCTTGTTTGCTGAGGATTCGAGCATCTCTATGCACTTCAATTCAGCCTTTCTTGAATGAATTACAACGGGCTTTTTAAGCTCTTCAGCCAGCTTGATCATCTTCTCAAAATCCTCAATCTGCTGCCTGCTTTCCCCATTCACAAAATCAAGGCCGACTTCAGAGACAGCCGCAATATTTTCTTTATTTTCTTTTATAAAGGATATCTCTTCATCAATGTCAAAATCTCCCACTTTTAACTGGGCTTCCCCTGTTTCAGCTTCTTTCTTCAGCGCATCCCTCGGGTATATTCCCATTCCACACTTCACAATATCATATTTTTTGGAAAGCTCAAGGCAAATCCTGTTTGTCTCGGGGTTTATGCCGTTTGTTATGATGTGCTTAAGGCCTGCATCTCTTGCCCTGTGGACTATTTCATCTATTTTGCTGATTAATAATGGATGATCTAAATGAGAGTGAACATCGATTAACAATTTCATAGAACAGCGCTTCATAATAAGATTTAAATAACTATTGCATTTACTTCGGGATATGGATACTGTGAGGAACAAGGGAGTTTAATTTGAATTCTAAATAGCTAAGTTTATCTTATTTAATCAAGCCCGTCGCTTTGCGACAAAATCGTTGTAGTAAAATGAAACCGGTAAACCACATAAAAATCAAGGATGCAATGACAGTCAATGAGCTAGTCAAGCAAATGGACTCTTCCGGTGTATTGGGGGCCGGAAGGCTTGGAAAAGCAGTCAATATCTGCGAAGCAATGGCCAAGGACAAACAATGCAAAGTATTTCTTGGGCTTGCAGGGCCTTTGGTGCCCGGGGGCATGAGGGAAATAATAATTGACATCATAGAAAAAAAGCTGGCTGACGTGATTGTTACAACAGGGGCAACTTTGACTCACGATTTGGGAGAGGCGCTTGGCTACAGGCACTACCAAGGCTCTGCAGATGCAGATGACGAGGAGCTGCATAAAAAAGGATTTGACAGAGTCTATGAATCATACATGCCCAACAAGATTTACGAGGGAATGGAGGATTTCATATCACAGAATTTCGACAGCCTTAAAGGCAAGAAATCCATAAGGGAATTTTTATGGGAAATTGGAAGACTGACGCCAAGCAGGTCTATATTAAAGGCATGCTTTGAAAACAAAATCCCAATATTCTGCCCTGCAATATCTGATTCCGGAATCGGCTTGATGATATGGGGGCAGCTTGCGAAAGGCAAGGAAATGGAAACAAGGGCATTCGAGGACCTGAAGGAGATAATCGACATTGCATGGACTTCAAAAAAAGCAGGAGTGATTTATTTTGGCGGCGGAGTCCCGAAGAATTACATACAGCAGGCAATGCAGCTTGCGCCAAAATCAGCATCGTATGGGGTCCAGGTCACCATGGACCGGCCGGAGCCTGGAGGAAGCTCGGGCGCTGAATTAAAGGAAGGAATTTCATGGGGCAAGATGAACCCGAAGGCGAGGTTCGTTGACCTGATTTGCGACGCGACAATAGCATTGCCGATTATCTACGCCGCTTTGAAGGAAAGGATTAAGTGACTTTATTTTTTAAAATTTTTAGACTAATGCGGTGTAAGCATAAACATTTAAAAATAAAATCGAAATTAAATTTAAAAATACATTAAAAATTGTTAATGAAAAATGACAACCCCGAACCAAATCAAATCAATGAAATCCAAGCGAAAGATAGTGATGCTTACGGCCTATGATTTTCCAACTGCAAAGCTGATGGACGGCGTTGTTGACATTATTCTTGTAGGTGATTCTCTCGGCATGGTCGTGCTTGGGTATGAAAACACGACCAAAGTCACGATGGACGACATGGCAAGGGCGACAGGCGCTGTCGCAAGGGCTGCAAAGAACGCATTGGTCGTGGGGGACCTGTCAATAGGAACTTATGACAGTCAAGAAGATGCGCTGAAAAACGCCAAAATACTTTTGGAAGCAGGGGCACAGGCCGTCAAGATAGAAAGGAAGCCGGAGACTGCCGAGTTCCTGGCCAAGAATGAAATCCAGGTGATGGGGCACATCGGGCTGACTCCTCAAACAATAACAAATTTCAAGGTTCAGGGAAAAAACGAGGAAGATGCAAAAAGGCTGCTTGAAGAGGCTATTCAAATGGACAAGGCAGGCTGCTTTTCCTTGGTTTTGGAATGCATCCCTATGGGGCTTGCTGAAAAAATAACAAGCTCAATTTCAATCCCGACAATCGGCATCGGCGCGGGAATCCACTGCGACGGCCAGGTTTTGGTAACTCATGACATACTTGGCCTTTTCGAGGCTTTCAAGCCGAAATTCGTTAAAAGATATGCCGAAACAGGCAAGGAAATGAGAAATGCATTCGAGAAATATTCTGAAGAAGTGAGGGAAGGGAAGTTTCCAACAGATGAGTATTCATTTCATTAGCTTTTTTTCTTGCAGATAAACATGCAGTGGTCCTTCTGGAACGGCTCAAGCTCCCTGTAATCAATGATTGTAAGAGTTTTTTCCAGCCTTTCTTTTACTTCCCTGAATATCTGCTTTGGGTTTTTGGTGACGTCAATGCTCCTTGCCTTCAAGGCAAGCAAAGCGTAGCCGTCATTCTTCAGAAACAGGTCAACATTCTTCAGGAAAATATCAACCTGGCTTTTCTGGGCAACGTCCTGGTAGACTGCGTCAACAGTTGAAACCCTTTCTTTCAGCAAGCTAACTTTGCCTGCGTCAGCAAGCACAGGGGCAATATTTTTCCTCCTGTAGCAAAGGAAAATAAGGTCGCGCATCACTCTTGGGGCAATATCGACTGCAAAAATAATGCCTTCATTCCCCACGATGTCGGAAACATGGCTCACAGTTGTCCCTGATGCAGAGCCTAGGTACAGGACAGCGTCATTTTTCCTTATGCCTATATTAGGGCTGCCCTTCAGAATGGCTGCTGCAAGCTTGCTTTTATACGCATCCCATTCCCTGTATTGCACGCCATTTTCCTCAACCAGCTTTTCCCCGTAAACCGACTCATTAGGGGCAAGATTTGCTGTATAAAGCTGCCTTCTTTTCCCCTCTGACTCGTAAACCTCGAATATTCTTGACTTCTTTATCATTTTCAAGCAAATTTCTTTTCCAGACCCTCTTTTAATTTGTCCCCGATGAATTTTCCCCTGAAATAGTCAATTTTTGAAGCTATAGCAATCTTGTCTGAAAGCGCTCTTGCTATCCTGCCGTGCATTTTTTCAGGGGCCTTGGCTATCAGGGGATGATGCACTATAACACCGTGCCTCGGTGGTTTAGATCCCGTTTTCATGTGCCTGAACAATGCCTTTTCAGCGCCTAAAATCTGGATTGTAGAGGCAGGCATCTCGCTCAGCCTTTTCAGGCTGCCTGCATGCTCGATGAGCCTTGCCCCAATGACAGCGCCGCATACAGCCTTTGTGTTGGGGCAGAAAGTGTCCATCAAAGCTGAGATATATTCAATCAAATTTTTCCTGAGCTGGTACAAATCATACAACTGATGCACCAGGCTTCTCAAAGGCTCAAGATTTTCCTGGCTGAGGTCAGCCCCGATTGAGTCTTCAAGGCTTATTTTCAGTTCTTTAAGCAGCTCATTTTTTTCCTTTTCAAGAATCTCCCCGACAAATTTCTCGTGGCTTTCAATTGCCATAGACGTTTCCGGATTGTGCAGCTCATACCATTCCCTTAATCTCTTGGCAAGGACATTGATAATTTTGTCAATGTCATCAATCGAGCTTATCGCCTGTATCATCAGAATGTCCTCTCCGACAGAGCCTTTGACATCGGATTTTGTAATGCCAATGTTCATGCTGTAAAAGGATTCAAAGAATTTCCTGTCCCTGAAATGAATAAGTATTTTCTTCAGGGCTTCATTGCCAGGTTCTTCGGCATTTTTGTGCTTGTTTTTCATTTCAGCAATGAATTTATCCCTGTTTTTGCAGCCATCAGCGCTGTTAAACAGCATTTCATCAGCTAAATTGGACTCCTTGTCAAAGGCAAACACCCCCAGCACATTTGAAAACAGGTACATATGGTACAGAAGTAATTCCTGTTTTTTAAAGATATTGATTAAACAATAAGATTAATAAAGAGAAAAATGTACGTTTTGGCCATGACTCTTGTCTATATCACCTGCAAAGACGGCAAGGAGGCTGAAAAAGTATCAATTCACCTCCTGAATAAAAGGCTCATAGCATGCGCCAACATTTTTCCCGTCAGGAGCCTGTTCTGGTGGAATGGCAGGATCGAAAAGACAGCTGAAAATGCGGTTGTTGCCAAAACCATTGGCAAAAATTTAAAAAAGCTTGAGTCAGAAGTAAGAAAAATACACTCGTATGATGTTCCATGCATAATAAAAATAAATGCGACTGCCAGCAAAGAATTTGAAGAATGGCTTGGCAAAGAGATAAAATAGCAGAATGTTTCATCTGATAAAAGAGGTGCGGGATATAAAGAGGTTCAACCAGATACTTCTAGTGCTGTTTGAGGAGGGCTTTGACTTTCTGCTGACTAAAATAAACTTAAAGCACCACATCCCTATAACAAAGCAGCTCAAGTCAAGGCTGAGGAAGAGCGGCGAAAAAAAGCCTGAAGTAATGCTTAGAAGAACACTTGAAAGGCTTGGGCCTACTTTCATAAAATTCGGGCAGGTGCTTAGCGTAAGGCCCGACCTCATACCCAAGGAATACTCCAAAGAGCTTGAAAAGCTGCAGGACGAGGTCCCGGAATTCCCGTTTGAGGAGGTAAAGTCCATAATAGAGAAGGAGCTTGGCAAGAGCATAGGCCATCTTTTCCTTCATTTCGAGAAAAAGCCCATTGCATCGGCGTCAATCAGCCAGGTCCATAAAGCTGTCCTGAAAACAGGGGAAAAAGTTGCTGTCAAGGTGCAGAGGCCGGATGTAAAGCGCATCATGGAGACGGACATTGAGATAATGTTCTACTTTGCCAACCTTCTCGAGAAGCACATGGAGAGGATTAAGAGGTTCAATCCCGTAAAGATAGTAAGCGAGTTCAAAGATTGGACAGAGAAGGAGCTTGACTTCAGGCTTGAGGCAAGAAACGCAAAGAGATTCCTTCAGAACTTCAAAGGCAGCAAAACAGTCCGCATACCCAGGGTATATGACGAGCTGACAAGCGAGAAGGTGCTGACTCTGCAATTCATTGACGGCGTCGAGCTTCATGACATAAAGGAAATAAAGCGAAGGAAGCTAGACTTCAATGAAATAATAAAAAACGGATTCAATGCCATAATGACCCAGGTTTTTGTGCACGGCATCTTCCACGCAGACCCCCACCCGGGAAACATAATTGTCATGCGCGACAACTCGATAGCGTTCATTGACTTCGGCATTGTCGGATTCTTTGACGACAAGCTGAAAAACAAATGCACAGACCTCCTTTACGGCATTGTCATGCAGGATGAGGATTCAATAATGGAAACACTGGCCGGCATGGGAATGGAAGAGGATGTTGACTACGAGGAGCTTAAATCAGACATAGGATGCATAATACAGCCGCTGCAGCATTCATCTATAAAAGACATAAAGATAAGCCGGGTTCTTGAAGAGATACTTGACATAGCGCTGAAGCACAGGCTTAAGGTGCCTGCCTCCTTTGTCCTGTTCGGAAAGACCATAATAACTTTGGAAGGGATAGCGCTTGAGTATGACCCGAGCTTCAAGCTCATAGACACAGCAAAGCCGTTCATAGAAAAAATAATTGCAAGGAGGTCCAACCCCATTTACGCATGGAAAAACTTCGTCCACAACATGAGCAAGTACAGGAAATTTGCAGAGGAATTCCCGGAAAAGGCTGAAAAGGCGCTTGACAAGATTCAGAGGGGCACCATAAAAGTGGACATTGAGGACACTGACATAAAAAAGCTGTCGCTTGAGATAGACAGGAGCAGCAACAGGGTGGCTTATGGATTGCTGATTGCCGCGCTCCTCATAACATCTGCAATACTGATTCAGGTTCAGAAAGGCCCGACAATACTGGGAGTCCCGTTTTTGTCCTTTTTCAGCTTCTTCTTCGCTTCTATACTCATGTTCATGCTTTTCTTCTCCATAATAATGGAAAGGATGAGGCACTGGTAAAATGAGGGAATTGATAAAGAAAAGCCTGCTCATAGGCCTGGGGGCAGCCTCGCTGACAAAAGAGAAAATCGATGAAATACTGGACGACTTTGTAAGGAAAAAAGCAATAACAACAAAAGACGGGAAAATGCTGGCAAGGGAAGTTTTGAAAGAGCTTGCCAGAGGCAGGAAAAAGCTGGAAAATCTTGGCAGGCTGGAGTCGGGCTTAAGGAAAAAGGCAAAAGGCCTTGAGAAAAGGGGAAGAAAGGCCGCGAAAAGCATCCTTGCCAGCGCCCAAAAGGAGCTGGAATAATGCCGCAGGCAGTAGTCCATGTATTGTTTACAATAATCGTGCTTGACCTTTTCAGGGACCATTTTCTCAAGAACAAGAGAGAGCTGCCGTTGCACTATGTATTCATCGGCGGCATAGCAGGATTGCTGCCTGACATAGACGTGCCTTTGTTCTGGATCTTGAGCAATTTTCTAGGTCTTAATGTCCCCTGGTTCCACAGGATTTTTACCCACACTTTTCTTTTTGCTGTGATTTTTTTAGCGTTATCACTGGTTTATTTTGATTTGAACAGGAAGGCAAGCAGGCTGTTTGCAGTCATAACCTTCGGGGTCGCGTTCCATATTTTCCTTGACTGGCTTTTTACAGGAGGAGTTGCTCCGCTCTACCCCTTTTCAGACGCAGTTTACGGCTTAAACCTTGTCGGGAAATTAAGCCTGCCATTGGCGATAGAAGGGCTTGAAGCGATTGTACTGCTATGGTGGCTGTGGCATGAGGAGAAAACCCACAAGATAAGCGATTTTATCTAGAACAGCCCGAAATTCTTCATGAACCTTATGACAATTGCAGCAAGAAATACAATTCCCATTGCCGTGAACATGTCGCTTTTTTTCTTGCCGCTTATGTAAATTATAAAGCCTGCGAAGGACATGCCTAACACCAGGGACGACCATTTCCAGAATTCCCCAAGGTTTGTGTAAAAAATATAGGCTTCTATCAAGGCAACCGGGATTGCAGCTTTCATAATCAAATTCCAGTTGTATTCTTCTTCCATCTTATTGTATTATTGTTCCCCTGAATTTTTTCCCTTCCAGTAAGGCTTCCAGATTCTTCAGGTCCCTGCCTATTATGCTAACCCTGATTCTTGATTTTTGAGCTTCTTTTGATGCTATAGGATCAAAAGGCGCGTTCATGCCTGCAGTCCATTTTTGGCTTACCAGCTTTCTGTAGCTATTCCAGCTTAATTTTTCAAGCTTTTTTGCATCATTGTGCTTTTTCGGGTCCTTGTCATAGACATAATCCACGTTGCTCATGTTGACGACTTCCTTGACTTTAAGATTTTTTGCAAGCAAAACAGCGTCGTAGTCAGTGCTCCTGCCCGGAATCCAGCCGGATGCTATGATAATATTTTTTTTGGACTTTATTTTTGAGTTTGGGTCTGAAATGATGTTTTCATCAGCATTTTTGTTAAATGCAGATTTTACGAGATGCGCGTTTATTCTTGTTGCGTAAATCCCAAGCCAGTCAAGCTCTTTGTTGCTTAGATTTTTTGACTGGGAAGCGATTTGCTGGAAATTCCTTGCAAGCTTTCCGCCGCCGCAGATGATGGCAAACCTGTAATTTTTTTTAATGTACTTTTCAATGATTTTTTTAAAATCGGCCAAGAATTTCTTATCCAGCTGCTCCGGGAATATCAAGGAGCCTCCCAAGGAAAGAACTGTTGTCTTTTGCATTGCTGATTTCATTGGAATTTTATATAAAAGCTTTTCTGATTACCTGCTTCCAAGCCCGATGAAAGTCACTCCTATGATAATCATTGCAATGCCAATCCACTTGGTCCTGTTCATTTTCTCCCCAAGAAATCTGACGCTGAGCAGGCTAACCCAGACATATGCAAGGGCCACAAAAGGGTAAAGGACTGAAAGCTCACCGCCCTTCAATGCAGGAATGAACAGCAAGGTACCGAGCGCATACAGTGATACCCCTCCAAAAAGAGGATAATTGGTTGACAATGATTTTATGCTTGACAGCTTCTTTTCAGACGCTTTCTTCAGCAGAATGGGCCCGAATGAGCCTATCAAGGTCGCCACAAGCACAAGCCCGATAGCCCAAAGCTGCGTTGCCATTTTATATCGCTCCGGGAACAGGCTCCTTGCTCCCAAAGCCTATCAATACAATCCCCAATATGATTGACGAGATGCCGAGCCATTTGAAGTTGTTCATGACTTCCCCTAAAAATTTTATGCTCAGCAGGCTCACCCATACGTAGCTTGTCGCTATTATGGGATACAAGACAGAAACTTCCCCTCCCCTGAATGAGATGATAAGCAAAGCCCCCCCGACAACATAAAGAAGAATGCCCCCGATAATATAGTAGTTCGTGATTATGCCCATGACATCAAAAGCCAATGTTTCAGAGCCTTTCTTCCACAGCAGCTGGGCAGAGGAAGTCAGTAAGGTCGTGAAGAGGACCAAAAACATTGCCCAGACTTTAGTTGCCATTTGGATTTTGATAAGGAAGTTATTTTTATATTTATTGGTTTACCCAATAAACCTTACTTCAGCATAATCTCGACAAAAGAGGAATAAGCCGGCCTTGTTATGAAGACCCCGATTGTGACCCCGATTATTGTTGTTATTGCAAACCCCTTAAGCAAGCCTGCGCCTGCAAATATCAAAGGGATCATTGCGACAACAACAGTCAAATAAGCAAGCATGATGATAAGGAAAGCCCTCTTGACTTTCTCCTTCCAGTTATAGACATTTGCAGTTTCACCCTTCAAAGTCTCGTCTGTTATGACAATCTGGTCGTCAACACCTGTTCCTATTGCAACAAGAAGGCCCGCTATTGCAGCCGAGTCTATATTCTGCTTGAACAGGGCTGCGATGCCGAGCAGGATCAAAACTTCTGACAGCATGGTCACAAGTATTGGAAATGCTATCAGCATTTTCCTGTACCTTATTGCAAGAACAACGGCAACTGAGAGCATTGCAAGCAGCGACATGATGACTGCATTTTTTACAAATCCCTCGCCAAGAACAGGAGATATTGCATCTGTTTTTACAATGCTCAGCTTGACAGGAAGAGAGCCGGTTATCAATATTGTCTGCAGCCTTTTCATGTTCTGCGCTGTATTGTCCCTTGCAACCTGCTGGTTTGCCCCGATTCCGGGGCCTGAAATTGAAATCTGGGTTACAGCCTGGCCTTTGAGATCAGCGCCTATGTTGAGCTCGTCAACTTTTTTGTCGTCAAGGTAAAGCTCAAGCTTCTCGCTCAGGTAATCGCTTCTTCCGGAAATTGAATCGTATACAACAGCAAGGTCTTTTGTTGCATCTGCCTGCCTCTGGGCAGCTTCCTGGCTCATGGTTATTGAAAAGCTGAACCTGCATGACCATTCATTCCCGTTTGGGCTGCAGCCTTCAATCCTTGCCTCCTGCGCGCTTCTGCCAACATAGACTATATCGTTTCCACCCCTGAAAACAGTCCTGTTGCCTATCTTTGCCTCGAACTTGCCTTGCCTTGCCAGCAGATCCTTGATTTCCTCTTCTGTGGCTCCCGCTATCTCAACAATGATGTACTGGTTGCCCACCAAATCATTTGCATCCCTTATTACAATGTCGCTTAACCCGTAGACATTGAGCCTTTCCTTCATGTTATCAATCAAAATTGAAATGTCATACTGGCTTAGCTTTACTTCTGGCTGCAAAAGAACTCTTGTACCCCCTTGCAGGTCAAGCCCTTTCCTTATATTTGTTGACGGAGCTTCAAAAACCCTCAACCCCAAATCAGCTTCTGCTGTTGTCAGCTTATACGAGCCTTTTGTGGTCTTGATTTGGATAGTCCTGTTAGGGCCTATTGTTGATATGTACCCGTAATAATCCCCAATATTATTAATAGGCCTGTTGTTTATGGAAATTATTTTTTCCCTGTCAACCGGCTGCACGTTCGGCTTTGGCTGCGGAATGCCTGCAATGCTTGCGGAGCTGTTAGTTATGACGCTTCTTATCGCGGCTCCTTCGCTTAAAGTCGGATGGATTGCCACAATGGAAATTACAATAAACAATGCAAGAATGATTATCCTCCAATTTGTTATTAGCTTCTTGATTTTGTAATTCATATTGTCACGCCTTTCTTTGCCTTCCTTTCAACATAAATCCTGAGCAGGCCTACGTTCTGTATCCATGTATTGAAGATGTCTGCAGCCAATCCGATGAGAAGAATGAGCATTATCTGCCTTATGACCTCTGACTGGGTTACAAGAAGCGCAACAATCACCGAAATTATTGCAGTTATGGTCATTGTCATTCCGGTCTTCAATGAGCTGATTACCCTGTCCATTACAGTGCCTTCTTTTCTTTTGAGCACCCTTACTGTCAGCAGTATGTCAGTGTCAACAGAGTAGCCTATGAGCATGAGGAAAGCGGCAACTCCGGCAGTTCCGATTCTTATATCTAGAAGGTTGATGACTGCCAATGCAACTGCCATGTCGGAGAAGGCAGCCAGGATGACTGCAGCGCTTGGTACCAAAGTCCTGAAGTAAATGAAAATCACAATGCCCATGAAAAGAAACGCGACTGCCAGCGCAATCAGCGATTCCCTGAAAAAGCTTTCACCCAGTGACGAGCCTATTATTTCTATGCCGTAATCAGCCCTGCTCATGTCGAGCTTTAGGGAGCTTCCAATTGCGTCCAATAAGCCTTGGACCTGCGCATTGTCATTTCCGTTGATGTCGGCTTCCACTATCATTCCGACAACAGCTCCCGTGCCCCTCAAAATCCTGACTGAAATGTCATTTCTTGGAAATTGGGAGGAAATCTCTTTTTCAATCTGCCGGGAATCAATTGCATTTTCAAACGGTATCGTAACTGTTACCCCCCCTTTCAGTGAGACGTCTTTCTTTATGAATTCCCCTGTCGTGTAAGCCTGGTGGCCAATCTGGACAATGGCGAGAAACAGCATTATGAACGGGATTATGAGTAAGAGTTTGTATTTCTTGTCATAAAACTCCAGCAGCCTGTGCTTTAATGATTTTTTTTGCTCTTCCATGCTAACCCCGCGAAAAACTTTTAGAATAAAAGTATGGTTAATAAAGGTTGCGCATCATTTCCCGCAAGCCTTGACAAATCCGTAAAATAATGGACTTGGATTTCCAAGCCTTGACTTGAACTCAGGATGGGCCTGGGTCCCAATAAAAAATGGGTGATTAGGCAGCTCAACATACTCCATCAGCCTTGTCCTGTCAAACCTTTCATAATAACCTGAGAATACCATCCCATTCTTTTCGAGCAAATCAACAAATTTTGGATTGACTTCGTACCTGTGGCGATGCCTTTCCAGCGCAATCTTCCTGCCTTTTTCTAGAATACCGAGCCTGAAGGCTTGTGATTTGTCTTTCACCAACTCATTAATTCTCTTTTCGTCTTCTTTTAATCTTCCAGTCTCTTCATACAATTTCAAGACCTGGCTCTTGTCCTTCAGGACCGCTGCATACTGCCCAAGCCTCATCGTGCCCCCGTACATGCTCTTTTCAAGAATCTCTTTTTGGGCGGGCTGTACATCAATGACCGGGGAGGAAGTTTTTGGATTTATTTCTGTCGTATTCGCGTCTTTCAGCCCGCAGGCATTTCTTGCAAATTCCACAACCGCAAGCTGCAGCCCATAGCATAAGCCAAGGTATGGAATTTTATTGGCTCTTGCAAAATTTGCAGCCAGAATTTTACCCTCAACGCCGCTGGAGCCGAAGCCGCCCGGGACTATGATCCCATCATAATCTTTCAGCTCATTCAGGCTTTTTTTGCTGTCCTCAAATTTCTTGGAATCCAGCCAGTCTATCTCCACACCGGCATTCAATGATGCGCCTGCATGAAGCAGTGACTGGTTAATTGACAGGTAAGAATCTGCCAAAGCGTAGTCGCCAATGTCAATGTATTTCCCGACAATGGCCACTTTTACAGTCTTTTTGGGCTTTAGTATGTTGTCAACAAGCTTTTTCCATTCGCTCCAGTCCGGGGATTTTTTTGCCTTCATCCCGAATTCTTTCAATATTTTTTCACCGAGCTTTTCCTTTTCCAAGTCAAGAGGAATCTGATAGACAGTCTCGATGTCGGGCTCTGATATCACATTTTCGGAAGCGATATTTGCATAAGTCTCTATCTTCTTTTTTCTTGGGGTGTCCAAGGCTCTTTTTGCCCTGCAGATTATGAAATCCGGAAAAATTCCGTGCTCGCTCAGCAGCCTTATTGCCTGCTGCGTGGGCTTTGTCTTCATCTCCTCTATGTGGCTTGGAATCGGGAGATAAGTTACAAGGAAGTAGCTTACATTCTGCTTTCCAATATCCCTTTCCAGGCTTTTAAGCGCAAACAGGAAAGGAATGTTCTCGTAATCCCCTATTGTGCCTCCGACCTCTACAATTATAAAATCATATGAATTGGAGGCTTTTTTTATCCTGTCCTTTATCTCGTCAATTATATGGGGGATGAACTGGACTGTCTGGCCAAGATATTCGCCTTGGCGTTCCCTGTCAATGACTGCCTTGTACACCTGGCCTGTTGTCAGGTTGTTTCTTCTCGGAATGTCAATGTTGAGGAACCTTTCATAAGTTCCCAAATCCTGGTCAATCTCCCCGCCGTCATCTGTGACCCAGACTTCGCCATGCTCTGTCGGCCTCAAAGTTCCTGCATCAAAATTAAGGTAGGGGTCTATTTTCACAGAAGAAACTTTGTAGCCATACTCCTGCAGTATTTTTCCTATAGAGGCTGTTGTAACTCCTTTTCCGACTCCTGACATGACGCCTCCGGCTACAACAATGTATCTAGGCATAGAACCATTCACCTCCTGAAAATCCAGAATTAGCCCTGCAAAAATTTATTGAGTGCATTGATTACAAATGAAATAAGTTTTATTTATAGTTTATGGTTTGATGAATGAACCATAATTATTTTCTATATTGAAATAAAATATGAATAAATTTATATCCTGATATAGATTCAACCAAAAAATGAAAACTGACTTGGTAGTTGCAGGGTACATCTTCCATAAAAATAAAGTCCTGCTTGTCCATCACAAAAAGCTCAACCTGTGGCTGCCGGTCGGAGGGCATATAGACAAGGACGAAACCCCGGACCAAGCTTTGCTCAGGGAGATAAAAGAAGAAACAAATATTGAAGCTGAAATCCTGAACAAAAACGACATGCCTCTTGAGGGAAATGTGAAAGAGAACCTTGCAATTCCTTTTCATGCAAATTTACATTCTGTCGGGGATCATGAGCACTGCTGTTTATTTTATGCATGCAAAGCATTAAATCCTGAAAAGATTGAGATAAACAAAGAGCTGAAGAATTTCAAGTGGTTTTCAGAAGAGGAACTGAATAATAAGGAAGTTCCACTTGATGTCAGGAATATCGGGCTGAAGGCGTTCGATATGGTGAAAAATGAAATTTGAGATAAGGACGGCTGTCTTGCCGATAATTGTGGTTAATGTAGTAATTTTCATGCTGCAGACTTTCATGGCAAATTTCACAGAGTCTTTCATGCTCATTTCAACTGATATTTTCTCAAGGCCGTGGATAGTAATAACCTCGATGTTCCTGCACGGCAGCTTCAACCACATCTTCTTCAACATGTACGGCTTGCTCCTGTTTGGCACTGTTCTTGAGCAGAGGGTAGGGCCTAAAAGATTCCTTGCGCTTTACTTTTTGTCCGGGATTACTGCAGCGCTGCTCTCAAGCTTTTTCTATGCAAGGGCACTGGGCGCAAGCGGCGCCATAATGGGGGTTATAGGGGCATTGATAATCCTGATGCCGGAATTAAGATTGCTCTTCTTCTTCATAGTTCCAATGCCCTTGTGGTTTGCAGGCATAATTTACGCCTTGATAGATTTATTTGGGGTGTTTTTTCCATCTGGAGTTGGCAATATAGCCCATCTTGTCGGCATGGGCATTGGATTGATTTTCGGGCTGTACCTCAAAAAAGAGAAAAAGAAGTTTGACAGGAAATTCCATTCCAAAAAGCATCTTGAATCTGATGATTTGGAAGAGTACTTAAAGACGGGAAGGATTTAATAACTTCAATCCAATTTGAACCTAAGGAAAGGTATTTATAAAGGGCTGTACATACATGTATTATGGCAAAACAGTCATTTTTGCTGGTTTCGTTGCAGGAAGACAAGGCAAAGAAGCTTGCACAGGTTGTATCGAATGAAAGCTGCAGGAAGATACTTGACCATTTGACGGAGAAAGAGGCGACAGAGACAGAGCTTGCAGGAAAATTGCAGTTGCCTATTTCCACAGTGCATTATAATCTGAAGCAGCTTGAGGATGCAGGACTAGTGTCTGCTGAAGAGTACCACTACAGCAAGAAGGGCAAGGAGATAAAGCACTACAAGCTCGCGAACAAGTACATAATAATCGCGCCGAAGTCCACATTCGGCATTAAGGAAAAACTGAGGAGCATTCTGCCGGCTGCAATCGGAGTTGCTGCCGTCGGATTCGTCCTGCAGTTTTTTTCAAGGCATGAGCCTGAAGCAATGGAGGCTTTTACAACAGAGTCAAGGCAGATGGCGCAGGATGCCGTTGCATCAAAAATGGCTATTGAGGCTGCTCCGGCACAGCCGAACATTTACCTTTGGTTTTTGGTAGGGGCTTTTATGATGATAGCATTTTACATTGGATTCGAGTATCTGAAATTTAGAAAAAGTGAGCAGATAAGGAGGCTTTAAAATGGAAAAGAACTATTTGACATCCATACTGGGGATCGGATTGATTGTTGTTGCTTTGCTTTTGGCATTCAACACAAAGTCTGATGTAATTGTAGACCAAAATGGATTGCAGAGGAATACGGTAAGCGTCAGCGGCACAAGCTCTCTGACTGTTGACCCAAACAAGGCAGAGATTTATGTGAAGGTTGTCACACTAGAGAAGACAGCCCAAGATGCGAAGAACAAGAACGGCCAGATTTCAAAGCAGGTGATGGATGCATTGAAGAAAGAAGTGGTAAAGGACAAGGACATCGAGACATCACAATTCAATATCTATCCAAGATACGAGTATGAGGAGATTATAACACCGGATTTTAGGGTGCCATCAAAGCAGGTTTTGATTGGATATGAAGTTACAAATGTCCTGAAAGTGACAACTCTTGACTTGGAGAAGGTTGGCAGGCTTGTTGACGTCTCTGTAGACAATGGCGCAAATGACATAGAAAGCGTTGTGTTTGGGCTGACAAAGGAAAGAGAGAAGGAAGTCAAGCAGCAGGCAATGGTAGCCGCTTCAAATGACGCAAGGGAAAAGGCGATTGCATTGGCAACAAATGTCGGCGTGACTCTTTTGAAGCCGATAACGGTTTCGGAATCAAGCTTTTACTTCATGCCGTACGCATCAAGAGGCGTCATGATGGAAAAGGCAGATGCCGCTCCAACCATAATCAATCCGCAGAAGCTTGACATATCTGCCAACGTGCAATTGGTGTACGAGATAAAGTAAATTTTATTTTATTTTTTTCTTTTTATTTTCCATTTCCACGGGATGCATTTCATTTCCCATGTCTGAGAACGGGAACGGCCTTGAATTTGTGGTGAAGGTCATGTATCTTATGAATCTATAAGCCTGGGTTGTCCATGTATTGCAGAATTCCGCAATGCCCCTGCTTCTTTTTCCCGAGAAAACAACATAAAACCAGTGGAAAATGCTTATGACCTGGACTAAGATCTTCCACAATCCAAGGAGTATTCCGGATATTATTCCAACCAGAATCCTCATCCATGCCTCTTTTCGCTCTGACATAGAACAATAAGAAAATTTAACATTATTTAAACATTGTCATTAACTCATTGCTAAAAAAGAAATTAAAACACTGGGGGCCCATGCAATGCCTCTGAAATGGGTGCCCCTCATAGCTCTTGCTTTGCAATCTATTCATGGGTGACCAGCTAACATAAAGAGGTCGTTTAATATTTTTCAAAATTTTTTATATTTAGAATTGAAGCCATTCAAAACATTAATATATGATTCATTATCCTGCAGCCTTATGACTGACTTGGTTGCATGCCTTTCATCAGGGGAGAAGAGCCGGGCGCATGTTGCCCGCTTAATCAACGATGCTGACTGGAAAAATGTGTTTTTAGTGACGAATGAAACGGGCAAAAATAATTTCAAGGCCGGAAGGATGGCTGAGTTTATTGTCGTTGACTTCCAGAAGCCGGTTTTTGAGCTGATTGAAGACATCAGGAAAGGGCTGAAGGGAAAAATCACGGATTTGGAAGTTGCTCTTAACCTGGTTTCAGGCTCCGGAAAAGAGCACATGGCAATTTTGTCAGCCTTATTGAAGCTCGGGGTTGGAGTAAGGCTGATGGCTGTGACTAAAGAAGGGGTTAGGGAATTGTGAAACTATTTTTGACTAAAATAAACCCAGTATCCGGATTTCTTGGCAATGACCTTTACGTTGCCGAATGCCTCCTCCATTTTCCTGCTCAAAGTGTTTCCGCCCTTGTTGTGCCTTGCAACAAGCTGCAGGCTGCCTCCATTTTTTAAGTGATTTCTTGACCCATCTATCAATTCAAAACAAATTTCTTTTCCTGCTGTCTGCGGAGGATTTGACAAGACAACGTCAAAATCCCCATCCTTGATTTTCTCATAAAGATTACCTTGGCAAATTTCAGCTTTTACACCATTCAATACGGCATTCTTCTTGGCAAGCATCACAGCCCTCTTGTTGATGTCGCTCATCACAATGTTTGCATTGAAAAGTTTGGCTGCTGCAATCCCCAGAATTCCAATGCCGCAGCCGATGTCAAGCACTTTGGCATTGCTGCCTATAACCATGCTCTCAGCCAAGACCGAAGTGCCCTTGTCTATTTTTTCCTTTGAAAATATGCCCGAAGCTGTATAGAATTCAAGCTCCTGTTTTCTGATTTTTTGGCTTATTTTCTTTAGGCTTAATGGAGATTCCTGCTGCTCGGAGTAGTAATGTTTCATTTTTAATTTTAAACAATATTAATTCAAATACGATACGGAAGACCCATGCTCTACTAAACATAATGGGTGCCCCTTCCAAGATATGTTGCATTATATTCCTCACCAATCAAATGCAACTTTCAAAGCTGGCCTCCCCCTATCAAATATACTTTAAAGGGAAGTCCTATTCGGGTTTAAAATTTTTAGTTCGTAATGCGTTTTAGTAAATGCACTTTGAATATTTTTAAATTCCTAAATTTCTTCCTGCTCCATTATACCATAAAGGTTGTAGAGCACCCTGTCAACCCCTCTTACAAGGTCAAGCCCTTTGCCCTCTACAACAATGCAGTTCCCGTCATAATATGTTCTGAACCTTTCAGATTCCTTTACATACAAAACGAGCTTGCCGGCATCATCGCATGTCACGATAGGCCTGTTTTGGCATGGCGCTGTCTCGTTCCTGTCGCATGCCGCAATCGGGATTTTTTCGAATACCTTTGACATGTGGGTGTTGAAATCGGCAACTGCCAGCCCTATATACGAAAATTCCTTTCCGGTCGGGTTGAAAGTGACAAAAAACTCCTGCTGACTGTCAAATAATTCTGAATCCAGCTTTCCTGCTATTGCTATGTCTTTCAGGTCTTTTGGGGAATACCTTAAGGCCAGGCTGTATATTTTAGAGCCTTTTGGCGAGGTCAACTGGGTGTACCACAGGTTATCAAGGGTGACAAAGCTGTAGGCTCCCTTGTAGACATAGCCCTGCTCGGGCTTCAGCTTTCCCTGGAGATTCAGGACATGCAAATCCTCCAGGGTTTTCGGCTCCTGCTTGTAGAAAATGCTGAATGCAAAAACAGCTGCAAAAAGAAGCACGACAATCACTATTGCCATGATCAAGGCCTTTTCAGAGGATTTTTTCGGCTGCTCTTCAGGCTCTTCCCTGTTTGTCTCCTCAACTTTCCTGTCAAATTCCCTCATGCCAGGCTCGAGCTTTTCCTCCCATTTTTTGTATTCTTCTTTGTCGATTATCCCTGACTCAAGGCTTCCCTTCAGTATGTCCATCTTTTTCTTCCGGTCCATCAGCCCATCACTCCCAGGATCCCGTATAAAATCCTGTCCTTTGCCCTTATGAAATTTTCATTTGTATCTGCTTCTGCAATAATGCAGTTGTTTTCAGAATATATGGCTGTCATGTTGCCGTTCCTGAAGTAGACTACAGGCACGTTCTGGGTTGCATCACTGCATGTTATGACAGGCAAACTGAATGTGTTGTTTGCTGTAAAGCCTTTCCTGACGAAAATATCATACTGCGCCAAAGTAAGGACCATCTGGTGCTGCGCGAGCGCAATTGCCTCCTTATAAGTGCTGTTTGAATCGTAAGTGGCGTCTATTTCAAGCTTTCCCGTTAATCTTGCGGCATCTTTGAAAGCTATGTCATCAACCTCATTTGGCAGAAAGCTGAAAGCCGCGGTTTTTCCTCTTATTTTGGCTTCCCACCTGTCAGGATAATGGACAAATTTTATCCCATTGTATTTTACCAATTCGCTTGCACCTGAAAATCCAAAAAACACGAAGCTGACAGAAGTGCCTACCATTATGAAGATGATGAACAGTATGAGGCCCCACCTCTTCTTCTCCTTCTTTCCTTTCATCGGAACTGCGGATAAATGCGGTTATTTAAAAGTTTTTGCTGGAAATCATTCATGCATGCTTAAAAAACGCAAACATTTAAATATCTATATATCGTTACCGCTATATCGAGTTCGATACATATGATGAAGGGCTACCTGAGACTGATCGTGATGAAAACCTTGTCAGGAAAAAGGCTGTCAGGCTACGGCCTGATAAAGCAGATAGAGGGAAAGACAGGCTCATGGAAGCCCAGCTTCGGCTCAATCTACCCTCTTCTTGAAAAGCTGCTGAAGGAAAAGCTTGTCGAGGTTGAAGTGCAGGGAAGGAAAAAACTGTACTTCCTGACAGACGAAGGCAAAAAGCACCTTGCGCTTATTGACAAGTCAAAAAACACCCTTGTTGACAAGCTGATTGCAACGTGGAATGCATTCGGGAAAATAACTGACAAAAAGGAGATGAATTTCATGCTCGAAGTCTTCAACAGCATCAAGAAAGGCCATCTGCCTTTCAAGGA
Source organism: Candidatus Woesearchaeota archaeon (assembly GCA_016185755.1). Classification (GTDB taxonomy): domain Archaea; phylum Nanobdellota; class Nanobdellia; order Woesearchaeales; family GW2011-AR4. Next base: position 23,979 of record JACPMX010000004.1, on the reverse strand, counting down.
GCTGCATCCTGAACTGAATGAATTCAGGGCAACGATATTCGAGCTTTATTCAACGGGAAAGGACAGGAAGAAAATAAAGGCCGTATTAAGGGAGACTGTCAAAAAACTGAGGTCTGTCAAGTGAAAAAATCAATCATAAAGCTGGATAATGTGTGGAAAATCTACAGGATGGGGAATGTGGCAGTCAATGCACTGCAGGGACTGAGCCTTGACATAAAGGAAGGCGAATTTGTCGCGCTAATGGGCCCTTCAGGATCGGGAAAGTCAACTGCGGTCAACATGATTGGATGCCTGGATGTGCCGACAAAGGGAAAGATACTGCTTGATGCGCATGACATATCCAAATTAAGCGAGTCTGAATTGGCCCAGATAAGGGGAAGAAAGATTGGATTTATTTTCCAGCAGTTTAATCTTGTCCCTACACTGACTGCGATCGAAAACGTGATGCTGCCGATGATTTTCCAGGGCGTGCCGGAACCTGTGAGGATAAAAAAAGCAAGAGAGCTGCTTGAGCTTGTCGAGCTTGGCGACAGGATGGACCACAAGCCATCTGAACTTAGCGGGGGGCAGCAGCAAAGGGTTGCAATAGCAAGAAGCCTGGCAAATGACCCTGAAGTTGTCCTGGCTGACGAGCCCACAGGAAACCTTGACAGCAAGACAGGGGCAAATGTCCTCGATTTTCTTGAAAAGCTTCACAAGGAGGAAAACAAAACCATCGTGATGGTAACCCATGATCAAAATCTCGCGAAAATCGCTCAGAGAACAGAATTTTTGAAAGACGGAAAGATTGTAAAATCCACAAGGAGATGATAACTATGAAAAAACTAATTTGGCTGATAGCGCTTGTTTTGAGTGTTGGTGTTGCAATTGCAGCAGTCAACACGCAGTATTTCGGCAAGGCGCCTGACTTAAGGGTAAGCATATCAATTCAGGACCCCGATCCGGTCGAGCCCGGCAAGGAAACAGAAGTAAGCTTCAAGATAGAGAATAACGGGACAACTGCAAACAATGTCGTGTTTGAGATTGTGCCTGAGTATCCATTTTCCTTGGTTCCCGGGGAAAGCGCGTCCAAATTCATCGGGACAATAGGAACATCGCAGGACGGAAAGCAGAGCGTGATAGTAAGGTACCGGCTGAAAGTTGCGCAGGATGCGGTTGATGACAGCTACAAGATAAAGGTAAGATGGAAGATTGAAGGATTTGACTCATGGATCATGCTGGAAAATCTCAGGATAAAGGTGCAGAGCCACGATGCAGTAATCTCAGTCGACAAGTTCATGACAGAGCCAGGTGTTGTTGAGCCCGGATCAAAGACTAAACTGACGATATTGATGAAGAATTATGCAACTTCATTGCTCAAGGACGTCAAAGTGACGCTTGACCTTGGAAAAAGCGGCGATGAATCAACGCCGTTTTCCCCTATCGGCTCAACCAACGAGAAAGTGATTTATTACATGGAGCCTCAATCAACCAAATCCATGGAGTTTGAGCTGCTGGTCGACCCTGATGCAGCCTCGAAATCCTACAAGATACCGGTCAGCATAAGGTATTACGACTCGCTGAATAAGAACTACAACAAGTCGAATATAGTGACTATAGTTGTCGGAGGAGAGCCTGATGTTTCAGTCTACGTTGACAGCTCAACAGTTTACAAGGCGAAATCTGCCGGGGAGATAACTGTGAAGATAGTCAATAAAGGGCTGCCGGACATGAAATTTGTCAATGTGAGGTTAGCTAATAGTTCAAAGTACAGGATAATATCTCCATCCGAGGTTTACATAGGCAACATTGATTCAGATGACTATGAAACTGCTGATTTCAAGCTTTACATAGAAAGGACTTCGGATAAAAAACTGGTGCTTCCGCTGGCTGTCGACTACAAGGATGCGAACAACAAAAACTACAAAAATGTTGTAAATCTCGAGCTTCCGCTCTACAGCTCTTCCGAGGCAAAAAAGCTTGGGTTAAGCGAAGGGAACGGCAGCTTTACCTGGGTCATATTGATAGTGCTTGCAGTAGCAGGATTTTTCGGCTACAGATATTGGAAAAAAAGGAGAAAGCATAATTAAATTTTAAATTGAATTTGATTAAAATATGTTGGCGGCAAACACGGCTTTTCAGTCACATGCGAGTGAGTTTGTTTCACTCGCTCACAACTCACTGAAAAGCCTATTCGCAAAACAAAAATCAGGACTTCGTAACTGATTTTTGTTCTGCACTCAGTTTTCATCCCAATTTAAAATGCTGAAAGACTATGCCATATTTTCACTCAAGAACTTAAGGAGCAGAAGGCTTAGGTCCTGGCTCACGATGATAGGGATATTCATAGGAATAGCCGCTGTTGTTTCCTTGATTGGACTGGGGGAGGGATTGAGGCTCGCAATAATGTCCCAGTTTGGATTTCTTGGGCCTGATGTGCTTTCTGTCCAGGCTTCCGGAATTGCTTTTGCCGGGCCTCCCGGACAGGCTGTAGCAAATCCATTAAGCGACGAACTTGTTGATGAGGTTGGCAAGGTAAACGGAGTGGAAGCATCAATTGCAAGGTACATCGAATCAGCCACTGTGGAATTCAATGACGTGCAGAAGATATTGATAGTGGGCTCCATTCCCGGTGGAGAAGACCGCAAAGTCATTGAGACGATGGTCAACCTTAAGACAGAGCAAGGCAGGCTCTTGAAGGATAGCGACACAAGAAAAGTTATGATTGGAAATAACCTCAAGGAAGATGATGAATTCGGCAGAGGAGTTAAGGTTGGGGACAGGATACTGGTCAATGAAAATACTTTTGAGGTTGTCGGCATTTTGGAAAAGAAGGGCAGTTTCATATTTGACAACAATGTTTTCATGAATGAAGCTTCAATGGTTGACATTCTTGGCACAGAAAAGGAAAAAGTGGATGTCATAGCTGTAAAAGTCAAGGACCAAAAAAATATTGATAATGTGAAGGCCAATATTGAAGAACTGCTTCGCAAGGAAAGGGATGTTGACAAAGGGGAAGAGGATTTTCAGGTGGAAAGCCCGCAGCAGACTCTTGAAGCATTGAACTCAACTCTGTTTGCCGTGCAGTTGTTTGTTTACATCATAGCTGCCATCTCCCTTGCTGTCGGAGGCATAGGGATAATGAACACCATGTATACCTCTGTTTTGGAAAGGACCAAGGAAATAGGAATAATGAAATCAATTGGAGCAAAAAATTCTGCCATATTCACCATATTTTTTATTGAATCAGGATTGCTTGGAATGGTTGGCGGAATAATCGGGCTTGTAATCGGGATGTCTTTGGCGTATGGAATTTCTGCTGTTGGAAGAATATTTCTGGGCTCGGGTTTAATACAGGCCAGCATACCATTATGGCTAATTTTGCTGGCGCTTTCTATTTCATTTGTATTAGGAACTTTATTTGGGGTTTTGCCCGCATACCAAGCTTCGAAATTGAATCCAGTTGATTCATTGAGGGCTGCAAAATGAACATTTACGAGATAAAGTATGCATTGCAGAACTTTGGCAAGAGAAAATTGAGGAGCTTTTTGACAATACTTTCCATTATGATAGGAATAACTGCCATTTTCGCCTTGCTTAGCTTTGGGATTGGGATAAAGAGCTATGTAAATACCCTGGCAGAAGAATCAGGGGGAAATAAATTGTTCATACAGGCAAGAGGCATTGGAGCTCCTGGAACTGATGAGAATTTCTTCCTTTCCAAAGATGATGTTGATTTCGTTTCCAAGATAAAGGGAGTTGACGAGATTGTGGGGATGTATTTCAAGGTTGGAGAAGTTAAATTCAAAGAGCAGAAGAAGTTTGTCTTCTTGGCAGGCTCTGACACTTCTCATCTGGATTTCATTGAAGAGACTTTTTCAGTCAAGGTGATTGAAGGAAGAAGATTGAAGAAAGGCGACTTGGACAAGGCAGTTTTGGGATATAACTACCAGTTTGATGACAAGATTTTTGAAAAAGGATTGAGAATAGGGGATAAATTTGATATCAATTCCAAAAAGTTTGAGGTGATTGGCTTTTATGAGGAGATTGGAAATCCGCAGGATGATTCCAACATATTCATTACGAATGAGGCCTTTGAATCGCTGTTTCCTGCATCAAAGGACAAGTTTGGGTTTATGATGGCTTCTTCTCAAAAAGGCGTCAATCCTTCCGAGCTTGCTTCAAGGATTGGGGAAAGATTAAGGAAATTCAAGAATCAGGAGGAAGGCAAGGAGAATTTCTTTGTGCAGACTTTTGAGGATGCCCTTGCCACATTCAACACCATCATAAATGTGATTAACGGGATGCTTGTGCTTATTGCCTTAGTCTCGCTTGTAGTTGCCTTTGTCAACATAATGAACACGATGTACACTTCCATACTTGAAAGGACAAAAGAGATTGGAGTGATGAAGGCGATTGGAGCAACTAACAATGACATTCTGACAATATTTGTAGTTGAGGCTGGACTGATTGGCTTGATTGGAGGAGTTCTTGGCGTTTTGCTTGGGTATTTTGTTTCCAGTGTTGGAGGCTCTATAGCTGCTGCATCGGGATTTGCACTTTTGAAGCCAGCATATCCAATTGTTTTGATAATTGGGTGTTTATTGTTTTCCTTAATTGTCGGAGCAACAGCCGGATTCTTGCCGGCGAGAAGGGCATCGAGATTGAAGCCGGTTGATGCTTTACGGTATGAGTGAGGTTTTTAGAATAGTATTAAATTGAATTATTATATTAAATAAGTAGCTACGTCTAATGTAGAGTTTAACGATTACTCGCCTCATCCAAATTTTTACTTACTTTAAAACGACGGGGTGGCACACCAAGATAGCAATACTATTTAAACTACCACAAAATTATAAAATAATTATAGTTAATTACTCATAAAAAATGATTTATTTCGTTATTTATATAGTATATTGATGAAAAAATAATAGTACTAGGTGGGAACATAGTGAGAATCACTGCTTTTTCACGTCAGTAGTTAATATGTGGTCATAGTGGGGCTTTAATCTATTATTCTAGTACCAAATTAATAATAAATAGAAACATTTATATATTAAATCGTAATTCCAAATTTATGGCAAATATAAATAAAGAATTGCTTAGGAAGTTGGTCGAACATGGTTTTTTTAATGATTGGAAGACTATTGAAGACGTTGTGAAAAGACTCGACCAAAAAGGGTATTCAGTGAAGGGCAAACAAGTGAGTTTATTATCTCAATTGCTTACTTTTTTATGTCAGGAAGATGTAATTGAACGAGAAAAAGGGGAAAATGAAAGATGGAAATATAAAAAAGTCGGGGTAGGGCAACATGGAAACTGAAGAAATAAAAAACACCATTGATAATCATGAAGAAAGGCTCAAGAAAATTGAAGCAATTTTGTTTGAGGGAGGGCAGTCTTCAAATCAAAAGACAATCAGAAATATTTCCATTAGTGAATTCGTTATTCAGAAAAAACCAAAAGATGACATTCAAAGAACTGTACTTTTTGCATACTTCATAGAAAAACATGAAAATAAAGATTTTTTTAACGCAGGAGAGATTCAAGAGTGTTTTATAAAATCTAAATCAACTAAACCTGCCAACATAAATGATAAAATTAATCAGTGCATAAAGAAAGGTTGGATTTCTGAACATCCGGAAAAAAAAGATGGAAAAAAAGCATTTTATATTACAAATACAGGTATAGCTGTTGTAGAGAAAGATTTTAAAGTTGAGGAATAAACAAATCACAAAAATAGAATTTAGTCAAAATGAAAGTAAAAATAAAATTAACGGATAACAATGGTGATGAATATGAAGGAGATATAGAGTTAAAAAAAACTTCTGTTGCTCATAAATCTCCAACAAGAATTAACACTAATGAAAACCATTCTCGGAAGAAACAAGGTACTGTTGAAAAAATATTATCATTAGGTACTTATGAATTCTTTAAAGAGCCAAAAACTATTAAAGAAATTATAGAAAAACTTGCAGAAAAAGATTTCCACTTTAGAGCTTCAGATTTAACATTGCCGTTAAGGAAGATAGTTAGAAGTGGTAAACTGAAAAAAACTAAAGATTTTGCTAATGGTCAGAAATCTAAGATTTGGATGTATGTTAAGGAGTAAATATGAGAATAAATTCTGCAATTAATAATCTATGGACTAGCGGATTCTTTTTGGAACACAAAAAACCAATAGAAGTTGAAAAAAAATTATTAGATAAATATGGGATTACGTGTTCAAATATTTTAATGCAACTAAAATCGTGTAAAAATTTTTTGAGAAAAGAGAATAAGGGCTGGATACAAAAATTTCATGCAGATGAACAACATCATAAGAAGAAGAAAGCCATTGACTACTTTAAATTGTTAAATATTCATCCAGAGGTAGAAAAAGTCAGTAAGGAATTGTTTTTGAACAACCACTTCTCCCAAGCTATTTTTGAAGCATATAAAAAAGTTAATAATATGGTTAAAGAAAGATCAAATCGGAAGGATTTGGATGGGAAAAACTTAATGTTAACAGTTTTTAGTGTTAATAATCCGACATTAATTTTAAACAATTTGGTGTCTCAATCTGATAAGGATGAACAAGAAGGATTTATGCATTTGTACGCAGGCGCGATAATGGGAATAAGAAATCCAAAAGGCCATGATGAGATTGTTCAAACTGATTTTAATAGAACCCTAAAGTATCTAATCTTTGCGAGCCTTCTATGTGAACGATTAGGAGAATGTAAGTTACATAAAAAAGTATAACTAGCCCCCTACGACAAAACTACCCTCTACCTTCGGCAGAAGTTGATAATAAAGTAAGTAAAAACTACAACACTAATAGGATTTTAAAAGTAAGAAAGTTCTCCGTTCGCTTCGCTCATAAGTATTTAATAGGCATTCATTCAAAATAATAGTTAAGCCCCGATGAAATTTGAACCCGCAGCCTGCGCTTTTTCCTCAAACTTGTTTTTCCCGACAACCATAACCCTTAAATATCTGTGGTGACTAACTGAAGTAAAATAGACAAAATTTTGTTTTTGTGGTGACTAACTTGTTCGTAAGAAAAAAGAAGGTAAAGGGAAGATGGTACTATTATGCCGTCCAGTCCACCAGGCTTGGCAGCGACAAATGGAAGAAGGTGGAGAGGTATATTGGGTTAAACCCGCCCTCAAAAAAAGAGATTGAGGGGTACAAAACTGAATTTGACAGAATAAAGCAGTTTCTTTCGGAAAAAGGCGAAGAACTTGAAAAAATAAGGCGGCTGTGGCTGGACAAAAAAAAGAATGCAACAAAAGACGAAATTATGAAGCTCGAGGAATCAGTCATCATAAAATTCACTTATGACACAAACAGGATAGAGGGGTCTTCATTGAGTTACAAAGACACCAAAATGCTGCTCCAGGACGGAATTGCCCCGAGGGAAAAGCCGATGCGGGACATCAAAGAGGCTGAAAATCACAGGAAGGCATTCATTTTCATGAAAGAAAGCCTTCCAAAAGAAATAAATCGGGAGCTTATACTGGGCCTGCACAGGATACTAAAAGAAAGCGTGACTGAAGATGCAGGTAAATTCAGGGATGCGCAAGTGAGAGTTGGGGATTTAGTGCCTATAAAAGCAGACATGGTTGAAACAGAAATGGAAAACCTATTAAAGTGGCATAAGAAAAACAGGAATTTGCACGCTTTGGAGCTTGCTGCGGTTTTTCACTGCATTTTTGAAAGGATACACCCGTTTTTTGACGGAAACGGAAGGGTAGGAAGGCTGCTGCTTAACCATATATTCTTGAAAAAGGGGTATCCTGTAGTCATAGTGCAGAACAGGAATAAAAGAAGGTATTATAATGCCTTAAAGCGGGCAGATGATGGAAACTACCTCTATATGATTAAATATTTGTTTGATGAATTGAAAAACCAGATTAAAGATTATTAAGTATATTTTTGCCCTTGAATCTATTTCCCCTTTTATGCATCCCCCTTACTCTCCTTCAGCACTCGCCTTAACCCAAATATTTATGCATATTCATCTTGCATCACGAATGCCTGTGCTTAATCTCAACCAGAAACATGCTTCCGTCAGTTGAGAGCAATTTGATATCAACTAGATCTTCCTTGTGCAAGTTGCTTGCCAATTCCTTGGGAAACCTGAAAAAGAACGCTTTGCCGTCGTAATTCATGCTTCTTTCAATGGTAATCGGGTTCTCCATTAGAAATTTCTTCATAATCAAAAATTTCTCGTAAACCCTGGCCTGCTCCATGTCAACATATTCCTTTTTGCATGCCTTGCATTGCCAGACATTATAGCTGAATTCAAGGTCGCCGTAGGAAGTTTTCTTCTCAATCAAAGCGGTCTTCTTTCCATGGCACTTGAAAGGCCCCTTAAACGAATCCTTGTTTATTTCAAACTTTGCTTCTTCCCCCAAATCCCCCTCTTTTAAGTTGTAGTAAGGCTCCTTTTCAAGCTCCTGCTGATACTTTGACTTTTTCATTTTTTGTTGTATCTCTTTATTTGAGGATCACTTGAAGGATAAGCAGTTATCACATTTGCAACAGGCGCATTATACTCAAATATCATTGTTATGTACCTCAAATAATGAGTTATTGCCATATAGTTTTTTCCTCCAATCTTGATGATTTTGGGCCTGCCATGCTTAAATGCCCCTATCAATTCCTCTATTCCTATTCCGTGCTTGTACAGCACTTTTTCCTGCACACTGTGGCTTAGTTGAATTTGCAGATTTTTCATAATTCTTTTTAGTGTACGTCATATAGTACACTATATAGTACACCTACTATATAAACATTTCGTAAATGAATGTTAGAAACTAGCCTTTATATATTTCGGGCAAGGATGTCCAGTGGTATTTTTCTATATTGAAAATATACAATTACATTCTTCTCAAAAACCGATAAATTTAAATAAATGTAATTGTAACACAGTTATATGAACATAGTCAAAAACAATGGTTACTATTATCTGGCGCATTCTTTCAGGAAAGAAGGAAAAGTGATACATAGGGAGAAGTATCTTGGCAAGGTAATCCCAAAAAACATAGAGGAGATAAAAGAAAAATTCATGCGGGAATGCATGGAAGATGTGATAAAAAAGCTGAAAAGCATAAAAAATAATTTTAGGAAGGAATGGAAAAGATATCCGGAATCCATAAAGAAGGAAATGCTGACAGACTTGTCAATAAATTTCACCTACAACACAAATGCTATAGAAGGCTCGACAATCACCCTGGAAGAAACAGAGGATATAATAAAAAACAAGATTTCTCCCAACAAGCCGCTAAGGGATGTGCAGGAAACCATAAACCACTCAAGGGCCTTTTTCAAGGCATTAAACGAAAAGAAGGAATTATCCAATCACTTGATACTGCAATGGCACGAAGAGATTTTCAGGGACACCAAGGCGGACATTGCAGGGAAATTGAGGGATTATCTTGTAAAAGTCGGCAATTATGTCGCTCCTGACTGGCAAGACTTAAGCAAACTAATGAAGGAATTCATTGAATGGTTCGGTAAGAGCAAGGCTATAAACCCTGTCGAGCTTGCCGCAAGAGCGCACTATAAATTTGAGAAAATTCACTCGTTCGGGGACGGAAACGGAAGAGTAGGCAGATTGATAATCGCATATGTATTAAAAAGAAACAAATATCCGCTGCTGATAATAGAATACAAGAGAAGGAAAGCCTATTATCATGCATTAGGCAAATCTGAGGATGATTTTGTTAATTTCTTTGTGAGAAGATATATCGGAGCACACAAGAAATATGTTAAGCAGAGGTGACTATAAAGAATAGAGTGTGGTCACCCTTTTCTTGCTTTTCTAATCCTAAGCAGTTTCTTCTGTTTTTTGTTCATGCGCATTCTTTTGTCATAAAGCTCGTCATAGTACTTTCTATAGCTGCAGTCTATATTCTTTATTTTCTTGAAATCCCTGAAGCCGTCCCTGTAATCGTCCCAGTCATCATAAATTGGATTGATAAACAAGTCATTCTCAACAAGTGCTTTCCCAGAAACAGTCGCTAGCGGTGTAGCATAGCCATTCTTTCTCCTATCCTTCTGCGTTACCATTTTGCCTCCGAACATCCTGTGCAAAGGCCACTTGCCGGGCAGCAAATGCACTGCTCTTGAAGAGCATGGTGTTCTATGGCAATTCTGGATAGAGATTTTCGGTCATTTTTTTTATATAGTTTTAAGTTTTATAAGTTGCTTTGTCTGCTCAGGAGTAAACAAAATTTCACCGCATTTGTCGCAATTCCATGTATTCCACTGAGAAGTTTTTATCAAGTTTAATGCTTCCGCCGCATGTGCAAGTGAATGTTTTCATGATTTAAGAACTTAGAGGTGAAAAATTAACTTCAACCGGAATTTCCACCTTTATATCTTTGAGGTCTTTAGTCCGTTTCTTGAAGTTAAGGATGCCTATACTTTTCACTTCTTCTGATTTTTCATCTTTTCTAATGAAAACTCCATTTCCCAGCTCAGAGGCAATGCATTTTGATGGCTTTCCCGCAGAGATTTCCAAAAAATCCCCTTCCTCATCATAATAAACTCTCATTGGCCCTTTCATTTTATATTCCTGACAAAATATGCCGTGATTATAAAGCCATGGTTGTTTAAATATTTAACGATTACGAGCAGGTACCTTGACGCTTCTTTGAAATATTTGTAATAATACTTGATACTTTCATCATATTCATAATTGGCAATCTTAAGGGGATTTTCCAGCGTATCTTTTATATCTTCAAGATAAGGAGCGACTTCTGATGCTCTTGATTGAGATGTTTCCACCTTTCATCCGACAAATGGATTTTTCTGCCGGACTCGTCTTTAACTTCAAAAATCCACGCCATATAAAGGATTATCTAAGGCAATTATAAATAATTATCGCACTCTAAATCAAGAAATATCCTATCTCCCCTTGTGCATCTTCCTCAGCTCTTCCTTAAGTATCTTGCCCATGGAGTTCTTTGGCAGCGCATCAATGAACTCGACAAACTTCGGCTTCTTGAAGGAAGCAAGCTTCTCCTTGCAGAAATTAACCACATCATCATCTTTCAGCTTGGCTCCTGGATTCAAAACAACATAAGCCTTTACGCTTTCTCCAAACTCCTTGTCCGGAACTCCAACAACAGCGCATTCTTTCACTTCCGGCATTGACTCAATCACATCCTCTATCTCGCGAGGATAGATATTAATTCCCCCTGATTTCATGACGTCTTTTGAACGGCCAATGATATAAACATAATTCTTGTCATCAATTTTTCCAACATCGCCTGTGACAAACCAGCCGTCCTTGAAGACTTGCTTGTTATAGCTTGGCTTGTTCCAGTACCCGCTAAAGACATTAGGGCCTTTTATCAATATCTCTCCTTCTGTTCCGGTTGGGACATCTTCAAATGTCTCAATGTTCACTATCCTTACTTTTACCCCAGGCAAACAAGGGCCAACAGAGCCAGGCACCCTTTCACCATTGTAAGGATTGGAAAAATTCATCATGGATTCTGACATTCCTGCCCTTTCGAGCACTTCATGGCCAAAGAACTTCTTAAGCCTGGAAAACAGCTCTCTTGACAGCGGAGCAGAGCCGGAAACAAACAAGCGCATTGAGCTAGTATCATATTTCTCAAGCCCTTCAACCTCAAGCAGCTTGAAATACATGGTTGGAACGCCCATGAACAATGTGGCTTTTCTCTTTGCAATTGTCTCAAGCACATCCTCTGCAACAAACTTCTTCCTTAGAATTGTAAAGTTGCCAACATAAAGGGAGCCGCAAAGCGCAACTCCAATGCCATGGATGTGGTACAACGGCAAAGTCAGGAGAAAAACATCATCTTCTGTCCATTTCCATGCCTGGGCAAGGGCCTTGACATTCGATGTAACGTTAGTCTGGTTCAAGGCAGCTCCCTTTGGCTTGCCTGTTGTGCCCGATGTATAGAAGATAATGGAATGATCTTCATCCTTTATTATGACATCAGGCTCCTTGTCAGAAGCAGCCTTGGTTATTTCATGAAAGTTATGGGCATTTTCCTCCTTTCCATCAACAAGGATTATTGTCTTTAGCTCAGGAAGCTCATTAAGGATGTTCTTCACAATAGGAAGCCTTTCCATGTCGGTTATGACAGCTTTAGCGCCTGAATCATGAAGGATATGATGGATCTCCTGCTCCTTGAAGCCGATGTTCATGGGAACTATGATGCTGCCGTTCCTGAAATTGCCCATGATAGAATAAACAATCTCAAGGCAGTTAGGAAAATAGTGGGCAACCCTGTCGCCCTTGGCAATGCCAATGGAATTCAGGGCATTTGCCACTTTGTTGGAATGCTGCTGCAATTCCTTGAAAGTAACCCTCTGCTCCTCAAACTCTATAGCCACCTTGTCAGGCAATCTTAAAGCAGTCTGCCTGAATAACTCTGCAATTCCCATCGTATTGGATTTTATATGGCTCTTTTATAAAATTAACTCAGAAGTGTATAGTAGAGAATATATTTTCAATATTGAAAATTATGGCTTTATTATTTTTGCCAATTGTGTATACATTTCTGCCCTTTTTTGGTTGCCCATCAAAGTTTCTATCTCAGCACAATCTTCAAATAATCCATTTGCTTCAAGGAGAGGAATTGCTCTGCGGAACAAGCCTCTCAGTTCTGGCAAAAAACCATTCGCTATCGCCAATTGATAAGCTCGCATGTATTCTCTTGCTGCTACATAGTCATGCATAGCATAATTAAAGTGCCCTTTTGGATTTCCCTTACGATTTCATTTATTTCTAATTAACCTCTCGTGCAAGCCTAAATTTTCGTGGTACTCCGCTGTTGCCAGGCTAAGACCATAATTATGGCCGTTTTGTTGACCATTGAGACCATTAGCTGGATATTTATCCAGAAAATCTACATCAAAAAGAATGCCTCTTTCAACAGCCATTGCAACTGCAACTGCTTTGCCTGCATGTGTATGCAACCTCCTGACTAAGGTTGGTAATTCTTCCTCCATAACCAAAGCTACTCTTGGCTATTTTTAAATTTTATCAGAAAAAAAGCCTCTGAAGGGATTTGAACCCTTAACTTGCGCTTTACGAAAGCGCCGCTCTATTGCCCAGCAAGCCAATTGCCATTGGCAGCTACCAGGTTGAGCCACAGAGGCATATTAGCAAGAGAACGCATTGACTTTTAAAATATTATTAAAAATTTTCAAACCCGAGAGCGACCACTTGAACAAAGTTCAAGTTCCCAAAAATGCAAAGCATTTTTTAGGATTTGGAAGTTAGCATGAACAAGGTGACCCGCTTTTGATGAATTAGTCAATGTATAGGCGAGGCTTTTGCGCATGGCAAACAGCAAAAGCCGAGCACTAAATATTGTCCCGAAGGGACGGGATTTAAATATTAAGTTAAACAATAATCAATTCATTTAATTGCCTTCAGAATCTCCTCTTTAGAGCTGAACTTCTTCTGGCACTCGAAGCATACAGGATGGAGCTTCCCCCCACTGTCCTTGATGTAGGTGCCGAGGATTTTATTAAGGAAAGTGGTTTCAACTGCCTTATTGCATATGGAGCACTTCATAATAGCAAGGTTTTTATTTATTTTTATAATTCTTTCTTTTCATGAGGAAATTAAGCTTCATTTTAATCCTGTTTTCCTTGCTGATTTCAGCTGTTGCCAATGCGCAGCCGTTTGGCCCTCCGCTGTACATTGCAGACCCTGTGGCTATGAAATGCCGCTACTATTTCGCCGGCAATGAAAAGCACTTCAACCCAAGGCCTGAAAATTACACCATAAACATAGGGTATACCACAGACTTCAAGAGCGAGGCGCAGGCATGCGAGTTCTTCAGGTGCGTCTACACTAACGGCACGGTCATTGTTGACCAGGACAAAAAGCCGATTGAAACAAACCTTTGCTTTTGCAGGGAAAACGGCTACTGGAACAATGAAACGGGCTGCGTGAGGCTAAATCAAGAGCAGAAGAAGGAAGGGTTTTTCAGCAGGCTCTTTAAAGGGTGGAAGAAGAGCTTCTGCGAGGGCTAGGGATTTGCATAATGGCAAAATACGCTGCTTTGCTTCGCGGCATAACCCCTGCAAACCCGAACATGAAGAATGAAAAACTGCGGTTTCTGTTTGAAAAGCTTGGATTTTCAAATGTACAAACAGTGATATCCAGCGGCAATGTGCTTTTTGAAAGCAAGTCAAAAAACATAAAGAAGCTTGAAGCAATGATTGAGAAAGCATTGCCCAAGCTTGGATTCAAGAGCACTACAATAATCAAGAGCAAGGAGCAGCTGCAGCAACTAATTGATAAAAACCCGTTCAAGGGCATGGAAGACACTACAAAATCAAGGCTGAACGTCACATTCCTGAAAAACGAGCCAAAAACAAGCCTGAAATTCCCACATCATGGAAAAGGCTGCACAATTCTGGGCATTTATGAAGATGCAGCCTGCAGCTCGATAGATTTGACGGGAACAAAGACTCCTGACTTGATGCTGTTTCTGGAGAAGCAGTTCGGCAAGGAAATAACGACAAGGACTTGGAAGACTGTCAATAGAATAATCGGGAAGATGTGATTTCTTTTCGACATATTTATAAACAAATAACTGTTCTAGAGCGTATGGATTGCATAAAGCGCCAAAGGCAGTTTTTCTAGTATCTTTTATCTAGCTTAAAGACCATGACACGAATAGCTATTGTGGACAACGAGAAGCTGAAGGAAATGCAGCAGAAGCTGCACATCCAGAGCATCTGCCCTGTCAACAGGACAGGCAGGGAATGCATCAGGATAGGGGAAGACGGGAAGCTCATAATAGACGAGCTTCTGTGCACAGGGTGCGGAATATGCCCGAAAGCTGCTCCGCATGCGATAAAGATAATAAATCTTCCAGAGGAACTTACAACAAAGCCGATTCATCGCTATGGTGAAAACAAATTCGTCCTGTATTCATTGCCAACGCCAACTTTCGGAAGAGTGACAGGAATTCTTGGCGTCAACGGCATAGGAAAGTCAACAGCAATAAAGATTCTTGCATCTGTCTTGAAGCCGAACCTCGGCGACTGGACAAAGCATGAGACAGATTATGATGAGCTTATCTCATTCTTCAAGGGGACGGAAGCCCAGGGATTTTTTGAGAATATAAAAAAAGGCGAAATAAAAGTGGCTTACAAGCCGCAGCAGGTTGAGCTTATCCCAAAGACAACAAAAGGGAAGGTGGTTGACCTGCTGAAAAGGGTTGACGAGAAAAATGAGTTCAAAAAAATTGCGGATGAGCTTGAATTAAATGAAATTTTAAACCATGAAATAGCGCAGATTTCAGGGGGGGAGCTGCAGAGGGTTGCTATCGCTGCAACTGTGCTGAAGCAAGCAGATTTGTATATTTTCGACGAGCCGACAAGCTACCTGGACATAAAGCAAAGGATCAATGCAAGCAGGTTCATAAAATCATTGATAAATGAAAGCAACGCGGTCCTTGTTGTGGAGCATGACCTGGTTATTCTTGACTACATAGCAGACCTTGTCAACCTGATGTACGGCAGGGAAGACGCGTATGGGATAGTGAGCGGGGTAAAGCCGGTCAGGAACGGAATCAATGTTTACCTGTCAGGCTACATAAAGGAGGAAAACGTAAGGTTCAGGGATTCAACAATAAAATTTGCGGAAAAGCCGCCAATAAAGAAGAAGCATACAAGGGAAAGCATAACCTCGTGGAAAGCTGTGGAGAAAAAGCTTGGAAATTTCAAAATAAAAGCAGATGAAGGCTCCTTACACAGGAATGAAATCATCGGAATCCTTGGAGAAAACGGCATCGGAAAGACGACTTTTGTCAAGATGCTTGCAGGCGCCATAAAGCAAGACAAAGGAGAGGTAAGCCACAAGGTAAAGGTAAGCTACAAGCCCCAATACCTTGAGGCATCAGATGAACTGGTTGTAAATGTCCTGAATACGGCTTTCCGCAAATATGAAAACCAGATAATAAATCCTTTGAACATAGCTCCATTGTCGCTTAAGCCGTTGAATGAATTGTCAGGAGGCGAATTGCAGAGGGTTGCGATTGCAAATTGTTTGCAGCAGGATGCTGATTTGTATCTATTGGACGAGCCAAGCGCTTACCTTGACTCAGAGCAGAGATTGCTACTGTCAAAAGCCATAAGGGACTTCATCGAGCAGAAAAATGCATCAGCATTGATAGTTGACCATGACTTGTTGTTTATAGACTATATCAGCGACAAGCTGATTGTATTTGAGGGCAGGCCTGCAATCGAAGGAAAAATTACAGGACCTTTTGACATGGAAGACGGGATGAACAAGTTCCTGAAGGAACTGAACATAACATTAAGGAGAGACCCTGAAACAAACAGGCCAAGGGTTAATAAATTAGATTCAAGGCTGGACAGGGAGCAGAAGGAAAGCGGGAAATACTATTACACCTAGGCCCTTCCCCTGCTTTCCCCCAAAACAATTCCCGACGCTATCAGATGAGCCAGCCTTAGCGGCTCGGGCAAAAGGCTTCGGGTGCAGTAAAGCTTCAGGATTTCAGTTACCTTGTGATATTCAATCCCGGCAAACTGAACGTAAATTTTTCCAATCTTTTTCACTTCCCCTGCATTTTTTATAATTTCAATTTTATCCCCTTTATTTAACTTTGCCAGGGTGCTGTTGATAGCTTCGATGTCTGGATTTTGCCTTATGATTACCACGACCGGAATTTTTGTTTTCCTGCTTAGCTCAGCGATGTCAATCACATTGAATCCTGCGACTGCAATTCCATTCAGGAAGATGCACCTCAATTGCGACCTGAATTTGCTTTTTTCAATAATCCCTATCAATTTATAAGTCGCATCATTTCCGTCAACATCAACTTTGGCTGATAAAATTCCATCAACAAAAGACCCGCCCCGCATGACAACGCCTACGACAAGAGCTTGCTTGTCCCTGAATTTATTGAATGGAGAGTCATCAATCCCGATGACCCTTATCTCTTTTTTTACCATGCGAGCAGGACTCAAGCGTCACAAAAATTTCATTCTTTCTTTCCAATCACTTTCTTGCCGATATACTTCTGCAGCACTGCCGGAACCTTAATCGTTCCGTCTTTTTGCTGGTAATTCTCGACAATTGCCCTCAATGCCCTTGATGTTGCGACTGCAGTGCTGTTCAAGGTGTGCACAAATTCTTTCTCTTCACCTTTCTTGTACTTGATATTCAATCTTGCTGCCTGATAAGAGGTGCAGTTTGAGCAGCTTATGACTTCCCGATACAAATTTTCCCTCGGGAACCATGCCTCTATGTCGTATTTCTTCGCTGCAACTGCCCCGATATCACCGGTGCATATGTTCACAACCCTGTATGGGATCTTTAATTTCTGGAATATCTCTTCTCCATTTTTCAATAGTTCCTCATGCCACTTCCATGAATCCTCTGGCCTGCAGAAAACAAACTGCTCTACCTTGTTGAAATGATGAACCCTGAAAATGCCCCTTGTGTCAATGCTGTGGCTGCCGAGCTCCTTCCTGAAGCATGGAGAATAGCCGGCAAATTTCATCGGCAGCTGCTTTTCATCAAAAGAGCCGTTCATCAGCATCGCGGCGATAGGGTGCTCTGATGTTGCTATCAGGAACAAATCCTCATCCTCGACCTTGTACATCATTGTCTCGAAATCTTTCAAGTCAGTGACTCCTTCGTACGGCTTTCTTCTCAGCATCAAAGGCGGCTCGATTAATGTGAATCCTTTTTCAGCAAGAAAATCAACGGCAAAATTCACCAGAGCAAGCTCAAGCCTTGCAATGTCTCCAAGAAGATAATAAAAACCATGGCCCGAAACTTCACTTGCTTTTTCAAAATTTGCCAAGCCAAGCTCCTGCAGCAATTCCCCATGCGGCTTCAGTTCAAAATCGAAGCTTGGCTTTTCGCCCCAGTGCTTTACAACAACATTGTCATTTGCGTCCTTTCCGATTGGAACAGACTCATGCAAGATATTTGGAAGCCTCATGAGGTAATAATCTATCCTGCTTTTCAACTCTTCAAGCCTTTCATCGCTTATTTTTATTTTTGAAGGGAGCTCTTTGGCTTCCTTCACCTTTTCGCTTATTTCTTCTCCCTTCTTCTTCAGCTTGTTAATCTCATCAGTGATCATGTTTTTCCTTTGCCTCAGGCTTTGGTTTTCCTGCAATAGCTTCCTGTGCTCAATATCGCATCTTATAAGTCCGGGCTTTCGCGAATGAATCTGAGTTCGAGCATTTTAGTCAATATAAGCATAATTTACACTATCAATAACCATAAACATTCAGCAATGATAAAATTAAGATTATAAAATCTATAAAAAGGTTTCTAGGGGATGAGGAAGGAAAAGTATAAATATGGGTGCATTCAGGATTGATATAGATAAAAAAGGTGGATTGATGAAGGGTACTTTTCATAACAATACATCTAAAGGCTATAATTCTGTCTTTCTAGAAGAAAAGGTGCTGTTTTAATGGCTAAGCCAATAACTCTACTATACGACGCGCCATTAGGTGTGGACCAGGCTATCTTAGCTGTGAAAAGAAGCTCCAGAGGGGGGCTTGTTGATATGGTTGCTGTCAAGGAAGGTATCCAAGAAAGAGTTGATGCCTATTTGCGCCTTAAAGCGTACGATTGCGGTACAAAAGAATTTATGGGAAAACCATATCATGAGCCGAAAGCCTGTGTTTTTAGAGAGGGAAACGAAGTTGAAACTACAAGGGAGTATGCAAGAGTCACTCTAGATGGAAAAATTATAGTTCATGATGGTTATATCTTCCCGGGAGAAAAATGGATTGCTGATCCTCGATTGATGAGAGTAATCGATAATAAATTTCCCCTTACCGATAAAAAAGATTTCTTTACAGGTTTTGTCTATAAAACCGATAGAAATGGTGATGGCCTTGTCCATACAATTGGCGCAAAAGGCAAAGACTATGTGATTGTAATTGACTCGCGCCATATAGTGCCGGCATACATGCTGGACTTCAGAACTCTGGCAAAATTGGAGCAGTCATTTGTTAAAAGGGAGCTCGAGGACCCGGATATACAGTTCGTGCTTGTTGGAAGTAACAATCCAGGAATTCCAAGGAAAGTCATTTCTCCTGTTTTTGGAGATCTAAATCTGGATGTGCTGGTTGCTGCCCTGGATCAAAGTTCAGATCCAGATGTTTTAAAGCAAAGGGATGTGCTCATCTCGCACAGAGATGGCCATTATGAGTCTGCTGCCAAGGAAGCTGGAGCATCACAGATTCATAATCACGGAAGAATATTATCAGTCCCAATAGTGCCAAAAAAAGTTGAGCGAATATATCGCTCTATAGATGCTAAGACATCTGCAGAAGGAAGCACACGTTTTTTTGAAAAACTGGAAAGGGAAGGATATCTGGTTGAGCCAGGAAAACATTTTGATATATTTGCAGACCCATTGCCTCAGCATAATGGAGGATTGGTGGTGGTTGCCAAGGAAAGGAAAAATATGGTAGAGATGGACGATTCTGAATTAGAAGAATATGCCGATATGCGAAAGCTTGGAAGGATGCTCCATGAGATACATTTTCCAGGCGTGGCTTCCAATGACGTCGCCCTTCAGCTATTTAGGAATCATGGCCCCCCTTATGCAAGCGCGAGGTTTATGTTGCATCAGGTTCCGCGCACTAATGTTCATGCTTTTGTTGAAATGGTAGGAATCATAGGTCTTGATACTGATCCAAAGGATTTTGCAGAGACAATGAGGTTAACAAGGAGGGAACTTGCTGACAGGCTAAATTAATCAAGCCACCATCCTTAATTTTTCCCTCTTGTTGATTGCATCCATCAGCCTTCTTCCTATGTTGTTGCTTTTCTTTATCTTTATTGCGCCTGTCTTGCCTGCCTTTGCGCTGAGAATGAATTCATCACCCACATAAATGCTGAAGTCCCTGTTCTGCATTTCCATTCCAAGATCTATCATGAGCTGGTTTTTCTTGTGCTGAATCTCAAAAGGAATCTCTTTCTGCCCCCCGGATTCCTGAATTTTAGCGGGCTTTGCAGCACCTTTCGCACTGAAATTTTCACCTGTATTTTTTGGGCCGTCCTTATCGTCAAGGCTTTTTATGTCAATGCCTATCCCGAGCTTTTTTTCAATAGCAGTTATGGTAGTCCCCTGCTTCCCTATGATTCTTGCAATGTCCTCTTCGGGAACGTAGACAACGCACTTGTTGTCTGACAGCACCTCAACCTCGGCATTTCCTGAATATTTCTGGAACTCAGCAAGTATTGTCGTTTCGGCCAGCTTGTGGGCACCGGTTTTTTCCCTGCTGCCTTGCACAGGAATCACAACAGTCTGCTCGCCGTAGCTGTAAATTTCATACTCCAGCTTGCCTGTCTCAAAATCATTTATGACAACAACCGGCCTTGCCAAGTCAGCCTCTGTCATCCCTGACGGAACCTTGACGGTCATCTTCAACGACAAGACCTTGTTGACAAACCCGTTCTTGATGAAAATCACGGTGTCAATGACCTGGGGGATAACACCCATTTCAACCCTTCCGATAAATCTCTGGATTGCATCTACAGGAGATGTTGCGTGCACAACCCCCACCATTCCAACTCCTGCCAGCCTCAAGTCCGCAAAGAGCTTGAAGTCATCGGTGTTCCTCATCTCGTCAAAGATTGTATAATCGGGCCTTGAAAGCAGCAAAATATCATGGATTTCCTGCGCATCACCGTAAGAGATTGCATACTGGGTTATCCTTTCAGGCAATATCAAATCCCTTGGAGCCTCAACAGTCTTCACAATCTTGTCCTGCCCTGCATAATATTCCGCCAATGCCTGCGCAAATGTCGTTTTCCCCATGCCTGGTGCGCCTGCAACAAGGACTCCTTCAGCCTGTTCGGCAACTCTGTCCATTAGTTTTTCGCTTAATTTGTAATCAGCCAAGCTTAATCTCTTGACAGGCCTGACAGCGGTTATTTCCCATCCGTCAGAGAACGGAGGCCTTGTAATTACGATCCTGAAGCTGCCCAGCTGCACAATCGTGGAGCCTGTCCTCTCGATTTCTATGAAGCCGTCTTTCCTTAATTTTGCATCCTCTATGATCTCCCTTGACATGTCCTGTATTTCATCCTGCTTGAGCAGGGATTTTCTTAGCTCCTTGAACTCCCATTTTCCGGGCATCCCCTTTTTTGCGTAAGGAGGCACATTTTCCCTCAGGTGAACACTCATAGTGGTTTCGTCAAAAAATCTCTCAAGCTTCAGTTTTCGCAGGCCCTTTTCAGGCCTTCTGTAATAGATTACCTTCATCCCTTTTGCAATGGCAACTTCGCTCTGCACCTTGTCTGATGTTATCAAGGTTGCATCTTCATCATAAGCAAGCTGCCTTATCAAGGAATCAATTTCTCCAAGCGAAGCGTGCCTTATCTCAGCTGCCTTCGGCCTTGAACCCTTGAATGAAAGCTCAAACTTTTTTTCCGCTGAAAGCTTTTTTATCCTTTTTATCTCGTCAAGCCCCAGAAACCCTATTGCCTTTCCTAAATTAGCCTGGTGCTCCAGCTCTGCAATGACAGCTTCATGAATTATGATTTCATTAGCCTTGATATTATCGCTCTTTACCTTGTCAGACAGAAGGCCTTCAATTATGACAGAAGTGTCGGGCACTAACCTTTCCATATTTTGCATATCTATATGTTCCATAAGAATAGAGATATTATTTTTATATTTAAAACTATGTTTTTAGATTAATTTTCTATATAGAATGATATTTATAAAAGATTAAATTTAATTATTTACAATATTGTAAATATTTAATATCTTCTTTTTCTCCACACCCATCCAATCAGGATTAAGAATACTATGCCAACAATAGAAATCATTATCACCACAGTTTCAAGGCTCTGCTCCAGATTGTTAAACCACAGCAAAGCCCTTTGTGGCATCGTGGCATCGGTCAAATCAATTGAAAACTCCCGGTTAGCGCTGTATTTTTTACCCAATCCGTCAAAATAATTGACACTGATTTTGTAATTGTTTTTTCCGTATTTAAGCTGCCTGCCGGCAAAATCAAGCACAAACTTCCTGTTTTCTGCAAGCTCATTCATGCTCCATTTCTTTTCAAACCCACCCCTTGCGAAAATGACTTCGACATTTTTTGGGTTCGAAAATGATTCTTTTGCCAAAATAAATGAAACTGTAAAATTTTCACCATAGCCAGCATTTGCCGGAAACTCCAGCTCCTTTATACTGATTTCAGGAGCATCATTGATTTTGAATGCAACATAGGATGCCTTGGACACCAAATCGCTTCTTAATGTCACAGGCACTTCCCTGAATCCAAACTCTGTTTTTTTAATGCCGAAAGTCACATTTTTTGACTGGGAAATTCCAAGGCTCATTTTTTCGCATTTGCCCTCAAAGCACACATCAATTCCTTCAAGGTATATGTTGCCGGTGTTTTTTGCAGTGCAGTAGACATTGACATCCTCATACCCGTAAAATTCCGGCTTCGGAATGCTGCAGCCGAGAAGGACGTTGCCTGAATACTTTTTTTCCTTCTCCTCCTCGAACAAGTCTGCCGCCTGCTTTATCTCGCTGAAAGAAACAAACCTTTCCCTTGCGCCTGACGCGAAGCTTGTTTCAGACTTAATCCCGTTTGAGGCGCTGACAACAAGCGGGAATGTGTAGGAATACCTGCTGTCCAGATCATCGCTGATTTTTAATGTCCAGAAGACCTTTTTTCTTTCCCTTGGAAGCAGCAGGATGCTTTTCGCTTCCGGGCCTGTAACGCTGACTTCCTTCGGCCTGCTTAGCTTAAGCTCAGTAGCAAAATAAAAATCATTGAGGTTCTCTACATCTGCCTCGAGAAGATTATATGAGCCGAAGCCGACTGACTGCTTCAGTGAAGAGGATTCAAGATTAAGGGGCGCCTTGTAGTAGCCTGTTTTTTCAATCAGCTCTGCATTAATGTCAAGCTTATTTGTCTTCAAATCAGCGTTCCTGCCAATCCAGCTGTAGTATGTAGAGGGCTCGTCCGAGTCGACAGAGTCCTTGAATTTTATATGGGTCGGGTCAACCCAGCCGAATTCCCCATAAGTTACGTCAAATGGAACCCACCCGTAATCCGGAAAATAGACTTCTGCCCAGCCATGGGGGCCCCATTTTTCAGGGAAAAGCTCTGATTCTGTATAGGAAAGGCCGGAAACAAACCTTGCAGGAATGCCAACAGCCCTTAACAGCGCTATGAACAATGAAGTCAGCTCGTCGCAGACACCCTGCCTGTTTTCAAGAACCCATGACGCCTTCTGGCTGACATCTGCCGTAAGGGTGCTTAGATTATAATTAATATTATTTTTTGTCCAGTCAGCGATTTTGAATACAGCGGCGTACAAGTCATCCTCGCCTTTTGCAAGCTCCGAAGCGATTTTGACAATGGCCTCATCGTTTGAGTCTATGGTCTCGCTTGGCATTGTGTAAACTACAATCTCCTTTGGAAGGTCATTGATTGGAAAACTTATCTTTTGCCTCACCTGGGGGATGGTGTTTATGGTCTTCACATTTGCATTAATCCTGAAGCTGATTGCGCCCTGGGGCATGTTCCATTTGAATTTCAGCGAGTCTCCTGTAAAGTCGGCAAGCGGCTCTGTCTTCAGCTTGAGCAACTCCTGCGTTTCGGTCTGCTTCGGAAAGAATGTCATGTTGACTGCTGCGCTGTCGATGTAGCCGCTTGACGATGTCTGGACAATTTCGGCGCTTGAAGAGATGTCTATTCCCGTCACTATGTTCCCGCTGTCCTGATACCATTCGGCAAAAGAAGAAGGCAGGATAAAAAACAGCAGAAGCAAAACAGCCAATTTTTTCATTTGCACGAATCTATTTTATCGCTTTATAAGTTTATTGATTAGCTCAATTAATCAAAAAGCATTTAAATAAATATGATTTCTGTTTAAAGAGGGGCTACCCTATGCCGAGGTCGCTTAGCCTGGTATAGCGCTGGATTGCTACAAACTTCTGTTTGTCAGAAACCTACTATACCTTACAAAAATTC
>JACPMX010000005.1 GCA_016185755.1 Candidatus Woesearchaeota archaeon | reverse complement strand
TGAAGGATTAAAAATTGAAGATTTTATTGACAAGTTAATGCAAGAAAAAATAGAGCAATTAATTGATGTTAGAGAGATAGCATTTAGTCGGAAAAACGGATTTTCTAAAGGATTGCTTGACCAATACTTAAGAGAGGCTGGAATAAGATATAAGCACTTTAATTATCTTGGGTCGCCAAAGGGAATAAGGGACAAGCTACATCAAGATTGGGATTACAAAGAATTTTTTTTTGAATATACTAAGCACATTAATGACCAAGAAGTTCAAGAAGAATTAAGAGATTTGGAAGGATTGGCGAAAATGAGGAAAACTGCCATAATGTGTTTTGAAAAAGATTTTTCTAAATGCCATAGAAGTATCATATCTCAAGAATTAAAGAAAAAAGGCTGGAAAATTGTCCACCTTAATCAACCTACCCCTCATAAAATTCAAAAAAAGATGCAGATGACCTTACTATGAAAGAAAAATTATTGGTGTTGGCAAAAACATACCCTATTGTAAGTAAAAAATATCAGCATTTGGTCTGTGTCGGGGGAATAACAGACAAAGATGAATTTAGGCGTATTTATCCGATTGAATGGAAAATTTTTTGGCATAATGACGGATTTAAGAAAAAGCATTGGATTGAGTACGAAACACAATCTGATAATCCATCAGACCATAGACCTGAAAGTCGTAAAATAATATCAAAATCCATCAAGGGTTTAAGTGAAGCCCAATTCAAAGACATAAAATTACTTCTTGACAAGAAAATAACAACTATGGAAGACCTTTATTCTAAAGACCATAAAGTAGTTTCTCTTGGAATAATAAAACCTTTTCAAATAATAGATTTTATTATTGAGGATAACCCCTACTATGAAAAAATCAAGAAGAAAAGCAAACAAATATCTTTAATAGATAATAAATCCTCAGTCAAGATTTTTATTCCACAAAAGTCTTTTTCTTATGTTTATAAGTGTTCAAAAGACTGCAAAAAACCGCATAAACTAATGTGTGAAGACTGGGAGCTAATGGCTCTTTATCGTAATTGTGAAGAATACAGAAAGCAAGGAAAATATAAGGATGAGAATGAAGTTATAGAAAAAGTCAAGCAAAGATTTTTGATAGAACTACCACAGAAGAAGGATTTATATTTCTTTGTTGGTACCCACTTTAGATTTAAAACTTATATGATTATTTCTGTGATTTATCCAAAGAAAGATGACAAATACTAATAAAAATGGAAACTGCTGAAGAATTTATTGAAAGGAAAGAAGAGGAATACAAAAAACACCCTATTAAGAAGTTTTCATTCAAAGATATTGGTAGGCAAGGTAAACATTTTTGGGTCAGAGAAGCTTGGGTATTCATGAAACAACATAATCTTTCTGAAAAGGTTTTTGTTTTTGAAAGACTAAAAAGAGTAGAAACTCAAGGTCAAATAGTCCATACAAAAAATAGAGAACTTGGAGATATAGAATATCGTTTTGGTTATTATATAATTGGGAAGAATGGAACTAAAAAGGATATATGGACTTGGGGACAATATTGCCCTTTAATCCCTATAAATGATTTTCATAAATTATATGAATTAGCAAAAGAGAAAGGGGTAATTCTATCAGCCGATGCTAACCAGCCGTTAATTACCAGCCAATAGTTTACCAATACCCTCTAACAATAAAGTTTAAATAATAGTCTTTGCAGGACTTTGCAAAAGAGGCCAAATATGTCTGACAGCAAGATGAACGTGTTTGAGATTGTTCTTCTAGTTGTAGGCTTGGGCGCTGCTGTTCTTGGGTTCCAGCTGATAAACACCGCTTACAAGGCTGAGAGCAGCCAATTAAGCTGGCTTATGATAATTGCAATATTCAGCTGGCTTACCCTGCTAGTGATGTTCATTCTTCTAAGCCTGATGGTTGATGTTTCCAAGAAAGAGCTTAAAGAAATAAGGATGATGATTTACCTTCTTTCCAAGAAGAAAAAATAGCTATTTTGTTTTTATTGGTATCATCTCGACTTTCTGCATCTTCTCTATGTCGCTTAAATCAACCAAAGGCCTTGGGAATTTTGAATAGTCATCAAGTATCCTGTTGCATGCCGTGTTGACCCAGCATTGGATAAACGGGAAGTTCTCTATCTGGCTGAAATCAAGAGTGTCAAAGGCAAAGATGTAGCAGTTCTTGCCTTTCAATTGCTGCTTCAATTCAACAGCTTTCCTGAAATTGTTCTGGCCGGGCTTTAGCGAAACCAGGATTCCGATTTCATCAGCCTCAAGGAACTTGAGATATGCCCCTTTCCTCTTTAAGTTGTATCTTTTAACCTGGTCCTGATCGACTTTTGACATTGTGGAATGTATGGGATCATAGCAGAAAACTTCCTTGTCTATGTTTATAGCAATTCCCAAGGGGTGAAACACTCCGGTTCCAACATAAAGAAAAGCATCAACATTGTCCTTTATCTTTTCAGCTCCGCCTTGGTCGCAGCCAAGCAATTGGCCTTCATACTTTTGCCTCATCCTGTCAACATAAACTTCCTTTCCGCTGTCTTTGAGAAATTGCTTTATCTCATCAACATGGTTGAGGAACTGGACCGTGGTTGCAAGCCCTATCTTTTTTGGAAGCAGCTTAGTGTCGAGCCTCGACAAGTCAATCGGCCCTGTATAGCGGCCTTCCACCATCATTATTTTCATCGGCATTTCAGCTTTTAGGTGGCTTGTTTCGTTTATAAAGGTTTGTGGAATGGGGTGGAGTAGAAATGTTTTTATAGAGCAGGAACCGGAATGATCCCGATGGGAAAAAAGGCGCAGGTCACATTCATCATGGCAGCTGCTCTTTTCATTCTCATAATAGCCGCATTGATATTTTATGTTGCAAATTACTACAAAAAAAACGCTGCTGAGCCTTTGATTTTCGAAAGGGCTAGCATAGAAAACTACATAAGCAGCTGCGTCAAAAAAACAGCTGAAGACGGCTTGTTATTGCTTGGAAAGCATGGAAGCCTGTTTCCTGAAAACAGCCTCAAGGCAAAGAATATTGGTATTGAGTACTACAACGAGAACAAAGTTCCAGGCATCGAAAAATTGCAAAATGACTTGTCCTCTTACATTGACAATAACCTTGCCCTATGCCTCAATGACTTTGAGGACTTCAAGAAGCAGGGTTGGGATGTTGAGAAGGGAAGCATCAGCGCAAGAACACAGATAAATCAGGAAGATGTAACGTTTGAAGTTGAATTTCCCCTTAAGGTCAGCAGCAGCGAGGCCTCAATCAGTTTTGAGAGGTTTGCATCAAGGGTTAATATCAGGCTGAAATATATTCATGAATTAATTACCAAGATTGTCGGCTTCGATGCAAAATACAAGAGGCACATTGACATGAGCACCCTGGATGGATATGATGTTGATGTTACTGTCATTGACTATGAAGGGGCCTTGATTTACAACATCAAGGATTCCAAGTCCATGATCATGGGCAAGCCTTATGCGTTCAGGTTTGCTGTCAAATGAGTCTTATTTTCAATATTGTAAATAACCTATATAAATCATATAAAAATCACTACTGCCACAGAGTGAAAAAAACGAAAGATTTATAAAGACGGAAAATAAGGAGTAAGGTGTATGACAATAGACAAAAGAGTAGCAGCATTTTTTAGCAGCCTTGCGTTAGCTTCTAGTTTAGGCTTTGCTAAGATGGCTAAAGCAGAAGAAATAAATCCAAATGGGTGGCCTATTCCCAGCATAGCGGGTGCTACACTTTTGGAAACAAAAACAAGAAGAGACATTATAGAAGGGGTCAATATTCCGGTCATACAAAGAGTGTACAGGACGGCACAGGGTACTTACTTTAACACGCTAAGCATAACCACGAAGAATGGGCAAGAAAAGATTTGGGCCTATTATGTTGACATTGACGGAAAACCCCCCATGGAATATGGACTAGTGGATATTGAGGGTGATGGAAAATTTACACATAAATATGGAACTAACGAAAGAATGACTAATCCAGCTTATGTTTCAACAGAGCAAATTAGTAAGAAATAAAAGCAATTAATATATTTCCTCTTTATGAGAATTAAATTAGCGCTATTTTTGTTTTTTACAATTATTTTTTCCTTATCGGTTTTAAGCCAGCCAGGTGCAGTCCAATCTCCTGGACAAGCTGGGAGCTTTGGAGGGGATTTCTCAAATCAAAATGATGTTCAGAATGTAATTAATAACAGAGGCGAGGATCAAGGCACAGTCCCTTCCGGAACAATAATTCGCCAAAACTCTATAGAAATTCAGATAGGCGGTGAAATTTCTGTGCACGATGGACTGATATCGGCAAGTGAACTGGAAATCAGCGATACGCAGATAGAAAATGTTATAGATTTTGAAGCGACTTCTGATGGATTTAGGGCTCAAGAGGTGCCTCGGCTCACCCAAAATGGAATCACCTTAATAAATGCCGAAGGCGTCGTATACAAAAACGGCATCCTCACTGCAGAAAAAGCGGACTCTTTCATCAAAGACGGCTCGGTAACGACAAATATCCAAAAATTAAACTCCAAAATAGATATTTTTTCAGTTGAAAAGGCAGACTCCTTCCTTAGCGACTGCCTGAGGGTTGACGATATAGAAGACAGCGAATTCAAAGTAGGCGATAAAGTTGAAGTGACGACAAAATCCGATGTTGGCTTGAAAATTACAGACTGCTCCTACAACGAGGCCGAGTTCAGGGGAAAAGGGAAAGTTGCTGTTGACAAAGGCGACAATCCAACTTACACAATTGAAAACGGGACTTTGACGAAAAAAGAGGATGGATACAACGAAACTGTAGAAGCAAATAACTCAGCAGTCATAGAGACTGACAAGACTTTTGGATTCAGGTGCATCACAATAAACCCGGTCGGAAGCTATTTCTACAATGACAGGGATTTAAGGAAAGATTTCGTAATCAACGTCCCTAAAGAATCCCAGGTTTACAGGCTGTGCCTCAGAAAAAGCAGGTCGCAGCAGTTCAAGGAGTATAACGGCCTTGTGGATTTTGCAAATAAAAAGATTGAGCTGAACGGCATCGTAAATTACCTGAGATATCATCTGAAAAACAACCAGGTTGCGTCCCTGCTGAGCGACTTTGCCTACAAAGGGCTGAAAAATGTCAGGAATCTGCTTGTTTATGACAAGGACTTGCTGTTTTTGGACAACGTTGAAATAAGCAACACGCTGGAAAACAAGGAGCAGATAGCAGTAACCAAGCCGAATAATTATTACAACATCAGGGAGATGGAGCTTGATGACGGGAAAGTGCACAGGGTTGTCGAGCTGAACAATGTCGATAAAAGCCAATTGACGCAAGAAATAAGCTATAATTACGAGTCCGATTCCTTGAGCTCAAAAATAAGCATCAGCGGCAATGCCCTGGTGCAGGGCAATGCAAGGAATTCAATCACTATCCTTCCTCCCGGCCATGAAAAAATAGATGAAGCCTTAAGATGATTTTTTCCTTCTGCTGATTAAAAATAAAGCCAGCAGCAGCACAACAGCAACTGCCGAAATCGTCATATACGGTTTCTTTTCCTCCGGCTCTTTTGCAGCTTTTTCACCTTCAAAGCCGGCTGCAATGCCAAAAGCCAATAGCAGCTCCTTGCATTCATCCCCAAGCCTTTTGAAGACCTTGTAGGACACCTCTTTTTCATTTTCTATCCTTGCAAATGCCCACATTATCAATGGGTCGTTTTCAATTATTTCGTATCCTGCTGTCTCAAAAAATATCCGGTTTGCATATTCGCTTACGCACTTCGGTATTTTATCGTAGACGCTTACATTAATAAGAGCCTTTTTTGGCTTAAGATGGAGGCTTATGCTTGTGCTTCCGTCGCTTTCATTGTATGATATCTCTCTTCTTATCTCAAGGTTTTCTTCTGTAAAATTGAAATATTTGCTGAAAATCATGTCCACTTCCCTGCTTACCTCTTCTTCGCTCAAAAAAGGGTTTTTTACCCTTATCACCTCCTTCATTATTTCTCCAGGAGGGCTTTTTCCTTCTTTCTCAATTG
Organism: Candidatus Woesearchaeota archaeon; assembly: GCA_016185755.1. Taxonomy (GTDB): domain Archaea; phylum Nanobdellota; class Nanobdellia; order Woesearchaeales; family GW2011-AR4. The sequence continues at coordinate 29,067 of JACPMX010000005.1, read as the reverse complement.
ATTTGTTTCCTTCTTTTGCAGCTATTGCCGGTGCAGGAAAATAGCTTATTGAATTGTCAACATTTCCGGACAGGAAATTATTATCAAAATCATTCCCAAACGAATTGTACAGGGCAATCCCGAATTTGTTATTGGCAAGGTGGTTATTGGTTATCACGCTGCTGTTCGTGCTGTCCAGATAAATGCCAATCTCAAAATTTGAAATGTTGCAATTCTGTATCTTTACATTGTTCCTGCCATCCAGCAGGATTCCGTAGCCGATGCCGCTTCCAACCAAGGCAGAGCCGCTGCAGTCCAGGTTGATGCTGTCTGCGCTGACTGAAATCCCCTTGTCAAGGATATGCGTGCCGGAACAAAGGACAGAATCATTCTTGATCTCAAGATTTGATGAAGGGGTTATACACCCTGCATAAGCAAAAGGGACAAGGAAAAAGGCAACCAACAGGGCGATAAGCTTTATCATGGCAAATCTTCTGGAAATGCATGTTTATCTATTTTTTTATTTTACCACATTGAAGTACATACAATTGTTTTTAAACATCAGAGAAAAGATAGGGCTGGATGGCTGAGCTGAAGAGGGTTCTGGGATTCTGGACCATATTGTGCCTTTCTATTGCCTCTATAATGGGCACAGGGCTTTTTTTCGGCGCCTCTATAGCTGCAAGCTACTCGGGCAACGCTTCCATAATAGCATGGCTCCTGCTGACCTTTATAGCAGTCTACATAAGCATGTACTTTGCCGAGCTTTCCGCAATGTATCCAAAGGCCGGAGGCATATACGAGTTCAGCAAGCACGCTTACAGCAGGTTTTTCTCGTTCCTTATGGGCTGGCTTGCATGGCTTGTCGGCAACCTGACAACAGCCCTTGTTGTCGTTGCAGCCATTGATTACTTGATACCCGACCCATCGCAATTTTGGCTTAAAATAGCCATAAGCATACTGTTCATAATTGTGCTGAACTTTGTGGCTTATCTTGGTATAGAGGCAAGCGGATTTGTGGTGATTGTCATAGCAATTGTCTCAATAGGGGTTGTTGCATCAATAGCTTTCCCGGGCATTTTTGCAATAAGTTTTTCAAACTATGTCCCATTTTTTGCATTCGGGGCAGCTTCCATCTTTGTAAGCATTTTCTTCATTGCAGAGAGCTTTTTCGGCTGGGAAGCCGCAACCTACCTGGCTGAGGAAACAAAGGAGCCTGAAAAGACAATACCCAAGGCAATAATATTGGGGACAATCATAGTTGGAATCATGGGACTGATGACTGCAATAGTTTCTCTTGGGGTCATTCCATGGAAAGAGCTTGCTTCAAGCGCTGCACCATTATCGCTTGTTTCTGAAAGGCTGATGGGAGGCCTTGGCATGGCGCTAGTAAATATCGGTATTTTCGCAGCCCTCATAGGCTCTGCTGCAGGCGAGATAATAACGCTTCCAAGGCTGATACTCGCGCTGGCAAGGGACAAGCTTTTCATTGCCCAGTTCAGCGAAATACACCCGAAGTTCAACACGCCTTACAAGGCAATAGTATTCCAGACAATAGTTGCGCTTGCCATTTTCGGCATGGTTTTTGGAAGATACAAGGCTCTTCTAAGCTTAGTTCTGCCGCTTGGGCTTATACTTTACGTTTTTGTCATACTCGCGGTTCCTGTCCTCAGGCGAAAAGAGCCTTCACTGCAGAGGAAATTTAAAGTGCCTTTTGCAGGCATAGGCTCTGCTGCTGTAATCCTGCTTGTCCTGCTTCTGACTGCTGCCTGGGTCATGAACGAGGCTGATGCATTCGGCTCTTTAAAGCTTGGGCTTTCCCTTATTTTCCTTGGAATACCGATATATCTCCTGCTTGAAATCTATTACAACCCGGACTTCATAATAAAGCTCAATGATGCGCTGGCATACACAACTCTCCTGACAGAAAAGATAATCCTCCCAAAAAGCATAAGGAAAGAGATACTTGCCTTGCTCGGGGATGTCAAAGGCAAAAAGGTGCTGGAATTCGGCTGCTCTGTGGGAACTTTGACAATGCATCTTGCAGAGGCTGTAAACCCAAGCGGGAGAGTTTATGCGACTGACCTGTCAAGGAAGGATTTGCTGATAACAAAGAGAAGGCTGATGAAGAAGGGCCATACCCATGTCATTGTGATACATGACGAGCACCAGGTCAACAGGGTTCATCCGTCAATCCCCCATGTCGATGCAGTAGTGAGCATAGGCATGATGGGCTATCTCCAGGATGTCAAGAAAGTCTTGGGGGAGATGCGGGAGCTGCTGCCTTACGGGGGCAAAATCGTGTTTGTTGACTATGCGGATTTCTTCAAAGTCATACCGAATGTGGCATGGCTTTCAAATGACAAGGTGATAGAGAAGATGTTCAGAGATGCCGGCTTTTCTGTTTTCGTGACAAGGAAAAAAGGGCTGTTCTGGAACTATGTTTATGTTTATGGAATCAAGTTCCACGAGAACATACCTTATGCATAGCTAATTCAAAAAGATGATGCCATTCTCTTTTGTTATTTTATTGCTCCCTTTTGCCAGATTGCCTGTCACGTTTGCCGGAAGGAACTTGACGTGCTCGTTCCCAAGGTATTCCACCGCAAGCTCCCTGTTGTCTATGACTTTTATGCTGTAGTTCACCCCATTGACTGCCTGCGGCAGTTCAAATACCCTTGAATATCCGTTGTTCATCAGCTTTGCAAGCTCTATCTCCCTAAAGGCGAAGGCTGCAATGTCCTCTGCGATTTTCCTGTTGCCCTCATGCCTTGCATCAAGCATCCTTGAGCTGGTGACTGCAAAAAAGCCGAGTATTGCAAGAAGCATGAATGAAGCCAGTATGATGAATTCCATAGCTGACTGTGATTTCAAGTTGTTTTTAAAGACCTGCATTTTTGTTTTATTTTGTTGGGATTTTGTTATGAGTTTCAGCTTTTCAATCCGTTCGCTCCGCTCACAAAATTTAGTGCTCGGCTTTCGTCTTCTGCCATTGACTCAAGCCTCGCCTATTATTCATTAATGAATCAATCCGAGGCAAAATTTTATTGGCAGTAAAAATTTTGCCGAGTGTAAATAAGGTCGCCTTCAGGGCGACGGATTGTAGTTACCGATTTAAAATGAAGTTTTTATTTACTAAATAACTTCTATAGTGACCGAATCCTTGCTTAAGGCCGACAATTTCACTTTCTTGAAGCCGGAGCTTGCGAGCTGGGGAATGCTGCAAACATTGGCCGAGCAGCCTGAAGCTGATGTCAGGTTAACGGATGAGAAAAACACGATTTCAGAAGTGCCGGATTCCGTTGTTGTGTTGAACACAAGCTCCTTCCCGTCTATTATGGACGCGCTGTCCACATTGTCAGGCATGTTGAGCTCAAGAATCGTCTTTGAGCCCTGCCCGGAATAGAATATGGACTCTGCCGTGTCAACAATGCCCCTTCCCAGCTTTGTAACCTGCGCATCTGTTATCTCATGCGTGGATTCCCGCGAATAGCTGTAAAACAGGTAGGTTGTCGGTATGATTATAGCAAACGTCAAGGCAACGATAAGCAGGTACTCCAAAGATGACTGCCCTTTAGCTAGATAATATTTTACCATTTATTTTACCGTTTATCAGGTGAACAGGCTTGCTTGGCGTGTTTACCGCATAATAACTCATGGAAATTTTTAGCTCTGTCCTTTCCCCCTGTATGTACGAGCCTCCGCTGCATGAGGTGAAAACTATGTCTTTCTCAGTTGAATGCGCCCAGTCAAAGCCTGGAGGAGGGGTGCAGGATAAAGGGACGGCAGAATTGTCTGTGAGCTGGAGTGCCGTCACTTTTATGTCTTCCCCAAGGTTATTCACAAGCTTAAATCTTATCTCGGCCGGATTCAGGCTGAAGTCAAGGCACTTGAACTGCGAAGGAAAAACACACTTTTGGGGAAGGTACTTGCTGAAGTCAAATATGCCGAAATAATAAAGCGCGCCAACCGTGACTGCAATCACAAAAAAAGCCCACACATAAGTTGTCAGAAATTCCAATGCTGCCTGCGATTTCATGATAGCCTCTTTTTCAAAAAAACAAGAAATCATGTATATAAAATTTGTGTTTTGCCGTTTTGCTATACAACAGTCGAGAATACCTCTGCATTCACTTCCCTTGCATAGTTTGAGCCGCTTTGGACTGCGTAATACCTCATCTTGACAAGCACTTTCCCTTTTTCCCCGGCAGCCATGCCTGTAGCAGCTGAATTGCAGCCAGTCCATGCCAAATCAAGGATTTCCCCGGATTTCCATGCTGTTGGATTTGAAGGCGGTGTTGAGCAGGCATATTTGGTGGCTGTTTCGCTGTCCAAAGTAATTGACTGCACTGCTATCGGCTCCCCTACATTGTTTTTAAGCCTCATCTTGAATGCATTGTCGGTGACTGATATCTGGAAATCAAGGCATTCAAATTCAGGCCCAACATTGCACCTGTTCGGGAGTATTTTTCCCGGGCTCAGTATGCCGAAATAAGCGAGAGTGCCTATCATTATCAAAATGACCAAAAATGCCCAGCCGTATGTTGTAAGGAACTCCAATGCAGCCTGCGATTTCAATGATTTTTTAAGCATTTTTACCAGCTCTTTTTTTGCTGCCTGCAACATTTTCATTCATCTGCAGCAAAATGCCAAGTATGATGAGCAGCAGCAATGCGTTGACCAGCAAAAGCCCTATGTTCAATGCCCCCAGGCTTATCTCCCTGAACTGCGAGGCAATAAAAACGCCTATGACCATTATCACAAATACAATTGCGGTCGTCAAGAACTTATGCTGTGTATGGTTCATTTTTCTCTTTTCGCATTTTATTCAATACCCTGTTTATAAACTTTTTGTTTTGCGGGTTTTTGGATATTATTCTATAAAATCCCGGCAAACAGGGTTCCAAGCACTTTCATGAAAAAGAAATAAAGGAACATCGAGCCAAAGACGTAAATCGGGATGTATTTCACACCTCCTTTTATATCTCCTTTCTCGACTATTGCCACGATAAGGGAGGAGAAAAACGATATGACTGCAATGGCTGCGATTGAAAAAAGCTTGAAGTCGTTCGGGTCCATGCCGGCCTTTGAAAACACAAAAGGCAGGGCAGATACCCTTTGCGTTGCTGCGGAAAGCTGCCCTATAAAATTCAGGATAAGAATAAGAAGGTTGAATGAAAGCGCGAAAAGCAGCGGGCTTATAACAATGACAATTACCGATATGAAGATGACATATGCTATGGCAGATGCCGACATCTCGCTTTTCAAAGCCTTGGTATCCTTTAAATTCACAACAAGCCGGTCTATCAGCTCAGCTACATTGCCGCCGCTTTCAAGCTCGCTTATCATCAGGTCTACGGTGCGCTGCAGCATAAGGGAATCATATTTGTCTGCAAGCTCCGTAAGTGCCTTGCCCACTTCATAGCCGGTCATGACTTTTTTGGAGGCTTTTGCCATCTCGCTTCCAAGCACGTTGAATCTAGGCTTCACAGCAGCCCATAAAGCCCTCTCAAAAGTCATGCCTCCCTTGAGGTTCGCGGAAAGCACCTGCAAAAAGTCAGGGAGCTGCTCCTCCATCTTCTTTGTGCGGTAGTATATCTTCAGGTCAAGATAGAAATAAACCAGCAGGATGAAAAGTGTTGCAAAGAAGAGCTGGACAATAAACCATCCCAAAAATGAAAAAATATAGATTTCAATAAGGGAGAACCTCCTGAGGTAGGGGTATATGAATGTGATGAATATCATCGTTGTTATGAGGGCTGAAAAGTAGAAGAGCATGCCAAAGAACCTGTAAGGCACTTCGTTAAAGCCCGCTTTAAGCAGGTACTTCCTCAGATTGGGAATGAACCTTTTCGGCACGAATGCCTTGCCGAATTCCTCGAGGAATATTATCCTGAAGGCCATCAGAGGTTCACCATCGGCCTTATTGACTTGAAAAGCGTGATGAAAATGAACTGCAGCACGACTATGAAAAACACGAACATGAGCAGGCTTCCAAGGCCTATCGGCAGGTTTACGAAGCTTGACACAATGATGAAAAGAGCCACTCCAAGGGATGGAAGTATGATGGCAGCCAGCATGTAGAAAATAACCAGGGTGTTCAGCTTTTTGCCGTATTTCTTTATCTCAATCGACTCTTCCCGTGTTATCTCCTCAAGAACAGCCTCAAGCGGGCCTGTAACATTTATGCCAAGCTGCAATGAATTGTTTATATGGAACAAAATCTTCCTCAGCTTCTCGGAAGGGGAGTAGATCATTGCACTGTTCAATGCATCTTCTATCGTGCTGCCCGTGCCTATGTCGTCAACTATTTCCTTGATGTACTTTGAAGCAATGCCCCTGCTTTCCGATGTTTCCATGAGCGCATTCAGCAATGGCCTTCCGGAGTAAAGCTTGACAAGAAGATACCTTCCAACAAAAAGCACTTCACGGTTTATTTCCCTCTCTCTTTTCCTTATCTTTGCCTTTACATTGAGAAGGGCATATTCAAAAAGCAGGATGAAAAGTGTTATGAATGCCGGCAATAGAAAAAAAACGGAAAGCCCTGCCTTCTTAAGCACAAAAAAAAACAGGGCAGTAAAAAGCAAGGAATAAAGGAAAGTTGTCTTGAGGTTTTTATTTACATACTGCACCGGAGTGTAGGGAAGATGGGCAACCCTAAGCTCATTTTTAAGCGCCGGAAAAAAAGAGGCTATCTTGTTTACAAAGGCGATTTTACACACCCTTCAGCTTCTCAAGAGGCTTGTTGCGGTAATATTTTGACATAACGAGCCCTATCTTATTTACATCAATTATGTTCTTTGCCACCAGCCATTTAAGGATTTCTATTTTTGACTGCATGCCTGCATAAATCTCCTGCTTTGAAAGGCCGGTGTAAAGGTGAAGCGTTTCAAGAATTGCAAGCGGCTCGTTCACGATTTCAAGCATGTCCTTCACCGGGTTGTGCTGCATCAAGAGCCTTGCTTCGCCGTTCGGAAGAACCTCTGCAATCTGCAAAGTCCTTCTTAAGCCTGTTCTCCTGTTGATGTGCTGCACGACAATAAGGGAAAGCGCTGACAATAATTGCTTTGGAAGGTCTATCGGCGGGTTTGTCAGCCTGTTTATTGTTTCCCTCACATTGTTGGCGTGCAAAGTCCCGTAAACCGAGTGGCCGGTATGCATTGCCTCAAAAAGCACTTCAGCTTCCTTTTTTCTCCTTATTTCACCAACCACAATCCTGTCAGGCCTCATTCTCAAAGAGTTCACTATCAAGTCCAGCATCTCTATGCCGCCCTTGCCTTCTGGGTTTGGGAGCCTTGTTTCCAAAGGCACCCAGTGGAGCAGTTTAGGAAGCATGATCTCCCTTGTATCCTCAAGCGAGATAATCCTCTGGTTCGGGGGGAAAAAATTTGATATGACATTGAGCATGCTTGTCTTTCCTGAAGCTGTTCCTCCTGAAACTATGATTGAAAGCTCGTTCTGCACAGCTGTCCAGATGAGGGCAGCGCCTTCATAAGAGATTGAACGCTCCTTTATGAAGTCAGTTATAGTCCATGGCTTTACTGCAAACTTTCTTATGGTTATTGTGTTCCCTCTTGAGGATATGGGGCTTAGTGTTGCATTGACCCTGTCGCCGCTTTTCAAATGCGCGTCCATAAGGGGATTGAGCACTGTTATTTCCTTTCCGACATCTCTTCCTATGATTGTGGAGTAATGCCTTATCCTTGACTCGCTCGGTATCATGACATTGGTCTTGAGCCAGCCGTATCTCCTGTGGTAGACCCACACAGGCTCGTTTGCGCTGTTAATGACAATCTCTTCAAGGTTCGTGTCTTTCAGAAGAATATCAAGGTTGCCCAGCCCTATGTTCTGCTGCAGTATGTAGTTGATGAGCATGTCCATTGTCTTCTTGTCTGCATTAGGGAAATACTTGGCAAGCAGCTTGAGTATCTTCTCCTTGAACTGCTCCTGTATGTCATAGACAGTTGCTTCCTCGCTGAGCTTTTTCGTCTCTTCCGCAACAAATTCGTCCCTTATTTTTTCCAGAATTATCTTGGTGGTGTCGCTTATGTTTGTTATAGAAATGGTATAAACTGGAACAGGCTCTTCTTCCCTTGATGTTATGGAAACATCCACAACTATGTCATTGACGCTGAGCTCGTATGCGTCAATTATCTTCTCTCCTTTTTCCATTTTGGGCTTTTAGTTTAAATGACTATTTTTTAAAAATTCAATCTGCTCCGCATATCTAGTGCTCGGCGGCACCATATCCGCCTCGCCCATACATTTTTACAACGGGTCACCTCAATCGCGTTGCTGAAAGAGGCCGTTCTGTATTTTTTGAAGTTATTTTTATTTCATTGGAATTTTGTTATTGGGTTTTTTATTGGGTTTTCTTTATTGTTTTTGGTTAATGTCTAAGCGTTATTGCAAAGTCTTTATTTGGGCGTGCATTGCTTTTGCCTCTGCATCGTCAGGCTCGAGCTGGAGCGCTTCCTGTATATCCTTTGAAGCCTCGTTATAAAAGCCTTTTTCCATGTTTCTTTTTGCGCGCTCTTTTTTTGCCCTTGCCAAGTGGAATTTTGAATTGGATTCCGTCGGCTGCCGCCTGCTTTCAGGCTGTCCCTGCGCGGACTGCCTTGTGCCCAGCTGCCTCTGCAGGCTGGATATCTCATTGTATATGCTCAATGTCTTGTATATGTCCAAGAGCCTCATGCCTGCCTGGTTCTTGTGCTTCAAAAAGCCTTCGGGAACCTGGCTGAAAAGCTCTGTGCACTTGTTGTAGTTAAGTATTGCGTTTGTCATGTCATTTGAGCCCAGGTGCATGTTTATCCTGTCAATCAGCTGGCTTATCTCGGCAACCAGCGCAGAAACCCTTTTGACCAGCTCGTTGTCTGTGGTGCCTTTAAGCTCCTTGTAGAAGTCCATGACCTGCTCCTGAAGGATCTTTTTTTCCTCGAAGAATATGCCGGGTATCGAGCTGGTTATTTCCTCGATTTCAGAGTAAATCTTGAACGGGGCGTCCTTCTTTCCCTCTTTTAACGCTGCCCTTGCCCTTGATATAAGCTCGTAAACATGCCCTGCCTTTCTCTTCATGTCGCTGTACGCGTAATTCAATGCGCCTGCAAACTGCCTGCTTACGGATGACAGCTGCTCGTAAAGCTCGCTGTTCCACTTGAGCTTTTGCTCGACAAGCATGCGCCACAGCTGCTCGTAAGACTGCTCTGCAAGCTCCAGATTGCCCCTGTCAAGGCTGACTTTTATGCCCTCAAGCAATGGCGAAGAAGCAGTATTCTCCTTGAAAGCCGGAAGGTCTATCTGCTCTTTTTCAGCCTTGTCTGTCTGCAGGCCTAAATCAGAAAGCTCCCTATCCAAAAACTCGTCAATGTCCATTTTCAGTTACAGGTAAGATAGGTATTTTTTCCAAAGCTCTTCTATCTTGTCTTCAGGAACTTTTTTTTCCCTTGATTTTTTCAAAAATTCCTCCCTCATGCGGGATATGTTCTGCTGGAGGTATTTCCTCCACATGCCCTCTATGTGCTCGTAAGGCGCTTTCTTCTCTTTTGCCTTCTCGTAAAACTGCTCTTTTGTAATAAGCCCTTTTGTGAAGCTGGTGTCTTTTTCCTTTGCTTCCTTTATTCCTTCCTTGTACAGGTAGATATAAGGGGTTGTGAACTTGTACTCTATGCCGAAAACCCTCTCCTCAACCAAAAAGTCAACAAGGGACTGCACTGCAGGAACATGCATTTTCAGCTTCTTTGCTGCCTCTTCAACAGAGATTTTTTTGCTTTTCCTGACAAGCTCGAGCAGCTCATCAGCAACTGTCCTAAGCAGGGGGCTGTTGGGATGGGGCATATGGTTTAATTTAGGACAGCATATAAAAACTTTAGTCATTGAGGTGGAGTAATAACTAAAATTAACACGTCCTCACAGCATCCTGCGCGGTTATGTTAAGCAAAGTCAAATGGTCAAAATCAAGCTTGAAGTACCTGAACTCATCCCATATTCCGGTTATATTGTAGAGCTGGGTGCAGTTATTGGCAAATTTATTGCTCCAGAGATGATAATCAGCATAGCTGTCTATCTGGTCTGGAGGGCCTACCATGTTTGGATTGACATAAGACTCAATGCCGCAGCATGCTGATGCAGACATGTTGTTGGTTAATCTCATCAAAAAGCTCGGGGCATCAGAGCCTTCAAAATGGACATAGGTGCCGTTTCTTACATGCTCTCTCACCTTTCCGATGTTCCATTGGTTGAATTCAACTGTTGACCTTTTGATTTGATTTGTGTATGCCTTGTTCGTGTTGACCAGATAATACGGGTCATACAATCCCCCTATGCTGATTGAGGAGATTATGGCTGATTTTTTACTCCACTCTGCAACATTTGACTTGACTGTGAAGTTCACCTCAATCCTTGAGTCAATGTTCCACGGCCTTGACTGGGATACAGAAACGCTCAAGACATTTATTGTGGTGTTGACGTTCAATGTGTCCTTTGCTGCCGCTATCATCCGCGCATTCCAGTCGTTCAGTGTGCTGTTGCCCATTATCTGCTTGCCTGTTATCGAGTCAATCGGAACCCCGTTTATATTTCCCGTCAAAATCACCTCGGAAAATGCCGAATCCAGGTCCGCAATATAAGAGCCTGTAGAATTCATGTAAAAAATTAGCGAGAGGATTGCCTTGTATGATGTTGCCCTCAGCACATTCTCAAAATAGCTGTTCTCCAGGTCGCTCACGTAGTTGTCTATGGTTGTTATCCTTGTTTTTGCCGCAAGCGTGTCTTTCTGGATGCTTATGTCAGCCTGGGGCGTGAAGACAAGAATGAAAGCTGCCATTATTATGATTGCAATGAATGTAAAAAATATTCCTTTTCTTCTCATTTTTCCCATAGGAATACCTCTGCCTTGTACGGCCCCCACAGCTCGCCTGTCGAGGCATTTAAAATCCCAAAAGCTATTTTTTTGGAGGTTAAAAGCAGCTTTGTGCTGTTTTTTGAGCCTGAGTGCTGCGCTGCAGGCACTCTTGGATACAGCATTGCATCATTAATCCATAGCTCATAGTTGAACTGCGCAGGCACTATTCCGGCCGATACATTCAGAATGAACTTTTCAGCAATATCGCTCCTGCCTGTCGCGTAAAAAATTCCGATTTGCTGCAGCAATGAGTTATCGGCGTCTGTTATCATGCCTTGGCTCCATAGCCCCCCTCCAATGCCCGCATACTGGTTGTTTAGGTCCCTTATCTTGTTTGCTGACAGAAAATCCAGCAGGTCATTTGACAGCAGCCCGACCTGCCCGGGCTGCGGGACATCAACATAAGAGGACGTTATGAGGAAAACCCCGATTACAAGCACTAAAAGTGCGAGCACTGCATCCAGTATGAAGAAATAGCCTCTTTTTTTAAATGACATTCTATTGGATATTTTTAGAAGCGCTTTATTTATGCTTTTTGTTTTTATTTATATTAACAACTTCAATCCGTCCTTCGGACAATAATTAGTGCTCGGCTTTCGTCTTCTGCCATTGACTCAAGCCTCGCCTATTATTCATTAATGAATCAATACGAGGCGAAAAATTAATGGCAGGGGAATTTTTCCCCGAGCGTAAATGATGTCGCCTTAGGCGACGGATTGAATACTTGGTTTTATTTATAGGATTTCACTTTAAAATCATTTTTGGCTGCAGGGGGTGCCGCTTAAATTTATATTCGGGCTGCCTATCCCCTTGTAGCTGTTGTTTATAAGAACAAGATTGCCCTTCTCATCTTCCAGGTAGATGCAGAAATCACCGCTGATTTTGAGCGCGCTTTTCAGGTCGTCATAGCTCAGGTTTTTCAGCTCATTGAACTTGCTGATGTTTATCTGATTGTTGTCAACGATCCTGATATTTGATTCTCCTGAGGCAACCTGCCTCACAAGGGAAGACGCCTCTTCCTTCAGCGTGCCGGCTTTTGCCTCTGGATTTGCATTCAGCACCCCGTAGAATATGAAAAAAGCTGCCATGAATATTATGACTGCCAAGGCAACGTCTATTGACCATGACTGCGCTTTTGGATTTGCCATTTTATCGGCAGGCCATGCCGTCCATGCCTAATTTGCTAGAACCTTTTGCAAGAATTATGTTGCCATTCTCGTCCTCTATGTAAATGCAGAAGTCATTTTCTGCACCAAGAGAATTTTTAAGGTCGTCATAGCCCATATCCCGGATTTGGCTGAGCCTGCTCTCCTCTATAACTCCTTTTGCAGCCATGCTAATCTCGTGGTCGTCAAGAAGCATGTCTTTTATCTTCTTTGCCTCCATCTCCGGCTTGTTGGCTTTATCAAGCACGCTGACAGCAAGGGCTATAAGCGCCACTATAAGGACAAGGATGATCTCGTCAACTTTAAACTTTTTTTGCATTTTAATCAGCCGCAAACCGCAACAACAAGCTTGACAGGCTTTCCGTTGTAAATCACTATGCTGGTTACCTTGACAAGAGTGCCGCTCTCGCAGCTTACGCTTGCAGCTATCTCTATTTTCGGCTGCGGGCTTCCTGAAGCGCAGGCTATGTAATGGGTCGAGTTGTAGTCCCTTAACCATCCGGTCTGGGAGTTGTCGCAGGCTGCCTTTGAAATGCTGTCAAAGAAAGCACATCCATTTTTTCCGTCGCATGAAGAGTGGATTATATCATCTGACGCAAAAGTGCAGTCCGGCTCGCATGAAGTGCCGAGTATTAACGAGCTTCCGCTTTCTTCCCCTCCAAAGTTGGATGTTGTCAGCTGCTGCGGATTGACGGGAATGTTATTTTTTGCCTGGGGCGCATAGTCCGGATGGGAAGCAACCAAGTTGTAGGTGCCGCATGCGATTGGAGCGATATTGTAATTGCCTTGGGAATTCGTTGTTGAGGACTTGATTGTTGTCAGGTCCTTCTTTGCGCTTATGTCAGCAGAGGAAACTGGCTGGCCTTGCTGATTTTTAACATTTCCGGTGATTGAGCCATCACAATCGTTGTCATTGCAGTCTGTTTTTATATCACAATCGTTATCAAGGCTGTCTGAGCATGCATTTTCTTGAGGGGTTCTTGTATCGTCATAAACATTTGGGCTGTTATCACATATCGAGTCGCCGCATTGTAAATCTTTCCCGTCATTGTCTGAATTTGTTCCGGAGTTTTGCCATTGGCAGCTTGAGGAACAGGTTTGATAGCGGTTACTAACACATTGAGCTGAGCCAGGGCTGCAAGGGCCTTGGTTGATGCATTGGTAAGAGCCAGCCCAGTCACATCCATTGCAGTATTGCTGCTGTGTTCCGCAGTTTCCGCAGCCAGAGCCTGTATTGTACCAGCCAGCTGAGCCGCAATTTGAGTAGTCTCCAGAGCATTGCCCTGCACAATTTATTCTGCCTCTTCCGCAAGAGCCGCACGGCTGGTTATAATTACCCGGGGTTGGATCTCCACCTGAGCAGCCTCCTCCGCATTGAATCGTGCCTCCGCAGCCGCAGGCTCCGCAGTTGCATGATGATCCAACATTGCCGACACAGCAAGAGCCGCAATCCTGTGGGCAGTTGCTACAGGTATCATCGCCATTGCAGGCGCCATCGCCACAATGTCCCTGGATGTTGCAATCCTGTGAATATGCAACAGGCATGATAAATGCAGATGCCATAAGAACCAAAACTATGAAAAATTTCATTTTTTCCTCTTTTTTACCTATTTGAAAAGTCGATATATTTAAAATTTGCCAATTGGCATAATAAAATTCAAAAAATTTAAATATTCAATGAGTGTTAAGGAATGGCATGGCTGAAAAAGAGGGTGATAGTCCGCTTATAATTAGCAATTTTGAGGTTAACAAACCAAAAAATAAGGTTGTCGTTTACATCAACAAGAGGATATTCCCTGTTTCTTCTGTCAAGGAAGCTGCTCTCTTATTCAAGGATACATCCTGGGTCGCTTTAGAGGAGAATGAAAACGAGATTCTGGTTGAATTAAAACCAAAGTCAATTATGGATTTGGAATTGCTGGCAAGAGAGTTCAACAACGAACTTCTTGCCCAGTCAACAAAAGAGATAAAAAAAGTTGACACAAAATCTGATGATTTTATATCAAAAATAAGGGAAGTTGTCTCTGAGTTTTTAAGCGAAGAGCAGGGCAGGATTTCCAAGCAGTCAATTTTAACAATAGGAACGATATTGGCGACTTTGGGTTTATCTAACGTCGCGAGCGCTTCTCACTTGTGCCCGCCTGCATCACCTCCTGGTGAAGGTAGTGTAGGTGATGGTGGAGGGGGAGACGGCTGTTTCTCAAAAAATGGGTTAGTCCTGACGCCTACCGGCATACAAGAAATCAGTAAAATAATGGTTGGCTCCCAAGTAGTCTCCTATGACGAAAAAACAAACACTTTTACAACGTCAACCGTAGGGGAAGTTATAGCGCATGACGGCAGGCAGAATAATTTTGCAAATTTCATCAAGCATCCCTTGGTTAGGCTTTTCATAGATGTTGATGGCAGGCTGTATGAAACAAAGGTTACTGAAAACCACCCTTACCTTGACGCTGTTGAAATGAAGTACAGGCAGCTAAGGGAGTTCAAGGTTGGCGACAAGGTTAAGGTAATTGAAGGGGAAGGCTTGATTGTCGGAAAAGATGTGCTGATTGATGGTGACAGTCCTGCTTCAATGCACAATGAAGTTGTTTATAATTTGCACATGAGCCAAGGCCCTCATAACTATGTTGTGAATGGGGCTGTTGTGCACAATAAGGATGGCAGCTGTTGCTTTATTGCAGGAACTAAAATTCAAATGGCTGATGGCTCTGTCAAAAATATAGAAAAAGTAAAAGTGGGGAATCTGGTAAAATCCTATAATGAAAAAACAGGCAAGGTAGAGAATAAAAAAGTATCAAAAATAGACACCCCGATTCATGATGATATGATTAGGATTAATTTTAGCAACGGAAAATCAAACACAAATACTCAGGATCATCCTTACTATGTAAAAGGCAAAGGCTGGTGCTCATTCAAGCCAAAACTTACTAAAGCCAGATATAAGCTACAAGCTAAGCAATTGCAAAAAGGCGACATTGTTTATTCTTATGACCGAGGGAAATTGAAGGAAATCAGGGTATCAAAAATAACGAATAAACCCGGAAGATTGCAAACCTATAATTTGGGAGGTGTGGAAGACAACCATACATATTTTGCAAATGGGGTACTAGTTCATAATAAAGATGAGAGCGGCTGCTGCTTTGCACCAAACCAGTTTGTACTGACTCCAAACGGCAAAATTGAGATAAACAAGATAAATGCAAATGACAAGGTACTATCTTATGATGAAAAAGCTGATGCTTTCATAACATCAACAATCGGGGAAGTTATAGTACATGACGGGAAAAATCACAAGATTAACAATTACCTGAAGGACCCGTTAGTCAGGCTGTCTGTAATGATTGACAACCAAGTCTTTGAAACACTGGTTACTGAAAACCATTATTATTTTGATGCAATGACAAGAAGGTACAAACCTCTTAGAGACTTTAAAACAGGCGACTTTGTCAAAACAATGGAAGGTGAAGGCGTAGTCATGGGCAAAGTGCCATTGGTTGATGAAAATGCGCCTATGCTAAACCATAATGGAATCCTTTACAACCTAAAAATAAAAGAAGGTCCCCATAACTATGTTGTGAATGGGGCTGTTGTGCATAATGACGGTGGAGATAGCGGCGGGGGAAAGTAACTTCAGAATTTCTTCATCATATGATGGACTTTTGCTAAGGCGTGATAACCTTTTTTAGTGCAGTATTTTAACACTTTTTGGTTTTCTTCCCTTATAATCCCAAAAACAGTATCTATTTTTCTTGCCCTTAAGCGCTGCTCAGCTACCTGGAATAGTATACCGCCAATCCCTTTTTCCCTGTGGCTGGAATCGACTGCCAAGTGCAGTATATATGGGGCCCAAGCGTCATAAACAAAAAAGATAGTGCCAATTATTTTTTTATCTTCTTCTGCTACAATTATTGACTCCGGGTCCTGCTCAATTTTATTTTTGAATATTTCTCTTTTGTCTATTGACAGCCATTTAATGCCCGCTTCAGTCAATAGCCTGTCCAATTGCAGAAAATCCTTGTCTTTATAATTGCGTATCTGCATACTGGGAAGAAACTAAATCAATTTAATAAATTTTGTCATGAATCAAAGCTTTTTCTGGCTGACTGCCGCTTGAATGCAGTTTGCCACATTTTGCGGGGTGTAACTCAAAGAAGCCATGCAGTCCGAAAATGAGGTAATGGAATAGCCGGGATTGCTTCTTATTGATAGTGCCTTGATTATCATTTCCTCTGACATCTTCAAATCATTTTGCCTGTAGTGGATAAAGGAAAGGACTATATAGACTCCTGAAAGCTTATTATCAATTTCTAAAACTTTTTCAAATGCTTTTTTTGCATTTTCATAATCTTCCAGATACAGGTAAGATTTGCCCAAGCTTAGATAGGCATTTGTATTTCTGGGATTTTTTGCTATGGACTGTTTATAATAATTTACAGCTTCGCCATATTTTCCCTTTAAGAAATTAAGGTATCCCAAACCTTGATATATATGGAAATCTGCATCGCCTAGCGCAATTGAAAGATTGAATTCTTTTTCAGCTGATTGCAAATCCCCCATATCTGCGTATATGAAGCCAAGATGCTCATGGGGTATGGAGTCATAAGGGGCAAGGGATATCGCTTTTTGCGTTTGTTCAGCGGCAAGTTTTAAGTTGCCAAGCTTCCAGTTTGCAAATCCAAGCCCGCTATGACTGTCGGCATAATTCGGATCATAAGTCAGCACCTGGCTGAATTTTTCAATTGCCTCTTCATATTTACCCTGCCTGTTGTATACCCAGCCTAACCCATTTAAAGCGTAGATATCGTTTTTATCATAATCAAGCGCCTTGTTGAATAAGTCTATAGGCTTGTCATAAGTGCCATAGTTGTAATCTGCCTTAAGCCTGTAGTGATCTTTTGCCATAAGCCCGTAAATATGCCCGTGGTCAGGCTCCATCTTCAACGCCTCTTCAAAGTACTGCAATGACTTGTTATAATCGCCAATACTAAAGTAAATAAGCCCCAAACCTTCATGGGAAGTATGATCCGTAGTCCCGATTTCAATAGCTTTTTCGAGAAGCTGTATCATTTGCGAAGAATTCCACAAGCTTACCGGCAGGTGATTTTTGCTTATAAAGTAATTTGTCCATGCCAAACCGTTGTAGGCATTGGGGATTGTCTGGCTTAATTCCAATGCTTTTTCAAATGCCCTCTTAGAAGCCTCGTAATCTGAGAGTGAATTATTCTTTCTGCCCCTCCAGTGATATAGGAAGCCAAGCCCCGTATAACTCCATTCATTTTTGGGATTAAGGTTTATCGAGCTTTCAAAGGCACTTCTAGAATTGTCAAAGTTTTTTAGCCATTCATCAAATTCCTCAGACCAGTAATTTTCAGTGAAGCCAAGATTGTAGTAGCTCCACCCGAGTCCGCTGTAAGAATCGGCATAGGAGGGGTTTAAATCTATAGATTGCCTGAATGAGTTAATTGAATTCTGATATCGGGATAAGCGGAAATAGCTCCAGCCAAGTCCATTGTAAACATCATAGTCGTTTTGATTAAGACTGATAGCTATTTTAAAATAATCAACAGCTTCGTCATAAATTCCCTTCCTGTATAAACTCCACCCCATACCGCTGTTGGCAAAAAAGTTGTTTTCATTTCTTTCAAGGTATTTTCTGAATTCTGCTATTGCATTGTCATATTTTCCCTGCTTGTATAATTTCCATCCTTTTGAGTTGTAACTTTCTTCTGATTTGACGTTTTGATTATAATAATAAACTGAGAATGCCCCAATAATTAGCAATAAAACTATAATTAGAAATAATCCTCTTTTTTGCATGATAGAGGATAATTAAAAATACATATTTAAACTTTGTTATTTGAAATGCTCGGGTTTAATGATTATACGGCTTTTTTAAATTGGCTTCCGTTTTGGCTATAGATAATTCTTTCCGTAATTTCCTCTCTAATTCTATCCAGATCCAAACCCAGCAAAATATTACTGCCGCCCATATCCAAACTTGATTTCTTTTTTGGCAGCGGGCACTTAATCGGAAATACAAAACCACCTCCGTACTTCTCTCCATTTGAGAACGGAATATATTTCACTTCCCCTGGCTTATCCAATGGGTGCCTAGCCCAGAAATCATGAGGATTTGCATTAGATCCTTTGTTGACATATACAAGCCTGTCCCCTCTGTTATCCTTATCCCCAAAATTAAACATGTACACCCCATCCCTATTCATCCAGACTTCAAAATGAAGGTGTTCAACTGAGCCCGGATACTCTACATTTTTTCCTGTCTTTCCAACTTCTGCAATCGGTTGTCCTGCGACTACATCATCACCTATTTTTATATATTTAGACGCACTGCTCTTTCCATTAGATTCCTTTAAATGCGAAAAATAAGTGAATAAGTAAAAATCTTTTCCATTTTTAAGATCTTTTGGGGTGTGTAACAATGTAACTATATTTCCTGCTTTTGAGTGGTAAGCAATATCAATAACTCTTCCATTGGCCGGTGCTACTACTATATCGCCAAAAACGTCGATTGCGGTATGTGGTGCCGAGAAAGTGCGTTTAGAACCGTCTGGATTGTAGTAACTACCATAATCAGAAGCGATTGAATGACAGGTAAAATCAGGAGGATAAACTACTTTCACTCCGCTACTAGCGGTATGGCTTGTAAGGGCTGCTGCTGAGCAGGCTGCCAAAGCTGCGGCAAGTGTGACTGGCAAAGCAACTCTTCGAATGCCTCTCAAAGCTTTTGGCTTTATTTGGGAAACTGCTCCTCTTACTCTTTCATAAAGCCCGGCAAATCTCTGACGAGCCGTTCCATTTTCAAGATGAGTTGATTGAGGAATATTTTCCGCGGCTGTAGCAATGTCGTCTATTGTTGGGTGCCGTGGCTTAGTTGGTTGCCTGTCCAAAATCAGAACGCCATCAAAATCCACAGGTTTATCAACCATCCCCTCAAGGCTTATATCGCTCATTTTTAATTACTACTTAGTAACTATTATATTTAAATCTTTCTATTTCAGCAGCTTCCGCCCTCTTTCCTCAAGCTCCTCCTTTTTCAGCTCGCCAAGCTTCTTGTCAACTATAAGCCCTTTTTCGTCAATAAAATATGTGGTTGGCCTTATTATAAGGTTATAATATTTTTCTATCTCTTTATCTTTATCAAGCACAATCGGGAAAGTAACATTTATCCGTTTTATGAAATTCTGGATTGTCCTGTTTTTTTCCCCTAAATTAACTCCTATGACAACCACCTCATCCTTATGCCTGTCATAAAAATCCTGCAAATTCGGCATTTCCCTTACGCACGGAGGGCACCAGGTGGCCCAGAAATTCAGAATAACCGGCTTGCCCCTTAGCTCATACAACTCAAATTCGCTGCCATTCAGGTAAACGGTATTAAAATTTGGCGCATAAAAGCCAAGCCTTGGGGCAATTTCTTGACTGCTTGAAACCCCATTTCTAACAAAGTATAAGGCTAAAATTGCCGCCCCTATCGCCAAGAAAAGTATTATTATGCTCTTTTTAGATTTTTTTAATTTTTCCATTAAATTTTTCATAATTGTTTTTTCCCAAAGCAATAAAGATATCCGTCATTTGAATTGATAAAAAGCATGTTTTTGTAAAGCGCAGGGGAAGATGTCACGGCTCCGCCTGTTATGAACCTCCACAAAAGGCTTCCGTCTTCTGCATTTACAGCATATATGCAGCCATCACGGGAGCCAAAAAATACCGAGCCGTTATAGCAAACCGGGTGGCTTAATATTGTCCCGTCTGTCATAAAGTACCAAAGCACTTTTCCGCTTTTCTTGTCCAATGCTGTTAATTGCCCGGAAAAAGAGCCAACCATAACTTTGCCATTGTGTATGAGCGGCTGGTTGTAAAGGGATTTGCCAAGCTTTTTCTTCCAAATTAGGCTGCCTGTTGCGGTTTTCAGGCAGTAAATGCAGCCATCATAGCCTGAAACATAGCATAACCCATCGTCTATGGTGATTCTGCCTTTTACATCACTATAAGTTCTAAAACTCCACTCTAATTCCCCGTTTTTTTTATTCAAAGCGTATATATGGCAGTCGTTAGAGCCGAATATCACCAAATTATCAGCAACAACCGCTTTGCATGGCACATGATTTTCAGTTGTGAATTCCCATTCAAGGTTTCCGTCATCAGCATTTATAGCTGCCAAAGTGCCTTTTAAAGTGCTGTTTTCCAGCCCGGCATAAAAACAGTTTGTCTCTTCGTCATATGAGGGAGTTGCGCCAATCCAGTTGCATACATTGTTTTTCCATATTAAAGAGCCAGCGTCCTTGTCCAGGGCATACAATGCACCGTCATAGCCTGCGCATATTACTTTATTTCCGGCAACCAGCGGAGTTGCATGCACTCCCTCCGGATCATAGTCCGTCTTGAACTCCCACAGCAGTCTGCCTGACAAATCCAAACAAAGCATTTTGCCTAAGTCGCTTCCTATGTATATTTTATCGCTGTCTATAACGGGCGAGGATTTAGGTATATCAAAATGCGTACCATTCACAGCCCCATAACGCCATTTCAACTCAAACATGCCGGGGTTTAGCTCAGTATGCCTTGAATCCAGCCCAAGCTCCTTTAATGTGAAAATGCCCTCAACATTGTAACCTCTCTCTTTTAAGTTGAAATACTCCTCCTTTTCGAAGTTTGTTAATACAATCACTGCCAGCACTTTGCATCCTCTGTCCTCAACAGCCTTGATTGCCTTGGCTGAATAGCCTGCTGAATTCAAGCCGTCATCGACAATGACAACTCTTGATTTTTCTTTGCATACGCCCTCAACCAGCTTCATCATGCTGTACTGCTTTCTCTCCCTTCTTACAAGAAACCCGTCAAATCCTGAGTCTGAACCATAACTTGAGTAAACCAGGGCAGAAGCTATCAAATGTGATGCCAAAGTCAATCCGCCTACAGCATCCGGATTGTACTTCCTGATTTTTTCCATGAATAACTCAGTTGTTAGATACAATCCTCTTGGATTGAGCAGGAAAGATTTTGTATCAATAACCCATTTGTAAGGAAGATTATTTTCGTCCAATCCGTTTCCCCACACAACTCCGCTGTTTAAAATAAGTGATTTTAGCTCACGCTTGTACTCTTCTTGTTCCGCCTTATTGTCAGATTTCGGCAATATAATAGTTTCCATCTTCGAGTTTTACTGAAAGCTTGCCGCTATGATTTTTTATCTCTTTTATGCTATGATTTGACAGCTTAAAGCTGCTTAAAATCTTTCCATTAGATATGCTAAGAAAAAATAGATAACCCCTAAAACATCCGACTGCTATGCTGTCCGGCATAAGCTTTATGTCAAAAGCGCTGTTCTTCAGTTCTGAGAACCACACCAAGTTTCCATTGCCCTTATTTATGCAGAATATGACATTTGCCTCTGATACAAAAACAAGCTTATCATCTTTTATCAGAGGCTTTGCCTTGATTTTGCCGTAATGATTCTTCCAAATTTGTTTTCCTTTTAGGTCAAATGCATAGATGTCCCCGTTCGATGAACTAATATATGATGTTTCCGTGGCTTCATCAATTATAGGTGCTGACAGTGCGCTGTTCGCCTCAAAGATTAAACTGATTTCGTAATTATCCTTGCTTAGTTTATATAAATTGCCGCCAGCGCATATAAAGTATGAGTCTTTGTATAATACCGGCTCTGAGCGGATATCTCCTTTCAGCCTTAGATATTTTGAAACCTTTCCTTCCTCTATTGAAATAAAAAAAACCATTGAATTGCCTAAGCCAGAGGAAGCGGAGACTACTGCAGTCCCATCATCGATAAAAACAGGCGCTGAAATGGAGTCTCCGAGCTCGAGCTTCCACTTTACCGAATAGTCAGCATTATGCAAGCAATATAATGAGCCATCCTTTAGCGCTGCAAAAATAAAGCCATCGTGCAATTTAAAATCTGCAGCCTCGCCACAAACAGACTTATTGATTTCTTTCAGCATTTCATTTTCATTTTTATGTGCTTCAATCTTCGTCAACTTGGGTTTGTGCCCGTATCTGTGCAGAACTCTTTTTTCCAGTCCAAAGTCTTCAAGGGTGAACACGGAGTCGATGGGATAATCCGCTTCTTTCAGCCTGCTGTGCCCTGATTTGCAAAAGTCCAGCAATGTCACAATTTTAACAATACTGCACCCTTCCTTATTCAGCGACTCTATTGCATCAAGCATGCTGTTGCCTGCATTTATGGCATCGTCAATTATTACAACTTTCTTTCCGTCCTGTATTGGCCCTTCAACTTTTTTTCTCAAGCCAAAATTATTCGGCTGTTTCCTGACAATAAGTCCCGGCACATTCTTTCCTTTGCTGTAGAAATGAAGGACAAGCGAGGCAACCAAAGGCTCTGCAGCTATGGAAGTCCCGCCAATCATGTCAAAATCAACATCTTTTATTTTATCATACAACAAAATTGAGGCTAGCCTGGCACCTTCCGGCGTCAATACCACCTCTCTCAAGTCAAAAATCCATTTCGGCACAAAGCTATCCGGGTTGAATCCCTCATCCCATTTCAGCCCGTTGATTAATATCAGCTGTTTGAGCCTTTCCCTAGCCATTTCAAAGGTTTTTCCTTCCTGCATATTTAAAAGCGAAAATATCTTTAATTTATAAATTTTATAATGATTCCATCAAAATAGGGTGTTAACTAGGTATGATATTAAATTATCGTTCAGGATTATCTGAATCAGGGCGCCTGTAAAAAGAAAAGGCGCAAAGCTTATTGTTTCCCTTATTTTTAGCTCTTTAAATGCAAAATGTTTTGCTGACTCCTTTATTTTTTGGATGTCCTCTTCGGAAAGCCCGGGGGGTTTTGGCTGGAAAATGATGCCTGCTAATTTTTTGTGTAGCGCCAATATATCAGCTTTCTTTTTTTTGTAAACGCCGCCTGATTTGATTATTATCTCCGCAGGCTGGTCTCCTGGCTTAAGCGCGTCAAAAGAGACATTTTTTACAAATGACTGGCTCAGCAGAATCAACAAATACCTTGTTACCATGATAATTGCCATGAATAGCAGAAAGTTTCGCCATGTTGCAAAATCGTATACACTTTTATCCACAAGTATCCTAAGCAATGCAATTGCAGTCAGCATTATTAAAAAAATGTTCCTAGGAAAAAATTTGCCAATCATTAAGATTACAAGGATTAAAGCGAGGGCTGACAGCAGGGAATCTATGCCTATAGTTTGCCGCAAGATATTATTAAACCATGTTGCGGCGAAAATTACAAGTGCCATTTTGTAAATATCAATAATTTTGAACATACCTTTAACTGGCTTTTTTTTTATTTTCCAAATGCGCGTTAATGAAATAAGAGTTAGGAATATGCTGACTGGGATAAAAGAATTTACCATAGTATCTGCAAAAGTGAAGGAATTGGCATTGGGAACAAGCAAGGCGTATACAAAGAGCAGCTTTGCATCTCCTGCAGTCCATAAGCCCAGAAACCATATCAGAAAACCTGCCACTAATGCAAAAAATCCACTTATCAGCAGATGTTTTAAATTAGTTAAACCCAGATTATAGGATGTATTTAAAAAATAAAGAAAAAAATAAATTACGGATGCGTAAACAACACCAAGCATTATCCACTTATTCCTTATCTTCCCGTATTTGATGTCCTCATAAGAGGTAACAATACCCAAGAACAAAATCATCGGCAAAAACCAGTAAATAAGCATGAAAACTTATTTTTTAAAGAAAATATAAAAAGCTTTCTTACCTTGAGCTGTCCGCCTGCCTCTCCACTTCAAGCTTTTTCGCTATAGCGTTCGATGCGCTGCTGAGCCCGTATTAATTTGTTTGCTGATTTGTATCCGCAAATGGCTTATTTATCTGAAGCCGGGATATTGGGCTTTGCCTTCATCTTTAGATAAAGCTCCTTGGTCATGGCTGAACTTCTCAAACAAGAATTGATAATCTTATTTTGCTGGACTGACCAGTCTTTATCGTCATGGGTAAGCACGTATTTGGACCAGAAATCCACAAATTTAAGCCTTTCGCTTTGGTTGTCTTCATTGAAAGCCATGCAGCATCTCCCGATATTGCTTAAGTTTCCTGTCATTTAAATAGTTTACTGCTATATTTCTTATGTGCCTTGCATCTTCAATATCCTTTGGCGACTTCAAGACAACCTCCTTAAATGCAATCTGCATTTCAAGATTGCATATAACAATTTTCTTATTGTTAATTTCCACGGTCACAGTACTGCCGATGGAAATCCTGTCAAATTTATTTTTCGCAAACTTCAATTCAATATTGGGAATGGCCGTATTTTTTTTTGCAAACCTGATTGCAAAATTATTGCAAATGTAATCATAAACAGCTTTATCATCATCGGCATTCAAGCAGTAAAACTTATTTTTCTTTAAATCTTTTAAAAGATGGAGAAACCTGCGAAAATCCATTTTTGGAATGATGATATCAATATCCTCGCTTGCTCTCGCCCTGCCAAGCAATATCGACACATAGCCGCTTACAATTGAATAAGGGGTGTGTTTACTTAAAGATTTAACAAAATCAATTGCAAAAATGTCCAGATCTGACAATACCCTATCAATCTTTATCTTATCCTTTGAAATAAATTGCATTAAAACAGGGTTAACTTTATGCTTTTTAAGGATTTCTAATGAATTTACCTAGAACTGTCCGCCTGCCTCTCCACTTCAAGCTTCTTCGCTATAGCGTTCGATGCGCTGCTCATCCTGTATGCGCTGATTATCTCTTCTGCCAGGCTGCTCACTATTGATTTTTTTGTGTTGAAAGTCCTGTGGTATGCGCCCTGCGCCATGTGCCTCAATGCCATGTCGACCCTTCTCTGGGGCGAGCACTCAACTGCCTTGGGATACCTTGCGCCGCCGTACTCTATGGTGATTATCTCTTCCCTTTGGGCTGCATTCTCAAGGGCCTTGACAAAAACCTTGACAGGGTTTTCCTTTGTTGTCTTTTCAACCTGCCTGAAGGCTTCCTCTACAATGTGGTAGTTTGTGTTTGCCTTGCCCGTTATATGCGAGCTTGTCTTGTAGTGCTTCTTGCTCTTGTGGCCAGGCACCATGAGCTTGTTTATGAGCCTTTCAACTATGAAAGTCCTGCTCTTGTAGAACTTGCTGCCGGCATACCTTGCCCCTGTCTTCGGCACAATCCTGGGCTGCAGAGTAACATAAGCCTGCAATCCAAGGTCATCAACCTTGATTCCGTCCATGCTCCACCTGTTGAAGGCTTTTATTTCCGGCATTTTTGTTTGATTATTTGATTTTGAATTTAATTTTTTCTAAAACTTTAATAGGGAGAACATATCTTATTGCTCTTGATTATTTTGCGATAGTTCTCCACCACTTTGCACCGTTTTTGTTAATTGAGCGTGATTCGGGGGGCTGAGCGAATGCGAAGCCTCCATTTTTGATGAAACTTATCGAAAATGCATTGCATTTTCGGGAAGTCTCGGAAATCTTTGATTTCCTCAACTTTTTGCGAAAAAGTTTCCCGCCGAGATGCTTGCGAGAACGCTCGCAAGCTCGCGTTCATCTCAACTCGCGGAAGGGTTGTTTTACTTCCTAGCCTTTTCTATCCTTCCTTTAAGCAAAGCATCCAGGCTCTGGTCGTTGACTTTTATGACCTGCCACCTGACTCCGGGAATGTCGCCTTTGGACTTGCCCATTGCGCCGCCGATGCATTCAATGATGACTTCATCATGCTCGTCTATCATCTTGGTTGCGCCGTCCCTGGGGCAGAATGCAGTGACCTGCCTTCCGTTCTTTATCAGCTGGACCCTCACGCATTTCCTCATTGCGGAATTCGGCTGCTTTGCCTCAAGCTGCACTTTTTCAAGCACAATCCCCTTTGCCTGGGAAGCGCCTTCCAAGGGGTCTGAGCGCTCCTTGAGCCTTAATATCCTCCTGATGTAAGGCTTGTAGTGCCATCTCCCGCTGCTTCTTCTTGCCCTTAATCTCTTTCCTGCGTTCAGGCCGCGTGATTTGTTTGCCATGCTATTCGGTATTTATTGGTGATTTTTAAAGGTTGCTATAGGTGAATTATCAGTTTTATCAGATGACTTTTATCCCGCTTATGTCAAAATATCTCCTGGCAATCTGGGTTAGGCTGTTTATGTTCTGCCTTTCCCTCCCTATGAGCATCGCCTTCGAGCCGGTGTCTTTTCCGTGTATCACTATTGAGCCATCTTCCTTTTTTATTTCCAGCGCCTCTATCGGGTAGATCATGTTCCTTACAAACTGAAGGAGGTCATTGCTGAACTCCACCAGCTTTATTTTTTTCTTGAGCATGTTCTCGACCCTTTTTATATTAGCGCCGCTTTTGCCGATGGCCTTCCCCATCTGCCCCTCTTCGATTATGAAGATTGTAATCTTTTCGTCAGCAATGCAGTCCTTGACATTGGCTCCTGTGACGGACTCGAAAAGAGTGATCAGCTTCATCAGCTCAGAATCAAATTTGATCCGATTCACTTATTTGCACCCTTAAGAAATGCCAGCACAGATATGGCAAAAGGCTTCTTGCAGATTACGCTAAGCTCGTCGTTTGGGTAGTCAAGCTTGTGTACCTCCGCGCCGCTCAGCCCTGAATAGTAAGCAATGTCCTTTTCAACCCTTGGGGGGCAATTCGAGCTGACCAGCACTTTCTGCACCCTGCCGAGCTTCAGGCTTTTCAAGGTTTTCCCGGTGCCGATAATGAAGTTGCCTGTTTTTATCATCTTCTTGATTTCTGTTGCGCTTATTTTCTTGGCCATTTTATTTTTTGAATTTTATTTTGTTTTTATTTTTAAATTGCTTATTGGATTTTTTATTGATGCTAATCGCCAATGGATTTTTATTTTTGATTTTTTTAATTGAATGCCAATCCAGCTTCAAATCTTGTGCCAAGCCTCGCCTGGGTATTCATTAACTAATTAGTATGGATTATCCTCTTAACATTCAGGAACCCGTTCTCTGACTTTGAGACGTCGATGCCGTCTTCCCCATACTCAAACTGGATTATTTTCTTTGATGCGTCCCTCACGGTGTTGTCATACTCCACTTTCAGGTCCTGCATCGCGTTTGCCAGCCTCCTGTACAAGTATCCGCTTTTTGGCGTCCTCAGCGCAGTATCCATCAGGGAATCCCTTCCGGTCATTGAGCCGAAGAAAAATTCAGCGGGAGTCAGCCCGTTCTTGAAGCCGTTGCTTATGAATCCTTTTGCCTCAGGGCTCAGGTCGCCTTTCTTGAAATGCGCAAGCGTCCGCTGCTCAAATCCCTTCTCTATCCTCTTGCCCCTCATGGCCTGCTGCCCTACGCAGGCTGCCATCTGGGCAAGGTTCAGCAAGTTTCCCCTTGCGCCGCTTTCTGCCATTATCATTGTATGAGTCTGCTTGTCTGCATGGTTTGCAACTGTCCTTCCTGTCTCGTTCCTTGCCTTGTTCAGGACCTCAAGTATCCTAAGCTCTAAAGTCTCCTGCATTGTCTTGCCGGGGAAAGCATCAAGCTTGCCTTCTGCAAACTGAAGGATCAATGCATCTACCTCCTTTTTTGCTATATCAAGGTCTTCCTTTATTTTCAACCTTGCGGTTTCAGGCAAATCGGTGTCTGACAATGCTGATGTGAACCCCATCCTGAAAAGGTATTCTATTCCAAGCCTGAAAATCTTTCCAAGCAGGTCTATGCTGTGGTCCTTCCCGTATTTTTGGTGAAGGTTCCTGAGCATAAGGCCGGACTCTTCTCCTAGGGAATTCCTGTCCATCACTCCTGAAACAAGCTTGCCGTCCTCGATGGCCACATGGGTTTCTTTGTCGCATTTGTCTTTCGACCTGTCACAAAGCCTTGAATGGCCTGAATAGCTGAAATCATCCGGCAAAAGAACGCTGAACACCTCTTTTCCTGTTACAACAGCTCTCCTCGGAAGCTTTGAAAAATCGGTTATGCCCACAGAGGATAGTAAATCAATCGCATCTTCCCTCTTTACAGCATTGTCTTTTGTAAGGACATAATTTCCGGAAATTGCATCCTGGGTGCATCCTATGATGCTCAGCCCATACCTTAGGGAGATAAGCTGGGTCTGGACTTCCATCAAAATTTCCGCTTCTGCCCTTGCTTCCTCTGTCTGGGGTATGTGCAGGTTCATTTCATCGCCGTCAAAATCAGCATTGTAAGGGGTGCATACAGCAGGATTTAACCTCAATGTCTTTCCGGGCAATATTCTAACCCGGTGGCACATCATGCTCATCCTGTGCAATGAAGGCTGCCTGTTGAAAATTGCAATGTCCCCATCCATGAGATGCCTCTCAACTATGTAGCCCGGCTGCAGCTCTTCAATGGATGCTTCCTTTGTCTCGTCTGTTATCTTCTTTTTCTTGCCGTCAGGCCTTATGATATAGTTTGCCCCGGGATACTTGTCAGGGCCTTTTTCGACAAACTGCTTGACATACTGCATGTTCCATTCATTGACCCGTTCAGGGACTGTAAGCTTTGTTGCGATGATAAAAGGAACGCCAACTTCGAATAGCTCGAGCATCGGGTCAGGGGATATGACTGTTCTTGCAGAGAAATTTGTCCTTTTTCCGGCAAGGTTATGCCTTATCCTGCCTTCCTTGCTTTTAATTCTCTCTGTCAGGGTCTTCAGTGGCTGCCCGCTCCTGTGCCTTGCAGGAGGCAGCTGCGCGATGTTATTGTCAAAGAATGTCGTGACGTGATACTGGAGCAGGTCCCACAAGTCCTCGACTATTATTTCCGGCGCTCCCGCATTTATGTTCTCAAACAACCTCTGGTTGATCCTCACAATGTCCCCCATCTTGTGCGTCAGGTCATCCTCGCTTCTCTCGCCGCTTTCCAGCGTTATTGACGGCCTCATTGTGACAGGCGGAATCGCCAAAATTGTCTGTATCATCCATTCAGGCCTTACGTGAGGCACTTTTAACCCAAAGATTTCTGTGTCAGAGTCCGGGATTTTTTCAAGCCTTGCCCTTATCTCTATCGGGCTTATCCTCTTTTCGTCTTCAATGAAAGT
>JACPMX010000016.1 GCA_016185755.1 Candidatus Woesearchaeota archaeon | reverse complement strand
TCGAGTATGATCCTACATACAATCTGCCTGAATTGGCAATTAAAGAGGTAGGACAATGAAAAAAGCAATAATTTTTGCAATTCTTTTAATAACCTTATTGCCAAATGTTTTTGCAGAAGACGCAAATTACAGCAGATGGAGTTTAAACAATGCTGATATTTCTGGAACAATTATTGCAGACACAGGAAATACAATCCAAAGAAATGCAACATTAAGGGGAGGGCAGTCAGGGACAACTTTGGTTTCCGGTCTTGCAGAAGCAGTTTACTTTAATGGGGGAGCTGGGCAATTTATTGTTCTGGACAATATGACATCCTATTTAAAAACGCAGAATGTAGGAGAAATATGCTTGTGGTTTAATTCAACAAATAATGCAGAAGACAGAGGCATGTTATTTCACTTTACAGATAGCGGCACTACAGACACAAGCCCGGCATTATTTTACTGGGTAGGCGGAGCTAATGATGGGGATTTGGCTATTTATACGAGCAATACAGTAAATAGGCTTAGATATGCAACAAACGTTTTGGATGGAGTCAAGCATTTTGCATGCTTTGGCTCTAATGCCTCAAAAAATTCATTGTTTTATGATGGTACAGAGGTGACTGACAGCTTAACAGTGACTGATGGAGCTAATGACGGAAGCTGGATGAATGACGGCACAGCAAATTTTGACTGGGTTACAGTTGGGCATTACAGATACAACAATGTTGAGGAAGTTGGGATTGGAGACCATAAAGGAGCAATAGATGAGGTTTGCTATTTCAACAGGACTTTGACTTCAGCGGAAAGAAGCAATTTATATAATTCTGGAAGCGGGGCTACTTGTGCGTCATTATTTGCGGGCCCAGATACAACACCGCCAAACATAACATACTATAACCTAACAAGCAGCACAAATGGATGTGAAAATTGGTACACCAATAAAAGCAATCCTTGCAGCACTTCTTCTGTTTTGCCAACAGTACAATTCAATACAAATGAAAATGCGTGGTGTGCTATTGGAGGCGCGATAAATAACGGCTCCTTAAACAGGAATTATACAGCCATAGGAAGTTCCAGAAACTGCACAGGAGCTTCGGCTGGAGAAGGAACAACCAGCCATCTATGCACGCTAACTTCGCAAGACGAGCTGGTTTATGATACGTCTTATCTTTTCATTAGCTGCAAGGACGCCAGCAACAACACGCAGGAAAACAGCACAAGCGGAGCTTTATCGCTTTCAATAACCGGCTTGGAGGCTGCCGGAAGGAGTTCTATAGGTATTGGAGTTCAAAATGCTTTGCTGAGCGGCTACACTAACTATACAGACCTGCAGATTTATGCCAGAAACCTAAGCAATGGTCAAGCAAGAGGCACCTTTGACAGGGCTGTCAAGAAAAATAATAAGGTGTGGGCTTTCAATCGCATAGGAGTTTCTGATAGCTATGTGAATATGTTTAACCTGACTCCCGTGCTGTATACTTTGGAGTTGGCAAATAAGACTTCCAGCAACATCACTTTGGAGGTTGAAAAGCTGATTAACGCAACTAAGTGAGGTGATTACAAAGAGGTACCAAGCTCATGAAAAACAAAAAAAGAGGGCAAGCGGGGATTGTTCCTGCTTTTATCATTATTTTAAACTCCCTTTTGGTTGCAAGCGCTGTTGTGACTAATTCTACCAATGAGTCTTTAAATATAACACTGGTTAATATTGTTAATGAAACTCCCATAACAAATACAACATTGCCCACTAACGAAACAAGCAATCTAACAACTCAAAATCAAGCATTAGAAAATATAACATTAACAAACCAAACAATAATTATAAATTTATCTGTTCCTATAGAGAACTTAACAATAATTAATCAATCATTACCTAAAAAACTAAAAAATTTATCGGAAATTATTGAAAAACATAAAAATAAATTTAACAATGAAACTGAAAAATATTTAAAAAATATAAAAGATAAGAAAGAAGTCAAAGATTATATAATTAAATTCAGGAATTCTATAGATGAAAGTAAGCTTGTTAATGTTACTTTAGATAAGAAGATTGAAAGATTCAAAGTAACTAAAATTAAAGGTGAAGTAGAAGATATAGAAGATTTGATTGAGGACAACGAAGTAGAATTCTTTGAGTTAGAGCAGAATGTAGAAGTTTTAGGAGAAATTACGCCATTCAACATAAAAAAGATTAAAGCCGATTCTGTTTGGAATTTGAGCAATGGTTCTGGTGTTAAAGTTGCTGTATTAGACACAGGAATTGGCATGCATGATGATTTAGCCATTGCAGGGGGTATTTCTTTTGTTGACAATAATTATTTTGACAGCAACGGGCACGGAACATCTATTGCTGGAGTGATAGCTGCCCTATTGAATTATGAAGGATTGGCAGGGGTTGCTCCTGAAGTTTCTTTGTATTCTGTCAAGATAATGCAAGGCTCCACCGGTGATTTGAGCAATGCTATTGCAGGGATTGAATGGGCCATTGACAATAATATCAGCATAGTTTCAATGAGTTTCGGTTTTGATTCTTATTCACAAATATTTAAAGAAGTTCTGCAGGAAGCTTACAACAATAATATTTTACTAATCGCAGCTTCAGGCAACAATGGACAAGATAACATTCTTTATCCTGCAAAATATGATACTGTTATAGCAGTAGGAGCTACCGCAGAAAACGATAACTTGGCTTCTTTTTCCTCTTACGGCTTTGAGCAGGAATTAGTTGCGCCTGGAATTGATATTAATTCCACTTATCTAGGCAATGGTTATTCTGTTTCTTCTGGAACTTCTATGGCTGCTCCTCATGTCGCAGGAGTAGCTGCCTTGATTAAAGCTTTTAATAATTCATTAACTAATGAACAAATAAGGGCAAAACTTAGAAACGATGCTTTGGATTTAGGGCAAGCTGAAAAGGATGACTTGTATGGGTATGGATTAGTACAAGTAAACTTGCAAACTACCAATTTTACAATAACAAATTTAACTTACTTTTATGAGGTTTTTAATATTAGTAATTTCGGACTGCCGAATATTACTTATAATTTCTGGTTAAATGGAACTGGAACTATTGATGATGTTAGTTTTATGCCCGGGTATTATTTGGTTAATCTAACTTTTGATGATGGAAGCAAAAAATCAAACATTTATAATGTAGATGAATTTGGTACTTTAATACTTTTGTCCCATATCATAAATCTATCGGACGATTATATTCTTGCATGCCCAACAGGCATAGATTGCAAGCATGATTCAGTAGTTTTTAAAAACTGGGCTTTAAATGCAAAAAATATACCTCAGCCTGCAGAAACAATTCTTGCCGAATGCTTTGATTGGACTAATGATAATGTTTATGATAAATGCTTTGGAACTCAAACTGATATCGATAATTGCAGGACAAATACTACATTTGATACTGCATGCCAAGAAGCAAGCCCAAGCTGCACTTCTGATGGCTCATTGGGAGAGCATTCTGCTCCTACATCAACTTCACAAAGTAAAGAGATAGACAGCTTGTACTGCTATAACAGCGCAGGCTACAAAACAAGAGGAATGCCACAACGGTTTTATTATATATGCAGTAGCAGACAATATGTATGCACAAGCACAACACAATATGCGGATAGATGCTTTTACACAGGAGGCACAATAGACATAGGTACTATTACATGCCCAGCAGACACTTCTTGTGATTCCAACGCCGATGAAGCAAATGCAGACTTTGGGACAAATGGAAATTCCACACCTGCTTCTCCTTGCACTTCAGGGACAACAACAAATCTTTGCAATGGCACTATATCTGTAATTGTAACTGATTCAAAAAGCAATCCAATAAACGGAACTAAAGTTTATAATAATGGAATTTTAAATGGCACAACTGATTCAGATGGTTTCAAAGAAATAAACTATAGAGATGCAGTTTGTGGCAATAGCCAATCAATTGATATTTATTGCAGCGATAATAGCACTTTTTGCGGCACTAAATCAAGCACTATTGACAATAATAACGATTATGATTCTTTAATGTTTGATTGCAGTATCTGTATTAATAAGACTGATTTGTCAATTAAGACATCAGATGTAACTATTAAAACTCAAGGCGGAAAATCTAATATAACTGCTTTGATAACTGTTGAGAAAGTAAATCAAAATAATGTGGTAATAGATTTCAGAGGACTGAATAGCCAAACCGGAAAGCCAACACAGAATGAGAGCAAGATAATTTCTGTTTCTCAATATGTAAATCAAAACGTTTCTGTTCTTTGGGATACAAATTCAACTGATTTTGTATCAATAACGGTTGATTTTACAAATGTTGTAGCCGAAACAGACGATAAGAATAATTACATCAAGAAATCAACTAGCAAACCAATAAATGCATATATTGATGTTACTACCGATTATCCAGTATTAGTAAACACTATCAAGAATTTTCTAGGACAATATGTTAATGTCGTTTCTAGCGGTCAAGATGTAAATATCTATGTTGGAAGAAAGAATAGCAATATACCAAAAGAAACATTGACAAAAACTTCAGGCCAAAACTGGATGCTGACTGGAAATTTAGTTCAATATAATTCTAAAAAAGAAGGACTGCCTTACAACGGAATAGTTGTAAGAAGCGGAAATAATATTTACGTTTTTGGTAATGAGATAGACGGCGATATTGCAACTCTAAGAAAGCTAGTAGATAACCAAGAATTTTACTTTAGCAAATCTGTAGCTTCAAGAGTCGACTATATTTCTGAAGAAGATTTGGATGGGTTGTTTGTTTTTGATTATTTGCATACTGATGAGAATCAGGCTAAGTATAGGAAGAATAACGCAAACTTTGTTAAGGTTGTGGAGAATGTTTTAAATGCTAATGTTTATAGTTTGGCAATAAAGAGAGTTTTGACTGCTAATGATAATACTAGCTTACGGCTAAAAAATATAAATGCAGAATTAAGCCCAAAATTTAAAAACTTCTCTAACCCTAGACCTGTAGTCTTGGGACATGGTTTATTTGGTGACTTATTTGGTATGGAGAAACTTGGTTTGAAAATAGCTACAGACCAAAAGTTTCAAGGAAAATATGTTAGAGATACTTGGCTAATAGAATATTCAGGAGGACCAAACACAGAATGTGCTAATTGTCCAAACTACACTTATGGCACTTTAGTTGACTACTACTGGCCAGCCTTAATTGGAGGTGTATTAAAATATGCTAATACAAATAAAGTAGATTATGTAGGCTATTCTGCAGGAGGCGGGCTTGGTTTAAGGTCTTACGAAAAATATTACCAAGGTACTACTAACCCAATGGGTTATTTTTTAAATAACTCAGGTCAATGGGTTAATTTTAGCCTGCCAGCCAATTTTGTTGAGCAAATGGCTTTAATTGCTCCTATGGCGGCGTTTGATGGGACGACTAGGTTTACTTCTTTAGTTGATTCTTGTGGAATAAAGATAAATAACCAACTTTCAACCAAGTCTCATATTAATAGAAAAGATATAATAGATGCTTCGTTAAAAGTTTGTAATCTAAATACATTACAAGAGTTTGTCTTTCGTCAATTGCCGAGTACAAATAATATATCTTATAATTTCTGGGTCGATATAGTAACAGAAGTACAAAATAAAAGTAATACAAATCCAAAGCTATCTTCAATTAATAAACTATTAGTTATATATAATGCAATAGGGGGGTTCAGTGATGACTTTGTTATACCTGATGCAGATATTTCCTATATTTATACTAACTCAAATGCTTCGAAGAAATATAAAGGTAGGACTTTCCAAATTACTGGACATTCAAACTTACCAGATGAACCTGAAACCTATGATCCCCTTCTTAGTAAATTTTTGAATAATATAACATATTCATTTTTCGACAATTTAAGATATATTGTTGAGGAAGACTAAAATGGCAAGTAGAAAAATCAGGGAAAAAAAGAATAAGAGTATGTTCAAAATCATCTGGATTATTTCAGGCACTTTAATTCATTTATTTAATTTGATTTTGCTTATGGTGGCAATCAAAATTCCTAAATTAGACGATGGTGGTTTAGGAGGAATCGGGTTAGCTTTGGCAATAGGATATTTATTAACTTTGGGATTGGGTCTTTTAATTCTTTACTGGTTAATAACAATTTCATTTTTTATTTATAGAAGGTACTGGAGATTAAAGAAAAAATGACTAAACAAAAAATTATAAAAGTACTGGAGTTAATTTTATTATTTAGTATAACATTAATTACCTTATCCTCCACTTCATACGCTAATGAAAATAATTCAATTATAATATTGTTAATTTATTCTTTTGAATATACCACCAAACCAATATTTGAATATAATACCACATATATATTTTTCATAATAGCAGAAACTGACGAGAAAAATAATTATATCAAAAAAGCTGCTCGTCCAGCAACAAAGGCTTATATAGACATTGTAACTGATTATCCAGTTTTAACTTCTGTAATTAATAATTATTTGGATGATTATATTGATATTGTTTCCAGCGGTCAGGATGTAAATATTTATGTTGGAAGGAAGAATTCTAATCTTCCAAAAGATTTACAAAAAACAGACAATAAAAACTGGAAATATGAAAATAATATCATAACATACACATCAAAGAGTGAAGGCTTGCCTTATAATGGCCTTGTAGTAAAAGATGGTACAAATATTTATGTATTTGGCAATGAGATAGACGGTGACATAGCAGCTTTAAGAAAACTAGTAGATAATCAAGAATTTTACTTTAGTAAGAGTGTTTCTTCAAGGGCGGATTACATAAGTGAAGAAGATTTGGATGGGCTGTTCGTATTTGATTATCTGCATACTGATGAAAACCAAGCTAAGTACAGGAAGAATAATGAGAATTTTAGGAAAGTTGTGGAGAATGTTTTGAATAGCGATGTTACATCACTTTCGATTAAAAGGGTCCTCACCGCTAATGATAATACAAGTTTGAGACTAAAAAACATAAATGCAGAATTAAGTGTAAAATATAAAAATTTTTCTAATCCTAGACCTGTTGTATTAGGGCATGGGGTATTTGGAGATTTATTCTCACTTGAGAAGTTAGCTAATAAAATAGCTAAAGATAACGCTTTTAACGGCAAATATGTAAGAGATGTATGGTTAATAGAATATACTGGCGGTCCTAATACAGAATGTAGCACATGTCCAAATTACGATTATAACACTTTAAAAACTTATTATTGGCCAGCCTTACTAGGAGGAGTTCTAAAATATTCAAATAAAAATAGTGTTGATTATGTTGGCTATTCTTTAGGTGGTGGTCTCGCATTAGATTCTTACACCCAATATTATCAAGGAACATCAAATACTATTGGTTACTATTTAAATGATTCTGGAAATTGGACAACCTTCAATCTTTCAGCAAATTTTGTAGACCATATGGTACTACTTGCACCTATGGGGACTTTTAATGGAACAACCAGATTTACAGCAATAATCGATAGGCATGGCAACCAAACAAAATCTGCACTTTCACAATATAACCATATATCTCAAAAAAATATTAGTGATTCAATTAACAAGGTTTGTAAATGGTACGAAATTGACTGTAAACTATTACATTTAGTAACTCAGAGTGATGGAGTTGTATCATATAATCTATGGATAGATATACAGAATAGGGTAATAAACAAATCTGATTCTAATCCTTCATTAACATCAATAAATAAATTATTACTTGTAAGAAGTAGATTGGGAGGTTTCAGTGATGATGGTGTTATTCCAGATACTGATATTCAATCTATTTATCAAAATTCTAATTCTACTAAAAAATACAAAGCCGCTATAGTTGATATTCATGCTTCTATGGCAGACTTTCCAGGCACCTATTACTTGATCTCGGCTTTTTTAAACGACGTTACCTATTCTAGGTTTGATAAAATTGTATGGAGCATAGAGGAGGATTGAAAAATGATACAACTTAAAAAATTTAAACATACCATATTTAATTTAATTTGCATTTCGATATTTATTATCATCTTTATTTTTGTTGCATTATCGAAAGGAAATGAATTAAAAGAAGTTGTAGGAGGAAAAATTCTATTGACTTACTCCTTAATTATTTTTATCTATCTAACTATCGGTTTAATTTTTGACTTTATTATTAATTTATTGATAAAGAAAAACTATATGACAATCAAGTTAATCTTACAGATAATATTTTTTGTAATTATATTAGTCTTTACATTGTATATGGTATTTATTGTAATAGTATTGTCTGTATCAAAAAGCCTTTAACTAAAAATGACCTATCAAAAAGTGACCTTCAAACAAAATTTAAAAGTTAAAATATCGCCCATATTAGTTTTAGCTATTTTAGTTTTTAATATAACAATAATTGAGGGACTGCCATATAATGGCATTGTGATAAGAAGCGGCAATAACATTTACGTTCTAGGCAATGATATTGACGGCGAACTTGCTGCTTTACGTAAATTGGTTGATGATAGGGAATTCTACTTTAGCAAATCTGTTACTGAAAAAATAGATTATGTCTCAGAGGAAGACTTAGACGGAATTTTTGTCTTTGATTACTTACATACTGATGAAAATCAAGAGGTAACTATAAATGAAGTGTAAAAATCTAATTATATGGTTATTATATTTATTTTTACTAGTCCCATCTGCCTACTCGATAACACTTCAAGAACTAATAGACTCTTACAATTTTGGCTATAATGATGGTACACTTAATATTAATCAGTTTTCTGATTACATGTTGGATTCTAACTCAAATGGACAGAACGATACATTGATTATAAATATCACCGTAAACTCAACTTACACTGCTTTTTTCGAAGTTTATTTTGATTTGTCAGAAGAAAGCGGAACATTGTCCAACAGGATTAATCAAAGCATTTCTTCAGGTATATCCAACGTCAATATAAGCTTTGACACTCGCTTATTAACCAAAAATAAGTATAATTATTCTGTAAGAATTTATAACACAACGAATATTCTGGTTTTCAGCAAGTACAATATAGAGACAAACACTTACAGCGGTTTTGGTAATGGCACAAATATAAACAGAATAACAGATGAGAATTTAAACAGCAATCATATTAGAATAAACTTAACACTCAATGTCTCCCAAAATCAAGATGCAAATATCACTGCATATTTGAAATTTAATGAAACTATAATTAGCGCAACAAAACAAGTAACCTTATCATCTGGATTGCAAACAATTTCATTGGATTTTGACAATGAGACTATAAAATCCACCCATTACACTGGAAACTTTACATTGGACTCTGTGTTAATAGGCAGAAAACTTATTAAGCCATCATATTCAACATCAATTTATAATTATGAAGACTTTGCAAAAACTTCTTACTTTAGAAACTATAGCAGCACTGGCATAGATACTAATGCAAATAATTTGTCGGAGTTTCTGGAAGTAAACTTTACTGTAGCAGTTAAAAGCACAAATACTTATGAAATACAAGCTGAAATGTATGACCAATTCAACAATTTTGTCAAAAATCTGTCTGCATCACAAAGCTTGTCTATTGGAAATCAGACTGTAAGCATAAGAATAAATGGCTCTGACATCTATGCTGCAAAGATAAGCGGTCCATATATATTAAGTGTCACAAGGCTAATAGAAAATGGGAATATTACAGACAAGCAGTTTGAGCCGCATACAATAACAAATTTAACTTATACAGATTTTGAAAGGCCGCCTTTGCCTGATTTGAAACTGAATATGACTGTAATTTTCAACCAGACAACAAATCAATCTAATGTTACAATAAAACTCAATAATACTGGAGAGTCAACAGCTTTTAATGTATTCCTTGATGTTTTTAACAATGAAACTTTTTCAGCTATAAATAGTACTGTGATACTAAATGTTAACGAATCACAAATTTATAATTTTATAGTAAGCAATACATCCAATATAACCCTGTTCACAGCCATAGCAGACTTCGACAATCTGGTTGATGAAAGCAACGAAAGCAACAACATTGTGCAGAATACTCCTCCAACAATTGTTTCTTTAGCTATAGAATCTATAACCGCAATGTACACCAATGGTACACTCAAAATCTTTGAATTTGTTATTCTGAATGACGGAGACACAGCAGTAACCGATGTACAATGGTGGTTTGACACGAATGACAGCTACATAATAAACAGCACTTCCAATATAAGCTCCTTGGCTGTGAATGAAAGGGCTTTTGTATATGTACAATACAATTTCTCGGATGAAGGCTCTTACAATATAAGAGCAAATGCGACCGGATTGAGCCAATCAACTATAATAAGCTCTTCTTTAAGCTCCAGCATTGGAGTAGGGGATTTGGCAATAACAAGCTTTGATGATGTAAATACGGATGTTGCCAAAGTAATTTTTGAAATACAGGCTAAAAACAATTTGGAAAGCAATATAACCAATGTCAACTGGTCTTTAACAACTGGAAACAATGGTATTATAAACTCAACAAGCCAGTTTGCATCTATCCAGCCTAACGAGACAATCTTTATATTCGTAAAATATGACTATGGGGCTAGCGGCACTTACAGCCTTGTGGCTACTGTTACAAACCAAACATATTCAGACTCAAAAACATTAAATCTTGATATTAAGCACCTGGAAGCGTTTAATTTAAGCATAGTAAATGAATCAGGAAATAAAAGAATATTTGAATTTGTAATAAAAAACAATCTGAATATAAATCTAACTGGCGTAAACTGGTCCTTGAACACCAATAACAGCAATATAATAAACAGCACAATATCAAGCATATTGCAGCCGAGCGAGCAGATGTTTATTTATATAGATTACAATTTCACAGCAAGTGGAACGTATAATGTAAATGCAACCGCAAGAAACAACAGCTTGACGGACTCAAGAAATTTAACGATAACGATATAAAATGCTAAACTTAAAGTTGGACCTTGAAAACATCTACCTAATCTCTGTATTTTCCCTATTGCTATTTCTGGGCTATGCCAATCTTGTGGACCACAGCCTGGGCCATGACTTTCCTTATGGATATTTTGCCTCTGACGCTTTCCAGCACCAGACAAGGGTCGAGTGGATAAAGGATGAAGGAAACTATAGAAACGAGGCTCCTTACATAGTATTTGGCATCAGGGATGTCATAGGCTATTATCCGCCGGTCATATACCATTTAAGCGTGCTGCTGTCATACGCAAGCGGGCTTGAAACATACGACACTCTGCAGTTCATGGTTTTCTTTGCAGCTGCTATTGCAGCCATTGTGATGTACTTCATAATCAGGAACTTCAGCAAAAATGTCGCAATTTTATCCATGCCTTTGGCTGTGCTCTTGTTCTACAACGGCATTTATACAGGCTTTACTTGGGGACACTGGCCATCCTTATTGTCCCAGTTCTTCCTTGTTGCATTTTTCTGGTATGCGGCAAACATTGACCTTAAACATTCATTCATCTTCTTTGCCGTGTTCCTGAGCGCAATAATCCTGACGCATACTGCCGAGGCCATTTTCGCGGCAATGTTCTTTGCCATATTTCTCGCTTATAAGCTGCTGCGGAAAGAATTCAGCCTTGGAATTATAAAAAATGCAGTGTACGGCTCGATAATAACTGTCGTTGCGACGTTCAATTTCCTTGTTATATTCAAGCTTGTGTGGGCAGTCAGGCAGCCTTTCGAGCTTTCCATAAAAAGGGCATGGGATGCTCCATTGATGTTTTTCGGCGATTTTGGGTTGCTGCTGGTATTTTTTGCAGCAGGGATTATAGTGTCCCTTACCTGGCTTAGGAAAAAAGACATGCTTCCGTTTGTGATTGCAGCGTCAATGCTGCTGTTCAGCTACACCAACTATATCGGCTTTGACACAAGAGCTTTCCAGCTGAGATTTTTCTGGCCGGTTTACCTTTCGTTTCTTTTAGGATTGGGGATTTTTTATATTGCCAATACATTATATAGAAACTGGAAAATCCTGCACTCTGTTATAGCCTCTGTTGCGCTTATTATAGTTTTAACAACAGCCTCTTTTGCATTCATCCCAGGCTACAAAAAAATGACAGCCCAGGGGATTATGGACAATTTTCATTGGCAGGCTTTTCAATGGCTCGGCAAAAGCACTGATAACAGCGCCAGGGTATACTTTTTTTATGGCGACATGTACGGCCAGGATGCCGTGCTGAGAAATGCAAAAAGGCTGCATGGGCTTATTGTGCCTGAAGATTATGCCGATGCCATAAGCAAAAGAGAGTTAAGAAGGTTTTACGAGACTGAGATGCCTGGGGATGGTGGCGGGGGTGCGGTCCAGAGGCCATCGTTCTTTTCATTCCATTTTGCAGCAGATGACATCAGGAATGATTTGTCAGGAAAAAAGGATATCTGCAGTTTTGATTATCTTGTTTTTGACAAAACTTCAGGGCAGCAGGCTTTTGCCCAGTACAACTTATTATTGGCAAACGAGCTGCTCAAGAAGAATTTTATAAGCCCTGTTTTTGAAAACCAGCTGGTAGTCATATTGAAAAACAAAAATCCGGGGGAGGATTGCATTGAAGAAAGAAATTTTTGATAGGATGAAAAAGGAACTGCTGAATATAGCGGCGCTTTTAGTATTATTTATAGTTATTTTCTGGATAATGTTTTACAGGGGGGGTTTTATTTCCGCTGCAAGGGCTGTTTTGGCCTTATTCTGGCTGTTCGCATTGCCGGGCTATTTCCTGACGCTTTACTGGCATGAAAAGCTTGATTTTGCCGAGAGATTTGTGATTGGCATCGCAGTTTCGCTGGCTGTTGCAGGCATAGCAAGCTATTACCTTGGGGTTTTTGGGCTGGACATAAAGCACCATATTGTAATACTGCCGTTGATTTTGATTTTAATGGGGGCAATTATTAATTTGAGGAAATAGGCCTGAGTAATGTTAAATTCCTTTTTTATTATTCGCTGTTAGTTATTAGATGGTGTTTTTATTTGTATAATATTTGCAAAGCCGTCATATATTCGATTTGGCTACTTAGATAATTTGTCTAAGAATTCTTGCGGAGTTACTATTTGTATACCTTCATAAGTTTTCAACTTCAGTAAGTGATTATTACTGCTTACAATATAATCTACTCTTCCCGCAATTGCGCATTCTAATATTCTATCATCATCTGGGTCATCTTTTATTACACTTAGTCTAATCTTTGGCTCGATAATGGATGATATGGCTATAATCTTGCTTATAGTTCTTTTAGTTTCCAAATTCTTGTCTTTTATTTTGCTCTTGATTTCATCATATTCCAAAACTCCAGCATACTCATTTAGAATTTCTGCAGATAACACTAATTCTATTTCTTTTGCTTCGACTTTGGAAATTATTTTATCAGAAGCTCCATTCCAAAATGTAGCTGAGACTAGAATATTTGTATCTACGGTTATTTTCATCTTTTCTTCTTCCTAAACCTTTGGACAATATTTGGAACATCTTCTTCTTTTAAGCCAGCCTGTTTTGCTGCTAATTTTAAAGGCTTTGTTATCTGAGCAAAGCTTTGTTCTGTTACCTTTTTCATCATCAAAGTATCCTGTTCGGTAAAGAACAAGACTTTTGTCCCTTCATCTAAACCTAATTGTTCCCTTATATCCGCAGGGATTGCAATCTGTCCCCTTGAACTAATTTTTCCCATTTCAATTATTGTTCCCATTTTTGACCTCCACTTATCTTGTTAATAAGACAAATAAGATTAATCTTGTATTTAAACTTTTCTATTAAAAAAAGCCTGCCAAGCCGAGATTTCACTACACCCTACCGAGCCAAATCCTTTGAAGAACTCATTAAGATGCCAAGATTCCTTAAAACAGGCCTTAGAAAGAAGGGGTTGTCAAAACCACATGCCTTGCATGGAAGCGGGCATAGGCGTTTACAAGATTGTTTGCCCAATCGTCAGCATATCTTTTCCCGCAGGAGCTGCATATCCTGCTGTTGCAGCTATTCTTTGAGCAGTCAATCATCTTCTGAATTTCTTCTTTTTGATGGGCTGTAGGGCTATGTGTTTTAAGATAAGATTTCCAGTTTTCCTTTATGATTTGCCTTACAGAGTACATAAAATCACCTCAAAGTTTCAGAAATTATAAAAGTTTTTCTGACGGAGAATATGCTATTTGGAAAAAAGAACTTT
Source organism: Candidatus Woesearchaeota archaeon (assembly GCA_016185755.1). Classification (GTDB taxonomy): domain Archaea; phylum Nanobdellota; class Nanobdellia; order Woesearchaeales; family GW2011-AR4. The sequence continues at coordinate 51,898 of JACPMX010000016.1, read as the reverse complement.
ACGTACAATAAAACAGGCTAACACCTATTCTTAAAAGCAAATTTTACACCCCCAAAAATTTCCTGTTAAAGCTAGTATTTATACTTTCCCATAAGAAATAATTAATTTCTTCATCTTCGGCATGAATGCTGCAGCCATCAACAGAACAAAAGTTATTGCTATTGCCCATTTGAAGCTTGTGATGAATCCCAGCAGATAGGCAAGCAAGGGGAATACTGTAAGCCCCAGCAGGATTGAAAATACAAATTTTTCTGATTCGTTAAACTCGAAATTGTTTAAAATAAGGTAAAATGGCAATGACACAAGCACTATCCCAAAAACAACCCTTACGCCTGCAATGCCAAAAAGCACAAATGAGAAAATAAGGCATGCCAATAGGATAATGGAAGAGAATGCTGCAATTTCCTTTTGCCCGTTGCTAATCTTCAAGATTATACACCTTTATGCTGTTTTTGTCATAAACTAACTTATGTTTAATTAAAGACTCTTTTTCAAACTTCTGCATTTTTTCAAAAGTCTGCCTGTCATTTAGGGGGCCGAGCATTGTGTAGTCAATCATTATGTACCAGTCTTTTGATTTCAAAATCTGCTCCTGGTCTTCCCTTAGATAGTAAAACCTTGAAACATGCTGCGATGCAGCTGCAAGCCATCTTATTTTTTTGGAAGTTACAGACAATACTTTGTCAGGCTCATGAGGAATTCCAAGTACAGTCACATTTGCAGAGCTGGGCACATTTTGCAAAATCCATTCTGCCGCTTCAAACTCCTCCCTGTTCAAAGTGCCGAAAAAATCATTGTAAGTGTCCTTGTTCAGCAATTTTGACGCGTATGCCATGTTTACCGAAATAACAAGAAAAACAAAAGCAGCTGCGATGCCGTATTTCAGGTACTTGTTTAAATTTGAAGGCAGCTTTATGATTGAAGCAAGGTAAACTGCGCCAATCGCAGCCAATGGGGCGAATATATGGGCAGAGGCTGACAATGACCTGTGCAAAAATGATGCCTGCCCTATCAAATCCCTGTGCAGCACAATGTAAAGGCTTGCAAGCCATGCCATCAAAAGCAGGTCTCTTTCCTCTCTTCTCCAAGCCAAAAACAGTATGCCGGCCAGCAAAAGCGGCAAAGTCCAGAGGCCGTGCATATCCCTGAATGAAAAATAACTTGGAGGCACGCTTCCTGCATAATCTGCCGGGTTTAATGACCACTGGAACAGCCTTGACAGGTCAAAAGGGTTTGCTTCCCCAGTTTCTTCGCTTCCTGTGAATTTCGGGAATATGTTGAATGTCTGGTATGGAAAGAGCAAAAACAATGCCAGAAAAATCATTGCAGAAACAGCAATATGCTTCCACTCAAAAACAAGCTTTTTCTGCTTTATGGACAGGAAAATGTAAAGCAAAGCCAGTCCTGCAGCTGAATGGAAAAACACAAGAGGATGGATTAATATGTTTATTCCCAGGAACAGTGCAGCCATGTAAAGGTAAATTGGCTTCTTGTCTTCTTTTGAAAAGCTGGTGAAATACATGTAAAAGCAGTACAGGATTATCGGGACAAGTGCATAAGCAAACCTTTCCGGCCACTGCCCCCATAAATATGGCATGAAGTCCCTTGGTGAAAAAACCAGCAGCAGCGATGACAGGATGGCCGGCAAAAACCCGAACAATGAATTTATTACAAAATAAACGCTTATCATGATGAATGTTGACATGACAGTGTTGAGCAAAAATACAGGCACTATTCTTTCCCCACCGATCGTCTCAGCCACCCCAAGCGATGCATGGAATGGGGGAGGATACCACAGTGTATGGGGCTTGTATTTGTTGTCGAGGCCGTACCTCAAGTCGATGTAGTCAGGCAATTTCATGAAGGATCTGTCATTGTATGCCATGTAATCGGCAACTTCAAAATGGGACATTGCGTCATATTCCCCGTAAGGCAGCTTTCTTTCCTGCAGCGGCTGCGTCCAGAAATAAATGGCGAAAAGGTATAGGGCTATGAATATGGAAGTCTGGATGTAGTTCTTGTTTAATTTCATCAGGCTATAGTCAGGAAGCCGGCTTTATAAATATTTTTGGTAAAGAAAAGCTTTAAAATAGGCTCAGGTTTATTGCTGCTGATGAAAATACTCATAATCAAGCTCGGCGCATTGGGCGATGTAATCAGGACAACCGCTGTGCTTCCTGGCCTTAAGGAAAAATACGGGGGCTGCAGGATAGACTGGGCCACGAAAAAGGGCTCTGCCGGCTTCCTGAAAAACAATGGCTTGATAGGCAAAATCTACTTGATTGAAGATGCTGAAAAGCTGAGGCATAAGAAATACGACATTCTCATAAGCCTGGACGATGACTATGAGGCCTGCGAGCTGGCATCAAGTATGCCATCCAAAAAGATTATAGGCTCATGTCTGAAAAACGGCAAAAGAATGTATACAGACAATTCTTCGCCTTGGTTTGACATGGGCCTGATTTCAAGGCTTGGAAAGCGGAAAGCGGATTTGCTGAAGGCAAAAAACAAAAAAACCTATCCTGAAATAATGTACAGGATTCTCGGGCTAAAATACCTGAAGCAGGAGCCGATGCTGGCTTTAGGCAGGAAAGAGCTGGATTTTGGAGGCAGGTTTGCCAAAAAGCACGGCATTAGAAAATCAGATTTTGCCATAGGGATCAATACAGGGGCTGGAGGCAGGTGGGAAGACAAGAAATTAAGCATTGAAAAAACAGCGGAGCTGATTGATAAGTTAAACATGCAGATAAAAAACGCAAGGCCAATTTTGTTCGGCGGGCCTGAAGAGATGGAAAGAAATAAAAAAATAAAGAAGCTTGCCGGAACAGGAGTTATAGACGCTGGCTGCAGCAATTCCCTGATGGAGTTTGTCTCTCTCGTTAATTTGTGCGATGTTCTGGTAACAAGCGACAGCCTTGCATTGCACATCGGGGTTGCATTGAAGAAGAAAGTTGCGGCTTTTTTCTATCCAACTAGCAGTGCAGAAATTGAATTATACGGCAGGGGAATAAAAATCATGGGGAAAGGAAAAGACTATTGCTCGTACAAGCCCAAATGCGACTATCCTCCAGAATGGGATGTTGATGAGTTTGTCAAGGCTGTCAAGAAGCTGATTAAAAAATGAAAACCTTTGTAATGATTCCAACCTACAATGAAAGCGAGAACATAGGCAATTTGATAGATAAAATACTGAAGCTGAAAATAAAAAATCTCCATGTTGTTGTTGCCGATGACAGCAGCCCGGATGGCACTTCAAAAATTGTTGAGGCAATTTCAAAAAAAAACAGAAATGTCCATCTATTGCTCAGGAAAAAGGACAAGGGAAGGGGCTCTGCAGGAAAAGACGGCTTCATATACTGCCTGAAGCACGGGGCTGATGCTGTTGTCGAGATGGATGCCGACATGTCGCATGACCCTAAATATATTCCCATCATGCTTAATGAATTGAAAAACGCTGATTTAATCCTTGGCTCAAGAAGGGTCCGGGGAGGCGATGAGATTGGAAGAAGCGCATTCAGGAGGCTTGTTACATTTGGCGCAAACCTTTACATAAGGGCTGTTCTTGGGCTGAAAGTCATGGACTGCAATTCCGGCTTCAGGTGCTTCAAAAGGAAAGTTCTGGAATCTATAAAGCCTGAAAAGCTCCAGTCAAAAGGCCCCTCAATAGTCCAGGAAGTGCTTTTCAAGGCGCATTTGAAGGGATTCAGGATAAAGGAAATACCCATAACCTTCGTAAACAGGACAAAAGGCCGTTCAAAGCTCGGGATTCCCCAGCTTGTGTCAGGGTATTTCATGGTTTTGAAGCTGAAAATTTTGAAAGTGGTTGGTGGGATTTGATGAAAATAGCAATTCTTACGCCTACATTCTCGCATTACAGCGGCATAGACAGGGTTGTGGAGCAGCAGGCAATGGATCATTCAAGGAAGGGAAACAAAGTTACAGTATTTGCCTTGGAAGCGGACTTGAAGCCTAGGAGGTTTAAGCTTGAAGTCATAGGGATGCCAAAAAGCCTGTTTTTGCAGAGATTGTACAGGCTGTTTTTCTTTTTGGATTTTATAAAATTCAGCAAAGCTGTCAATAAGCTGAAAGATTTTGATATTATTATATCCCATTTTTACCCAATGAACCTAATTGCCTCAAGTGCCAAAAAAAAGTTTGGAGTGAAGTACATTTACCATAACCACGGCATAGGCTACAGCGAATTGTTCACAAATATGTTTGAAAGATTGTACATGAGCTTATTTGCCTGCTTCAATAAGATGTCAATAAGCAATGTAGACTCTGCATTCTCCGTAAGCAAATTTTTGAGGGACGAGCTGAAAAGGGAAACTGGGATTGAAAGCGAGGTTAAATACAATAAGCTTGACAGCAGGTACAAAAAAGGCATTGACGGGGCAAAAATAAGAAAAAAATTGGGAATAAAAGCCAATGAAAAATTATTGTTCTTTATTGGAAGGATTTCTCCCCATAAAAACGTCCATACTCTCCTGAAAATTTTTGATATTGTAAATGGCAAGCTGCCAAACGCTAAACTGCTGGTTGCAGGCAAGCCAACTTTCAAAAGGTATTACAATGAGCTGAAAAGCCATGCAAACAAGAATGTCATTTTCAGGGAGTTTATAGAAGACAGGGAGCTGCCTTATTACTATGCTGCATGCGACCTGTACGTTACAGCTTCACTGTGGGAAGGCTTCAACCTTCCGGCTGCAGAAGCCCAGGCCTGCGGCAGGAAAGTTGTTGCTTTTGCAATAGGCTCGCACCCGGAAATCGTGAAGAGCGGGATTTTGGTGAAAAAGAATGATGTTGAAGCATTCTCAAATGCGGTAATAAGCCTGCTCAAAAAATGAAACTAATTTCAAGATTAAAAACTATCAGTAAATACGAAAAATACGCTTTAATAACAATAGTTATAGCAATAATCCTGAGGTTTGCATTAACTTCTGTTTACGCTGTTTCAGGAGACGCGTGCTGGCACCTGTCTGCGGCAAGGTTCATGGCAGAAAATCTGGAAATCCCGCTTTTTGACGGGGTCGGGAGGGACGAGCCGTTCTGGCCTCCCCCGTTGTTCCATTTCATCGCAGCTGCTTTTTATCTTGTATTTGGAGAGACTGGATTGAAGCTGGTGTCGCCATTGTTCGGAAGCCTCACTTTGATAGTTGCATATTTCCTTTTCCGCAAGATGCTCGATGAGAAACAGTCATTTTATGCGATATTCTTTCTTTCGTTCATTCCGCTGTACATAGACTACAACGTGCTTGGCTACGTTGAATCTGTCCTTACATTCCTCTTTGCAGCAGGCATTTACCTTGCACTGGAAAAAAGGTTTTTTCTTGCAGGAGCGGCAACTGGGCTTGCAATGCTGACAAAGAACAACGGCATTTTCCTCATTCCCGTATTGGCTTACATTGCATGGAAAAAAAGCGGAAAAAATGGGCTGCTGAAAAATCTGTTTTTTGTTGCCATAATGCCGGGGATAATAGCTTCACCATGGCTTTTAAGGAACTGGCTCAGCATGGGAAACCCCATATGGCCTTTCATGAACAACATTTTCCATGGAATGGAAATGCATTCCTACCTTGACTTTGCAGCTGAAAACATAATCTCGAAAGGAACCTACCTTGCGCTTTACCTTGGCTTTTTTGGCGTTCCTGACGGGAACTACAATGCGCTTTTCTTTGCAAATTTGCCAAACTTTGCATTATTGCTGGGCATTTACATCATGGCGACAATAATTTTCCTCATTCCGCTGTTCTTCGGCCTCGGGAAAGGCAAAAGCCGCATGATATGGTATGTATTGCTGGCTTCTTTTGTCCCGCTTTTCTTCCTTTACGTCTCAAATGTAGGGGCATTTGTATCAAGAATGCTCATGCCGTCATTCCTTGCGCTTGCATTTTTTTACGGCATCGGCATGGGCAGGATTGCAGGCAAGCCAGCAGGAAAAATATTTTTTATTCTCTTAATCATAATATCTGCAGGCTTCATCGGCACAGAGGCATTTAAATTCAGGCTGGCAAGGCAGAGCTGGGATTTTTACCAGCAAGATTTTGAATGGGTAAAGGCAAACACGCAGGAAAGCGACCTGATCATGGCAGGCGGCCAGTGCATGTCATTCTATCTTGGCAGGCTTCAGGTGTGGCCAAAGCAGGAAAATATCGGAAAAGCCAGGTATGCATTTGTAAACCAGGATTTCGCTGTTGACAGGCTGAGGGCGAAGACTCCTGAAGGCGTTCTCGGCTCTATAAGGAAAAAAAGCCTTGTTTACAGGAACCAGGATTCAAAAACCGAGATTTATTCGCTTAGAGATTAGTTTTTCTCCCAAAAAGGCGCTTTTCGCTGAATACTTCAAGCAAGAATTTGTCTGTTTTTTTCCTCATTCCCTGAATTTTTTTCCGTTTTTTCATTACAAGCGGGAAATGTGCAGCTATCCAAAAAATTGCTTTTATCCTTGCAAAGGCATTCATAAGCTGAAGCGTCAGGATATCCTTTAATATCCCAATCATCCTCATGGAAAAAACATATGGGAAAAAAAGGAGAGTATTCTTAAAAGACAGTATTTTGAAGTAGGTCATCAGCAAGTTCCGCTCCAGTAAAAAAGTCATCTTATGGCTTCTGCTCTTTTTTGTCGTGGCAGCGTGCATGTGGTATATCACTGCATCAGGAACGTACATTGTCTTATACCCCAAAAGCCTGAAGCGCAAGGAAAGGTCCAAGTCTTCCCCGTAAATGAAATAATCCTTGTCATAGATATATCCGAATTTTTTCGCTATATCTGCCCTTATCATCTCAATGCCAAGGTATGGGATTTCCTTTGCTTTCTGCTCTTCATTCCTGTCGATGTAATGGCCTGTGTAGAATGACCTTGAAACCCACGTGCCGTTTGACTCGACGTTTCTGCTGTAATAATTGACGAACTTAGGGGCAATGACACCAATTGAATTGTCCTTCTCGATTGCTTCAACTGCCTTTTTCAGGCATTTCTTTTCCATCTCAAGGTCATTGTTCAGCACGAATATGTATTTTCCCCTTGCCCTGCCCAGGCAGGAATTTACCCCCACATAGCCAAGGTTTGTTTTGTTTCGTATTATTTTAGCTTTGGGAAATCCCTTGATGATTGAAAGGCTATTGTCTGTAGATGCATTGTCAACAGCAATAATCTCGTACTTGTTTTTGGGGTAATCAGCTTTAACCAAAGAACTAAGGCATTTCCCGATTATCTCTTCGCCATTGTAATTTACTACAACAAGAGATATAAAAGGATATTTCATAGTGCTAGTCAATCCATCTCAAAGCTTCAAAGCCCTCTGCATGCCTGCAGTTGCTCTGGCCCCCCCTCAGGACAGCAATCGCCCTTACATGCTCAAGGCTCCTGAACGGCCTTACCTGTGTTTTAAGCAGCGAGTACAGTTTCAGTTTTCTTTCAATGTCAATAGGCACGAAATAATTCGGCTTGAAGCCTTTTTCACTGTTGAAGTCCCAGAAAACATCCTGAGGCTGCTCGTATACCAGCACTTTCTTCACGAAAAAGTTTATGTCATGCTGCCTTAATGCAATCAGCGCGGCATTGTACACTGCCCTGTGGTCCTGGTTGTAGGATGGGTGCGGTATGAATGCCATCTCAGGCTTGATTTCATTTATGGTGCTTTCAAAATCCCCTATCAAGTCTGCTTCCGCATAGTGGTTGACTTCATTCTTAAGGAGCTTCATCTGGAACCCCGCTATTTTCTGCGCTTCTTTTATCTCCTTTAGCCTTTCTTCCGCGCTCGCGTAGCTCCTGTCCTCAACTCCGCAGTGCAGCACGAATGTGTCCTTGTCAAGTATTCCCCCGCATCCAAGAACTTCATCATCTATATGGGGGGATATCACAAGTTTTTTCATTTTCATTTTTCATCAATTTTTGCTTTCTGAATATAAAGTTTTGTGTTGTTCCTGCACCTTATAAATGCATTTGGATAGGGGTCCTGCAGCGCCCTTATCTTGTTGTAAAGCTCCTCGGCAGTATTATTTTCAAAATCCTCTGCTTTTATTTCGCTCATTTCCGGTGTCCTCCTTTTGAAGTATGTGGCTTTGCTTTCATCCTGTGCCGTTCCCTCAAAGCTTTCATTATTGAGGAATTTTTTTATTATTTCTTCAGTTCCTTTTTTTCCTTTCTCATACATTCTTTCGAAAATTTCGCTTAAATTCCCATCCAGGGAAAACTTCTCCTGCCATAATATCGGGCCCTTGTCGACCTTGTCGTTCATCCTGAAAAGCGTGGCTGCGCTTTCCTTTTCGCCGTTTATCATCTGGTGCTGCAGCGGGCTGCCCCCCCTGTATTTTGGCAGAGGCGAGGGATGCAGGCATATGCATAAAAATTTGCTTACTGTGCCCTTGTCTATTATCCAGCTCCAGCCTATGAACAATACCAGGCCAGGATTGAATGATTTTATTGTGTCTTCAAATTCCTTCTCGTCCCTTGCCAGCTTCAGCTCTGCCTTATCCCTGAACTTGCCCTCGATATGGCCATAAATTTTAAGCGACCATTCCCTGTATCCGCAAAACAGGATTTTAGGCTTCATAGTCAGCGGATTTTGTATTTTTTCCATCTATTGGTGGACAGGCTCATGTCAACAGTCACCATTGGGCCATCGTATTCCTTTAATGTGATCTTTCCAACATCTTTTGAGCCTGCGAGCTTTGCCAGCTCGTACATGCTCATTCTCCTGTCTCCAACAATGTGGATTATCCCTTTTTCTTTTTTATCAAAAACGTCCTTGATTCCCTGTGCAGCATTGTCTGTGAAAAGATAAGTCCCGAACCTGTCTGTAAATGCTTTCGGGTATTTCCACTGCTCTTTTGGGACAAAATTCGTCCTTATGATGCATGTATTTGGATGCTGCCTTGCAACAAGTTCCCCGCATAATTTTGTGAAGGAGTAATAATTCTTTGGTGATGGGATGTCGTCTTCCGTATAGTATTTCTCATGCTCCCCTGCAAAGACGCATGCAGTTGAGATGTAGATAAGATAGCAGTTTTTGTTTGCCCTACTGAGCGCATCCATAATATTTTGCGTGCCCTCTACATTTGTATCCCATGCCTTTTTCTTGTCATTCTCGCATCCCCTTATGTCTACAAATGCCGCTGCATGAATCAGTGCGTCAGGCTTGTATCCTAGGACAGCCTTATTTACTCCATCAGCATCTGCAACATCCATTTCCCGGTGTGTTGGGAAGTATGCATCAGGAAAAGCCTTTTTCAGCGATTTCCCGAGTGCGCCGTTCCCGCCTGTAATCATGACTTTCATATCCCAAAGAACAGAAGCGGCATATTTAAAGCTTATTCTATTGCCGCAGGTTGCCGGCGCAAAAATTTTTTGTGTTTTTGCATCCCTTGCCTAAGCCGATGAATCCCAGCAGAAATCCCAGGGAGTAAGTAAAATGAGTCAGGGGGAAGCTGATAAAAAGGAAGGGAGAGAATTTAATCCCGTTGCTAAACGAGAAAATCAGGCATGCTGAAAGGTATGAGGCTGCCGCAAGCAGGTATGCCAATAGGAGCTGGTGTATAAAAAAAGAAAGTATGCCTCCGATAAGCATGAATAATGCAAAAGAAAGCAGCGCCAGGTATTCCACTCTCATATCCGCCTCTTTTTTTGAAACTAAGGTTCCCCTGTTCCTCCCCCATGTAAATATCTGCCTGCCGTAGGAAAACGGCCATTTTCTTTGATGGTGGTAAACCTGCACGTCTCTGGCATAGAGTATTTTCTTTCCCGATTCATTGATTTGGCGGCATAATTTGGAATCCTCGCCTGTTAAAAACCTCTCGTCAAACCCGTTGAGCTTCTCCATTATGGATTTTCTCACTATCAAATTTGATGCTGACAGCTCAGGGGCAAAATAATTCCTCCTGAAAACTTTGAATCTTTTTGCAACAGGCCCTGTGGCAAAAAAATTGGTTATTGCCATCCCTGACAGCTGAACCAGGAAAGGCTCATTTTTTGGGATGAGGTTCGGGCCGCCTACGGCAGCTATGCCCTGGTCCTTAAAATACCGTGCGGAGTTTTTCAGCCAGTCTTTCTTTGGGAATGCATCGGAATCGATAAATGAGCACATGTTTCCCTTGGAATTCTTCATCCCGATGTTCCTCTTTTTTGAGGGGTACACTTTTCCGGTTTCTATAATTCTTATATTTTTCATCTGCCTGCCGAATGGGAGCCCGGTTTTGCTGTCAGGCAGTAAAATTATCTCGAATTTTCCATAGCTTTGGCTGGAGCACGCCTTCACGCATTCCAGCAGGTATTTGTCTGCTTTCCCGAATGGGATTATGATTGAAAAAAATAGTTTCATTTTTTGTTGGTTTGGATGGATGGCATATTTTCGGCATATAAATTTTTGGATATGCCCGTTCCTGCTCGATAGATTTATATATGGTCCGTTCTTCATAATATATTAATAAAATTAATGGTTTAACGGCATATCAATGCGGTCGCTATGGAGCAGGTAATTGAAATAAAGGTTCCTTCCGGTGAAAGCCTGGATAAAAAGGAAGATGCCACCTCGCAGGAGCATGCCCCTGAAATGGGCACCAACGGCAATCGGCCTAAAAATTATTACAGCCATTTGTCAAAGGCTTTCAGCAAGAAAAACCAGCTGCCTTCTTATTTTATTTTATATCCCACAAGCAGGTGCAATATGACCTGCTCCCATTGCTTTTACCACGACAGCCTTAACAAGAAGTTTAGCGAGCTGACCTTGGAAGAGATTGACAAGATGACAAAGACAATGGACCCGCTGCTGCATCTGGTGGTAACCGGCGGGGAGCCGTATGTCAGGGGGGATATCGACAGGATAGTGAAGATATTTTATGATAACACAAGGGTCCCGATTGTTTCTATACCCTCAAACGGGTTTTTTAAGGAAAGAATGATAAATCAGATAACGAACATGATGGAGTGGTGCCCTGAGCTCGTGCTGAACCAGCAAATCTCGATAGACGGGCTTCATGAGGAGCACGAGAAGATAAGGGGGATAAAAGGATGCTTTGACAGGGCCATTGGCACAATAATGGCGCTCAAGGAGCTGCAGAAAAAATACGACAGGATAAACATAGGGACTATAACCACTTTCACCTCCCAGAATCAGAATAATTTTATTGATGTAATAAAAGGAATATACGAAATAGCAAAGCCGGATAATATAGCCATCAACCTTGTAAGGGGAAATCCCAAGGAAAAAGTGAACCTGAATCTGGACATGAATCTTTACAGGGAGGCTGTAAAATTCAGGGACGACTTGTTTTATTCGAAGAAGATGACTGGCCAAAGGAGGTTCAAAGGAAACAAGCTGGCAACTGCAGCAAGGATAATTCTGAATGAACAGATTCAGCGGATTTACCAGACCAACCAGTACCAGATGCCGTGCTACTCCGGCAACTTGAGCGGAGTCATGTACCCTGAAGGCGATGTTTATCCGTGCGAAATCTTGGGCTCTTCGCACAAGATGGGGAACATACGTGATTATGGCCTTGATTTCAGAAAGCTATGGTTGTCGCAGAAATCAATGGATGAGGTAAAGTTTATCCGCGGTACAAACTGTTTTTGCACGCATGAGTGCTTTAATACTGTTAACATACTGTTCAACCCGAAGTTTTACCCGAAAATAATAAGCATAGCTTCGAAGATTTGACCATTTTTAAAAAAATTTAAAAATTTGCCCGTTATTTGGCTAAAATATGGAGATTTCTGTTGTAATACCGGCATACAATGAAGAGGGCAGGATTAAAAAAAGCATCTCGGCAATAATGAAGTTTCTTGAAAACAAGAAGCTTGGCTATGAGATTATCGTGGTGGATGACTGTTCAAAAGACGGCACTGCTGCCATTGTAAAGGGATTTAAGTCAGGAAGGCTAAGATTGGTAAGTAACAGCAAAAACTCGGGGAAAGGGTATTCTGTAAAAAGAGGAGTTTTGATGTCCAAAAAAAATCTTGTACTTTTCTCTGACGCTGACTTGAGCACGCCGATTGAGTCATTGGACAGTTTCCTGAAATATATCGGAGATTATGACATTGTAATCGGATCCAGAAGGATGAAAGGCTCCGTAATAGCCGGAAGGCAGCCGCTTCACAGGAGGATACCGGGAAAGATATTTCCTGTATTGGTCAATCTTACAACCTTAAGGGGAATAAGGGACACGCAATGCGGCTTTAAATTGTTTAAGCGGAAGGCAGCCATGGACATCTTCAGAAAGCAGAAGATTAAAGGATTTTGCTTTGACGTGGAGACGCTCTATCTGGCTAAAAGCGCAGGATACAAAATCAAGGAAGTCCCTGTGGTCTGGAATAATTCCGCTCACAGCAAGCTCAGCCCTGTAAAGGACTCTATAAGGATGTTTATTGACTTAATCAAGATAAGGCTCATGCATTAAAGACTATTGCAAAAAGCCTCTTCGACAGGCTGAAGAATTTTCTCGGCTGGTTGGCCAGCATGCCCATATAGCCCATAATTTTTGCAGGGCTTTTTAGCACGCTCAGGCTTTCCAGGAACAGGATGTTCCTATAAAACGATTTTGTTTTCTCCATCAGGAACTGCGGGTCAAACTCCCCTGTCTTTATCGCGATTTCTCCGTAATTGAACCACGACTTTTCCTCTTTTCGCTCGACTAAATAGTTTTTTTCCTTGCATTCGTTGTAAAGCGCCGTTCCCGGCAGGGGAATTGCGTTGTGCAGTATTGGGTTTACATCATATTTTTTCTTCAGCATGTATGCAAAGTCCAGCGTCTCCTGGATGTTTTTTTTGGTTTCGCCGGGAAATCCTATGATAAAGAAAGCACTCAGCGGAATCCTGTATTTGTGGCATAGTTTTGACATTTTTTCTACGCTTTCCAGCCTCAGTCCCTTGACAATGATTTTATCCAGTACATCCTGGTTTCCTGACTCGACTCCGATTTTTAGCCCAGTGCACCCAGTCTCCTTCACCTTTGCCACTATTCTTTCATCAAGAAGGTTTGCCCTTATGCCGTTTGGTGTGTCCCATGTTATATTCAGCTTTCTTTCGATAATGCCGTCAAGAATTTCTTCAAACCTCTTGAGGTCCAAAGTAAGGTTGTCATCCTCGAAGTTTATGTGGTCTATTTTATGCTTATCCACCAGCATCTCCAGATAATCCAGGATGTAGCTGCTCGAATGTTTCCTTAAGTCTCTTCCCATATGGATGAAAATTGAGCAGAAATTGCAGAAAAACGGGCACCCCCTGCTTGTAACAACTGAAAACTGCCTGTTGGAGTTGGAAGAAGTCAGTACCCTTCCGCCCATTCCCTTCTCGACAAGCTCAAAATATCTCTCCAGGTTGTAATGGTGAATTGCCGGGAATGGCAGCTCGTCCAGCTCGTATATGAATTTGATTGGGTTTTGCACAATCTTTCCGTCTTTCTTGTAAGAAAGGTTTGGAATTGTACTGAAGTCCCTGTTTTCCTCCAGGCAGTCAATAAGCTCATTCATCGTGTGCTCCCCTTCTGACATTATGATAAAGTCTATAGAAGGCTCGCCCAGGAAAATATCCGGGTTGGCGGTGGCGGGGTTGGCGCCTACAATGACTTTTACGCTGCCGTCTGCTTCCTTGATTGCCTTTGAAAGCTGGATGATGGTCGGCACAAGAATGGAAAACTGGCAGGCGACTCCGACATAGTTTGGCCTTGATTCCCTTATCTTGTCCTTTATGCATTCCCAGGATGCCCCTATTTGTATGGTATTCTCGTCCAGCTCTGCTGTTTCCAATTTTGGAGAATATGTTAAAGAGTCAAATACTTCGATTTTTTTCCCTTTTTTTTCCAGGAAAGCCGCAATCTGCAGGATACCGAGAGGAACGCCTATCCTTGGCAGCTCATTTTTGCTTCCGACCAAAGGGGGATTTATTAATAGTATTTTCATTTTAGGGCCAGGATTCAAATTAAGTTTATAGAGTTATACCAATTGAAACAAGGACGAATAATCATATTTAAATCTTTCTAAACGGCAGTTGGAATCTATGGCACAAAAATTTATAAACCAGCCAAGAGTCTTTTGGCTTTGATGGTGTCAGTAACAATAGTGGGACTGGGCTATGTGGGGCTGCCTCTTGCCTGCCTTTGCGCCGAGAAGGGCCTTAAGGTTTATGGCTTTGACGTTGACAAAAACAAAGTCGATTCTGTAAACAGGCAAACCAGCCCGATTGATGATGAATATATAGTAGGCAAATTAAAAAGCCTCAGGAACAGGATACATGCAACCGCTGATCCAAATGAGTGCATCCCAAACTCTGATGTTGTGATTGTCTGCGTTCCAACGCCTGTTGACAGGAACAATTCCCCAGACTTGACTGCAGTCATGAATTCTGCATCGACAATTTCAAAATTTATAAAGCCGGGAACCCTTTTGATTATAGAGTCAACAATTTATCCAGGAACAATAGAGGAAATTGTTTTGCCTATATTGAAAAAGCAGAAATTTGACGCTTACAGGAATGATGTTCTGGTCGCGCATTGCCCTGAAAGGATCGACCCGGGCAACAAGCAGTTTAAAGTCAACAATCTGCCGAGAGTGGTTGGAGGCATAACAAAAGAAGCTGCTGAAAAAGCTGCTGAATTCTATAGGTCTATTATAGATGCAAGCGTTACTGAAGTAAGCAATTTGAAGACTGCAGAAGCGACCAAGATAATAGAGAACACATTCAGAGACGTAAATATTGCATTTGTGAATGAAATGGCGCAAAGTTTCGACAAAGCCGGGATTGACATAATGGAAGTGATTCAGGTCGCTTCAACAAAGCCTTTTGCTTTTATGCCGCATTACCCTGGTGCAGGGGTGGGCGGGCACTGCATCGCCCAGGACCCTTATTACATGATAGAAAGAGGAAAGCAGCTTGGTTTCAATCATGAATTCCTAAAGCTGGCCCGTAAAATAAATAATTACATGCCGCATTATACCGTCGAGCTTCTTGAGAATGAGCTGAAAAAAATAAAAAAAGCCCTAAAAGGCGCGAAAGTGGGGGTTCTCGGGCTTGCATACAAGGCAAATGTCGATGACACAAGAGAAAGCCCCGCATTTGAAGTCATAAATGTGCTTAAGACGAAAGGCGCAGAAGTCTTTGTTTTTGACCCTCATGTCAAAAATGGAGGCAATGTAAAGGACTTGGATGAATTGCTGAATAAATCAGACTATATAATTTTAGTGACAGACCACAGAGAATTCAAGGAAATGGGCCTGGAAAAGCTAAAGAAGCATAAAATCCTTGTCGTCATCGACGGCAGGAACTGCCTTGACAAGGAGAGAATCAAGTCAATGGGGATCCTTTACCATGGAATTGGGAGAAGCTGATTATTCATAAAACAATTCCTCTTTGCCTAGATTGCTTTTGTACCACTCATACGTCTTTTTGATTCCTTCCTCAGCATTGATCTCAGGCTTCCACCCAAGGCTTTTCAGTTTTTCAATTGAAGGCACTCTTGTCATTATCTCCCTTTCCCTTGCCCTTGTCTCTTTCCCAAAGCCGGCAATTTTCGGATTTAGTTTCTTGCCTGATATTTTTATTATCAGCTCGGCAAGCTTCTTCATCGTGATCTGGTCGGTATTGGCAATATTGTAAGCCTCTCCCTTGAGCCCTTTCTTCATGACTGCCTCTATCCCGCTGACAATGTCTGCAATGTAAGTGAAGCATCTGACCTGGCTTCCGTCTCCAAAGACAACAGGCTCCTCATTATTCAGCACTTTTTGGATAAATATGGGCATGACCCAGTCAGATCCCTGTCCGGGCCCGTAGACATTGAACAGCCTTACCGGGTTGATGTCCATCCCGTATTCCTGCACATATCCTTTCGAATACATCTCAGCTGCCAGTTTTGAAACACCGTAAATGCTCACAGGGCTTTTAGGGCTGTCTTCCTTCAGTGGAATTTCCCTTGCCTCCCCGTAAACTTCAGAAGAGGAAGTATAGACTATCTTCTTCACGCCTGTGCCAAGGGCGCACCTGAAGACATTTACAGTTCCGTCTATGTTGACTGCCAGGGTATTCAGGGGCCTCCTGTCAGAGCTTATAACTCCAAGCTCAGCTGCAAGGTGATAGACTGCATCGCAGTCCCTCATTTCCCATCTTATGTCTTCAAGAACCGATTTCTTAACAAACTCAAGCTTTGGATGCGTGAACTTGATTGGCTTGATGTCTATGACTTTTACTTCGTTTCCCTCATTAAGCAAATGCCTCACCAAGGTATGCCCTATGAAGCCGTTTCCGCCTGTAACCAGTATTTTCATGCGCTGGAAAAACCAAGGGTGGTTTATAAAATTATCTGGTTGCCGGCGCAAAAAATAAAGGGATCTGCAGGCATTTTGCTTCGATATATTTATAAAATTGCTGAAGTTAGCAAAAAACATGGAAATAAGGGAGATAGGCATAGTGGGTTCCGGCACCATGGGGCTGCAGATTGCAGAGCTGTTTTTGAAGTATGGATTTAATGTTACTATATGCTCAAGAAATGGCGAAGCCTTAAGGGGATTTTCCGAGAAATCAAGGCAAAAAGGATTGCCAGGCAAGCTTTCTGTCGCAACAAGAATACAGGACTTGAAAGGCAGGGATTTCGTAATTGAGAGCATCAAGGAAGACCTCAAGGCAAAGCAGGAGATATTCGAAAAGCTTGGCGATATAGCTGGCAGCGGCACAATCATTGCTTCCAACACTTCATCCATACCAATCGCGCTCATAGCTAAAAACTGCAAAAACAGGCATAATATAATCGGCCTTCATTTCTCAAACCCTGCAGTCCATATGAAGATTGTAGAGATAGCTGTTCCTGAATTCACATCCAAGGAAACAGTGGATAAAATACTGGAATTAGTGAAAAAATTGGGCAAGGATGCTGTCATCGTGAAGGATGCGCCGGGATTCCTCCTCAACAGGATGCTGTTTGTCATGCTTAACGAGGCTGCAAATATCCTAAATGAAAATCTGGCCACTAAAGAGGAAATCGACAAGGCCATGGTGCTGGGTGCAAACCACCCTATTGGGCCGCTGAAGATTATAGATCTTGTCGGTGTTGATGTGACTGTAGATATACTTAAGAACATGCAGGAAGAGCTTAAGGACGGCAAATACGCTCCTTCCCCGATCCTGCTTAGTATGCTTAAGGAGAAAAGGCTTGGCAGGAAGACAAAGAAAGGATTTTATGATTATCAAGAATGAGATACTTAAAATATTTTATAAAGGGGATTAACCCAAGGAATTTCTATTATCTTTCATCTCTTTCTGTTAAGGATTGCTTTCGGGCCTATAATAAAACGCTCTCAAACAATTCCCACATTAAGGCTGCAATGGAATGGCTGTCTTATGCTCAGGAGCAAAATAATGATGGGGGTGTAAGCGCCCTTTACTCCTTGTTTGACGGGTGGGCGCATTCCTACATAGAGACAACCGGCTACATCATACCTACTTTTTTTAATTATGCGGTTTTTTCAAAAAATCCGGTTTATAGAAAAAAGGCATTTGAGATGGCGGATTTTGAGTTAAGGAGCCAGCTTCCTTCCGGGGCCTTCCCAGGTGCAGGAACAAAAAATGTTCCCGTTGTCTTCAATACAGGCCAGGTGATTTTCGGGCTTTGCAGGGCCTATGAGGAATCAAAAAAGGAGGAATATAAAAAAGCCGCTGAAAAGGCGGCCTGCTGGCTTGTGTCAGTCATGGACAAAGACGGGTGCTGGAGAAAGCACGAGTACCTTAATCATGTGCATACATACAATGCCAGGACGGCGTGGGGGCTTTTAATGGCTTATAGCCTGGCAAAAAATGCAGAATTCAAAAAAGCGGCTGAAAAAAATATAGACTGGGCTTTAACGCAGCAGCAGGAAAGCGGATGGCTGCAAAACAACGCCTTTTATCCCGGGCAGGAGCCTTTGGTGCACACCATTGCATATTCAATAAGGGGCATTCTTGAGTCAGGGATTTGCTTAGGGAAAAAAAGATACATAGACTCGGCAAAAAAGGCAGCAACAGCCTTGCTTGATGCGCAAAGAAAAGACGGCTCTCTTCCGGGGAGCTTTGGCAAAGGCTGGAAAAGCAGCGTAAGATGGTCCTGCTTGACCGGGAACGCCCAGATGTCAATAATATGGCAAAAATTATTCATAGAAACAAAAGATGAAAAATTTTTGATTGCTGCAAAAAAAAGCAACAATTACATGAAAAGGGTGCAGAATATGAAATCTCTCAATAAAGGGATTAGGGGGGGAATTCCAGGGGCGTTCCCCATATACGGCTGGTACGCCCCCTTCTGCTTCATAAACTGGGCTGCCAAGTTCTTTGTGGACTCACTTATGCTGGAATCAAAGCCTGGAATGCACAGAAAAATCATTTAATGCCTGCGGGATAGATTGTTATGCCTCTTTTGCAAAGCCCGTCCATCATATCGACGAATTTCTTTATGTCTATCACCCTTAGCTCTGTGTTGCCGATTTTAAGGATTTTCATTGCTTTGTGCCTAAGGCAGTATTTTTCCATTATGTTCGGGTCTCTTGTTTTTCTTGAGTGGTCAGTATGCCTTCTGGCTTCTATTATTTTCTCTTTCCCATTGTCCTTCATCAGGACTCTGAATTTCTCGGTGAAAACTTTGACAGGAAAATAAGGCTTGTCCTCCACTATGTGAAGGGAGGAGTTTGCAAGGTGGTCAACCCCAAGCAGCATTATCTTGGCCTTCCACCTGTAAAGCTTTCCAAAAGGGCCGTTCATCGCGAATGGGTTGTCAACCTTGTCGTGGCCTTCTATAAGCTTGCCGGCATTTTTTCCAAAAGCGCACAATGAATGCGTAGGGGACATGCTTCTTTTCACCCCGTTTCTTTTTCTGAAAGCTTCCGGAATTGCTCCCGTGTAAGTTGGGGTGTCTTGCACATCAAATACGTACATATTGCGCTTTTTGTCGTAATTCAGCGCTGAAAATCCCGGCATGACAAGCAGCCCGCTTTTTCCGATTATCTCAAGCAATGCATCAATTACAGTTTCGGGCCCGTTCTCCACATGCCCTATCCTGCCAAGGGAAGAATGTACAAGTACAATATTTCCGCTCTTCAGGCCTGCCTGCCTAAAAGCGTTCTGAAGGTGTTTTTTTGTTATTACCCTTCCTGACTTTATGTTTTTTATGTGCCTTGCTTTTTTTATTATGCTGTACAGCCGCTTCTGGATGCTCAGCGGGATGTATTTTTTGGCCCGCTCCTTAAAAGACCTTGCCTGCCTGCTTTTCTCAATTTTTCCCATTTTGGCTAAATTGTTTCAGGATAATTTCGACTATCCTTTCTGCGGCTTTCCCGTCCCACATTTCAGGGATTTTTTTATTTATCATTATATTGCTGTTGATTATTTCCAACGCCTTTTCTGCCACCTTAACTGGGTCTGTGCTTACAATCATGTTTGTCCCTTCCTCAACCGTAACCGGCCTCTCGGTGCTGTTTCTCAATGTGATGCACGGCACCCCAAGTACAGTTGTTTCCTCCTGTATTCCTCCAGAGTCTGTCAGGACAAGCTTGCTGTTGTCCATCAGGCAAAGGAAGTCTAAATAGCCGAGAGGTTTTGTTATTATCAGGTTTTTTATTTTTCCAATTCTTTTTGACAATCCTAATAGTTCCAGGTTTTTTTGCGTTCTTGGGTGCAGCGGGAAGACTATTTTTATTTTATCCCCTATTTTTTCGATGATGGATAGGATGTTCTCAAAAGGTTCTTTGTTATCTACATTGCTGGGCCTGTGCAGTGTTAAAACGCAATAATCTTTCTCATGTATTTTCAGTTCCTTCAGCATTTTTGATTTTTTTGCTTTTGCTTTTTCTCTGTGTTTTAACAGTGTGTCTATCATGACATTTCCTACAAAAAATATTTTGTCCCTGATTATGCCTTCTCTCAGCAAATTTTCATTGCCGCTTTTCTCTGTTGTAAAAAGAAAGTCGCTTACCTCGTCTGTTCGTATTCTGTTGATTTCTTCCGGCATGGACTTGTCAAAGCTTCTCAGGCCTGCTTCGACATGGGCAACCTTTATGCCAAGTTCATGCGCTGCTTCAGCTCCTGCAAGGGTTGAATTCACGTCTCCTACAACTATAACAATGTCCGGATTCTCTTTTTTAAGAATTGCTGCGAGTTTTTGCTTTATGGTTTCAATCTGCTTTTCTCTTGTTTCAGAGCCCACTCCAAGGTCAGCATCCGGCTTTGGTATTTTAAGGTCGTCAAAGAAGAGTTTGCTCATTTCCCTGTCATAGTGCTGCCCCGTGTGCACCAGAATATGCTCTATTTTATGCTTTTTGAATTCATTTGCCAGCGGGGCTATCTTCATGAAATTCGGCCTTGTGCCTGCGATGCTTACAATTTTCATGCGCTCCAAGAAACTAAAGCTATTTAAATAGTTTCTCATAGCTTTTTCCTATGAAAAAACTGAAAGTTGCCGTGGTCATTCCCACGCACTTTGACATGCATTCCTCCCTCGCGAACCTGCTGAAAGTCTACGGGTTTTTGATAAAAAACAGGGATGTGGAAGTCACAATATTCACGGATAAAAAAAACAATGTCAAATACGGAGATTTCAAAATTGAAAAAATAAGCGGCATTGATTACAGGACAATCCTTGAAAAGATATTGTTTGTACTTGGAATCCCGAGGTTCTGGTACGCTGATTTGGTCGGGAAGCTGAAAGGCTATGATGTCATAGAATCAAGCAATCCTGAATTTTATGGCTTCGCATACCAGTCCTACAGGGCAGCAAGAAAATACAATGCAAGGCTTATTTACAGGACATCCCAGACAGTTGACGGGTTTTTCCTTTTCAGATTGACAAGGCTGCTTGTTGCTCCAATTGCAAGGAAGGCATATGGCTACGCGTCATCCCTTTTATTCACAAACCCCCAGGCAGAGGAAAGGGCCATAAGATTGGGGCTGATAAATCATTCAAAAAAGTCCATCATCATAGGCCATGCCACAGACACAAGAACATTCAGGCCGCTGAATTTAAAAAAAGACAAAAGCAAAATTGTTCTTTTGTCTGTCGGGGGGTTATACAAGATAAAAGGCCATCACATAATTATCAAAGCTTTGAAAAGATTAATAGACAAAGGCCATAAGAATGCAGAATTATGGATTGTCGGGGACGGTTATTACAAAGGCTCCCTTGAAAGGCTGTCAAAGGCTCTTGATGTAAGCAAAAATGTCAAATTCCTTGGAAAAAAGGGCCATGATGACTTGGCGAAGATTTATAACCTCTCCGATATATTTGTACTGGCAAATTTCCAGGAGATGACCCCTGCCGTAAACGAGGCCATGGCCTGCCAGGTTCCAGTAGTGGTGATGGAATGCGGCGGAAGGGATTTTGTCATTCCGGATGAGAGCTGCGGGTTAGTGTCAAAAAAGCTCGATGTCGGTGACATGGCTGAAAAAATAGAATTTTTAATAAAGAATAAAAAAGCGGCTGCAAGGATGGCAGAAAAAGGAGGGAAGAGGATTCTGGATAATTTTTCTGTTGACATAGTTGCTGAAAGGATTTACAGTGCGTTTGTCAAAAATTAAATAAATTTTAAATAGCCATGGATTTAGCGTGATTCTATGCCGGAAGAAAAATTAAAGGTTATTGTCGTGATGCCTGCCTATAACGCATCAAAGACGCTTGAAAAAACGTATAAGGAGATTCCAAAGAGCCATGTAGATGGGATTTTACTGGTTGATGACTGCAGCAAGGACAATACGGCTGAAATAGCGAGAAAACTTGGGCTGGATGTTATCATACATAAAAAGAATAAGGGGTATGGCGCAAACCAGAAAACGTGCTACAGGAATGCTCTCAGGAAGGGTGCCGATATCATAGTTCTGCTGCACCCCGACTACCAGTACAGCCCAAAAAAAATTCCGGAAATCATAAGCCCGATAAAAGAAAACAGGGCAGATGTTGTTTACGGCTCCAGGATGCTGGTCAAAGGCGATGCGAAAAAAGGCGGCATGCCCTGGTGGAAGAGGCTTGGGAACCGTGCCCTTACATTCTATTTTCGGATATTCCTTAATATAAAAATAACCGATGCTGCCACAGGATATATAGCATATTCAAGTAAAGTGCTCAAGTCCATACCATTCGTAAAGAATTCTGACGGGTTTACATTTGACGAGGAGGCAATGATCCAGGTGGTGTCAAGAAATTTCAGGATTGCGGAAATCCCGATACCGACAAAATACGAGGAAGAATCTTCATCCACTTCATTTCCGACATGCGTGAAATACGGGCTGAACCTGTTTTGGAAAATTATAAGGTACAAGCTGCATAACTACGGAATTTTTAGGTATTATTTGCTTGAGTAAAAATTCATTTCTTGCTGCAGACCAGAATGAACTGGTAGCCAAAAAGCTTTTTATGCAAAATCGCCAAAAAATAGCTTATTTTATGCAGAAAATAGAGAATCCCATCCTTGGCAAACAGCGAGGATACTAATGGCAATGGTATGGGCGTAACGGCTATTTTTTTGATTTCTAATCCTGCATCCTTCGCAAGCCTCTTGAAAGTCTTTAGCGTATAAAGGCGGGTATGCGTCCTGTCCAGTATGCCTTTGTCTGTATACTCAAATTTTCCAAAAAGAAGGTTGATTCTTACCCAAAGATTGGCAACGTTGCCTGTTGACATGATGACCCAGCCGCCATTTTTCAGAGATTTTCTGAAGTGGTTTAGTGCATTTAATGGGTCTCTCAGATGCTCCAGTATGTCTGCCATGATGATTGCGTCAAAAAATTCGTTTTTGTATTCAGGAGGATTTAAATCCAGGTCGCAGATATTTATATTTATGTAGTAAGGCTTGGCAATTTTGGCATCTTTTTTGTCCATTTCTATGCCGTAAAAATCGAAATTCATGCTGCTGAGATTTTTTGCTGCAAATCCCTTTGAGCAGCCTACATCAAGTATTTTTGAATTTGGCTTAAGCCCGAGAGATTTTATTATGTCTCCTATCTGCATATGGCTGCTGTACTTGTCCTCCTTAAACGTGTAAAGTGCCATCAGGAAAGAAAAGCTGGGAGGTATATAAAAATTATGGAAAAAGAGGAATGAGTTATTTCCCGTAGAATTCCTTGATGCAGCTGATGACCCTTCTTATTTCTTTTTCTTTTAAGTCTGGAAACAGGGGGAGGGATATCATTTTTTGCCATACTTCATCTGACACTGGACAGTCAGCTTTCAGCCCTTTGTAATAGGAATGAAGGTAAAGGGGCTTGTAATGCACTCCTGCAGATATTCCATTGGCATTGAGGTGGGCTATAAGGCTGTCCCTGTCATCGGCTTTCGCAACGTAATTATGGCATGCGCTGATATGGCCTTTTCTCCATGATGGAGTTTCCACAACATCCTTAAGGGCATCATTGTATTCTTTAAAAATTTCTCTTCGCCTTTTATTTGTGCTTTCCAGTTTTTTAAGCTGCACTATGCCTATGCTGGATAATATGTCATTGCCGTGGCACTTGAAGCCAAGCTCCCTTACATCATAATCCCAAGTATAGTTTGAGTTCAGCGTCCTTGAGAATGTAGATTTGTCAATTCCAAGCCATCGCAAACGCACAAGCCTCTCATATGCCTTTTTGTCATTAGTAGTTACCATTCCACCGTCCCCTGTTGCAAGGTTCTTGACAGCGTGGAACGAAAAACACCCGAATTTGCCAAAGCTTCCTGCCTTTTTGCCATTGAACTCGCTTCCTGCAGCATGCGCAGCATCTTCAACAATAGCAAGGCTGTGCTCCGAAGCTATTGATGTCAGCTCCTCAATATCGCATATATGGCCGCCAAAATGCACTGGCATGATTGCTTTTGTCTTAGGGGTGATTTTCCTGCGCACATCCTCCGGGTCTAAGTTAAGTGTATCTCTGCTAACATCTGCAAACACGGGCTTTAGATTGTTGTAGTGCGCAGCAAATGACGTGGAAATGAAGCTTATGGGAGTTGTTATTACTTCGCTTCCTTCAGGAAGGTCGAGTGCTTTTAATGAAAGGTGCAGTGCTGCAGTGGCTGAATTCAGGCATACCGCATACTTTGTGCCTATGTACTCTGCGAATTTTTCCTCGAATTCCTTTGTCTTTGGACCTAGGCCCCACCATCCGCTCTTAAGAGCTTCGGCTACCGCGCGTATCTCCTCTTCATCGGAACATGGCTTGAATAAGGGTATCATTTTATTTTTATTAGGGCTGAAATTTAGGCAATTTCTATTCTTTCTTCTTGTCACGGGACGACTTGACGAGTGTTGATGCCCTTAACAGGGAATCATAAGTGCCTGCATCTGACCAGAATCCCTTTACTATTGAATATGACATTTTTCCGTCTTTTATATAATGGTTGTTGACGTCTGTGATTTCCAGCTCCCCGCGGGAAGATGGCTTAAGGGATTTTATTATGTCAAACACCCTGAAGTCATAAAGGTATAGCCCTGTAACGGCATAGCTGGATTTTGGTTTTTTTGGTTTCTCTTCAATGCCGATAATCTTGTTTCCTGATATTTGCGCAACTCCGAACCTGTTTGCATCGGCAACTTCCTTCAAAAACAGCTTAGCCCCGGCAGTAAATGAGTTTATTTCATTGGAAAGGTTGTCCTCAAATATGTTATCTCCTAAAATTACCGCTACGTTATTGCCGTCTGCAAAGCCCTCAGCCAGCCCAAGGGCCTGTGCAATGCCTCCGGCTTCGTCCTGAATTTCATATGTGAACCTGACGCCAAATTCCCTGCCGGAGCCCAGCAGCCTCAGAAAATGCCCGGAGTATTCCGGACCGGAAACTATGAGTATGTCCTTGATTCCCGCGTCAAGCAGCTTCTGCAGCGGATAGAATATCATTGGCTTGTCATAAACCGGCAGCAGGTGCTTGTTTGTTATTCTTGTCAGTAAGCCTAGCCTTGAGCCAAATCCTCCTGCAAGTATCACTCCCCTGATTTTGTTCATTTTCTTTGCCTGCTGCATCCTGCAATCTGAATAATCATCCGGTTTTTGCCCGTAATAATAAATTTTGCTGTTATTGCCTAATCAGCTTTATATTGCCTGCCATAATAGCGTCTGTACTCCCCGGATTTTATTTTTTTCCACCATTGGGTGTTTTTGGTGTACCATCTTATAGTTTCCTTTAGCGCGCTCTTGAAATCCCGGCCTGGCTTAAATCCAAGGTGGCCGATTTTCCTGCTGTTTAGCGAGTATCTCTTATCGTGCCCGGGCCGGTCCCTGACAAGATTTATCATGTCTTCATTTTTCCCGAGCTCCTTAATTATCATTTTTGCGATTTCAATGTTCTCCATTTCATTGCCGCCGCCGATATTGTAAACCTCTCCTATTTTTCCCTTGTGCAGCAGCAGATCAATCGCTCGGCAATTATCCGGTGAATATATCCAGTCTCTCCTGTTTTTCCCGTCCCCATAAAGCGGCAGTGGCTTGTTTTCAATTGCGTTGGTTATGAACAGGGGAATGAATTTTTCCGGATGCTGGTACGGGCCGAAATTATTGGAGCTTCTTGATATGCAAACCGGCAGATTAAAGGTCTTGAAATAGGAATATGCCAGCCTGTCTGCCCCTGCTTTTGAAGCTGAATATGGGTTTGTTGGGTTCAGCGAGCTTTCTTCGGTAAATGACCCTTTTTCTATGCTGCCATACACTTCATCAGTGGAAATGTGAATGAACTTGCTTATGTTGCTTTTTCTTGCCTCGTTTAGCAGCACAAATGTCCCATAGACATCCGTTTGTATAAAGGTGCCGGCGTCCATTATGCTCCTGTCGACATGTGTTTCTGCTGCGAAATGGACAACTGCATCTGTTTTTTTCATCAGATCTCTGACAATCTTGGAATCGCAAATGTCTCCTTTGACAAATTTGTAATTCCTGTTGCTTTCAGCATCCTTAAGGTTGTCAGGGTTGCCAGCATAAGTAAGCTTGTCAAGGTTTATCACACTGTAGCCCGGATATTTTGAAAGAATAAGCCTTATAAAATTAGAGCCTATAAAGCCCGAGCCCCCGGTAACTAACAGACGCATAGCTACCAACCCTTTTTGTTTTTCCATTTAAATGGAATATCATTGTCAAACGGGTCTATCCTTTCCTCGTCGGGGGAATTGTAATTGTAAGGCTCTGTCACTGTATTTATCAGGAAGCATGGCTCGTTTCCAACGGCTTCAAATCCGTGAACAACCCCTTTTGGGATGAATACGAGCGCAGGGTTGCCCTCCCCAATAGTCATATCCATCACATCTCCTTTTGTCGTTGAGTCTTTTCTTCTGTCATAAAGGCCCACCCTTCCCGTCCCCTTTACAACAGCAAAATTATCGCTTTGTTTTTTATGGTAGTGCCATGCCTTGACGTATCCTGGATTGCACACGGTCATGTATACCTGGCCAAATTTTTGGAAGAAAGTGTCGTCATTCCTGAGCATTTCCATCAGGAATCCGCGCTCATCTGTTATTTTTTTTAGTTTTTTAATCTGGACGCCTTCAATCATATTGCCACCAGCCCAAAAATAATATTCGGATACGATTTATAAAGCTTTCGCAACAGAGTAAACGACATTCGTCAGCCAGTTGATCCATCTGCTCAGGGAAATTTATTTAAATAGCGTGCAATAATCCGGGCTGGATGCTAAGTGTTGCTGGAAATTAAGGATAAAAATTATTGGAAATTTTTGGCCGGTATACTTGTATTTGCACTATTCCTAAGGCTTTTTTTTCCCACAGGGCTTCTGGGGTCTGCTGATGTCAGCCATGACAAATACGCGTATCAGATTGTGTCAGGCACGTATAGTCCGACAGAAGCAGATGTGCATTATTCAACAAGGATTACTTACATATATCCTGTAGCGTTTTTTTACAGAATATTCGGCGTGAGTGAATTCTCGTCTTATTTGTTCTCTCTTATTACTTCCTTGCTTGGAATTTTGCTTGTATATTGGCTGGGGTCATTTTTGCTTGGCAGGGAAGTTGGGCTGATCGCTGCTTTTCTGCTGTCATTTTACCCGCTGGATGTAATCAACTCCACGGCTATGCTGCCCGACATACCTCATTCCTTTTTTATGGGCATTGCTGTCCTTGCATTCCTTGTAGGCAGGAGGGCATCTGCAGGCTGGAGAAAGTCGGCTTTATATGTCTCCTCAGGGATATCCGCCGGAATAGCCTATTACATGAAAACCAGCGGATTGCTCGTATTCATATTTATGGCTGCATTTGGCTTGTACGAGCTTTTCTTTTTAAAAAGAAAGATGCCTTTTATCAGGAGGATTGAATGGGGCTACATGCTCATTTTAGCGGGATTCATGGTGGTGTTTTTTGCCGCAATGCTCCACAATTATTCAGTTTCGGGAAATCCATTCCTAACAGAGAGCCAGTTTGAGCATGAATATTCAACAGCAATGAAAAATCTCTATGATTATAGCGGGGCAAGGCTCTTTGAAAGGCTGTTTTTCCATTTTCCTTACCTGGTTCTCACAAATTTCCAGTTCGGCTTCTTTTTTATATTTATTTTGATGGCATCCGGGTATTACGTGTTTTTTAAGAGGACTGAGGGAACGACAACGGTTTTATTGTGGCTTTATGGGATGTTCCTGTACATAAACTTTGGCCCGACGACATTCAATTTGGGCAATTACATACCTTTGGCGGCAGGGAGCCCAAGGTATCTTGCAGTGCTGAGCTTCCCGGCAGTCCTTATACTTGCAAGTTTCCTGTCGGAGAAGGACAAAATAATAAAAAAGTATCTGGCGCCTTTTGCCGTCATATTCCTGCTTTTGACTTCCTTGGGATTCATTTACCTTAATCCTGACAGGGGCTCCAGGTCAAATGCAAAAGAAGCGCTTGATTTTCTGTCAAAGCAGGGGAAAAGCGGCATAGTCGTATATGTAGACGGTGCATCTTACCCCTCATACGCCTTCCTGAGCGGATATAAAAGCACAGAAAACATAAAAATATACCTGGATGGCAATTATCCTTACAAAGGGAGCAGCTCAATCAATTTTTCAGAGGTTAAAAATGCATATATCATAATTGATTGGCAGGTTTTGAATTCAATACCAAAAAACTATGGATGGTCTTTTCCTGAAGAGATAATTAAGCAGCAAAAAGGCTGGAAGCTTCTCAAAGAGATAAAAAATACAAAAGGAAATGCCTACATATATTATGTGCAATGATTCTGCAAATTATCCCAACTTTTATTGATTCCTGCTTGGCTTGATGTCATGGGAGGATTTTAAATTAAAATATTCAAAAGCAAGATATTTAAATAATTGGCGGATTTTATGTCCAATGGTGAAAAAAACAAGCGTAAAGAAGATAGCGGTGTTCATCATTGCGTATCAGGCCGTGAAGACTTTTGACGAGGTTATAAGGAGGATACCTAAAGAGGTTTACGGCAAGGTAAACGAAATATTCCTTATTGATGACTCCAGTGATGACAACACATACTATGCCGCCCTGGGCTACAAATACAGGAATGCGCTGAAAAAATTGAATGTCTACAGGAATCCCAAAAATCTTGGGTACGGGGGCAACCAGAAAAAAGGGTATAATTACGCTATTAAAAAAGGGCAGGATATTGTTGTCATGCTTCACGGAGATGCCCAGTATGCGCCTGAAGCGCTTGGAAAGATGCTGCAGCCATTAATCGATGATGAAGCTGATATGGTAAATGGATCGAGAATGATGGGTCATCCTCTTAAAGGGGGGATGCCTGTCTACAAATTTCTGGGCAACCGATTTTTGACCTTCATCCAGAATGCCCTTCTCGGATCCAAACTGAGCGAGTTTCACTCAGGCTACAGGGCTTACAGCTGCCATGCGCTGAAGAAAGTGCCTTTTAACAAGTGCTCCGATGATTTCCATTTTGACACTGAAATTTTGATACAGTTCCACAGCAGGGGATTAAGGATAAAGGAGGTTCCCATACCTACATTCTACGGCGATGAGATTTCAAGGGTTAAGAGCATAACCTACGGATTCAATGTTTTAAGGTCAATCTTTCAGTATGTGCTGCATAAAAAGGGAATGGCTTACTATGAGAAGTATGACTTTAAAATGCCCGGATAGCGCTGCTTTTTACTTTGAGAAGTTTTTCAGCCTCGCTTATTGCCCTTTTGGACGAGTTCCCGTCGATTTTGTAGTAGTACTCATATATGAATTTCTTCCTCATTTTCATATTCCTGCTTTCTTGTCTGGAAGACAGCATGCTTTTGATCACTCTGCTAATCTCGCTCTCTTTCGTTACATGCTTGATGAGCTTTTCGGCAAGCTCGCCGAAAAGGTTTTCATATTTTTCGATCGTGTTCAGCTGAATCACCGGCTTTTCGAGCAGCAGCGCCTCAAGAATCACGGTTGACTGTATGGATATCACCAAATCTGAGCATGCTATCAGGCTGAAGATGTCCTCATCTTTGACTATTGTTGCCTTGTATTTCATTTTCTCCAGCGAGTCCTGAAAGAAACTTTGGGAGTCTCCGGGATGCAGCTTTACTACAAGGTGTATGCTTTTAAAGTGCTTCAGCGAGCTGGCTAATGAGATAAAAGTTTCTTCGGCTTCCGCCCCGAGGGGCTGGGATGCGAATAGCACCAATCTCTTTTCAGCGCTTATTCCAAGTTTTCTGCATAATTCCTTCTTAGAGTATTTTCCTTTGTTCTCGTATATTATGTCTGTTTGGGGCCTGCCTGTGACAGCTATCAAGCCAGGCCGATAACTTGCTTCTTTAACTAGGAGATTCTTAAAATAGTTTCCAAATACCGCAGTCATGTCTGGAAGCTGGCAGTTGAGGTTTCTTCCATATCCGTATAAGTCGCTCTTGCTGTAGTTATAGACTATGCTCTCTTCTGTCGAGAATGCTCCGTGCTGTATTCCTACGGAAGGTATGCCGCTCATTCTCGCAGCAAAAACCAAGAAGCGCGAAGAGCCGTTTTCGTCCAGGCAGATCACCTCATCTATATTGCACCAGTCCATCAGCTTTCTGGCTGTTTCTATGTTCCTTATAGCATTTGTAAATGAGCCGAAAGTGGCAAAGAAGTATGATTTTATGTGCTGCCTCAGCACGCCGTATAGGGAGATTCCGTCAAGTACAAGCATCTGATTAAATTTGTCGTTTTTGTCAAGCTTTTCCCACAGGCTTCCGAGGCGCTTCTTTTGGATGTCGATATTTTTCTTCAGGCTCAAGTCAAAAAAGCTCTTAAAGAGGAAATATTCGAAGGGAAGGTATGATTTTTTATTTTCTTTGATGCTGCTCCACGCTGCTGATTTGGTGAGCGCCACGTCCAAAAGCACCGGGTTATATTTTGGAGAATTTGACAGCTCCCTTAATAGCGTATAGGAATGGGCATCGTTTCTTACGTTCTCTTTGACATAAGACCAGTAGTCTGACCTCGTATAGAGCAGGATATTTTGCTTTCCTTTTTTATTTCGGGCGTGCCATGACCTAAAAAATCCCTGGATCACCCTTATGGACCTTGGGAAAAAGGCAGATAAAGTGTTTCCTGCATTTTGAAATGAAGGGTTGAAAGGCAGCGCAAAGGCAGGCGGAACAAGTATTGTAATCTTTACATTGAGGTTTTTTGCTGCTTCCTTTATTGCCTCTGGAAATCCGCCGCTTTTGCTCAAAACCAGTATTTTCTTGACTTTTCTCTCTTTTATGGTGTTCCTTATCATTGATATCTCATTGACGGCAGACACGCAATTTGTATAGAAATCCTGCCTTACAAACCACCATAGGGAGAATCCCCTGTAGTCAAGCAGCTCTACAAGGGACCTGTCATCAAAAATTTTTTTGTGGGGAAGTGCCTTGACAAGCTCTGCCGCATTTTTCCTGATTTTTATTAGGCTTCCCCTTTCTCCGGAGCTGTCCAGCTTTATATGATTATAGCCCCGGCTTTCAAAAAAATCAGCATCAACTCCGCTCCACAAAACAGCAGTTATATCGTGCTTCTCCAGCATTCCTTTTGCTATTGTTTTTTTGAAAAGAGATGCCTCAAAACTATCCCTGATGAAGATATAGGTTGAGTGGTTCATATTATGATTTATGCCTGTTAAAAGAACAAGCTCCGTGGCTGATCATCGGGAGATGCTGATTGCTTCGTCATAAACAGCTTTTCTTAGCTTCCATTCCCCGTTTTCTTTTTTCCATATATGGCTTGTCCTGAACTTGTCAACTGTTTTCCAAAACTGCCCCTCATCCATGCCAATAAAAGCCAGGAACTCCTTAAAATGCTTTTTAGGGAACTCCGAGTCAAATTTCTTTACTAATGCAGTCCCTTCTTCCCTTGTTATATGGCCGTCCCTTATCTCGTGGGATGCGTCCGATGTCGCCCTTCCGATTCCAAATTTTATGAATGAGAAGTAAAAATGGAAGGGATCCCATTTGTCGTCAAGGCTTGCATACTTTGAATATGTGCCTTCCGACCTTCCTTCCGGATTGGGCTGGAACCCGGTATTTTCAGCGGCATGATAATAATTTTCCTGCGGCACCCATTTTTCATAAAAGCCAAACCAGTGGAACTGTATGTCCTTTTTTTCCAATTCTTCCAAGGGAGGGGGCCTGTAAAATGTAAGGTCGCATTCGTCATAATCGTCTTTTGTAAAATAATCCGTTTCTTCAAGCCCGTATTTTACGAGGTCGTCCACAGTGACTCCCTTATAATATGTATCTGCCCAGTCTTTGATCGGTATGCCCGGCTTGTCCTTGTACTTCAAGGAGCCTCCGTATTCCGCTTCCGGGTTCTCGCCGAAAAATACAAGCTTGATGTCCATCATCAAAGCCACGTGGAAGGCAAAAGACGTCTGGCCGTATATGAACGGAAGGAAAACGTCCCCTACCGCCTCGAAAGCCAGCCTGGCCAGCTTTGCAAGCAGCTTGCCATTTTGCGTGAATAAGAGATTGTTAAATCCTGACTTTGTAAAGTTCCTGAAATTCTGCCAGCCTATAGGGGTGTAGTCCAAAGGAGCCCATGTAATTGTCAAAGGGTGCATCCCATACTTGTGCTTTAGCTTGTGCGCGACTGCTGACGAGTCTTTGCCTCCGCTTGAGGGCACGACAATGTCAAATCTTCCGTCATTTCTCCTGTACTTGTCGCATAGTTTCCTAAGCAGGTCTTCTCTTTCTTTCCAGTCTATGGCATGCTCCTTCTCGTATGCAAACCTGCACGCGCTGCAAACGCCTTCCTCGTCAAGAATTATCCTTGGGCGCTGGTTGGAAACCACGCATTTTCTGCAGAATTTTATCTCTTGGGGCAGATCCGGCAGTTGCCTGTCCAGTATTTTTTTAGAAACCATTTCAGCGCCTTTTATAATCATCTGCAATTTTGATTGCAAAATGTCCTTAGCATGCTCAGCCCTATTTCCCCGCTTTTCTCAGGGTGAAACTGGGTTCCCGTGATATTGCCTTTTTTGACTATTGCGCAAAATTCCTGGCCGCCGTATTTGGCAGTCGCCAATACAGTGCCTGCATCATCAGCCTTGGGGAAGTATGAATGCACAAAATAAACCTCGCATTGTTCCGGCAGGTTCTCAAGCAGCGTATTTTTGACACTGTTTTTTTGGAATATCAGCTCGCTCCAGCCTATATGCGGTACTTTATAGCCCTTTATATTAATTTCCTTTGGCGATTTGAATGGTATGACTCTTCCCGGAACCAGGCCGAGCCCCTTGTGCAGCCCGAACTCCTCGCTTTCAGAGAACAGCAGCTGCATCCCCAGGCATATCCCTAAAATTGGGGTTCCGTCTTTGACTTTTTGCCTGATTGGCTCTGTCAGGGATTTTTTCCTGAGGTTTTCCATGGCGCTGTGAAATGCGCCTATCCCCGGCAATACAAGGCATTTTGCCGATTGTACGTCCTCGGGAGCGTCAATTATTTTCGCGGTTCTTCCTATGCTTTGGAATGCAATGTTTACACTCTTGAGATTGTTTATTCCGTAATCAATTATGCTTACATCCGGAATTTCATAATTTTGCATTTTTTCTCACGCTAATTCCACTCTTGGCAAGGTGATTCTTAATCTCGCCGATAGTCGATGTCCCGTAATGAAGAATTGAGGAAACTGCCACTGCATCGATGTTTCCGCTTTCAATGCATTCAACGATGTGGCCGGCATTGCCTGCGCCGCCGCATACGATCAACGGGACAGAAACAGCTTCAGAAACCTGCTTTATGAGCTCGATATCAAATCCTTTTTTGGTGCCTTCTTTGTCTATGGACGTCAGGAGTATCTCTCCTGCCCCGAGTTTTTCCACTTTCTTTGCCCATTTTACCACATCAAGGCCTGTTTTTTCCCTTCCATTTTCAGTGTATGCCTCCCATTTATTTTCTGGTGCCTTTTTTGCCTCTATAGAAGCAACGATGCATTGCGACCCGAACATCCTTGAAGCTTTCGTTATTAAATCCGGGTTTTTGGTTATTGCAGTATTTATTGCCACCTTGTCTGCTCCTGCTTTTAAGAACAGGCTTATGTCATCAAGAGTCCTTACCCCGCCGCCAACAGTGAATGGTATGAATATCTTGTCAGATGTCAGGTTCACTATGTTAAGGAGATTTTGCCTCCCATAAAGGCTTGCAACAATGTCTATGTATATCAGCTCGTCTGCCCCCTGCCTGTAATAATCTTCAGCCATCTTTTCCGGCTTTCCAACCACCCTCAAGGCTTCGAGATTCACCCCTTTGATGACATTGGGGCCCTTGACATCCAGCCTGGCTATTATCCTTATTTTCTCCATTTTTATGAAGCCAAGAATTGGATGTGAGTTTAAAAATCTTATGCGCTTTAAAATGGCTCCTGGGCTGCGAAGGGCGCGTTATTCATAATTCACATAATGTCTTAATTTCCGCAGGAGATTGCCATGTATTAGCTTAAATTTTAAGCTATATTTAAATATATATCTTAAAAAATAGAAATATTTATAAATAAAATCGTATTTTTAAGAAGAATGATAAAGCTTGATGAAAAGGACTGCATTATTCTTAACATGCTGCAGGCAGACTGCAGGAAATCCCTGACAGGCATTGCAAAAAAAGTCAAGTTGTCCGTGGATTCGACTAAAAAGAGGATAATCAAGATGAAGGAAAACAATATTTTTTTCCCGAAGATACAGCTGAGGCCGAGGAATTTTGGGTTTAACAACATAGTTGACATTAAGATTAAGGCGCACAATTACTCTGATAGCGACATAAGGGAGTTCATAGACTATCTTAAGGGGCACCCAAATGTAGCTGAAGTAATGTCTGTTTCCGGTGAATGGGACTTTTCCATTGTAGTGATTGCCAGGGACGGCATGGACCTTGGGAATATAACGCGGGCGATCCGGAACAAATTCAGCAAAATAATAAACGACTGGTCTGAGTCGCTGACAACATGCGTTTACAAGTTTGAGGATTATGACATGCTCAAGGTCATGGGGCATAAATAAATGGCAAAAAAAAGCAGGTTCAAGGAAGCAATGGAAGATGAGAACTGTCCTTACATAATTGGGGAAACCGCATATATACACGAGGGGAACTTTTCCTACATGAACAGGCTGATCCACAGTCTTGCATCAAAAAAAAGCTGCGATGGGGTAAAATTCCACATAATGATCGACATAGACTCTTATTTCACAAAAGACCATCCCGCTTACAGCATAATCAAAAAATCCATGTTTTCAAAAAGCCAGTGGATCATGATATTGGAAAAGGCAAAAAGCTCCGGTTTTGACAATATAGTCTTGGCTGATGACCTGTACTCTATTGATTTTGTAAAGGAGAATGTTGATTTGGTCGATGCTGTTGAAATTCATGCTGTGGCCTTGAACAACATAGAAATGCTTGAAAGGGTGAAAGGCATAAAGGTTCCGATAATTCTTGGCATTGGCGGCTCAGGTATCAAAGACATAGAATTCGCTGTTAAATTCCTGGACAGGAAAGACATTCTTCTCATGCACGGTTTCCAGAACTACCCCACGAGATATGAATATATAAATTTCAGAAGGATGCAAAAAATCAAGGAAAAATTCGGTCTTCCTGTGGGATACGCAGACCATACTGCCTGGGACGACAAAAACAATGAACTGATGACACTGGCCGGATTCATGGCAGGTCCGAATATAATTGAAAAGCACGTTGCCCTGGAAGCAGGGAAAAAAAGAACTGATTACGACGCTGCGGTGTCTGCAGAAAGCCTGAGGGAAATAAGGGGCAAGATGGGTATTCTAAACAAGGCCAAAGGCGACGGCTCATTTGAAATCAGCGATTACGAGAACATATACGCGAGGAAAGGTCCGATGAAGTTTACAATAGTCGCTGCAGGTGACATAAAAAAAGGAAGCTCCATAGGAAAAAAAGACCTGGCTTTCAGGAGAACAAAAAAGGAAAATACCATAGAGCAGAGGGAATTCTTTAGCTTAATCGGCAAAAAGGCAAAAGAGCCTATTAAGAAATATTCGCTTATAAGCTGGAGGAATGTGGAAAAATGAAAGCGGCAATAACCATAACAGTAAGGATGAAATCGGAAAGGCTCCCGTTAAAAGTGCTGAGGTACATAAAAGGAAGGCCTATGATAGAGCACCAGATAGACAGGCTGAAGCTGTCAAAAAATGCCGATGGGATAATCCTCTGCACATCAACAAATCCCCAGGATGATGTATTGATAGATGTTGCCGAGAAAGAGGGCATAAAATGGTTCAGGGGCAGCGAGGATGACGTGCTCGACAGGCTGTTCAATGCAGCAAAAAAATACAAGGCAAGCCATATAGTCAGCGTTACTGCAGACAACCCCCTGGTTGATCCTGCTTATATTGACAGGATAATCACCAGTTTCAGGGAATCCGATGCTGATTTTATAACCTGCAAAAATCTTCCGCTGGGCGCTTTTTCCTATGGAATCAAGATTGATGCTCTTAAGAAAATTATAGAAACCAAAAAAGAGAAAGACACGGAAATATGGGGGAACCTATTTGAAAGGGAGTCCAGCCTGAAAAAGATAGACCTGGAGGTTGAAGAAGAGTTAAGGCATCCGGAAATAAGGCTGACCGTGGATTTCAGCGAGGATTTGGAGCTTGTAAGGAGGATTTTTGACAGCTTAGGCGATAAAAATATCTTTCCGCTGAAAAGCATCATTAAACTTCTTCTTGAGAATCCCAAGCTGATGGAAATAAACAGGAATATAATTCAGCGGCACAAATGATGCGGATAAACATAGGGGGCAGAGGAATCGGGGAAAATGAGCCTTGCTTCATAATAGCGGAAGCGGGAGTGAACCACAACGGCTCTTTGGAATTGGCAAAAAAGCTTGTGGATGCAGCAAAAGATGCGGGAGCTGATGCTGTAAAGTTCCAGACTTTTAAATCAGAGGATTTGATTGCTGAAAAAACTCCAATGGCGAAATACCAGGAAGAGAATATTGGAGGAGGTGAAACTCAGTTGCAGATGCTGAAGAGATTAGAATTGGATTACAACAATTTCAAAGCATTAAAAAAATATTGTGATGAGAAAGATATTATCTTTTTATCGACCCCCCATACAAATGATGCAATAGATTTTTTGGACAAGATGATGCCTGCATTCAAAATAGGCTCCGGAGACCTTACCAATATCCCTTTTTTGAAAAAGGCTGCAAAAAAGCTCAAGCCCATGATTTTGGGGACAGGGATGTCTACCTTGGAAGAGGTAAAAGAGGCATTGAGTGAAATATATGAAGCAGGCAACAGGGAAGTTATCATGCTGCATTGCACAACCAGTTACCCATGCCCAAAAAATGAAGTGAACTTAAGGGCCATGCAGACCATGCAGAAGGAATTAGATAGCCTGGTGGGCTATTCTGACCACACGCTCGGGATTGATGTTCCGCAGATGGCTGTTAAGCTAGGCGCGGTCCTGATAGAGAAGCATTTTACCCTTGACAGGGGCATGGAAGGGCCTGACCACAAAGCTTCTTTGGAGCCTGATGAATTAAAAGAAATGATAACAGCAATAAAAAACAAGGATTATGAGAAAATCAAGCTTGATGGGGGAGTTTTGGGGAGTGCTGAAAAAAAGCCAACAAAAAGCGAAATAGAAAATGCCAAAGTAGCAAGAAAAAGCATAGTAGCTGCAAGGAACATAGCAAAAGGCGAGAAACTAAGCTTTGGAAATCTTGCAATAAAAAGGCCTGGAATTGGATTGAAGCCTAAAGATATCTACTCGATAATAGGGAAAAAAGCGAATGCCCAAATTATGAAAGATGAATTATTAAGTTTGGAAAAGATAGAATGAAAAAAATTGTTTATATATCGGGAACAAGGGCGGATTTCGGGATAATGTCGGGACTGCTGAAAAAATTGGATAAGGCTAAAGGCTTTAAGATAACTGTAATTGCAACAGGCATGCATATGATGGAAAAATTCGGCCATAGCATAGATGAGGTCAAAAAAAGCGGATTGGGCACAGTAGAGATAAATTCTGTTTTCGAGAAAGACAACAAGGCATCTATGCTGTTTTTTTTGGGTAATTTTATAGAAAAATTGACAAAAAAACTTAGCGAGATAAAGCCGGACTTTATTTTTGTCATAGGCGACAGGATAGAGGCCTTAGGAGGGGCTATTGCAGGCTCTTACCTTTCCATACCTGTTGCCCATTTCCATGGCGGCGAAGTGACCTCGACCGTTGACGAGGCGGCAAGGCATGCAATAACAAAGCTGAGCCATCTGCATTTCTGCGCCACGGAAAAATCTGCAGAAAGGATAAAAAAAATGGGGGAAGATTCTTTTAGGATACGTGTTGTCGGTTCCCCTTCCGTAAGCAACATAAGGGAGATGAAAAAGATTTCAAAAAGAGAATTATACAAAAAATTTGAATTAAGCAATGAAAAGCCTCTTGTGCTGGTTTTG
Source organism: Candidatus Woesearchaeota archaeon (assembly GCA_016185755.1). Classification (GTDB taxonomy): domain Archaea; phylum Nanobdellota; class Nanobdellia; order Woesearchaeales; family GW2011-AR4. The sequence goes on along the minus strand of JACPMX010000016.1, from coordinate 14,099 downwards.
CAGCATCCTGTAACGCTCGAGGAAAACAGCTCATACAGCCAAATACTCAACACGCTAAAGGCGGTAGCTGAAATTGACGCCCAGTGCCTTGTTGTTTATCCTAATGCAGACCCCGGAAACAGTGGAATTATAAAGGCCATTGGCGAATTTGCCTCAAATCCGGGCTTCAGGATAAGGAAAAATCTGGATTACGTAGAATTCATAGGCATTATGGGCTTTGCTGATGTAATTGTTGGGAACTCCAGCAGCGCAATAATAGAGGCCCCATATTTCAGGCTTCCTGCCGTCAATATAGGCTCAAGGCAAAAAGGAAGGGAAAGGGCAGGAAATGTCATTGACTGCGGATATCAGAAGGAAGATATTAAAAAATCCATAAAGCTCGCTTTATCAAAAGGTTTTCAGAAGAGAATAAAAAGCCTGAAGAATCCTTTCGGCAGCGGAGATACTTTCCAGAAGGTGCTTGAATGCCTAAAAAGCATAAAAATTGATGAGAAGCTCCTGCAGAAGAGGATATCATACTAGAAAAATGGAAGAAGAAAGGTTTAAGGGCTGGAAATTCCCGGAAATCAGGGAAGGAAAAATGACAAAATACAGCTGGCTGGTCCGGAATAAAGGCGGCCTGAAACTGGGCAGGAAAACTGATATAGGCGCATTTACATACATAAACGCGAAGCACGGCGTGGAAATACAGGATGGTGTGCAGGTAGGAAGCCACTGCTCGATATACAGCATAAGCACAATAGACGGCAAGAAAGGAATGGTGACATTAAAGGAAAACTGTAAAATAGGCAGCCATTCTGTCATAATGCCCGGGGTTTCGATAGGGAAAAATTCAGTTATAGGGGCTTTTTCGTTTGTCAACAGGGACATCCAGGATAATGTTGTTGCTTATGGCATCCCGGCTAAAGTTGTGAAGAAAATAAAAAATTGAAAACACTAAAATGATACCATTATCAAGGCCGACAATAGGAAAAGAAGAGATCAATTCAGTAGTAAAAGTGCTGAAATCAGGAATATTGAGCTTAGGCCCTAAATTGGAAGAATTTGAGGAAAAATTCTCCAGGCTTATGGGGTCAAAATATGCCATTGCTGTCAACTCAGGCACTTCAGGGCTGCACCTGGCATTAAAGTCTTTGGGCATAAATCCCGGAGATGAGGTGATAACAACTCCTTTTTCTTTTGTTGCCTCTGCAAACTGCGCCTTGTTTGAGAATGCAAAGCCTGTTTTTGTCGATGTGGAAGAGGACACTTTTAACATTAATCCTGATTTGATAAAGGAAAAAATAAATGCAAAGACAAGGTTCATTTTGCCGGTGCATGTCTTCGGCCAAAGCTGCGATATGGATCCTATACTAAAGGCAGCAAGGGAAAACAAGCTGAAAGTCGTAGAGGATGCATGCGAAAGCATACTGGCTACCTATAAGGGAAAAAATACCGGAACAATGGGGGATGCGGGAGTTTTTGCATTCTACCCAAACAAGCAGATGACAACAGCTGAAGGAGGCATGATTGTTACAAACTATGAAAAAACAAGCGCACTGTGCAAAAGCTACAGGAATCAGGGAAGATCGGATAACATGCAGTGGCTTACCCACCAGCGGATTGGCTATAATTACAGGATGGACGAGATAAATGCCGCCATTGGGGTAGAGCAGCTTGAAAAATTGCCGGGCTTTATTAAAAAAAGAAAGGAGCTTGCAAATGCCTATCTTGATGAATTAAAGGGAATCGATGGCGTAACGCTGCCAAAAATCAGAAAAGGCAATGAGCATTCATGGTTTGTTTTTCCTGTAATGGTAAGCGAAAAGATAAGGGACAGGGCCATAAGCGAATTGAACGCCATGGGGATACAGAGCAAGGCGTATTTTCATCCCTGCATTCACCTGCAGCCGTTTTACAGGGAAAGTCTTGGCTGCAAAGAAGGTGATTTTCCGGTGGCTGAAAAGCTGAGCAGGACGATAATGATCTTGCCTTTTTACGAGCAGATTAAGGAAAAAGATATGCATACAGTTGTAAATTCTCTCAAAAAAATCCTAAGGAGGTTAAAATGAAAGGCGTCTTTGAAGGAAAAGATATACTGGTGACAGGCGGGTGCGGCTCAATCGGCAGCGAGATAGTAAAGCAGTTGCTGAAGTATAATCCGGAGAAAATCAGGGTTTTTGACAATAATGAGTCAAACCTGTTCCATCTGGGGCAGGAGCTGGCAACTGACAGGATAAGGCTGCTTATAGGTGACATCAGGGACAGGAACAGGGTCCAAAGGGCAGTAAAGGGGGCTCATATCATATTCCACGCTGCAGCCCTGAAGCATGTTTCTTTATGCGAGTACAACCCTTTTGAAGCTGTAAGCACCAATATCGTTGGAACTGAAAATTTGATTTCAGCTTCCATAGACAACAATGTTGAAAAGTTTATAGGAATCTCCACAGACAAGGCGGTTAACCCAATCAATACAATGGGGGCCACAAAGCTGCTTAGCGAAAAGGTGATAATAGACACTGCAATAAGCAATGCAGATACTAAATTCTGCTGCGTAAGGTTCGGAAATGTGCTGGATTCGGTTGGTTCTGTCATACCGATATTCAGGAAGCAGATTGAAAATGGGGGCCCGTTGACCATAACTGACAAAGAGATGAGCCGTTACTTCATGACAAAGTCTGATGCGATAAGCTTGGTCTTGAAGGCCGCCGAAGTCACCAGGAGCGGGGAGATATTCGTGCTCAAGATGAGTGCATTGAAAGTCATTGATCTTGCACATGCCATGATAGAAGAGCTTGCCCCTAAGCACGGCCATGAGCCTAAAGATATAAAGCTCAGGTTTATCGGGGCCAGATTCGGCGAAAAGATGCACGAGTCTTTAATGACGCAGGAGGAATCAGTTTATTCAGAGGACATGGGAAATATGTATGTAATAAGGCATCCTTCTGTTTCTGATATGGCAAAAAAACGGAAAGCTGATATGGACAGCAATTCAAAAAACGCCAGTTACCTAAACATCAGCCAGATCAAGGATATTTTAAGGAAAGCAAGGATAGTTTAAATGAATATTGCGGGCTGCTTATAAGCTGCTTTGAAATTGTCATTCAATTGCCTTCATTTCCGCCAATTTTTTAAGAAGCCTGCTCACAGAATCTTCAGCGCTTTCCTTATCAGTGTTGAGGATTATATCTGCATTCTTTGGCTCTTCGAAAGGCAAGGATATTCCTAAAAAATCTTCAAATCCCTTTTCTTTGTTCCTTGCCTTCCTGTAATGCCCCTTGACATCCCTTTTTTCGCATACTTCAAGGGGGCATTTGGCATAGACTATGATTATTTTTCCGAGCATTTTTTTGGCGTATTCCCTGGATTTTTCAGTTGGGGATGCAACGCATGCTATGCAGAGTATTCCGTTTCCTGAAATTATGCGGCACAAGTCTGCTGTCCTTTTCATGTGCTCGTCCCTGTCTTCTATGCTGTAGCCCAGGTCGGATGATATTGCTTCCCTTAATTCATCGCCGTCAAGAATTACTACAGGCACGTTTTTTTTCCTCAGAATCTCAGCTGTTTTTTTTGATATGGTTGATTTTCCAGAGCCGTGCAGCCCTACAAACCAGATAGTCCATGCTGATTTTGCCATTTTGTTTGCCTACAGGGCAGGTTTCCTGTTCCTAAGGTTTTCCAAAACTTCGTATGGGATTTCAACAGCTCCCAAAGTAAACCTGTAATTGCCGTGGTGGTCGTTGCCGCCGCTTTCAAGTATTCTTTTTGATTTTGCGATTTTTTTGTAGAAGCCTATTATTTTTTCATTGCCTTCTTTATCAACATTAAGCTCCGGGCATATGATGTGGTAGGGATAATATGTCTCAATTCCCTCGCCTCCTTTGTCAATAAAATAATCAATAATCCTGATTGAATCTTCCTTGGTGTATATTCCCGGATGAGCCAGTATGGAAATGCCGCCAGCGCCTTTTATTGTCTTTACGGCATCCTTGATGGAAACCCTGTCATGGGTCCCCACAAATGCTTTTTTGCCTGTGCCTATCAGCTTGTCGAAAACGTCGGCAACAGAGCTGAATTCCGAGGGGTATTTTTTCAGCAGGTATTTTGCAATATGGGGCCTGCCGAAAGTCCCTTTGGCTGTTTTTTTGACTTCTTCATACTCAATTTCGTAGCCGAGGCTTTTTAATTTCCCTATTATCCTCTTTTTGTTATCATCCCTTTTCCTGTTTATTTTTTTAATTGATTCCATCAGCTTTTTGTTTTTTGGGTCTATAAAAAGGCCTAGCACGTCTATTTTGTCGTAATTTAGTATGGGATCGTCGCAGCTTAATTCTACGCCTGTAACTATTTCAATATTTTTGCCTTTGGAATGCTCAATTGCAGCCTTCAGCGATGCCACGGAATCGTGGTCTGTTATTGCGATTGCGCTCAGCCCTTTTTCTATTGCCAGGTCAACCAGCTCTTCGGGAGCCAGTTCGCCGTCTGAAGCTGTAGTGTGGGACTGCAAGTCTATTTTTTTTGCCATATTATCTTTCAAGCAGGGATATCAGCCTTTTTGCCAGGTAGCCAAGTCTGGCTCTGCTTAGTTTCTTTTTCTTCACAGGCGCCATTTTCACGAATTCCGTCTTCTTGCTGTCCATAAAAATCTCTTTTTTGCCGAAAGAGCTGTCCACAGTATACGGCTGCCCGATATTCCCGCGAAACGGGAAAATCTTTAAGTGAAGATGCTCCTTCTTTTTTTTCCATGTTGTGCTCTTTCCGTATGTCGCCAAAGGCATGGACAGCTTTTTTTCTTCAGTGCCGGCCTTCAGCCCTTCTTCCTGCATTAAAACAGCTGAGATTGCCATGCAAATTCTTGAAAATGCAACACCATAATTCTCCATCATGCCCTTATGCGGGGCTATCTGTGAGAAATGTGTCAAATGCAGGCATGGCATCAGCTGGACTGTGAAATCGTGTTCCGGGTCCCCGCCGGTTTTTGGTGACAGGGTTGCGAACCAGCCGTTCTTTAAAGTTCCGTTCTTGTAGACGATTATTCCGTATCCTGTATCGTATCCTGATGTGAATTTAGATTCATTGCATAGATTGCAGCCATCCTTAAGGCTTGCATCTTCGTCAAGCAGTTTTTTAATCTCGCTTTTGCTCATCTTAATCATCAGTAACTTTTATGTATTCTTGATCTCTTCTTCCGCTTAGGTAAGAGTCAAAGTAGCCAACGACTACCCTGTAATATTTTTCGCCCGATTTCCGGGCAACTTCCTCGACAACCCCGCTTATCTCTATTTTCTCGCCCGGATATGCAAGCATGCAGTAGTCTCTTGAGTAAAAGACGGCTTTGCTTATTTGTATTCCCCTGCATGAACTATCCCCGCCTATGAAATTGGAATCGGAAATGATATAGCATCCGGGCCTTACGACTGAGTCTTTATTTTCTTTTACAAAAGCTTCAAATTTGGCTGCCCCTATTCTCTTATATTTTTCATCGCCCCATTTGAACCATGTTTCATCTTTGTTTTCAACTGCAAATATTACAAACAGTATGCCTTTAAAGAAGCCTTCCGATCTCTTCCTGTGCATGTCTTCTATGTATTTCTCCTTTTTGTGTATGATGTGCCTGTTCCTTTTCTTATAGAATTCCCCCCATTCCTCATAGGTCTTCCACCTCAGCTCCTTATTGCCGGTTTTTTCCAGGAATTTCATCAGGTGCCAGAACTTCTTTTTTCCATAGACAACAATGTTGATGTCTGATTTGTATGAGGAATAATGGCCCATCAAAGTCGAGTAGGTAATGCCGAAATCCTCCAGTTTAAGGCCGCTTGTGAGCAGAAAGGACATTAACTCGAAGACAGCCTTAAGATGGTCGTCCATCTGGCTTGTAGGCATGCTCATGAGCTCTGCAAGCCCTTCCCTTGGTGAATAAGTTTTTTCAATGCATTCTTTGGGCACGGCAAAAAACAAGGGGCTTTTTTCATGGACAGGGCTTTTGAATATATATCGGGGATATGCTTTGGCAAAATCATCAAAGTATTTCTTAAGCTTGCTTTGGCCTATCCAGAGGTTCAGCCTGTTCATCTTCCGGCCGGTGATGAACCTGTAAGGCAGGGAATCGCATGATATCCTGTCAGTCGGTATGTACTTCGGCTTGACTAGTATCCTGCCTTCAGGATGCTCGTTGCCGTAAACCTGGCAATGGAGCCCGTCTTTTGTTGTTATTATTGATGATTCGTAGAAGTGCATTTTAGTCTATACACGCTTTTAGGTATTCTTTTTCACCCCTGCCGGTCGTATATGTATCAAAGTAGCCTATCACTACCTGGTAAAACTCGCCGTCTTCAGCCTTGACTTTCTCAAGCAGGCCGCATGCTTCTATTTCCTCGTTTTCTTTTGCCTGCAGGCTGAAGGGCCTTGCCCATGTGACAATGCGCTTTATAGGGACATCTTTATAGCCTTCGAGCACTTTGCTGTTTTCCAGCCCGTAATACCCGGGCCTTACAATGGAATAATATGCATTCTTTACTTTGGCTTTTATTTTCACTGTTGCAAGAGGCTCGTGCTCCTCTTCCCAGTCATACCACGATTCATTCCCATTTTCAATGCAGAAGAGCGAGAATACGTTGCCGTCAATAAATCCGTCGTCTTTTTTCCTGACCATGTTCGCGACATATTCCTTTTCAGTGTAAACCTTGGAAACAACCCTGTCTTTGTAATATTTGGCCCAGCCTTCCTTGGATTTCCAGCTTAATGAAGGATCTTTGCATTTTTCCAGGTGCTTAACAGCTTTCCAGCCGTTGCCCATGCCGAAAATCAATATGTCTATGTCGGATTTTCCCGGGGTATAGTTCCCCAGCAAAGTTGAATGGCTAATCCCGAGGTCTTTTGATTTTATTCCGGCTTCGGCAAGGATGTCTATCATTTTTCTCACAGCCTTTAAGTAGCTGTCAAGGTCCTCCACAGGCACTTTCAGCAGTTCCTGCAGTCCTTTTCTAGTATCGTAGAATTTTTTCACTTTTTTTTCCGGGACTCCAAGAAACCAGTTTTTGTGCTTCCTGCATTCATAGACGCATTCCGGGAATTTTTTCCTTAGTTCTTCCAGGTTTTTCCCCACTATCTTCTTATCATTAAAAAGGTTGAAGCGGTACATGCACCTGCTGAAAAGAAATCTTTTCTTCAGTCCGGCCAGATTAAGCAGCTCGCTTGGTATGTATTTTGGCTTTGCTATGATAAATCCTTTCGGGTGCGTGCTGCTGTATATCTTGAACTGCATGTCATCTGTGCTGTCTATCAGCGCTGCTTCATGGAAATATGCCATTTTATCGCACCTCTGTGATTAGCCTGCCATTGCTCTTGCCATCTAGATAATCCAAAAACTCGTTAACTTTGTGTATCTCCAGCAGATTTGTTATCTTGGACTTGCTGTGAAAAACTGAGGCTACTATGGCAATCCGGTCGCTCTTTTTTATGAATCCTTTTTTCAGGGAATTGGTTACAGCCTCTTTTTTCTCCCGGCTGGATATGTCCTCAAGGTTGCCTTTGATAAGCAGCGGGCTTATTCCCCACAATATATTGAGCTGCCTGGATATTTTCCTGCTGGATGTCGCGGCTATGACTTTGCATTTTAATCTTCTGCCGGATATCATTCTTGCAGAATAGCCTCCAGACGTCAGGATTAGTATGGCATCTATATTGGCGTTTTTTTCAACCTCTAATACCGCTTTTCCTATGGAATGCACAAAATCCTCCTGGATTGCCCCAATGTAATTTTCTGACAGGCCTGACTCCACCCCCTTGATAATCCTGGATAATGCAGCCACGGATTCTTCCGGGTAATTTCCCGCTCCGGTTTCGCCGGAAAGCATTATGCAGGAAGCCCCGTCAAGAACCATGTTGGTTATGCTGTAAACTTCAGTTGCCTCCGGGAAGTTTTTGCCGGCCATTGATTTTAGCACCTGCCCGGAAATTATAGCGGGCTTGCCCTGCTTGTTGCATTCTTCTATTATCATCTTCTGCATTAAAGGAAGCATCTCATATCTTTTGCCCTTTACAAGCGAGTCTCGGTCCACCACAACTCCATAAGCTTCTTCTATTATTTCCCTGTGGTTCCCCAGGTTTTCTGCCACCAGGCGCGCAAGCACCTTGATTTTTTCTCCGATGACCTGCTTCATGTCGCTGTAGCCAAGGAGCCGGTTTATTCTCCTTATATCATCTGCATTCTTTATTGAGACTATGATAAAATCAATGTCGTTCTCCATAGCAGCCCTTGCCCATGGCTTTATCTCGCTGTTTTTTGAAATGTCAAGAATTATTGGTATCTGGTCCGATATCTCCCTTATTTTTTTGATTATCCCTGCTGAGCCTTTTTCATCATAAAAGGAGGAGTCTATCTTTGCAGCATCCATCCCCTTCTCAATTAATTTCCCAATCAGGGGCCCGCTTTCGGAAGATTTCCCCAGGGTGCATATAATTTTTGTTTTCTTCAGGTTTTTGCTTCTTTTTTCCTCCTCAATATCCTCAAAAGCATCTTTTGTTTGGCCGTTTTGGTTGATTTGGTATAATAATGAATTGTTTCTTTTCTCTGCGTTTGCATAGTTGTCCTTTTCGAGATTTTTCAGGATCTTGAAGGCGCTTCCCACGCTTATGCCAGTCAGCCTTGAGATCTGGTTGATATTGTACCTGCTGCCGCTGTTCCTGTACAGGAACTCAAAGACTCTGGATTTGTTGCTCATTCTTAAAAGTGAATAATTATAATAAAAAAGTGAATAATATTAGTATATAAAGGTTTCTATTTTAATGTATTTTTATTCAAGATGTAAGCAGTGCGGAATCCTGTTTGCTGATCTATCTTATGTGCTTTAGAATTATTTTTTTGTACTCCATGGCTTTTTCCGGGTTTTTTTCTGTTGCATCATTTCCGTCCTTAGAGTTTATCATCTGAATTTTGAATTTATTTGCGTTTACATTGCCGCTGTCATCGGCATTTGCTTCTGTCTCAAAATAAAATTCATTTTCTGCATCGGTAATCGCGGCTGTGTAGGGCTCTCCAGGGTAGATAGTCTCTGTAATGGCGTATTCCCTGCCCTCGCCGCCGAATATCTTTGGAAGAGTTCCATCAAAACTGCCATTGTCATAGGGAATTCCCGAGAGGTGCAGCAATATCGGAAGCAGGTCCATGTTGGAAACTATCTCGTCGCTGCCTGTATTTTTATTTTTGCATCCCCTGACCATTAGGGGGACGTGCGTCCTTGTTTTGGACAATGTTGTTTTTGAGTCCTGTATATATCCCTGGCCGTGATCAGAAACAAGCACGACCAGCATCTCGTCATTGCTATAATTATCCTCTAGGTAGTCATAAATCCTTTTTAGGTCAAAATCAATGTTAGTGAGTTTTTTCGCGTATTTGTATGTTTTTTTCTCGTCAAAGCTTTTTATCAGCGCAGATTTTATTTTTGACGGGCCGTAGCTATGGTACATTATCGGAGTTTCCGCCTGTATGTCTATGTCGGGAAGCAGGTTCATGTCATGGTGCAGGTCCATGAATGAGAGCCATGCAAAGTTATCTCTTTCCTTAAATGCGCTTATATGCTCAAAAAGGGCTGCCAATATTTCGCTTTCCTGCATGTTTTTCTTGTAGATTGTCCGGTCAAATCCCTTGCAGTAGCCGTAAGAGGGGGTTAATCGCCATCCGCCCTCCACATGAAGGGTCAGGTAGCCGTCATCCTGGAAATAATTGCTGATGACAGGGTAATTCTTTCCCAGCTCTATCTCTTTGCTGGGGTGGAAAATGCCGTGTTTTTTTGCATATTTTCCGGAAAACATGGAAGCAAGATTTGGCAATGTCCATTTTGAGGATGAATAGCAGTTGTTGAACATTATCCCTTTGCTGAAGAACCTATAGGTGTGCGGCATCATGTCCTTGAGATGGGATTTTTTAAGGATTTCCGCTGCAAAGCCGTCTATAAATAAAACCAGCACAAGCTTCTTCTTGTGCTTTTTGCCTTGTCTTTTTCCCAGCTCGTCACCGGCAATGAAATCATGGCTGGAAGACAATTCTATTTTTGAATTGCCTTGTACAGGCAGGTAATGAAATCTGTTTATTGCAAGCCCCTTCAGGTCCGTTTTTTTGCCGTTGATTTTGAGCTGTATCAAGGCGTCATTATCGATATAGCTTCCCTCAAATCCTTTTTTTACCAAAGAAACCGGCAATATACATTCTGATTTTATGCTTTTTTTGGCTTTTTTATTTTTTTGGTATAGTCTTCCTTTTAGGGTTTCCGTCTTTAATGACAGCCTGTCCTCTACAGTCAGGAATACCTGCGGGATCTCCGGCTCCCTGTAATATTGGGTAAAGTAGCCCTGGCTTGTCCCGTTGCCGAAAAGCGGCTTGTGGAATAGGAACGAGCCGTCTTTGCTTTTTATCGGGAACTCCAGCTGCAGCGTCCTTGATGCGTGGCTTTTCCTGAATCCAATGGAATTATAATAGGAAAGTGCTATTTTCTGCATAGTTTTTGGCAGATGATGAATCACTTTCTGCAGCTTGTCTTTCATTTTTACCGTCATTCAAAGTGTTTTTTAATCCCGGACCAAATGGGCTTGTCATGATTTGAGCCTTTTTATCAGCCCTTTTATCTCCACAATAGTCAGCAGCTTAAGCGCAAACAGCAGCGCAATGTAAATTGACCCTGATAGGAATACTACAAGCGGGATTTTTATAAATATTCCCATAATAAGCCGGAGATTGAGATAGTAAATTGCAGCCAGGAAAATCATGGAGGCAAAAAAGGTCTTCAGCAATGGAAAGTAAGGGATGTCTGTGACTTCCGCTTTTTTAAGGAAATAAAACCCCACGCCCATCATCAAAAAAAAGGCCGACATCGTCGCTATGGATGCCCCGAGAAAGCCGAAAGGCGGGATCAGCAAAAAATTAAGTATTATGTTTGCTATTGCCCCGATTATAGTCACTTTGGTGTTTATCTGCGGCTTTCCCATGCCAAGGAACACGTTGTTGTTTAGCTTGTGCACGCTGTAGAATATCATGCCTACAGCCAGCACCTGCAGTGCCGCGCTTCCGGAAGAGTAATCAGCCCCGTAAAACAGCTCTAAAATGAATTTGGAGAATGCAAGTATCAGGAAAGATGCCGGAAGCATTATAATCATGGAATACCTGTAAAGCAGCCTTAATCCCTCTTCAATCTCTTTTTTCAGGCCTTTGTTCCATAATTCAGAAGACAGGGGCAAAAGCACCTTTGACAATGCATCCGGTATGTACCAGAGCAGCATGGCAGTCGGAAATACTGCGCTGTATATTCCAACTTCTTCAAGCGACCTGAAGAATGTCAGCATTATCCTGTCAGAATATGCTATTATCATTCCTGCTGACGACAGAAAAGTCAGGTGCATGCCGTAAGATGCCAGGGATTTGGCTAACTTCTTGTCCCAGAAGAATCTGTTGCCTGATGATAGTCTGTCATTTTCCTTGTATAGGTAAGGAAGGTATATGCATACCAACATTAAAGGGGATAGGATATAAGATAAAACCGGGCTCAAAATTCCGAATCCCAGCTTGAAAAATATAAACGAGAAAATCAGTATTAAAATCATTCTTACCAGGTCTATGCTGGAGAACATCTCCATTTTTTGAAAGCCCTGGAAAGCATATTTTATCAGGAGCACAAAGCTGTCTATGAAGAGGCCTATCGCCATGAAAACCAAAACCATTGCGGAAAGCTTGTGCTTGAAATAGTTTATGCCCAAAAAGTCCGCAAAAGCCAGGACAAGCAGCATGAAAATAATGTTGTTCACAAGCAAGAAAATGCCAGCGTATGCTATTGAATTTTTGACGTCTTTAAATTTTGATTCTGCCTTCAGCTTGGGGATAAAATAAGCCAAGGCCGCGTCCATTCCGAGCCCTTTGAAAATTCCGAATATCCCCAAAAAAGCGAGCACGGCATAGAAAAGCCCAAATTCCTCCACTGTAAGGCTTCTTGCAAAATATACCCTCACCAAATATCCGAAAAAAGCTGCAACTAGGGAGATGAAAAAGATGATTCCAAAATTCTTCAGTGCCTTTTTTGTGTAGTTTGTCATTCTCAAATCTTGAATATAATTGCTCCTTGATTTTGAAGCGCAGGCCTGAACATGCCTGACTGGCCCAGTTCCTGTATTTTTGCATTTGACTCGTTGGCTCCGAACTTCTTGGCAGTCTGGCCGTCTATTATGATATAGCCATAGCCGTTATTTTTAAGCCAGTTGTAGTTTTCCTGCGCATTTTTCTTAAAGCCCTGTTCCTGGTAGTCTATGACATCCTTGCACCAGTGGCATGTGTGCATATCCATTCCTATAACCGGGCCGTTATTTGCAAATGTGAACACTTTTGAGTTTTTCGGAAGGTTTTCCCTCATCCATACATAGCTCTGCAGCTCAGGCGAATATACCCTTCCTGAGCTGTCCTGCGCATAGCTCCAGAATGCCCCTGGCGGCCATGTTGCCGTGTTTACGGCTATCTTCTGCTGTGCCGATGTAAAATATATACCTGTCAATAGTAAGGCCAGCAGAATATACATCCCTATCCTGCCTGCGCATTTTTTTGAGAGCTCCAGGATGCCGTGCGCACCTTCAGCTGCAAATATGCACACCGGTATTGCCAGCAGCATCCATGCCCTGAAAGGCGACAGCTTTATGGGAAACCTGTCAGCATTGACGGCATAGAGCGTAAAAAACAGCCATACAAGGGAAATCACAAGCCAGTGGCTTTCCTGCTTCAATAGGCTTTTATATTTTAAAATCAGGAATATTATTCCTGCCAGCGTTAAAAGTGAGAGAACGACCCCTATTCCTATCGGATTGTTTATCATGTTCTGCTTTTGTGCAAAAAAGAAGTCAGAAAATGTATAAGCCCTGTCGCCAGTTCCGCCCAAAGATTTTTTGATGCCAAGCTCGCCCAGGCGGCCTACGCTGAACCCAAGCCCTTCAAGCGTTCCTTCAAACCCATAAGCGGAAATCATCGGGAGCCACCAAACAGCGAAAGACAATGCCAGTCCCAGAATGCCTGCAGCGATGTGCCATCCGGGCAGCTTTCTTTCCAGAACAATTTTAGTTATGATGTACAATGCAAAAAACAAGCCGAAATAAGTGGAATGTGTAGGGGATGAAGTTAATACAGTAACCATGCTTAAGGCAGCCACAATCCACCATTTTTTGTCATGCTTGGCCATCTCAAGCGCGTAAAAAACAACAAAATACAGGGGGACTGTCAAAGACAATGCCCATATGAAATGGGACATGAAAGCAGGTATTGACGCCAATGCAAAAGCCGCAAACAAGGCCTTGTTCCTGCTGCCGGTAAACTCCTTTACAAAAAAATAAAAGAATATTGTGGACAGCGATATTATCAGGGCATTAAAGAACTTCAAGGTCCAGTAAACGGAATCGTTGGTCTGGTGCAATAGTCCAAGCAGCAAATCATAAGCAGGCGGGTAAGGCTCAATGTAGTGGAAATTATTTCCTGCGCCTGGGAAAACGTTCTTTTCTATAGAAACGTATTTGGCGCCTAAAGCGTGCGACCAAGAATCATCATCCTCTAAGTAAGGGTATGTAAATGCACCGGAAGCATAGATGTAAAGGTTTATTGAGAACAAAACGAGCATGGCAAGAATGCTCAAATCTGTCTTTGTGATTTTGAGCTGCAATTTTGGCTTCGGCCTGTTTTTAATCAAATAAAATGCAGGGTATGCTAATGACAGTGCCAGGATGATCCTCCAGTCTATTGGGATCCTCAGCAAATTCAAAATCAGGCCTAAAAACGGAAGGAAAGCAATGCCGAAGCCGATCCTCATTAGATTTCTTTCAAGAAAATTATCCTGTTTTTTAGCAAAAAAGGTTATAGTAAAGCCTAGGCAAAAGGAGTATGCAAAAAAAAGCATTATTGTAAGGTAGCTCATTCTGTCTGGATTACTTAATTATTTTTAAAAAGGTTTGTATTTATGGGGCTCTGTCCCGAAAGTCCATAAATCCAAAAAAATAAGTTGTGGCAGGCTAGCCTGCCATAAACTTCTGTGCGGATTGTCCGCACAGTTTTGGAGCTTACGCTAGCTCCAAACTTTCTTTTCAAGGCAGAAAATCCAGAT
>JACPMX010000015.1 GCA_016185755.1 Candidatus Woesearchaeota archaeon | reverse complement strand
ATCTGGATTTTCTGCCTTGAAAAGAAAGTTTGGAGCTAGCGTAAGCTCCAAAACTGTGCGGACAATCCGCACAGAAGTTTATGGCAGGCTAGCCTGCCACAACTTATTTTTTTGGATTTATGGACTTTCGGGACAGAGCCTATTTAACCAATAACTTTAAATAAAGAAAATCTGCTGATTTTCTAATTAAAAGTTCCGAAAATTTTTCGTGAGCAAATTTTCGTGAGCTGTTAAGTTAGCGTCACTTATTCTCTTTATTTTCCATATAGAAAAGCCCTAATGTCCAGTGGACTAAAATCGCCTCTATTTGCGTTTAAATGGCATTGTAGAAGGGTTTTTTATGATGACAACCACTAGACATCTCGACGTGAAATATATAAAGGAGTTCATCTCATAATATAGTAGAAAAATGAGCTTAACTGCTTGTGACAGTTAAGCTCGAGGAACTAAAATGACGTCGAGCCAAATTAGTCCCAATGAAAGTGTTGGGACTTCTGAACATAAAAAACTTTCGGTTAAAGTTAAATGCAGATTTTGTAAGAGTGAAAAGTATATACGAAAGGGATATAGAAAGACAAAAAATAGAGGTAAAATTCAGAAATATGAATGTAAAGATTGTGGTAAATTCTTTACAAATGATAATGGCTTCTATCGAATGAGAAACCATGAAGATAAGATAACAGAAGCAATAGATTTGTATTTCTCAAATTTATCGAGCAGAAAAGTAAGAAACCATTTTAGGCGACATAAACCTAAAAATGCTTCTCATGTAACTGTGCTTGATTGGTGCAGACGATATGTATTGAAAGTGCAGAAATATATAGATACTTTACAACCAAAATTAAGTGGGCAGTTTTATGCCGACGAAACCGAGATAGATTGTGAAAGAAGAAATGATATTTTTTGGTGTGCTATTGATTGGGGCACAAGATATATAAGTGCAATACACTATAACACAACGACACAAGATTTAGAAAACGCTGTTGAGTTTATGCAGAAGCTAAAAAGAAGTAAAAAACTGCCTAAATACATAACAACCGACGCTGGTGTTTTTTATCCTACAGCAGTCAAGAATGTGTTTTATTCTCGATACAAAGAGCATAAAGTAGAACATATAATAATTAACCATAGCAAGACGGGAAAATATAATGTGAGGATTGAAACTGTATTTAGTAAAATTAAAGATAGGACCACAGATTTTCGAGGTTTGAAGGCACTTTGGAGTGCTCCGATATTAATTCAAGGAATAATAATTCAACATAATTTTATAGAAGCACACACAACAACTAATCAAATACCCTCTGAATTGGCTGGATTGAAGCTGAAAGTAGGCACTAATCGGTGGCTTGGTTTAATCAAACTCTCCACACAAATTAATAATACTTATTTATAAACTGAAAGGTGTTTACAGGTATAAAGGGTTAGCAATATTGAGAGAGATGTGACAAGATTTTTGGCTCGACGCCAGAAGTAGCACACAACTGGCAAAGTTGTGACTCATCACATCCCTTTTCTCATATTGTTTTCACCTTGTATATTTTGCAAAAGGGTGTGGAAACACACCCCTTTAATAATCATCAATCACAGAATAACATTTAAAATTGGCGGGAGCTGGCACGTGAACAGCGTGGTTGTCCAGCCCCCTACCTTAACGTTAAGGATTATTAATTATTTCTAATAGTTTTTCTGTATATCTTACCCTATTGTGTTCTGGCATTATATTTATTAATTTAGCTAACTCATTTTTATTTTCGATAGTCATGGCTTTGATGTCCACAGATATTTCATTTAAAATATCTTGGAATTTTGGTAACTGGTGAATTTCAGTGCCTATCGGAACTTCAACCAACCTCTTTTGTGCAGGTATCCTATCGCTTTTTGTTGTAAGTGCCTGTCGCCTTTGATGATATTCCACCAACCCTATCTCGTCGAGAAATTTAGCGAAAAAGTTTGCCCCTTTTGAATAATGTCTTGCTTTATGCGAAATTCCGTCAATTAGTCGCATAAATTCACGTAATTCTTTAATTGACTTTGTTTTTTTATCAAAGAAGAAATCAGTCAATATTTTTTTAAAAAATGGGTGTTGTTCAACTACTTCTTTTAATTTTTGTTTAGCTTCACCTTCCTTTCCTTCTTTTTCTAATTGAAAAAATTTAAAATGTTCTATTTTGTAGTGCCCATTTATCTTTGTAATAATTCCTAAACTGGTGGCATATCCAAGATTACTCCTTACTTTGTGATGGGCTGTTGTAGTTGAATATTTCTTTTCTAAATCCGCCCTCGTGAAACCATCCCAAAATTCCAGAGTCGAAACAACCTTACAGAAATCAAAAAACCCATTAGGGCTAACCCACGCATAATTTGTTCCTATAATTTCATACATACTACCTCACCTTGTATATTTTGCATAGTGAGTGATATATGCGAGAGAATATATAAACCTTTCGTCTCTTTGGCTCTTTTTTTCCTAAAGTTCATCCTTTCAGATGACGTTTACTTAACAGCTCAAATTTTCGACAACTTTAAATATCCATATCTAATGCTTGGATGAAAAGGAGAGAATGATAAAGCTTGGGGTTTTAGCATCTACAAGAGCCACTGATATGCAGGCTATAATTGATGCTATAGAAGCAAAGAGGCTTAATGCAGCTATTTCTGTTGTCATCAGCAACAAGCAGGATGCTATTGCCCTGGAAAGGGCAAGGAAGCATAACATCAAGGCTGTTTTTATTGACCCAAAAAAATATGAAGTAGATGGGGAGAAATCAAGGGAAAACTATGACAGGCAGCTTGCAAAAGTCCTTGAAGAAAACAAGGCTGATTTAATTTTGCTGATAGGCTACATGCGCTACACAAGCAAATGGTTTGTAAACAAGTTCAGGAATAAAATCATGAACATTCACCCAAGCCTGTTGCCAAAGTATGCAGGCGGCATGAACAAGAAAGTGCATGAAGAGGTTTTAAAAAACAATGAAGAAGTTACAGGGGCAACCTTGTTTTTTGTCGATGAAGGGGCTGACACAGGCCCAATCATAATGCAAAAGGAAGTAAAGGTAGAAAAAGGCGACAATGTCGAATCATTAAAAGACAAGGTTCAAAAGGCAGAGCAGGAAATAATTATAAAAGCAATCAGCTTATTCGAAAAAGGAAGGATAAGCGTTAAGGGAAAGAAAGTGGTAATAAATGGTTAAAGCAAAGGATTTGTCAAACTGGTGGAAGGACAAGAAGCTGCTGGCCGGAATCATATTGGTAATTTCAAGCGTAATACTGGGATTTTACGGCAAGTTGCTGTTCATAGTCAAATTCTACGAGCCTATTTACGTGATAACCGGCTTGTCAATATATGTTTTCAGCTTTATCCTTTTGTTTTTGGGAATATTTTTGGTGGGGTGGGAGACAGTGAAGCTGATACAGCACAGGATACAGCATCATGTCAAGACAACCATGAAGAAAACATATCATCATGCCAAGAGGCTTCCAAAGAGAGGGTATCATTACACAAAAAAACTCCACAGGAAGGGGATGGAAAAGATAAGGGAGATGCAGGAATGATAAAGACAGCACTGATATCGGTATCGAACAAGGAGGGGGTAATAGATTTTGCAAGGCAGTTGGCCAAGCTAGGCATAAAAATAATATCGACTGGAAACACGGCAAAATTGCTGAAGCAGAACAAAATCAAGGTCACATTGGTTTCTGACGTAACCAGATTCCCGGAAATGCTTGACGGCAGGCTGAAATCGCTGCACCCGAACATCTTTGCAGGAATCCTTGCAGACAGGAAAAACAGGAAGCACATGAATGAGCTGAAAAAGCACAAAATCAATACAATAGACCTTGTTGCTGTAAACTTCTATCCCTTCGAGGATATTGCAAACAAAAAACTGAAAACTGATGAGGTGATTGAAAACATAGACATAGGGGGGCCGTCACTGGCAAGGGCAGCTGCAAAAAACCACAGGGATGTCTTGGTCATAATCGACCCGAATGACTACAGCCAGGTCATAGGCAAAATAGAGAATAAAAAAATTGACGGCAATTTCAGGCTGAGGCTTGCTGCAAAGGCATTCCTGAGGACTGCAAAATACGACACGATAATAGGGAGATACTTTGCCGAGAATTTCCTGAAGGACATATTCCCGGACATCTACAATCTGACATTCAAGAAAATACAAAACTTGAGATATGGGGAAAATCCCCACCAGAAGGCAGCTTTTTACAGGTCTTTCTCAATCAAAGAAACATGCATCAGCACGGCAAAACAGCTGCAGGGGAAGGAATTGTCTTACAACAACATACTTGATGCAAATGACGCATTCGAATTGGTCAAGGATTTCGACAGGCCTACAGCTGCTGTGATAAAGCACACGAACCCAAGCGGGGTTGCGTCAGCAGACAGGATAGAGGAGGCTTACAAAAAGGCATACGAGACAGACTCAAAATCAGCTTTTGGCAGCGTTGTGGCTTTGAACAGGCCCTGCAATGCCGAAATAGCAAGGATGATGAAGCCGCTCTTTGTTGAGGTTGTTATATGCCCGAAGTTTGAAAATGAGGCAATTGAAATATTAAAGGACAAGCAAAATCTCAGGCTGCTTGAGACAGGGGACATAGTAAAAGACTATGAAAGCCCGGATTTAAGGAGAGTTTCAGGGGGCCTGCTTGTGCAGACAAGGCAGATGCCTGACTTAAAGGAAAAGGACCTGAAAGTCGTGACAAAGAGAAAGCCCACAAAAGAGGAAATGAAGGCACTGATTTTTGCATGGAAAGTCAACAAGCACGTAAAGTCAAATTCAATAGTTTTGGCAAGGGGCAATGTAACTGCCGGGATCGGTGCCGGGCAGATGTCAAGGGTTGATGCAGCCAAGCTTGCAGTCATGAAATCAGAGGGAAAAAGCGAGGGCTCTGTGATGAGCTCTGATGCATTCTTTCCATTTAGAGACGGGGTTGACGAGGCTGCAAAGGCCGGCATTACGGCAATAATACAGCCCGGTGGCTCAATAAGGGACAAGGAAGTGATTGAAGCAGCAAATGAGTATAATATAGCGATGGTGTTCACCGGCATAAGATTGTTCAGGCATTGAGAAATTTCAAAAACACTATGCACTAGAATACATAGCGTGTTTTTTTTGATCATGCTCGGAAATCGCTTGCTTCTTTGAACTATTACCACGATTTCCGACAAATTAATATACTCGCTCTTAAAGATTACAATTAAAGAGGAAGTATATGAGAGATTTAGTATTATTTGCACATATAATCCTGGGCCTGTCACTTATTGCTTTCCCGATAATAATTCTGCTGTACATAAAAAAGCGGCCAAACTGGCTTAAGCACATCTCTTTCATAACTGCTGCAGCAAGCTGGCTGCTGCTCCTGCCTTCCGGAAAATTATACCTGACTTTTTATCCTGCAACAAAGACTCTTGTCAATGCCGGGGCATGGCCGTGGGCTCATTCAATTGTCATGGAGACGAAAGAGCACTGGGGCTTACTGATTCCCATTGCAGCCACGGTTGCAGCCGGGCTCATTTTCACAGGGAAGCACGAGGAAAGCAGGAAATGGTGGATCCTTGTAATAGCTGTCTCAGCCCTTTTGGGAGTGATGGGAAGGGTTGTCAAGATAGGGGCGCTGGCATGATGGCAAAATTCAATTTTTATTTAGGGGCTGCGGCAAGCGCATGGCTGCTTGCAATCATGGTCATAACAGCAGAGTTAATCGCGCCTTTCAAAAACCTGCTTAAGGCTTTATTTACGCATCATTGGATTGGAAAGGCAGTGATAGTAACGACTGCATTTTTAGTTTTCGGGCTTTTATTAAGGGGTAAGGAGCAAATCGGGAATTTTCCAGACGGCAAGATATCATGGTACAGCATGCTGGGAAGCCTAATTGCCATATTTTTGTTTTTTGCTGCGGAATTTTTAATGTAACATGGAAAAGCAAAAAATAATCGCTATCGCCGTGTTATTGGTTTTTGGAGGAGTTGTCGCATATTTTTTCATCTCGTCAGAGACTGCAAAAACCGAGATTCCCCCTTATGTTACAGGCGAGAAGCGGGAAATTTACGAGTGGGCAAGAACTGCCGAGGGGGCTGCGCTGCTGGAGCAAATGCCTTGCTATTGCGGCTGCAAGTACGAGGGGCACAAGCACACCCGACATTGTTTTTGGACAGATGAGGGGAATTTTGACAAGCACGGAATAACATGCTCGGTATGCTTCGACATAGCTGTAAAAACAAAAAAAATGCACGAGCAGGGCATAGATATCTGCACAATAAGGAAAGATGTAGACAAATTCTACGAGCCGAACAAGCATCTTGGGACTGACACCCCGATGCCTGAAGGATGCATATAACCTAGGAAAAATGGTTGAACAGCTTACTATCGGAATAATAGTTGCAGCAGCGCTTGCTGACAGCATAAATCCATGTGTTTTTGGAGTTTTGATATTCCTGCTTGCTTACATGACAAGAGTTTTTAAGAATACCTCAAGGATGCTGATTGCGGGCTTGATATACATAAGCTCGGTTTATGTCACTTATTTTTTGCTCGGAGTGGGCATTTTTACATTGGCCTATACTGCAGGAATCGCAAAGCCCTTTTACTGGTTTGCCGCGTCCGTGGCAATAATTGCGGGCCTTTTTGAGGTGAAGGATTATTTCTGGTACGGCAAAGGGATTTCACTGCAGATGATTCCGGGAGCTAGCGAGAGGATCAAAAAATATTCGAAGGCCATGGAAAGGATGGAAACAGTGCATCCTGTGCTCAGCCTTGCAGTAGCGGCATTCCTTGGAATATTTGTTGTTTTTGTGGAATTGCCGTGCACAGGGGTCCCTTATCTGGCTATCTTGGGGATGCTGTCAGCAGGGGAATATTCCTCGGGAATACCGTTGCTTTTGCTGTACAACATCATATTCATACTTCCATTGTTCGTGATAGTGGGGCTTGTGTATTTCGGGCACACTTCAAAGACGCTTGAAAAATGGAGAAAGGAAAACAGGGGATTGATGAGGCTTGGAATCGGCTTGGTTTTACTGGCGCTTGGCTTCTACATGATATGGGCAGTCATATAGTCATACTTCTTTCAGCCTTTCCGTCAATATCGCCGGGCAGGTTCTCGTAACCCCTTCCATGCCTTCTATTTTCGCAGAAATAAACTCCCTTAAATCGCTTGAATTTTCCATCCATATCTCAGTCATTATCATGTGGTCGCCGGTGCTTGTGGCCACGAACTTTACGTTCTCAAATTCCGTAAGCCTTTTTGCGACTTCCAAAAATTTTTCTGGCCTGACATCTATCCCAACCATGGCAACGCTCCCATAGCCTAGCTTTGACGGCTCAACTATTGCGGAATATTTCTTTATAACTCCATGATTTTCAAGCTCTTTTACCCTTTTTCTTATGGTGGATTCGGAAACACGCAGCTTTTTTGCCATGTCAAGGAAGGACGTTCTTGCATTCTTCCTCAAAATTTCCAAAATTCCAGTGTCAGTTTCATCAATCATTTTAGCATCTGTTGGCTTAAGCATTTTGACGAAAAACGCAGATTTTGCGATATTTAAAGCAATTAAAATGAAGGATTTCCGTCATTATTTCGAAAACGCCCCAATAAGCCTTATAAACTTAACAATTGTTAACATTATTTAAATGTTTTGCCAGAAAAGCTATGCTTTTCTGTTTTGGTGATTTCATGGGCATAGAAGAAAAGGTCGTTGATCCGCATCACGTGATGCTGGCCGGTGCCGGGGCATCTATTGGGTACCTCAGCTCTTTGTTGTGGCCGATGTACCTGGCTGCCCCTTACATGGCCGTGATAGGCGGCATTCTCGGATATTCGGCTGCGAAGATGGTGCAGTAAAAATATTTAAAAAGCCCTTTCCCTATTGGCCTTAAATGTCCTTTGAAAGTTATTTTATCCATTACTTCAATGCATTATACGAGCTTTTCAAAGAGCTATGGCTCTATTTTCTACTCGGATTATTGATTTCAGCCCTGATACAGGAGTTCATTTCAACAAAAAAACTGCTGAAGTACTTTGGAGGAAATGACTGGAAATCACTGGCAAGGGCTACAACAGCAGGCTTGCTTGTTTCCGTATGCTCCTGCGGTGCAATTCCGATTGCATCCACTTTAAGGCAGAAAGGGGCTTCAACAGCATCTGCACTGACGTTTTTGCTGGCTGCCCCGTGGGGGGGATTATTGCATGTTTTTCTCATTTCAAAATTTGTAGGGTTTAAAAATGCGGCAATGCTTGTCTTTTTTTCACTGCTTGCAGCTTTTATAACGGGAATTATACTGGCAAAATTTGAAAATAAAAAGATAATAGAAGCCGGAGTTGCAAAAAAACACAAAAAAGGCGAGGAAAACATATGCATAGAATGCATGCAGGCGGAAGAGATGAGGCTGAATCATGGGGATGAAAGCCTGAGCAGGAGGATTTTTTACTGCACGCCAAGGAACATGTCGCAGATTTTCAGGGAAGTGGGCAAGTTCATTGTGCTTGGGTTGCATATTGCAGCTGCATTGAAGGCGTTCATATCTCCGGATTTGGTCATAAAATATTTGGGAAACGGCAATAATTTCACATCAGTTCTGATTGCAGTGCCCTTCAGCGCAATTCTTGAAGTTGCATCTGAGGGGCTTGCTGTCTTAAGCGGCCAGTTGTACCAGCTTGGAGCTTCATTGGGCGCGGTATTTGTCATAACGATGGTTGGGGTGACAACAGATTTCACAGAGCTTTCAATGATATGGGGCAAGTTCGGAAAAAGATGCGCAATAGCTTATCTTGTGACTGCAACTACAATTGCCGTATTGCTTGCATGGCTCATCAACGTGGTGTTCTGAGTGGCAAGCTGGATTTATTTCGTTTTAATCGCGCAGGGAATCTAGTCTGTGACTTCCCTGATAGATAAATTTGTAATTTCAAGAGGGTATATAAAAAATCCTTTGGTTTTTATAATACTAAATGGCGTCATGAATATATTCCTGATATTTTTGCTGCCCTTTGCAGGGTTCGAGCCGTTAAAATTTGCGGATTTTCTGATTGCATTGTTTTCCGGAGTTATGTTGAGTGCAGCTGTGTCTGTTTACTATAAGGCAGTCCAATATGACGACATATCAAAAATTGCAATATTATTCCAGCTTGGGCCTGTTTTTGTCCTTGTTTTGTCATTTTTATTTTTGGGGGAAACGCTGACAAAAAGCGACTTTATCGGGTTTTTGCTCCTGCTTGGCGCAGGCATAATAATTTCATATAAAAAAATAAACGGCTTGTTTAAATTGGGGAAAGCATTCTGGCTTATGCTTGTTTCAGAATTCCTCATTGCCTTTGCTTTGATTTCCTCAAAGCATATCTACAGCGCAACAGGCTTTTGGAGCGCATTTTTATGGCTAAGGCTTGCCAGCTTTACGGCATTATTTGTTTTGTTTTTGCCTTATGTAAGGAAAGACGCAGCCAATACTTTCAAGCAAATGAGCCCCAATATAAAAGGATTGATGGCATTCAAGATGCTCATTGATTTCTCGGCATTTGTGTTTTCCGGGTATGCCATCCTAAACGGGCCGATATCCCTTGTAACTGCGTTAGGAAGCTCTGCTTTGCCCACATTTGTATTCATCCTGACTACAATTTGCTCAGTTTATTTTCCAGGTATTGTTAAGGAGAATATCTATAAAAAGGCTGTTTTTACCAAGTTGGCAGCTATAGCCTTGATAGTGATAGGAATCTATTTCATTAATGTCAATAAATTTTAAATATATCACTGTTTAACCAGCTAACTAACCAAAAATTTATATATGCTTAACAATGTTAATTTCTCAAATGGCTGAAGAAACTCAAACTGTCCAGGAAAGCGCCAGGAAGTACAGGATAGAGCACGACAGGCCCAACTGCATAGGGTGCGCTGCATGCGCCGCTGTCGCGCCTGACTTCTGGGTAATGAGCGAGGACGGCAAGTCAGACATTGTCGGGTGCAGGAAAAGGGATGATGAGTGGGAAGAGCTTGACATAGAGGAGAAAGATTACCAAGTAAATAGGGAATCTGCTGACTCATGCCCTGTCAATGTCATACACATCAAGAACAAGGAAACGGGAGAGAAAATAATATAAACTTCTTCAGATATTAATTCTTAATGGGAAAATGCCCCAGATGCGGCTCCAACAATGTCAAAGTTTTAAGCTACATGGGCATAAAAGTCATCAAATGCAATGAATGCGGCTTTGATGAAAGGGCAGTTTATGAAGTTTATCCCGAGCAAAAGGCAAGCCAAAAAGCAAAGGGAAGATACACAATATATAAAAAGGGCGGCTCCCAAAGGACTAGAAAGAAATAGAAAATGGACAAGGTTTTTTGGCTGACAGTTGCAGAAGTGATAAAAGGCTGGATAATAGGAAGCGTTTCCGGCATTGTCGCAATCCTGTTCCTTGGGACAGGCAGCTTAAATGAATTCCTGGGATTTTTGGTATTTGGATTGTTAATATCTTTTTTTGTGGTTTACCACATAAACAAAAAAGTATATCATAGCTAGGGGGCTTATGAACATCAAATCGCTGCTAGGCAAATTTACAGTTTACCAGTACATGATTGGTTTCCTGATTGTCCTGAGCCTGATAAGCGCTTTTTCCTATGGATTTGGGGCAAAGGCATTGATTCCAATTCTTATTGCAGGATTGACAACAACAATACTGGATTTAGTTATAGAATATGTAAAGTCAAAAGAACTTATTTTTCCACAAAGCGCGATTATTTCAGGCTTGTTCATAGGCGGATTGCTGACCCAGGATATGCAATGGTATATTTATGTAGTTGCAGGAATTGTTGCAATTTTGTCAAAGCATTTGATTAAGTATCGGCAAAAGCACATATTTAATCCCGCAAATCTTGGGATCCTGCTTGTTTCAGCTCTCTTTGGAGCTTCGCATACGTGGTGGATTTCATCGCCTTTAATTTTGGCATTGGTTTTTGGGATTTTTATCTTATGGCGCCTTAGAAGATTTGACTTGGGAATGAGCTTCCTGGCAGCTTACTTCATTCTTGTTCTCTTAATTAATGTCTCAAGCCCTGTGACATGCGGGATGATGGGCATGCGATGCCCCATGCAGCCATCCCCATTGATGGAAACCTATTATGAAATAATAAACGGCGGAGTCATTTACTTTTTTGCGATGTTCATGCTGATTGAGCCAAAGACAAGCCCTTCGCAGAGAAGCCAGAGGATCATATATGGGGTTTTCGTTGCAGTGCTGCTCATTTCATTCCGCTTTTTCATTCCAAGGCATGATATACTGCTTGCTCTGGCAATAGGGAATATTCTTGTGCCTTTATTGAATAAGATTAAGCTATAGAGAAAAAAGAGATTAATTTTTCCTTTCCAAAACAGCTATGGTGTAGCTGTGCCTGTTTTCATCATCTTTTTCAAAAAATTTTTCTTTCACTTTAACCCATTCATTTTCATTGAACTCCGGAAAATAAGTGTCTCCATTGAATGAGCCGTGGACTCTGGTCACGTAGAGCCTGTTTGCGATGGGCAAAAACAATTTATAAATTTCAGCCCCGCCTATCACCATTATCTCATCATTGCCTTCTGCAGCCTTGACGGCGTCTTCCTTGCTGTTGACAACAACGCAGCCATCTGCCTTGTAATTCCTGTCCCTTGTTATTATTATGTTCAGCCTTTCAGGCATCGGCCTCCCTATTGAATCGTGGGTTTTCCTGCCCATTATGACTGGCTTTCCTTTTGTTGCTTCCCTGAAATACTTCAGTTCAGAAGGCAGATTCCAGGGTAATTTATTTTTATATCCTATCACCCGGTTTTCATCCATTGCAACTATTAATGATATTATCATTTTAAACAGCCATCTCCGCCTTTATTGCAGGATGGAATTGGTAGTTCTCAAGCTTTATGTCTTCCATCCTGAAATCATCAATATTTTTTATTTCCGGATTAAGCCAGAGCTTCGGCAATGGGAACGGCTTCCTTGACAACTGCTCCTTTACCTGTGAAAAATGGTTGTGGTATATATGGGCGTCTCCAAGCGTATGCACGAATTCATAAGGCTTAAGATTAGTTGCTTGCGCAACCATGTGAAGAAGCAAGGAGTATGAGGCAATGTTGAATGGAACCCCTAGAAACATGTCGCATGACCTCTGGTACATCTGCAGTGACAACTTCCCATCTGCTACAAAGAACTGGAAAAAAGTGTGGCATGGGGGCAGCGCCATTTCCTCAATCTCTCCCGGATTCCATGCATTGACTATTATCCTGCGGCTTGTGGGATTTTCCTTTATCATCTTTATGGCTTCTGCAAGCTGGTCAATCTCTTTTCCATGCGGGGCTTTCCATTTTCGCCATTGCACCCCGTAAATTCTTCCCAAATCACCCTTGAATTTTGCCTTTGGCTTCCAGTATTCAGATTCCGCGTTTGCTGTCCAGATTGTTTTTTTGCCTTCATCCCTCGTGCCATAAAGGATTTCCGCCAGCCTTCTCTCGTCGCCAGAGCCTTCTATGAACCACAATAATTCGCTGGCAACTGAATTCCATGCAAGCTTTTTGGTTGTCATTGCAGGGAATCCATCTTCCATATTGAACCTGAGCTGCATCCCAAAAACAGCTCTTGTAGAAATGCCTGTCCTGCTTTCCTTGTCTGTTCCGTTTTCAATTACATGGCTTAAGGCATTGAGGTATTGTTTCATTTCTAATCCTTAGAGAATTAATGTAACCCTTAATAAAAAGTTTTGGGTTTTTTTATGTATAAGAGAATTTGTTTTAAACGGGGATATATTCTTCTGGATAGTGTCTTCTCAATTCAGTGGACAACATTGCACGCGCTCTATGAAGTCTTGTTTTGAAAGCATCCAATTTCAGATTTAATAAAGCGGCGCTTTCCGCATGCGTATGGCCGTCAGCGATAATAGTTTTCCTATAGATTGAAGGCATGCCCTCTAATGCCCTAACAACGTGCGCTCTAAGCTCATTATAAGTAGCCGTATTATCAGAGCCTTGCCGAGTGTCGGGGACTAATTCTGCAATATTTTCTAACCCATCGCTTAATGATACAGTTATTGCATATTTCAATCTTTTTTGGGTTCGCATGTAATTTTTATACATATTAATTGCTATACGGTGGACCCAGTAGGGAAAAGCCTGAGGCGTTCTTAATTTATCCAGCTTCCTGAAAGCAGTTTTCATCGCCTCATGAGCTATATCCTCAGCAATATAAGGTTCTGCACGAAGACGCTTAAGTACGTAATTCATGATTTCAGGTTGCACAGCAATGTAAAGTTCATCGAATGCTCGCTGGTCCCCGCTCCTTGCCCTATTCACCATTGTAGCGAGATCTTCTTTAATCATACCCTTATTGGACAGCTTGTTAATTTAAATAATTTGTTGTTTCTTTAAGTAGTAAATTTTCTTAATTACTACCAAAAAGTATTTATATTACCCTGAGCAGAATTAAAAAACATGAAAAAGAAGACGATGCAAACACTGTTCATTCTTCTTTTTACAATAGGCTTGGTTGTCGGTTACATTCTTCCGGGAGACATAAAAAGCCTGGCAAAAAAGCCCCTGCAGGCCGGATTTTATGACGTTGCAAAAAGAATGGGGCAATTAGATTTGGAAAGCCCGTACTTCAAATATTCTGTTCTTTCAGAGGCGCAAACCGGCAGCATTGAGCTTATCAGGCTTGATGACAAAATACCGATGCACATGCATCCAAAGGAAAATCATTTTGTCTATATCTACAAGGGAAGGGCCAAGGCAACCATAAGGGATGTTACTCAGGAGGTTGGGCCGGGCAATTTGCTTGCTATTCCTGCAGGAACCCAGCACAGCATCGAAAGGGTTGGAGATGCACCGCTTGAGATAATATTGTTCTCAACACCGCCTTTCATGCCAAATGACACTGTCTGGCTGGAAAAGCAAATTTAATGAGACTTATCAAAAGATATTTAAATATAAACTGGGCTTCATTTAAAAATGCTAGAAAACTTCTTAAGAGCATACCATCATGCAGTTGATAGTTTAATGTTGAAAGTAGGCTATGCTCCAGAGCCTGAAGTAGTTAGAACATTTGGGGGTGTTCCAAAATTGGGCCATGTAAGTTTAGTAAGGGATGATTTAATTTCCATTCTTAATGGGCATAAATATGTGTGGCTTGGCCCTTATAAAGCTCCTTATGAAAAGATACAAAAAGCTAAACAAACAGGTGAATCTAGGGTAACACTTATAGATGAAGATTTTAATGGTGGAGCTTCTCTCTTTAATTTTAGCGAAATTCAAAGACTTCGGGAAGAAGCTCGAATAAGTGGCAGAGATTGCCTAGTTAAAGACTTGGAGCTAGTTTTGGATTATGATACATTATTTTCTATTGGTAAAGCTGCCCCAGAAAATTCACATTAGCGTCTTTCTTTAAAGCTCCATTGCAGGCTATTATGGAACATTATATTTTTTATAAAACAAAAATTTTTAAATAAGATGAAATTAATTCTGATTTAAAATGAGCGACACAATAAGCAGGGAAAATGCCGGAAGGCTGATAATGTTCTCAGGCACTGAATGCGTGCACTGCAAGGAGATGGATCCATTGATTGAGCAGCTTGAGAAGGAAACCGGGCTGAAAATAGAGCATGTTGAAGTCTGGCATGATGCGGAGAATGCAGCATGGCTTGAAAGTATTGACAAGAATGCCGATGGAAGCGTTTTTTGCGGGGGAATCCCTTTGTTCTTCAATGAAAAAACAGGCAAGAAGCTGTGCGGCAACCAGAAGTATGAAAAGCTGAAGGCATGGGCTTTGGGAGAGTTGAAGTAAAATTTAATTCAGAATTAAAAAAATTTATTGTGTGGTTGGATAATACACTTCTGAATCACCATAAAGATGGGCTAAGGGACCACTTCTAGGTTCAGACCTGATTAAACCTCTTTGTTTGGCTTCAGCGATAGCATCCCTTGCCTCTTTTAAACCTAATGGATTTAATGGGTCATGTTTTAGTCTAGTTTGCAGTGTAAGGTCAAAGTCTGTCAATTCACCTGGTTGTTCCCCCACTACACTGACAACATATCCAATGTTTCTTTCAGCTTGAGTATTCAATCGGTCCATTAAGTGTAGTTATTACTAATTAGTTTATAAAATTTTTGTTTATTTAAAAGGATGAATAATCCCATTTTTTATAAAAACATTTATAAAACTTAAGATTAAAATAAATACATGCAGCAAAACCTCGAAAAGCCCCAATGGCTGAAAATCAAGTTGACAGTAAGTGATGAATTCTCGAACATTAAAGATACTTTAAAAAAACACGAATTGCATACTGTATGCGAATCTGCTCATTGCCCGAACATTTCAGAGTGCTGGAACGGCGGAACAGCGACATTCATGCTTATGGGTGATGTTTGCACCCGCGGCTGCAGGTTCTGCGCTGTCAAGACAGGAAATCCAATGCAGAAGCTTGATGCAGACGAGCCAAAGAAGATTGCAAAGGCATTGGCTGAAATCAAGCTGTTTGATTATGTTGTGCTGACATCTGTCAACAGGGATGATTTAAGGGATGGGGGGGCTTCGCATTTTGCAGAGTGCATAAGGGAAATAAAGAAAGCATATCCTGAAATCATTGTTGAAGTGCTGATTCCTGACTTTAATGGAAATATCGAAGATTTAAAAAAAATTATCGACGCAAAGCCTGAGGTAATTGCACACAACATTGAGACAGTTGAAAGGCTTCAAAGAAAAGCAAGGGATGCAAGGGCAAATTACAAGCAATCATTAAGTGTTCTGGAGAATGTCAAAAAAATAAATCCAAAAATATACACAAAATCTTCCATAATGCTAGGCTTGGGAGAAGCTGATGACGAAGTTATCCAGTCAATGAAAGACTTAAGGAAAATAAATGTGGACATTTTGACAATCGGGCAGTATCTGAGGCCAAGCGACTGGCATCTGCCGATAAATGAGTTTGTTCCGCCGCAAAAATTCAGGTATTTTGAGCAGAAAGCATTGGAATTGGGGTTTTTGTTCTGCGCATCAGGGCCTTTTGTGAGAAGCTCGTACAAGGCAGGGGAATTGTTTGTTAAACATGCAGTAAACCAGCAGAAATCCTTTCAATAAAATTTATAAATACCCTTAAACTCTGTTTTTGAGAGGTTCTTACATGACTAAAAGGGTGCTGAAAGAGTTCAAGATAGAGTACTTGCAGGTTCTTGATGAGAATGGCAACTGCGATGAGGCATTGATGCCGAAGCTTTCCAATGATGAAATCAAGAAAATCTATGAAATGCTTGTTCTGATAAGGGTTTTTGACCAAAAGGCCTTCAACATGCAGAGGCAGGGCAGGCTTGGGACATACATCCAGTTCAAGGGCCAGGAAGCGTGCCAGGTTGGAAGCGCTTTTGCCTTGAAGGATGATGATTTCATTTTCCCGATGTACAGGAACAGCGGATTATTGATTGCAAGAAAACACCCAATTGTGCAGGTTCTGCAATACTGGAGCGGAGATGAAAGGGGGCTTAAAAGCCCGCAAAATGTGAACAATTTCCCTATTTCAATCCCTGTCGGAACACAGGAAGTGCACGCTGTCGGAGCTGCATGGGCCGCCAAATTAAGGGGAACAAAACAAGTGGCTGCAACGTATTTTGGGGAAGGGGCAACTTCAAAAGGGGATTTCCATGAGGCGATGAACTTTGCCGGAGTCTTCAATGTGCCTGTGATTTTTGTCTGCGAAAATAATCAATATGCAATATCAGTTCCAAGGAAAGAGCAGACGCACTCAGAGACAATTGCGCAGAAGGCAATCGCTTATGGTTTTGAGGGAATACAAGTTGATGGCATTGATGTGTTTGCTGTTTACAAGGCAATGGCCGATGCTGTTGAAAAGGGAAGGAGCGGAAAAGGGCCTACATTGATAGAATGCTTCACCTACAGGATGTGCGACCACTCAACAAGCGATGATGCGTCAAAGTACAGGCCAAAAGAGGAAGTTGAAATGTGGGTAAAAAAAGACCCAATTGAAAGGCTTGAAAAATACATGAGGAAAAAAGGCTTGCTTGATGATTTGTATAAAGAAAGCATTGCATCAAGGTCAAAGGACATTGTTGAAAAGGCAGTCACGGAGTTCGAGAAAATGCCAGCTCCTGACCCAAAAGACATTTTCAAGTATGTGTTTGCTGAAATGACTAATCAGCAAAAGGAAGAGATGGAAGAATTGTTTGATAATCAATAAGATATTCGCATTACAATTACAAATCAAAAAAAATAAAAATTCAAACACGAGAGCGACCACTTGAACATAGTTCAAGTTCCCAAAATGCCTTTGGCATTTTTAGGATTTGGCAGCATAGCGAAGAAGGTAACCCGCTTGTGAATTCAATGTATGACGAGGGTGGTAAATGCCACCCGAGAGTATTTATGCGAAGCAGATTAAAATAAAAAGTAATAATAAAATAATCAAACAAAATGGTTGTAGCAAACATAGTGCAGGCAGTGACGATGGGACTGAGGCAGGAGCTTGCAAGGGACAAGAATGTCATCGTGCTTGGAGAAGATGTTGGGCTGAATGGCGGGGTTTTCAGGGCAACTGACGGCCTGTACAAGGAGTTCGGGCCAAATAGAATCATTGACACTCCACTGGCAGAGCTCGGGATTGTAGGGGTTTCAATAGGGCTGGCTGTCAACGGCATGAAGCCTGTTGCCGAGATACAGTTCAGCGGATTTTTGTATTCGACTTTTGACCAATTGCTTTCGCATGCCGGAAGAATAAGGATGAGGAGCAGGGGAAGGTTTACATGCCCTCTTGTTGTAAGGGCCCCTTATGGAGGGGGGATAAAGGCATTGGAGCTGCATTGTGAAAGCGGGGAATCAATATTCTCCCATGTTCCGGGATTAAAAATGGTTATTCCAAGCAATCCGTACGATACAAAAGGATTATTGGCAGCTGCAATAAGGGATCCTGACCCTGTCATTTTCTATGAGCCGATGAGGATTTATCGCGCTATAAAGCAGGACATTCCGGAAGAAGAATATTTTGTCCCGATTGGAAAAGCCAATATTGTCCAGGAAGGCGATGACTTGACGCTTATTGCATGGGGCGCAATGGTAAAGACCTGCCAGGAAGCCATTGAAAAACTTAACAGCAAGTATTCTGTCGAGCTTATTGACTTGAGAACCATAAATCCCTATGATGCAGAGGCTGTGATTTCATCTGTAAAGAAGACAGGAAGATGCGTCATCGCGCATGAAGCCATAAGGACATGCGGGTTTGCAGCAGAATTGATTGCTTCCATAAACGAAAAAGCTTTATTGAGCCTGCACGCCCCTGTTGTGAGGGTTACATCTCCCGATGTGCCATTTCCAATGGCAAAGCTTGAGAATTATTTTTTGCCGGATGTCAACCGTGTTTTGAAGGGAATGGAAAAGGTTATGAGCTTTTAAGATGAAATATATTTTGAAGACAAAAAGAGATGTTCAAATATTAAAATTGTGCAAGAAACTTGAAAAAGCAAAGTTATCGAAGGATGAAATGGCATTGGTAACCTTAATCAAAACACAGCTAGAAAAAGACTGGAGAAAACATTTGTTGATAAAGTTAAATAAACTTGTTCAGAAATATGATAAATAAATTCCATCCGTCGCCTTTGGGGCGACGATAATTACACTCGGCGTTGCTCCGATTGCCACATCGCAACGCCTCGGATTATAAAAATAAATGGGCGAAACCTGAGCGTGTGGCAGACAGCGAAGGTTTCGCAGTAACTATTGTGAGCAAAGCGAACGGATTAAAAAATTAGTATAATCAATGGCAATCAAGATAGATTATGTTAAAATTTGTCCAAAATGTGGAAGTTTGGATATTGAGTCACCTGATGCATTTATAACTGTAATGTACATGTTTCCAGCTTCTCTAAGAGGTGTGCATAAAGATACTTGTAAAGATTGTGGATATCAAGGAATAATTCCAGAAATTAAAAAATCTAAAATAGAAGATTTTAAAAAAGAAATAAAAAATCAAAGCACTCAATAAAATGCCTTACGAATTCAAGTTTCCGGATGTTGGAGAGGGAATCCATGAGGGAGAAATAGTCAAATGGCTTGTCAAGGAAGGAGATAAAGTTGAGGCTGACCAGCCGCTTGGCGAGATAGAAACGGACAAGGCCATTGTTGAAATGCCGTCTCCAAAGTCCGGCAAAATCATAAAAATCCATGTTCCTGCCGGAGGCAAAATCCATGTTGGAGAAACAATGGTTACAATACAGGAGGAGCATGAGACAGAGGCAGATGCAAAGAAGCACTTTGAGGCAAAACAGGCAGAGGCAAAAGAAGAGAAAAAAGCCGATGTTCCTTATACGGGCTCTGTTGTCGGATTTGTCGAGGAAGCTAAAACTGTTTCCCCAATTTATGGCTCGCAAGCTAAAAAGCCTCAGCAGGCTCAAACTCAAATACAGGCAACTCCTGCTGTAAGGAATCTTGCAAAGCAGCTAAATGTCAATCTGCAAACTTTGAAAGGGACAGGGCCTGAAGGAAGAATCACAATAGAAGATGTGCAAAAAACATCCGGAACAACTCCAAAAAAAGAAGAGTTGGCTGCGCCTGCCGGAATCAAAGTAACAAGAAAATATGATTTCTTCGGGTATGTTGAAAGAACTCCATTGCATGGGGTAAAGAAAACTGTCGCTTCCAAAATGTCAGAATCCATATTCACAGCAGCGCAATTGACAAACATGCATGAATTTGATGTGACAGAACTGGCTGCATTGAGGGAAAAGGAAAAGGCAGAATATGAAAAAGACGGCATCAAGCTGACATTCCTGCCCTACATTGTAAAAGCAGCTGCGATGTGCCTGAAAGAGCATCCTTACCTTAATGCTTCTCTTGAAGGGGAAGAGATTGTGCTGAAGAAATATTACAATATAGGTGTTGCAGTCGACACTGAAGAAGGGCTGTTTGTGCCTGTTGTAAAGGGGGCAGATGCAAAGGATGTAAAGACAATCGCGAAAGATGTTGAAAAGCTGGCAAGCGATGCAAGAAGCAGGAAAGTGAATTTGATGGACTTGAAAGGAGGGACATTTTCAATCTCAAATCTCGGCTCTGTTGGAGTGCAATTCTTCACGCCAATCATAAACTACCCTGAAAGCGCGATTCTCGGGGTCGGAAGGATAATGGAGAAGCCTGTTGCAAAAAACGGAAAAGTCGAGATAAGAAAGATGCTGCCGTTGTCATTGACTTACGATCATCGTATTGTTGACGGGGCGCAGGCAGCAAGGTTCATGATGGACATGATTGTTAGATTGGAATTATGCGAGTTTGAATAAGATTAATTTTTTCTTAACTTCATATAGGCAACTAATATAACTAAAATAAATCCAATAAAACCTACTATAAGTGTAATTAAGTTATGTCCTCTAGGATTTTGGTCTATAAACCTATACATTGAATTAACTAGTATATTGCCAAAAATTCCTCCTGCTATTCCTACTAAAGTACCACTTACAAAATATTTGTAGCTTATTTTTTCTTGTTCAGATTTAATTTTAACCTCCTCTCTCCACATAGCAAGCGCCTTTATTCCTGAGCAAAGTGCCTGACGGAAGCGTTAAATGATTGTATTTTGTTTTTGCCAAGTCTTCTGCCCGCATCAATTCATATTTTGACAAGTCTTCAGTTTTGATTTCCTTGCCTTTTGCAAAGTTATTTTTCAATGCATTGTAGATTTTTTCCTGGCTTGCTTTTTTATGCTGCAGGATTGATGTCACTTTTTCCATTACAGGCTCTTTTGATATATTCAAAACTTCCGGCATCACGTCCATGTCAATGTCATACACCAGAGTGCCGTGCTGAAGGTAGATTCCCTTGTCCATTGCCTTTGCCGCATTGCCTGAAATTTTCTTTCCATTTACAACAATGTCGTTCTTGTTTTCCAATGAAGATTTTATTCCCAATTCCTTCAGTGAGTTTATCATCCAAGAGCAAATCTGCCTGTAAGCGCTCCCTATGCTGTAATTGAAAACCCTGATTGGGGCAATAACGCTGTATGTGAAATCGGATTTATCATGAAAAACAGCCCTTCCGCCCGTCATCCTTCTTACGATGCCAATGCTGTGCTTTTTGCATGCTTCCAGATTGATTTCCCCGGGATCCTGGTAAGCGCCAATGGAAATTGAGCTCGGCATCCACTTGTAGAACCTTATTGTCGGGTTTTCCCTTCCGCTGGCAACGCTTTCGTAAATGGCATTGTCTATGGCCATGTTCATTGCTGCAGAATAAGGTGCTTGCTCTATAAGGCGCCATTGCATAAGGCAAAGAAAACTTGAAATTTGTATTTAAATCTTTTCAAAATGTTTAAATAAAACGGAGCCATATTAGTGTATATGCAAAATAAAAAAATTTTATTTTTATTGGCAATTATTTTTGTTTATGGATGTGCTACAAATAATGTGACAAATGAGTTAGATAATCAAACTACACAAGAAAGTCCACGAAATCCTGCCTTAAAAAATATAAATCTTCCAGCAGGCTTTGAAATTGGCATTTTCGCCTCTGAACTTGGAAAAAGCCTGTTTAATGTTCCCGGGCCAAGCAAAGGCGTAAGATTTATGGAATTCTATAATGATGTATTGTTTGCCAGCCTTCCGAATTCTGGAGTGGTAGTGGCTTTGCCTGACAAAAATAAAGATGGAAAAGCAGATGAAATAATCAAAGTGATTAACGGACTGAAAAGGCCGCATGGGATTGCTTTCAAAGATGATCATATGTATGTTGCGAATGAAAACAGCGTGATTAAAGCAAGATTAAAAGATGACTTGACTGCCGATAAATCGACAATCGAGCACATAATTGATTTGCCAAGTGGAGGCCACTGGACAAGAACAATAAGGATTAATGGCAGCAATTTGTTTGTCAGCATTGGCTCAAGCTGCAATGTCTGCATTGAAAATGATGAAAGAAGGGCTTCTATTCTGAAATGCAGCCCGGATGGGAATTGCGATGTTTATGCAAGCGGAATAAGGAATGCTGTCGGATTTGTTTTCCATCATGAAACAAAAGAAATGTATTCAACCGAAAACTCAAGGGATTTGCTCGGGGATGACCTGCCGCCTGACGAGATAAATATTATTAAAGAAGGCAGGAACTACGGCTGGCCGGTTTGCTACGGGAAGAACATTCACGATGGGGAATTCGACAAAAACACCTATATCCGGAATCCCTGCATGGAGCCGTTTGAGGCTCCAAGCTACATTGACATCCCTGCCCATTCGGCTCCCTTGGGATTGGCTTTCAATTTTGGAGACAATTTTCCTTCGCAATATAAAGGCGACTTGTTTGTCGCCTACCACGGCTCGTGGAACAGGAAAGAGAAGACCGGCTACAAGGTCGTCAGGATAAACATGGAAACTAATGAAATCAGTGATTTTGCAGCAGGCTGGCTTCAGGATGAAAAAGTATCAGGCAGGCCTGTTGATGTCATTTTCGACAAAGAAGGGGTCATGTATGTAAGCGATGATTATTCTGGAATGATTTATAGGATTTGGTACGAAAAGCAATGATTTTTTGCTATCATCCTTTAGTGCATAAAGCTACAGTGTCACAAGGATAATATTGGCCTCGGTATCCGCTTGCAAATCCCTTCTTGTCTCTCAAATCACAAATTTCTGGAAATCTATTTCTTAAATCAATATCTTTGATTGAGACAATTTTAGCATTCAACTGATTGGCTGCTAATAAATGAGCAACGTCTATTTGCCAAGCGGAATCTTTTGATCCATCAAAATGACTCTTTCTGCCAGCCAGCATAATCGTTCCGTCAGGTTTTATTAATGCCTTATATTTGGCTATAACTTGGGATGCCGCTTCCTCATAAGGAGGAACAGGTTCTGGAATGTTTAAAGCTATCCATCCCAATGCTGAATGATCCAAGAGAAAGTCTATGCTGCCAGATGGTATCCCCTTTAAAGTAAAAAGATTTTCTTCAAGATAAGTTGGCTCTTTTAGGTGAGGGTATACTTGTCTCATCTGAGCCATTTGGCTTTTCAATGTGCGAAGTGAACCATAAGTTCCCCTTAATCTTTCTTCCGGTATGTCCACAACTAGCAATTCACCTTCAGTTCCTGCCAACAAATCACTTAAAAACAAGGTAGTATGGTCTTGATCCAGTGTAGAAGGTCCAATAACTGCAACCCTCGCTTGAGTATCTTTAAGTAATATTGCAATTAACATCTCTTCAATTAGCTTATCGGCTCTAATTGTATCTTGCATTAAACAAAGAAAACAGTCTTTATTTAAAAAGATAGACTTATGGCTAAAGTCCAAAAAATCAAAAAAAAAGAAAAAATAAAATCTGAGAAACTAGTGAACTTGGATCGTAATCCTAGAACCTTCTCTTCTTGCTATAACAGTCTCTGCAATAAACTGCTCTTCCTGCTTTTGGCTCAAATGGCACTTCTGCATCTGCGCCGCAGTCTGAACATTTTATCTTATGCATAGTTCTGTTCTCAAAACTTCCATATCGCATTCTTTACTCACCCGATTATACTTAGTTACACGAAAATACTAGAAATAGCCTTTTCGATGTACCATAGGTAAGTATGCAGAGGTTATATATAAAGGTTTGCTTTTGTGCAGCACTTCCGAAAGCACCTAAACGAGTGGATTATATATGAAAATAACAGCATAAATTTATCCTGAAGGCAAGCTCACCAAAGTCCTTGACCTTATATCAACGAGGTAATCCAAGGCGGCAACCAAGCCTTCATGCATGCTGTCGCAGTAGCCGTGGTCGCAGCCTGTGTCATTGACCAAAATGAACTGCTTCGGCTCAAGTGCCTTTGAATAGCTCTTTGCAGCAGAGCTTAATGGTATCTTTGTATCATACGCATTGTGCATCATGACCAGCTTCCTTGGGCTTATCTGGTCAATGTAATGGTCGGAATCAATTGAATTGAGGAATGCATTGACTCTTGTGTCATTGGTCATCTCAAAGCCAAAGCCTGCAGAGCTTATAGCCAATACCCCTTCTATGTTCCTGTCAATGGCAGCAGCTATAACAGCGATTCTGCCTCCAAGGCTTTCGCCTGCAATGATTATCCTGCCAGGATCTACAAAAGGTGCGCTGTACAGCAAGTCGTAAGCGCGCAATGCATCATAAACCATCAGATGCTGCGAAGGCTCCCTTGCATTAATAAAATCAGCATAATCCTGCTCAATCGTGTTAACCCTGCCGGTTGTCTCCCCTGTACCTCTTTGGTCTATTGTCAGTACAGCTGCGCCAAGCGAAGAAATCTTCTTTGCAAGCTCAAGCTCGCTTTCTTTTGAAACTCCTGCTCCCGGAAGCAAGACAATGCCCGGCATCAGGTCTGATGCGCTCTTTGGCAATACAAGCAGGCCATATACATTGCCGTTCCTGCTTGGGTAAATAATCCTGCTTATAGTGAGGTTTTCGGTTTCACCATAATTCTCCCTTGCAAATTTTATCTCCCCCCGGTCAGGAGGATAAACAAGATAGCCTTGGCTGTCAACAAGCCAGATTATATCATCTTTTTCTTCCGGCTTTGGCTCCGGCTTTTGAAAGGGCTTGAAGTAGAAAAACGCCGCTATGATTATTGCGGCAGCAACTGCAATGCCGATAAGATGTTTTTTCTTTATCCTCATATTGCACCAATTATTTTCCCAAAATCCACCTTGTTCCTGCTATTTTTATAAATCTTTGCCAGCCTCATTATTTTTTGCCTGTCCGGCGCTATTCCCTTTTCTTCAAGCAGCTCCCCCGAATTCAGTATAAACTGGCAGAACTGGGTCACATTCTTGGGATTTTTTGAGTAATGCACCTTTTCAAAGTCAACAAGGCATGGCTTGTTCCCGCTTACTATGACGTGCTTCAGGGGGCGGTGCATCTCTTCCTTGTCTATGCCCAACTTATCAAGCGCAAGCATCTGCATGAATATTTTTTTAATGGCTTGCCTTATCTGTGCCTTATTTGATTTTTTGATGAATTCGAGTATGAAATCGCCTTCAATATACCTGCAGGCAAAATAATCATCCCCTGCAAAAGCCAGCTTCGGGCCTATTCCGAGCCTGTTGAGCTTTTCCAGCCACTTTGCCTCGTTCTGGATTCTTCCTGATGCAGCGCTTTTGGGATTTTTTGCCTTGACTGCGATTTTTCTGCTTTTGAAGATGCCTGTGAAAATTATCCCCCTGTGGCCTTTTGCCAGGTATTCCACGCTTGAAATTCCTTTAGCTTCAATTTTTTTCAAAAATTCATTTTTTCTGAGCAAGTAAACGTACAGGTCTTCAAAGAATATGTGCTGATTCTCCAGCTCCCTAAAATCAAGCAGGCTGTTTTTGATGAATTCCTCGACTTTTTCTTTTTTTGTCAAAGATGAGAAAACCATGAGGATTATCCCCTCAGGCTTTAGGAAATTATTGGCATCTTTCAAAAATCTTTCAATGACTTCATAGCCTTTTTTGCCGCCATCTATGGTTAAATCCTTGACCTTAAGCTCCTGGGGAAGATAAGGGGGATTGAATATTATGGTGTCGAATTTCCCTTTTATATTCCTGAACAAATTCGACTGCATGAATTTTATTTTTCTGTTCTTAATGCATTTTTTGCAGTAATCAATCACTCCTTTCTGGATGTCAGTCGCAAGGACTGAAATCACATTCTTGCTTTGCGCTGCTGCAATTGCCTGTATTCCCGAGCCTGTTCCGATGTCAAGCACTTTGCCTTTAGCGTATTGCCGGACATATTTTTCCAGCATGGTGCTGTCTTCCTGCGGGTCGTAGACTGATTTGCAGCTTGGCATTTTGTTTAAGTTTCTAGACTTTTCTTTTCCCGAAAACTATAACAACATCATTATCGGTCCCATTGGCATTCCAGGCTTCCATAAAAATTTTCTTAGAAACCTGCTTATCAGGTGCAGGATTTCTTGGGCCTGATTCGTGATAAAAAACATTTTCTTCGTCAAATCCAGTTACAACAACAAGATGCCCCTGGAAAGAACCCTTTATCCCTGCAATTTTGTTCCAGTCTATCAGCATCAAGGGCACATGCTGCTGTTTTATGTAATTTGCTATATCATCAAAAGAAAGCCTCTTTTTTTCAAATACGCCGTATTTTTTTAATTTTTTGATTGACTTCATAACCTCCGGCAAATCCGTAAATTTCAGTATCTTGTCCGCGTCTTTGCCAAAATGTTTTCTAATGAAGGGTTCGCCTTCCAAAAAAGGCCCCAAATCTGTTTTTGAGTAATATTTTAAATCCAAGCCTAAATCGTGCAAGACTGTAACAATTTGGGATGTCCATGTCCAAAAGCCTTTTTTCCTTCCGGTAAGCCTGTCCAGCTCCTGCAAACTGAATTCTTTATCGAGAAAATGCTTCAAAACAGACTTCATAGAAGCCTGCATGCATTGGTTTCCTTCCAATTTATTTTCATAGAACGGCACATCCAACATCATAAACGCAATTAGATTATAGAGCTTTAAAAATCTTCCCACTAAAGTTTTGCAAAAATGTCTGGCATTTTAAATTTCCTTATTTTGCCTCAGTCTATCCAGCCAATCTGTCAATCTTTTAAGAAGCAGTTTAAATCTTTTCTTATTTAAGCACGGCAGCAATTAGACATCGCATACAGCGATATTCATTTT
The DNA here is from genome assembly GCA_016185755.1 of Candidatus Woesearchaeota archaeon. Lineage (GTDB taxonomy): Archaea > Nanobdellota > Nanobdellia > Woesearchaeales > GW2011-AR4. The sequence goes on along the minus strand of JACPMX010000015.1, from coordinate 56,873 downwards.
TATCTGCTTCTCTTGTAAGTTCCCATCAATTCCGCTTTTGCAGCAATATGCCCTTGCATTTCCTTTTCAATGTCTTTTTTTGCTGCGCCTTGCGGCAGATTGAGCATAATATCCAAAGCATAAAGCTTGAAGAAATACCTGTGTGTTCCGGATGGAGGGCATGGGCCTCCGTAGCCTGTCCTGCCCCAGCTGTTTCTGCCGCCAATGCCTTTCGGCTCTTTTCCTTTTTGGATTTCTTTTGTTGCTGCAGGAATGTTAAACACGACCCAGTGGTCCCATGTGCCGACAGGCGCGTCAGGGTCATCGCTTATCAAAACAAGGCTTTTTGCATTTGAAGGCACGTCATCAATAATCAATTCAGGCGATAAATCGTTTCCATCACAGGTGTATTCTGAGGGGATTGTCCCGTTATTTGCAAATACAGGGCTTGTCAGTTTCATTTCAATCGCTTAAAATTTTATAATTCTTTCGCCAATTCTTCGCATGCTTTCTTCATGTCTTTTGCCTCGTAAATCGCTCTTCCGACAATTGCATGCCACGAGTCAAGCTGCTTTGCCAAGACGCCTATGCTTCCGCCCTGCATAATCAGGCCAGGGCTGTAGAATACCGGATTGCTGATTTTGTTTTTTATCAAATTGACGTATTCCATTGCCTTTTCAGGCTTGTTGCCGGGAATCACAAAATCTGCAACGCCCATTGAGGAAGCGATTTCGTACATCTTTTTTGGCGCATCATCATCAATAAATCCCCCTGTTTCTTTCAAGTAAGCCTGATGCGTCATTTCTCCGCCAATTATGACATTCATCTTTGCCTGCTGAGCTGCTTTTATCCATGCCGCTTCAGTTTCAGGCCCTGCCTGCGGGAATAAAATGACAGCATCAGCAAGCCTGCATGCTTTCATGAATTTTTCCCCCATATCGGGAATGTCTGTTCCGGCCTTCTGATGGTCATATATGATTGGCAGTTTTGTATGCTTTCTTATTGTTTTCACAACACTTTGCATGCCGAAAGGTATAACTAACTCAAACCCGATTTTGTAAGCTCCAACACCTTTCACAGAACAGGTTGCCCTGACTAACTTGCTTAATTTTTCCAGGCTGCCAACATCGCAGCTCGGTATTATTGATTTTTTCAGCTTTATTATCTGCATTTTAAACCACTATCCTGTAAACAAATGCTGCAAGCAAAATTCCCAGCAAAACGTATAACGCCCAAAAATCTTTGCTAAATTGATTCATCGTCATACTGCAACCCATCCTTCAGGATTTTTCTTCCAGTCAATTATGTGGGTTAACTGCTCTTTTGAAATGTATTTTTTCTTCATGGCTGTCTTAACAAAGCTGGTGAAATCCGTAAGCGTGAGCAGTTTTACATTTGCAGATTCAAAGCAGCTTTTGGATTTTTCTAGTTCGTAAGTGAAAATCGCAATGCAGCTTTCCACAATTCCGCCTTTCCCGCGCACTGCATTTATGGTATTTATCGAGCTGCTTCCCGTGCTTATCAGATCCTCGACAACAATGTATTTTTTCCCTTCCTGGACCTTGCCTTCCACAAGGTTCTCCTTTCCGTGGTCTTTTGCCTCGCTTCTCACATACACCATCGGCTTCCTGAATTTCTGGCTTAGCCATGCAGCCCATGGTATGCCTGCTGTTGCAGTTCCTGCAAAGCCGTCAAATTCAAGCTTATTTTTCCTTATTAATTTTATGAAAGAATTTACTATGAATTCCCTTTCCTTCGTGTAGCTCATGAGGATCCTGTTGTCGGTGTAGATAGGCGACAAAATGCCTGAAACCCACCTGAAAGGAGGACTTGTGCGGAGCATTACTGCATTTAGACTCAGCAAAGTCTCAGCAATTTTATCTGCCATATTGAACCTCTTTTGCCTTTATGCCAAAAATCTGGCCGTTATCGTAAACAACATTTCCGTTTATGATTGTTGCCACAGGCCATCCTTTTAATATTTTCCCCTCAAAAGGGCTCCATTTGCATTTTGTGAGCAAATCCTCGCTCCTTACAGCCTGCCTTTTTTCAATGTCGGCAATGACCAGGTCTGCATCATAGCCTTCCTTCAGCAACCCCTTGTTCTTTATCCGGAATATTTTGGCAGGGTTTTCGCAGCAGAGCTCCATTATTTTTGGCAGTGTTATCATGTTTTTATTGAAGGCGTCAAGAAGCAAAGGCAGCATCGTCTCTACCCCCGGAACTCCAAAAGGATAATTTGCTTTTTCTTTTTCCTCTTTCAGATGAGGCGCATGGTCGGATGCAATGACATCCACCATTCCATTATTAATTCCATGCCACAATGCTTTTTGATCATTTTCTGTTTTAAGTCTTGGCTTCATTTCCGCAAAAGCGCCAAGGGCTTGCAAATCTTTTTCATTCATGAACAGATGGTGCGGGGTGACTTCAACAGTGACATTTTTCAGCTTTCTTGATTTGGCGTGATTCAGCTCCATTTCAGAGCTTACATGCGCGACATGAAGATGATTTTTTATCTTGTTTTTGGCCATGATTTCTATCAGGCTTTTTACATTGTCCTCCTCTGCATGCGCTATTATGAGTTTGGATGCTTTCAAAACATCCTTTATTAATTCCAAATCGTCAGTCTTTAAGTCTCCGGTTGTGGGGTCCATGTACAGTTTGACTGCAGCAATATTTTTCGCTTTTTTGATGTCAGAGATGTTGCCGGATGCGCCGAAATTAAAGCCGTAGTTGACTATGCTTTTTGCCGCAAGTTTTCTTTTCTCTTCCAGCGCTACAATTGTTGTTGTAGGCGGAATGGTGTTGGGCATGTCAAGAATTGTCGTAATGCCTCCCTTTGCAGCAGCCATGCTTCCTGTAAGAAAATCCTCTTTATGAGTTAGTCCAGGCTCCCTGAAGTGGACATGGACATCGATCAGCCCAGGCAGCACAAGGTTGTTTTTTGCATCAATTATTTTGTCTGCCTTAAGCTCTTTGTTTGTTATTTTGGCTATTTTGCCATTTTTAATGAGGATGTTTTTAACATAGAGCTTGTCTTTTACAAGTATCCGGCAGTTTTTAATTAGGATTGACATTTTAGTGCACCGAATGATATTCCTTCAAAGTAACTTTCCTTCCGCTCTTCAATCTTGCGAAATTACCGAAATCCGGCATTTGATTTAATTGCTTTGAATTAAAGATTGGCCCGTCAATGCAGCATATCCTGTCATTTATCATGCACTTGCCGCATATGCCGAAGCCGCATGCCATGTACCTTTCAAGAGATGCCTCAAGCTCGACCTTATGCTTTCGGCATATCTCAAAAATTTTCTTCATCATGATTTCAGGGCCGCAGGTGTAGACTATTTTTATCTTTTTAGTGGACAGCAATTCATCCAAAGCATCTGTTGTGAAGCCTTTTCTTCCAAAAGAGCCGTCGTCTGTTGCAATAATCATCTTTTTATCCTCATATCTTTTCATGTAAATCAAATTCTCTTTGCTTCTTGCGCCGTAGATTATTAATGGATTTTTTAAGGAATCAATCAAAGTGGAAACAGACGATATGCCAACCCCCCCTGCAACAACACAAGAGTTGTTTTTTAGCGAGAATGAATTTCCATAAGGGCCCCTTATTCCCAATTTATCGCCTTTCTTCAGCCTGTCAAGAGCATTTGTGAAAATCCCAATTGCCTGCGATGTGAAAGCAAATTCATTTTTGCTGCGGTATGAAACCGCCATTGGCTTTTCATCAACACTTGGCAGCCAGACCATTATGAATTGGCCGGGCTTGGAATCGATTGAATGCCTGAAGAAAAATGATTTCTGGCTTTTGCCTTCCTGCACAACATCGGCAATTTCCAGCATTTGTGGAATATCTGTTTTGCAGGTTTCAGCTTGATTTTGCATTTTTCACCCCTTCCCAAAACGACATCAAGCCATCCCTGCATTTTTGGCACAATATTTCAGATGGCGCATTGTACTCCATGTTGCATTTTGAAAGTTTCCCATAGCCTTTAACTTCGGTGTCTTCATGGTAGGCATTGAGCCCCAGAAGATGGTATATTTCATGCTTAACCTCGTCCCTGAAAAATCTCTTCGGATATTTTACTGAAGGGTCAAAAGTAAAAATTGTCATGCCATCCGAAACATAAGTCAATGCATCTCCGAACCTTAGGAGCCCATTGCCTGCAGCTCTTTTGTTGGCCAAAAAGATGCGTGCACTGCAGCTCTTATCCTTTTTTCTTGATTTTTTCACCATTTTCATAATATCCTTTCCAATCAGGATGCTGTTTTTTACCGCAAAGTTTAGCTCACTTGGATTGCGGGTGAGCATCGTCACTTTGGAGCTGCCTTTGCACAGCCTTAGCGCGCCTTCCACGGATTTTTTTATATCCTGCAGAGCGCCTTTTTCCAATGAAGTATAATTGAAAATATCAACTTTTTTTTGTTTTATCCAGCAGGAAAAATACCTGTTTTTAAGGTAAGCTTTATGGGTATTGAAGCAGTAATTTTTCCATTCGCTTATTGACTTAAATCTCATCATTTATGGGCTGCCCCCTGTATTTCGCCAAGGTTTTTTACTTTATTCTTTTTCATCCATTGAATCATTTCATCGCAGACTTTCCTGAATACTTCATTTCCCCTATAGTAAATGCCTGTCCCTATTCCAACAGCGGTTGCGCCGGCCATCACCATTTCAATCGCATCTTTTCCGTATGTGACTCCCCCGGTTCCGATTATAGGTATATTAACAGTTTCATAAATTTCATAGACGCACCGTACGGCAATAGGCTTCAGTGCAGGACCTGAAATCCCGCCGATTTTATTTGCGAGAATCGGCTTTTTAGCATTAATGTCTATCACCATTCCTGTTGCCGTGTTGATTGCAGTTATCGCATCAGCCCCTGACTTTTCAGCTGCATGGGCTATTTCCTTTATGTCATAGACGTTCGGGCTTAGTTTAATGCTGACCGGTATTTTGCCAGTATTCTGCTTTACAGTTTTTGTAACTTTGGCTGTCAACTGGGGGTCTGCATAATATGGCTTGCCGTAATCCATGTGGGGGCATGAGATGTCAACTTCAATCATTGCAGGCTTCAAAGATGCCATCTTTTTTGCCACTTCTCCAAACTGCCCAATCCTGTAGCCGTAGATGCTTCCAATGACAGGCACGCTTAAGTTGTCAAGCCTTCCAAAATCCTTCATTGCAGAGTCAATTCCCTGGCCGGGCAGCCCGACTGCATTAAGGAATGTGCCGTCATAAGAGAACATTGTGGGGTTTGCATTGCCTGCCCTTTCCTCGTGGCACAATGATTTCAGGGTTACAGCGCCAGCGCCGCTTTTGCCTATTCTGTCAACGCTCTCTTTTGTTACGCCCAGAATTCCTGAAGCAAGAATTGTTGGATTTTTTAATTGAATACTGCATAGATTTGTTTTGAGCATCTTAGATTATCTCAATATCGTCTTTTCCCATGCTTCTCTCGCAATAATGGCACTTTATTTTAAGCGGGTCTTTTTTGACAACGTAAAACTTTGTTGCAACCTGCTCGTTGTTTGTTATGCACACCGGATTTGAGCATTTGACGACATTGTCTATCACATCGGGGGTTTTGACTTTTATCTTTTCCCTTACATCATAGTTCTTGATTATATTGACAGTCGCATCAGGCGCTACAATTGCTATTTTGTTGACTTCATTTTGAGTGAGGCTTTTTCCCCCCACTTTTACAATTCCTTTCCTGCCTATGCTCTTGCTCTGCAAATTTGTTGCTATCGAGACAACTCCCTTGTGGTTTTCCAAATCAAGTATTTCAACAACCTTGAATGCGGCGTCTGTAGGGATATGGTCTATTACAGTCCCTTCGTCTATTGCGCTTATATTGAGTTCTCTTTTAGCCCCCTCTTTAGGGGCGCTTGGAACTGCCTTCTTGGCTTTTATCCTTTCCCGTGCTTTTGATTTTTTGGGTTTTTTCCTTGTCATTTTATCTTTCCCAGCACCAGCGCAAGCAGGGCTTTTCTGACAGGAATGCCGTTTGCTGCCTGCCCGAAATATGCCGCATGGCTCGTGCTGTCAACGCTCTTGTCTATCTCGTCAATCCTCGGGAGAGGGTGCATTATCTTGAGCTCTTTTTTCACACCCTGCAAAAATGCCTCGTCAACCCTGTATATTCCCTTGAATTTCTCGTATTCCAGTGGGTCCGGAAACCTTTCCTTCTGTATCCTCGTAACATAAAGCACGTCAAGCTCCCTGCTGAACCTGCCCAAATCAGAGGTCTTGTGGTACTTGACTCTTTTCTGGAACAGCTCATCAAGATAGCTTTCAGGAATCTGCAGATCGTCTGGAGCTATGAAGTAGAAAGTCGGATTGAAATGCGCCAATGCAATCACAAGCGAGTGGACTGTTCTTCCGTATTTCAGGTCGCCGACAAAGCCTATGTGAAGCCCGTCCAGCTTTCCCTTTGTCTTCTGTATCGTGTAAAGGTCAAGCATTGTCTGGGTAGGGTGCTGGTTGCTTCCGTCGCCGCCGTTTATGACAGGGATGGATGCTGCCTCTGCAGCGAGCCTTGCCGAGCCCTCGAGAGGGTGCCTTATGACAATGGCATCGGAGTATTGCTCTGCCATCTTTATGGTGTCCCACAGCGACTCACCTTTTTGTATCGAGGTTGTGTTTGCATTCGAGAAGCCTATGACTTTGCCGGAAAGCTGCTCCATTGCTGATGTGAAGCTCAGCCTTGTCCTTGTAGAAGGCTCGAAGAACAATGCTGCAAGGATTTTTCCGTTGAGCAGGCTTGATTTCGGCTTCTGCTCCAGCTGCCTCACAACTTTTAATATGTGCAAAAGCTCTTCCTTTGAGAAATCGTTGATTGAGATTATATCGCGATTTTTAAAATCCATATTAAAAAATTTAGACACACTTGATAATATATAAAGATTTTGATTTCAGTATACAAAAATGGTCAGAATATGGGTTTTTGAGAAAAAGTGCACCCTATAGGTGGTGAAAAGAAAACATATTTAATATTTAAGGGTTGCGGTTAAGCCTGCTCTGCTGCGCATTTCTCGCACAACAAAGCTCCCTTGACTTTCGTGATTTCCTCCGAATAGGCGCCGCAGCCCTGGCATATTGCCTCGTTCGAGATAATCCTGTCCACTGGCTTCCTTGATGCCTCCCTCAGCTCGAATTTCTCTACGAGAAGCTCGAACAGCGAAGGCTCTATCTTGAGAATGTCTTTCAAAGTCAAAAGGCCGGCCATCTTGCCGTTGTCAATAACAGGCAGGTGCCTTATGTTGGAGTCCTTCATTTTTATCAGTGCATCATAGATGTCATCATCCGGCTTTATCGTAATCAGCTTTGTGGCCATGAAATCTTTTACCTTTTTAGTCAACGGATTTATTCCTTTAGCTATAACATCCCTCACAATGTCCTGCTCGGTTATAAGCCCTTTTGACTCGTGGTTGTCCTTAATTACAAGGGCACCGACGTGATTTTTGGCCATAACCTTCGCGCATTCTTCCAGAGATGCCTCTGAAGAAACGGATATCGGCTTTGTCGTCATGCAGTCATAAACTTTGTAGCCAGTTTTCATGAAAATGGAATTAATTTTGAAGTATATTAACTTTTCTAATTGAATTCTATTTTGAAAATATATTTTATAATTTAAAATTTATTAAGAAATACGCCTAATAATTCATCAGTATCTCTACATCCTTTCCAAAGACTCTTTTCAGGTCCTCGAATATAGGCTCTTTGATTGATGCCTTCTGCGGAGTTTGTATTGATGCAAGAGCCTTTTCCAATTCCTCAAGAGAGCTTTTTTCAAGAACGCCAAGGCTTCCGTCAGCGTTTATTTTTGCTTTGCTCAGTTCTTTCTCCTCATTGTCTATGTCCTGTATGACATAAGCCTCGTTCCCAAGCAAAATAACCTCTCCAAACTTGCTGCCGTGCTTGACCCTTATCTTCAGCCTCTCCAGCTCCCTGCCCCTTTTCCTCTGCATGTACTCGACAAGGAATTTTATAAGTGCGCCAGAGTCGCGGTGGATTTTTTCTATCTCGACCTTTGAAAGCTTTTTTTCGTCATAGTCTTTCTTTGCCTTCATGAGCTCCTGTATCGTCCTCAGAAATTTTGAAGGAAGCTTTCCTTCTGAAACCAGCTTGTCCTCTATCAGGTGAATCATCTCGCTGTCCTTGGCCTTTTCAACGCCTTCAAGCTTGAGGACATCCCTTATGACTGTCGTGATAGTGTCATAAACATTCAGCATCTCATTCTCTTCCCTTATCTTTTCAATCTGGGTAAACAGCCTCTTGATTCTCTTGAGGTACTTGTCGCCGTCACTTAATAATTCATCAATATCCTTTCCGCTTAATTCCTTTTTATCGCCGTGCTCTATTGCCTTCCTTATTTCAACAACCCTTTCGAGCATCTTGACGAATTTGTCTTCCAGTAATTTTTCCTTGTGGACAAAGATGTCCCTCATCAATGAGCCTGTCTCTTTTGGGCTTGGAGGAGCGACTCCATAGAGCATCAACGCAGCCTGGCTCGGGGTCAATAAAGCATAGTAAATGTCCTCCATGCCGATTTCGTTAAGTTTCAGCTGAACCCTCCTTATTACCTGCTCTCCGGAGCCCATGAAGATGTCTATTGCCTCTGCGCTGGGCTTTATCTTGCCCATCTTCAAAAGCTGCTTCCAGGGCATGAAAATGCCCCTGTCAAAGAATGGAACCCCGTCACGAAGCAATGTGAATATCACCGGGTTTGCTTCCCTCAGTGAATCCCAAAAATCAGTCAAGATGTAAACCTGTATATTGATCTTGTTTTTTATCCCTGTCAGTTCACCGGCTTCTATGCCCATTCCTATTATTATGGCTCTGAGCTTGTCCTTTAATTCAACTCTTGTCATTTTCTTTACATCGGTGTCATCAATGACAATCCAGACATCTATGTCGCTTGATTGTGTTGCTTTTCCCTGCACAAGAGATCCGGCAAGGACATAAGAGACAATGTACTTCTCGAATTTTTTAAGCACCATCGTCTTGTGGACTTCGGCAATCTTTATTGCCTGCAGCATTCCGGTATCATGTATCGGGGCTGACAATGCTATCAGCTGCAATAGCTCATATTTTGCGTCAAAGCAGTTCTGCCACAGCTCTGAAAGAATAAGTGTCTGGGGCGTTATATTTGGATCGACTTCTGTTGCAATGCTGCCTATTATGGCTGTAAGCTTGTCCTTCAATTCCAGCTTGGACATTGTCCTGCTGTCAGAATCGTCAACCAAGACAAGCACATGTATCTTGTCCTTGTCCTCGGGCTTGGGCTCAGGGGCAGGCTGCTCAGGCGTCTGGGGATGCTGGAGCTGCTGGAGCTGCTGGAGCTCCTCGGGCTTTGGAGGCGGCATTAAAGCTATGCCTACAATGTACTTGTCAAATTTCTCGAGAACTTTCTTCTGGAATTTTTCAAGCTTGGTTTTTATTGTCTTCAGCTTTTCCTGGACATCCTGGGGGAGCTTTGACATGGCTTCAACTTCCCGCGATTCCGCAGCAGCCTGGTTTTGTCCATTTTCCTTTGGCTGCTGGTACTGCTTCTTGTCTTTTTTAGCCATCAATACCCTTTTTCCGTAAATCTATTTGATTTATAAATGTTTGCCCTTAAGCTAAAGTAAGATATTTACTATATAGAAAGGAAATAGATAGCATATATAAAAACGAAAGGTTTATATATAAGTTTAGTTATTGATAAGTAGTAACAAATAGCTTCTTTTGGAGGTGGCTTAGATGTGTATGCTCCAGAAGCGAAAAGCTTAAATAGAAGTGTTGTTATAATGAAGTAGTAACAAATCAATAAAATCATATAAATTTTCAACAAAATATATAAAAAAACAAATCATAACCAAAACAAAGGGGGAAATTAAAATGAGCACAGAAACAAAGCATGGAACTGAATCTGGACATGGGGTGCCTGGCACGCTGGATGCATTAGTCGGCATTCTTGAGAGTTCTTTGAATACTCCAGCCCAATTTGAGAATGTGCTAAGAGAGTATAAAATTCCTAAAGCAGAAGATGGGAAAGGACTGGATATACCGGCAGCTATTAGATATATTTCAGAAAAAGGTAAAGCATATGCTGCAGGAAACCATTTGGATCCTCTCCAAACCACTCCAACTGATATTGATATAAAGCGTGCATTAGAAACAGAAGGATTCATATCAAACGGCATACTAACTCAAGCAGGAATAAATGCAGTTCTTGGCTTGTATGTGCAAAGCGGAACAGCTTATGCAGGCAGCAACACACAAAACAGTATACTTAGAAACGATTTAGATGGTGAAAAAGGCTCTTCAGCCAAAATGGCTGCTGGATCAGGAAACCACGATGCAATACCTGATATAAAAGGTGCAAAAGACCAAGAAGGTTTGCTAAGAGCAGTTGGCCCTTCAATCAATGATATATTAGAAAAAGCAAGAGCTGCTTTTTCAAGGGGAAAAATAAAACAATATGTATCTGGTTTAAAGGAATACTTTGGCGGAGGCCATGGTACACCTGCTTATGCAGGAGCAGGCGCGCATCAATAAACTTAATTTTTCTTTTGTCTTTTTTTAATTTTATTTTCTTCTCTTACATGCAAATCTAAAGAAAAATGCCGCTAGGAAGCTATCGTATTGGAAGCAGGAACAGGTACATTGCACCGCCTTCTTTTGTTAAAGTTACCCCTGCAAAAATTGCCCCTGAAAGCATCGTTTCAATGCAGGGCCTGAAGAACACGGAAGTTTCATGGTCATATGACTCCGTGCCGTCGCAGCCTCACATGTTTGTCGACTCCCATGGAAACGGGGTTGCTGTCAGGAGAACATCAAACAAGCTGCATTTCGTGCCTGCCTATGACCTTAAGGCGCATGGAAATTTCGGCGCTGAAAATGACAGCACAATGGGCTATGCAGGCTGGAAGGCTGCAGGAGAGAAATACGGCCCAAGCCATTTTGAATATGTCAAGTTGCCTGAGACGACAATCCATTCCGGGGTTGTTTCAAGCTTCAGGGAAATGCCTTCATATTTTGACATAAGGGATCCTTGGATTTCTAAATTTTCATCTGATTTATACATTTCAGAAACTCATCTTAACAAGACCGGGAAAAGGCTTTCTGAAATTGAGAATTTAAGGCAGCATCTGACTAGTTACTATGGAACCAGCATCGCAAGAACTTTGGCGCAGGAAGCCATATCATCTGGGAGAAGCCTGGAAGATATAGGCTATATCGGGGCAGGCCATCTGCCCAAGGGAGCTACTTACGGAGTGACAAGAATGAGCGACGGCAGAGTTGTTGTGCTGGCCGGCTATTCATATGATGCAATTGCAAAAGCCGCGAGAAGCTGGGGAGTTGATGTTAAAACCTATCTAGAAACCATAATGGCAGAAGAGGGGGAGCACATAAACAGAAAATCGTTTGACAGGTTCAGCAGCGAAGACGGGTTCATTGCTGAAGAAGAGGTTACAAAAGACTCGGTCTACAGGGCATTTTCAAGACTGGCGAAGGGTGCTGAAGGAGGAGACCCAAGAAACCCGTGGTATGGGAAGCAATCGGCAAAGCTAAAAGCGCAGGCCAGGATTAAATTAAATGACAGGAACACTACAGAGGAAAGGTACAGGGGCCTTTATTCCCGTGATAAAACATCCCTTAAATTAATGCTTGAAATGGATGCAATGGAGAAAGGCTTGGAAGGGGAAGCTGTTGCCGAATATGTTGAAGGAAGAATGGCGCAGATTGAGGCAGAGCCTGAATCAAAGCCTATGTCAAGGCTTGAAAGAATTGCAGATGAAGGCCAAAGAGAAAAGCCTGCTACAAAAGAAGCCATTGCAGAAGCGGCTGAATAGTCAGGACTCTAACTCTAATTTTCTAATCATATTGACCATGAATATTCTCTGGAATACAAATGCAAAAACCATTAAGGCCAGGGAAAGCAGCAGCAAAAGCATGTTTTTTTCCATGAAATAATACAGGAGGACAGCCGAAGCTGCAAGCATCAGCATCCCAATAAGATATGATGCAAAGACGTAATGGGCTTTCCTGATGCCTATGCTCAGGGTTTTCTGCACTATATTGCCCAGCCGAGTGCTGCCTATCAATGAAAGCGAGATAAACATGAAGTAGAGAAGGGCAATTGAAACAGCCAGGAAAATAATATACTTCATAAGCAGCTTCTGGCCTTCTGCTGCAATTTCAGTGAATGAAAAGTTTATGATGGAAAATAAAAAAGCGAAAATCAAGCCAAGGTAAATGAATGACACAACAAAAATCTTGAAAAAAATTTTTAGTGTTTTTCTCAGGCTGCTATTGTTGGTTATCCTGTGGGTCATAGACCATGCAAAAGAGGCAAATGCAGCAAATAAAATAAAAATAAGAGCCAGATAAACCCTGAAATTCCCTACTATTTCATTGAAGTTCCTGCTTATCATCAATGGGTCATCGCCAAGAATTTCCTTTTCCTGAAGCATGCTTGAGGTGACTGAAGCATCATCAAGATTCTGCCGGTTTAAATATTCTGTTATGGCCATTGCGCTCTCTAGCATTCTTGCCTGGTAAGTGTAATTTATGACAAGGAATAAAACTAAAAACAAGATTTGCAAAGAAAAAAGCAAAAAAAACATGAATTTATTTCTCCAGATTGATGAAAGTGATTCTTTAATTGAGGTAAAAATAATATTTTTTTGCATTTTAAGGATTCTAGGATTTCGCAAAGCAGTTTAATCCCGTTATTTCAATGCTGCCTGATTTGCATTTTGCATCCTTGTCGCATGTGCCGTATACATTGTTATCGCCGCCGCACTGCACCTCGAACTTTACAGGGATTGAGTTGACCCTTGCCTGCTTGTTTGCGCTTCTTGCATTAAGCGTGCAGGAATACCCTCCGGCAAAATTTATTTCGCTTGGATTTACATAGAACTCGTAGCTGGCGCTGCCCCTGAAATTGCCGGGAACCTTGAAAGCCTGGGCGTCAGGGCTCTTGCAGTCAAGCTCGGGTGTTTCCACGCCGTCGCTGTGGGTTATTGTTGCAGCTATGATTATGTTCTCCTTCTTGAACGGAAGCATTGCCCTTGTGGCAGGCCCGCTTACTATCGGCCCCTGCAACGGAGATGCAGATATTTTTTGGTCTATGTTTACCCTTATGGGCCTTTCCTGCCTTGCCCCTGTCGATGTAATGACCGGGTCGTTGAAATTGCATGAGCTTATCCCAAAGACATTCGGATCATCGCTTGTATGGTACAGCCCGATCACCAAATTTTTCGACTGGGAAGCCTGCGGCTGTATCGCTGCAGTTGCATCTGTCGGCTGCGATATCCTTATCGTGCCCTGGACAAACGTCAATCCGCTATTTGGAGGGTCTTTAATTGTCTCTCCTGTGTTTGTGTTTCTTTGCGCCTCTACCGACACAATAACAATTTCGGCATTCTCCTTGCTTATTACAATCTGCTGGTTCACAACAGAAACTTCCACATCAGCAGGGCCGTCCTTGAATGTCATTTTTCCGCTTGGCGAATTTTTTATTTCACTTATTTTTTTCCTGTTCTCGTTTTTATTGCCTATATATATCTGGTCTTCATCGTCAAAAAAGAACAGGTTATTGTCAGCGTCCCAGAATCCCAGGTTGATGAAAACATCTTTTTGATTCAGGAGATTTATTTTCTGGACCTTGATTCCTGCAGGCTCCGATATTTCAGTCCTGCCGAATGTCGGCTGCACCTGCAGTGTGTACTGCTGTATTCCTTCAAACACCTCATCAACCTGCTGCTGGCCGTCAATTGTCAGCCTGAGGCATTTGTTTTGGCCTACGCTTCTTACAGTAGTGTCGACTTTCAATGTTTCCCCTGCAAAAAATGTCAGATCCTCCCGGCCTCCCAAGGCGTTGTTGCCGTTAACGCTTATGTCTATAAATTCCGCTGTGCCTTTTTTTGAGGCAAATGCATCTCCCGAGCCGCATGAAATTGAGCCTGTGGTTTGGTCAGTGCTGCAACATGGTGTTACAGAGCCTGACAACGGGTCTATCCTGCAGTCAAAAACATCCTTTGCAGTCTTGTCTATCAATGGAACGTAAAAGACCCCGTCATCGTAGCCTGTAGGGAAGCAGTTTGGCTTTATATTGGCAGGTATTTTCCTGTCGGGCCTCAAGGTAAACTTAAGATGGTCGTACCTGTAATTATCATCAATGACCTGGTGGAATGCCGGCTTGTCCTCCAACACATTCTGCCTCAGCCTCGTACCAACAAATACTGACCTGCGCTTCTCGTCAGGCAATCCAATGCAGTCGCATTGGTTTATTCCAGGAGTGCTCCCTATTGAAAATGCAGATGCGACCGAAGGCGCTCCAATTGCGCCGCAATTAATCTGGTTGGGGTATAAGTCAAGCTGTTTTCTTCCTACGCATGCAAGCTCCACATCGTATCTTTCAAATTCGCAGCCCGGATTAATGAGCCAAGATGCCCTGTACTCGTATTTCGGCTTCAGGTCAACAGGGTTTATTGTCAAAAATTCCCTTGAGCGGGTTATCGGCTGGACAAGGGTTGCAAATGGCTGAGTGTATGCAGCATCAATCAGATTCCTTACATTCAGCTCCCAGTCATAGCCGAATGCAGCCAAGCAAACTTTCCTTGCAATGCTTTCTTCCCCGCTGCCAAGCAATTCGTTAAGCTTTGCATTGCCGTATTCCTGCGAGATTGTGCTTTGGACATCGGTTGCAGCATCAGAGACGGATTTGGCCCCGGCTTTAACCCGCTCTATCATGTCATCCAACTGGTAATTAGGATCGCTTGCAGACTCTGCTGCAGCGCATCCTTTTGATGTAACGAAGTTGATGACCTGCCATAATGAATTGCACAGGTATTGTGTGAAAAGCTCCTTGCATGCCCCGGCATCTCCCCTGCCGGTTGTCCTGACCTGTATCAGGCAAGTTGACAATGAAGCCATCAAATTCTTTATGAACTGCAGCCTCTGGCTTATTCCTACAAGGTGCGCACACTGGAACGTTGCCACAACATAGTCTTTGGCAGGATCTAGCATCAAAGCTTTTTCCTTCTCGCCCAATGCACTGTAGAAAAGGTGGTCCATGCCAAAGCATGCCGGGAAATCCCTGTCTTCTATATACCTGTGCGGATGGTATTGGCTGCGTATCTTTTCATTTGAAATTGCCTGGAACCTTTCTTTGGAATACCTGTAGCTCCACTTCATGTCTGTGAAGCCTTTTTCATCATTTGGCTGGGGCTGCGGCGGTTCTCCGGGCTTTGTTCTGGACTCGTGCACTTTTTTGGCCGGGTCGCTTGGGTCGACATCACCGGGCTGGTAATAATTTGTCGGCTGGCCTTTTTCATCCTGTGTGCTTATGCAGCAGCATCCCACGCTTTGGGCAGGATTATTGCTGACAACAATTGGGTTGTTAAGCTCTGCCTTGTCCGGGTTGTAAAAGCAGTCGCTTGTAAAGCCCGCGCTGCGTGCGTATTTGACTTCTTTTCCCTGAAGCTTGAATGGATTATTTGGATCTTTTGCATTCAGGGATGTGCAGTCCTGGGTTGTCATGCAAGTTGCAGCAGAGCCTTGTCCGTTTGTACCCTCTACCAATTTTATAGTTTTTGTTTTATGGTCAAGAGTCGACACTTTTCCCTTATTGCTCATTTGGCATTCTTCCTCGCAGCTTTTTGACTTGGCAGTTATATACTTAAACTCGCTTACCTGGCTTTTCACTGCATAAAAGGTTTCACTGGAAAATTCTCCCAGCCGCTGGATATGGTCCAGCCTGTAGAGCTGCTCAGAATCCGAAATTAAGTCACCGACAGTAAAAACAAAGTCCCCAACCCTGCCAGAAGCTGTTTTTGCTTTTAACAAGATGCACTTCTTGTCAGCGCCAAGCTGGGCAGCATTGCTGTATCTTGGATATCTTCTCGCGAATTCCGCGCAGTTCATGGCATCCAGCGGCTGACCTGTGATGCTTCCATCGCCTTCGCATCCCTCAATGCTCTCTATCTTTCTCGTTAATTCATCATCATTCCTTGATTCCGTCCATTTTGAAGGTGATGAGTGGCCAAAAATCCTGTCGCAGCTGTACCTCATAAGCTCCCAGGTTTTTGCCTCCAAATCCCATGCAGAAGATGTAGCAGGGAAGCATTTTTTCAGGTCAATGTCATTAACATACTTGAGCTTGAATTCTTTTTTTGCCTTCACTATGCTGTTTATCACAGCCTGGCACTCATCTTCATTTTCCTTCTTCTCAGGATTGAGCTTGAGCTTTCCCATGCCAAACATCTCGGATAATTTTTCGACTGTCTTGATGCCGGCATATGCCTTCTCTTCCCAGAATGAAGTCCATCTCCTGTAAACCTGCAGCCCGAAATAAGCTCCTCCGGAAGTGAAGCACCCGATTGTGACATAATCAATCAATTTATTCAGCTTCTCCTGCGCATCGGTAAGGGTTTTTATCGATTCCTGCAGGAAATCCACAAAATCAAAAAGCAGCCAGTCAGGCAGCACCTTGCGCGGGTCAATGATCGTGTTGTCAACCGTGTAGCTTACCTGCTCGCAGATTGTCTGTGTTTCTGATTCAAGAGTTCCGTCATTGTTTGTGTCATGCTTGTAATTTATCCTGACCAAAAGAGGGAATGTCATCTCCTTGTTGAGCGACTTGAAGAAGCTTTTCCAGTCATCCTCCAAAAATCTTTCCATTCCTGGGAATCTGCTGAGCTGCGCAGCTGAATAGGAAACTCTGTTTTCTGCCGGGTTGATGCTTTTCTTTATCAGCTGTGTCGGCACGCCGCTTGGCATCACCTGGCAGCTTATGTTGAATCTTGGGTCAAGAACCTCTCTTGTGCCGCAGGCCTTGCTTATTGTTATTCCATTTATTATGGGCGATGTGCCTCTCCCGATATAGGAATAATTAAAGAAAAAGTAAAGCGTTTCCGTGCCTTCCGCAAGCCTTTCCGTGCTTAGGCCGGAAGGCGGGCTTTGGTGCTGGGTTAGCGGAATTATATCCCAGCTTTGGTTGCCGCTCCAGCAGGTGCCAATCCTTATTGTTTGAGTGGCAACGCCTCTTTTGCCGGTTTTGTCTGTTGCAATTAAGACAAGCGTAGCCTTTTTTGACTGCTGGCCTTCAGGATTGAGCTGGAAATCCCTGAAGTCAGACACAGGAACTTCACTTATTCTAAGGGCACTGCTGCCAGGGGGGAAAATTCCGGCTGTCAAATCCACCCTTTCAAACTTGAAATTGCCGTTTGCATCTGCATCGACAGAAAAATCAGCTCCTGTCCTGCAAAAAGATGTAGAGCCGAGGGATGAGCGGCATTTTGCGTCAAGCTTTGTCTCATCAATATCCTGGACTTCATTTGGAAGCCCGCTTACTTCAAATGTATCATTGTAGAAGCTGAAAGGAGTCCTGTCAATAAACAGATGAACGCGCGCATTGGGCTTGGTCTGGCCGGTTATGTCTATCTCGTTTGCTACATTCTCAAATACCAATGCCCCGCTCGGAGGGCTTAATATTTTTATTTCCGGCTTTTTTGTATCCAAGGTCACGCTTTTATCTATTATCACGCTGTTTTCCGCCCTGTCCTCAAAAATAATCTTTATCTTATAATTACCGTCTCCCCTGCTTAATTTAACTGTAAAATTGAAGCTGCCGGTTGAATTTGCCAACAGCAAGGGCTTCCTGAAGTCTTCAAAAATGTCAACTTCTGCGGGCTTTAAATTCAAAATTGCGCCGCCTTTTGGAATTTGCACAGCCAATGGGTCGGATTTAGGGCCTTCCCTGCCGAATATATTTACGGCAGAAACCTGGTAGGTGTAGCTTTTCCCGCTGTCAACAAGCGCATCAATGTAAAGGTTGAAATTAGAGGGCTTTGTTATTGCAATCGGGCTTGCATCCTCGCGGTAAACTACATAATGGCTGAAGTCCTTGTCCTTAATCTCGTCCCATCGAATCTCAGCAGAGTTCTGGCCGATTTTTGTCGCATTCAATCCTGTTATTTTTGGAGGGTTTGATGACTCGTTGACATTTGTCTCGGCGAAGACCTTTATTGTAACAGGCTCGTTTACAGAGCCGCTTACCAGCAGCTGAGAGCTTGAAGTAAGCTGCGGAATTTCCTTCAGCTGGACTATCGGATCTTCTGTGTCTATTCCGACTTCAAAGATTTTCTGGTTTTTGTTTCCCGACTTGTCAACCATGACAATTTTTATCACATTTTCCTGCTCAAGCTGTATCTGGCTGAATGCAAATTTTCCTGACGCCCCAACTTCATTATTGCCAAGGCTTCTTTTAGGGGAGTTCATGTTATTGACGAAAAGAGTGACCGAGGAAAACGGCTCTGTGGTGCCGACAATGTCTATAACTCTCCGGTTTACAAACCTCGACAGGTTCAGGTTTATGAAAGGCGCTTTTGTATCTTTTCCCGCTGTGAAATTCTGCATAGAAGAGTTTGCGCAATTATTTGAGGGGTCGCATGACTTTACGGCAAATACATGATTTGCATTTTTTACAAGGCCGTCTATGACTACGGTGTGGTTTGACTCAAAATCAGAAGAGCTTTTAATCCTGTCAGTATTGTTTATGCCGTAAAGCACTGTGGAAGTTGAGTTCTCGCTTGTAAGCCATGTAACCCTGGCAGTAGTGTCGGTTACTGCAATAATGTCTATGCCGCTTATCACAGGAGCTGTTGAGTCAACGCCCAAAGTGGATGCTATCAAAGTGTCTGACTGCGGGCCTTCATTGCCGCTGCTGTCGGCAGCTGAAACCTTGTAGTTGAACTCCGTGCCTGGGCTCAAGCCGGTGTCATTAAAGCTGCTTGATGTCGAATTTGCAACTGGAATCCTGTTCCTGTAGACTATATAGCGGCTTAAATCGTTTATATTCAGGCCGGTCCATGAGATGGCTATGGAATTTGATGCTGCCGAAACAAGCGCCAAGCCCATGACTTGGGAAGGGGGGGTTATATCAGCTGTCCTGAATGCATAAAAGCTGTTTGAGTTGTTGTCCACTGCACTGTTTCCTGCCAAATCTGTTGACTCGACTGCAAAGAAATAATTCGTGTCGCTGTCTATCCCGTTGAAAACTGCAACAGTGTGGTTTCCTATAAAATTGTCGTGCCTTTCGGTAAAGCCGAGGGCAGTTGTCTTTCCGTACCTTACCCTTCCATTTGACATGTTGTCAGTGCTCCATTCTATCGTGGCTGAATTTGAAGACACTTTTGCAACCCTTACATTCGATATCTCAAGCCCGTAGACGCTTGCAGTGTAGAGCGGCAGCGAGATCACCAGCTGCAAAATGAACACAGCAATCATATCAATTGATTTCTTCCTCATTTTTTGAATTTGATTTTTTTATTTTTTTATTGATTGCTTTTTATTGATTTTTAGTTATTGGGTTGTTTTTTAATTGAGATTCCGCCAATGGGCTTTTCGTTACTGAACTTTTTTATTGTCACCTCAATTCAGGAGCCGGAATGCTTTTGGAGTACGAGCTTAAGCCCGATATGAACAAAAATCTCTCGTCATCCGATGCAGGCCCCTGCTCAAGGACATGGAAAACAATTTCATCAGCCCCTCTCAATGAGCCTCTGCTTACTTTCCAGTCTCCAATATACCCTCCGATTATATTCTCATCATCAACCAGGTATATTCTCACTTCATAAGCTGCGTCCTTGCCATCAGGTATCCTAAGAGGGAATGCCTCTTCCCTTGGATAAGCTGCAAATCCTTCATAGCCATTGTCTTTTCCTTTTATCAGTATCGAAGCCTTTTCATTTGGCAGGAGCTCCTGCGAGCTTCCGGGGCTTGACAGCATGTGCTTCACAACCCTGTAATTGCCGAATTCCTTTATCGGGCTCAGTGAAAGCACGTACGAGCGGCCGTCGACATCCGTCTGGACAAATGACTTTGATTCAGAATAGCCTTGCTTGGATCCTTTTATAATTCCGTTGACGCAGCTTGGGAATCTTTTTGTGATGCCTGCGCTGCCCCCAAGCCCGAGCCAGTTGCTTGCACCGGCATCGCAGTAAAACCTGCCGCAGACAAATGTAAGGTTTACATCCCTTATGCCATCGCCTGTTGCGTTGTCAACAGTAAAAATGGTTACTTCATTCTGCGCATCATTGCAGTATTCATCTGAGGACAGGTCAGCCTCTGTCTCAAACAAAGCTGTGCCTGTGCTTGCCCTGCTGGGCTGGTTGTGGTCAATGCTTACCTTGAATGCAAAGCTGAATCGGTATGCTTTGTTCCTGTCAGTTTCCTGGTCAAATACTGTGGCCATTACAGGATAGCTGATATCATATGTAAAATGCCAGATATGCAGGCAGAAGAATGAAAGCATGTCGGTTCCCTTTTGGGAGTTAGACCTTAAAATGCCGTTTTGGCTGGGCCTTGCATACAGCTCAAGCGGCCAGTCGCTGTATGAAAAAGAAACTTTCATGTTCTTATATTTCTTTTCGTCCTTGTCTATCTCCCAGACATAATGCTGCTGGAAATATGTCTGGGAATAAATGCTTTTGCCGCTTGGGTTTGGAACGTAAAGGTTCGGGTTGTAGTCCGTGCCCTTTACCCTTATGTATGGCAAATTGACGCGGAGCAGCGTCTTGAGCTTGTCCCTTATGCTAGAAAGCTGCCATGTTCTTGAGCTGCATGTTGCTTCGACATCAGTTGTCGGTATATCCCTGTCTATGGAGTACAGGTCTATTGTCTTTTTTTCAAGAAAATATTCCTTGTTTTCCCTTTCCATGACCAGCTTTGCAAGCTCATATACTTTCCTGAACCTTATCGGGATAGTGTAATCAAAATTCTGGATGAGCTGCTTTAAAGTCCCGTCATGGCTTGCTATCTCCAGAGGATACTTAAGATTGACATACACATCGTTCTCGTTGAACTGCACGCTGACAACCGCTTCCTTAAGCTCGCTTATCTGGAATTTTTCGGCAAAAGGCCCGAAATTGTTTATGCAGGCGCCCAGCTCTGACTTAATGTGCGATGCAAGCTGCTGGTTTATGAATTCCTCTGACGGAATTGATTCCACACCATCATGCCACCAGTATGGGATTCTGAAGCCTGCCGGAAACTCTGCAAGATACGCGCTTCGGTCGCTTGCAATGCTGTCCGGGACGTTCACATAGCCGCCGCTGAGGCCGATTCTTTCCAGCCCGTCCTCGGCAGCTGTCCTGATTCAGTTCTCGACATAAAGCTTGACCGTGGCAGCTTCAGGCTGTATTATCTCAATCTCTTTGTCAACAGACTGCCTCTGGTAAAAGAAATAGAGCACGCCGCTGAGTATGATAATAAGCGAGATTATTATGAATATTGCCGCCTGTGATTTCGAGCTCCTGATTAGAATGCTCCTTACACCTCTTTTTTTATGCATTTTATTTTTGAATGTTTTTAATTATTTTTTATGTTTGATTTGATTTTTTATTGAGTTTTTCGTTAATGTTAATCGTTGGATTTTTTCTAATTTTAACTTTGTTCATGCATTTTCAATTAATTTTATTTCATCTTTTTATTCAGCGCCCTGACATCAATTTTGCTGAGGTCTATCTCGACATAATCCTTCTCTGTAAGATTAAGGACTTTTACTATATCCGATGGTACCCTGACAACAAGGCCGCCGCTTGTCCTTATCAGTTTTTTCGTATATTTCATATATGTAATATATTTATTTTATATATAAATAATATCTTTATATATTTAAAAAGCATAGATTTATATATAAATCATAGATGATATTTATAAAACTTTCGGTTATTTGGCTATATCGTAAGCCAATTCAGAGAAGTAATACCTCGCAGCGGCTGAATAGGCAAGGATAGCAGCAAAGGCAAGAATGCCCGAGTGCTGGAATTTCAAAAAACTTGCTGCTTTCAGCAGGACATAAAGCAGGAGCAAAGCCAGAATATATGGAAGGATAAAAAGGTGCAGTTTCGATATGCCGAGCCTGAATGCCTTGAAAATGGACTTATAAGCCTGGCTTTTCATGAAAATGGGATAGAGGATGTTAGTGAAGTAAATTCCTATAATTGCGGCTGCAGCCATGAAAAAACGGGCTGAAGCCGGCTCTGCAAGCAATGACGACAAAATCACCAATGCGAACCAGAAGCCCATCCATATTGTGCTTAACACCAAAAATTTTGAGATTAATTTTGCAGTTATTTTTGTTTTGGTTGTCTTGGCCCATATAATTCCCTTGGCTACGGCTGCCAGGAATATAATGGCAAGCAGAAGCAGGATGAATGAAAAAAATATGAGGTAATAAAACGACTTCACTTCCGTAACTAATTGCTGCGCCCTTTCATAGCCCAGCGACATTATGTCAGAAGGCATATTGAACGAATTCATCTTGGCCTGGACTCTCTGCAGCCAGAAGATGAAAAAGTAGCCTGACAGGAGGTAAAATATCGCGTCCAAAATCACTATCCAGATTATTTCTATTCTTATTTTCTTTAGCGAGGATGCCAGCATATTGCTGTTCCATTCGATGAAACCAGTTGGCTTTTTCATTTTAGAAGTCATTAATGTCGCCTGGAGGCGCTGTTCCTGCGCCGCCGCCAGAAGCTGGTGCTGAAGCTGGCGTTGATACTGTCGTTGCAGCTCCGGACGATTCCTGTATTATGTTGCATACTTCATTATTGCTTACCTTCCACCTTAACGGAGTATTGTCAAAAGTGAGGCATACCTCATTGTAGAATGCGGTGCTTGCCTTTGCAATCGCGTTTCTTCCTATTCTTCCGAATGACGAGCCCCTCTTCACTTTTTGCTCTTCCTTGAACACGGTCACTGCCCTTTCGCCTCTCAATATAACATTTACATGCATTTCCTCGGGAGCTCTCGGGTCCTTGTCGTAGTCGCCGTTCCTGACATTGAAGGTTATCCTATAATTGAATTCTGTGCCTTCAGGGGTGATTATCGGCTCTGACCTTGTTGCCTCTATGTGGGCTCCAACTTGAGCAAGCCCCTGCGGAGTTTCGGCATATGCTATTCCGTCATTTTCGCCATCAAGATACTGGCTGCAGATTGCGCTGCTCCAGTACTCTGTGCCCAGGTATAATGTCGCAAACATCCTGTCAACATTGTCGCGCCATGCCAGCAACGAGTCCTCGTCAAAGAATAGTGTCGCATAGTAGCCGAGGCCCTGGAATTCTGTGAGAACGCGCTCTACTTCAGCGAAGAATCTCTGTGATTTGTATTGGTCATGGAGTTTTGTGTTTTCCCTTAGTTTGCTGTATAATGCCGGATTCTTCTGCTGCAATTCCTGCAATTGCTCATTTGTCAATGGCTGTCCATTTTTATACATAGGAACTGTTCCTTCGAAAAATCCGACTGGAGTTCCATCGGACTTAATAAACTCTATTTTGTATTTATCGTTACCATCTACAATACTGATGATTATTGGTTCTCCCGTTATTGCATTTTTTGATAAGATAGTGTACTTGTCACTTATTTGCTTTCCATCTTTATTTACCTCATATTCTTTTGTGGATATCAGTGGTATTTTTTGGTTGGGAAGCGCGAAATCTTGATCGATCATTGTCCAGCTTTTTACTTCGTACACTAGTTCCTTTGTAATTTTGCCGTCCGGCCCCTTTATTTCAATTTCTTTAAACTCTTTTATCTCGGTAATTGTAATTTTCCCATCCTCTGATGTAGTTTTTATCGACAAAGGAAGTCCGTTTTTGAAATTGCTGTTTATTACTGTTCCAGCTCCGGTTATTCCGTCCTGTCCTTCCTTAAAACCATAAGAAACTGCAAATATGTCTTTTCCGTTCGTTACTATCAGCGGATTGGCTTGGGTAAATCTAGGTCCTTGTTCGTCCTTCCAAACTACGTTTCCTTCCTTACCGGCTGCTTTCAAATATCCCTCAAGCTGCGCATAAGTTTCCGGTGAAATTTGGTATCCGGCAATTTTTGCCCCTGTTGGCTTATTTGCATCAATCTTGCCGTCTACTATATCAAAAGAAACTTCCGTATCAATCTTGCCGAAAGGTTTTGATGTTTTAACCTGTCCCTTTGTTAAAACAATTCCAAGCTGATTATAAAGAGTGCCTGTTGCGTCCCTGTAAATTCCAAATCCATCGCTTGTTGTATACTTTCCGGGGTCCATTGAAATTTTCCTTCCGTCCAGCAATGTTATTTGTGCAGGGGGTGTTTTAACGGACTTATCGACTGACCATGTTGCTGTGGCTGGGTCAAAGTCAAGTTTTGGATATTCAAATTTAGTGTCAGGATCCACAATTCTTCCATCTTTTGTTTCGGTAAGACCTGCTGCTTGAATTGCCTGCGCGCGTTTTTCATTGGCAGCTTGTTCTTGAGTCCCAACTGCCCCTTGATACTTTACATCTGTTTTAGTTGCAACTGGTTTTCCGCTTACTTCATTCACTCTTACCACATATCCATCATTACTGACAAATTTAGTATCATCTGGATTCTGCGGATAGTACTTTACTCCAGCCTTTTTTGCTAAATCATTATTGTAGAGATGAACATCCATGTCTTTTTTTGCATTATCATCCAATGCCTTGTAAGCAACCGAATCTTTTCCCTTGCTAAGTACTATTTGTGTGAGCAAGTTTTTTGAATCAGGATATATTTCGGCGCTTGCAGCAAGAGCTGACATATAGTTTGGATCATTAGATTTAATTGTAAATACTTCTCTCGCAATTCTTTGTTCATTTGGATCGACACCCTCAAGTCCGTATATCGGAGCAGATGGATTTTTTGAATATTGCTGGCGCAAATATTTTTCATAATAATTTTTGTTGTTCATTAACTCATCTGTGCTTATAGAGCCTTTGACACCAGGTACTATCCATCTCTCAATCGGATTCCCAGATTCATCTCTAAGCTGCCTAACCTCATTGGCTGAAGAAGGCTGAGTTTTTGCAGATTTTTGCAATGCCTGGTCAATGAACTGGGAATCTCCGCCCTTTGCCACTCGATCGGCCTTAAATGCGTCTAATGCGGTGGCATCGTCTTGAAGACCATTTATACTGCGGAATTTGGCATAATCGACTTTGAGTTTGTCCATTATATTTAATTCGGCTGCATACTGACCTGCATCAGTGCCAGCCGGAACTGGACGCCTTTCCGGGCCGTTAGTCACATAATCTTGGTTACCAATTGTTCCTGCTACCCACTCCCTCGTTGCTGCAGAAGCTGAGCTAGTGCTTCTGGTGGCGGACCTTGACGCCACTGTAGCTCCAGGATAATCCACTCTTGCTATTTCTTTAGCTTCATCCAGATTAGAAGCATAGATAGTTTGGGAAGCTTTCTGGCCATTGCTAAACGTTACAGTTGCAATGTACGGGAGCTTATCAAAAGGCTTAAAGTCTGGTTGTTTTGGGTCATTATTTATATATGAACCTGTCCATTGTTGCATAGGGCAAGCGTAGCATTCTCTATAATAAAGTCCGTCAGGCACGTCAGGATCTCCCGTTACTCTTGTCAATCTTCCTACGTTAACTCTATTAATATCGTTGACTTCTGGAATTGAAGTACCTGTAGATACGGCTCCTTTACTAGATGCTGGAGGAGGTGGCACAGCAGGAAGAGATGCGGAGCCAGCACCTGGTGGAGGAGGCACTGAAGCTGGCGGTGCAGGCGCTGAACTCTTCTGGAAATTATTGTAATCCTGAGAGCCTAATGTCACAGCAACTGAAGTGTCTCCAAGTGCCTTTTTAGCATCCGCATACTGTTGCAAAGCCTTAAGGCCATCCTCATATGATTTTCCTTCAAGCTGTTTTATAACTTCTCTATGAGATTTCGGATAATCCTCATCAGAGCCAGGTATTCCCCAGAAGCTGTTTGACATGCCGGGTGTTATTTTAAATTCACCATTCCAATTAAAGGTGTTTCCACAACCATATTTAGTGCAAGACTTCGCGTACCACGCCCCATTTTTCCATTCCAGGTAAAGATTTTCTCCTGAGCTGGAAACTCCTGTAAAGGAGCCTTGCGGCAAACTACTTGCCCTCGCTGAGCCACCACCAGCTTGTGCAGTCCTTGGCAAATATCCTGAGCCTTCTTCATAACCTGCGATTCTTTGCTGCACGTCATCAGGAACAGGCTCTGCTGCTCTCTGCTGCATTTCAGCAATTTTTTTCTCAATTTCAGTTTGTTGTGGATTTGATACAGCCCTCACATCTTCTACATCAGGTTCCGGCGTAGGGGCTGCCGGAGCAGGAACTGGAGTTTCTTGTCCTGTAGGATTAGGCAGCAAAGTCGGAAGTGCAGAGTCAATTACGGGCTCTCCTGCGCCTTTTGCGTAAACTTGAAGCTCTTTGGTTTTGTCATTAATCCTTAATTCATATGTTGTGCCGCCGCGTTGAAATTGGGAACCCAACCTGTTATACAATAATTCATCACTAATGTCCTGGACTGCAAGCTCGTTAATACTTTTAGGCCCGAATCTTTGAGCCAATTCCTGAAGATTAACTCCCGATGCTTCTGCAAGCTTCTTATATTCTTCACTCGGAGGCGCTGTGTTCTTTAAGGTGCCAATCCTAATTTCCAAATCTCTTGTTTGATCACTTTCTGCCCCTAAACTTCTTTTTTCCTCATACTGCCTTTCCAAGCTTTGGATTTCATTGCTAAACCATTTTCTTCTTGCATCAAGATCGATTGGAATCTGCTGGGTTTGACTCTGTTCTGTTTCAGCTGGCTGAGAAATTTCTTCTCCGCCGAACCATGTGAATGGATTATACCATCTAAACTCTTTTTGCACAGCAGTTTGCTGGGGTTTTTCATCTATAAGCAGCCTCCCTGCTGAGGGTATTCCTTCTTGAGGCAAAGGTGCTTCTGCCGGCTTAGCGACTAGTTTAGGTTGCCCATCCTTATCAATTCTGTATTCAGAGCCGCCTACATCAACAGAGTAAGTGCCGTCATTAGTATTTTCCCATGCTTTATAATAAAATCCGTCAGAAGTCACATAAGACAGTTTCCCATCCTCCTCCAAAATTTCAAATCCGCTGCCTGTAAATTTTACATTTATTTTTGGCGGGACAGGTGGCTGTTCTGGTTTATAATTGATGTCTATATATTTTCCATCTCTTTTTATAAAGAATTTATCCTCGCGTGGATTGTATAAATATTCGCTGCCGTCCAATCCCTTGTATTCAAAATTACCCTCTGGAGTGTTAGAAGCATCAGCTACATCCCCTGCTCCTAGATCTATCCTGTATAGCCCTCCCCCGCTTCTTATAATAAAATCCGGAAGCGCTTCTTTCGGAGTTTCAACTGGTATAAAGACAGAGCCTTTGCCAAGTATGGTGTTTATGCTAAACTCCGGAATTGCCGTGCAGTCCTTTCCGGCAACTAAAGCACATCCTTTATCCGGGACCCAGATTATTTCTCCAGCATTGGTAGTTTCTCTTGTATAAGTAACTCCTTCTTTGGTCACTATTTTGTCACCATTTTCAAAATTTGAAGGAACTTGTGGCCCTTCTTCAGATATCTCTTCAGGTTCTTTCTGCTCAGGTTCTGGCCTTGGAGGAAGCTCTAAAGGCGCCCTAACAGGAGGAGATATTGTAAGCATGTACTTGCCTCCATCCACAGAATAGGATTTTTTTCCAGTTTCTGAATCTGTAGTAACTAAATAAAATCTTTGATAACCTCTTTCCCCCTCAACTAGAACATATCCTCTTTGTGTCTCTTTGTCAACATAGAAATCATATCCGAATTCAGTCTCTTTAAATTCCAGCCTGGACATATCAGAAGTCTCATAATAAGAATAAGTTCCATCCTTAAGCAATGTTTGCATCTCTTCATCGTTATACCTGATTGGCCCAAGTGCCCATGCACCATTTTTTCTTGTCAGTATAACTGTGCCAATTCCATCTATAAATTGAACTACCCTGTCGCCATCCTGATAAAGCTCTGCCGGCTTTGGAGGGGCTGGAGGAGGCACAGGCTTTATGCCAACTACTCTTTTTCCTGCATCAACTATGCCGCCAAAAAACTCCCCTGCCCTTGCCCATATGCTTGGCGCATGCTCTGGCTCAGCTGCCTGGGCAATGAGTTTTTGCCCGGTTTTTGTCTGGGCAAAAATTTTTGTGTTATAAATCGGCAGCTGTCCGGATGAAAAATCTTTTACACCAAGGCTAATAGGCTGTTCATACGTTGCGGTTATTGTCTCCTCAACATAAAGTCCATTATCAAACATTTCCTTGCCCAGCAACACTGCGGTAACGTGCTTTCTTGTCTCGTCATAAGGCGGAATATTTCCAAATCTAGTCACTTTGCCTTCCCCTGCATTATAAGCGGCGATTATCAGCACTTCATCTCCATTATATTTCTTATACAAATCACTTAAGTATCTTGCAGAAGCAAAAATATTTTTTTGCGGGTCAAGCCTTTCATCATCACTTACACTAGGATTTAGCTCTAGCTGTGTTTTTCTGGACTTCTCTGCTGGTGTAAGCTTAGATGTTTCTTTGACTAGCACCGGGTCAACATATAGTCCAAGTCCTTTTGCTGTTGCTGGCATCAGCTGGCCAAGCCCAACTGCCCCTACAGGGCTTTTTGCCTTTGAGTTATATCCGCTTTCTACATTTATTAATGATTTCAAGAGATTCTCATTAATTTTGTATTCTTTTGCTGCATCTTTGACAAATTTTTCATATTGCTGTGGAACCGGCTTGTAAGAAACACTAACTTTTCTTGTTGTAGTCGGATTATACGCAGGTATAAAACCAGTTACAGGGTCTGAAGAAGATTTTATAATATTATTTTGATTTTCCTCCAATCCAGTAACCTCTCCAGTAATCTGATTTTCAGCAATTTCATCTTCAGCCTGCTCAATGACCTGCTCTTCAACAAACTCATCTGAATTGCCAAAAGTATTGTCAAAAAATATAGTGCCGTCTTCATCAATGCCGAGCAAAGCGTTCTGCTGTTCAATATTCCTTACATGTATGTAAAGCGGGACATAAGAGTCAAAATGCTCGAGATAGAACACGTATCCATTAACTATCCGGTACCAGCCTTCATTAAGCTGATTTAATTCCCTGATATCATTTACTTCTATTATGGTAATCCTAGCTGTTTCTGCTCCTGAAGCCTCTTTTACAACATTTGCAGTTATGTTATTCTCATAGAATATTGATGATGCAAGTATGGATGAAAGCAAAATGACTATTGTAATCAGGCTGACAATTCCTTTTGCTATTTTATTCTTAATTAATTTCTTCATTTTTCGTTCACATCCAAAACATAGCCGATTCTTCCTTCATCATCAATGTAGATGTGCCTGCTTTTCTCGCTCTCGCTTACTGATTTCACCATAGCCACTGCAGGCTTGTCCTCATCATCAGTCCAGTAGACAATTCCTTCACCGTCAATGTAATAATTTCCGGAAGCCATGTACCCAAGCGATTTCATATCGTCAAACTCCAATAAATCAAGATTATTGGCTTCGTAACTGACAAATCCAGTTATTTTGCTCTCTTCTGTCATGAAAGAAATCAGCGAAACTGACATAGCGGCCAATACAATGAACAATCCAATTCCGAATTTCTCGCCTGATTTATTCATGTCTTTGCCCCGCTTGTTTTTGTAAGCTCTTCATCTTTTTTATCATCTTTTTTATCGTCTTCCTCATCATCCAGCCTTGAGCAGTAATCCTCCCTTATCTGGAAGCCTTGATCTATAATTCCTTTAATTTCCCCTAACACTACGCCCATTGTTGAGAATAGCTTTACGAATTCGCATCCTTGGTAAAGAGCTGTTGCGCCCGGAAGCTCAAATTTACAGAACGACCAGCACAAGGCCGATATTCCGGCTCCAAGGGCAGAGAACGGATTTGATAAAGCATTTTTTACCAATCCCATGAAATGATCAATGAATGCAGTATAAGGAATTATTGCAAATATCTCCCCCGTGATATATTTGCAGGTTGCATATGTTTTTTGATCCTCGCATGCAGTCACCGGCAACCCTTCCTTTCCAACAGCATTTTGCAGGCAATCTGCATACAGGCATTTGATTTGCCTGTATTTATCCAAGCCGTATATAATTCCGGGAAGGCATGCGAATGCTGTTGCAACAATCAAATTGGATTTTGGATCCATATATTGTGTAATATCTTTACTAATGTACTTGGTGAGCGGGAGATTATTCAGTGTGTTCTTTACAGGCCCTGACCAATATTTCTCAATAAATTCAGGATTCCACTGGCAATTCACAAACCTGCAGAATTTTTGGCCATATCCGATGAGGCCTTCCTGCGTGGTGTCCCTTACACTGCTCTCAGTTACACAAGTCGCAGTCGCGGTTGGCTGGAGCGCGCCCCTGCAAATCCATCCAATATATGGTAAATTTTCACAAGCTTCTTTTGAATAACCGAGCAAAAGGGCAACAGAAAACAGAATTGAGATGATGTTGTACAAAGTACCAAACAAGCTGCATATCTTCTTCGCATAGAACACAATCTTGTTCATAACTCCTATGATTTCCCAGATTCCTTCCGCGTCTTCTTTAGCTTCTTTTATTTTGCCCTTAACTTCCTCGCTTAATTCTCCAAGAGGCAAATTGGAAAATGCAAGGCTTATCTTTACATTCTCGATTTCAGGGTTTTTTGTTACGGTTGTCGAGCTGCCTATTTTCGAGAATATATTAAATGAGCAGGATAGGCTTGCATTGTTTATTTTGAAGTCATCCTTTTTCAGCGTTACTTTTATTACAGGCGAAGAGCTTCCGACTTCTGTCTTCAAAGTATCAACGCTTTGTATAATTGAGGAATCACCGGAGCAGGCGGCAGGCCCGATAAATATTGTTGAAACTGCCTTTGTGCCTGATTTTTGCCTCAGGCTTACCTGGCAGAATACCCGCTGGTTTAACAGCGGCCCAAGCTCCCTGTCTATTGTTGCTGGAGAGCAGTCAACTGTGTTGCTCCAGAAGTCAGGCACTGTCGCATTCTCAACTCCAAAAGTCTTGAAAGACCTTGTGAGAATCAGCGTGTTTCCGGCATCGTCGCTGAAATTGAAGGTTATGACATCGGAAGCCTGAAGGTTGATGGATTCAGTGAGCCAGGTGCATATGTGCTCATCAGCCTGTATCCTCTCGCATTGGCCTGCTACATTTGAAGCCCCGCTTATGAATTTTGAAAAGTCAGCTGTGGCTGAAAGGTCATTTTCTTCTGTCATGTTTGCAACGACAGAGATTTTATCCCCTATTTTCGCGAATCCGGGAAATGCCTGCGCCAAGCCGCCTACATTGGTTATGTTGATGCTTTTAAGCACAGGAAGCTGCGCATCTACTATTACATCAAGGGATATGTCGCCTGCTGCATCAATGCCAAGAATGTCCAGGGATTCGTGATCCACCGACACACTGGCAGCGCCGGCAAAATTAACATTGTTCCAAATGCAGAACCAGTTAGCCTCTTTGCCGCAGCTAGTTGCCTTTATTTTGCTGCTGCCAACATTTAAAAATACATCCTCGGGCACTAAGCCCGTTGCTTCTTCAAATTCAGCAATTACAGTATTCCCGCTTGCCTTTGCAACGTTTTGTTCCGTGCCTGTGGACAAAGACAAAACAACGGGCCCTGTTTCATCAATGGAAAGGAATTTTGTTATTGCTGCGCTTTCCTTGTTTCCAGATACGTCAGAAGCATTTATTGCTATGGTTTTGAGGCCGCCTGTGCCGGGGTTTAATTCAATGCTCCACTTGCACCTGCTAACGCTATCAATAGAGCACGAGGCTTTAACATTTTTGAGGTTTTGTGACGGATTCAATTCGGACAAATCTGCCCTTACAGAATTCAAATCCAGGCTATTTCCCGATATGTTAACCGCAACATCAACATTAATCCCCGCTGAAGAAAATGTGCTGATGCTGATCCCCTTCCTTAAAATCTCGAATGAGCCTGCAATAATTGAGGGGCCTGTGCTGTCAACATCAAATGTTGCAGATGTTTCCGATGATACCTGATTGAACTTGTCAGTCGCTTTTGCGAAAACTGAATTTTTCCCGTCATTGAATATCTTGGAGTCTATGCTTATGCTTGATTTTGCATTGCAGCTGCTCGTTGCAGGGTCAATGGCCTGCTTGAATGCGCCGTCTTTTGTGTATAATTCTATATTTTTTAACCCTACACATTTGCCGCTGCAGCTTGGGTCATCGCATGAGAGATCCGTGACATCATATTCAATAACAACATTCTGCTGCGACGAGAATTTTGGCTGGGAGCTAAGCTTGACCTGGGGAGCTTTGTTGTCTATTGTTATGCTGCCTGATTTCGAATCGTCAAGAGAGCTGTCATCCTTGAACAAATTTACTGTGAAGGCAGCTGATTTTGGATCAAAAGATTCTGTGCCGTTGCCCGGAAACCTCAGGGTGCATTCAGAGCCGTTGTTTGCAGAAGGAACACACTTGTCAAACTGAGTGGATGAGCCGAGAACAACCTGGTTATTTGTTATTGAATCCCCGGCTATCGACGCCTGCACATTCACGTTCAGGAAATCATTTGCCTTTGCAAAGCCTTCTATTCCGTCGCCTCCCCTGATGCTTACGCTGCTTATTGCTGCGTAAACTACTGTTGTGTAGAATGGAATTGTAAGCACAAGGACTATCAAAAACGATGCGACAACTCCCAAATATTTTTCCTTGTTCATTTTATCTTTCTTCGTCAACAACAAGCTTGCCGATGCCCATTGCGTATTTCCTTACGACAAGCTGCTCGGAAGCATGCTTCCTGTACTCCCTTACCTCATAATGCTCTGAAAATTCCCTTTTAGCCACTACTGTTATTTTTATGATGTTCATTGGAATTTTGGCTGCAAGGCCAATTGGTATGTTTTTGAGTACTCCTCTATCTTGCCAATCTGCTCTACGTCCTCTACAATCCTGTTTTGCTCCGGAACGCTGGCAAGGTCTATGCTGACTGCGTAGAGCACTATTGCCTCGTGGCTTTCCAGCTCATCGGCATTTATCGTGAAATTCAGCTTAAGGCCGCCTTCGGGAAAAGTTTCCTGGCCGGGCGTGGACTTCTCGCCAAAGTCAATTTTTGGTATTGTGAAGCATTCTTTTGCGCCGAAGATATCCTTCTTCACGCATTTCTGCTTCTCCGGAATTATTATCCTTTCATCAAGCACCAGGTTTATTTCAGCAGCGTAATTTCCCGCCGCTATTTCTATCTCGCTCGGCTCTTTTTGGCTTCCTTCATAATTTGCAATTGCCGGCAGGTCCAGCTCATTTTCCCCGTATCTAGTCAAAGTAACAGTGGCGCTTTCCCTGCTGGTCAAATCAACAGGCGAATCAACAAACTGCCACCCGCTTGCTGTCTTGGCCACATTTTTCTTTTTGACAATGAGCTTTTTTGCGTGGATTGGCTGCAGCTCCACTTTTACCGCATCGCTTGTCTTTGGCCTTGCGTCAAACTCGGCCGATTTTCCCACGTAGCCGTCCCTTACAAAAGTCAAAAAGCCACCTACGCCTGTAGGAAACTGCTCAATCAGCATGCCCTCTGCATTTGTTGAGCCGATAAAGCAGCTCTCGCCGGCAACTGTGTAAAGCACCTGCGCGTCATCAACCGGCTTTCTCGTTGCGGCATTTGCAACATTCACGGTTATGTTGCCGCTTGTCCTTGCATCGCAAAGAAGCGAGCTTTCGGAAAGCGACGCCATTTCCAAAGGCGCAAAATCAGCAGGCATGGGCTTGTTGTTCCTGACATTCCCTTCAAGGAAGAAACTGAATGTGTAGCCCTTGCCGTTCAGTGCAAACGGATCCTGGATTTCCACAAGAACAGGGAATGACAAGTCATAGGCAAACCTGTACTGTTGTATTCCGAACATCGAAATAAGGCTGTTTGCCGAGCTCGGCATGCATTTTTCCCCTTTGCAGTTCAAGTCAAAATAAGCAGGCCAGAAGTCAAGATAGGTGAAATAAGCCGACAAGTCCCTGAAGGAGCTGTTGGCCACGGGAATTATTGTAGAGTCATAAAGCCTCTGCTTCAGCTCCGAGTTGAACGTGTTTCTCTCGTAATTGTAAGTGCCGTCCACCTGGAACAATGGAACGTAGGAAATCAGCAATGATGTTATCTTGTTTTTTACATCCGTTTTTTTCCAGCTCGTCGAGCTTCCGAACTTGAACTGCATGTCCGACATCGGGGGCAGCTTTTCCCCGCTTACTCCCGAGAATGCAACAACAAGGTTAAGCGCATGCTTCTCAAGATAGCGGTGCTTCATTTCCATGTTGGTTATCTTTGTTGCAAGCTCGTACACCCTGTCGAGATTGACAGGAAGCCTGACGACAAACTGGCTGAGCTTCGATTTTGCATCCCCGCTTTCCGCGTTTAAAGGGTAATCAACAATTACAATAACTTCATCCGGGCCTATTGTCACGTCCGTTTTTATTTTTCCCGACTCGCTTACCTTGATTCCCTGCGCGGCAAAAGGCTCGAAATTATTGATGCATTCTTTCAGCTTCAGGTCGATGTAGCGCTCGAGCTGCTTCTCGATTGAATTGTCTGCCTGCCTTAATTCGGGCCTTTTGGATGCAAACCTGCAGTCTCCCCTGCAGCTGTTTGCCGACTTAAGGTACCACCAGTAAGGAATTTTCAGTTCAGACTCTTTTGCAAAAATAACGGCATCGCTTTCAGTCGGGTTCTGTGTTATTGTGAACTGCTCCCTGTTAAGGCTCCTGTCCGAAAAGCTGATGTAGCCGCCCTGCTCGCCCATTATTTTCAGGCCATCAACACCCACAGAATAAATGCACGAATTTGCGTATTCCCTTATCGGAGAGAATTCAAGCGGAATCTCCTCCTGCACGATATTTATTTCCGGCTCGAACGGCTCCTTGATTTTTTGCGTGGAGTAGAAGAATATGACTCCGCCTATTATGATTATAAGCCCCATTATCATGAATATCGATGTCTGGGATTTTTTTTGAAAATTCATTTTTCCTTTTCCATTTCCTTCAGCTCTTTCTGTATCAATTCCAAATCGTACATCTTCTGCTCCATCAGCTCCCTGGCAAGCATTGATTTTTTCTTGCCAAGCTTCTTAGAAACTCTTTCAAGCAGATTGTTTATTTCCTTAGATACAGTAATTCGTATTTGGATACTCATTTTTACCTTAATATATACATTATATAGCCTAATTTAAGTATTAATATTTAAAGTTTATTATTATAGATTTAGATTTTTATGCTAAATTAAGTATAAATAAAGTATTAATATAATAATTTAGTACATCAAAAGTATTTAAAATATACTAAAAAAAGCATAAATAAAGTATTTATATTAAGAGTGCAGTGTGCAAAAAGCCAATGTTTGAAATTACATCAACAACATTTAAATAGGATATATCAAAGAAAACTTTTGATGCAAAAAAAGAGCTTGGCAGATTATGTCAGGGAGTTTGCCCAAAAAGGTTATAGTGCTTCTACGATAAGGAATTTTTTGCTGAAATACGGCTATTCCGGCAGGGAAATTGATGATGCAATAGGCTCAATCTTCGGGACAACCATAAGGCACGAAATTCATTTGTCGCACACGACTGCACTTGTGGTTATATTCATTTTCATTTCATTGCTCGGGGTTTCATCATTTTTTTATTTCGGCGCATCTAAAGCCCCGTCAGAGCTTCTTGACCTGAACCTTGAGCCGATAACAACAACTGCGGAGCCTGGAAGCAGCATTACTTTCATCAAGGAACTGTCAAACCTGGGCTCGTCAAAAAGGTATGATGTAATCATAAAGCAGGAAGTTATCGAGCCTAACACTAACAGGATAATAACCCAAAAAATAGAGACAAGGGCTATAGAAACTTTTGGGTCCACCCAGACTACAATGCTGATCCCAAAAGACACCGCGCCGGGCAATTATATCCTGAGAGTCATTGTGGAATACGACGGCAAAAAAGCTGTTGCAACCCTGCCTGTGAAAATCGCATCTTTCGCAAAGAAGGAAACCTGCTTTGACGGCCTGAAAAACCAGGATGAAGAAAAAATTGACTGCGGCGGAGCCTGCAAAGAATGCGAAAAGCAGAGCATTGAATGCAATGACAACAATCCATGCACGGATGATTTAACAGAGAATGATGTGTGCATAAACAAGCCCATATTCCCCTGCTGCGGCAACAGCATATGCGAAGAGCAGGAAAAAGGAAGCTGCTCCGACTGCCAGAAAGCTGAGCCGCCTTTGTTGATGTCGAGCGAGACTCTTGACGATATAAAAGAGCTGGCAAGGGTCGACCCTGCAAAAGCATTGCAGCAGTGCAACGGCATTGAAGTGCCCGATCTCAAAGACACCTGCATAGGCAACATCGGGGAAGTGCAGCGCAGCAAAGAATTTTGCCTGAAAATAAGCAACCCAAGAATAAAGGACCTGTGCTATTCCACTATAGCAAAAGAAACAAATGAAAATTCCATTTGCAATGACATATCGACCGACAGCAGGAGGGATTCGTGCTACATGACATTCGTGCTGGACAACAAGGATTATTCTGTGTGCGACAAGATAAGCAACAAGCACCTCAGGCAGTCATGCGAGTCATTGAGGCAGCTGAACGAGCTGAACCAGCAGAGCCAGGAACAGCAAAGCTAAATGCTACAAATGCAGTAAATTGCACAGCTAAAAGGCATGAAAACAAAAAGTTTATATATAAGCTTGTTATAAGCATTCCAGAAATGGCAAATAACACATGGGCGGGAATTAGCATTCTGTATAGTTTTAGGCCTGCCTATCATGTGATGTGTTAATGCCGATTTTAACCATACTTTTTTTCTAAACAATTCGGAGGTGTTAAAATTGGTACAAAAGACAAAACTAAACTCTGCGGACCGTGAATTCGAGGAATTCCTTGAGAGCTTGGAATCTGTAGACTTCAACAGCCGCGGCCTGGACAAATAAGGGAAAGAATGAATAAAAATAAACATTTATATATGCATCGGGGTTTTATCCTATTCATGATTAGGCAAGATTATTATAGATGTGATTTTTGTTGCTAGTTCTGTTTCATTGTTTTAGCTAGATGCGAGGGTGCCCAAGCGGTTAAGGGGAGCGGCTGCAAAGCAGCCATATGAGCTTTTTACAAGCGATGAACTGCGCAATTCCCGCTTATTCATGGGTTCGAATCCCATCCCTCGCTCTTTTTTTCAATAAAAAGAATTAAAAACTGACTGAACAATTCTAATAAAAATGCCATTGCAATTGTATAACACGTTGACAAGAAAAAAAGAAATCTTTAAGCCAATTAAAGGCAAAAATGTCAAATTGTACACTTGCGGCCCGACGGTTTACGATTTCGCTCACATCGGCAACTTCCGGGCTTACATTTGTAGTGATATCCTTAAGCGTTATTTGAAATATTCAGGCTATAAAGTAAAGCATGTCATGAACATAACTGATGTTGATGACAAGACGATAAAAGGAGCCAATAAGGAAGGGATTTCTTTAAATGAATACACGGGAAGATATGAAAAGGCTTTCTTTGATGATATTGAGACATTAAATATCGACAAAGCAGATATTTACCCAAGGGCGACAGAGCATGTCAAGGAAATGGTTGCAATAATCAAAAAACTTCTGAAAGATAAAATTGCATACAAGAGCGAGGATGGAAGTATATACTATGACATTTCAAAATACGAAGATTATGGAAAGCTGTCCCATACCAAAATAGAAGAATTGAGAGAGGGGGCTAGGGTCAAGCAGGACTCATATGAAAAGGGGGAGGCAAAGGATTTTGCATTGTGGAAGGCTTATGACAAGGAAGACGGCAATGTTGTATGGAAAACTGAGATTGGGGACGGAAGGCCTGGCTGGCATATTGAATGCAGCGCAATGTCAATGAAGTATTTAGGCGAGCATTTTGACATTCATGCAGGAGGAATTGACCTTGTATTTCCGCATCATGAGAATGAGATAGCGCAAAGCGAGGCTTCAACAAAGAAAAAATTCGCGAATTACTGGTTCCACAACGAGCATTTGCTTGTGAACGGGCAGAAAATGTCCAAATCACTGGGAAACTTCTTTACGCTCCGGGACTTGTTGGGCAAAGGGTATAATCCAAAAGCGATTAGGTATCTTTTGCTTTCCGCTCATTACAGGGTGCAGCTGAATTTCACTGAAGAAGCTGTCAAGGCTGCTGACAATGCAGTTCAGAGGCTGAATGATTTCATGATCAAGCTCAGGGAAACAAAAAACAACCTGAAAAATAAAGAAATAAATGACATAATCCAAAAAACTAAAAAAGATTTTGAAAGTGCAATGGACGATGACTTGAATATAAGCTCCGCATTGTCTTATGTTTTTGATTTTGTCAAGGAAGTCAATTCCTTGTTGATGGAAGGCAAAATCGGCAAGGCTGGTGCAAAAAAAATAATTAATTTCATGAATGACATTGACAAAATACTTGGAATTCTTGTCGAGAAAGAAGAAAGGTTAAACCCGAAACTGAAAAAACTGATTGAAGAAAGGGAAAGAGCCAGGAAGGAAAAGGATTTTGCAAAAGCAGACGAGATAAGAAATCAATTAAAAGAAAAAGGGATTATTCTTGAGGACACTAAAGACGGGGTTAGGTGGAAAAAGGGAAAATAAAAAATTATATTCGCCTAATTCCATATCCAAATACATGACTACCATCACTTGGCACTTTTAAGTAAACATCTATTTTGAGGTTTCCATTAACAGCAGCCTCAAGCGATGCCATTAGTTGGTTATGCAAATCTCTTGAAGGAATCAAGCTCGTCCCAAATCTCTTTAAATCATCATATAGTTTCATTAGTTTTCCTTGCCTTCCTTCAGTCTGTGTAGGACTTCTTAAGGTTTGGACCAATTTTGCAAATGCTCTTTGTTGTCGTCCAGAAACATAGGGAACTGCTTTAATTGTTAAGGTATTTGCAACATATGCACCTGGTTTAAACTCAAGCGGGAACCCCTCGTCGTCCTCACCAAGATCGTTTGCTGATGGATCTTCAAACTTTCTATCAATTGATAAGTCATAATAATGTGCCTTTCTCCTATTTAACAGTAAATCAGCAGCTCGATTAGCATCAATAATTGTAGTAAATTCTCCATATTGAACACCTCTGCCATCACCTAAAGGTTTTTTAGGGTCTTTATGTGACATTAACTTATGAAGGGGTATTCTAAAATGCGAGTTAACTTCCGTTCTTTCATAAACATTTCTTGAAGGTTTAGTTAGATATCCATTTTGCCCATCACCATTTGAACTACTGGAGTCATGCTGTGGTGTTATGGGTCCTGATAATGAGTCATCATGACCTGCTTGCCCGACATCATTTTCAACTGCTGTTCCGTGATTACTGGGTAACAAAAGTGCAACAGCCCTATCTGGTTGCCATCCTTTTCTTGCTAACTCAACTGCGGTAAAGTAACTTCTTTCGTCATCAACAAAAGGTCGTATTCCGAATTGTCGTGAGAATCGAGCTGCTGCTTTTTGCACGATTATTTCAAATGGGTCTAAACTAGGTCTTTTAAATTCATCGGCATACTCAATTATGTATTTGCCAGAAACTGTAACTCCAGGAAATAATTGTACGCTCATTTTTCCCACCTCAAAAAATTTTGTATATCAAACTTTTGACTATCTCTATTTAAACTTTATCATTTCAAAACTCAATCTCAATTTCCAGCTTCTTCTCAGGAGCCCTTCCCCTCATCGGCTCGAAAATAATGTTTTCTGCTGTGGTGGCTGCCTTTATTTCTGCCTCAACATCATCAAAGTCCTTCTCCTCGATGCTTGCCTTTATCGTAAGCTTCTTGACAGGGGTTTTCAATGAAACCTGTTTTGCTGTCTTCTGTCTCCTGACAAACTCAACAACATCGACAACAAAATCACCGACATGCTCCGCGTGCTCGTCAATCATGCTTATTTCAGGCCATTTTGAAATATGGATTGATTTTATCTTCTCATGATTTTTATAATATAGCTGATAAAGCTCCTCTGTTATAAACGGCATTATGGGGGCCATCAATTTTATTATAGAAAGCAAGGTGTTGTACAGCGCGTATTGGGCTGATAATCTTGCTTCTTTACCCCTCTTGTCTGCATTATACAATCTGTCCTTTATTATCTCAAGGTAATTGTCGCAGAAAGTGTGCCAGAAGAAAGTTTCTGCCTCAAGCTTTGTGTGGGAGTACTCGTAATTAAGGAAATTTTCAGTTGACGCCTTTACAACCCTGCTCAGCTTTGACAAAATCCACATGTCCATCAGCTCGAGCTTTGCAGGCTTTTTCCTATCGTAGTCAGCAAGGTGCATGAATGCAAATTTTGAGGCATTCCAGATTTTGACAGTAAACTTGCTTCCTGTGACCAGGTCTTTCTCCTGGAACGGCAAGTCATCTCCGAGCCTTGAGCCGGCAGCCCAGAACCTTAATGAGTCAGCCGAATATTTTGAAATCATCTCCCTCGGGTCAACAACATTTCCTTTTGACTTTGACATCTTCTTGCCATGAGGATCGAGGGCCCAGCCTGAAATCATAACATTACTCCAGGGGATTTCCTTATGGTGGAAATAACTCTTTACAACAGTGTTGAAAAGCCAGAATGTGATTATGTCGTGGGCCTGGGGCCTTAGGCTCATCGGATGCAGCTTTTTTTGCAGTTTCTTGTCAAACAGCCCGATTGCAATGTCCGGGGTCAAGGAAGAGGTTGCCCATGTGTCAAGAACATCTTTTTCGCCAATGAATTCATTGGAGCCGCATTTGCACTTGTGCAACGGCTTGTCAACTAAAGGATCAACCGGCAATTGCTTTTCATCTGCAACAACAATTTCACTGCATTTCTTGCAGTACCAAACAGGAATTGGTATTCCAAAATGCCTTTGCCTTGATATGTTCCAATCCCATTTCAGCCCTTTTATCCAGTTTTCGTACCTTGCCCGCATATGCTCCGGATACCATTTTATTTTTCTGCCGTATTTTATGAAATCATCCTTCAGGTCAAGGTATTTTATGTACCATTGCCTGGAAACCATGTACTCGACAGTTGTCCCGCATCTTTCGTGGACATTGACTGAGTGCTTTAGCGGCTCTGTTTTCTTGATTGCCCCCAGTTTGCTTAAATCCTCGACTATTTTTTTTCTTGTTTCCGCAATCGTCAGGCCCTTGTATTGCCCGGCCTTTTCATTCATGGTGCCGTCAAAATTTAGGATGTAAATCTTGTTTTGAATTGTGTGCCTTGTTTCCCAGTCGAGGAATTGAGCGTCACCAGAACTGCAGAAGTAAACAACGCCTGTTCCGAAAGTGGGGTCAATCATCTCATCCGTTGTTAGCTCTATTTTTGCATTCGTCAGCGGCATTATGACTTTTTGGCCGATGTACTTCCTGTACCTTTCGTCATTTGGATTTACTGACATGCCAACGCATGACGGGTACAATTCCGGCCTTGTTGTTGCGAACACAAGCGGCTCCCCTTTTTCCGTCTTAGCCTCGATATAAACCAGATTAGTGGTTTTTTCCTCATCCCTCATCTCAACCTGTGCAATTGCAGTCTGGCATTCAGGGCACCAGATTGTGGGGCCTTCTTTCCTGTAGCATCTTTTCATCCTGTATAGATCAATGAAGCTTTTCTGAGATATTTTTTGGGAGTGCCTATTTATTGTTGAATAGAATATATTGAAATCAGCGCTTGTCCCAAGGCGCTTCCAGTCATAAACAAAATCGTCCCTTAACTCCTCAACTGTAAGATAGCAGAGCTTGACAAATTCCTGCCTTGCCATGAATTGCCCCCTGACATTTTTCATCTTTTCAATCATCCTTTCTGTTGCAAGGCCGTTATCATCCACGCCAAAAGGGTAGAAAATATTCTTTCCAAGCATTCTCTGGAATCTTGCGACAAAATCCTGCTGGGAATATGAGAATGAATGGCCTATATGCATCTTTCCGCTTACGGTAGGCGGAGGAGTATCTATCGAGAATATTTCAGCCTTGCTTTCAGGGTTAAATGCAAACACACGTTCCTTTTCCCAGAATTCCACCAATCTGGGCTCGGCTTCTTTTGCATCATAGTTTTTAGGCAGCTCCATTTTTATCATAAGTTTTATCAAGTATTTAAATGTTTAATTGATAATAAAATCAAGCAGAAGCTTTAGTCAGCCATTCGACTTCCTCTTCATTCAGGCCAAGCTCCCTGACAATATTGCCCCTCATCTCCTTGCTCCTGAACATCACAGGAAGGTAAGGCATCGTGCTCTTCAAAATCTCTTTTTTTGAGGAATGTGTCTTTTCAGCTATCTTGCCTGCAATATCCTTTTTCTTTGCAGCCTTCTGGCTGGCCCACCACAGCTTCAAAATTCTGCCCGTAGGCTTGTACTCAACCAAATTTTTGTATTTTTCTCTTTTGGCGGATGCAATTCCGGCAGTTATCAATGCATTGATGTAAACAAGAAACCGGTAATGCTGCCATCTCCTTATTCTCCTGCTGAAGACATCAGCCTTGCTCAGCATCTCGTATGCCCTTGCAAGGTCTTCAGGCTTTGCATATTCTTTCGGCAGGTTTTCATCAATCCAGAGCAGCTGCTCGTCCAAGTCCTCGTCAACATTGTCAAAAGCGGATACTGCGATTTTCAAATCCGTTGTCTTGAATATCTTGTTCAGTGCAGTCATTATATTGTCTGTCCTGTTCCTGTCAGACAATTCCCCGAGGCTTTCCTTTGTCAGCTCTTTCTTGTCCTGGGCCAGAAGCTGCAGGTCGTTTATGGCAGCCCTTGCATCGCCGCTGCATCTCCTGCAAAGCATCTTAAGCACCTCGTCTTCGTGCCTTATATTCTCATTTCCGCAGACATTTTTCAGGATACTGTAAACAGACAGGTAATCCAAAGCCCTGAACTCCACCATATTGGACTTGCTTCTTAAGGAGCTGAACTTGTTGTCAAAGGGGTTTGTTGCAGTCAAAATTATTGGAAATGCGGAGTTTTCTATCAGCTTAGTTATGGCCTGTATCCCCCCCCTGTCCTGATGGCCGGACAATCCGTCTATTTCATCAACAAGTATTATTTTTCCCCTTGCAAACAGGCTTTGCTGCTTTATGGCATTTCCCACTTTCTGGTTTATCTGCTCTGAATTCCTGAAATCTGATGCATTGACTTCAATAATCTCAAGTCCAAATTCATTTGCTATTGCATAAACTGAGCATGTCTTGCCTGTTCCGCTCGGGCCGTAGATTAAGGCTGACTTCTTCTTCTGCCTTGCAAAGCCGGCTACGAAATTTTTCAGCTTTTCTATTGCCTCATCCTGTCCAACAATCTCTTTTGCGGTTTTTGGCGAGTATTTATGGGTTAACGGGCGCATAGAGGAAGGCAACCACCCGGGTTTTATTAATTTATTGCAGAAATATTTTTAAGCTGGTTTCCATTATCTACCTTTGATGGACATAGCTTCAATCATAATAGTTGTTCTTGGCCTGGGCCTTTTTGAGATAATAATCAGCGTGGACAACGCCATCATAAATGCTGAAGTTCTCGGCACCATGTCCAAGAAGGCAAGAAGATGGTTCCTGATATGGGGCATTTTGATTGCTGTTTTTCTTGTGAGGGGTATGCTGCCGTGGCTGATAATCTGGGCAAACAACCCCAGTCTCGGTCCGATAGAGGCTTTTACAGCCTCGTTCAGCAACGATCCCCATATAAAAGAGATGATTGAGGAATCTTCTCCGATACTCCTGATGGGCGGAGGCACATTCCTGATATTTTTGTTTTTTCACTGGCTTTTTTTGGAGGAGAAGCATTACGGGCTGATAGGCGAGAAATTTTTCCATAGGCAGGGGATATGGTTTTTTGCCGTTGTCTCCATAGTGCTGGCAACCTTTGTTTTTGCCGCCAACAAAGCCAATCCGAACATGGCATTTGGCGCTGTAATCGGCTCGACTGCCTTTTTTATAACCCACGGCTTCAAGGAAAATGCGGAAAGGGCGGAGCAGCAGATGATTGAAGGGGCCGGTGCAATGTCTGACATGAGCAAGATACTTTACCTTGAAGTCATAGACGCAACATTCTCCATTGACGGCATACTTGGCGCTTTTGCGTTCACATTTTCAATCCCGCTGATATTGATAGGCAACGGCATAGGGGCTTTGGTGGTGAGGCAGCTTACCATAAGCAACATAGAAAATGTCAAGAAGTACAAGTACCTGAAGAATGGGGCAATGTACTCAATATTGGCGCTTGGCTGCATCATGGTTTTGCACAGCTTCGGCCACTATGTCAGGGAAAGCATGCATCCATTGCTTTACTTCATAAGCCACATACCAGACTGGTTCTCCCCTGCAGTGACTTTCATAATCATAGGGTATTTCTTCTGGAAGTCCTACAGGGAGGTTAAAAAACAATAAAATTAAAAATAAAGGTAAATAATTTAAAAGTTAAGATATTAAAATGTATAAAAATTAAAACTGTTGCTTCGCAACCAAAATTACACTCGGCAAAAATTGTCCTGCCACTAATTTTTGCCTCGCATTTACTCAATGAATAATTGGCGAGGCTTTTGTGCCTGAAAGACAGCAAAAGCCGAGCACTAATTGGCCGAAGGCGGGTTGAAAATAGAAAATAATGCTGAAAAATCCCTGACAAAAATGGAAAAACCAAAGCTTACCATTGACGAGATGGCTGTTTTCTGCAAGAGGAAAGGCTTTGTGTATCCGAGCGCTGAAATTTATGGCGGAATAGCGGGGTTCTATGATTTTGGGCATCTGGGTGTTGAGC
Source organism: Candidatus Woesearchaeota archaeon (assembly GCA_016185755.1). GTDB lineage: Archaea > Nanobdellota > Nanobdellia > Woesearchaeales > GW2011-AR4. The sequence goes on along the minus strand of JACPMX010000015.1, from coordinate 12,250 downwards.
TTAAGAACAACATCAAGAAAGAATGGTGGAAGACTTTTGTGCAGCAAAGGGATGATGTTGTAGGCATTGACGGCAGCATAATAACAAACCCAAACGTGTGGAAAGCAAGCGGCCATGTCGATGGCTTCACTGATGTAATTGTCGACTGCAAAAAATGCGGCTCAAGGTTCAGGGGAGACACTTTGATTGAAGACAAGCTGAAAATTCCTACTGCAGGCATGCCGCTTGACGAGATAGCGGAGAAGCTGAAAGGCCACAGGATAAAGTGCCAAAAATGCGGCAGCGAGCTTTCTGAGCCGAAAAAATTCAACCTGATGTTCTCTACAAATGTGGGGCCTGTGCAGGGCTCTGTTGCCTATTTGAGGCCGGAGACAGCACAGATTATTTTTGCCGATTTCAAGCTGGTGCAGGAAAATGCAAGGCTGAAATTGCCATTTGGAATCGCGCAGATCGGAAAATCATTCAGGAATGAGATTTCCCCGAGAGAGTTTCTATTCAGGATGAGGGAGTTCGAGCAGATGGAGCTGGAGTATTTCGTGCATCCCGAAAAGCAGGATGAGTGCATTTTTATTGAAGAGGTGTCTGACTATGAATTAAACGTCCTGTCTGCTGAAATGCAGAAGAATAAAAAAAATATGGGCAAGCTGACAATAAGGCAATGCCTTTCAAAGAAAATAATAAGGACAAAGTGGCATGCATACTGGCTTGCATCCATGCACAAATGGTTTGTCGAGCTTGGCGCCAACCCGGAGCATTTCAGGATAAGGCAGCATGTGAAGGATGAGCTGTCCCACTATGCTCTGGATACATGGGATCTGGAGTATGAGTTCCCATTTGGGTGGAGGGAGCTGCAGGGATTGTCTAATAGAACAGATTTTGACCTGAAGCAGCACATGGAGCATTCCAAGGCTGACCTTTCATTGTTTGACGAAGAGTCAAAGAAGAAGATACTGCCCCATGTCATTTGCGAGCCGTCACAAGGCGTTGAGAGGGCATTCCTTGTGTTCCTGTTTGACGCTTACAGTTATGACAAGGCAAGGGAAAATGTTGTTTTGAGGCTGCATCCTAAGCTTGCTCCGGTGAAAATCGGGATTTTCCCCCTTGTTTCAAATAAGGCAGATGTTGTCAAGAAGGCAAGAGGTGTTTACGATGAATTAAAGCAGCGGTGGGCATGCACTTTTGACTTAAGCGGCTCTATAGGAAGAAGGTACGCAAGGGCAGATGAAACTGGGATTTATGCGACAGTAACCATTGATTTTGAAAGCCTTGAAGATGATTCTGTCACAATAAGAAGCAGGGACACAACGGAACAGATAAGGGTCAAGATTTCTGAATTGAAGGATGTTTTAACCAAGTTCATGGAAGGGGAGAAACTGGGAAAGTTGGGGAAAAGTGTCGGAGTGAAATGAAATAAAGATAGTATCTTGTTCTTCGTTAATCAAATTAAAAACAAATTACCATAACTCTTATAAATACCCGTCCACTATTCCAGTTTCATGAGAAACTTCAGCAACAAAAGATCGGGAAAAAGGGATTCCAGGCCCGGCTTTCGGGATTCAGGAAGATTCAGGGATTCTGACAGGCCTGAGAGAAGAGATTCAGGAAGGTTCAGAGATGATGACAGGAGAGATTTCAGAAAAGATGTTGAGATGCACACTGCAACCTGTGACAAATGCGGTGCAAGGTGCGAAGTCCCTTTCAGGCCAACGGGGAGCAGGCCAATTTACTGCAATAACTGCTTCAGGAAAGGTGAAAACCCTGAAAAGAGCCCTGACAGAAAGGAGTTTGACATGATAAACGAAAAGCTCGACAGGATTCTGGAAGCGCTGGGAAAGGATTAACCCTGAAGCTACTGCAATTCCCTTCTTAAGATTTTGTGGGCATTATTGATTTCCCTGAATTTGCCGATGTCCCCTTCAGGCATGTCCGGATGATACTTCTTTGCCAAATCTTTGTATCTGGAGTCTATATGGCCCAAGTCCAGGGTGTCAGGCGCAACCCCCAGGGTCTCGCGAGCTTCCTTCCGCTTATCCTCAAAATCGCCGCTCTCGGAAAACTCGCCGATGAATTCCTGCATGGTTTTTTGCCCGGCAAGCAATGCATTAACTTCAAGCTCAATCACCTTAAAAACAGCATAAAGATTTTCAACATATTTATTTGGCGATTTATAGCTGTAATGCAGGCGATGCCCCCCTATGTACCAGGAAGCGGAAGCAGGGGCTCTTTTGGCTGAAACAGCCTCAAGCTCGATGTCCACATCATCTTCTCTTATCCCGATTTTCCTTAAGGCTGCAGCTATCCTGTTCTTATATTGCACTGCCCTCCTGTCAAAAGAGTCCTTGATTATGGCAGCAGCAAATTCATGCCCCTTAACTTTGATTATTGCCATTTAAAAAATAAAGGAGAAAATACATTGTCCCTTAATTATGGGGATTACTCGCTTTGGGCGTCTCCGCTGCCTGCTGCATCTTTGCTGACATTCACAGCTTTCAGGCCCCTGTCGCCTTCTGTAACATCAAATGTGACTGAGTCATTATCATTCAATGTGATCCCTTCATTAACTCCGGTCTTATGGACGAAATATTCTTTCCCGTCCTCTCCTGCTATAAATCCAAAACCCTTCTCCCTATTAAAAAACTTCATTTTACCTTTCATTTTTCCTCCTCAATAATCTTTATTGAATTTCCGCTGGCAGTCGTCGCAATAGTTTTTTTTTGCATCAACCTTGTGGACGACAAATCTTTTTTTGCACGTTCTGCAAAACTTGATAATCTTGTAATCTATCATTTTTCCTGCCTAAGTGCAGTGAATCACGCTTCTTTTTAAAATGCTTCTCTTTTATCAGCCAAAGGGATCAAAAAAATGCCACTGGACATCCTTACCCAAGCTTTTTAAACCTTGAAATCTTCCTTTTTGGCTAGGTTTTTGGCAAATCAAATTTGCTTCCATACAGTAAAAGCATAAACTTTAAATATAAGAGTCATTAAATAAAACCACAACATATAGTGGATAGACGATACCTGACACACAACATATAGTGTTTCGTGCTAGTAGTAAAATAATGCAAAGAGGGCTTAAAAAATGGATTCAAAAATTTCCAGGATAAGGAAGAGGGACGGAAGCGTAGTGGGATTTGACCAGGCAAAGATAACTGCAGCTATATGGAAGGCTGCAAGGTCAGTTGGGGGGAAGGACAAGAGCCATGCCAAATTGCTCAGCGACAGGGTGGTCGCAGAGCTGGAAAATCTGGACAAAACTCCCTCAGTTGAGCAGATACAGGACACAGCTGAAAAGGTGCTGATTGAGGCAGGGCATGCAGCAACAGCAAAGGCTTACATTCTTTACAGGCAGCAAAGGTCAGAATTAAGAAAAGAAAAGCAATTAGTTTTGGAAAAGGATGAAATCGATGAAGTTGACAAGCGCTTTGATGTCAATGCATTAAGGGTTTTGAAAGCAAGATACTTGAGGAAGGATGCGACAGGCAAACTGATAGAAACGCCGAAGCAGCTGTTCACGAGAGTTGCCGTGCATGCAGCATTGCCGGATTTGTTCTATGACGCGAGAATCTTTGACATAAACGGGCTGCAGCCGGTCAACATGGTTGAGGATTTCAAGCCGGCTGTGCATGAAGAACAGTGTGGAATCGGAAATTACAGGCTGAACAGGTACCATCTTGAGGCATTGAAGAGAATGTACGACAGGTTCAACAGGAACAAGCAGATGAAAGTCACCTGGAGCAAGCTGTTTGACATGATAAAGAAAGGCGAATTTGACAATTATGAAGGCAACGTTGATGAGTTTTACAATTTGATGACACACAAGCTGTTCATGCCAAATACTCCGGCAATTGCAAATTTCGGAAACCCGTTGGGAATGGGAAGCGCATGCTTCGTTTTGGACGTTCCAGACTCAATAGACGGAATAATGGAGACTCTGAAGAATACTGCCATTGTTTTCAAAGCAGGAGGTGGAATGGGCTACAATTTCAGCAAGCTGAGGCCGGAAGGCGACTTTGTAAGCTCTACAGGCGGAGTCGCGTCAGGGCCATTGAGCTTCATGCGCCTGTTTGACACAATGACAGAGGTGATTAAACAAGGAGGGATAAGAAGAGGGGCCAACATGGGCATCCTGAACAGCAACCATCCCGACATTGAGAAATTCATAACAGCAAAGGACGGCAACAAGGCATTGAGGAATTTCAACATAAGCGTGCTGATAATGCCTGATTTCTGGGAGCATTATGAGAACAACACACCTTACCCATTGGTGAATCCAAAGGACGGAAATGTTGTGAAGCATGTAAACCCAAGAGTGCTGTTTGACAAGATTGTTTACCAGGCATGGGAGAGTGCCGAGCCTGGAGTCATTTTCTTTGACAAAGTTAATGATACAAACCCGTTTTACGAACACCTTGGGCCTATAGTTACAACAAACCCCTGCGGAGAGGTGCTACTTTACCCAAACGAGCCATGCAATCTTGGCAGCATTAATGTATGGGCCTTTGCAAAACAAAATGATGAGGGGGATGTATTTGTTGACTGGGAATCCCTAAAAGTGGTTGTGAGAAGCTGCACAAGGCTGCTTGACAATGTTATTGATGTGAATAATTTCCCTTTAAAGGCAATAGAGGAGATGAGCCTGTCAACAAGAAAGATAGGCTTGGGAGTGATGGGAGTGGGTGACTTGCTTTACGAATTGAAAATCCCTTACAACACAGAGGAAGGCAGGAAATTCATGGAGCAGCTGATGGAGTTCATCGCTTACTGGAGCAAGGTTGAAAGCATCGAGCTGGCAAAGGCAAGAGGAAACCTGCCTTACTATGACAAGAGCTTCTACAGGAAAGGAAGGCTGCCGATAAGAGGCGCTGACTTAAGGGAGGAATGGCACTTTGACTGGGACAAGCTAAGCGCTGACATCAAGAAATATGGAATAAGGAATGGGTATACAACAATTATTGCGCCTACTGGCAGCATTTCAATGATTGCAGGCTGCTCATCAGGGATGGAGCCTGTCTACAGCCTTGTTTATGAGAAAAATGTAAAGGTAGGCAGCTTTTTTTATGTTGACCCTGCTGCAGAGAAAGTGCTGAGGGAGGAAGGCTTGCTGAATGAAAAGCTGATGGAAGACATAAACGAGCACAAGGGAAGCATCCAAAACATAGATTATGTGCCTGAAAATATAAGAAACGCCCTTGTAACCGCAATGGACATAACCCCGGAAGAGCATATAATGGCTCTTGCATCATTCCAGAAATGGGTCGATTCAAGCATATCAAAAACAAATAATTTCCCGGCAGATGCAACAGTAGAGCACATGAGGGACTCCTACATTCTGGCTTACAAGCTGGGCTGCAAGGATGTTACCGTGTTCAGGGACTCAAGCATCAAGGACCAGGTTCTTGTCGCTCCAAAGGCAAAAGAGAAGAAGGAAGAGGAGAAAATTGATATAAATCCTGAAATGAAGAAGACTATAAAAGAATCGGAAAGCGGGCTGGTTTTTGCAAACGGCAATGGCAATGAGGCAAAGCCGGCAACAAAATTAACCATAAAGAACTGCCCGGAGTGCGGCACAAAAGTAGAGCTGAAAGAAGGATGCCTGCACTGCCCGGGATGCGGATGGGGCCTTTGCATGTAATTCTTTTTTTAATTTATTCTAATCTTTAAAAAAGGGCGATATATTGTTGGACATTATAGCCAATTAGAATTATTTACACACAACGAAACACCGATAAAAAATTAAAATCTTAAAATCGAGTTTTAAAATGTCCTTGACAAAAATCAGCAAGCCGATAAAAGTGCAGGGGGATAATGCTGCAGAACTGGGACTGGTGCATGTGATAACAGGGGACGGAAAGGGAAAGACAACATCATCGCTTGGATTGGCGATGAGGGCTATAGGCAACAACCTGAAAGTCCACATGATACAGTTTTTGAAGAGCGGATTTACCGGGGAGATTTACTCTGCAAAAAAGCTCGGCTTCTCGATAGAGCAGTTTGGGGTTGATGCGCTGAGGCAGAAGCACCTGCAGGAATTTGCAGACAGGACAGGATCTTTTGTCTTCCAGCCTGATGTCAAGGAAAAGGATGCTGCAATGCAGGGGTGGGAGCATGCAAAGAATATGATAAAAAGCGGCAATTATGACTTGATAATCCTGGACGAGATAAACTGCGTCCTTGCGAAAGACTTGATCCCTATAAAAGAAGTCCTTGATGTCGTGAAAGAGCATGGGAAAGTAGAATTGGTCCTGACAGGAAGGGATGCCCCAAAAGAGCTGATGGAAGCTGCGGATTACGTCAATGTCGTCCAGGGAATAAAACATCCTTGGCAGAAAGGGATTGTTGCAAGGAAGGGGATTGAGTATTAAGTATAATATCCAGCCAAATTTTCAAGCCCCGTATCAGGCTTACCAAACACGCCTTTACGATTGAGGTGAGCTGTTTGGAGAGGCTTTTCTTCTTTTTGTTTAGCTGGAGCAGTGTAATTTTTGAATTGAGTTCCATAGCTTTGAACAGAAAAAGACGCCAGATTATTGTTTGCACCTGCGCTAGTTGCATAAATAAAAACAACCGCGGCACCTGCTACAAGCGCAACAAGGGATTTTGTAATCCTATCCATGACTTGTATTTTTAGGCCTATGTATAAAAATTTTTCTAAACCAGCTGCTCAATTATCTTCGCCAGCTTGAAGTCCTTGTAAGTCAGCCCATCAGCATCATGTGTTGTCAGCCTTAAGGTAACTTTGTTATAATTAATGTTGATGTCAGGATGGTGGTTTTCTCTTTCAGCCTCTTCCCCTATTTTCTGAGCGAATTCCATCGCGTCTTTGAAGTTGCTGAACTCAAATTCCTTAACAATTTCATTTCCGTGCATCTCCCATCCTTCAAGCTCAGAAAGTCTATCGTGGATTTCCCTGATGGATAAGTGCTCCATGATTTGGATTATTGCCTGATTTTTATATAAATTTTTTGGAAAAAAGCACTAAGTTTATAATTAACTAGCTTGTCTTGCACTGCATGGAAAGGTGCGGATGGGCTGCAAAAGAAAAAATTTACATCGAATACCATGACAGGGAATGGGGAGTGCCGCTGCATGACGACAGAAGACTGTTCGAGCTTCTTGTTTTGGAGGGGGCGCAGGCAGGGCTGAGCTGGATTACCGTGCTTAAAAAAAGGGAAAATTACAGGAAAGCATTTGACAAATTTGATGCAGCCAAGATAGCAAAATACGGTGAAAAGAAAGTGAAAAAGCTGATGGCAAATGAAGGCATAATAAGAAACAGGCTGAAAATCAGGTCAGCGATAAGGAACGCAAGGGCTTTTTTGCAGGTGAAGAAGGAATTCGGCTCATTTGACAGGTACATCTGGCAATTCGTAAACTGCAAGCCTATAAAAAATTCATGGAAAGGTTTAAAACAGGTGCCGGCCAGAACAAAGGAATCTGACGCAATGAGCAATGACTTAAAGAAGAGGGGGTTCAATTTTGTGGGCTCGACCATTTGCTATGCATTCATGCAGGCTGCCGGAATGGTCAATGACCACACTGTAAACTGCTTCAGGCACAGGGAAATCAAATAAAATGCCAAAGCTTAAACTGTCAAAAAATGCAATTCTTATCCTTGAGCAGAGATACCTCAAAAAAAATGACAAGGGAAAGGTAACAGAAAAGCCTGAAGACATGTTCAGGAGAGTTGCAAAGAACATTGCGCAGGCAGATGCAAAATACAAGGGCAATGCCAAGGAAGCAGAAAAGGATTTCTACAATTTGATGGCTTCGCTCGATTTTTTGCCGAACTCCCCGACATTATTGAATGCCGGAAGAAAGCTGCAGCAATTGGCAGCATGCTTCGTGCTTCCTATTGAAGACGGGATAAGCTCAATATTCCAGACGCTTCACAATACTGCATTGATACACAAGACCGGGGCTGGAACGGGCTTCAATTTTTCAAGGTTAAGGCCGAAAGGCGACATCATAGAAAGCTCGGGCCTTACTTCCGGCCCTGTTTCATTCATGAAGGTTTTTGACGCTGCAACGGAGCAGATAAAGCTTGGAGGCACCTTAAGGGGGGCCAACATGGGCATCCTGAATGCTGACCATCCCGACATAGAGGATTTCATAACAGTCAAGAGCACGGAGAATACATTGACAAACTTCAATGTCTCTGTGGCCATAACCGACAAGTTCATGCAGGATGCCAAGAAAAACAGGAGCTACAAGCTGGCAAATCCAAGAACAAAAAAAACTGTTAAAAAGGAAAGCGCAAGGAGGATTTTCAGGCTAATCTGCGAGCAGGCATGGCTTAACGGGGATCCGGGAGTTATTTTCATTGACAGGATCAATGAATTCAACCCAACGCCTTCCCTCGGAAAAATCGAGTCCACTGACAGCTGCGGGGAGCAGCCATTATTGGCTTATGAATCCTGCAATCTTGGCAGCGTAAACCTCTCCAACATGGCGCAAAACGGAAAAATTGACTATGAAAAGCTGAAAAAAACAATACATGCAGCGGTTCATTTCCTGGACAATGTTATTGACATGTGCAGTTACCCATTGAAGGAAAACACCGATATTGTGCGCAAAAACAGGAAGATTGGGCTTGGGGTAATGGGGTTTGCAGACATGCTTGTAAAGCTAAAAATCCCATATGATTCTGAAGAAGGCCTGAAAAAAGCAGAAGAGGTGATGAAATTCATATCAAAAGAGGCAGGCATTGCATCGCTTGAGCTGGCTGGAAAGAGGGGCGCTTTTCCTGAATGGAAAAACAGCCTATGGAACAGGAAAAGCAGGCATTTCAAGGGCTGCCACATGCCCTTAAGAAATGCAACGAGGACAACAATCGCCCCTACTGGAACGATAAGCATAATTGCCGACACTTCAAGCGGCATAGAGCCTTTGTTTGCCTTAAGCTATGCAAGAAGGACTGCAGAAGGGAAAACATTAACGTATTTTGACAAGAACCTGAAAAAAGTCCTGATTGAAAGCAAATTGTACAAAGACGAGATTGTTGAAAAAATAAACAGGGAAGGCTCGATAAAAGGCATCGGGGAGATTCCGGATAAAATAAAAAAGGTATTTGCTGTGGGGAGCGACATAGCGCCGGAATGGCATGTAAGGATGCAGGCTGCCTTCCAGAAGCATGTTGACAACGGAATAAGCAAGACTGTAACGCTGCCGAAAGACGCCACTGTTGAAGACATCGAGAAAGTATTCATGATGGCTTTTGAGCTGGGATGCAAGGGAATTTCTGTCTACAGGCTCGGCTCGAGGGAAGGGCAGGTTATTTACCTGAGCTCAAAAAGGGACGAGCAGATAACTTTAAGCGGGTTTTTGAGGAGATAGGTTTAAATTAAACTATTAGACATTTTGGGCTTTAATCTTTTCGGCTTATTGCGTGTACTTTTGGAAAACAAAAGTTTGTTTAATTCAAAGAATTAAGCGACGCAATAAGTAGTGTAGTTTTGGCATGAGAAGTCATTAGAATTAGACGAATATTTGAAAACTTTTAGATTTCAATCAATGTATTTGATCAAATACTTCTTTTGGGCAATTCTTATTGGCGTATTTACTGTCTTGAACAAAAACGGTGCAGCTCTCACTTCCTTCTGGACTTAAGTAAGGTTTCATGTTAGAAGCAAAACATTTTCTTCCTTTTTCTGTTAATAAGCCTACGCCAAAATATCCCAAACTTGCGCCAGTGTTAAAATCACATATTTCATACTTAATTGTCTTGCTAGTGGGAGGTTTATTTGATTCTGTTTGAGCCATGACAGTTTGAGGAGCTAAACTCAGCAAAGCACTTGCAATTATTGAAGTTAAAGCTTTCTTCATAAAGAGAATAATTAAGTAACTACTATTTAAATCTTTCTATTTTTTACCATCTTGTAGTAGTTACTCTACAAATTCCCACCACCGGCTGTTGGTGATGCAGGAGCCGAAAATAAAAAGATTAACTCAAAATAAAACCAAAACCTTTAAATACTTTTAACCTAAATTATAGTTATTATAACCTAAGTGGTGATTATTTTGCTAAGTGAATTTTTAAAGCATAACAAAAACGCAAGAAAGATATTTGGGAAAAAGGAATTGGAGATAATCCTAAAACAATTAGATGGCTTGCCGTTAAAGCAGTCAGAAAGGAACAGATTAAGCAGAGACATAAAGCCAAAATTGGAGTTTATCAAAGAAATTTCTAAGTTTGACAGAGAGTTCAGATTAAAAAAAGATCAAGATGCAAAAAAGATTATTGACAAAGCTGTTCAATTTATTTTGCAGGATGAATTAAAAGATAAGATTGAAGCAATACTTCTTTTTGGTTCAAGAGTAACTGGTATTGTTACACCAAGGTCTGACATAGACATATGTGTTGTATTTGACAAGATAGAAAGGGAAGAGGCTGACAGATTCAGAGTGAGAATTCTAGGAAATTTTTCTGAAAAGGCAGACATACAAGTATTTAATGTCCTTCCCCAGAAGATTAAGCGCTCTATTGCCAGCTCCCATAAAATATTATACAAAAAAGGAAATTTTGATAATAGTTTGTTTACTATAAAGTACCTAAAAGATGAAGATTTCTTCATTAGAACAAAAAGGATATTGGGTGAAGCCGCTTGAGTAAGATAAATGAAAAGATAAATGAAATTCAAAAGTATTTGGACGAATTAATGGAGGCTGTGCCGAATACGCTTGAAGGATACGAATCAAATAAAATTGTCAGAGCAGCATGTGAAAGATATTTTGAGAAAGTGATTGAGGCGGTTACTGATATGGCATTTATTGTAATTACCCAAAAAAAATTTAGAATTCCTGAAGATGATGCAGATTCATTCAAAATATTGGAAGAAAATGGAGTAATAGATAATGAGCTTTATAACCATTTAAAAGATGCAAAAGGCATGCGAAACTTCATAGCTCACCAGTATGGGCAGATAAATAATAAGCTAGTATATGAAGCAATTACAGAAGAATTGAAAAAAGATGTTAAAAAATTCGTAGAACAAATAGAAAAGACAATAAAATAAATTATCTAAAAAATGAACTTCATAATTATCCACGGAGTCTACTCAAACCCTGAGGACAACTGGTTCCCATGGCTTAAGAGGCAGCTGGAAGGCCAGGGCTATGAAGTGACTGTCCCAAAAATGCCAACCCCGCTTGACCAGAGCCTTGAAAGCTGGCTGCGGGTTTTTTCACAATTTGAAGGCAAAATAAGCGAAGAGACTGTGCTTATAGGGCACAGCCTTGGGGCTGCATTCATTCTGGACTACCTAGAAAAAACGAGCAAAAAAATAAAGGCAGCAATGCTTGTTTCGGGATTCCACAAGCCTCTTGGAAGCCAATATGACGAGCTAAACAGGACTTTTGTAGGCAAGGAATTCAACTGGGGCAAAATAAGGCAGAGCTGCAGCAAGTTTTTTGTTTTTGCAGGGGACAATGACGAGTACATTTCACTTGAAGTGAGCAATGAACTGGCAAAAAACCTCAATGCAGAATTGAATATCGTGCATGACGGGGGCCATCTGAACAAGAAAGCAGGCTATGATGATTTTCCCATTCTTATGGAAACGATAATGATAGAAATTGAGTAGCCAATGCATACTAAGGGCATGCCTAAACTTAAATACTAAGATGTTAAAAAATTAAAATGGACACGCTAGCGCACGGGCTTTGGAGTTATGCAATTTTTCATAAAAAGAGGTATGTCTGGCTGGCTGCACTGTTCGGGGTGCTTCCCGACATATTGTCATTCGGCATTTTATTTATGCTTAACCTTGTCAACGGCAGTTTTCACAATGGATGGCCCACGCTGGATTCGCTTCCGGGCTGGCTGTTTTCAGCTTACAATTTCACCCACAGCCTTGTAATGTTCATTGCTGTTTTCGCGCTTGTTTACCTGATATCAAAAAAGTGGCTTTGGCCGCTGGCAGCATGGGCAATCCACATACTTATTGACATCCCGACGCATTCCTTTGGGTTTTTCCCGACGCCGTTTTTGTGGCCCTTGTCCGATTACAAGTTTGACGGAATAAGCTGGGGCACGCCCTGGTTCATGCTGGCCAATTATTCTGCATTAACGGCAGTTTTCATCATTATTGCCCATAGCAAAGCCAAAGAACGGGCTCTGTCCCGAAAGTCCATAAATCCAAAAAAATAAGTTGTGGCAGGCTAGCCTGCCATAAACTTCTGTGCGGATTGTCCGCACAGTTTTGGAGCTTACGCTAGCTCCAAACTTTCTTTTCAAGGCAGAAAATCCAGAT
>JACPMX010000014.1 GCA_016185755.1 Candidatus Woesearchaeota archaeon | reverse complement strand
TCCGCATGAGCCTCTTCGTTGCTTGGGCCTTTTTCATCATGCTTGGGTTCATCTGCCATCTTGTTCCACCTCAAGCAGTTTCTTCACAGCGTACTCAACAACATGGCTCTTGTTCCTGAACCTTCCAGAATTCAGCTGCTTTTCTATCTCAAGCAAAGTTTCATTGTCCAGTGTTATGCTTAGCTTTGTTTTCATTCAAGCCCCAACAGATGTGAGTACTATTTAGTAGTATAAAATCCTACCATTTATAAATTTTTTTATTTTAATTACTAAAGAATAGTTACAAATAAGTAAACCAAGAGCAGTAGATATTATTTTATACCAAAAAATATATATACCAAATAGAATAAAAATTATAATCAAAAGGCTTAAATAATAGTTTTTATACTAAATGGAATATTAATTTAAAAAATATATGCCAAAAAGTATAAAATACAAAATAGGAATGTTTTTATATTTATAAGTATATATGCCAAATGGTATAAGAGTGAATTATTTGAAAAAGGATTTTTTCATAAAAAGAGGGTATTACCTTGATTTGCTAGATGAAAATACGAATTCTTTCAAAAAAGGCTCTGCAAAGAACATTGCATTGCTCGGCCCCAGAAAAACGGGAAAGACTTCGATTGTAAAAGAGCACATCAAAAATGCAAAGGACATTGTTGCTGTCTACATAGACCTTGAAAGAATAAGCCTCAATCCCGAGAATTTTTCTATTGAATTCATAGGCAATGTAATTTTTAATTTTCTTAAAAGGCCTTTAAGCCAGTACAAAAACTTTCTGCTGCTTGAAAATCTTGTCAAGCTGGGTGAGGAAATAAAGAGCAAAAATGCCTTTTCTTTGGTAAAATCAGTGGAAAATGAGCTGCTGAAGATAAAGCCGGACCAAAAGCTGCTTGTTGAGAATGCTTTCAGGTTTGCAGAAATATTAGGCAGGGATGCAAATAAAAAATTCCTCATAGTTCTTGACAACTTTGAGAACCTGCTTGACCTGAACAATTTTTCCCAAATCAAGGATGTTCTTTCAATCATAAATTTTGAAGATGCCAATGTAAACTATCTTGTCACAAGCTCTGCTGTCAAGGAATCCTTGGCTTTATTGAAAAATTTTGAGTGCTACGAGATAAAAAATCTTGACAAGAAAGAAGCCTTTGAACTGATTGAAAGTGTCATTGGGAAAAACCCAAGGGCAAGCGAGGAAATTTTTGAATTAAGCAACGGCCATCCATTGGTGGCGTGGCTTGTAGCAAAAAAATACAATGAGACAAAGGACGCAAAAAAAGCATTTCTTATTGAGCTTCTCCAAAAAAACAGTCCCTTGTACAATTTCTGCAGCGATTCGTTGAGCTATTATTACAACAGGGCAAGGGGCCAGACTCTTCTCAAGACAATTTTGAAGGTTGTTGCCAATGAAGAGCTTAGGCTGAGCGAAATTGCAAGAAGAATCTACAGGAGCGCGCCTGTGACAAAAAGCGTCCTTGAAAGGCTGATGGACGTTGATGTGATTTACAAGAAAGACAACAAGTTCTGCTTTTCCGACAATGTGCTCAGGCTCTGGGTCAAGCTTACTTCTCAAGGATATGATTTTGACGAGATAGATGACAAAATGCTGGACGAGGCAGCAAAAGAGCTATGAGAAAGAACAGAATAATCTGGAACGTTGCATTGTTCATTGTAGTCATAGCCATGCTACCTGCAGCTTATGCCCAGTCAGCAACAGGGAGCTGGTTCTTTGTTTTGATTAATGCTGCGATTGTAGGAGTTGTATTGTTCATACTTCAGGCATTTTTGATTCCCAAAAAAGAGCCAAAAGAGCAGACTGTCGCATGGGTCGCCATCATTGCAGCCTCTTTGGTTATTGCATTCTTCTTCGGGAGAAGCGGATTCTTATGGCAAGGTCCTCTTGGAAGATTTTTGGACATACATATAATTGTAAATACTTTCATTATAGGCATAGTTGGATATTTTGCACTTGGGCTGCTTAAAGTAAAAGAAAACATAAAGTCTCCTGAAGGGAATGTCGGTTATGGACTGTTAATATTCATCGGCGCTTTGGTGTGGGCAATCGGAATACAAAACAGCTACGGCCCCGTTTTCATATGGCAGGCTTACCAGTACTTCATAAGCTACTTTATAGGGCCGGAAGGAATCCTTAATCCTTATCCGCCGCAGTACAGGCTGCTGGTGTTTGCAGGATCGTTCATGCTGCTCGCATTCTTCTTCCAGCAGTATTTGATAACAGGAGGGGATAAAAAAGTAAATTACGCATTGGCTTTGATTTTGTCAATGCAGATGGCAAGCTCCGGAGTAACTGTAAAGTCTGTCATTATACTTGGAGAGATTATATTCATCCTAGTTTTACAAAAAGCTCTTGCCGCTGGGCCGGCAAATAAACCATGGGCAAGTTGGCTGCTTGCAATCGGCCTTGTAGGATGGGCATCTGCTGCGATGACTTACGGCACAGAATACCAGGGCGCTGTAGCAACTCCGATAGGCTGGATTATGAGCTGGTTTGGGCTGGTACAAGCTGGAACAACAGCGCAGCCTACAAGCATTAGTTGGTGGGCAAAGATTTTGCTAGTTGTTTTTGTACTAATAGTGATTATTGGATCAATATTGTTTGCTATGGGCAGAAGAAAAGGGGGTGTCAGGGATTGGTTAAGAAAGTACGGTTTAGCTCCTTTGTTGCGCCAAATGAGAAAAAATCCTGTAGGACCAATAAAATGGCTTTTAGGAAGATGGACGGGCAAGGATCCTTACCTGGAAGGGCATCTTCCATTTGTATTCCAAGATCTTAGAGCCGAACTTATGATACTTATGAACTATCAAACAAGACTCCATACCTATCTTGGCAAGCGTGGGGGGGTTGCTGAATTTGACAATCAGGCTGGAGGTATTGAAGCAAATTTCAAGACAGCATCAAAAACATACGATTCCATGAGAAAATCACTGGATGAAAAATATAGGTTTGGAGGTGAAGACGTTGCCGAAAATTCTTACGGATGGTCTAATAATAGGCAATTAATAGCATCATTCTTTGAACAGCTTAAAAAAAATCTAGAGGCTGATCTAGATATCCTAAAAGTATCACCTGTACCAGCAGAGGAAAGATCAAACATCAGCAGAAATTTGGAAAGCACGTTCAATCAAAGATTGAATTTAATGGCAGGTGCCTATGGCCAGTTTATAACAAATACGAAAAGGGTTGGGCTTATACACAGGTTAAGGAGCCTTAAAATAAAATTGCTCGACCTCTTAGCCCTCTATGGCGCGTATAAGCATTACTACAGATTCGCCAATGAAAATGCATTGTTCGAAAAATGGGATTGGGAACTTCAGCATGGAGAAGCTATCCCAGTTAAAAGGGACAAAAACTATGAAGATAAAAAGAAGAAAATTATTGATAGCGTTAGAAAATCTATATTTAACAGATTATTGAGCCAAAAAATCGAAGATTTACGCAAAAAATTATATCAAGATTATTACGATGAAATACGGGGAAAACTTGAACCAATAATCAGGCAGCAGTATGATAGGTATAAAGAAACATTAAAGGTAAGCGAGAGGGACAAAATAACTGAAAATGTAATTAAAAGAAACATAAAAAAAGCTGTTGAATTAAGAGAAAGAGAGATAAGGGTAAGAGTAGAAGCAGAATTAAGGAATCGACAAGATGATATTGGGCTTGAGGTATTAGAAGAACTTGAAAATGATGATATAAAAAAAGAGATACTCAAAAGTTTACCGGAGAGCTATAAGCTTGGTTTCGTAGCTACTCTAGATCAAGGAAAAATAAGACACGAGGTTGATGTTAAGGGTTTTGTGTTGGAAGATATGCACAAAATTGAGGTTGATGGAAAAAAGAAGGAAGAACTTCCTTTTGTCAGAAGAGTGAAAATTGAAGATATTGAAGACTTCGCTGGAGACACTCCTGAGCTTTCCACATTCAGTTTCATAGTACCTAAAATACTTGCAGAGTGGGATTTTTTAATAGAAGATTTAAGGTTTGGAACATTCCATCCGTTTAGCAGATCACATATAGATTACACAAAGATAGTAAATGAGCAGAGATCCTTAAATTTTGAGAATGCTGGAAGAACAAAACCCGACAGAAGGCAGAATTATGCTGCATTTGATCTAGAAGCATTAAAAATTTCCGGCAAATGGGTTTACTGGGGCAGAAGAAATTATTGGGACGCCCTTCCAGAACAAAAAAATCCGTATCCTACATTATCAACAATAGGCCTTTCCAGGTTTATAACTGAAATAGTTAGATTAAGGGCAAAAGATAGTGATCTTGCGGACAAGTATCTCAGCTACTGGGTTTGGGATACCTCTCGTGAAGACCAGCCATTTACTTCATTACTAGGTAAGGAGAAAGAGCAATGACAGAAGATAATGATTTGGTCATAGAAAATCTTAAGCGGGTAGAATCTATTTTCGGAGAAATATTCGGGGATAGGCTTTCCGGATTAGCTAAGGCCGACGCGAGAAGAGTAGTGGTATCTAGGATTTTAGATAATGAAGAGCAATTTTTTGAAAAAGATCCTGATACTGCTCTTGCTAAGCTTATTAAAGATACTTGGAATAGCAGTCAAAATAATTTCTTGTTGTTTTTGAGAACTTTGAGAGCAGGAAAAGGTCAAATTCAAGCATTTGAGAGTGAGTTATCAAAAGCTGTATTGCATGAGCTAAAAAGGACTGAAGCAGTATTTGGAAGCGATGACAGCTTCAGTAAATTGATAAATCTATATTTCAATATCATAACGCATCCAGAAAAAAGTTATATTATTGCATATATAAAAACACCGCCGCATAGAAAAGATTTACAAAATGCAATAAATAGCATAAAAAATGAAAAAATTGCGAAATACATTACAGAAACAATTATTGCTTTAACAAATGAAGAAATTGATTATTTGATGAAGTACCTTAACGAAATTAGTTCTTGGGATAGTAGAGAATCTATAACAGAAGACTTACAATTTTTTACAGCAAAAGTTAGCTCTTTCCTCTATGGAAGAGGAGAACAATATCCTGGCTTATTTGCATATTTCAAAGATGAAAAATTAGAGCAGATGATAAAGTCAAATCCTGCATACATCCAGTTTAGTAGATACAACGTGCAATTGTTATACTTAAGGAGGCTAAGAGAAAGAATCAGCACATACAAAACAGGTGACTGGACACAATTTGAGGAAGTATATAACAGTATCAGGAAAATAGCAGATAATTTTGTCACAAAATTTGGGAATACTGAGATAGCATCTGAATTATTCGCGGAAAAGAAAGAAATAAGAGAATATCCTGAAAGATGGCTGCAAGATATTGATAATAAGATAGCAGACATAGATTCAGCTCAGTACAGAAAAACAAAAGTAATATCCCCTTTTATAAAGGAATTGGAAAGAATTTTTAGTTTAAGGATAAATGAGTTAAGAATCATGGCTAAGCCTGAAGTTGAAGAGCTAAAAAACGCCATAAAGCCCTTAATAAAACTTGAGAGGGATTCAGCTAAAAATATTATGGGAAGTTTAAGGAGATTTAGAAAAAAAATGAAGAAAAAACTAGAAAAACTTAGAAAAGATTTTGATGCAATAAGCAATAGGTGCATAGACTCATTAACAGACTTTGTGAGCGCAAAAATACAGCTGATAAATGACGAGATAACTACACAAATTTTGTCACATTTAAGAAGTGCACAGACCTCGGTTAGGGGTGAAAAGCAGTTCGTTGAAAATATACTTAGATTATCAGGCACAGATTTGGAAACTACTTCGAGAGATCCTAGGGTATTACTTGCTTTACTATATGACTTAGATAAAGCATCCAGAGCATCTTTAGGAGCCAGTCAAAATTTGCAATCAATAGGTTTCATGTTTTCAAATAAAGATATTTTGAGTAGGTTAAATGACCTAAATGATACTCTAAAAGCAGCCGAGAACGCGTATCGGGAACTTGGTGAATTTATATTAACAAAATTAGGTTTCATGGTACAATCGTCAGAAGTTAGGAGGGAAGATTATGGCAGAACCACAACAGCAGCCTGAGAAAAAGGGACCAAGCAAATGGAGACAAAGAATTAAAAACATCTTTATAACAGGTGTTAGAAGAGCAATAGGGCTGCCTTTAAAGAGTGCCACAGGCTATGACCCACAATACGAATTATACGAAGGTCAGGACTTACTTGAAATCCAGCCTGTCAAAAGGCTAAAGAAGAAAAATATTTTAGCTATAATGGAAGCTCGTTCTAATGCAACCAGCACAGTGGAAGCTAATTGGGATTTTTTTGAGGAACTTAGAAAAGAAATTGAAGATGTTTACGCTAAATCGATGATTTATATTGACGCAGAAACAGCAAAATTTGAGTTTAATTTATATCAGAACGGATTAGCTAATGGAGATATAGAAAAAGATGAAATGATACAAATTATGGTTAGGGGCAAAAAATACCAATATCCTGTTCCGCCAAAAGGAAAAATAAGGTACTCAATCGCAGGCATGAAAAAAGAATGGATTGCAACTATAAGCCCTTTTGGTTACAACAATGCAGGAAATTATAGTGGGAAATATAGAAAATTAATAAACCAAATGTGCGAAGATGTAAAGTCATTTGTTCTAAGCACCGCTAAAAATGAGATAGAAAGAAACGCTGTAACTCAAAGATTTGAGTATATAAAAGCAGTATATTCTGAAATGATTAATGATATTCTCCTAAGCTATTGTGGCTCTGAAGAAGAAACAAGACCCTCTTTCCTTAAGGTTTACGCTGAAATAGAGAAAAACTATTATAACTTTGTTAAGGCTGCATCTGAAAGCAGCTTAAAAATAGACGGGTTTTATGACAAACTATCGCAGAAGCGCTTTAGAAGAGAAGATTTTGTTTATTATAACACATTTAAGGTAGTGCAGCCAATTATGTATGGAAAAGGTGCTGAAAGCGCTGTTGTAAAGGAGATATTAATTGACAAAAATGATGCAACAGACTATAAAAAAATTTATGGGCAAAATATTAAAATTGCCAAATGGGATGTCAAAGAAAATGAATTGGGACCGGGGCTTGATCCTTTTGGTTACCCGCTGGAAGTTGACGATGACGGAACTATTATGCTTGATAAGCATTCTGAGGGCACTAAAAGAAAAGTGCCTTCTCAGTTTATTAGAAGATTAGACCTTTTGGAAACCGTTAATTACATAAATGCCCATCACGACACATATAGAGATGACCTTAGAGACGGCCGTTACCATCCCTACAGTATCACTATCATGGATTATGTACAGGCTAACAACAAATCAGTATGGGGCCTCTGGGGCATGAGAAATGAGGATAGCATAAAAACTCAATCCAGATTCTCTGTTAAGAGCAATGCGCCAGGAGTTGGTACTCTTTCAGTTGATATTTTACCATCTGACAAAAACCCGGCTTTCGATTTCAAATTTTTGAAGGGAAGTGACATAGCTTGGAAGCATGCTGGCAGAAAATACTATTACGATGTGCCAGATGGCACCATGAAATGGGATAATAATGAACCACACATTTCTTCTAGAGGTGTTTCAATGTATATTATAGAAAAATTAACAAGGGATATGAGGAAATTTGACCAAACAATAGCAATATTAAACGAAATAGGCACGAAAGGTGGATTCGATTATGGTACAAGACCATGGGACTTGTGGGGAAAAACGATGATACAAAATATATTCGCATGGAGAAATATGATGGAAGCTGTTAACAAGCCAATGCCACCAAAACACACGGAAAAGGAATATGGAGAAATGTATAGCACAAAATAATTAAGTATTTTTATTAAGAAACAATTATACAAATCAATGGAAAAATGCTCCTCTCAACCTTTCCGTTCAAGTATTATTCAGTGCTGCCTGACTACACTCTGGCAAACAAGGTAAGGGAAAAAAGCTGGGATTTGGACAGGATTTTTCCGCTGCTAAAAAAGGAGAAATCAGAGCTTGAAAAACTGGCAAAAGGCATCAAGTCAAGCCCAAGCAGCATTCTAAAAGTGCGCCACGCCATTTATTTGCTGACTGTTGAGATAAAGCTTGGGTTCAAAGACTTGAAGTACATAAATTTCTATGACAGCGCCCTGTTTTATCTTTACTTCAGGCTGCTGCACCATATCCATGGTTTATGCAAAAAGGAGGAGGAAAAGCTGATGGATGAGGCTCAAAAAGAAATTTCAAAAGAAAAAAGCCCGGAAAGCGCCAAAGACATCAAAAAGCAGAAAAAAGAGCTTGAAAAGAGCATAAGCGAGCATGCAAAGCTGGCCAGTAAGCTTGATAAGGCAAAAAAAATAATTGTCAAAGTGCATGAAGACCTTGCCCAAGAGATGAGGAAGAGGCGCTGGGACGCTGAAAAGCAGGCGCAGCATGAATTCAGGCTATTGACATTCACGATGAGAAGCATGGAAAACATCAACAGGAAGATAAAGGTTGAAGCGATAAAGACGAAAAACAGGGTAGTTCCGCAAAAGGCTGATTTGATGAGGAAGATACGCAAGAAACCAAGCCCGGATGACATAATCCAGCTTGCGAAGCTTGTGTCAGAAGGCATAGACCGGATCAGCAAAGATGTCTACTACTCCTCTAAACTCATCTCAAAGTTCGAAATAGAAATGAAAAGGCTTGAAATAACTGTAGAAAACCTTAAAAAGTCAGTCAATAAGTTATTCAAAGGCGAAAAGCAAAAAGAGAAAATCAGGGAAATCATATTCACTCAATGGGACAGCCTGATTGAAAGGATAGAAAAAGAGATTGACAAGGACCTGATGCAGGTTTTCAATAATATTTTTGTTTTGCACAAAAAGATTGCAACAACAGCTTACTGATCAAAGAGGTGTATCATGGAAGTAAAATTATGGAAGAAGCCGAAGAACTGCACTATTGTCGAGGGATTCCCGGGCTTCGGGCTTGTTGGCACGATAGCCTCAGAATTTCTTATAGAGCACCTGAAGACCGAGCAGATAGGCAAAATACTGTTCAATGACATGCCTGCAATGGTTGCAATACATGAAAACAAGCTTGTTGAGCCGCTTGGCATTTTCTACAACCAGAAGTACAATGTTGTCATTTTGCATGCCATAACCGCAGCAACCCATTATGAATGGGACATGGCAGCCACGATAGGAAAGCTTGCATCTGATTTGCAGGCAAAGGAGATAATATCCCTTGAAGGGGTTGGCTCAGGGGAAGACAGCGAAGGCTCAAGGGTCTTCTATTATTCAAGCGATGAGAAGACTGCAAAGGCATTTGAGAAGGCAGGCATAGGACCCCTAAAGGAGGGCATCATAATAGGCGTTACAGGCGCTGTTCTTTTAAGGGTTGAGAAAATACCAATAAGCTGCCTTTTTGCGGAAACCCATTCAAATTTGCCTGACAGCAAGGCTGCTGCAAAAGTCATAGAGGCGCTGGACAAGTACCTAGGCATGGAGCTGGACTACAAGCCGCTGCTGGAGCAGGCCCAGAAATTCGAGGAGAAGCTGAAGACAATCCTTCAGAAAAGCCAGGAAGCGCAGGAGATAAGCGACAAGAAGAAACTGAGCTATCTGGGATGAAAATCAGCCCTAAAAAATTTAGTTGGGCACAATCAAATAAAAATTGAATTACGACAAATCTTTATATTCTATAAAAGTTCAATCCAATTATGCAAAAGCTTTCTGCAAAGGACATCGCAAGAAACGACAGAATGTACGGCATGATTGCAGCCACCGGAAATCCCGATTACTGGTTCGGCACGCATAAAGAGGACAATTACCAAAGGCTTGCAAGAATCACGGAATTCACGAAAGTGCCATTGAATGGAACAAAATGCCTTGATGTCGGCTGCGGGACAGGGGATTTTTCAAAGTTTTTAAGGAAGAATGGAGTTTCAGGGTATTTCGGCGTTGATGTTTATGAGCCATCACTTCACTTTGCTAGGGAAAAATACCCGCATGAGAAGTTCAAATTGATTGACCTTCTTGAATGGGAAACTGATGAAAAATTTGACTATGTTTTCTGCTCCGGTGGCTTGTCAACAAGGCTTGATTCCGACAATTACGATTTCATGGAGTCAATGCTAAGGAAGATATGGGGGCTTGCAAGGCTTGGGATTGCATTCAATTTTCTGGTTGATAACACCATAGTGAGGGACCCCAACATATTCCATTACTCGTTTGATAGGGTGCTGGCCTTGTGCAGGCAAACAACAAAGGATGAAGGCAGGATTTTCTACAGGATTGAGGACGGAGAGGCGCATGTTTATCTCTGGAGAAAAGAAGTTGTTATTTTAAAGTAGTAAAAATAGTAAGATTTATAAATCATTATATTTCTATCATAGATATGGCACAAAAATTAGAGAGTATTATTGCTAAGCTCCGTTTCATGGATCACGAGATGGAGCAGATTTATTTAGGCTCCAATACTAGAGAAAGGATTGAAGATCTCGAGCGGCTATTGGCTGGCGGAAGTTCAGACCAAGAAGCATACAGGGAGTACGGAACATTGGCAGCTAGGGAGGCCAGATACAAAAAGTTGCGGGAAGAAGCTGATTTTGCGCTTTTATATTTGGACGAAGCGAGAAGATTACAAAATGGAACATTGGAAGATTCCTTTAATTTTGCCGATGGTGTTATTGAGCAGATTAGGGGATTTATGCTTGAAAACAGGTTCACAGGCAATTATGATACGAATAATGCTTTGATAACACTACAACCTGGTGCTGGAGACAAAGAAATGTTAAAGAGCTATATAAAGAAGTTTAGCGATGCTTACTCAAAGTTCGCTGGAAGTAAAGGTTTTGCCGTTGAGGTGGTGGATGAAGATGAAAGTGAAATCACGCTTCGGGTAGTTGGTGAAAATGCATATGCTTATTTCAGGGGCGAGCATGGCTCACATAAAATAATATATTTTGATGGAAGTAAAAAACAGACAAACTACTTAACTGTGGTAGTGGATCCGGAAATAATACATTCCCAATTTGAATTAAAGGATGAGGAATTAAGCCTTGAATTCATTGCAGCAAGCACTAAAGGAGGACAGCATGCAAATAGGTCAAGCACAGGCGTAAGAGTCACGCACATACCGACTAAGTTAACAGCTGTCTCAAGAGGAAGGTCTCAAAATCAAAACAAAATAAATGCCATGAAAGTACTTTATTCAAGAGTTGTGAAATACCTTGATGAGCAAAGCACTAAAATCGGAGAGAAAAGAGCTGACCCGTCACGCGGAGGCTACATGAGAGTTTACGACTTTACCAGAAATTACATTAGCGATTCTATAAGTCAACATTTCACTCATGATATTGAATCATTTTTTAAGGGTGGTGTTGGACAATTTGTTTATGCATTTCATGGATTAAGGTCGTTGATAGAATAACTCGTTGTCGAAAATTGAAACATATTTTCTTACTAAACTATCATGCAATTGCATAGCCTTCCTACCTCGCCTTATCATTAAATCGACAAACTGGGAAGCAACGTCATGAAGCCCGTTTCTTGCAGGCTCGAAATCCTCCTTTATGCTCGAGCCCAGATTTGCGACATTGTGCTGCTTTATCGTTCTTGCCCATTCAACTGAGAAGGCAAATGCCTTCGCTTCCTCATCGTGCTTATTTGGCAGAGCTTCTGTCAGAACGTGGCCTATCTCGTGGCCTATGACAAGCAGCAAAACATCAAGGCTGTTTTCCCTTGCGAAAATCCTCTTTTCTTTTCCGTTCAGAGAAAATCCAAGGATGCCGTTGCTCCACCTGCCGAAGCATGAGTGAAGCTGCTTAAATTCATCGAAAGGCAGTATATTGATTGAGATGTTTTCCGGCAGCTTGTGATTCATCATCAATTCAAATGCCTCTTGCGCTATGCTCATTGCTTTGGCATTGTCGACGACAAACTGGGCTTTCGGCCTTGAAGGGCTCAGGAATATTTCAGGGGTGAAATGCTCCGAATATGCTGCGAAGTATTTTTGCCCGCTGTATTTTGGGATTGCTGTTATTTTGTGGTATTGAACCGGCCCGGCTGAGAGCATATTGCCCAGTGACGAGTAATTATCGTCGACAGATTTAGAGAAATAGTTCATATTGCTGTGAATTCCGGAATAGGAGTTTCCCACAAGGTACTCTAAACCGCTTCCATGACTCCCTGAATAGCACATTTTTGCCTTTAACTCTCACTTTACAGATAGGCTGGAAGAATTTATATGTTTATGGGTCAGATTTAGAATGCCTGAAAAGGCTGAATTCTGGTTTTACACAGGTTATAAAAGTAAAGCATATACCAATTTTCATGGTGCCTAATTTTTTAGTACAAATACTCACTTTTAATCTGAGCCGTATCGTGATTAATTTTTGAATACTTTGCCAGGCTATTCCAGCTGAATAGGGGGTTAGCCATTTAGCGAACTATCCGGTTATTAGCTGATAGCCAAGGCATAAAAGCTGGACAAAAGGGATTTAGGAAAATTTACCCTTTCTAAATTTTAAAATCAGGCCCTATGTTCGTTTCATTATGCTCATTTTTTATCTATGAACTCTCACTTTTCACTACTAAGCTTCACTTTTAATTAAATTTTTCAATATAGAAAATTAATATATGAGTAATAGTATTATTTAAAATATAGGTTATAATAATTATTTAAGAATAAATATTTTAATAAGAATATTTTATAATAAGAGTTTAATTTTATATATAATTTAAAGCTATTATTTAAATACTATTAATAAAATATATTAATACAACTAAAAAATATAATTAATTACTAAATATTTTAATAAATTATAATTGCAAAATCCAACCAAAATCATTAAATCCTTGCAAGAATTTTTGACAAAAAATGAAAGGAATTTTCGCAGTTTTTTTGCTTATTTTCTTAATCGGGTGCACAAAAGGTTTCAGCCAAAATTCCAATGAAATCTACATTGACAATGGGAAAAATCTTATTAAAATAAATGCTGAGATTGCCGACGACAACAATGAAAGGGCCAACGGATTGATGTTCAGGGAAGGGCTGGATGAAAATGACGGCATGCTTTTTGTTTTCGACGAGGAAAAAGCACAAACATTCTGGATGAAAAACACATTGATGCCGCTGGACATTATTTTCATAAATGAAGAACTTGAAATTGTTGATATAAAATATGCAGTGCCCTGCTTGCAGGATCCGTGCCCGCTTTACAAATCTTCACGGCCTGCTACGTACGTTCTTGAAGTCGGAGGCAACTTCACGGCAAAAAAGGGCATCGATATAGGAGACAAGATACTCCTGAATGAAAAAGTATTAAAGTAACCGAATCCACGATGAAAGTATGAGGAAAACATTCGCGATAATGATTTTGCTGTTGTTCCTTGCAGGCTGCAAGCCCCAGGAAACCCCAAAAACAGGGCCTTTTTGCGGCGACAATGTCTGCCAAGCGAATGAGAAGGAAAATGGCTGCAAGACCGATTGCGGGGGCTTTGAAGGCATAACAAAGAAGCAATGCGCTGATGCAAAAGGAAACTGGAATGACTGCGGAAGCCCCTGCGCAGGAACTGGAGCTGAAATGTGCATCCAGGTGTGCCAGGAGCAATGCGAATGCGGAGGAATAGCCGGCTTTAGCTGCCCAGGAGGATTCACATGCAGGCTAAGCGGTAAAATTGCCGACGAGATGGGGGTTTGCGTTAGAGAATGATTATTTTAAATTTAAGTTGCCACACTTTAATTCCCAATTTATCAATGAATTGCAAAAATATATAAACCACCGTTTAACAGAAAATCCAATGGCTGAAATCAACTGCAAGAAGTGCCAAGAGAAGATGCACAAGAAAGGCTTGATACAAAGCGGCAACTCAAAATATGATGTCTACCGCTGCAATGAATGCGGCCATGAAGAGATGAAAGCGATTGGCGTGAATCCAAGCTACCACCGCTGAACATCAAAAATTATTCTTTTAGTTTAGGGCAAATTTTTCAGAGCTGAGAAAAAGTTACGCAAAATCTGAATGACGCAAGGAGTGACATGCGAGTGAGCTCGCGAACTCGCTCACAAGTCACACGATTTTGCCACGAAACGAGTATTATACGCAGTGGGATATTAATCCCACAAATTGCGAACGTAGTGAGCAATTTCTTTTGGGGCTCATAATAATTTCGCTTATTGCTGGCTTTTTACTCGTTAAAAAGTTTGTTTAATCTATAAAGATTAGACGAAAGGCAATAAGTCCAAGGGCACAAGAATAGTCGTTACTTAGGCGAACTTTTTCCTAAGTTTCTTTTAATATACCATAACTTAATTCTATAAACTATCACTCCTAAAATAAAGTAAACCAACGCAGCAAAAATAAACCCAAATCTGGAAGGTAAATCGTCTTTGTATGGATAAAAATTTTTTAATGTTTCATAAACAAAATGGCTAGCAGCAGGAGTCTTATCTATCCAATCCTGTAAGAAACCTCCTGTAAAAATCATAGTATACAAGCCAGGTACTGCCAAATAACCAATTTCACTATCATAAACATCGGCAATTAAGAATGCCAAAATAAGTATTACAACCATTACAAGTCCATACTTAATCTCTCCGCTGTACTTTTTGAATATTTTTTTGTTTCTCAAAAAATAGAAAACACCAAAAACAAGCAGCCAAAAAATTATATTAAGAATCAAATTCGTTTCGTAGTAGTTGATAATCTTAATTGGCTTGAAAAAACTTGGAAAATCACTGTGTCTTGAGTCAGCATAAACAAATGGAAAACCATAAGCAGTATTACCTAAGTTAGGGTCATTTACGCAACCCCTTATTCCAGTTATTAAGAAAGCAAATATGAAAAAATAGCCAACCCACTTAATCCATGGTTTCATGATATTCATTTAATTAAGGCAATGTATAAAATATTTTCTATCGTTTGGGCGGGTGGTGGGGCGGATTGGAAGGCGGGCTGGATTTTTGATTTTTTTATGTTTATTGAGTTTTTCGTTAATGGATTTTAGTCAAATGAGTAAAATCATCAAAAAACATTAAGTTCTTATGAAATAAGCCTAGTCAAACGTTATAAAAGTGCCCTTGGAAAGTTTTTTATGAGTAAAGCGAGTAAAAAACCGAAATTATTATTCTAAAGAGCCCCAAAAGTTCGCCTAATGCTGATTATAGGAACTTTTTTATATTGGTGGCATTTAATAAGGTAAAATGTCAAGGTATGAATTCAAAAATATGGGAACGCAATTTGCGTCTGAGCTTAGGCCAGATTCGATAGGTATAGTTGTGGCTGTGTGCTGCACTCCAGATGCTGATTCTGTTGTTTATCGGAGAGGAAATGAGGTTATCAGCTTTCCGCTGACCAATTACGCAGGAAGATGCATAGCCACTATGACTAAAGAGGAGCTCAGAGAGCTCCACTGGAGGCTTGGCAAGTTTCCGGATTTGCCAGGGACAAAGCCAGCTGATGGGCCTGTCGGCAATGAATTCAATCTTGTCCATATTCCACTGGATGAACTTCTTGAAAGTGTTGGGGAGCTAAAAAGAGGGACTGTACAATATGCTCAACAAACTGGAGACAGAGCTTAAGCTTAGGGGCTTCAGCAGGAAAACTTTTGACGCTTATCTTTTCCATAACCAAAAATTCCTGGATTTTGTAAAGAAGGAGCCTAATTCTGTGAGTGAGGAAGACGCCAAAAGATTCATTGCCCATTTGATGTCAGACAGAAACTACAGGCCAAGCAGCGTTAATCTCGCGATAAGCTCGCTCAAATTCTTCTACAACGAAATCATTCAAAATCCGGCCTTTAACGGGCTTAAATCCCCAAAACTGGAGAAGAAGCTTCCTACTGTGCTAACCAAGGACGAGGTGAAGAAAATGCTGAATGCAGTTGAAAATCCAAAGCACAGGCTGCTGATAGAATTCATGTACTCTTCAGGCTTGAGGGTAAGCGAGTGCGTGAGCCTAAAGGTCGATGACCTTGATTTATCTGAAAAGATGGGAAAAATAAAGCACGGCAAGGGCAACAAGGAAAGGTACATAATCCTGTCGGAAAATCTCATAGTGCATTTCAATGACTACATCAGCAAAAAAAGGGACAGCAGCAATTACATTTTCTCAGTCAAAGGCAGGCCTATAACTGCAAGGCAGGCCCAAAAAGTTGTCAAAGAGGCTGCAAAGAAAGCCGGAATAAAGAAGAGGGTTTTCTGCCATGCTTTAAGGAGCAGCTTTGCAACACATCTGCTTGAGGCTGGAACTGACATTAGGGTTATACAGGAGCTTCTCGGCCATTCAAACCTGGCAACAACTCAAATCTACACAAAAGTCTCTACACAGCAGCTTAAGAAAGTGAAAAGCCCATTGGACACCTTATGATTCAGAGTAAACCCTTGGCTCAGGTGTTATCCTGTCAAAAATCTCGATAACCCAATAGTAAAGCGGGAAAAACAATACGATTGCAAACAAAGTGTAGAAATTCAGCTTCTGGACATTGTAGATTATGGGGGTGAACATCAAAAGTACATAAGTTATCCATCTGATTCTTCCGATGTAAAACACAATTCTCTTTATTCTTATGCCTGCCGCTATGACAAAAATACCATAGCCGAAAACAAGCGAGGTAAGCGTAAATTTGAGGAAAACGCCGAATGTAAATCTGATTATCCCTTCATTAAGAAGCCTGTAAAGATATCTTGCCCAGTCAAGGCTTGCCAATATCGGTATTACTCCATTTCCAACGGCATTGCCAAATGAGGTGCCGTGCTTCTCCATGAAAAATTCCGTAAAAAACCAGTTAACCCATACAGGAATGATTATCCAGAACATCTCCGGCTCATGAAAAGGAGCTGCAAAAATTGAAAGCCAGTGGACAAAAATGCCCCAGAATGACGACAGCAATGACAGCAGAATGCTCCAAAAACTGATGACTATCACCTCTTGAATTTTTATTTATGCTTGATTATAAAAATGTGTTGGAAATAGAAATAAGCATGTCTGCTTAAAACTTTTAATCAAATATTAAAGATTTTAAAATCCAAATTCCTGCAGGCTCAACTGCAAAATGTTTTCCTTTGCCTGCAAAGTCTTGAACTCAGTATCAAGCTTCATGTGGGGCCTTGAATTGATGTATCTCTTGATTATCGGCACTCCCTTTTCTATCAATGAAGTCACATAAGAGCCTGCAAGCTGCTCTGAAATGCCAAGCCTTTTTGCTATATCCCCGTATGTGACGCTTCCCAATTCCTCTTCAAGGGTGTATATGACCAGAAAAACTTCCTGCTCCCTCCTGTTGAGCCTTTTGACGTCAAAATCACTTCTTTTAGAAGCAAAGTTCGGTGTTCCTGCTTCAAGATACATCTGGATTTGGTCAACTCTTGAGCTTAACCTGTCAAGCTTGCCTTCAATCTCGCATATGTACTCGTAATTTGCAGAAATCTCGTTAGTATTCTCATTTATAGCCTGCAAATGCTCCTCAAACTCGTGCTTTATCTTTGTAAACTCATTCCTCAACGACTTATTTAGTCTGGTAATGCCCAGACTGCCCCCTCTAAGAAAAAATTTCCCAAAAATGAAAATCACCCCAAATTTTGGGTTTGGAAGTGATTTAAATAGATTTCTATTTTCTGTTATCTAAATTGTTTTATAGCTTTTGAAATATAATGCTTTTCCTTCCCCTGCTTTGCCACGCCGATGTCTTCCAATTGCTCTATCTCCTCCAACAGGCGATAAAATGAGCTTTTTGAGCAAAAATTCTGCTCGTCAACCACTATCTCCTTTAGGTGCAGGGCCGATATCCTTTCGTATTTTTTGATGTATGAGATTATTATACCCTTCACATACTCTTTTGAATTCCTGGTCAGCCTTTTCATTATTTTTTCCTTTATTGAAACCTTCCTCTGCTCAAGCCTGTCAAGCCTTTTTTCTATGTATGAAATGTCTGTGTGCGCTTCTTTGGCCGGAGTGATATGCCTGTCAGTTTGTGCCGGTTTTCTTGACAATTCATTCATTTTTTCATCAAGCTCCCTTATTTTTGCCCTTATGCTTTCGAATGAGTAATAGTCGTCTATAATGCGCCTTATGTCCTCCCTTGTCTTCGGCATGTAGGAAATCTCCATTTGCAGCTGCCTCAGCATCCTTTCCTGCTCCGCGCTCTTTTTGTAGAAATAGTTGAGCCACTGGAAAATGTTTGTTGTGTCCTTTTTTACGTTTGCAAATGACTTTTTCAAAGTGTCATTGATTTGATTCAGCTTTTTTTCCGAATTGTCTTTTTTCCAGAGCATTTTTTAATTCTTAGCATCAAATTATTTAAATCTTTTCATTTTTGGGAATATTATGGGACTATTATAGGACTAATTTGGGATTATTTATTGACGATAAAAGATTAAAGTTGGGACTAAACTGGGATAGTCTTGGGAATGAAATGGGACTGATGGAATTCAGCGATTACTGCAAGGATTGGATAAAAAATTTAAGGAAGGATTAAGTTTAATTTCTTATGGTTTATTTTGAAGGACTGGGAAAAAATCAAAGCTGAAAATGCAATTTTCAGTAAGGTATAAATAAAAGAGGCCAAAAGTAGATAAAAATAGGCTGCTAAATTGAGAGTTTGAGGCAGCAGCATGGTTCATTTTTTCAATATTGAAAATAATAAGATGAAAAAAGTTTACTCATGGAAAGTGAGACATCCAAATGGCTAAAATCAGCTCAAAATCGGGCCTTGCAATAGCTTTATCCGGTCTGGAAGGCTTTTACGAGCCGAAAGTGAGGCAGGAACAGTACTTGACAGACAGCGAGATAGGTGCTTCTGTGATTTGGAATGCTTACCTTTTGGGAGATATAGAAGGGAAAGAAATAGCTGATCTTGGGTGTGGGACAGGCTTGCTTGGGATTGGAGCCCTGCTTCTTGGCGCAAAAGGGGTTATATTCGTGGATTCTGATGAAAATGCCCTAAAAGCAGCCAAAAAGAACATTTCAAAGGTGAAAAGTGAGGGTTACAGCATAGGAAAGGCAGAGATAATCTGCAGCGATGTTAAGGACCTAAAAAGGATGGCCGAGATTGTTCTGCAAAATCCGCCTTTTGGCACTAAAGTGAGGCATATTGACGCTTTTTTCCTGGAAAAGGCGCTGGAGACAGCCCCGGTGGTGTACTCTTTCCACAAAAGTGAGAGCAAGGCCTTTTTGGAGAGGTTTTCAGGCCAAAAAAATGCCAAAATAACCCACATCTGGGACTTTAAATTTCCCCTGAAGGCCAGCTTTTCGTTTCATCGACGGAAAATTCACAGGATCGATGCCAGCTGCTTCAGATTCGAGAAATCAAAATAAATTTTATCGACGATAAAATCAGCCTTTTTCATCCATCAAAAGGTTTTTAAATGAGCTGAATGTTCCCTGTAATATCAAAATGGAAATTAAAATTCTCGACGATAAAAAAAACAAGCTCATCATTGAAGCCAAGGGCGCTGACCACACTTTGTGCAACGCGCTGAAGGCGGAGCTTTGGAATGACAAGCATGTCAAAATAGCCACGTACAGTATCAGGCACCCGCAGATAAGCCTTCCGCAGATAATAGTTGAGACTGACGGCGAGGAAAGCCCAAGGAATGCGCTCATAAACGCTGTTGAAAGGCTCCACAAGGCTAATGCAAAATTCAAGAAAGAGTTCTCTGCTGCAATCAGGTAAAAAGTTCGTATAATTCATATTTTATATAGGAAAATAATTCTGGAAATGAGCCAAAAAGCTTATAAATTCATAGTGCCTAACTGAAATGCATTATGTTCTTCCGCATCAAAAAAATCAAGGGAAAAGAGTATGTGTACATCGTTGAGAATGAATGGGCCAGGAAAACCAGCAGGCAAAAAGTAAAAGGCTATATCGGAAGGGCATACCGGTTTGGGCTGAAAAATGACGTGGATTTTATCGAGCATCTGAAAATAGGGAATGCCAGCGACTTCATTGAGAACAATGATTTTAAAAAAATAATCATGCACCTTGTTGATCTGGAATTTTTCAGGTTTGGGGTCGATAAGTCGCAGTTCTCCATTGACTTGGAAAATTCAAAAATTGAAAAAAACAAAAAAAATGTTGCAATATTGATAAATGACGGCTACCTTTGCGGGCATACCCTGAAAAATCTCATTGATTTTAAGATTGAAAATGACGAGCAGAATGACGGCTACAGGCTTGCAAGGGCATTTGTCGAGGCCGGGATAAAGGTTCCGCAGGAGGTTTTTGTCGGCCTGTTTGGCAAACTATATAAAGAAAAATGAAAGGGATTTCAATATGGCAAGGCTGATTGGAATGCTGTTGATTGCTACAAGCATTCTTTCATTGATGGCAGGTGCTTTTGTTGGCTGGAAATATGGCAGCGCTACAGATATAACCGGGAATGCGGTATCCAACTTGATAAGCCAGCCGGAAGTACAGCTTAGCTTCTTTGACTATTTCGAGGCAGTTGCCTTTTCCTGTTCTATTGCGGGCTTTCTGATGGGGGTTGTTTTCCTGTTTAGGATGTAGATTTTACTACTATTATGTAGTTATAAATAGAAAGGTTTAAATACACAAGTAATGGCTATTGGCATATGCCGCGACAAGTGTTGCTAGTAAGGCAATTTGACCGTACTCTGGATGATTTAGCAGAACTTACTCAGGAAGTTAATGAAGATTTTGCTTTACAGGCCACAAGGAAGGTATTGCCCTATTGAAGCAATTTATATGACGGCTAGGGGAAATCCGGGTCATGTTCGGGCAGAAGACCAAAGAATGGATGTAGTAAATGAATTTTTTAGGAGGAATCCAGACTATGGATTTGTGAAATTTCATACTCACAGCCAAGGCACTATAAGGATATTTGGTGAGCAGTTTGCTACTCATTTTTCTGAAGGAGACCTAAGAAGCTATGAAGAACAGTTAAGGACAAATCCAGAATTTATTGGAATGGTAGTTACCCCAGAAACTAAATTACTTTATGCACCAGACAATCCAACTATAAGGGTTGTTAGTGGATTTCCTTCTGAAGCTAACGAAAGAATTCACAGAGAACTAGAAGAGATAAAAAGGGCCTTTGGTTATGATTTTCCATCTTTAACAGCAACACGTAGAGGACACTAATCTTTCAAAACCTATTTAAAGCCAGTAAAATCTCTTTTACCTATGGTTTCTAGGGTTCCAAAGCATATAGCAATAATTCTGGATGGCAACAGAAGGTATGCAAAAAAGCTCGGCTTGCAGCCGTGGAAAGGGCATGAGTATGGCTTAAGAAAGCTGGAAGATCTTTTTGGCTGGTGCATCGAGCTTGGGATAAAGGAGCTTACGCTTTACTGCTTCTCGACAGAGAATTTCAAAAGAGCGAAGAAGGAAGTTGATTACCTGTTCAACTTGTTCTGGAAGGAGTTCAGCAAGATAAAAGACGGCAAGGGCGTTTTCAAGGACAAAGTCAGGGTTAAGGTAATCGGGAGGATTGGAATGTTCTCCGAAAAGATGAGGCAGGCAATGCTTGATGCTGCTGAAAAGACAAAGAAAAACAGAAAGCTTGCTGTCAATTTTGCCTTGGCTTATGGCGGAAGGCAGGAGATAACAGATGCTATGAAAAAAATTGCATTGAAAATTAAAAAAAACAAAATAAAAATAGATAAAATCAATGAAAATTTGATAGCGCAAAACCTTTACCTTAAAAGCGAGCCGGACATTGTGATAAGGCCGGGCGGCGAAGTAAGGACAAGCAATTTCCTGACCTGGCAGAGCGTATATAGTGAGTGGATTTTCATTGACAAGCTTTGGCCGGAATTCACAAAAAAAGACTTAATTGGCTGCATTGATGAATTCAGCAAAAGAGAGAGAAGGTTCGGGAAATAAAAAGATATAAAAAGCAGGCTCAAATAAAAATTAGAATAAAATGGTGCTTTAATGGATTCTTACGACAAGTTCAACGAGCAATTGAAGAATGCTGCTGAAGCCTTCAAGGCGATAGACAAAAAAGAGGTGATAAGGCTTGTAAGCCACCTGGATGCTGACGGCATCAGCGCATGCGCCATCATGATCAAGCTTCTCAGCAACGACAACAGGAGGCATTCCGTATCAACAGTGCAGCAGCTGAACAATGCTGTGTTAAGCCAGCTTGCAGCAGAGCCTTACAACTGCTTCATCTTCACCGACATAGGCTCAGGCGCCCTAAGCGGCATAAAGGAAATGCTGAAAGGCAAAAAAGTGTTCATTCTTGACCATCACAGCACTGAGACAGATGATTTCGGGGAAATAGTATTTGTCAATCCGCACACCTGCGGCATTGACGGCGGAAAGGAGATTTCAGGGGCGGGGGTTGTGTTCAAATTTGCGTGCGCTGTTGACAAGGGCATGGAGGAGCTTGCCCATATAGCAATCATAGGGGCAATAGGGGATTTGCAGGAGCAGAATGGCTTCCTAAGGCTTAATGGCGAAATCCTGAAAGTGGCTGTTGAGAAGAACAAAATCAAGGTCATCAAAGGGCTTAGGATTTTTGGGGCCCAGACAAAGCCTTTGCACAAGGTGCTGGAGTACTGCACAGACCCTTATATTCCCGGAGTTTCAGGCTCGGAGTCCGGAGCTATACAATTTCTTTACCAAGTCGGCATAGACCCCAAGAACGGCAATGGGTGGAAGAAGATAGTCCACCTTGATGAAGATGAAATGAAGAAGCTCATCACAGGCATTATAATGAAAAGGCTTAATGAAGCCAATCCTGATGATGTTCTCGGCAATATTTACATTTTACCCCATGAAGAGGAAGAAAGCCCCACAAGAGATGCAAAGGAATTTGCAACTTTGCTCAATGCCTGCGGCAGGCTTGGAAGGGCATCTTATGGGATAGGTGCGTGCTTGGGAGACAAGAAAATAAAGCAGCAGGCAATAAGAAGCCTGGCTGACTACAAGAAAGAAATTGTTAATGCTTTAAACTGGTACAATGAAAACAAGTTCACAGATGACATCTTCTGGGGCAACAAGTTTGTTATTATAAATGCAAAAGACAAGGTCATGTCAACAATGATAGGAACCCTTGCCTCCATTTTGTCCAAATCTAATCTGATGACAAACAACACATTCATTCTCTCGATGGCGCAGGCAATTGACGGAAGCACAAAGATTTCACTGAGGACAACTAACAATGTTAACGGACTGCTTGACCTCCGCAAGATAATAGAGCAGATGACCAGCGGCATAGGCAATTCAGAGTCCGGAGGACATCAAAACGCTGCAGGGGCTGTGATTCCTACAGACAAAGAGCCAAAGTTCATAGAAGCTGCAAAGGAAATTCTCGGAAAGCATGTGGTTGAAGAGAAGATTGGGTAACTTCAATAACGGGCAGCCTGAAGCCCTGTATAAGGTTTTTCAGTAAACATATCGCGTCCTGTCCTTATCCTTATCGCCTCTTCAACAGGTACAGAAAAAATTTTACCATCCCCTATAGAGCCTGTTCTTGCTGACCTTCTAATTGCTTCCATCACTCTATCTCTCTCGGATCCGTTTTGAACAACTATCTCGATCTCAACTTTTGGCAGGAAATCAACAGTATATTCAGAACCCCTATACAAATCTTGAGGTCCTCTTTGCATTCCAAAACCCCTTACTTCAGTAACAGTCATACCACCTATTCCCATTCCTACTAGTTCTTCTTTAACATCGTCCAATTTAAAAGGTTTAATTATGGCTATTACTTTGTGATATTCTGGCATTCAATCTAGAAATAATTTAAGGTTTTTAAATTTATTCATTTAAAAGTGGTTTCTAATTTATTCGTGTTATTTTAGCCTTCAACAATCTTTGAAATCTCATCAATCTTCTCAGGGTTCAAACTGACTTGCAACCCATAAGAAGTGGATTTTGTAAGGATAAGCCTTTCCTTGATTAATTCATCAACAGCTTCTTTCGCATCTCCAACGATATGCTTTGGAAGGCTTTTTGTTAAGTTTTCTATTGCAGTGTGTTTTCCTCCAATAATCCTGTGCCTATAGAGCTTTCTTAGAATAATCTTTTTCAAGTCCATTACGTCTGGAAATTATAATTCATATTAATAGCTTTGTTCAGCATAATGAACGTTCAAATTAACCAAAAAGTATATAAATAAGTTATGTTTTAATAGGTGTATGGAGTACAAATCATCTTTCAGGCTGATATTTGGAGAGTCCCCAATAGTCAAAGTAATAGACTTTTTTCTGGACAACAGGGAGTTTGACTACAGCATGACAGACATAGCCAAAAATTCAGATGTAGGATGGAGCACACTGCATGGCTTTTGGAAAGAGCTAGTCAAACTAGGCATTGTGACAAAAACAAGAAGGATTGGAAGGGCAGAATTGTATAAATTAAATGCTACAAGCCCAGTTGTCAAAAAATTGATTGAATTGGATAAGGATATTTCAAAGAAACTGATGCAGGAAGAAATTGATGAGAAGAAATTGAAGGTTGAAGTATAATCACAGCAAAGTCCTAATCCCGTCTATCTTGTCGGCAACTTCCTGGCCGGTTTTGGTCAAAGTAAGAAGCTTTAGCCTTCCCTGCTTCTCAAAATTTATAAGGCCGGCTTTCTGCATCTCCTGCAGAATCTTTACAACATGAGAATAAGTGCAGTCAACTGTCTTTGCTATTGAAGAAGCATAAACCTCGTTCTTTGCATTCTTGAGCTCAACGAGCATCATGGCAGGCTTCTCGCGAAAAAACACATTGAATATCTCTTTATTGTTATTCGGCAACTTATTAACCCCCTATTTAGCTATTCCAGAATATAGTTTACATTAGCTAAGTACTATTTAAAGGTTTTGATTTTAGGATTTTGATGAACTTGAATGGCTGCTTTGCCTTCCGATTGTACTTTCGTAAGGCAAATTTTATTTTATAAGTACGAATAGAAATCATTTTTGCAAGCTGTATTTAGGGGCCAAATTGGTTATAGAATCCAATTGCTTCTGTATTTCTGCATCGTTCTCATTGCCGTAAGAAATCAGGTACTTGTCCAGGTCTTTTATAACTCTGCTGTCAAATTCATTGCTTTTCTGGCCGTTGACATAGAATTTTAATTTTTTATCTTCTTCATTGCAGTTGCTTTGCCCTTCAACAGCGATGCAGTTATTGCTGAAGTCCATGCCCAGTGATTTAAACAAATGCCCCACTGTCAAGCCGGTTGCATGAACATGGATAACATCCCCAATTCCATCCTCGAAATGTATGAATCTTGCTGTAAGCTGGTATTTTCTTTGGGAGAAATCCATTGCCTGGCCGTTGATGTACACCTTAACATCTGCATGATCATGGGCTGACCTCAAAGGGCCTATGCCGCTGAGCAGGTGCAAGTCCATGACATCTTTATGCATTTCATCTAACTGCCTCACCAGGTTTCCTTTCGAGAGCCACTGCCACAGAAACATGACTACAAGAAACAAAATGACAATGTAAAAAAACAGGTCTTTTTTTCTCATTGTCCGGCCTGCTGCAGCTGCACAACTTTATTTGCTGACAGGTCCTTGTATGCCCCTACAACCTGGTTTCTAAAAACGTAATAGCCGTCTTTCTCAACAGAGAAAAATTCCTTTAGCGCCGGAGCTCCGGGATAAACGCTGATTTCATCAGACAATATGACTGCAGGCACTTTTGTGATGTTGTACTTTGACAAAAGCTCTTTTCCCCTTGCATCGCTTATGTCAAGCGTCTCCTCTTTTTCCGGCTTCAGCCCGAATGAGCTTGAGAGTATCTCCTTGTGCTGGCTTACGTCATAGCATTCTGCGCAGCCTTTATCTGCCAGGTATACAACATTAACCAGTCCCCTTAATTTGCCTGTTGTAAGGTTGACAAATGGTGGGTTTGGAACCCTCATAACATAAGAGCCGTCGCTTTCTTTTGTTCCGATTCCCGGCCATGCCTGCTGCACTATCTCATACACAGCAGCATCTTCTGACAATATTATTGCCGGGGCAAAGCCAATCTTGTATTTGCTGGACAATCCCCTGCCCTCTGCGCTGCCTGAATCAATCTCCTTTTCGTCATAAATGCCGACCCCGGCCAATTTTATCTGGCTTATCAAAGGCGTCAGGTTGCTGCACTTTTTGCATGACATGTCCTTCAAATGATAAAGAATTACCCTTCCTTCTATTTCCCCAGTCAGGGCATTTGTGTAAGGCGGGTTTGAGGCTATCAGCAGGGCATTTTCCTTTTTTTCCATGCCTTCTGCGCTGATTTTTTCTATTTGGCCTGTTATGACAATAACCGGGATTTTTTCAATTCCGTACCTGCCTATAAGCTCCTTTGCCTGTGCCGAATCAAACTGCAGTTCTGCCTGCCTTGTAATGTTGGCGTTCAAGCTATTTACGTAATCCACTGCCGGCGATATGTCAAAACAATCAGGGCATTTGGAATTTTTTATCAGGGTAAGCTCGATTTTTGCAGGCATTGATTTTTCCTGGAGAGCCTGCGCGCTTTTTTTGATTTCCCTGCTTATGCTTGATGCCAGAAATATATTGGTTAACAGGATTATTCCAAGCACGATTGCAATTCCAATAAAAATATTCCCCAAATCAGGCCTTTTTGAAATTGCTCTTTTTTCATCCATTTTAACCCTGCACCCTGCACCCGGTCAGCGCAGCCAGCTTGTCGAATGTCTGGACATTTTCATGCCATTCGCCGTTTATAACCCACGTGGGCGTTGTTTTTATCCCGGGCAGCTCATCAAATTCATGATAGTCTATGTGCCTGAAAGATCTTCCGAACATGGCCTTTTGGCCCTGGGTGTATTTGCACCAGTCCATCGCGCCGTACATTACAGCGCCTTTTTCTGTAAGGCATTTTGCAAAGCTGTCATAAGGGCCGGGCCTGGTGCCTGAATAAACGGAGTAGGCTATTATTGCAATCAATATAATTCCTATAACCGCTGCAAAGGCATAATATTTTGATTTTTTTGGCTTTTGCTCAGCCTGCTTATGCTCTTGCGGCGCATTGTCTTCGTGGATTGGCCTTTCAAATCTAAGCCTGCGCTTTTCCCTCTTTGTAAGGTCCATTTTTCAGAACTAAAGCTGTTCTGCAGAGTTAATCTCTTCCACCGGCGTGCTTTCATAAGCTGCATTTGGCGCAACTCCGCAGCCACCTCCAGCATACTGGTTCTGCTGAGGCTGGTTATATCCCGCATAGCCTGAGCCTTCCTGATTAGAGGCGCAGCCAGCCAAAAAAGCGCTTAAAACCAACAATACAACTATAGCTGTTTTTACGTTCATAGTTCACCACCCGTCATAATTAACATCCGCCGACCATTGATGGCAGATCCTGTATGCTTGATGGAACTGACGCGCCACCGCTTGATGACGAGGCACTTCCAACTGCCACTTTGCCTGTGCTTATGCTTGTCTTGAGGCTGTTTAGCTGTATTGCCTGAACTGCTGTCAAGAGCACCAAAACAACAAGCACTATCACAATAATAACGTTCCTGTTCATTTTAACCTCCTAATTCTTTATTTTTATAAATATTGTGCATACAATCAGCAGCCGCCTACCATTGAGGGCAGCTCATTAATGCCTGCAGCTGTGTTTGAATTCTGTGCATTGCCTTGGGAAGCAACTGCAGCCTTCATCTCCTTAAGTTTTTCCTCGTCAACGTCAAGGAGCAGTGACGCAATGTCGGGAGTGTATTGGCCAGTTTGGGTTTCCTGGATGTATTTCTGTATCATCTGCTTCGGGAAGAACAATGATTTCCATTTTGCAATTTCTTTCATTATCTCCTCGTCGCTCAAGTCAGGGTAATTCTTGATAAGATAAGCCGCAACTCCCCTCATTGCCCATGAATGCTTGCATCCGCATGCAGGCCTGCCGTCCTTGAAGACAAGCGTTGTGGTGCCGCAGCAGAACTCGCATGCCATTGTTGGAGTGGTGCCGATTTTTATGTACCGCTCCTTTTCTTCCTGCGACAACTGAACCTTGTTTCTTCCATATGACGGGTCAAGCTGCGCAATGATTTCAAGGCTTCTGATCGGGTCGTCAAATGAAATTCCAAATGCTTCCCCGTAAAATGGGGTGCCTCTAGGGATTACAACGGCTATTGCATCCTGGGTTGGGTCTCCTGTCAATGCAACAGGCTGCTTTGTTGAGGCTGTGCTTAATTTCAAGCCTGAATCAAAACCGACAAGCGCAGATGCCTGGGAAATCTGCATCTGATTGAAAAGTATGAGGACAGCAACCAAAGCAACCATTCCATAGCTTATTTTTTCCATAAAAGTGAATGGCTTAGGCTCTTGCCCTTGATGCAATTGGCGCATTTCAGCATGCTTGTGCGCTGCAGGCCTGGAAGCAAAAAGGAAGATTACCAGAGCAGCCAATGCAAGGATTAACGCAGCTGCCAAATAGTTCCAATAGCTCTGGGAAATCCTGGAGAACCTGTATTGGTTGAAAATCAAGATAGCGCCGACCAGCACTGCCAAAAACATTATTACTTTCTCGAGCAATTCAGATTCGCTGTCCATTCTTGCTGTAAAGGGGCTTTCTTATATATATTTTACTTGAAAAACGATGTTTTCAAAAGGCTTTTCTTGGCAAAAAAAGGCCTAAATGCGTTTATTTCCGTTCATAAAGCTCAGTTTGAGGTTTTTTCTTGTTTTTATATAAAAAATAGCCAACGATTGAAACGAATAGCACAAATAAAAACAGCCCCAGTATGTTAATATAAGGCAGCTCAAACAATCTGTCCTCGAAAAGATATGCGTAAACTGAAGTCCTCAAAGGGTCAAGGTTATTTATGATGCTTGTTCCGTTGAAAACTATAAAGGTTAAGCCAGAGGCAATAAGCAAAATGCCTGCAACAATTTTTGTTGTGTGCATAAAAAATGTTTTTCCGAATATTTTGACTTCAAATTCTTTTCCCTTAACCCATGCCTTCTGCGTCAGGTTGTACTTGTCAAAAAGGACTGAAATCAGGAATAACGGAACAAACAGCCCCAGCGAATAGAAGAAAAGCAAAGTGGCTGCATAGAAATAATTGTGGAATGTAGATGCTATGAGCAGTATGCCCGCAAGAACCGGGCCAAGGCATGCACTCCATCCCAAGCCGAAAAGTATCCCGAATGAAAAAATTCCGAAAATGTCGTGGCCTGTTTTCGCGCCGATTTGGATGAAGGAAAAGCCCTTGCCGAGCGCGGTCATGACTCCAAAAACAACCAATAAAATTCCAGCTGCAAAAATCAAAAGCTTTGTGTCAGCAACTTGTATCGATGTCAAAGTCTGGCCTATTGCAGATGCAAAAATTCCAAGTATTATGAATATCAATGAAAATCCTGCAAAGAAGACAAGCGTCATTTTCGTTATTTCCTTTCTTTCCTTGAAAGTGTAGGCAAAGAAGGCAGGCAGGATTGCAAGTGTGCAGGGCAGCAGGACGCTTATCATTCCGCCGATAAATGCAACGAAAAAAGAGAGGTTTTGAAGGTAGAAAACAGCCTGCTGCTGGTTGTACTCGCTTATTTTTTCAAGTCCTGTTTGCGCAAAGGATAAAGGGATTAACAGCAAGAATACGACTGCGATTATTATTTTTGATTTTTCCATCTTATTCCCTCACTATAAACTTTCTCTTCATTGTGCCGTGGCCGGGCCCGCAATAGCCCGTGCATACCGTATCCCATGAGCCTGCCTCTTCCGCTGTAAATTCAAGAACAGCTGTATCGCCTTTTTTAATAAGCTTGCCAATATCCCAGCCAGGTATTACTATTCCCTCAATCTCAAAGCCATGAGGCACATCAAGGCTTGCAACAAGCAATCTTACCTTTTCGCCTTTTTTAACTACAATATTTTCCGGCTGCCATTCATATTGCGAGCCTTTCACCTCAATTTCCCTTACCCCATTTATCACTTTGCCGCTTAAGGGAAGGCTGTCAAATTTCTTCTTGTGGTATTCTATTATTTTTCTTGCTTTTGCTGTGTCGTCATCCTCTTTTGAGCATGCGCTGATAATGAATGTTGCAAGCACCAAAACCATGATTATTTTTTTCATTTTTTATTGTAAATAGCTTTGATTAAATCAGTTTCGACAGCCTCAACCTGGCTTGTACCATATCCTTTCGGAACTTCACCCGGGACTGTGCCTGTGAATGCTATTGACCCGTCTACTCCGCTCACTCCAACAAAGTATGGATAGAATTGGCCCTGCAGCCTGTTGACCCATATGGGATCCCTTGCATAAATTATCAAATAAGGCTCGAAGCCCTTGACAGGCGGGGCATTAAAGCTAAGCTCAGCGACTTTTGCAGCAACATTCCTGCTTATTGCAGGGACTGTGCCAATTGATTCTTTCGGGTAATCGAAAATCGACAGGCGCCACGCTATTATATTCCCATTGACAGCATCGACATTAACCATAAAATTTTCATCAATTATTAAAACACCGTTCACATGCCTAAACCATTTGTAAAAGTAAGTGCCGTCAACCTCGGAAATTTCAGGATTATACTTAAGCTCGGATTTTACATTATTGGGCAGAGTTTCAAAAAAGGCTCTTGCAATTTCAGAGCCTTGCTCTTTTGTAAGGACTTTTTCCTCATCTTTATGCTTGAGATTTTCATTCCTCATGCCCTGCACAGAATAGTCAATCGTGTTCACTTCGACATAATTTCTCTGCTCCGGCTCGAAATGCACCATTATCAGCCCTTTGTCAAGGTCAAAGCTTAAAGGCTCCCCGCTTGTGTTAAGGAATTCCTGTGCAGCCCCTATGGCGCCTGACTTAAGCTCCTTGTCAAAATCCAGGCTTATGCCGAACAGATAAGAAGAATGGGCGCTAACTAAAGCAATGAACGCAGGTACCATAAAGATAAAAACTAGATATTTAGCTTGTGTCAATGTGCTCTCCGTAAGGGTGAATTAATTTCCATCCGTTTTCACGCTTTTTAAGGGTGTAGGCATTTCCAAATTCTTTTCTTGAGCCGTCTTTGCTTGTTATTTCAATCTCATAGGTTACGCCAGCCTCGTTATCTCCTTGATAAGCTTGTTTTGCCTCAACGAGTCTTATTTCATTTTCCGTCTCAAAAAATGAGTCCATATAAAGCTGAAAGCCATCAAATGTATTTGCAGTTGGCTCAATCTGTTTAAAGCCATCGGATATAAGCAAGTACATCACATCATATTTTTTATCATTCCATGATTGAAAGTATAGAACCACAACTTGCTCTGGATTCAGCACAGAAACATCTTTTGCCTGTATTTCTGGAGTTTTTTGATTTTGCTCTGCCTTTGAACAGGCATTGATTGAGGCAATAAAAATTATAAAAAATAAAAAATAAAATAATTTTTTCATTTTCACTTGACGACAATCTTCCCTTTCATGCTGCTGTGGCCTGAGCCGCAGAATACAGAGCAAAATGAAGTAAATGTTCCTTCCTTGTCTGCTGTGAATTCTATTGTTACCGGCTTTCCGACATCAAGCCTTTCGTTTATTCCGTATTCAGGAATTGAAATTCCGTGGGGAACATCAATGCTTGTCACTACGAGCCTTACCCTGTCGCCTTTGCTGACTTCTATTGCTGCTGGCTCAAAGGCAAACTGCTTTGCCGTCATCCTGAATTCCTTTGTAGTGCCGGGATTATCAGTAGCTTTTCCATTCAGATTGCCCGGCACCGGTGTTCCCTGGCCAACAAGTTCTTCCTGATTTTGCCTGGAGCATGCGCTTAGCAAAAATACGCTTAACACCAAAAATAGCACAAATTTTCTCATATTTCCACCTCCAACTTGTATTTTATAAATAATTTAGCCATAAAACCCTGAAGTTATTAAACTTTATTTTTCCAGAAATAAGCTTAAATTGCCTTATTTGCGTTTACAGGGGATTATTCCGGCCTTTTTACTATGCATAAACTACCCCAAGCAGAGAGCCAACTGCGTAGCCGACCAATGCTGCGATTGTGCCTACAGCTGCCATCTCAACACCGCTCTTTTTCCAGCTGCCGATTGTCAGCTTTCCTTTTACAGAGCCTACCAGGAAAAGCACAGC
Organism: Candidatus Woesearchaeota archaeon; assembly: GCA_016185755.1. Lineage (GTDB taxonomy): Archaea > Nanobdellota > Nanobdellia > Woesearchaeales > GW2011-AR4. Next base: position 202,365 of record JACPMX010000014.1, on the reverse strand, counting down.
TATTGAGAGGATCAAGGCGTACAGCATGCCTGAACTGACATCAAGGAAGAAAAAAGGCAATACAGGAACAAGAGATCCTACGACAGCAGACAAGCCTACTATAATCGCGCTTGTAACGGGCTTTTCATAATCTTCGGGGAACAATCTTAGCTCCTCTGCCATCATCGTTTCGAGCCACAGCTTATTGTTGGAGGTTATTTTTTTTACAATAGACTGGAGCTGTTTGCCCCTAAACCCTTTTTTGTAGTAGATATCCTTTATCTCCTGCACTTCCATGTGCGGGATTTCCCTTATCTCCTTTTTCTCCCTCTCGAGCTGGCCCTCATAGAATTCCCTTGCTGCTTTTGTGCTTGTATAGGCTACAGCTGCCATTGAAACGGACTCGGCAAACGTGGTGACAAGGCCCGAGATAAGAACTAGGTTTGAACTCTGGACAGCGCTTGCCACTCCTAGCACAAGCCCAAGGGTGTTGACAAGCCCGTCCTGAAAGCCCAGTATGAAGTCCCTTATATTAGAGCGGGACACTCCCCGGCTCCTTTCTTCCTGATGCTTTTCCAGGGCTTTTTTCATTCAGCAGAATTCACATACATTCTTTTTCTTGCCCATCGCCTTTGCAGTTTTGGCTGCCTTTGCACTTGACTTTTTTGCTTTTTTTGCCTTTGCCATGAAATCACCGATGATTTTATTGTATAGCTGATTTTTAAAGTTATTGGTTTTAATGAATTGCACTTTTGCCATTAACGAAAACAAAAAAATCAATTGACCCGCCACCACTCTCCACACCGCCCACCCTTACAAAACTAAGCTTAGAGGTTGCTTTTTCCAATATTACATTTAGAACAAAGTGTTTGCAGATTTTCTAATATGGTTTCACCACCATTAGCCCATGCTTTTATATGGTCAACATTTAGTACAATTTTCTGGTCGGTTGCTGGGGAGTTTCCGCAATTTCGGCATTTGAAGTTATCCTGACGCATTACTAAGAAACGTAAACGCCAATTCACACTTCGTTCTGTTTTATGTCTATTTGCTGATTTAACTGCTAAATTCCCTATGCCTTCTTCCGAAAAGACTTTTTCTTCTTTGTTAATGTAAGAGACAAAGTTCTCTAATGCTTTCATCCAAGTACCGAAACGTCTCTTGTAGACGCCAGAACTGTACCGGGAGAGCGGCTCAAACATCTCTGATATTCTTGGTTGTCTTCCAAGTTTTGTCCAAACCTCTTCTAAATTATGGAAAAGTTCTTCGTTTTCTATTCTAGCATTCAACTGCTTTCTTATTTTTGGCAGTCCTGCCTTTTCCAAAACTTTAGACCAACTGCCGAAACGATGTTTTGGAGTAGAAGCATTAAATTTTCCTAATTCTTCATATTGATTGAATGTTAAGAAATCTTGTTTCAGTTCGGCAGCTACTCGCCTAACGTCAGCAAGTAGTTCCTTGTCTGGTATATTACGATTAAATTTTACTAGCTCAAATTTCATGGTATAATTTATAAACAAGGCATATATAAATAATTTTTCAAAGTTTGACACAAGTTCGCATAATTACCATCACGAATTCTAATAAACCTTACCCCTCTTATCAATCTTTTCAATATAAACTTTTGAAGCAGAATAATCCACAAAATAAAGTATCCTGTAATCTCCAACTCTTACCCTGAAAACCTTGACATCTTTATAGCCTTCAACTCTTTCAATATCCTGCGGAAAAGGATTTTTCTCAAGCTCGTCAATCCTGTCACTTATTCTTTTCAAAAGTGTTTTATCTTTGATAGATTTGAGAAATTTAAGTGCTGGCTTCTTTAATTCAGCCGAGAACATTTTACATTCCTAGTTCTTTTTTTGCTGTTTTCCAAGAAACAAAATCAGAGGTATTGCCTGCTTTTACTTTTGAAATACTTTCGTCTAATTGTTTTCGTTCTTCGTCTGTAAGTTTTGTGTCCTCTATGTATTCCGTTATGTAACCAATATCTTTTTTCAAGGTTTCTATACTATTCTTCATCTCTGCCAGAGTGCCCAAAATTTGTTTCTGAAAATCCATTTCTGCCATAGCAGATACTCAATACAAGGATATATAAAAAACTATCGTTCGTCTAATAGCCCACGTTATTTACACTCAAAACCCATCATCCTCTTTGCCCTTGAATAATTTTACGAAACATCCCTGTGCGTTTCATACAAAAATGCAGCGTCCTCATTGTGCTTTTTTAATTCTTCAATCAGCTTTTTAAAAATTTCATTTGAAGAAACGATTTTTTGCTTTTTAACCCATTTTGTTACGGCTTCGCTGACTTTCCTGCATATCTCCTCTGCTTCCTTTTCGCTCAAATGGGCGTTCCTGCAGGCGAAAAAGCAGGAACCGTATACTTTTCTTTCGTCATAAATCTCGGAATGTCCTTTTCTCTTGACTATCTGCAAAACTGTCCTGTCCCTTGTCCTTTTTATCACTTTTTTCTTCTTCATTTTAGTTTAATTGAAAGTTATGGTGCCGTTCGCTATCAAAATCAGGAGCCAGCCCAAAAACACCAATATTATGCCGGTTGCAAGCCTCATGTAAGTCCTGTTGTCCTGCTTCCATCTCTTGATGTTCTGTATCTTGAAGCCGAAATAAACCATAAGCAAAATCACAACCAAAGGCAGCACGAAGATTATATTGTATAAAACAAGCATAAGGAATGCTGCAAAATTAAAATTTTGCGAAAGCAGCAGCAGGATTGCAAGGTAAGGGGCTCCTGTGCACGGAAGCTCAACTCCGGCAACAAAAGCTCCCAGAAACAAAACCCCGGGCAAAGTGATTTTTTTAGTCATTTGCTGTATCTGCTTTGCTCTTTCGGGAGGTATTGCAAGAGTGATGCCCTGGCCGTACCAGAAGAAATCCTTGATTTCTATTAGGCCTGCTAGTATTATCAGGGAGCCGACAGCTATAGAGATGTACTCGCTTATGTAGAGCGGGATTGAGCTGAGGAAATAAAGAATTCCGAAGCCTGCAAGGATGTATGTAAGAAAGACGGCAAAAACATACATGAAGCCGTAGTACAGCATCTCCCTTTTTGTCTTGAATACAACCATTATGGAAACAAGAAGTATCAATACCCCTATAGCGCACGGATTGATTGAGTCTATCAATGCAGTTGTCACTACAGTCCCTAAAGTCGGCAGATACGCTTCTATTGCCATTTTTATTTGGTTATTTTTATATTCGGGTCAATTTCCCCTAATGGTTTTTCTGTAAAAACAAACTTTATCCTGTCTCCCGGAGGCACTTTTTCGTAAGGCGAAATAACATATGCCGATGGATTTTCTATTAATTTTCCGTTGACGAAGACATAAAACTTAGCGGGCTTTTCATTGCATTCATCTCCTTCATGCACAGCTGTTAGCCCTTCATCTCCAGGGACTTTCAATCCATCGCTTGATAGGGAGCCACCAATAGCGTAAAAGAAAGCGCCAAGGCTTGCGGCTTTTTCGCTCAATAGGACTCCTTCAACATGAATCCTGTTGTCATTATGGGCATGCATCAAGTCAACGCCCTGCTTGTTGCTCAATCCTTTTGGCTCTGTCAGCATTATTTCCTTATCGCAAACCAATATCTCAAAATCAGCATGCCAGTGGACAGGGCCTTTAGTTATTGATATAGTGTTCAAATGCAGAGTTGTCACGACAAGATAGATTGTCACAAGCAGTACGGACATGGCGAGCAGCATGTAGACTGCTTTTTTGATGAATTCATTCATTGTCTTGTGGAATATTACAATGATCAGAATCAGCGCTCCAAATGCCATGGAACCGTAGCCGGCGACAGCAAGCTGGCTTAAGGGGTACATTTCAGAATGGTCTAAATCAAAATCCTGCCTATCTTCATGGGAGTGTATGCTGAATGAAGCCAGTATCAGCAGTATAAGAAACAAAACAAGACTCTTTTTCATTAAAATAAGCTCAGCAAGCAATTATTTAAAATTTGCTATTTGCCGGTATTGTTCAACCTTCGGGTGTTAAGTGAGGGTTATTAATCTTCGGGTATTTTTAATCCGTGTTCACTTTTCGTAATATATTAAGAACGGCTCTCAATTCTTCTGGCTTATAGCAATTATTATGGTGTCTTAAAGCAAGGCAGTATATTACTTGTGTCGGTTCTACTACGTGCAAAAACAAACGGAATTTTCCAAAAGACATTTTTCTAAGTGGCGTATTTAGAACCCTCTCGGTTAGAAGTATCGGTTTGGGGTGTTGTGCAGTTCTCTCTACTCTATCTTTTATGGACAGTATACTGGCATCATCTAAACCAATTTCTATAAAATCATCTTCTATTTCATCTACAAATAAAACTTCATAAGCCACATTATCACTTCTTTTGTTGCCTTTTTTGTTTTATCCTCGCCAACAATTGATTACTCGGAAAAACATTTCCTTGTTGCAAATTATTCCATCTTTTATCGAGTAATGCTTTTGTGGACGAATTTAATGATAATCCATCCTCAAATTTTGTTTGTAAAACTCTTGTTATGACCGCATCAAAGCTTTCTGATTCCACAATTTTAAGTTGTTCCAAAAGTTCTTTGGTTGGTCTTTTTATCCTTATTAAGTCGCTATCTTCTGCCATTGCACCTCCTTGCCTCCCTTCGTGTGTTTACTTGTGTTAACTGTTGTTAACAATAGTTTACTAACTCCTATATAAACTTTTTGATTCCATTTCTTGCTTTGCTAATTTTTCTAATAATTCTTTCCACAAATCAATAAACAAGGAAGAAGTATCTATAGATCTGTCCTTCTTGTAAAAGCCCTTACTGGAATAAGCCGAAAAGGAAGAAAGGAGACTAAGATATATACTACAAACTATATGTTTTAGACTAAAACTTTCACTACTGAATAAAAACAAAAAGTATTTATATAAGTATATTACTTTAATGTTCGAAAGTATGTTAATAGCATAATTTCCGCCAACAAAATTTCGCCGAAGATGAAGATTGATAAGATTATTTTTCTAAATCAGATTTGGGCTAAACATATAACCAATATAGGCAAAAAATTATATATGTAAAGTGTTATATTACCAAAGATGAGTGAAAAAAAACCAGAACTAACTTTTAAGTTAGCGAGGATTGAGAATTTAAGTCCAGAGGACAGGTCAAAGGTAGAAGGATTAACAAGCGAGCAAGAAGGTTTATTCATTAAAGAATATAGTCCCCATTCTTTTGTTAAGGTAAAAAGATTCATGCCAGTTAATAATTTGTATACCTCACAAATAAAAAAAGAGTTGACTGAAAACAGTCGTAAAATTCTACAAAAACATATTGATAAAAATTTAGATTTATAATTTTATTAAAATGGTTTATGATGTTGATGCTAATGAGATAGAGCAAATTACAAAGAATGTTCATAATGCTAAAACTCAAATTTATATTCCTTGCTTAAAAACCTATAAAGATTTTTTAGTCGAAAAAAATGAGTTTTCTGACTCGGCAGAGGTATTTTTTGAATATTCTGCCGTACACAAATCTAAAGGGATAGAGTTAAAACAAAGAAAAGACCCTGTTAGAGTGTTTAGGACTTATCCAATTCAGAATGTTTTACATGATGCCGCAGTAGATGACTGGCAACAAAATAAATCAGAAGCTTTATCGAGGACAGTTCATCTTATATTTGCTGGAACTGAACCTCCTTTATTTCCATCAATTATGTCTCCTCAATTATCAATTTTTGAAAAGGCACTCGTTCTTAAAGAGGAATGTAAAGATACTGTTGAAATAACACTAATCTCTAATGATGAAAGAATTGAGGAGATTAAGGATATGGCGGAAAAGGAGAGTAAAAAAGAGTTTTCTGATTCTGACTTTAAAATAATTAACACAAACGATTGGCTTATGGATATGTTTTTCAAGAAGCAAGACGCAGAAGTAACCAACATTTTTGTAACTTTATTAAGATATAAAGGCAAAATGAAAATAGGTGAACAAGAGTTTATTGTAAAAGAGTCTTAGTCTATTCTATTGAAAATATATTATTTTTGTGAATGTTATCCAATTACCAACCATTCCTTACTACCTGATGTTTTACCGATACCCTATTTGCCCTGACAAGATTTATAAACCAATATTTCTTTTTTTCTTATATGGGGAATGGCGCTTTAAGGGGCAAAGTAATAGTTATATGCGTTACAGGAGGAATTGCATGCTATAAATCAATTGGATTGGTGAAGCAGCTCAAGGCCTTTGGGGCTTATGTCCATGTGATCATGACCGAAGCGTCAAAGCACCTTGTTGACGCAAAAGACTTTGAGAAGGCAAGCGGCAATGAAGTCCAATCAAGCCTGTTCCATCCAAAAATAAATTATGCTGAATACATCAAGAAAAACAAGCCGATAAAACACATTTCCCTTTCAGATGCAGCTGACTTGTTTCTTATATGCCCTGCAACAGCCAATGTAATAGGGAAAATAGCAAACGGAATTGCGGATGATTTGCTGACGACTTCCATAACGGCAACAATCGCTCCCGTCTTAATATGCCCTGCAATGAATGTCAAGATGTGGAAAAACCCGATTGTGCAGGAAAATGTGAAGAAATTAAGAAAGCACAATTACCATTTTGTCGAGCCTGAATATGGCGAGCTTGCGTGCGGCTACAAGGGAGTTGGCAGGCTTGCAGGCTCAAAAAAAATATTGGACATGGTTGCCTTGCTGGTAAAGCAAAGAAATGACCTCAAAGGAAAAAAAGTAATTGTCACAGCAGGGGCAACAGTTGAGGAGATAGACCCTGTAAGGGTCATAACAAACAAGAGCTCCGGCAAGATGGGCACAAATATAGCAGAGCAGGCTTTTTTGAGGGGCGCTGACGTGCTTCTTTTGAGAGGATACAGCTCCATAGAGCCATCCTACAACATTAAGGAAGAAAAATTCACGACTGTAAAAGACCTTTTCAGCAAAATAAAAAAGAATATGCAAAAAACTGACATTTTCATCCATGCTGCCGCTGTTTCCGACTTCACAATCGCGAACAGGCAGGATACAAAGATAAAAAGCAATAAAGAGCTGCAGCTTGAGCTTGCCCCTGCAGCCAAGATTTTTGAAAAACTGAAGAAGATGAACAAAAAAATGCTTCTTGTGGGCTTCAAGGCCGAGCATGATGTTCCTAAAAGCAGATTGACAGCCAGCGCCTACAGCATCCTTAAAAAAGCTGATGCTGACATGGTGGTTGCCAATGATGTCGGCAAAAGGGGAAGGGGATTTGATGTGGACACAAACGAGGTCTTTATTGTGGACAGGAACAAAAAAATACAGCACATCAGGCTGGCTGACAAGAGGATTGTTGCCGATGGAATATTGGATGCGATCATCTCATCAATAAAATGACTTCTGCAAAAGCATTCGCTCCAGCGAATATAAGCTGCATCTTCAGGATTTACAGGCACAATAATCCAAGGTGGATGGGCTCTTACGGAATCGGCTTCACTCTTGATGAAGGAGTTATTGTCTCAGTTTCAAAGGCAAAAAAAAATGAGATTGTATTCAACAAAAAAAACATAAATTTTCCTACTGTAGCCAATGTAGCGAAAAAACTGACTGGCGAAAAAGTAAGTGTCCTAATAAAAACAAAATTGCCGCTTGGGTGCGGGTTTGGATTGAGCGGCGCAAGCGCGCTGGCAGCAGCTTATGCGCTCAACAAGCTTTTGAGATTGAAAAAATCAAACAAGGAATTGGCAATAATAGCCCACACTGCGGAAGTGGAAAACAAGACTGGCCTTGGAGATGTGGTAAACCAGTATTATGGCGGGTTTTGCCTGAAACTGAAGCCAAGCTCGCATTTCAAGGTGGAAAAGTTAAAAATAGGCAGTGTAGATGTGTATTGCAGGTATTTCAGCAGGATAAGCACCAAATCAGTCATAAATAATCCAAGATTAAAAAGCAAAATCAACAAAGCTGCGACAAATGCATTAAACAGGATAAAAAAAGATAAAAAAATAAAATTCAGCAGCATCATAAGGATATCAAGGCAGTTCAGCATCGAAAGCGGGCTGCTGAAAGACAGGCAAACAGTTAACGCCATAGAAACCATAGAAAAAAATAAAGGAAACACATCGATGATAATGCTCGGAAATGCCGTGTTCAGCGACAAATACTTCAAGGGTGCGGCAAGATACAAAATATCGGGCAGGGGGGCGCATTTAATATGATAATACCAAAAAGCCATCCCCGCTATAAGTCGCTGAAGACGCGGGAACTGATTGCAAATGGCGTTAAAAGTGGAATAGCTTCAGTGCACGGCCTGATTGCCCATGGGAGAGGGGAGGCTTTTGATTATTTTCTTGGGGAAAAGACTAATGAGTCTGCAAAGAAATCAATTGAAGCCGCAGCAGCCCTTTTATTGAGCGCAAAGCGGCCTGTCATTTCGGTAAATGGGAGTGCTGCTGCTTTGGTTCCGAAAGAATTGGCTGAATTGTCAAGGCTGTTATCAGCGCCCTTGGAAATCAACATTTTCCATTCCTCGAAAAAAAGGGAAATAAAAATAAAAAGTCATCTTGAAAAATATGGAGCAAAAAATGTTTTATTGCCGGATAAAAACCATAAGATAAAATTCCTTGAATCCAACAGGAAATACGTGAATCCTGAAGGTATTTTCAAATCGGATGTTGTTTTCGTGCCCTTGGAGGACGGGGACAGGGCAGAGGCATTGATAAAAAATGGAAAAAAAGTTATAACAATTGACTTGAATCCTCTGTCAAGGACTTCACAAAAATCTACGATAACGATAGTCGACAATATCACAAGGGCAATGCCCCTGCTTGCAACCCAAATCAGGAAGTTTAAAAAATTAAAGCTGACAGAAAAGCAGCTAGAAGCCATATTCAGGAATCATGACAACAAAAAAGAGCTCAAGTCCAGCGTTGAATTAATGAAAAAACTATAGGATATATTTCAGTATTTCCCTCAGGTCTTTCTTGTCAATGCATACATTCGCTATTTTTTTCAATTCATCGTATTTGCAGTTGAAAGCTATCCCCAATCCCGCCTCCTCGATTATCTTCTTGTCATTGAGGTAATCCCCCACGAAAACGCATTCCTCAAGCTTTATTCCTTCCCTTTCCGCTATTTTCCTGAGCGCCAGTGCCTTTGCATCCATGTCAAATTCAGTCGCTTCTATCCTGCTTATCTCGTCATTCTCGTCAAAATAAATCCTGCTCAGGAAGACGTCATCAAAAAATTCCTCATAATTTGGAATGAATTTTTCAAGTATGACATTTATGGAGCCTGAGATTATCGCAAGCTTCAGCCCGTTTCTCTTCAGCTCCTGCAAGGTTTCCATAGCGCCTTCCATCAGCTTGAGTTTCTCGGCTGCCTTGAAAAAGTCCTCTTTTTTTGCCTTTCTTTCCCTCCAAAGGTTGATGTCGTGCTCCGCCCACTCCATGTAGGTTATTTTTCCGTCAAAAAATCTTTTTTTGGCGTCCTCTCTTCTGTGCCTGTCTGTCTGGAAATAATCATGAAAAACCTGCCATGAGAATGTGACATTGTCTATCAAAGTTCCGTCAACATCAAAGCACACAAGCTTGTATTTTGCCATCTATTCTGGAGAAAATAGCGGATAATTAAAGCTTTCTAGCATCGCCTTCCAAATTCATCCTTCATGTCATAGAATATATGGCAGAACTTGGCTGTTGCAATCTCAAGCTCCTTTTTGCCTTTACTTGTGAGCCTGTACCTCTTGGTCTTGCCGCTGTCTTTTGTCTCCTCTATGAAACCATTCCCGCTCAGCGCCTTCAATACAGGATAAATTGTGCCGGGGCTTGGCTTTGAGCCTTTCCTGTTCTTTATTTCCTGGGTTATCTCCTTGCCGGACATCTGCTTCTTGCTTATGAGCCTCAGCACTATGAAGCTCAGGAATCCCCTCATGTCGCAGCAGTCCCTCATAGCTAATAAAAAATGCGAAGCATGTTTATAATCTTTTGTTAATTTTGAAACATATATCGCACAACCGATATATTTAAATATCAGCTGTGATTACAATATCGCATATCCGATAAACGATGGGGGCAGAAAATCTGCCTCCGATAAAACAATGGAGGTGCTGAACATGCACGGATGCTGTGGAGAAAGGACCTTCTTCACAAAGGAGGAGAAGGTTGAGATGTTGAAGGAGTACAAGGAATCCCTTGAGAAGGAAGCAAAAGGGGTTGCGGAAAGAATAAAGGAGATGCAAAAGGAGTAGATTAATAAGGTTGAAAATCACTCCCTTACAAATGGGCTGGACAGGGCAACCTTCCGGCCCATTTATTTATTTTACATGGATTACGACAAAAAGCTCAGGAATGCGAAAGTTTTTGCGGACATATTTGAGATAGTCCAGGATGTTGTGAGAAGCTATCTTGGCGCTGAGCAGGCTGGCTTGATGGTTGGAGTGAGCGATTTGGGCAGCTTCAACAACGGGTTTGTTGGCGCTTTTTATTCTTTGGATGCCAACACGATTGTCATAAACAAAAGGCCGCTGGCAAGAATATTGCAGACAAATCCGTCATTGTATAACTATTACTTGTTCCATGTCATTCTTCATGAATATATTCATTCAATAGGCTCATATGACGAGGGAATGACAAGGCAGCTTGTTCTTGAGCTGAGCGGGAACTATTTTGGAAACAGCCATGTTGTCACGCAGCTTGCTTCAGGCATAGAAAAATTCATGCCTAACCTGGCGTATCCTGACTCAGGCTTTCAGCCCCCTCAAGATATAAATATTGAATTTGTCAATGGCATTGACAGGAAGAATACAAACTACATAAACTAAAGGTGAAAAAAATGGATTTTGATAAAATTGTAATGGAAAGGTATGCAACAAAATTGTTTGACGGAAGAAAAATTCCAGAGGATAAGCTTAACAGGCTTTTGGAGATTATAAGATACTCAGCATCGTCTTTTAATATACAGCCCTGGAAGATAATTGTTGTCAAGGACCAGAAGCTGAAGGAGAAGCTGCAGCCTGCAACATGGAACCAGCAGCAGATTCCGACATGCTCCCATCTTCTTGTTTTCTGCGCCGATACTGAGATTGCAGGCAACATAGACAGGCTTGAAAAGCTCATGATTGAGAATGGGGCTGATAAGGAGAGCATCAAGGGTTACATTGACATGATGAAGGGTTTTGAGAATGGCTTGAATGCGGAGCAGAAGCTGTCATGGGCACAGAGGCAGACTTTCCTTGCTCTGGGGAATGCATTGAATGGAGCAAAATTTCTTGGATTTGACTCGTGCCCTATGGAAGGCTTTAATCCAAAAGAATACTCAAGAATACTGAACCTTCCAAAGAATCTTGTTCCGACAGCATTGTGCCCGATAGGATACGCAAAAGACAAGGCAAAGGACAAATTAAGGTTTGCGGAAAAGGATGTCTTCATAGAAGACTCAAAATTAAAGTGGTGATGCAGATGGCAAAGATGAAGTTTATAACAATTGAGCAGCTTCTTGAGATGATTGAAAACAAGGAAAAATTCAGGCTGGTTGAAGTCCTAAGCGAAGACAGCTACAAAGAAGGGCACATCCCGAATGCAATCAATATACCGGTCGATAGGCTGCAAAAGGAAGCTGGGAAGAAGCTGAAGAAAACTGACACAATTGCAGTTTACTGCGCAAGCTACTCGTGCCATGCAAGCACAAAAGCCGCAGAGATGCTTTTGAAGATGGGCTACAGCAAGACTCTTGACTTCAAGGGCGGCAAAAAGCTTTGGGTTGATTCCGGGGCTTGAACTGGAGAAATGATTAATTATAAATGCCCCTCCGGGGAATTGAACCCCGATCTTAAGCTGTTTTCACGAAATTCTAGTCGAATTCCAAATGCCGCAAGCTCATGTTCTGATCCGTTATACTAGAGGGGCATAGAGCTGAAAAATTGGAATATGATTTATAAAGTTTTGTTAAAAAATTCTATTATATAAAGACGCATCGCTAAACATGATACGAAAAAATAGTTAAATCCCGAATTGAAACTTCCTCTGAATGTATCCATGATGGAGGAGACCAGTTTGAGTTGTTTGCCTAAAAAAATATGTCGGAAGGGGCACCCATTATAGCATACAACGCATGGGTCTTCCGTATCGTGTTTGAAAATTTAAGATAATAATGAAAATTATATCACAATTCTTTTATTCTTCCCAATCTTTTAATGAAATTTGCCCTTTCCTCTTGTTTTCAGGCACTTCAAGCTGCTCCTGCCCAAGCTGCTTCTTGATGCCCAGTGCGGTTTTCTCGCCGACAAGCTGGGTAAGGGTTGACAAGTCGGCATTCCTTATGTCCTTTATGTCCTTTATCCTGTTCCTGAACAATGTTCTTGCCCTTGCCCTTCCGATGTTCTCGAGCCTTACCAAAGGAAGCAGCTCTTCCTTGACGCCGTATTTCAGCCTTAGCCTTAACTTTATGATTTCCCTTATCAATGACTGGTAGTGCATTATCTTGCATATCTCCTCGGATGCGTACAGAAGCCAGTCCGCAATCTCGAGCTTCACCCTGATTTCCCCGGGCCTTATATTGTACTGCTCAAGGAGGAACTCCTCGTCCTGCTCGCTTATCCAGCTGTCAAGCATCAAGGCTGTCTTTACGGAATTCAAAAAATCCTCGTATTCAGGCTCGTACATCGAAGGCTCGCTTTCAAGCAGAAACTCGCCCACCCCGAGCATTGACTCCTGCATTTTGTCGTATTCCCTTATTCCGACTTTGAGCATGGGCCTTATTTCCAGGGTGTGGGACACCATCTGCAAAAATGAAAATGCATTCACTTTCTTGTCTGAGGCGTTCCTAAGGCACGTGATCATGAAATATGCAGTCAGCGGGTCAATGTAAAGCTCTGCAACCCTCTTGCCGATTAATGTTGTTTTTAGCTTCTCTTCATCAAGCTCGTTGGCGCCTGAAAAGTCATTTCCGCTCCGCATTATGAATTCCCAGTCCTCAAGCAAATCAAGGACCTTGGCTATTGTGGCATGGAGCCTTCTCAAGTCCTTGAACTGGTGGGCATAAAAAGTCCTGTCAAAGAATTCAAAAAGCTGCTTTTTTGTAGACGTGAAATTTGCCGCTATTAATGAAAGGACATACGTCCTTAAAACAGGCTCGACTGCTAGCTTCGAGTAAATTTCCTCCGGAGCCCCGTTGACGTATTTTTCCTCTATCTTTTCCTTTTCGGCTTTCACAAGCGCGATTGCGATTGACTGGCCTTCCTTGTCGTAATTTGGACGGCCGGCCCTTCCGGACATCTGCATGTAGTCCAGCACCGGAATCCATGACAGGCCGTGCATTGTGTACCTTTTCAGGTCTTTTATTACGGCCCTGTATGCCGGCAAATCAACGCCATAGGCCAGTGTCGGGGTGCAGCAGATTATCTTTATGCTTCCGCCCCTGAAATTGTCCTCTATGATTTCCTTCTGCTTCTGGGTCAGGCCGGCATGATGGAATGCGATGCCTTTTTTCATGCATAATGCAAGCCTCTCGCACTGCTTCGTGGGCCTTGGCAGGACGTTCAATGCCTTTTCCGAAAGCTCCCTTAAGATTCCGCTTTCAGTCTTGAGCTTCTTCGATATTTCCTCTGCTGTCTTTTCCGCAGATTTCTTGGTGTTGGCGAAAATAAGCGCCTGCTTGCCTATCTTCAGGGTGTCCAAGGCTATGTTAAGCACTCCGCTGTCAAATTCGTCGTCCACATCAACTGATTTCGGCATAAAGCAAAAGAAGGAAAGGTGGTTTATAAAAGTGTTGTTGAAGAATTATTCAGTTAAAATAAAATCCCCTTTTGTTGCTGCATATCTCAATAATTCAGCAGCATAAATCATAGTGTCAAACCCTCTTAAATTATAAGATGTTAAAATTCGTGTTAAATCTGTACTAGCTTGCTCACTTTCTTGGTTCGTTCCTGTTTTCATTTGAAGAATCAGATTATCCAATATTTTTCTGTCATCAGATGGAATCTGTGGTTTTAAAATTTTCATACAACATTCACATTAATCAATTGCTCGACTTCGTCAATGCCGTCGCTCACAATGACCTTGACAGTCTTTATTCCCCTGCTTGTGAAAATCCTCTGGTGCCTGTCTGCTGCCCTGTACTTGTCGACAAGGCCAAAATCCCATGTATAAGCCAATGCATCCTGGTCGTCGTCAACAGCCTTTACCGACATCAGCACAGGCTCGTTCACTCTTGCGGAAACGCTTCTTGTGGCATCAATTATTCTCGGGGCCCGGTTCTTGCCGGAGACTTCAATTTCTGCTATCTGCCTTGTTTCTGCCTTGCCGTCGCTTACAACAAAAACAATGTCAAATTTCTTTTTTTCTTTCCTGCCTGCAACATCAAAGCCGGGAACCCATAAAAACGCGTTTCCCTTTATTGATGCGCCTGGAGGGGGGTTGTCCATGGAATATTCCAGCTCATCACCGTCAGGATCGTTGGCATTGAGAATGAATGCTATGCTGTCCCCTTCCCTTGCGGAAGTATCCGGCATCTTTCCGAAAATTGGAGCCCTGTTGCTCTGCATTATGTTTATCTGCACGAATTTTGATGCCTCGAGAAGCCCGTCGCTTGCAGTTACTTTCGCATAATAAGTGCCTGCGTCGTCATAGCCTGATTTGAAGGTGTCCTTGCCCATGAATCCGGAGTAGCTTAGGCTTATCTTGTCCCCGTCAGGGTCGTATGCCTTTGGGGCAATCTTTAAGGTGTCCTTTTCGCTGATTGTTATGGGCTCGAAGTCTTCAATCACAGGCGCCCTGTTGATGTCCTTTACAGTTATAATTACATTCTGGATTATCTTCTTGTCATTTGACGAAACTGCAAACTGGACATAAAAGCTCTTGCCCAATGCCCTGAAACTGTCCAAGACCCTGTCCACAAAGCCTTCTTTTTTAACAGTGTCATGATTTGTTTTCCACACAAACACATTTCCATCCAGCACAGCCCCTTCAGGCATATTGACTGCGGAATAAGCTACTTCATCGCCGTCCGGGTCGTTGGCATTCAGGATTATTTTGACTTCGTCATTCTCGCTCACGACTTTGTTGTCTATGCTCTCAAACAAAGGAAGCCTGTCAAGATCATTTATTGTTATTTTTACATTCTTATTTTCATTGAAGCCCTTTCCTTCTGCATGAACTTCAACTTCGTAAGTGCCGGCATCCGAATAGGATGTTTTCCACTCGTTTTTGATCCCTACAGGCTCGGAGATGGAATAGGACAGGCCATATTTTTCGAAATCGGGAATTTCAAGCCTTATCAACTCGTTTTCATTGGCAACAATGTCGCTTATGCCATTAAGAAGCGCTTCAACATCGACATTTTCAACATTAACATCCCATTCCTTGCCAGCGATTGACGAGCCGTCCGATACCCTAACTGAAACTTTATGGTTTCCGGCATCGTTATACGATGTTTCATATGAAAATTGATTGCTTTCGCCTGTTTTTTCGCCGTCAAGAAGCCATTCATAGATTAGCTCGTCATTGTTCAGGTCGCTTGCTTCAATGCTGAACTCCACTGACTGGCCTTCCTTCACGGCAAGAAATTCCTGCCTTGGCGCAAACGAACCAATCACCGGCTTTTCCTCCTTTTTTTCAACTATGATAAGGATTTCCTGCGAAACATTTGTTGTTCCGTCAGATACTGTTATTGCAGAATCGTATTCCCCGGCATCGCCGTAATTTGTCTGCCATTCGCCGTTTTCATCAAGCGGCTTGGCGTATGTTGTCAGGAGCCTGTCCGCATCAGGGTCTGCCGCATCAGGCTGCAGGCTTATTTTTTCAGTTTCATGTATAACAAAAGTGTTTACAGAAAAGACAATACAGGGGAACAGCAAAAATATAGTTACCAATAACACAGCTCCCTTATTCATTTATACCCCCTTATGCAAAAAGAAAATAAAAATTATTTTTTCTGGACAATGTCCTTTATGACCGGCGGCCTGTTGACGTTCTGCACGGTTATTGCAAGCGTCTGCTCAGTCGTATCCTGGCCGTCACCTGCGCTGACAGTCACCTCGTATGTGCCTGCACTGTCATAATCAGTCTGCCATGTGAACACGTTTTCTTCTTTGGCAAACCTGCTGTCGCTTATTGAGTATGTTATGGAATCCCTGTCGTCATCTGTTGCAAGGGCTGTTATTGTAATCTTGTCAGTCTCCCTTAATGTCATGTCTTCAAGCTGCTCAAGCACCGGCTTCCTGTTTACATTGTTGACGTCAACGGACCAGAGCTTGCTTGCGCTTGACAGCCCGTCAGACGCTTCCACTTTCACTGTGTGGGTGCCTGCGTCCTCATAAGTTGACTGGTATGTGTAGCTGTTTTCCGTACCTACATCAGCTCCGTCAAGCTTCCATGCATATGACAGTTGGTCCTTGTTCAGGTCGCTTGCTTCAATGCTGAATTCAAGTGCTTGGGTCTCATCTATGCTCAGGCCGCTTTCAATGGGCCTTGCACTGTCTATTGTTGGATTTTCTTCCTTCTTGTTCACTATTATCAACACATCCTGGGTCGTTGTAAGCTCCCCGTCAGACGCTGTGACAGTGACCGTGTATTCCCCGGCATCGCCGTAATTTGTCTGCCATTCGCCGTTCTCAGTCAATGGGGATGTAAAAGTGAATGCTAAATTAGTGTCCTTGTCCGGGTCCTCTGCTGACGGCGACAGGCTGACAAGCTCTGTCTCCTGAACAACTACTACAACAGGGCTTCCTTTCGGCGTTTCGGCTTGTGTTTCAGCAGGTGCAACAGTCTCTTCCGGTCTGGCTTCTTTTACTTCCTCTGCAGGCTCCATTGCAGCCTGCTCTTCCGGTTTTGGCTCCTCTTCCTTAACCATATCTTCTGCCGGAGCTGCTTCTTTTTCCATGGCCGATTCTTCAGAAGGTGCTGTAACTTGCCCGGTTGCCTGCTGCGGAGATGTCCCGTAAAGCGTCTGGTAAACCTCGCAGCCGCTCAATAAGAAAACTGAAATTATGAGAAATGCAATCAAGCCCCTTGTTTTAAAATTCATGCAACACCCCTCCTTATTTTTATCAAGCAAAGTGTTGCTATTTTAAAATAGCAACTTATATTTAAACTTTGTGGTGGTTAAAGAAAATTTTCACGCTGAAATTCCGATGATGTTTCAAATTACTAATCGAGCTGTATTTAAGCTTGATTAATCTTCACTAACTTTCAGTATGGCAATGAATCGTTTTCAAGAAAAAAATATTTTTGTTGCTATTTTATAATGGGCCTGCGCAGATTTGAACTGCGGACCTTTCGAAACGACCTGGTTTTTCCAGATTATCAGTCGAACGCTCGAACCAGACTGAGCTACAGGCCCAAGATTTAGTTTGAAAAAGAAGTTGGTTTATAAAGTTTATTTAACAGAATCCAGGATAATATCCTTTATCTTCTGCACTTCTTCCTTTTTCACTTCCCTGAACCACAACTGGTCCGGGTGGATTACGACAGTTGCCCCTGTGCTGTTGCAGAAGCCAAGGCAGCCTGTCCTTGTGACCCAGACAGAAGAGACCAATCCGTTCGCTTTAGTCCAGTCTTTCAGCTCCCTGAATATTTCGTATCCCTGCACATGGGAGCAGCAGTCCTTGCCTGCCTCCCTTTCATTAGTGCAGACCAGGACATGCTTCAACGGCTTGTACGGGATTTGCTGCATTTTTGGATAAACGCCTCCGAAGAGACTCGAACTCTTGACCCCATGATGACTGCCAGATATAACAGTCATGTGCTCTACCTGCTGAGCTACGGAGGCATCAGAACAAGGATAAAAGTATGATTTAAATACCTTTAGGTCAAAAATTAGAAGGCAAAGAATTCAACAAAAAATAAAAGAAAAAGATAAAAAATAATCACCTGTTTTCAGTGCACTTGCATGAAGCTGCATTCTCGTTGCTGTTCTGGCATGCGCATGTTGCAGGATTGCTGTTGTCAACATTGGTGCAGGAAAATGTCCTGCCGTTGTCTGTTGCATTCGATGCCCCGAACAGCGGATGCAAAGGCCTGGCCAGGGATGTCACATCTATCTGCAAAGTGTCAGACACTGAAATGTTATCTCCAAAGGCTGTGCATGACACAGTCTTGTTGCCAAGAGTCTCATATACGTGGTATGTGTGCCTGTTGACTATGTTCAGCAGCTTGTGGCCGTCTCCGTAAAACCAGCTGTAGCTTGTCGGAGTGAAGCCTGTTGCGTTGCACGTGAAGACATAATCAGGCCCTTTGGGGTACCACTTCATTATGTGAAGGTCAACGCCCGCATTTACCTGTGTAGTGACATTGGCTGTCTGGTTTTGGGTTTGGTTAACCTGCGGAGTCTGGTTAACTGCCGCAAATTGTCCCCTGATTTCCCCATCCGGAAATGCTGTTGAATGCACATTTATATAATATTGACCAGTAAGCAAATCATTAACTTGGCCGTCTGTCAGGTTCGCTGTCAGGCTGAACTCACCGCTCCTGTTGTCGTCGCCTGCAACAACGTTAAGGTTGAACACAATCGGGCCGTTTGTTCCGGTTACACCTTCGTGTATATGTGCTGAGGCTCCTGAGACAAGTTCGCTGCTTAACCCTTCAAAAGATCCCTTTACAGTCAATTGGCTTCCATCCAAGGTTGCAGCTGCTTCACCAGTAGCAGTGGAATTTGTAACTGGCACCTCGTTAGCGCCTGATAATGCTGTTTCTATTTCAATGTCATCAGCTTGGGCAAATGAAAATGCCCCCAATAAAACAACAGCTACAAATACTGTTAAGATTGCCTTCATTAGTACCACCCCCATGTGTTGGGACTAATAGGGCTGTGCCTTATAAATAGTTTAATCTATATTGTATGCATGTTTTCAATAGAGAGAATTAATCTATGGCTATCAGCTTTAGCTTGAAGTTCAATTCCTTGCCTGCCAAGGGGTGGTTCAAGTCTATTGTGACTTGGTCTTCAGCTATGTTTGTTATTTCTGCAGGAAGCTGCTGCCCCTGGGGACCCTTGAGCATGAGCTTTCCGCCCACTTCGATTTCTTTCGGGAACTGGTCCCTTGGCACTTTTATTACTAATTGCTCATTTTTTTGGCCATAAGCTTCTTCTGGATTTATCTTTATTGTCTTTTCCTCGTTCAGGCCCATGCTTGCAACCCCATCTTCAAACCCCTTGATTACCTGGCCTTCTCCAAGGGTGAATTCCAATGGCTCTCTGCCTTCAGAAGAATCAAATATGCTTCCGTCATTTAATGAGCCTGTATAATGCACTTTTACTTTAGAACCTGGTTTCATTTTATTGAAGGAAGATTGGAGGGTTTTTAAGGGTTTTGTGGGATTATCTTGTAATTTGGATTATCAACCACCAATTCCCTCTTAACCACAACCTTCCCCGTGATAGAACGTAACATATGCCCTATAATTTCCAAGTCGTAGAATTTCTTCAGTTCCAATCTTCCTTTCACCCCAACTATAATGGGATATGTGCCGAACTGCCTGCAGAATGTTGTGTTGCCGTCATAAATCTCAGCAAAGCAATTTGTAAGTACAGTTCCTGAAGGGATTACCCTTTGCAACATTGGCCAGTCTATTTTCTGGCGAATTTCATTGCGCCATTTCCAGTAATATTTCTTGTTCTTCCGAAGAAACTTGTCTTTTCCCTCATCAAATAAGGAAGTCCCTTCGAAGATTGCAACCTGCCTGATATTAATTCTTCTCAGCATAAGGCCTTCATCATAAATTCTGGAAAGCCATTTCATGTTTTCCAGGTGAGTTTTCCTGCTTTCTTCTCGAAGACCGAATATGATATTCACACCGGGCAAAAACTTGGGCATTCCATCGCTTCCTCTTTCACTTCCATATTCATTCAGTATCTTGATTGCTTCATAAGCAATGGAAGGGGGAGTGTTCAAAGTATTCGCTTTCACAACATCAAGGTCAAAGCTTTCAACTCCAAAAGCAGCTATGTTCCCGGAAGTGCAATACTTGACAATTGCTTTAGTGATTGCAAAATCATTCTTCTTGTCAAGGACAACCTTGACAGGGTTTACATTGTCAATATGAAGAACTTTGATGTCGGGACAGTGAAAATTGATTTCTTCAAGCAATTCAGCAGCATAAGGCAATGTATAGAAGCAAGTTTGCTTTCCAAGCCTGAAATATCTGGCACCAAGATTATAAAATTCTTTTATCTCATTCAGAACATCTTCTTTCTCCCTAAATTCAACTCTGTTCTTCAGGGGCTCAGTACAGAAGCTGCACTTCCCAATATCACATCCATGCCCTGTCTCAATTTCAATCATTCTTATGTCAGGGATTTGCTTCAAAATAGAAGCTCCTTTCAATGAATATTCTTTTACATCTTTATATAAAAAATTAAACATACTATAATCTATCTTGTCAAAAATGCCTAAATCAGCTTTTTCAAAAAATCTGCCGCCAAACAACTGTGTTCCGAAGACAGCAGGCCCTGTCAGTATCTTCTTGCACTTCAAATCCTTAATCATAGGGATTACCTCATTCAAGGTGCCGGGCACTGCAGAAAGGTATTTTCCGGGAACGTGAACGCCAAGCACAACAATCAAGGTTTCTGTTTCAGAAAGAATTTGCGGAATGTTCTTGCAATTGTTTGTCAGATTATATGTTGTAATGTCAGTTTTCTGGGATTTTCTTGTTTCATGCACAATTCCGTTATTCTTTTTCCACAGCCTTAAATCATCAATCGTAACATAAGCTGAATCTCCACCAAGATAGCCTGCAACATACCTTGGATAAGTCCCAAGATAAGGAGGAACTCCCAGCCCGGCTGGTTCGTCTGTGTAGCAGTCAAGTATTGTGTATTTCATATTGAAAAGTGTTTCAAAGAGCAATAAAAAGCTTGTGCTAAAGTAAATATATTCTATATAGAAAATAAATAGATTTTTATTTGGTTATACCTTACTTGGAAAATATGTTAGGGGGATTATTGAGAAGCACAAATGAAGTGAAAGGTAGAATTAATTCTCTTGTCCACAGCGTTCATGGAAAAGTCCTAGATGCTGCTCAGTTACGGGAACTTGCTTTACAGCATAAACCAGACTACACATCAAAAAAAAGTGATGAAACTCTGATTGAGCCTCACGCATTGAATGATCCGGATTTGCCTTTAGAAAGAAGAATTCCTGAAAGTTTTGATAGAGTAGTCACAATTACAATGTATTGGAAGCCGCTTTTCAGAAATGAGCAAGCAAGAATCTCTTTTAGATTTGTACCCGGAATTGGTTACACCCACACTTATTTAGTTCATTAACATATTCTACAAAATATATTTTAAACTTCAATTTCTGCGAAAAGCTTAAATATACTATATCGAAAAGAATAGTAAACCATGGAGGTGGTGAATATCGCGGATGTACAAAAGACATATGCAATGGTTATCGGTGCAGTTTTAGTGCTTGTCGGGCTTATCGGCTTCGTCAACGCGCCAATACTCGGAATTTTCGGAGTAAATACTGCGCAGAACTTGTTGCACCTCGTAGGAGGAGCATTGATGTTATATTACGGGAACAAGGGAAGCGGCAAGACAGCCAACCAGACTTTGGGAATCATATCAGCTGTTGTTGCAGTGCTTGGTTTTGTGCCGGGCGCGAATACTTTGCTTGCAAGCATTTTTGCCATAAACATGGCAATAACTTATTTGCACGCAGCAATCGCAGTTGTTTCCTTGGGAGTTGCTTACGGCGTTAAGCAGTGAGCTTTTTCTTTTTTTTATTTTTTTATGAATAATAAATTAATAGACATTGCCGGAACAATAATTCTTGCGATAGGGGCATTCTTTGCCTTTCTTCCCCATGCATTTCACGCAAAAGCGGGGCTTGTCGAAGACACCCACATAACGCATGTGGTTTCAGGAGTGCTCTTGATTGTGCTAGGGCTTGGAATCCTTGTATACAACAACAAGGCTTTAAAAATTCTGAATAGAAAATAAAAAAATTTATATATATCCTATTATTTGGATTATTTTATGAAAATTTCAAGATTGATTATTGCGATTCTGTCAATGCTAATGATTTTTGCTGTTGCATGCGGGCAGCAGCCTGTTACTCCAGGACCTCCTGAGCCTTTAGAGACAGTTCCATCTACTCCAGTTCAGCCAGCAGCTCCGGCTCCACAGGCTCCTGCACCCACCCAAACCACGCCAGCAGCTCCTGAGCAAACTGCAAAGACTGTTCAAGTCTCGATCAAGAGCTTCAAATTCACCCCGGCAGATGTTGCTGTTAATGTAGGCGACATAGTTGTTTGGACAAACGAGGACAGCGCACCCCACACTGTTGAAAGCTCTGACGGCACTTTGAGGTCTGACGAATTATCCAAAGGCGATTCATTTTCATTCAAGTTCACAAAGGCCGGAAAGTACAATTACATTTGCGGCATCCATCCTGGAATGAAAGGCTCTGTAACGGTGCAGTAGATGAGCAAGTTTTACTCAAATCTTCTTTTTTCAATTGCTGTCACTGCAGTCATGAATGCCCTTGACATGATGTACCATCTTTCAACAGGGTGGGCTGTCCATCTGAACTATGTTGCAATAAAGCTTACAGTAATTTTCCTTTCTACATGGATGATTACCCAGTTCATAGGGATTGGAAAAGAGGAGGGTATTGTTGCAAGCATCTTCGGCCCTTTTATTTTTTACATATATTATGTGTTTGCCGGCGCAACACTGAACAGGGATGTTTTTAAGATAGATGAGCAGTTCTGGTTCTTTTTCCTGCACTTTGCCCTTATGCTCATAGCATATTTTGCCGCGCTGAGCTTTCTTAAATCGGAAAAAAAATGGCTTGCCACCCCCGGATTTGTTGTCACAGTCTCCTTTATCTCAATCGCGCTTCACGCCTTATTGGTCATGGTTAGGATGAGGCTCCAGGGAATTGAGGAAGAAGAAGCGACAACGCTTATGACATTGGGAATTATGATATTCCCTGCAATTTCATACGCCGCAGGAGCGGTCATAGGGATTGTTGCTGAAAGGCTTTCCGGCAAAAGGCTTGCTGATGTCTCATCCGCTTGTTTGGCGGCGGCGGCTGCTGTCTGGTACTTCACAGGGGAAATTTCAACAGGCATTTTTGCATTGGCATTTGTGCTTGCAGCATATTACATGGCGCATACCTTCAAAAAAGGGCTTGGAAGCGGGGCATGATGGAAAAGAGAGGCTGGCTTATACAGGGCATCATAACAGGCGCAATTGGCTCTTTTTATGAATTTGTTCCAAGAAAAACAATCAAATCCATGTCAGAATTTCTCTTGCTTGACATCGACATTTTGGGCCACAGGATAAGGCATAACGACCTGATATTAGCAGGATGCGTGCTTCTGATAATAAGCTTTGTCAGCTTCTACAAAGTGTATAAGCTGATGCGCGCCAAGTAGATGCAAAGGCATTTAAATCCGCAATAAAAACATTATTCTATGGGGTGGATAATCGGGATACTTGCTGTAATCGCATTCTTAATAGTATTGTTCCTGTTTAATTTCTACAGGGACCCAAAAAGGGAAATACCGAAAGGCAACATCATAGTGGCTCCGGCAGACGGAAGGGTCATCAGCATAATAAAGACAAATGATAAAAGTATCAGTATAAAAAAGGGCCTGCTTGGCAAAATAAGGACATTGACAAAAGACATTGCAGATGAATGCTATGTCATCTCCATCTTCATGTCGCCCTTGGACGTGCATATAAACAGGTCTCCAATAGAAGGAACAATAAAATCAATAAGGCATGCTAAAGGCAAATTCTTCAGGGCATATGAGCTGGAAAAAAGCCTTGAGAACGAGAAAAACGAGATAATAATAGAAAACAAGGGAATAAAAGTCAAGGTGATACAGGTTGCGGGATTTCTTGCCAGAAGGATAAAATGCTATGCCAAGAAAAATCAAAAGGTTAATAAAGGTGATAAAATAGGCATGATAGCCTTGTCTAGCCAGACAACAATCGTGCTTCCAGCAGGGGTGGATTTAAGGGTAAAAGCAAACGACAAGGTTAAGGCTGGTGAAAGCATAATAGCTTACCTGAGGAAATACAATGGATGAAAAATTATTGTTTTTTTCAACTTTTTTGAAAAATCCCAAGGAGATAGGCTCGGTTGTTCCGAGCTCGAAATTCCTTGTAAACGAGCTTTTGAAGTGCGTGGATTTTAAAAGCGCAAAATACATAGTGGAATACGGCTCAGGCACCGGCCGCATAACAAGAGAGATTCTCAAAAGGGCAAGCCCCGGAGCCAGGATACTGTGCTTTGAAACCAACAAAAGGCTTTATAATTATCTCAAGAGGAGCATAAAAGACAAGCGAGTTACCATAATAAACGACAGCGCCGAGAATATAATCAGGCACCTTAAAAGGCTCGGCATACCCAAGATTGATTACGCCATCTCGAGCCTGCCTTTTTCAAACCTCTCCTACAAAAAGAAAATCACTATAATAAGCGAGACTGAAAAAACCCTGAATAGGGATGGAAGGTTCGTGATATACCAGTACTTCAAGGATTTCAGGAAATACCTTTACGAGTATTTTTCAAACATTTCCACCAAATTTGTGGCCCTTAACATACCACCTTGTGTCGTATACATATGCGGGAAATAGGGAAATGAGATTAAGAATAAAGGGGGAAAAATTATTCTTTGCAGTGACATGGCTTAGGTGCATACTCGCGGTAATTATTGCGATTTCCCTCCTGTTTGACAGGAGAAGCATAGCGGTTTTCATTTTCATCCTGACCGCGCTTGTCGGGTTCCTGGAAAAATTTGTATCAAGAAAATACCCTTCGCAGCTGCGCCCTATAATCGACTTCTTTGCAGACAAGCTGCTTGTCAATTTAACTGCGATAATCCTCACGATAAAGGGGATAACCCCCATATGGGTTGCCTTGATAATTGTGGGGAGGGACATGCTTACAATAACGTGCGGCATAATACTTTTTTACAGGGACTTGAGAAGGGAATTCAAGCCGACCGTGCTTGGTAAGGTAAGCTACTTCTTCCAGCTCATGGCATTGCTTGCCCCGATGATAAGCCTGCAGATTGACTGGTATGTGATGTCCGCTGCATTAGTCCTTACAATAGCTTCCGGCGTATATGCGCTCAGGAAATCAGAGTTCAGGCTCATGAGAAGGAAAGCAGAGCTTGATGAATTCAGGATTTTCAGCCTGCTTAAGTTCGCTGACCTGTTTACGCTTATGAACGTGGCGCTTGGGCTTGCAAGCATAGTGTTTTCAATCAACAACAGCTTCAATTATGCAGCCATTCTGCTGCTTGCTTCTGTCGTTTTTGACTACCTTGACGGCAAGATTGCAAAGTCCCTGCAGCAGCAGAATGTTTTTGGGAAAGAGCTTGACTCGCTGGCTGACACTGTTTCATTTGGCGTTGCGCCTGCAATCTTCGGCTTCAGCCTCATGCAGTTTGCTTCAGGAATAAAGCAGTTCCAGGTGACTTTCGGGATAGTCTCTTTCACTATTTTCCTCTTTTGCGGAATACTTAGGCTTGCAAGGTACAACATAATGGAGCTGAAAGGGGCGTTCCAGGGAATGCCGATAACATTGAACGGGATAATAATACCATTGGCGTATTTCCTGAACACACCGATACAATTGTACCCTTACATCTATCTTATTCTTGGAATACTGATGGTGTCATCTTTTAGAGTCAAAAAATTAGCTTAAGCAGCTGCTTTTTTCTTGCTGACCGGGGCTTTTGGCAGGGCAAAAGTTTTGAGTATGTATACTGCCATTGAAATGTAGGTAATCAGAATAGCAGATACCAGGAAATAAAAGGTATACCTGAAATTTATTAAAAATGAGATTATTGTTATGTAAGTCAGCCCCACACTCAGCCTTGCAACAAAGGTTACTGGCACTACTTTCTGCCTCTTTGCATATGTCATTTTCATCACGCCGCTTATGATGGATGGAATTATTAATAATGCCACCCAGAGTACATTAATATAATTTTTAATTACAAAAAGCACTAGTGTAACAAATATGACTGTCCAGTCAGTGAATGAGTCCAAGCCGCTTCCAAGCTCCGTCTTCTGGTTCATGAGCCTTGCTGAAATGCCGTCCAGCTTGTCTGTAAGCGTTATAGCGGCAAAAATCAGCAATGAAAGCTGCATCTCTGATTTCAGGAAAAAATAGACGAAAGGGATTATAAGGAGGAGCCTGCACAGGGTTATGAGGTTGGGAAGGTTTATTATTTTCTTGCCGGTCAGCTTTCTTATCCTTATGAGGTATTCAAGCCCTGATGCAACAGTTAAAAACACGGCAGCAAGCATGAAATAATAGCTCAGCGGCAGCTGCAAAAGTGCAAATACTATCGCAAGGCTCTGCACAACCGTCTTGGCCTTCCCGAAATTGCTTGCAGGCACGACAATTTTGCTCGGTACAAGGTAAATCCTTATTGCGGTTATTATTATTTCCCTTGCTATGATTGCAAGGGCCATCCACAATTCAACGCCTTTTCCAATAAGAAAAATCAAGGCTGTCGAGATGAGAAGCTTGTCAGCTATGGGGTCTATGAGCTTGCCGAATTCGGTAACCTGCCTTTTTTTCCTTGCAAAGTAGCCGTCAAGGAAATCGGAAACTGAGAGCATGCCGAAGATGAATGCAGACAGTATGCTCTTGTACGGAATATCGGCCAGGAGAACTGCTGCAAACAAAGGAATAAGCGCAACCCTTATGATTGTGATTTTATTGGGTATGTTGAATTTGAATTTCATTTTGGCATAAGATTTATAACTGCTTAAATAACTTTTGTTAAAAATACAATATGGCAAGGAGAGATTTATTGATGATGATATTCCAGATAATCAGCCTATTCGGAACCCCTTTCTTTTTCATCCCTGCAACAATATACCTTCTCAGCCTTAACAAAGCCCTTGCGATAATCGTTATTTATTCAATTGCATCAACGCAGATTATCTGCACGGCTGTAAAGTTCATCTACCCAAAATCCCGTCCAATACCTATGCCTGATAAGACACTGATTCAAAAATACATGGCAGGAAGCTTCCCCAGCATACACACTGCAAGAATTACGGCATTTTTAGTTCCTATTGCCCAATTTTACGCAAGCAAGGCATTCATTTTAGCCGCTTTGCTGGCGATAGGGCTTGTCGGCTATTCAAGGATATACCTTAAGAAGCATTATTTTACAGACGTGCTTGGAGGATTTGCAATTGGAGCAATAGTAAGCGCTGCAGTGCTGCCTGCACAAAATTATTTAAACTTCAATTTAAATTTTTTTGCCATGGCCGGTTTCAGCTTTTTCCTGTTAAAATGCTTTTACCTCATGCTGCCTGCTTATTTTGCCAACATGGCTCCTGTAATAGTCAAAAAGATAGATTTTCTTAATTTTCCTGTGGATTTTGGCAAAGAGCTTGGCAAAAAGCCCCTATTCGGAAAGCACAAGACTTTCAGGGGCATTGTTTTCGGGGTTGTTTTTGCCGTTATTGCCGCATACATCCAGTATTCTCTTTATGGCATTGAATTTTTCAGGGATATCTCGTTCATGAACTATAAAAACTGGCTTTTGCTCGGCTTTCTGATGGGATTGGGCGCATTGACCGGTGATTTGGTGAAAAGCTTCTTCAAGCGAAGGCTTGGCATAGCGCCGGGGGCAAAATTTGTGCCCTTTGACCAGACGGATTTTGTAATGGGGGCATTGGTTTTCATGCTGCCGGTTTTCAGGCTTGATTTGAAAATTTTTTCAGCTTCGCTTTTGCTTAGCTTCGTGCTCCATATTGCTGTGAACCATATAGCCTTCTATCTGAAAATAAGAAATGAGAAATGGTAGTCATAGGAAAAAAAGAAGGTTTGCGACTACCATGAATCCAAGGTTGTAAAAAATTATCCTCTTCTCTTCCTTTTTCTTATGCATCAAAGACGCTGTGGGAATCCCGTAAAGAAGTACAAGGCCCGACTCTATAACAAAAAGGTTTGCGTTCTTTGAGCTGAGGAAAAAAAGAATTCCTAAAAGGGTGTATGTCACCATGGTCTTCCTGGGCAGGTCATGCAGACTGTATTCAATGAGCACCGCAAATGCGAAATAGCCGAGAAGCACCAAAAAGTTAAGGCTGTCATTGTAAAGGTAAAATGCAAGAAAAGCGAAAATAAGAAGCAGCAATATCTTTCTCGCAATTTCAAAATATTTTCCCAGCGGCTTCTGCTCCTCCGGAGCTATCCTTATAAGCAGCATTCCGATAATCAGCCCCGAGAAAGAAACTGCAGAGGCAAAAAAATAATTTATGAATTGCATTCTAAGTTTTATCTATTTTTTTAATTCTTCTTATGTGCCTTTCCTCATTGCTGAAATCCGTATTAATCCATATTTTAACTGCTTCTATCGCCTGTTCTTTTGTGAGAAACCTTGCGCCAAGGGACAGGATGTTTGCATCATTATGCGTTCTTGAGAGCTTTACAATATCCATTTTGCTGCCGTAATATAATGCAGCCCTTATGCCTTTTACCCTGTTGGCTGCGATTGCCTCACCCTGGCCCGAGCCTCCAAAGACTATGCCCCTGCTTCCTTTATTTTTGGCGACTTCTTTGGCAGCAGGAACAATAAAATCAGGGTAGTCATCGTTTGCATCGAATTTGAAAGCTCCCTTGTCTACCACTTCAAATCCTTCTTTCTGAAGGTATTTCCTGACATGCTCCTTGAGCTCAAAGCCTGCATGGTCCGCTCCCAGAAATATCCTTTTTATTTTCATGGCAGCTAAATCAACCCGGATACTTTTAAATCTTTCTGCAGGCCCGGAACTGTGTCAAATTTTTTAATATCCTTGCAGCTTATCCACCTGAACTCGACATTCTCGTGGTCAAGCCTTACATTTGTTGCCTTTACTCTGCAGAGGAAAGGGGCAACTATCCATGTTTTCTTGTTTTTGCTGTCTTTTGTTTCAAATATCTTTCCTTTTTTAACGATTTTTGCGCTCAATCCTGTTTCTTCCTTTATCTCTCTGACGGCAGTGTCTTCTGCAGCCTCGAATTCCTTTGCATAGCCGGAGCAGAAGCTCCACTTGTTTGGGTAATTGTAGTCTGTTGGCGACTTTTTGAGAATCAGGATTTTTCCTTTGTGCATGACAATGCTTGTAACTGCAAAATAAGTTTTCATTGCAGGCCAGAATAAGTTTGGGTATTTAAATATTAATACCACGTTCCGCGCCAGGTGGAATGGCCCCACTGGATGAGCAAATCAACGCCAAGCCTTTCAACCTGCAGCGGTACATCGCAAGCCCCGAAGCAGGATCCCATCCAAATGACTGCATTTGCATCTGTATTTTCCTCTATGGCATGCTGTATCTCATTTGCCCTTGGCTTTAATCCATCAGGCAGCTGGATGCAGACTAGCTTGGCATTATCTTTATTGATTCTTTCGATTACTTTGGAAAGCTCCAGGTCGTAGCTTGACATAATAAATTAGAAATGGATTATATTTTATAAAAGTTTTGCTAACGCTTATAAGTAGTAAGTACATCGTTCAAAGAACCATAAGCAGTAACAGTTGGCACCAAATATTGTCTGCCTCTTAAAATTGTAGGTGTTGAAGGAGTCTTAAATTTGAAATTTTTAATTTGACCTTCTTCAAGTTGCAATTTATTTTTCTGCAATATATTAAAAAGGTCCAAAGCCCTATCTCCTAGGTCGCCTCTGATTGGCGCACCGCCATTGTATTGCAAATTTGCCTTGCGAACCAACCTTTCAGGCCCGTCGCCGTCTTCTGGCATCGTAGGATGAATTTCAAAAACCGTGCCTCTAAACTCAACATATTTTCTTGAAACTCTATAATGGCCATCTTGTTTAGGAATTTGCTCCGTAGCTTGCAGAGCACGCAATTCTTCCGCTGGTCTGGAAATTTCATCTAAAAATTCAAGTCCCTTATTGCCATACATTATTGCACCGAATCCTGCCAGTGCGCTTAAGCCCAAAAGAAAATTTCTACGTGAATTGTCCACACCCCGACCCCCTAATGTAACTCTGCCACTTACCATTTTCTTACTCACAAAAACATCTCGTCCATCTCGAATTCAGAAATATCCCTCTTGTTGATCAGCTTTGCAAAGTCCTTGTCCTTCATCTTCTTCCTTGATTCCCTCATGGTCTCTATCTGCTCCATGTCCTCGTCCAAAAACAGCTCGTCTACTTCCATTTTAGCTCATTATTTTGAATTGTAAAAATCTCTTGCCCACGATGCAGCCAGCTATTGTTCCTGTTGCCAGCGCCAGTGGGTAATAAGCCGGCCCTAATGCAGCCATGAGGGGGATTTCATATTTTTTTGCGGCCAAAAACGACAATGCGCCTCCGGCCAAAGCCCCTACAATTGCGCCTAGATTGCGTGCCATTTTTACTGGGCTGAATACTCCTGATTAATATACTCGACATTCTTCTCGTTTTTCGCATTGGGATTTCCCTCTGCTATCGCACACGCTAGACACATATCATGTTCCCCCAAAGTTGTTACTATGCAGTGATATAACTTATATATAAAGCTTTCGCTTGGGATATATTAATAGATTTATTTTCATTATAGAAAATAATTTACTTAACAGGATATCTTGTATAATGCCTGCAGCTCATGCAATAGTAAATCAGCCTGTGCTTGTGCAGCCTGACCCTTGAATTTACACCAGGCACAAGGTATCTGTGGCAGTGCTTGCAGAATTTTTTCTTGAGAGAAGAAGGAAGCCTTATCTTGTATTTCATCGCTATCCTTCTTGCAAGCTTCACGTATTTGTCGGCAAGCTTGCTGTCTTCCTTAAAGACTTCCTTGGCATGCTGGAACAGGAATTTTATCCTGTTCTTTGCAATCCTTTCCTGCTGCGCGGGCTTTTTACTGTATTTTCTTGGCATTTTGATGATTAAGGAACAGCCTGATTATAAAACTTTACTAGAAACACAGATGAATGATGGGCACCCATTTTATTTTACATAGCATGGGTCTTCAGTTTTTGAATTTTTAATATTTAATTTTGATCAATTGATGAAAACCACAAATTCAATCCCGGGAACGACCTCTAGAAGTAAAAGTGAAAGAGGTACAAGTTGGACATATTCCAACTGTACACTTGAGCGTAGCTCAAGTTGTAACCCGTTTGTAAATTAATAGAAATCACACAAACAGCGGCACAAGAACCAAAGTTATAGTGCTCAACAGCTTAATCAAAACGTGCAATGAAGGCCCTGCAGTGTCCTTGAAAGGGTCTCCGATTGTGTCGCCTGTGACAGCTGCCTTGTGCGCATCTGAACCTTTTCCGCCGTGCTCGCCTTCCTCAATGAGCTTCTTCGCATTGTCCCATGCTCCTCCGCCTGTGTTAAGAAGAAGGGCCATCAAAATGCCTGTGATTGTGGCAACCATCAAAAATGCAGCTGCAGCTTCATATCCCAAGACAACTCCAACAATTACTGTGACCGCAACAACAACCAATCCGGGCAAAACCATCTCCTTGAGAGAAGCCTTGACGCAAATGTCAACAACTCTTGCATAGTCGGGCTTTTCCTTGCCGGTCATTATCCCTTTTTTGGCTTTCCACTGCCTTCTTACTTCATTTACTATTGAGTAAGCTGTGTCTCCCACAGCCCTTATGGCAAACGCGCTGAAAAGGAAAATAAGCATTGCGCCTATCAAAGCCCCTACAAATACATCAATTTTTGCAATGTCAACTGAAACAACCTTTACCCCAATATGCTTTGCAACGTCATCAAGATAGGCTGAGAACAGCAGGAATGCAGCTAATGCGGCGCTTCCTATGGCATAGCCTTTTGTCAATGCCTTTGTTGTGTTGCCGACAGCATCAAGCTTGTCTGTTCTTTTCCTTACCTCATTTGGAGCCCCGCCCATAACGGCAATTCCGCCGGCATTGTCTGTTATCGGGCCGAAATTGTCCATTGCAAGGATGTAAGCTGCTGTTGCAAGCATTCCCATTGTTGCGATTGCAGTTCCGTATAAGCCGCCATGCGCAACGCCGCTCATCAATCCGAGCTTGTACGAGGAAAGAAGCGCCAATGATAAGACAATCACGGGCAGCACAGTTGCTTCCATTGCTACTGCAAATCCTGAAATTATGTTGGTTGCATGACCTGTCAATGATGCTTTTGCAATTTTTCTTACAGGGCTGTTTTTAAAAAAGAACGGGTCTGATTCAGTATAATAAACTGTTATCCACACAATCAAAATGCTCGTTGCCAGCCCAACCAAGCCGGCAAAGAAAAACCAGTTTCCCGTGCCTGGGAGAAGCCATTTTGTAGTGAAGTAAAATACAATTGCTGCAAGGAAGCTGGTTATGTAGTATCCCCTGTTCAATGCTGTCATCGGGTTTTCATTTTCGTTTCTGAGCTTGACGGTCATTATTCCGATTATTGTTGCTACAAGCCCAAATGCCCTTACAACAAGAGGGAACATAACTCCTTTTACTCCGAAAATGGGATAGAGGGCAACACCAAGTATCATTGCACCTATATTTTCAGCAGCTGTGCTTTCGAATAGGTCAGCGCCCCTGCCAGCACAATCCCCCACATTGTCTCCGACAAGGTCTGCTATGACTGCCGGGTTTCTTGGGTCGTCTTCGGGAATTCCTTTTTCAATCTTGCCGACTAAATCACTTCCGACATCGGCTGCTTTTGTATAAATTCCGCCGCCAAGCTGGGCGAACAAAGCTACAAATGAAGCTCCAAATCCATATCCTACAATCAGGAAAGGAACTTCCTTAGGATCAACGCCGATGCTGAACACATAATATATCAGCGCGACTCCAAGCAATGACATCGCAACTATCACGATGCCGGAAACCGCCCCTCCCCTGAACGCTGTTACAAAAGCGTCATTCATGCTTTTTCTTGCAGCGCTTGCAGTCCTGATGTTTGTCCTTATTGAAATCCACATGCCCACAATGCCTGCGATTCCCGAGCTGATTGCTCCAAAGACAAATGAGACTGATGTGCGCCATCCAAGGCCCGGATTGCCAAATAACGCATAAGCGGCATATATGATGACAGCAAGGGCTGCCGACATTATCGCTATTGTGGTGTACTGCCTTTTCAGGAATGCCTCTGCGCCTATCTTGATTGCATTAGAAACTTCCTGCATTGCAGCTGTTCCGGTATCTCTCCTAAGAACTCCTCTTGCCAGATAGCCTGCAAACAGCAATGCCAAAACACTTATAACAATAACAATGCTTAGGAACATCAACAATGGGAAAATCAGGTGGTTTATAAAGGTTTTTGTATGCGGCTTTTAGCCCTCCAAAATAGTAAAAATTATATGCATTAAGTGTCAAATACGATTAAAATGCTTGAGTTCATCAAAAAAATATTCAAAAATGGGGAGCAGGAGATGAAGAAATCAACAGATGTAAGCCTGCAGAACCTCGAGGAGTGGCTCAATGAGAAGGCAAAGCCCATGATGGAAGATGTAAAGCAGCATACTGGAGAGATCCTCATGAAGGTTGGCGAGGAGCTTCAAAGGGCGAGGTTCAACATCGAAGCTTTGGAAAATGCGAAGCTGCAGAACCCAAACATACCTTTCAAGGCAAAGCAGTACATGGAAGGCAACAGGAAAGCGTACATAAGGGCTGTCAATTCGTTCCTGGGGCACATGGAGATAAACAACAAAGATTATTTTTACCTTCTTGACTTCACAAAGCAGTTTGACGAGCTGCTCAACGACCTTAACAAGGGGACATTGAGAAGCTATACCATACTGCAGGAATTTTTCGCCAATGAAACCGGGAATATAGCGCAGAATTTAAGGAATTTTGACAGGCTTTTTGCCGAGCTCAAGTCTGCATTGAATGATGAAAAAATGGTATCTGTCAACAGCACAAGAGCTAAAATACAAAGCCTGAAGGCAAAGGAAAAGCAGAGGATAAACCTGGATATGGACCTAAAAAGCGCTGAAGCGTCAGTGATCCTTGCAATAAAAGAAAAAGATTCCATAATGGCCGGCATAGAGAGCTTCACCAAAAGCGGAGAGCACGGCAATTTTGCCATGCTCATTGAG
Source organism: Candidatus Woesearchaeota archaeon (assembly GCA_016185755.1). Classification (GTDB taxonomy): domain Archaea; phylum Nanobdellota; class Nanobdellia; order Woesearchaeales; family GW2011-AR4. Next base: position 168,418 of record JACPMX010000014.1, on the reverse strand, counting down.
GAAAGGAAGAACAAGGAAACGGAATTCTACAATGATGAAAACCAGATTCTGCAGAGCTTTTCGGTTCTTGAAAGGCCACTGAGGAAATATTCCCATATTGCTTTTGAGCACGAGGAAATTGTACTGGATTACCTGAAGCACCCCATAGAGACTCTTGCGGATGACAAGAACCTTGCAATAGCAGACATATTGAAAAACCTTGAAAAGGCGCTGAACGATAACCAGCTGCAGATTGACGAGAAGAAAAAGGAAAGATCAATAGAGGAAATCAGGAAATTAAGCAAGGAGTTCCTGGAGCAGTTCCTTAAAAAATATTTTTCGCACAAGTCAGGGATGGAAGAGATAGAATCCAAAATAAAATCTTCCGGGGTGCCTGAAAAATTCAGGAATTTCAACAGGCAGCTTGAAGAGCTCAATATCAGGATAGAGAAGAACAATGAAGAGCTGGCCAAGCTGAAGAGCGAAGATGCCAAGATAAGCAATGCAATTTCAGGCCTTAAAGGCGAGATAAAGGAGGCTGTGCTGCAGATATCAGGTGATGAAATTGAGATTACCGCTTAAAGCTCTCTTCCAAGGCCGCTATACCCGGCAATTTTTTCCCTTCAAAGAATTCCAAAGATGCTCCCCCTCCCGTGCTTACATGGGTTAATTTGCCTGCGTATCCGAATTTCTCGACAGCTGCCGCAGAATCGCCTCCTCCGATAATTACTGTTGCATTTAAAGCGGATAAAAATTTTGCTGTCTCTCTTGTTCCATTAGCAAATTTGTCAAATTCAAAAACGCCCATGGGGCCGTTCCACACAACTGTCTTTGCATTCTTCAGGATTTTTTTATAATTCTCGATTGTTCTAGGGCCTATGTCAAGCCCAAGCCAATCATCCGGCATGCCATCGACATCGGTGATCTTTGACTCGGCGTTGGCCTCAAACTTGTCTGCAATGACTATGTCAACCGGCAGAATTATTTTTTTGTTTTGCAGCAGTTTTTTCGCAAGATCAATGCCATGCTCGTCGAATTTTGAAGCTCCGATATTTTTTCCCTGGGCCTTGTAGAAGGTGAAAATCATTGCGCCGCCTAAAAGCAGGAAATCGACTTTTGACAGCAGATTCTCTATAACTTTTATCTTGTCCGAAATTTTCACCCCTCCAAGAATGCCGACAAAAGGCCTTTCAGGAGATTCCATAGCCTTGCCCATTATCCTGATCTCCTTTTCCACAAGGAAGCCTGCAGCTGATTTCAGGTATTTTGCAGCTCCATATGTTGATGCATGGGCACGATGGCATGTTCCAAATGCGTCATTTACATACAGGTCGGCCAAATCAGCCAATTGTTTTGAGAAGTTTTCATCGTTTGCTTCCTCTTCAGGATGAAACCTCAAGTTCTCAAGAAGGATAACATCGGTTTCTTTCATTCTCATAATCTCTTTTTTAACTTCTTCTCCAACGCAGTCATCCAGTTTTTTAATTTTTTTGTTCAATAGCCTGCCCAGCCTTTCCGCAACTTTATCCATCTTCAATGATTCAACAACTTTCCCATCAGGCCTGCCAAGATGAGAGCAGAGAATTATTTTTGCATGATTTTCAATAAGGTAGTTTATAGTGGGCAGGCTTTCCCTTATTCTCTTGTCATCTGCAACATCATTTGTCTTCTTGTCCAATGGAACATTAAAATCAACCCTTACAAGAACCCTTTTGCCAGAAACGTCCAAATCCTTGAGGGTGAAGAACTTGTGCATAATCAGTGTAAGTTATCTGGATTTTTAAAGGTTTAGTTATAAAATCAGCGGCACAAACACAATCGCAACAATGGACATCAGCTTGATTAATATGTTCAATGAAGGCCCTGCTGTGTCCTTGAACGGGTCCCCAACTGTGTCTCCTACAACAGCGGCCTTGTGGGCGTAACTTCCTTTGCCACCAAGGTTTCCAGCCTCTATGTATTTCTTCGCATTGTCCCATGCTCCTCCGGAGTTGGCCATGAAAACCGCAAGCGAAAATCCCGATACAATCGAGCCGACAAGCAGGCCTCCAAGGGCTTCGAGACCGAATAAATATCCAATCAGTATCGGAGCAAGAATTGCAAGAATGGAAGGAATTGTCATCTGCTTCAAGGCGCTTCTGGTGCTTATTGCGATGCATTTCTCATAGTCAGGCTTTGCTTTTCCCTGCGCCAATCCTTTTATGGATTTCCACTGCCTTCTTACTTCCTCAACTATCTCTGACGCCGCTTTTCCGACAGCCTGCATTGCAAAAGAGCTGAACAGGAAAGGAAGCATTCCGCCTATGAATAACCCAAAAATTACATTGGGGTCTGAAATGCTTATGACCTCAATTTTCGTGATCTGGGTGAAGCTGGCAAAAAGAGCAAGAGCAGTCAATGCAGCGCTGCCCATTGCAAATCCTTTCCCTATTGCAGCTGTCGTGTTGCCTACTGCATCAAGCATTTCGGTTTTTTTCCTCACATCTTTTCCAACGTCGGCCATTTCCGAAATTCCTGCCGCATTGTCGGCAACAGCGCCATAAGTTTCAATTGCCAAAGTAAATCCAAGGGTTGTGAGCATGCCCACTCCTGCAATTGCAATCCCGTAAAGACCAGCAAACTTGTAAGCGACAAGAACCGCCATCGAAACCGAAACAACCGGAATTAATGTAGAAAGCATGCCGACAGCAAGCCCCTGTATCACATTTGTTCCAGCCCCTGTTTTTGCAGCTATTGCTATGCTTTGTGTCGGCCTGTTGCGGTTCGATGTGTAATATTCCGTAATCCAGCCTATTACAACACCTACAATCAACCCGGACAAGGTTGCGTAGAAAACTCCGATGCCAAGATCCTGGTGCTTGACAAGAATAAATGCGAATATCGCAGCCAAAACTGTGCTTGTATACAGACCTGTGTTCAATGCCCTAAAAAGATGTTTCTCATCCTTTGCCTTTACAAAAAACATGCCGATTATTGACGCCAAAATACCTGACGCTGCAAGGCCCAGCGGAAAAATTAAGTGGCCTTGGCTTAAGACAAGCCCGATCACCATTGCCGCTATTATGCTGTTCACATAGCTTTCAAAGAGGTCGGCGCCCATGCCTGCAACATCCCCCACATTGTCGCCTACATTGTCTGCTATGACTGCAGGGTTTCTTGGGTCGTCTTCGGGAATTCCTTTTTCAACCTTGCCGACCAAATCACTTCCGACATCGGCTGCTTTTGTATAAATTCCGCCGCCAACCCTTGCAAACAGGGCAATTGAGGAGGCCCCGAACCCAAAGCCGTATATTATACTCGGATCGTCAAAAACCAAATACAAAATTGAAACTCCGAGCAAGCCTATTCCTACAACGCTTAAGCCCATTACGGCGCCGGAATAGAAGGCAACTTTCAGGCCATCCCCTATATGGGATTTTGTTGCCTCTGCCGCCCTTGCATTCGATTTTGTTGATATCCTCATTCCAAGGTTGCCGGCCAGCGCAGACGCAAATCCGCCCATGATGAAAGATACCGCAAGCCTGTGGCCGTTCTCAAGGAATACATACATTATCAATGCCACAACAGCAATAAAAACTGCTATGACTTCATACTCTTTTCTTAAGAAGGTAAGTGCACCCTTGTGTATTGCCTCGGAAATTTCCTGCATTTTGGCTGTTCCAGTTGGCTTTTTAAGGATATAGAATGAAAACAACACTGCAGCAAGCAAGGAAGATATGCCGACTCCAATAACATATTCAAGCATTTGGTTTTTATTTAATCACAAGTTTAAAAATTTATTTGTTGCTGAACCAGAAATAGAGATAAACCAGAAAAGAGATAATCAGGAGGAAGTTAACGGCCGTCAGTATTATTGCAGTCCACAAAATCGTTTTTTGCTTTGTGACTTTATTCATGCCTTGGCCTTTATCCTCTTCATCCTGAAGATGTTTTCCCTTTCGATCTCCTCCAGCCTCAGCTGGATAAATGACCTCACCTTGTCAAGATTCGGGATGACGACAAATTCCAAAGCATTGACCCTTCTTTTTGTCTTCTCTATCTCGTTGAGCAGCTTCCTCATTGATGTCTCTACCTCTGCTGCAATCAGCACCTTTTCCACGACTTTCTCGTATGCCGCGGCAGCCTCGTCAATTGAAGAGGGGCTGTAGACGCTGTAGCCCCTTTCCATGAACGCCTTTTTTATTTCAGCGGGCTCTATCTTAGGGACTTTTACGCCCATTATGTTTTTTGTGGCCATTTTAAGGTCAGGAATTTCCCTTATGGCCATTGCCAATGACCTTATTTTCAAGTCCCCTTCAAGCGCCCTTGCAATATTGATTTTTTCAAGCGCAGTTTTGTACTCACTGACAATCTCTTCCCTCAAAGTTTTTGCCTTCTTCAGGATTTCAAAGAATTCCAGGATCAAGCCGTCTCTTTTCTTCTTCAGCAGGCTGTACCCGCTTTTAGCCAACTTTATCTGCTTCTTGACCTTCAGCAATTCGCTTCTTGTGGGCTTTATGTCTTGGGGCATTTTTATTTATTGCATTAACATTTATATTAATTTAAAACAGCTAAAAAATTTATTTCTGCCTGTGATATTTCTGCCTGAGTTCCGGGCTTATCCTTGTCAGCTCATTTGACGGCAGCAATCCAAGCAGGCTCCAGCAAAGATCGAGAGTCTCTGCAATGCTCCTGTTCTCATCTTTTTTCTGCCTTACAAACTTGTCCTCGAATTCTGCGGCGAATTTCAGAAGCCTCTTGTCGCGCTCGCTCAGCGCCTCTTCCCCTACAATTGCGACAAGCCCTCTCAAGTCACGGCCTTCTGCATAAGCTGCGTACATCTGGTCCGAGACTTGCTTGTGATCGTCCCTTGTCCTTGCCGGCCCTATGCCAAGGTTCATCAGCCTTGACAATGAGGGAAGTACATCAATGCTAGGATAGATTCCTTTTCTGTGCAGTTCCCTTGCCAGGACAATCTGGCCCTCTGTAATGTAGCCCGTCAAATCCGGGATTGGATGGGTTATGTCATCGCCTACCATTGTTAAAATTGGGATCTGGGTGACGCTTCCCTTCTTTCCTTTTATGACTCCGGCCCTTTCATAAATCATTGCAAGGTCAGTGTACATGTAGCCGGGATACCCTCTTCTTCCCGGGATCTCTTCCCTTGCAGCGCCTATCTCCCTCAGCGACTCGCAATAGTTTGTCATGTCCGTCAAAATAACAAGAACATGGGCGTCATGCTCGTATGCGAAATATTCGGCAGCTGTCAATGCCATCCTTGGAGTGACAAGCCTTTCAACTGCAGGGTCATTTGCAAGATTGAGGAAAACGACGCTTCTTTCCAATGCGCCTGTCTGCTCAAAATCACTGATGAAGTACTGCGCCTCTTCATTTGTTATGCCCATTGCAGCAAAAACAACAACAAAGTTTTCCTGCTTTCCAATGACTTTTGCCTGACGAGCTATCTGCAGAGCAATTTCATTATGCGGCAAGCCTGAGCCGGAAAACAATGGAAGCTTCTGCCCGCGGACAAGGGTATTCATCGCGTCTATCGTTGATATTCCTGTCTGTATGAAATCATGCGGAGAAGCTCTTGCGAACGGGTTGATTGCAGCACCGATAATATCCAACCTTTTTTCCGGGATGATTTCCGGCCCCTTGTCTATGGGCTTTCCTGATCCGCTTAAAATCCTGCCGAGCATGTCTTTTGAGACATTCAGCTTTAATGTGTCGCCCAGGAACTTGACTCTTGTATCAACATCAATTCCGGCTGTCCCTTCAAACACCTGCACAACCACTATGTCGTTGCTAGTGTCCAGAACCTGCCCGTTTTTAACATCGCCGTTCGGCATAGCTATCCTTACAATGTCGGCATATCCTATGGGTTCCGTCTTCTCGACGAAAATCAGAGGCCCGGCGACCCTTGTTATTGTCTTGTATTCCTTCATTTTATATTAGTCCTGCAATTTGCAAAAAATTATTTATTATTGTTTTACTGTTTTGTTGATATTCTGATTTTAATGTTCCGTAATCTTTTATCAAAGAATTTGAATCCATTAATTTCAAATCATTATCTTTTTTTACCCATTCCTTTAGTAATGACTCCGTCACTTCAAGGTGCCCTTGAAATCCGTATGCATCGTCTCCAACTTTTACAACCTGATTTTGACAATATTTTCCTGTTGCCAATAATCTCATTTTTGGAGTTAATTTAACAGTTTCTCCATGCAGATGAAATATTTTCATTGGCGATTTAATTCCATTGAATAGGGCATCTTTACTCCCTTCACTTGTTAGTTCTATTTCAAAAATTTTCCCCTCAGGATCCTTAAAACCTATTTCCTTGACGTTATTCCTATGCACCTCGCCGCCTGCCGCTTTTACTACAGTTTGCATCCCTAAGCAAATTCCAAAATAAGGAATGTTGTTAGCTAAAGCCTGTTTTATTATTTCCAATTCATTTTTCATTTTGGATGTTGGATCATTAGCGCTATTTGGACCTCCAAAAACGAAAACTGCAGAATAATTTATGGGATTTGGAAAATCGTCTTCGTTGTTTAAGTCAACAGCCTCAAAATCAATTCCATTGTCATTTAAAATCTCTCCAATTAAGCCGGGACTTTCATGGGAAACATTCTGAACAATCAAAACTTTTTTATCTTTCATTTTAAACCTTCATCTCCTTTTCCATCTGCCCTGTTATGTCGCCAAGCAGCTTTTCATACTCCTTCACGAATTTGACCTCGCTGAGCCTGTCCTTTGCCTTTGTTGAGAGGATCTGCTGCACCCTCGCACCGCTGTCAAGGGCGGAATTTGCAAGCCTTGAAAATTGCAGTATTGCCTTCATTATGGCATAAGTTTTCTTTGACTCGCAGAAAGTGTCTATCTCGTGGAATGCATTCTGCTGCAATAAAACTTCCCTTATGAGCCTTGCGGTCTGCAGGGTGACCTGCTGCCTTTCCGCCAGCGCGTCGGAGCCGACAAGCTGGACGATCTCAAGCAGCTTGTCCTCCTCCTGAAGGATTGACATAATCTCTTTCACCAAATTGTTCCAGTCAGGAGCAACATTCTTTGAGTACCACGGCTCCAATATCTCCAAATAGTTGGAATATGAATCAAGCCAGTTTATTGACGGAAAATGCCTTCTTTGGGCTAATTTGGCATCAAGCTTCCAGTAAACCTTTGTCACCCTTAAAGTAGACTGGGATACAGGCTCGGATATGTCTCCCCCGGGAGGGCTTACTGCGCCAATCACGCTTATGCTGGCTTCCTTCTTTGTCCCAAGCGGAATGACCCTGCCTGCCCTTTCATAAAATTGCGCAAGCCTTGTCGACAGGTAAGCAGGATAGCCTTCTTCGCCCGGCATTTCTTCCAGCCTTGAGGATATTTCCCTCATCGCTTCTGCCCATCTTGATGTGGAATCAGCCATCAAGGCAACTGAGTAGCCCATGTCCCTGTAATATTCTGCAATTGTAATTCCAGTGTAGATGCTGGCTTCCCTTGCAGCCACTGGCATGTTTGATGTGTTTGCAATCAGCACAGTCCGGTTCATGAGCGGCTTGCCGCTTCTTGGGTCTGTAAGCTGCGGAAATTCTGTAAGCACTTCTGTCATTTCATTGCCCCTTTCCCCGCAGCCGACATATACGATTATGTCAGCGTCCGACCATTTTGCAAGCTGCTGCTGCGAGACTGTTTTTCCTGCTCCGAAGGGGCCAGGGATTGCAGCAACTCCCCCTTTGGCCAAAGGAAACAATGCATCAAAAATTCTCTGGCCGGTGATCAGCGGGGCTTCAGGCTTCAGTTTTGCATTAACAGGCCGTGCAATCCTGACAGGCCAATTGTGCTTCAGCCTTAATTCAAAGCCGTTGTCCAGCTTTCCTATGGTATCATTGACTGTGAACTTGCCGGATTTTATTTCCGCTATTTTTCCTTTTTGATTGGGCGGAATCATTATCCTGTGGATAATTCCCGGGTTTTCCTCGACTTCCCCAATAGCCTGGCCGGCAGAAACATTTTCTCCATTTTTTACAATAGCCTTGAAGTCCCATTTTTTTGCCTGGTCAAGGCCGGGAGCGTCAACTCCCCTCTTGATGAAATCGCCCATCTGCTTTATCAGGACAGGCAAAGGCCTTTGGATCCCGTCATAAATGCTTCCGAGCATTCCGGGGCCAAGCTCCACTTTCAGCGGCTCTCCTGTGTTGACAACCGGCTCACCCGGCTTTATTCCTGAAGTGTCCTCATAAACCTGTATTATGACTTTGTCGCCATCAAGCTGTATAACTTCCCCCATGAGGCTTTCATTACCAACCCTGCAGACATCATACATTCTGGGCTTGATGCCTTTTGCAACTACAACAGGCCCTGCAATCCTGAATAAAACTCCTTTTTCCATTTTGTTCACTTCCACAAATCAACACCTATTGATTTTTTGATGAGCCTTTTCAGGCTGTCCTGCTCTGTTTTTGTAGATACCGGTATGAAAACCGGATCCACAGAATCCTCTATCTCAAGCCTCTGGTGGGTTTCAAGGCTTTCCATCATCTTTTCATCAACAACCACAACGCCGATATCCTTCCTGCTTTTCATGCCCTTAAGCTCATTGAAATAATCCCCTTTCAGCTCCAGGATGTCCCTTATGCCTGCCAATTGGAATCCCACGACAAATTCATTCGAGCCCGCTACTGCAATTTTCACCATTTTGTTTTTTTAAATTTTTTTATTTTATTTTTATTTTTAAGCTTTAATTACTGGATTTTTTGCCAATGTTCATTGTTAATGGTCTATTGTTATCTTGCTTTGTTTTAAAATACCAGCTGTCTTTCAATAAACTCCTCGGCCAATCCAAGCTGCTTTCCCTTCAAAATTATTTTCAAGTTCCTGGCTTCAGTCTCTTTTGCAAACATGTATCCCAGTATGACATCAACCGACAATGGGTGCTGGTGCATCAGCAGGATGGACTGCCTGAGCAGGTGCTTGTAAAGCTCCGTCTCAAGCGCTATCAGGGAATTGCTTTTATTGAATTCTTCAAAGCCTCTTGAAAATATGCCCCTGTATTCTGTTCTTTGCAGCAGCTTTGACATCTCTTCAATGCCATTAGCGCCTGCCAGCGAGGCTATCTTTGCATCTTTCAGCTTGTTTCCCGAGGGTATTATAAGATTAAGTGCAACTTCCCTTCCGAGCCCTGCTTTTTTTAGCCTCAACAGGGTAAGCATGTTAAGTATTTCAACTTCTTTCAGGAGGAATTTCTTGAACATTGCCACTTCCCTGGGCAAAATTCCTGAAAACTGCATGATATGGCTGTAATAGGACTTGTCAAGCGCATTTTCTATGCCTGCCAGGCTTTTTTTCTCATTGAAATCCTTTATAGGGTTCCTGAACAAGGAAAAATCAGCAATCCTGCTGGCTTTCAAAATTTCCTCGACAGATTCCTTTTCCAGAAGCGACATAAGAAATTCCATGCTTAAAGTGCCCGCACCGGTCAATGACCCGGCAACAATCTTTTTATCTGTGCCTGTGAACCTGCCCCTTATTATGGTCTTGATGTCCTCTATGTCCTTCCTCTTGACATATTCCCGGATAAGCAATGAAAGCTCATTCGGGGATATCCTCAGCAGCTTTTTGAATGATTCTGCAAGATTTTTGTTGAGAGCAAGCTCAATCAGATCAGCTCCGGAATGCTCGTTTGCAAGCTCATTGATTTCCTTCCTGTAATTTGATTCCTGCAAAAATTTTGCAATTTCGCTGAAGCCCATCTTCAGCATCTTGTGGTAGTCTTCTCTTCTGAAGAGCAGGGATTTCATTACAGCAGTCCTTACATAAGTGTAAGGGTAAGTCCCAAGCTTCAGTTTTTTCGGCTCTTCAAGCTTCATCATTTTAACCAAACAATATTTTGCTTATATTTTGCAATTCAGTCTCCTTGATGCTATCCAGCATGGTCTCGAAACTGTAGTCAATCCTTATAGTCCCTTCATTGTTTTCGGCAATTAAGCCCCCGATCATGCCAGCTGCTTGGTTGCCAAGCCCTTTTGCGAATTTTGCATCTTTTTTATTGCAGTATACCTTTGCAACTTCAATCTCATTTTTTGCCTTTTCAAGCAGCTTTTTCAGATATTCCTCCCTTTTTTTGTCGTCAAGCGATTCCAGCCTTTTTCTTGCTTCTTCAAATGCAATTTCTATGACCTGCTTCTTTGCCTCAAGAAGCAGCTTCTTGTTTTCAAGCTCTGCGGATGCAAGCTCCTGCCTTTTTATTGCATCCATCATCCGCTTTTCCTCTGCATCGGCTTTCTGCTGCATGCCATCGATTTTCTTTTCAGCTTCCTTCGATATTTTATTGGCCTCTTTACGGGCCTCTGCAAGGATGGAGTTCGCCTGCTCCCGTGCACTGTCCAATATCTCCTCCTTTACTGCTTCCAGTCCCATTTTGACTTGATTTATTTTGCCAAATTCAATATCAGTATAGCGACCACCAGCCCGAATATGACTATTGTTTCGGGGATGACCGTAAGGATAAGCCCTTTTCCAAACAGTTCTTCCTTTTCAGCCATTGCACCCACAGCAGCTGTTCCGATTTCCTTTTCAGCAATAGCCGCTGCTATCGCGCTCAAGCCTATTGCAAGGCCAGAGCCAATCGCTATCAATCCAGTCTCAATTGCCATTTTTTCCTCCTTCAAATTTTTTTATTTTGAATATGTCCTGAATTTGTTTTGTTATTCTTTTGATCCGAACGGCAGGTATTTCTTTGCACCGCCATGGAAAAATTTTGAAAAAAACTCAACATAATGAAGCCTCAGCGAGTGCAAAAAGCCCCCCAGCAGCCCCAGCATTATGTTTATCGCATGTCCTGTAACCAGTATGATTATCCCTATTAAAACAAAGAAGCCGCCCTTGTGGAAAAATTCGCCGGCCTGCTCGTTTACAATGACGGCAAGTATGACAGATGACAGGCCTATGGCCATCAGCCTTGCATAGGACATTATATTGGTCAGGATGCTTGGCAGCTCTATAAGCCCCTTCACTCCTTCTCCCTTGAGCAGCATTAAAATTGAAAGCCCAAGGAATGCAGCCCCTATGAACGGGGAAATTAATATTATCCTGAAATACGCCAGCGCAAGAAGCGCTATCCCGAGTTCAAGCACAATCCAGCTTCCCTTGGCATAGATTGCATGCATAAATCCATGCGACCTTAGCTCGTTTATGAAGCCAAGCACAAGCCCGATATTTACATGTATTGCGCCAATTGCGATCGAAAAGTAAAGCAGCTTGAACATCTCATGCTCCCTGCTTATGACAGGATGCATGAATTCGTAGCCGAAAAATTCCCCAAAGAAAAGGCCGAACAATACCGTGACAAGAGACGCCAAAATCAATATGTTGAAAAAATTTTTCGTGGATGGCATTTTTCTCCTCAGGAGCAGGAACGCTGCCAGGCTTACAACCCCGTACCCCATGTCCCCGAGCATTATGCCAAAGAAAATCGGGAATGTTAAGAATATAAAAAAAGTAGGATCGATCTCCCTGTAAGAGGGTATGCTGTAAAGGTCAAGGAAGAACTCAAAAGGCTTTGCGTATGCGGGATTCTTCAGCTTGACAGGCACTTTGTCATGCTTTTTTGCAGGCTCGAAATGGACAAAAATCCTGTTCTTTGCGGCTTTATTCAGCCTGTCTATTGACTTGTTAATATCATTGCTGGGAATCCACCCTTTAATCAGAAAGCTGCTTGGCGTTGATGCAAATTTCAAGGGGGCCTCTGCCTTTTCAAGCTGCTCGCCAAGAAATTCGTCTGATGCTGCCAAAAATGCCCTGTGCTCTTTTGCAAGCTTTTCGATTTTTTTTCTTATTTCACCCTTCCTTTTGAGGAGCCTTGTGCTTTCCTGCTCAAGCTTTTCCAGGTTTTTGGCTGCAGTTCCTTTTTGGCCCTGTATGCTTGAAAAGCTGACGCTTGAAAAATTGAGTTTTTGCAAAGTGCCGTTTGCATCCTCTTTATTTTTTGCGTCAATGAACAGTGCAATGAACGCCTTGCCCCCATCTGCACTTTCGAACAGCATGAATTTTTGGGTTGTTTTCTGCAGCTCTTTCTTGAGGGAGCCTATTTCCCTGGATTTTATGTAGCCTGTAAAATAAGCCAGAGCCCTGTAGCTTGCAAAAGACTCGAGAGGAATGCTTATCCCTTTCAGGATTTCCAGCTCACGCCTTGATGCCTGGCTTTTGGATAAGAATTCATCAATTTTCTTCAATTCATCAGTATATATGCCCAGCTCTTCGGCAATCTTTTTTGCCGTTGAGTCTATTTCAGGAATGCTTTTTGCTTCCAGCATTGTTTTATCGCCTTTTATGCCCAATGCAGCTGACAATGCCCTTATCCTGACCAAAATTTCCGAGAGTTTTGCTGCATTCTCAAGAGGAACCCCTATATCGGCAAGCCCGCTTTTTGAGTGCTCGACAATATGGATTATTTTCATGCTGTGGAGCTCCCTGATGACAGCTTCCTGCATGGCTTTGGAGCCGGTTATTATGACACTGCTCATCTCCTGGGGCTTCAGCATTTTAAACCGCTTCCTCGAATTTTTTCATTATAAATTCAACAGATTTTGGAATGTTTTTTTCGGCCTTTGCCTTCAGCTGCTTCACGCCGAGCCTTCCCTCTGCCAGTTTTTCTTCCCTTATGAGCCTGGCCTTTTCCCTGAAGTCCATAATCTTTTTTTCCTGGGATTTCCTTATTTCCGCTTCTTTTTCTGGCAATAATTTTGACGAGTTTCTTGCAGCTTCCTGCATTATCGACTCGCTTTCCCTTCCGGCCTTTTCAATGATCTCCACGGCCCTTTTTTCCGATTCTCTTATCTCTGTAAGGATTTCAGCTTCCCTTGATTCTGCTGCAGCTTCCATTTGGAAAAGTATTGGATGTTATCTTAATAAAAGCACCTAAATGTTATATGAAAAACATTTGTATGTTTAAAATAATCATTTTTCTATCTCCTTTGTTATGGCCCAGTCCGTTACAATCTCCGCAATTGTAACCAATGAAAGCCTGATTCTTTCCTTGTCATAGCTTTTTATGTCCTTGACCTCGAAGCCGCCTATCTTTGTTACCTTCTTGACAAACTGAAGCGCTGTCTTGCAATTAAGGCTCGGGGTATTCTCCATTATATTATGAAGCTGGTCTATTATGTCATGGACAATGGTCAGGAATTCAGACTCCTTGCTGCTCACGCATATGAGATGGTCGACCATCCTTTCCAAATCCTTTGATATGAGGGAGATATAATATAAATCTATAGTCTTTGATTTTGTGGCTCTTTCAAAGGTGAGGGAGCTTATTATTGACTTGTCAATGAGCATCTTGCTCCTGTCAATCTCGTCTTCGTACCTGTCTATGAGCTCCTTGTCGTAGGCCTTCTGCATGACGGTTATCATGTTCTTGATTTTCTTGGTCATTGTCTTTATCAATGATTCAGGGTCAGCGACAGAGACTGCGCCGTGGCAGCTTATCTGCTTCTTGTCTATCTCGACAGATTCCAGGCTTATAAGCCTTTTTTGGTTAAGAAGCCTTGTGAAGTCCATTTCCTTCTCGAAGTTTATCTCGAAGGAGCCTGCAGGGTTTATGTAGCAGGCAACTGCAAGCTTGTGTATGACATCCTCGTCATCCTCTGATATGCTCAGCTTCAGGTGCTTCGGCTTGGCCTCGACTATCTGGGGGGAGATGACAAGCGAGCCATCGCTGCTCTGCCCTATGCTGACTTTTGACCTTGAGCCGATTTTGTGCTCCCTGCACCAAGAAGTGGGAAGGTAAAGATAATGCATGTCGCCAGTCTTCTGGATGTTCCTTATTTCCATATATAGGGACTATTTAGTCAGTATATATAAATGTTTTTGCAGGAATTTGATATAAACATAACACCTTAGAATGCTGAACATAAAAACAAGCTTTTTAAAATGCCGTGTTTTCTATTATTATATGCGCCGGTAGCTCAGCTTGGATAGAGCGAGAGGTTCCTAACCTCTAGGCCGGGGGCATGATCGAGTAACTGCTCTTTCATCCCGAATTCGAATCCTCCCCGGCGCGTTTTTTTTTGAAAAAAGCAGAAAACTCTTAAGTGGTCAAAAGACTGGCTATCGAAGGTTCTGGAATTGGATCTTTTAGTTCTCTGTGAAAATCCTTGCCTGATTCGACTACTCGTTTTAATGCACTCCTAAACTGATGAAAACCGCTAGCTGTTTGGTAAAAAAAAGATGGCCCTGGTCTTGAATAGGTACCATATACCTGAAAATTTTCTCTGCGTATTTCGTCAAGTACAGAAGGTACCCTTGGAGGAACTCCATCGGGGGAACCGGAGAGAGTATTACAAATATCTCCAAGACTTCCGAAATTGCCGTAAGATAAAACGCCTCTTTGCATTTTGATGAGGGGAATTTTGCTTCTAACAGTTTTAGCGGTATTATCTAAGTAAACTTGAAAGCTAGGATGATGTCCATGATTTATCCATATTACCTTAATGTGGTGAGGCGTAGTTAAATCATAAGTATTAACGATTAATGAATCTTCGATGTAAGCTGTCTTAAATTTTTCATCTCCATCCTTCACAAGAACACCTTCATGATATGGAATTTTGGCTTTTGCAGGTTCTTTATATCTGGGTAAGGGAAATTTATCTTCAACAGATTGTCTAAAAGTTAAACCTGCTGCTTGAAGAGATTCGTCCCCATAATTTGCTTTTACAGCTTCGGCTAGTTTATCTCTTTTTTCTACTTCTGCTGTCCTGAGCCCTTCTACAAGTTTTACTTTAGTTTTGTATTTTTCTCTGGAAGCACATATTATTTCTTCGTGAGCTTGGTCATTTAACGCATTAATCCATTCAAAATTCCAGATTTGGGAAGGCGTAACAACACCCGGATCATCGCCATATCCCTTGGCTTTCTTAAGTCTAAAATAAATGTCAAGTGTTTGGCCGTTTCGGGAATTTTCAACAACCCTCATTTTCAAGTGGTAATTTTTAATTGTCTGAAGAACTAACTCTGGAAGCATAGGTGTAGGCCTAGAAGAGCGGATGATACTCACATTTTCATCTAGGATTTCTCGAATTTGCTCTGTTGCCTCGTCTATTGTAAAATTTCCCATTTATATATTACAAAGTAACTAATCTTTTTAAATATTTCTATTTTTTACCACTATAAAGTTAGAACTATCACATATGCTTCAGCGCTTTTTCCATCACCGGAATGACTTTTTCTGCCTCGTCCTTGAACATCCTGCCTAGCTTTGCAAAGGACCATTCACCATCCTGGTTCATGTTCTCCCTTGAAACCTGCATCTTCTTTTCGCCATCATTGTATGAGAACACTCCCACAGTTATCCTTGACGTCTCAAAATTTATAGTTTCCGAGAACAATTCCTTGTCCAGGCTCTTGTCAAACTTTCCGAATGCCATTTTTAGTTCACCAATTAAATGTAATTTTTGTTTGTTTTAAATACTTCCTATAAAATGAGTTTCTATGGATATCTTATATGTGGCTTTACGTATTTTTGATAATCCTCTTCACTAACCCCATCGCCGACAAGATGGCCCAGAATAGAGACTTCAGAAAATGGAGCTCCAACAGGTTTTAAAGTTGAGTGTCTTTTTTCTATTCTTATTGGATAGCCTTGGTCATCTAAAATTATTCTAAACCTCCCAAGCCTTCCTTCAAGATCCCTCCTACTAGGAATTAGATAATTAATATCTAAAAATTCCCTATTCGGTTTTGCTGTTTTTTGCATAAAAAAAGAATAATCAATTTATTTAAAAATTTATTTAATTTATTTCAGAATTCTTTTTAATATCTCCATCACAATCTTTCCATCCACTTTTCCCCTGTGCCTTGCCATCACAAGCCCCATATAAGCGCTTAAGTTAAGCCCCGGTTTTTCCTCTATTGTTTTCTTGATTTCTTTTTCCAAGTCATCGCTGGAAATGGACTGGAATTTGCTTAGGTCAATTTCCTGGCCTGAAGCTCTTTTCTCAAGCAAGTCTGCTATGGCTTCCTTTGCTATCCTTCCCTGTGAATAATATGACAAAATTTCCTCGAAATCCTTGGTTTGCAGTTTTTTCTTTACCTCATTTGGAGTGTTGATGATTGTCCTTGCCACTATCAGGGGCTCCAGCTTTGATTTCTCCACAAGCTGCTCGAAATCCGTGCCAATCAGGTCTTTGCCCATTCCTTTCTGAAGCTCATATTTTCTTTCAAAATCCTCGATTTTTTCAGTCAGCAATTTTGGGAGCGATTTTTCCAGATTTTCAATGTAATCTTTGCCTATTCTGACAGGCATGCAGTCTGTCTCTGGATAGAGCCTTGCAGCCCCGGGCAAGGGCCTCAGGAAAGATGTTGTGAAATTCTGCTCTGCCTTCCTGACTTCCTTGCTTATTTTTTTTCCCTGATTGATTGCATCAAGCTGCCTTTTGACTTCGTATTCTATCACCTTTGGAATGCTTTTCAAATCCTGAAAGCCTTTTATCTCGGTTCTTGCGCCTTTTTCTATTGAAATGTTGACATCCTGCCGTATGGTGCCAAGGCCTCTTTTTACATTTTCAACGCTTCTCAGTATCATCCCAATATGTGCTGCAGCCTCTTTTGCATGCTCCGCGCTTTTTATGCCTGCATCGGTCGCTATTTCTATCAAGGGAATGCCGAGCCTGTCCAGCCTGTATTTCACAAAATCTTTGCCTTCTTCCAGCTTTTGGGCTGCCTCTTCCTCCAGGCATATTGTTGGTATGCCTACTTTGCCATTTGCAGTTTCTATAAAGCCGTCCATTGCCACCAAAGCTGTCCTTTGAAATCCGCTTACATTGCTGCCGTCAACAACTGTTTTTCTCATCACCTGGATTTCATCGACAATCTTGGCATTCAATAAAAGAGAAATTTTGAGCGCTGTTTCAAGAGCTGTCTTATTTATCTCGTGCGGCGGCTCCTCGTCTGTCTCGACTAGGCAGACATCAGCAGAATCAGCCTCGTAAATGAACTTCCTTTTTTTTGACATCTCGAATTCAGCGGCAACGTCGACATCGCCTGTTTCTCCTGCAACAGCCCTTAATCTTCTTTCTATCCTTATATCAGGCTCCCTGTCAGAATTCAAGGTAGGGCAGCTGCAGAACAGCTTTTTCCCTTCAAGCTGCTGGTGGACTTCGAGGCCGCACCTGAAGCCTAAAGATTGATAGTTAATGGACATTTTATTGATTTATTCTTCTTTTTGACTCCAAAGTTGATGCCACCAAAATACCACTAATAAGGCCGCTTAGTCCTCCTATCTCCGCATCCATTCTCCTGCTTTCACTCGGTGGAATAACTCCAAGTAATTTAAAGATGTCATTTGCATAGTAACCTGCAATCGAACCAGTGACAGCACTAAGAAACATTGCCACTTCTGCTATCGGAATTTTGTAGTATATTCTCATCTTCTCTCCCAAACAACAACATTGTTTTTCATCACTTTTTTAATCCTGTGCAAAGGGATATTTGTCTCATCCACATTCTCTAAAACCATGAAAGAACCCTCAATCTTTTTAATACTTGTGTAAGGAATCTGAATCAGCTTGTTTAAAATCCTGTCAAGGTAAAGAATTGAGTATTCTTCTGGATTTTCCCTTTTGTCCCACTTGATTTTATTTAATAGCTGGTGGATGGGGAGCATAAGAAAAAGTATCTTTTGATTTTATTTAATTGTTTTGAATTCTCCAATTTCTTTTATTTTTTTAACATTATCCCAATGGAAATATTTTCCATTCATTGATATATAAACACCATTGGGCAAAGACTGAACAAAAGCCAATGCACAGCCTAAATTAAATAAGCCATCAGAACTTCTAAATATGTAAGGTACCATAGCTCCTGTTAGTACAATTGTCTTGTCCACAATATTTTTTCCTAAAATTTGCGCAGTTTCTACCATAGTATCGGTTCCATGTGTTATTAGAATTTTGTCTTCTATGGATTTTTTACAAGTTTCTAAAATAAGTTTCCTATCAGAATCCGTCATGTCTAAACTGTCAATAAGCATTACGGTTCTTATTTTAACATCAAGTTTAGCTCTAGCAGTTTTCAACATTGAATCCAAATGCGTTTCCTTAAAGAATAAAGTCCCATCTAACTCATTATACTCTTTATCGAATGTCCCGCCAGTAACTAAAATTTTTATCGACATTATTTTGAACTTTTAAATTTGAGTTAATAAAGTTTTTGTTAGTTAATACAAAAAACTTTCCTCATCGCTTCTCTCGCTTATCTCCCCAGCATAATTTGTGAGCATCATTTCCTTTACTTCCCCTGTATTCTTTGCCTGCGGCAGAACCCATCCTAACTTGATGTAAGCAACTTCAGGCAGCATGTCTTCTGCAAAGATGCAGTTTAGCTCAATTGACAGTTTCCTTAATGGAGAATAGACAAAAGGATGCACTCTGCCGTAAAGTGTTTGGCTTGTGATAATGACTGGAATTCCATTATCAGTTAACTCTTTTATTTTTTTGATTAATGAGTGTTTTGGGTTTAATGTTGAAACATGCCCCAACCCTGTTCCTGCAATCACAATTCCCTTATACTTTTCTTTCCTGTAATAATCAAGAATTTCAGGATCCATGCCGGGATAAACGTAAATAAGCGCAGTCTTGTGCTCAAAATTGTCAACAACTTCAGTTTTATTTTCATTCCTCTTGTTGTAATTCCTGTTCAAAATCTCAATCTTTCCGTCTTCAAAGACTTTTGCAAGAGGCAGCTCATTAATTGGGCGGAAAGCATCTCGTCTGCTGGTGTGCATTTTACGGGTCTTACTCCCCCTATTTAATATGCAAAACCCGTCATTGCTTGTTCCGTGCATGCAAGTTACAACAGCAGCCCCGTCAAACTTTGCCGCTGCATGAACTGCACAAAGCAGGTTGGAAAATGCATCAGAGCTTCCTCTGTCAATGCTTCTCTGGCTGGCTGTAAATATAACAGGCTTGTTCAGGTCCTTTAAAAAAAAGGACATTGCTGCTGTAGAAAAATGCAGAGTGTCGGTCCCTTGAGTCACAATAACCCCGGAAATTCCATCATCATTAAGCTCTTTTGCTATCCTTTTGGCCATAAGCTTCCACACTTCCGCATCAAAATCCTCGCTCATTATGCCCATTACTTTCTCTGCCTTCAAGTTAGCAACATTCTCAAGCTCAGGCAGCATCTGCACAAAATCCTCTGCAGTGTAGTCAGCATAAACTCCCCCAGTCCTGTAATCCACTTTTGAAGAAATAGTGCCTCCAAATGAGAGTATAGAAATTGTAGGCAACCCTTTTTTATGGCTCAGCTTGCGCGTTTCTTCCTTTTTCTTTTCATATTTTTTAACGACTTCAATTTTCTTTATTTTGCTGTTATCAATGCCAATGTTATAGCCGTTGTCCAATTTGATTATGGTATGGTCTCTCTCGAAAATATCAGGCCTTGGCATCAGAATCCCTTCATAATCCTGCCCTGCAGTATGGACTTTTACAACATCTCCTGATTCCGGTTTCATAAGCAAAAATTAGAACGAGTTTATTTAAAGTTTATGGATTATTTTACAATCCAATTATAGATATATGAAAAAACAGCGCCCCAGATGAATCCTGCGATAAACAATAATATTATTCCAGCCAAATATGCAGGCATAAGAACAGCCGAAGGCTGCATTGAAGCAATATCGGCAGGCAGTTTTTGAGCTAAAGTGACGACAAATCCGGGAAACAGCCAATATACAAGTGTGCGCAAAGTGTAGATGACTACAAGCGTTATCCCCAAGCTCAATCCAACCTGTAAAGGCTTTAATTTTGGCATTTTATTAAGTATTTTGTTTTGTCTATAAATAATTTATGGAATTAAAGGAATCAAAATTAATGCAACAGCTTACCCCATATAACCCGGCTTTTCATCCAGCATCTGCTTTGCCCTTGCAGCTGTGAAGTGCTCCTGCAATTCCTCGTATGCTTTTTCAACATCCTTTGTGACAGAAGGCCTTACTTTCTCAAGTGCTTTTTCAAAGTGCTTCTTGTAGATTTCCTTGGAATTAATGTCTTCCCTCAAAGCGAGGATTGCGGCTTCCCTGCACACTGACTCAATGTCAGCCCCGACATAACCTTCTGTCTTCTTTGCCAATGCCATCAAAATGTCTTCCCTGCTTTTTATGTCTTCCCTGTCAAATGCAGATTTTTCATTTTCGTATTCAACCTGGGCAGCTCCTTTTCCTATTGTCTTGGCAGCAACCATCTTTTTCCTTATCGGCTGCTCCTCAACGCTTATGGGCATTCCTTTTGTATGGACTTTAAAGATTTCAAGCCTTGTCTGCTCCTCCGGTATCGGGGTCAAAATCATCCTGTCAAATCGTCCGGGCCTCAATAAAGCAGTATCGACAATGTCGGGCCTGTTTGTTGCTGCTATGACAACAACATCATGCAAGTCCTCAAGCCCGTCAATCTCCGTCAATAACTGGTTGACAACCCTTTCGCTTACATGGCTGTCCGAGCTCAGGCCTCTTCTTGGGGCCAAAGCGTCTATCTCATCAAAGAAAATGATGCATGGACTGACTTGACGGGCTTTCTTGAACACTTCCCTTACGGCCTTTTCGCTTTCGCCAACCCATTTGCTCAGCAATTCAGGGCCTTTTACTAAAATAAAGTTTGCTTCGCTCTCATTTGCAACTGCCTTTGCAAGCAAGGTCTTTCCGGTTCCGGGCGCTCCAAACAGTAAAATGCCTCTTGGCGGCCTTACCCCAAGCCTTTTGAAAGCCTCAGGATGCTTTAATGGCCATTCAACAGCTTCCACCAATTCCTGCTTGACATTTGCCAAGCCGCCAATATCGCTCCACTTGATATTTGGGATTTCAACAAGCACTTCCCTCAATGCAGACGGCCTTACAACCTTCAAAGCTTCCTTAAAATCAGTTTGTGTCAAAACAAGCTTTTCAAGCAGCTCCTTCGGCAACGGCTCATCTTCCTTAAGCTTGATGTCAGGCAACACTTTTCTCAGGACTATCATGGCTGCTTCTTTTGCCAATGAAGCAAGGTCAGCGCCTACAAAACCATGGGTTATTTCCGCAAGCTCCTTAAGGGTGACTATTTTTGCATCGTAGTTTATCTTATCAAGGCATTTCCTGAGCTTTGACACGTCTATCTTCTTGAACAGCTCATTTTTTTCAGGGTTCTCGACAAGATATTTGCTTATTGTCCTTTCAAGGCTTCTTGGGTTTGCATCCTTGTACCTTAAAATATTCAAAATTGCTTCCTTGTATTCGGGCTCGAAATTGCTTTCCTTGACAATGTTTTCCCTTGTGTACATGGGCATGTTTCTTGTGTGGATTTTTAAAATGTTAAGCCTGCCTTCCTTGCCGGGAACTCCAATCTCTATCTCCCTGTCAAACCTTCCCGGCCTTCTCAATGCAGGGTCAAGTATGTTCGGAACATTGGTTGCTGCAATCACAACAACCTTGCCTCTTGACTGAAGGCCGTCCATCAAGGCAAGCAGCTGGGCAACTACCCTTCTTTCAACTTCGCCCCTTGTATCTTCCCTCTTTGATGCAATCGCATCAATTTCGTCAATGAAAATTATTGAAGGGGCGTTTTTCTCGGCTTCCTCAAATTTCTTTCTTAAGTTTTCCTCGCTTTGTCCATAATATTTTGACATGATTTCCGGCCCGTTGATCAGGATAAAATGCGAATTTGTCTCATTTGCAACTGCCTTTGCAAGCAAAGTCTTTCCGGTTCCCGGAGGCCCATGCAATAAAACACCCTTTGGCGCTTCAATCCCAAGCCTTTCGAATATTTCAGGGTGCTTCAATGGCAGCTCAACCATTTCCCTGACTTTTTTTATCTCATCTTCAAGCCCGCCTACGTCTTCATAGCTTATGTCGGGAACTCTTTCCTCCTCTATTTCAACTGCCTCTGACCTGAACTCAATTTCAGTCTGGTCAAGGATGATGACAGCCTGCTTCGGGTTTGTGTCGACAACGACAAACTTGATGTCCCCAAAGCCGATGCCCATCATGCTCTCATCAAGAATGCTGAAAATGTCCTCGTCAAAGAAAGGGTTGTTCATCATGGTTGTTTTTCTTCTTCTTGCCCCTCCCAAGGAAACTATATCCCCCCTTACAACGGCCCTTCCCAGAAGCCCCTGCTTGAATATCTCAGAAGACGCCCTTATGACAATGCCCTTCCTTGCAGGAGCTATGATGACTTTTTTTGCCTCCTTTACAACGGCTTTTCTTATCTTTGCTATCTCTCCGATCCCGGTCTTGGCATTTTTTCTAATTATTCCGTCCATCCTGATGATGTTCAATCCTATATCTCCGGGGTATGACCTGTCTGCAATGGCAACTGTCTTTCTTTCGCCTTCTATCTCGACTATGTCGCCTGATTTTATATCCACTTCGCTTAAATATCCGGAGTCTATTCTAACAATGCCTTTGTTTACATCATCCTGGATAGCCTCTGCAACCTTTAATTTCAGTTCCTTGTCTGCCATTTTGCTGCTTAATTATAGCATAGTGTTTTATAAATGTTGCGGAAAAAGTTTCAGAAGATTTCTTTCCCAAAGACCGCTTTTTCCAGGCTGGCTCTTCTCGCGCCAAATGCCAAAGTGGCTAGGAATGCAAGCATGAACGCCAAGGCAGGCATTCCCATATTGACTGCAGGATTCCAGCCCCCTACTGAAACGTGCCCCAATATGTAAGCCACAATCATCATTATGACTCCAAAAAAAGATGCAAGCCGTGTCAGGACGCCTGTGGCCAATGATAAGCCAATCATGATTTCAAAAATGCCAGCGTACCAAATCAATGTTCCAAAAGCAGCTGGGCCACCGGGCATGCCCCACAATCCAAGCAGTTTTTGAATGCCAAGCATCAGGAATAATGCTCCAACACCCATGCGAAAAACCACATACAGATAATCCCCGTATTTTGTTTCGAGATAAGCCATGATTGCTCTGCCTCCGTGTATGTTAGGATTACTGACTGCTTATATAAATGTTAGTGGTAAACAAATTGGCTTAAACATTCACAATCGTCCAAAACACGCGTAGCGCATCCGCTTTGAACCAGCAGAGGAGTTTCCATCATCTCCTTAATCATGTGCCCTGCTATTTTTCAAGCAATGACTTTAACTTTTCCAAATCTCCTTTAACCAGCTTAGCATCCTCAGCAAACATCTTGCCTGACATGCCGGGGCGATGATACAGCGTAAAGATTAGTTCGCTGCCACTGCCGTTAGGAAATACGCGCATTGGGTTGTAGGTTTTCTCGCCATTTGGCAGAGTCACATCATGATCCAGAATGCCAAATTTGTTTTTGCCGGCAAATTTAATTTTGATTCTCCCCATTGGGGATTCTGCTATCCAGTCGCCATTGACTTTCTTTATGGAGCCGCTTAATCCAGCAGCCCATTTTGGCAGGTTCTCAGGATTTGAGGAAAATTCGTAAACTTCATCAGCCCGGCAATCAATCGAAACGCCGATATGCCTAGATTCAAACGTCATTGAATTCTCATTATTGGTGGCTTTTTTCATATTTTCAAACCTTAACATTGTTTTTATTAATTTCAGGCTTTTCTATGGCGCAAATTATTTCCCTTTGTATGCTTCCCTTAATTTTGCCAAATCAAGCCTTTTCATTTTCAAAATGGCTTCCATGACTTTTTTATTTTTGTCTAACTTTACAAAGTCGGGAGTTATAAGCTGCCATGAGACCCCATATTTATCCTTGAGCCAGCCGCACATTTCCGCTTTAGGCTGAGCAGATAGTTTATCATAAAAGTAATCGATTTCCTCCTGGCCAGAACAAGTTATCATTAATGAAACTGCTTCGTTGAAAGTAAAATTATGTTCACGGGCGCTGTCCATCGCGAAAAATTCCTGTCCGCCCAAAATGACTGCCCCGTGCATAACTGTTCCTTCTTTTTCGGGCTCCGTCCCTTTTGGGTATCTGGCAATATCGCCTACCCTGCTATCTGGGAATATGGAGGCATAAAACTTCATTGCCTCTTCCGCCTTTCCGCATACTTTGCCCACAAACATCAATGTTGGAGTTATCTTGTGCTTAAAGGGGTAATGGTCATCAGCAAGCATAATCTGCCATGAAAGCCCGAATTTATCGGCAGTCCAGCCGAATCTTTGGCTGAAAGGATATTCTCCAATTTCCATGAGCACTTTCCCTCCCTCTGAAAGCTTTACCCATAGCTCATCCACTTCATTCTTGGACTTAGAGACAACCAAAAAAGATATGGATGGGTTGAGTTTGAAGAAATCCCCTCCGTTCAGCCCCAAAAAACTGTGGCCATCAAGCTCAAAATAAACTGTCATGACACTTCCTATTGGCTTGTTTGAAGGGGTTTCAACAGTGTAAGGGACAACTTCAAGGATTTTTGAATTTGGGAAAATAGAAGTGTAAAACTTAGCAGCTTCTTCTGCATTATCATCAAACCACAAACAAGGTGATATTTTTTGTTTTGCCATTTTTCATCATCAGGCTCTCCGGGATTCTGTTTTCATGCTATATCGTTACTTTTTAAAATTTATAAAGCTATCTAGGACCATAATGCCATTATTTACAGCCAAAAGCCAAAGAATCATCCAATATAGTTCTTGTCAGGAGCCTGCATCTGCACTTTCGGCAGGGGTATGGGAGACGGCAAATTTATTTCCTGGCTCAAAATCAAGGCCTGCACATTGCATTTGTTGAGGATTGTGTTCAGCAAGCCTGCCATGAGCTCTTTGGGGATTTTCTTGTCCTTTTTCCAGCTGCTAAGGATTTCCTTTGCCTTCTTAGGCTCTTCAAGAAAGAGAAGCTCGCCTTCAAAGAGTATTGTTCCCACAGAAGGCTCGTATTTTGAGGTGAACTCGAACAAAAATCTCAGGACATTCTGCTTGTCCTTTCCTAAAGCCAGGTCCGACTCCTCAACATTCTTTATCGTGACATTGTTGTTTATGTCTATCTTGCCTTTTGCCGCTTCCTTCCTTTCAGCGCTCAGTTTTGTGAATCCAAAGCCGACTATCATTTGTAGAATGTATTAATACTCTGTATTTAAAGTTATTGAAACTAAATCTTCTTCTGCCCGGCATATAATTTTTTGACATAATCAATCGGAGAAGCCTCATCCGGGCCTTTGTCCTCCCTTATCTTGATTATTCTCGGAAATCTGAGCGCAAATCCTGAAGTGTAAGTCGGTGATTTCTGTATTTCCTCGTAGCCGACTTCAATCACAAGCTTGGGCTTGACCTTTGCTTCTTTTCCTTTCTCAGAAATAATCAGCGGCTTCAGCAATTTTGTCAGTTCCATGAAGCTTAACCCTTCTTTTTCTTTTTCCTTCAGCCCAGTGCTTGCCCTGCCGATTTCAAGGAAATTTCCGTCTTCATCAATGCACGCTATCTGGTAGCTGCTCAGCCATTTTGACCTTTTGCCCTCGCCCCATTCCGCGCCTGTAATGACCAAATCAAGCGTTTCCATCATTGTCTTGAACTTGACCATGTGCCCAACCCTTGCGCCTGGCTTGTAAGGGGCATTTAATGCCTTGAACATCAGGCCTTCATTTCCTGCCTCAAAAGCCTCTTTGAAGAAATCTTCAACATGCTTCTTGTCAGATGTTTTTAGGAATTTTGAAATGACTATCTTTTTACGCTCCTGCCTTATTATCTTTTCAAGCAGCTTTCTCCTGCTCTGGAATTCTTCATTAATTAACGTCTTGCCATCATGGTATATCACATCAAAAACATTGACTTCAACAGGAAAATCAGCTGCAATTTTCTCAATGTCATATTTTCTCTTTATCCTTTGGGATATGCTCTGGAACGGAAGGTATTTTCCTGTTTTCCTGTCATAGCCGACTGCCTCGGAATCTATGATAAAGCTTTTTCCCCTGACATTATTTCTTATGAATTCGACAACATCCGGAAACTGGTTTGTGACATTTTCAAGCCTTCTTGTGAACAATTTTATGTTCCCTTTTTCATCCTTGTGCGCCTGTATCCTGAAGCCGTCATACTTGAACTCAACAGCTGCAGGCTTTCCCACAGTCTCAAAGCCATCCTCAATTGTGTCAACCTTCAAAGAAAGCATAACCTTGATTGGAATGCCGGCTTTCATTTCAATATTGCCTAGGCCGTCAAGCCCTCTTGATTTGGCAGCCTTTGCAGCCAAGGCAAATTCATTTGTCACATCGTAAGCGGACTGGACTGCATCCGCGTATTTTGCGTAAGTTTCCCTATCCTCTATCTGGACATCGTTTCCCTCTTTCACATATTTGATGCCTATCTTGTCCCCGAAGAACGCCCATACTATGGCATCGCGCATCGCGCCTTCGCCAACTCCAATCCGCATCTCGCCAAGGATTGTCTTTACAATGTATTTTGACTCAGCGGGCTTTGCTGAGGTAAGAAGCTCTGCTATCAGCTGCACTTTTCTCTCGACAGTGCCTTCACCTTCAAGCTCTGCCAGCTTCCTTATATTTTCAAAAACCTTTTTTACGCTTAATTTTGCCGAATGCAAAGTCGACTGCTTTTTTGTCTTGACAATGATTTCTGCAACCAGGCCCAGATCACCCTGCCTTTTCCATTCATTTTCTATTTTATCTCCGCTTATTCCGGTTGCCGCGCTTAGCGCCTTGAGCATTGTTCTTGCGGCAATCCCTATATCCCTTGCATCATAGCTTGGAAAAACCCTTCCTTCAAGAAGCAGCATGACATGCTCAGTCTCGTCTGCACTTATTTCCTTCAAAAATTCAGAAATAATGCTGGTTTTTTCCAGCCTTTTGGTTGTCTTGTTAAGCTGCTCGTAAACCTCTACAAGTTTTGAATATTCCATAAGAGTTTGTTTTACCTGAGTGTATATTAATTTTATCAATCAGTTAACTATTTAAATACCCTTTTCCAAGGCATCTGCATGGCACATCATGCTGAGCGCAGGCACATGGGGGTTTTTGACTGCATCAGGACAAGAAGGTCGATAAGGAAATACAAGGAGCAGGACATACCCTGGGACAATGTTGTCGAGATTCTCCAGGCCGGAAAGTACGCGCCTTTTGCCGGCAATATTTTCAATATAAAGTTCATTGTCGTAAAGAATGATGCCAAGAGAAAAGCCATTGCAGAGGCGTGCGTGCAGCAGTACTGGATGCAGGATGCCCCGATACATATTGTTGTGGTGGGCGAGCCTGAAAAAGCTGAAAGATATTACGGGACAAGAGGCACAAGGCTTTACACCATACAGGGTGCGGCTGCTGCAATTGAAAACATGCTTCTGACAGCGCATTCCCTTGGGCTTGGAAGCTGCTGGGTAGGGGCTTTTGACGAGGAAGAGATAAGAAGGCTTTGCAGCCTGCCTGAGCATGTCAACGTGCAGGGCATTATAACCATAGGCTATGCTGACGAAACTCCGACACCGCCCCCAAAATACAGGATAGAGCATGTCATGTTCTTCGAGAAGTGGTGGGGCAGGATTGAAGGGCCGAAGACAGGGCTTGGCTACTGGAGCCCTTACATTGAAAGCGCTGTAAAAAGAACCCATGCCCACATCAAGAAGCACGGCAAGAAACTTGCTGAAAAGGTCAAGGAGAAGCTCAGGAAGAAGTAAAATCCAATTCTAAGTTCAATACGAATAACATTTTCAAAAACTTCCGGCAAGCGACTTTTGGATGTGGAACGAGAAGAAAGTAATCCGCTTTTTATATTTTTATTGAATCAATAGGCGAGGCAAAATTAGTGGAAATCAATTTTGCTGAGCACAAGATTATGTCGCGAAGCGACGGATTGAAAAATTCGTAGATTTCTAACTATTTCAAAATAAAAAAATGTGGCTCATTGCTGAGCCACCGCTTGCCTTCATAATGAAAAACGTTGGGGGTGGTTTTCTAATGAAGGCAAAGAAACAATCTCACCACAAAGACTAAAGGGGTGATTGTGAGTTTTGCCTAGTTCACCAGCTCTATTCCTAGCTCATGTGAAACAGCGACTGCATCTGCAGAGGGCCTTGAATGGTCGACTTTGCCTAGCACCCAGGGGCTCTTGACCCCTGTGATGATGGTCATGACTGTGATGCGGCCTTTCATGTCATCAACAACTCTTGCGCCCCAGATTACGTTTGCATCCTGGTCAAGGCTTTCTGTGACTAATTCACCGACCTTGTTGATGTCGTCAAGCGTCATGTCAGGCCCCCCGACAATATGGATCAAGGCGCCTGTTGCGCCGTGATAGTCAACTTCAAGCAGAGGGTTGCTTAATGCTCCTTTTGCAGCCTCTTCTACCCTGCTGTTTGTGTCGCTTGAGCCTACTCCAATGACTGCAACCCCTCCATTCTGCATTATTGCTTTTACATCAGCATAATCCAGGTTGACCAATGATGGGACTGCGATTGTCTCGACAATGCCTTTTATCATTGTTGCAACAAGCTCGTTTGCCACTGCAAAAGCCTGCTGTATCGGCAGGTTTCCTGCAATCTGAACCAAGCGGTTATTGTCAATCACTATGACTGTGTCGCTTGTCTGCCTAAGCTGCTGCAGGCCAAATTCAGCCTTGTCAACACGGGCCCTTTCAATCTTGAATGGCATCGTGACTGTGCCGATTACGATTGCACCTATGTCTTTTGCAAGATGGGCAACAACCGGAGCAGAGCCTGTTCCTGTTCCGCCGCCCATGCCAGCGCATATAAAAACCATGTCAGCGCCTTTGAGGGATTCTTTAAGCTCGTTTAGAGATTCCTTTGCTGCCTCTGCGCCCTTTTCAGGAAAGCCTCCGCAGCCAAGTCCTCTTGTGATGCCTTTTCCAATCAAGAATTTTCTGTCAGCATCAATTATTCCAAGATGCTGCTTGTCTGTGTTGCATGCTATTATTTCAGCGCCCTTGATGCCTTTCTTGTAAAGCCAGCCAACCATGTTGTTGCCGGCTCCGCCGCACCCTATAACCTTTATGTTTGCCTGTCCAACCAATCCAACGTCTGCGTTTGCACTTTCAGCTACAAAATCCATTTTCACTCCCCTTCTCCCCAGCTTTGTGGCTCATTTATATTTTACAATATAAATTTTCGATTACCGAAATGTTTATATTGCTCTTCTTCAGTTACCCTTTTAGAATTAGCTTGTGCCAACAGGTTGATTTGATACCGTTTTATAGTTTTTTGCGTACAAAAAAACTAGAATTTCCAAAACAAGACGATTTCAAGCCGCTTTTCGCCAAAAAAGCTGCTTTAGATGAGTTTTTCGCCAAAAAAACTCATAATTAATCTTTTCTTAATTTTAATTTAATGAGTAAAGGTATTTATAAAGATTTCTTGATTTAAAAATATAGGTTAGCTTATATAGTTTATAAAGGAAAACAGTTTAAAATTACAATTAGTTTTTAAAGTATATTGAATTGCTATAACATATGTCAAAAATCCCTTTTGATCCTTCAGTTTTGACTGGTTTGTCTTTGAAGGTTAATGTAGAAGTGCCAGTCGGTAAGGAAGTAACCATAAAACTGAAAGAAGATGGTATTGAACATGTAGTAAAAGCCCAAGTCAGATGGATAGCTGGCATGAGAAACGCGACTGGCGAACTGCTTAAAAAAGAATTTGATTCTAGCGGACAGGTTGTTGAAAGAGTCTTGGGTCCTGGAAATCTTGAAGATTATTTTAGCAACACTGAAGGATTCCCGTACATGATGGGAGTTCAATGCTTTCCATCTAAATATGGGGTGAATTTTCCAGAATTGGGGTAAACAAATGCCACTCTACTTCATCGGTTTGGGCCTTGGAAATGAGAAAGACATCACAGTCAATGGGCTTGAAGCTGTTAAAAAATGCGATGTTGTCTATCTGGAAAACTATACTTCTGTTTTGAACTGCTCAAAAGAGGCTTTGGAGAAGTTTTACGGCAAAAAGATTACTTTGGCAAGGAGAAGCCTTGTTGAAGCTGATGACAATGAAATCATTGAAAATGCAAAGGCAAGAAATGTGGCTTTCCTTGTTGCCGGGGATCCATTGGCTGCGACAACACACATAGACTTGTTCTTGCGGGCCAAAAAGGAAGGCGTAAAATGCTATATTATCCATAATTCATCCATAATTTCCGCTGTTGGAGCTACTGGGCTGCAAGTATATAAATTCGGCAAGACAACAAGCATTCCGCTGGAAAATGAGAATATTGAAGCCCCATATGATGTTTTGAAAGATAATTCAAGCCTTGGGCTGCACACATTGTTTTTGCTGGATTTGAATCCAGATGAAGAAAAATTTTTGTCGGTTAATGATGCTATAAGGTATTTGCTCAAAGCTGAACTGAAGAGAAATGAAAGGGCTTTTTCTGAAAAAACAATTTGTGTTGGATGCGCGAGGATTGGAAGTGAAAATCAGATTATAAAGGCAGGTGCTGCAAAGGATTTATTGAAATTTGATTTTGGCAAGCCGGTTCATTGCCTGATTGTTCCTGGCAAGATGCATTTCATGGAGGAAGAGGGATTGGGGGTTTGGAAGTAGAATTGGTTCTTCCTTCTCTTATAAATTTATGGAATCTTGCAATATCTTCCAGGGAAGCTGCAAATACGCCTAAGGGCACAGCATTATTTGGAAATTGTCCATTAGAGCTTCCGCCATTTAAAATATATGCTTCTGGAAAAGAATCATCAGTTAAGGGCCTGACCATAACTCCTTCACCAAATGTCCTGTATAAATCATCAAATAGCAAGGCATCAGCAATTGCATATAAAATCCTTAGATTCCTGCCTTCGTCGCCGCTGCTTACATAAACTCCACAATACCTTGAATGCTGATTTCC
The DNA here is from genome assembly GCA_016185755.1 of Candidatus Woesearchaeota archaeon. Classification (GTDB taxonomy): domain Archaea; phylum Nanobdellota; class Nanobdellia; order Woesearchaeales; family GW2011-AR4. The sequence continues at coordinate 137,702 of JACPMX010000014.1, read as the reverse complement.
ATTACTTGGACCTGAATCAGGATATACCCTGACCGATGCCTTAAACCTTTTATGATTTATGGCATAGACGTATGGATTGCCATTCACAAACCCGTTGCCATAGGGGTTTATTGGTCCTGAGAATCCTGCCTTTCTGCCGAAATTTTCTTCAACTTTTACTGCGAGCTCCTGTGGGCTTGCATTCATTATCCTGGCACCAGAACCAATCAAAAAAAGCTTATCCAAATTAATCCCATTTTTGGGGTTGGGTGTTATTTATTAATTTTTTTATTTACTTCAACAACAACTTTTATATACAAAACAGGGAATTCCCTGAATGCAGCCCCGTGGTGTAGCGGTCAAGCATAGGGCCCTTTGGTTGCAGTGCAATGGAAAGGCTCTGACGGCAGTTCGAATCTGCCCGGGGCTATTTTTCATCGTTCCGTGGCATTTATGCCACATTGCATAGTTTTCCCCAGGCTTTTCCTAAAAGGCTGGTGGGAATCTGCCCGGGGCTATTTTTCATCGTTCCGAGGAATGTCAAAAATGCCAAGCCAAGTGAATGCATCGCATATTCTGCTGAAGACAGAGCAGGATGCCAACGTGGCGCTCTATGATGTAACCCATGGAAAGAAATTTGAAGATGTGGCCATGGAAAAATCATTGTGCCCTTCCCGGAAAAAAGGAGGGAATTTGGGATGGTTCAGGAAAGGCCAAATGGTCAGGGAGTTTGAGAATGCATGCTTTAACGGCAGCAAGGGAGCCATACTAGGTCCTGTAAAGACGCAGTTCGGCTACCACATTATACGAATTGAGGATGCAAAGTAAAGATTTATAAATCATCCAATATTCCATTTAATTGAAAGATAGCCCGGTATAACAGCTTGGCTATGCTGGATGACAAACTTTGTTCTTCCAGTTTTTAATGTATAGGCGAGGGCGAACGATATGGCAGGAAAGTGAGCCCGAGCACAAATTAATGTTGCGAAGCAACAGATTGAAATTAAATAAAAATCAAAATAAAATAACAAAAATGGCACGAATGCACTCCAGGAAGAGGGGAAAGCACGGCTCCAAGAAGCCTGCAAAGAAGACCTCGCCTTCATGGATAAGGTACAAGGCAAAAGAAGTCGAGCTTCTGATAGCGAAGCTTGCAAAAGACGGCAAAAACAACTCACAGATAGGCATCATGCTGAGGGATGTCTATGGCATTCCGAGCGTTCTCGCCCTTTGCGGCAAATCAATAAGCGCAATACTGAAGGAAAAAAAGATTATGCCGGAGATACCGGAGGATTTGGTTGCGTTGTTCAGGAGGTATGCAGCCATAATGAAGCACATCGAGGCAAACAGGCATGACGAGACTGCTGCAAGAGGCCTTATGCTTACAGAGTCAAAGATAAACCGGCTTACAAAATACTACAAAAGGAGCGGAAGAGTATCAGAAGACTGGAAGTTCGACACAAAAACTGCCGGATTCTTCAGCGAGTGATTTCTTTTATCCTTTCAACAGCCTCATCAATCAGGTAATCAGGAGTTGAGGCTCCCGCTGTCACTCCAATCCTTTGCTTTCCATTAAGCCATTCTTTTTGGATCTGCTCTGCCGACTGGATGAAATATGAGTCTATCCCGTATTCTTTTGCCTTTGCATAAAGCTCCTTTGAGTTGCTTGAGTTTTTGCCCCCAATGACTATGATCATGTCGCGGTCACCGGCAAGCTCGTCAATATCGGATTGGCGCTGCTTTGTGGGGTTGCAGATTGTATCCACAAAGCCGTACTTCACATCAAGGTTTTTCAGCGCAAGCGGGATTTCAATAAATTTATTGCCAAAATTAGAATTTATATTTTCAATCAGCTTTTTATATCCAAGAACTGACATTGTTGTCTGGGAGATTATTGCTATTTTTCCAAAATTATTGTTTTTGATGTGGTCAATGACCTGCCGGTAGTCATCCTCATGCTCTACAATGAAAGTTCCATTTCCCCTGAGATGGTAGCTTGTGCCTATTGCCTCGGGATGGTTGTGCTTGCCGAAGATTATGACTTCATAGCCATTGCTCTTCAGTTTGATTGCAACATTATGCACCAAAGTGACAAGGGGGCATGTCGCATCGTTCAGGTTTTTGCCTTTTGTTATTGACTTTTGCCCAAGAATTTCGTAAGTTGTTCCGGGCTCTCCATGGGCCCTTAAAACAGTTATTGCATTCTGCGGAATTTCATGAATATCCTCTACAAAAATGATCCCCTTGCCTTCAAGCGTCTTTATGACTTTCTCGTTGTGCACAAGCTGGCCCAGCACGTATGTGCTTTCAGGATTGCTTTGCGCCACTTCCTCTGCAATCTCTATGGCTTTCTTCACTCCAAAGCAGAAGCCTGCGTGCCTTGCAACTTTTATGTCGACCATTTTTTATGTTTTTGTTATTCTTGCCTTGACCAGTAGGGCATGCCCAATAAAAATATTTCAAACCAAAAAAAATGAACAGCCCCCATATAATCATGGCTTATTTTCTTTATATAGTCTTTGTCAAAAACACGAACGGGTAATCATACTGAATCTTGAAAAAGGCTTCTCTTGCCTCATAGATGCTGTTGAAGATGCCGAAGACAGTGGGACCGGAGCCAGAGACGCAGGCATTCAGGGCATCGTTTCTGAGGAGATTTGTCCTGATGTCGTTTATCACCTTGTATTTTTTGGTCACAATAGTCTCAAAATCATTGTGCAGGTTGCTTGCTATCTCTTTTATGTCTTTTTTTTCTATGGCCTTCACCAGATTTTTAATATCGGCATTTGCCTTTATCTTTGGTTTTTGCCTGTCAAAAGCTGAATATGCCCATTTTGTCGAGACCCTGAAGCCCGGGTTTATGAGGACTATATTGATGCTGAACGACTTCCTTATGCGCTTTATCCTGTCGCCGATTCCCTCCACGAGAGCTGCGTTATCGCCAATGAAGAAAGGCACGTCAGAGCCAATCTGGGCAGCAAGCCCTATAAGCTGCTTTTCCTTGAGCTTAAGGCCCCACAGCTTGTTGAGGCTCATCAGGACAGTTGCTGCATTGCTTGAGCCCCCTCCTAAGCCTGCTTCAAGAGGCACGTTTTTCTCTATGAAAATTTTGACTCCGTGCCTTACCTTGAATTTCTTCTTGAGAAGCATGGCAACCTTGTAGGCGAGATTGTTCTCGTTTTCAAGCTCCTTGTTTGTGGATTCCACTATTATTTTATCCTCGTTTATCGGCTCTATGGATATGCTGTCGCTCAGCTCTATCTTCTGCATAACTGACTGTATGTTGTGGTAGCCTGAGCCGAGCTTCTTGCCTATCTTCAGGTAAAGGTTGACTTTTGCGTATGAGCTTATTGCCATAACATATAGATTATTATTTTCATATATAATCTTTGCTAATTTTTGGGGTTCATAAACTTTTTAAATGACTCATAGTTCTTATGAGTATGTCTAAATCCCAAGTATTGGAAGAAAGAATCAAGCTAATCAGTGGTTTGCATGAAAGATGGAAAATTGGTGAAGAGTTGCAGGAAACAAAACCTTCAAAAAGGGTAGAAAAGCTATTTGAGGATTCTCATCTCCAAGAGGGAGTGGATAGCCTCGCTAGAGAACAAAAAACAACTGTCCATAAAATAAAGTTGGGGATATTGAAGCCATTACTGAGTGAAATCGATAATGCCGGTTTTCTGGAGCCTGATGTTAATTATGTTGATTGGTGCTCTGGCAAAAGTTTCTTGGCTTATGCAATCGCTCACCTTGCTGGGGCACCTGTAACAAGAGTTGACGTTAGGTTCCCTAGGAGCTATTTGCTTGAAAGATACTTCCCATGTATTCGGAAATATGATATTCCATTTGTCAAATTCGATTTGGCAACACTAAGAGACAAAAAACCATCACCCGAAATACTTCGCGCAGATGGTAAAGTGGCATATCTTGGCTTATATTGCTGTGGAAGCCTTCCCGATTTAATTGGCAGGTACGCCCAATTACAAAGCAGTTTGCCGGATTTATTTGCTGTTGTACCATGCCATCACGGGCAAATGGATTTTGACATGTCGACCTTAGCTTCAGGGATAAAGCTAAGTGAAAAATTATTTACCGTCTTAGCAAGAGCAGTAGGGCATATGCAACAGTCTGATGGATATCGCCCGGTAGCAAGAAAAGCCATGGAAATAATTGACTATGTGAGGGCTGAAAATCTGAAGGCAATGGGTTATAACGCAAGAATTGTAAGACTTTATCACCCAAATGTATCCCCGTTCAATAATTTATTGATTGGGACTAGAGCATAAAGAAACAACAGCAAAGCACTGCATTCCTTCGCCTCTTCCAAAAGGCGTCAGCCCCTCCCCTGAAGTGCAGGTAATCCCTATTCTTTCCTTGCTTATTGCCAGTATTTTTGATAAAGATTGAATGATCTTGTCAGTGCTGTCATCAAGCCTCGGCCTTTTTGCCTCAATTGAAATGCTTATGTTGTTTATTCCCATGTTTTTTTCGTTTAATTTTTTTAGGATAACCTGAAGATATTCCTTGCTGTCAGTAACCCCTTTTTCAAGCATAGGGTCCGCATAGTGTCCAAGGGACTTCATGCCGATTGCAGAGCTTATCGCGTTGAACAAGGCATGCAAAATAAGGTCTCCGTCAGAGTTTGCCTCCAGCCCGGTTTCATTAGGCATGATATACCCTCCTAAAACAAGCTTTCTGCTCCTGCTTGCTGAAAACCTGTGGCTGTCATGCCCAAATCCAATCTTAGAATCCTTATTCGTTTTATTCCTGCTCATCAAAATTCCCTCTGCAATTCTCAGGTCGTCCTGCGTGGTTACTTTTATATTTTCATAAGAGCATCGGACAATCTTTACTTTCCTGCCAAGTGCCTCGACAAGGGAAACATCATCGGTTGCTTTAAGTTTTTTCTTTTTGGCGTTTTTGAATGCTTCAGCAAATAATCCGTATTTCACAGCCTGGGGCGTTTGCACTTGGAAAATGTCTTTTCTGTCTACTGTCTTTTCCACAAAATCACCGCTTGCCTTTTTGATTGTGTCTTTCAGCGGAAATCCTGCAACAGCAGCATCAAACTTTATTGCGGCATTGATGCATTCATCAATTTCATTTTCAAGGACTAAAGGGTTGCTTCCGTTATGTACCAAGACAATGTCATCTTCTTTTGCCTTTATTGACATCAGCCCGTTATAGACAGAATCCTGCCTTTCTTCTCCTCCTGCAACAATTTTTTTTATTTTATCAAATCCGTATTCGCTTTTAATCCCTCTGATTTTTTCAAAATCGCTCTTTTGAGCCACTACAATAATCTCATCGATTTTCCCGCAACTGTGGAAAATATCCAGAACATGCCAAATCATCGGCCTGCTCATCAGGGGCAAAAAAACTTTGTTTGCATTTTTTCCCATCCTCCTGCCCTTTCCCGCAGCAACTATTATTGCAAAGTTCATTTTTAGAAATTATTGATTCTTTATGCTAATCTCCTCTTCAATGATTTTAGATGTTTCTTCTTTAGTCTTTTTGTCAGTCTCAAGAATATTGCCAAGGCTGGGGCTTTTTATCAAATTGTGCCCGTCCATCAGCTTTCTTACAAGCCTTTGTATGTCCAAAAACCTTATTTTATTCCCAAGGAATGCATGAACTGCAATTTCATTTGCTGCGTTCATGACAGCAGGCAAAGTCCCCCCGATTGCTCCGGCTTCATATGCAAATTTCAGGCATGGAAACTTTTCAAAGTCAGGCTCGCTGAACTCAAGAGCTTTTATTTTTGCCAAGTCCAATGGGGCGCTTAGATTTTGGAATCTCTTTGGATAGGTCAATGCGTATTGGATCGGTATTTTCATGTCCGGCAGTCCCAATTGCGCAATTACCGAATGGTCAACAAATTCAACCAAAGAATGGACTATGCTTTGGGGATGGATTATGACTTTTATCTTTTCATAGTCCATATCATACAGCCAATGCGCCTCAATGACTTCAAATCCCTTGTTCATCAAAGTTGCAGAGTCAATTGTTATTTTGCTGCCCATGTTCCATGTCGGGTGCTTCAGTGCATCTTTCAAAGAAACATTTTCCATTTGCTCTCTTGAATGGTTCCTGAACGGGCCTCCTGAACAGGTTATTGTAATTTTGCTGACTTCCTTTATATTTTCTCCATTGAGGCACTGGAAAATTGCGGAATGCTCTGAATCAATCGGCATCAAATTCACATTATTTTTCTTAACTTCGTCCATAATGACGGAGCCTGCTGCCACAAGCGTTTCCTTGTTTGCAAGCGCAATGTTTTTTCCTGATTTTATTGCATTGTGCGTCGGCTCGATTCCTATGCTTCCAACCAGTGCATTTACAACAGTATCTGCTTCACTCAATGAAGCAATCCTGTTTAATCCTTCAATTCCTGAATAAACCTGGCACGAGGAAAAATTCAATAAATCATCAACCTTGCTTTTGTCCATTATCGCAACAGCTTTTGGCTTGAATTCTTTTATCTGCTTTAACAGCAATTCAGAATTCCTGTTTGCAGTCAGTCCAACGATCTTGAATTCATTCGGAAATTGCCTTGCAATATCAAGAGTCTGGGTGCCAATGCTGCCAGTGCTTCCCAAAATGGATAGATGTTTCATGTAACCCCCAAGGCAAGTATCATTTAGTTGGATTATAAATCTTTCCTTTGAATGCAAAGGCAGTTTTTGTAGAACATAAGCGCCGCGGCTGGGATTTCCACCCAAAAGCAAATCCTTTTAGGATTTGAACCCAGATGCCCTTTCGGACAGGAGGTTCTGAAGCTCCCGCACTTCCAAGTTATGCGACCGCGGCATAGTAAAATTTAAATACTTGATAGCCCAGCATATTTATTGAGGTTCTGAAGCTTCCGTACCGCCAAGTTGTGCGGCTTTTATTTTTTAAATGCGTTAAATCTATTGATTTATATAGTTCACGTAGCCATGTCCAGTGGCCAGTGATACTCAGAAATATACTTTGCAAAATAGAAATATTTGAATATTCCCAATAGTAGATAATACTATGACGACAAAATTGGTTAAGATTTTTGATAACACACCAAAAATCAAGGTTTTGGAATTTTTGATAGAAGGCAGGGAGCTAGATTATTCTATTTCAGACATTGCAGAGGGAGCCGGCATCGGAAGAACCACTTTATTTAGGATTTGGAGCGATTTTGTCGAGCTTGGGATAATAAAGCCAACAAGGAACATCGGCAATGCAAAGCTATACAAGCTGAATACATCAAGCCCTTTCGTCAGAAAGATGATTGACTTGTTCGACACTTTGGTTATAGAGCCGCTGAATAAGAGGAAGAAAGTTATTGTAAGGAATTGATTTCATCTTCTTCTTAAACTATATATAGAAACAATTAAACTTATTACAGAAACTAAAAATGTAGGAAGGATATACTTAACTTGTTTTCTTACATCGCTAAATGTTTCTAACTCTAATGGAGGGTTGACTTGAAAGATTCGACTTCTAAATCCATTAAAAATAGAGGTATATCCACCAATTTCTCCTGCAATATCCTCGTCGATGAACCATTCTCCTTCTTTATAAAGTTCTATAAACCAATGAGAATATTTACCAATTGGTTGATCATTTAATTTTTTGATATAAACACTATTTTGTAAATAATCTAATTCAAACTTGTCTCCTTTAGCTAAAGGAGGAATTTCGATATCAATTTTACCATAATTATTGGTATAAGGTCCATATTTTGTTAATCTCTCATCCATGCCCTTGTATTCTAATGGCCATATATCTAAAGTATAAGTAGTGCTGCTATTTATTTTTTCCCCATGATTAATTGCGATGAATTTTTCTATATACAAATAGTCTCCTTGTTGGGTGTAATATGGAAATTTCCCATATTCGCTAGGTTTATCAGTTAAATTACTTATTGATGTATTAAACCAAACTTCTATACATAAACCAGAATTGAAATATTCGCAAGTATAATATTCGTTTGATTTAGCGAATGAATTTCCAATATTTATCAAAAAAACAGTCAATATCAAAAAAAGTATAATTTTACGATTCATTTGCTTTCTCATTAATCTCCTTCAAAAGAACTTCGTAAATTTCATCATCATTTATTCTCTTAACAATCTTGCCGTCTTTGTAAAGCAGATGGTTTCCTGGCGCGCCTACAATTCCGATGTCTGATTTTCTTGACTCCCCCGGCCCGTTGACTGCGCAGCCCATGATTGCGACATGCACCGGCTTTTTTATTTTTTCAGTTGCGTTCTCAAGCTGCTCGACCAGCTTGATTACATCTATCTCTGTCCTTGCGCACGTTGGACAGGATGTGACCTGCACTCCATCATTCCTCAATCCAAGGCTCCTTAAAATTTGCTTTCCGACCTTGACTTCTTCTTTTGGATCCTCTGACAATGAAACCCTTAAAGTGTCTCCAATCCCTTCTGACAAAAGCATTCCCATCCCCATAGATGATTTTATGGCGCCTGGCAATTTTGAGCCTGCTTCTGTAACACCAAGGTGCAGGGGATAATCAGTTTTTTCTGCAAACAATTTGTATGCCTTCACCATTCTTGGCACATCAGATGCTTTCAAAGAAACGATCGTGTCATAAAAATCAAGCTCCTCAAGGATTTTCACATGGCGCATTGCGCTTTCAACCATTGCCTCCGAAGAATAGCCGTATTTGTCAAACAAATCTCTTTCCAAAGAGCCCAGATTGACTCCAATCCTCATCGGGACTTGAAAATCTTTGCACGCCTTTACAACCTGCTGCACCTTGTCAGGATTTCCAATATTGCCGGGGTTAATCCTCAGCTTGTCAACATTCTTGACAGCCTCAAGGGCAATCCTGTAGTCAAAATGAATGTCAACAACAAGAGGAATGCTTATATTTTCCTTGATTTCCTTTAACGCCTTTGCAGCCTCCATTGTAGGAGCGGATACCCTTACGATGTCGCATCCAACTTCCTCCAAACCATGAATCTGCTCAATTGTTGCCTTTACATCAGTTGTGTCTGTCGTGGTCATTGACTGGATGGTTATGGGAGCATCTCCGCCAATGAACAGTTTGCCGACCTTTACTTTGCGGGATTTTCTCCTTCCGATGTTATTCTGGATCATTTTTTGGTTTTTATTCTATATTTAATTTTTGAATGTTTTAGTTAATGTAAAATTTAGGTTTTATTTGATTTATTTCTATCTTTCCCATCGCATTAAGCTCTTTTGCCATTAAATAAAATAATTTTAAAAAATCACTATTTGACCAATAAACTGCTAATGGCAATTTTTACGCTCTCCTTGTCAATTCCCGCCAGTTTTTTCTGTATGTCCTGCTTTCCGTGCTCGATGAAATTATCGGGAATGCCAATCCTTTTTACATTTGATTTTATTCCGCTGCCTTCGAGCAATTCCATAACAGCAGAGCCAAACCCTCCGCTCAAAACCCCTTCCTCAAGGGTCATTATATTCCTGAACTTTCGCGCATATTTCAAAATCATATTTTCATCAAGAGGCTTGACAAATCTTGCGTTGATTACTGCTGCGCTGCATTTCAGCTCGTCAATTGCCTGCATTGCATCGTAAAGAATGGGGCCTATTCCTATAATAAGCAGGTCTTTTCCTTCCTGTAGGATTTCCCCTTTTCCGACTTCAAGCTTCCTTAATTCAGGATCAAGGCCAACGCCGATTCCATTTCCCCTTGGATATCTCAATGCGCTCGGCCCTTTTATTTTAGTTGCAGTGTAAAGCATGTGCTGCAGCTCATTCTCGTCTTTTGGAACCATAATGGTTATGTTCGGTATGGGCCTGAAATAAGCGATGTCAAAAGGCCCATTGTGGGTTGGGCCATCATCTCCTACTAGGCCAGCCCTGTCAAGCGCAAAGATTACATTGAGGTTCTGAAGGCAAACATCATGAATGATTTGGTCATATGCCCTCTGCAAAAATGTGGAGTATATTGCGCACACAGGCCTCATTCCAGCAATTGCCAATCCTGCCGCAAAAGTCACGGCATGCTGCTCTGCAATCCCGACATCAATCGTCCTTTCAGGAAAATGCTTCTCAAACTTGTTCAGCCCGGTGCCTGATTTCATTGCAGCTGTTATGGCAACAATCTTTTCGTCTTCTTCCGCAATCCTTATCAATGCGTTTGCAAATGCATCAGTCCATGTCATCTTGGTTGTTGTGACATATTTGCTTCCGTTTACAGGGTCAAAGGGCGACATGCCATGAAACTTGTCAAGGTCCTTTTCCGCAAATGAGTAGCCTTTTCCCTTTTCCGTCTTTACATGGAGCAGGACAGGGCCTTCAAGATTTTTTACATTCTGCAATGCGGGAATCAATTCATCCAAATTATGCCCATCGATGGGCCCAAAGTACTGGAATCCCATGCTTTCAAAGAAAATTCCATCTGTGCCGAGCACCCTTAATTTTCCCTCTGCCCTGCTAAGCTTTTCAACACCTTCTTTTCCTATTCCGGGGATTTTTTTAAGCAAATTTCCAGTTTTCTTTCTTAATTCAAAATAGCCTGAATGAAGCACAATCTTGTTCAGATAGTTTGATATCGCGCCTACATTTGGAGAAATCGACATCCTGTTGTCATTGAGTATGATAAGCATGTCTGTCTTTGATGCGCCTGCGTTGTTCAAGCCTTCAAAAGCGAGGCCTGCTGTCAATGCCCCGTCCCCGATTATTGAGACTACCTTGTATTTTTCCTTCTTATAGTCCCTTGCCTTTGCTATGCCCAAGGCTGCTGAAATTGCAGTTGATGCGTGGCCTGCGCCGAATACATCGTATTCCGACTCCTCAATATTGCAGAAGCCGCAGACTCCCTTGTACTGCCTTAAAGTATGGAAATTGTCCCTTCTTCCTGTTATCAGCTTGTGGGGGTAGCTTTGATGGCCTGTGTCTATGACTATCTTGTCATGGGGGGCATTGTAAATGCAATGAACCGCCAAAGTCAGCTCAACTGCGCCTAAAGGGCCTCCAAGATGGCCTCCGTTCTTTGAGACTACTTCCAGGATTCTTTGCCTTATTTCGCTTGCGAGCATTTTGAGCTGCTTTCTGCTGAGAAGTTTAATGTCCTTAGGAGAATCTATCTTGTCCAGAATGCCGGCTTTTTTTATGTTATCCTGCAATTGTGCTTGTTCCACAAAACACCCCCTTTGGAAAGAGGGATAAATTATGTTTATAAAGGTTTTGAAAATTCAAAGAATTTTCAAAGCCCAGCAAATACTTGAACAGAGTTCAAGTTCCCAAAAATACCAAGCATTTTTTAGGACTTTAAAGATTTGCGCTGGTTGTGGAATTATTGAAATATGCCACGATAATCTTTTATTCTGCCTTACCATGCTAATGCCATGAGAAAAATCAGGCTATTCATTGCGTGCAGCCTTGACGGATTCATTGCAAGAGAGGATGGTGGCATGGACTGGCTGTTTACAGGGGGATTAAATGCCACAAAGTTTAAATATAAAGGAGTTACCTTAGATAAGCTATGAAAAGAAATGCCAATTACAAAAGCGAGAATTTAGAATTGTCTGTTCCATTTGTAGTTAAAAAGACTAAAAGCGGTTACATGGCAGAATGCCTGGATTTGAATATTGTTACTCAGGGAAAGACTTTGAGGGAGGCAAAGGGGAACATAGCAGAAGCCATTAATTTGCACATGAAAAGCGCAAGTGAGTTGGGAATTCTTGACAACGAATTGGAAAAATTGGGAGTTGTAAGAAAAAACAACAAATTGGAAGTCCCGGACAGCGAAATTATCAGGACTCCAATCAGAATTCCCATTTTATAATTTCTTCAGGAAATCTTCTTTCTCGATGTTGGCTTTTCTTAAAATAGCAAGAAAAGTGCCTACGTCAAGGCTGGCATGGAGTGGCACCGTTAATATTTCAGTTTCTGATTTTTTCTTTAAAGTAACATGGCTGCCTTGCCGCCTATAAACTTCCCAATCGTAGTGCTTTACTAAGACTTTTATAACTTCCATTCCGGAAATATTTCTTGGGATTTTCATTTATAAATTACTTGAAGAGTGAATATAAATAATTATTTATTCCTCTTCCAGAAAAGTCATATGAGGCAGGTTTGCTTTTGGATTTTCCTTCAATGCCTCTGAATGCACTTTTTGTATGAACTGTCTTGCATGGTTCAGGTCATTAGTTTTGAAAATAAACAAGATTTCATTTGAATCGTCTGCATTCTGCCATAAATGCTCAAGAAACAATCCTTCCTTTGCATGGATAGGCGCATCTCTTTTTAAATGCGGCTTTATATCTTCTATCTTTACTCCTTTAAGCTTTGCTAGGATGTGCGGCATTTTGAAATAATGATTTTAATTGAATATAAATTTTATGGGGCATTTATCACACATCACCAAATCACCACAGTAACCTTTAAAAACCCTATAGCTATCCCATCCGCATTACCCGTCAAACTACTTCGGTAGGAGGGCTTTAAATGGACAAAGAGCAAATAAATGCTGCAATAGCAAAGGCAAAGGATATTTCTGATAAAAGGAATTTCAGGCAGTCATTTGACTTAATCATAAACCTAAGGGGGCTTGACCTGAAGAAGCCAGAGCACCAGGTGGATGTTTTTGTGACTTTGCCGCATTCAAGGGGCAAAAAAGTCAAGGTATGCGCTTTAGTGGCTGCAGAGCTTGCCGAGCAGGCAAAGAATGTGTGCGATTCTGTGATAATGTCTGATGATTTTGAGAGGCACAAGGGTAAGAAAGAGGCAAAAAAGATAGCAAACAGCTTTGACTTCTTCATTGCGCAGGCAAACATAATGCCGAAGGTTGCAACATCATTTGGAAGGATATTCGGCACCAGAGGGAAGATGCCGAACCCGAAGTCTGGAAATGTGGTGGCGCCGAACGCAAACTTAAGGCCCTTGTATGAAAAGCTGCAGAGAACTGTAAGGGCAAACGCAAAGACAGCGCCTTTGATACAGGTCCCGATTGGAACAGAGGACATGAATGCAAGCGACATAGCGGAGAATGCGCTGACCGTCTACAATTCGGTGATCCATGCGCTGCCAAATGAAAAGCACAACATAAAGGACATTTATGTGAAGCTGACAATGGGCAAGCCAGTCAAGGTAGGGGAAAAGCTGGAGATAGAAAAAGAGGCCAATAAATAGGCGAGCTAATGAGCGAGCCTAAAATGCGCCGTAGGCGGATTAAAAAATTAAAAACATTAACAAAAAATCCAATAAAATAAATTCAATTAAAAACAACAAAAAACTCAATAACGAAAAATAAATTTAAAAAAATCAAAATGGCAGAAGCAATAACCAAGACAAAGAGGGAAGCGCATGTAGCTGACTACAAGAAAGAAATTGTAGCAAAGCTTGCCAGGCTGATTAATGAAAATCCCATAATTGCAGTTGTAAACATGGAAAACCTGCCTGCTCCGCAGCTGCAGACAATGAGGGCGCAGCTAAGAGGAAAATTCCTCATGACAATGACCAAGAGAAGGCTGATAAAGCTGGCCATCGAGGACACAAAGGCAAAAAAGAAGGGAATTGAAAGCCTGGAAGCGCACCTTGGCGGGATGCCTGCATTAATTTTCACAAAGGAAAACCCATTCAAATTAAGCAACACACTGCAGAAAAGCAAATCGCCAGCTCCTGCGAAAGCCGGCCAGACTGCTCCAAGAGACATCATAGTAAACAAGGGAGCAACCTCATTTGCACCTGGCCCGATTATAGGGGAGCTTGCCCTGGCAGGAATAAAGTCGGGAGTTGAGGGTGGCAAAGTTGCAATAAAGGAAGACTCTGTTGTTGTAAAGGCAGGGGAAAAAATAAAGCCGAAAGTGGCTGAAATCCTGATAAGGCTTGGAATACAGCCTATGGAAGTCGGCCTGGATTTGGTTGCTGTCTATGAGAACGGGATTATTTACGGGCGCGATGTTTTGTCAGTTGATGAGAAGGAATACATGGGGAGGCTGGCAAATGCCTCAAGATGGGCATTCAACCTTGCAGTCTACGCCTCATACCCTACAAAAAGTACAATAAGCACGTTGCTGGGAAAAGCGCATAATGATGCAAAAGCGCTTGGAATTGCACAGAACATTTTAGAGAAGGGAATAATTGATTCACTATTGGCAAAGGCAGAGATGCAGATGAAGAGCTTGGCAGGAACAGCTAATATACGGGTTTTTGAAGCAAAGCATGAGAAAGCAGATGAAAAATCTGAGCCAAAACAAGAAACAGAACCAAAATCTGAAACAAAAGAGTCATCTGACTTAAAAGCCCCGACAAGAGAAGAGCTGGAAGCAAACATAAAAATGAGGGAAAAGCAAAGAGAAATAAAGGAAGTGGAGAAGATAGCCAGAGACTTGCAAAAAAAAGAGATTGAAGAACAGGATAAGAAAGAAAAATTCAATAACTAAGAACCTCATTAACGATTGAAAACATTGACTAATAATCCAATAAAAAGAATAATTAAAATAAATTTAACGGAGGACTAAAAAATGGAATATGTGTACGCGGCTATGCTGCTTCACAAGGCAGGACAGAAAGTAGATGAAGCGAACGTGAAGAAAGTGCTGGAATCAGCCCATGTGAAAGTGGATGATGCAAGGGCAAAGGCACTTGTCGCAGCCTTGGAAGGAGTCAACATAGAAGAAGCTATTGAGAAGGCAGCTGTAGCGCAGGTTGCGGCGGCAGCCCCGAGCGCAGGAGCGCCGGCTGAGCACAAAGTGGACGAGAAGAAGAAAGCAGCTGAAGAGAAGAAATCAGAAGAGGCGGCAGCTGCAGGCTTGGGCGCTTTGTTCGGCTAAATATGCAGTTGAATCAAATTCATGGCATCAAAGACTGCAAGAGAGCTAGTTGAGGAACTTAACAGGCACAGGATAGAGGTATCCAAATTAAAGAACGTGCTCAACGAGCTTGACAGTGAGAAAGAATCCTGGTACAGGAAAAAGGAAGAATTCTCCGTAAAAATAAGGCAGTCGATACAGAAGATAAAGGACAGCAAAGCCAGGAGAGATTCCCTCACTCAGGAAGTCAAGGGGCTGAAGCCCAGAAGGGACAGCATAAACAAGGATGCAAGCTCCAGGCTTAAGGATTTCGACAGGCTGAAAAAGGAGAAAGAGCAGCTCGCGAAATCATTGCCGATAAAGGAGAACCCTTCCAGGATAAAGCAGGCAATTGAAAAGCTCGAATTCAAGATAGAGACAGACACTGCTTCTTTTGAAAAAGAGAAAGAGCTGATGAAGAAAATCAAGGGCTTGAAAAATCTCTACGAGGATGCAAAAGAGCTTGCCGAGTCAAACAAAAGGCTTAAGGATGCCTCTGACGAAATAAGGAATATGAAGAAAGATGCGAATGAATCCCACAAGCTGATACAGGAAAAGGCGAAACAAAGCCAGTCGCTTCATGAGGAAATTCTTAAAATATCTGCTGAGATAGACAAGATGAAGGTTGAGGAGGAAGATGCGTTCAGGAAATTTTCCGAGCTGAAGAAGAAATTTGGAGATGCCAACAGCGAGCTGAAGGAAAAGCTCAAGCTGATGAACTCCGTGAAGGCAGAGCTTGACAGGATTGATTCTGACAAAAGAGAGAAGAGAAAGCACGAGCAGGAAATGTTTTTGAAGTCAAAAGAGGACGCTGTCAACGAGAAGATTAAAAAAAGACAGAAACTGACAACAGAGGACTTGCTTGTGTTCCAGAAATTTGGCAAGGATTAGTTATTTCTGCAGGAATTCAGTGTATTTGCAAGCGCCGCATGCCCACCTGTTTGCATGCTTTGCCATGAAAGTGCCTTCGCCGCATTTGGGGCATGACCTGTTTTTCCTTGTTATCTTGTCTCCTGACTTCTCGTACAGCTTCCATCTCCCAGACAATTTTTTCTTTGCTTCCTTTGCCATTTTTGTTTTATGTTTTGTTAAATTGGATTCTTAATCTGTCCTACGGACAATAATTAGTGCTCGTCGTCGCTGTCTGCCACACGCGACTCCTCGCCAATTTATTCATTATATTGAATAGTCCGAGGCGAAAATTATTGGCAGGAAAATTTTCGCCGAGTGTAATTTTGGCCGCATAGCGGCGGATTTAAAGTTTTATTATAAAATCTTCAAATCACTCTTTCTTTTCAGCTGTTTTATCCTTCTTTTCCTTCCTCTTGGGCTCTATGAACTGCTTCCTGGACTCGTCTGAATATACATAAGCTGTAACATCGGCTTTTTTGGCGCCGAATGAATTGTAGATGTGCCTTATCGCAATCAGTTTCTCGTCTGCCTTGAGATTGCCTGCAAGAAGCGCAGTGACTTCCGCATAAGACGGGGTGGATTTTTCAAATTCCAAATTAGCCTTGATCAGCCTTCTTGACAGCAGCGGCTCTTCCTTTGTGCTTGTAACATTGAGTTCCATGATTATCTTACCTTTATAGCGTACTCGCCTTTGGCCTTGATGCCTATCTTCTCAGCGACTATTGACTTGCCGGAGTCAAGAATGTAAAGCCTGCCCTGCCAGTTTGTAGAGAACTGGTTGGTCTTGCAAACCGGGCATTCATTTCCGTCAACAAGCATCTTGCATCTCTTGCATACTTTTTTTTTCATTTTCGCTTATTTCTTTTCCTTTTTTTCCTTGTGCTCCTTATGCTCTTTGCCTTCTTTCTCCTCTTTCTTTGGAGCTTCTTTTTCCTCGGGCTCTTCCTTGATCCAGTCAAGCCTTCCGAGCCCCTGCTGCCTCATTGTAAGGCCGAGCTTTGGGTTCAAAACATCCTTGAACGAGACTGCTATGATTCTTGCCCTGCACACGTCGCCAACCTTCAGCACCCTCTTGGATTCCTTCCCGGTCAGGGTCTTGTCCTTGCTGAACGATACAAAATCATCCATGGTCTGGCTTATGTGTATCATGCCGTCAAGAGGGCCTATGTTTATGAAAGCGCCGAATTCAGCAATGTCTTTTACCCTGCCGATAGCTATTTCCTGCATTTCAGGCTTGAAAGTCAGCAGCTCGAACGAAACATCATAGTATGAAGCCCCGTCTCCCGGTATAATGACACCTTCCCCTATATCCTTCATTCCGGCCACGTCAACTACGATGCCGAGGTCCTTTGAGATAAAGCCGCTGTACTTGGTCTTTATCCTCTTTATCACAGCTTCCTCAAGCGGAAGGCTGAACAGGTTAGGAGGCACCCTGATGTGGTCTTTTAACTCTATTTTATAGAACATTTTAAACCTTTATTATTAAATGGCTTCAACCAGCCAATGCCGAGAGGAGAGCTGTTTCATTTATAAAGCTTTCTTAATTAGCTGAAGGTATTTTTTCTGCCTAAGAACGATGATCGTGGTGCTTTTTGCAAGGAGCTTTTTTTTCAGCTGAAGGTCCTGTGTTGCAACGATCGTGTCTTTATCAAGATCAGCCAATATCAGTGAATCAACATCCCTTGCAGGGGAATTTATGATACCTATATTTTTCAGATTTACGAGCTTTAACGCGAATTGCGCTGCCTTTTTGTCCATGCCGGACTGGCTTTGGACTATTCTCCCAAGCTCCTCAATGGACTGCCCGAAAATAAAAAGCCCATAGGTGAAATCGCATATCCTGCTGAATTCTGAAAAAATGTCCACCCTGTACTTGAATGGCACCAGCAAAAAGTTTGTGTCAATGATTATCCTTTTCATTTATGGAAAGTATCGTTAAAATGATATAAACATTTCTGTTATCCTGCTGTAAATTGACATGCAACTCTGTAAATGCATTATGCAAAGAAAGCTATTTAAATTATGCCTGCATTGAAAAACTATGATCAAGAAAATAAAGGGAAAGTATGTTGTCTTGTCTGAAACGACCGGAAGGAAATTTGGAACTTACACTTCCAAAGAGGATGCTGAAAAAAGGCTGAGGCAGATTGAGTTCTTCAAAAGGCTGAAGCCGAGCCCAAAAATGAGAAAGGGGCTGAAGAAAAAATCCCTTCTTAAGAAATAAACAAATCTTTTTAAACGACGCTGCTGCCTTTTACCAGATGAAGGGGCTTTTGATAACATCAAGGGGGCTGGAGCAAACAGCGGCGCAGGATGCAAAGGAGCTGATTGGCGCAGGATGCAAGATTGAAGACTGCTGCATTTCATTCGAAGCCAAGAAATTTGAGGAGTTGTGCTTATTATGCTACAAATGCCAGTCAGCGGACAGGGTCATGTACCTGCTTGGCAGCTTTGAATTTGACGACTTCTTCAGCGGCTTCGAGAATTTCATCGGGAAGCTGCATTTTGACGAATGGATCCTGAAGCACAAAAAATTCAGGGTCGAGTGCATAAGGCACGGGACCCACAATTTCAAGAGCGTTGATGTCGAGGCAAAGGCAAACAGGATCATTGCAAGAAAGCTGAAAGGCACCAGAATCGACTTAAAGGAATATGAAATGATCTTCATGGCCCATATCGTAAACAGCAAATGCCACTTTGGAATTGATTTTTCAGGAATGGAGCTGAACAAGAGGGGATACAAGATTTTCCTCCACCCCAACTCATTGAGGGGAACCATAGCCTATGCATTGGTGAGGGAAAGCGGGTTTGGGAAAAAGGAAGTGATGCTTGACCCTTTCTCAAGGGACGGGGTTATCGGGATAGAGGCAGCTTTCTATGCAAGCGGATTCCCGCATAATTACTACAAGAAAGAAAAGTTCGGGTTTTTGAGGCTGAAAATAGGCGTTGACTTTGAAAAATTTTTCAAAAAAGCAGACAGGGCAATAAAAAAGCCGAAAGCAGGCATATACAGCTATGACCACCTGTTCAAGTATGTCGGCTATTCAAAGAAGAACGCAAAGATTGCCGGGGTCGACAAATACATCAATTTCAGCAGGGTTGAGCTGGAATGGCTTGACATAAAGTTCAAGGAAAAAAGCGTTGACAGGATTGCCACAAGCCTGCCGGTATCAAAAAGCGCTGACCTTAATAAAATCTACAATGAGTTTTTTTACCAGAGCGCTTACATACTGAAAGGCAACGGCACTCTTGCCGTCATTTCCAAGATGCCGGAGCTGGCCAAAAAAA
Organism: Candidatus Woesearchaeota archaeon; assembly: GCA_016185755.1. Taxonomy (GTDB): domain Archaea; phylum Nanobdellota; class Nanobdellia; order Woesearchaeales; family GW2011-AR4. Next base: position 118,734 of record JACPMX010000014.1, on the reverse strand, counting down.
GCGCTGAAAAGAACAATTTTTACATTGCAAAGGAAACGGAAGTATGGAGCGGGGAGCAGCCGCTCAATATCCTGCTATTCAAAAAGAAAAATATATAAACATAATGCCGAAGTTTATCCCTGTTTATCATGGAAAAAAAGAGGCGTACGAGCATCTTTGAAAAGATGCTCCTGGTTGTTGGGTTTCTTGTGCTGATTATAGGATATTTCTTCATCAACAAGGTTTTTGCATTGGAAGGCTACAGGATATCGTGGGGCTTTTTGCAGACAGTTTTCCTCTGGCTTTTGATGGTCATCTTCATAATTCTCCTTGCAATAGGCGAGGACATAAAGGAGGGGATCCTTCTTGAGCAGCTTGACGAGATAAAGCAGCTGAAAGATTCCATTTTAAAGGGTAAAAACAGATAGGCTGTGCCGAAAATTTCGATAATTTTATATACACACTTTCCATACTATTCAGAGGCAGGGCTGGTACTTAGCTGCGGCCGGCTGCAAGCGAGCGAAACTTCGTTTCGCATGCATTGGCTGAGGAAAGTCCACCCACCCAGCCGCGAAACCGGCTGGCATTTTTGTGGCATTTGCTTCGCGAATGCCCAGGCGGCCACTCACGCAAGTGAGTTCCAGCAATAGAAGGCAACCACTCAGAAACGAGACCGCTGTAACAAAGGATGATTTTCGCGAAGATGCCTGCGAGGGCATTGAGCTGACCAATTGACGTTTTTACAGCATGGGTGAAACGGTGAGCCCTGGCCGGTGCAAGTCCAGTGAAGCTGAGTCAAACCGGCTTTTCCAGCGACGCTTAGTTTAATGCTAAGGCAGGCTATCGCAATTCCAAAAACGCAAAGCGTTTTTAGGTATAATTGCACAAAGGACCTGACAAAAGGTGGCTTATTCAAGCCCTGCCAATTTATTTTATATTAAATTCATAATAACCAATTAAAATGGCGCAAGACAGGATTTCAATGCCTTCCGGCATGGGCGGCTTAGTAAGGTATTTTGACGAGTACAAGAGCAAAGTAAAATTCAAGCCCGGGCACATAATCGTGCTTTGCGTTGTTGTCATCTTTATCATGATATTTCTTTACGCTTATGGCAACAGGCTGCTCGGGATATAGGTGATTTCATGTTTCCGGGAATGAATCCAAGGGAAATGCAGAAGGCTATGAAAAGGCTGGGCATAAAGCAGGAGGAGATAGACGCGGAACTGGTCATAATCAAGACTGCAGGCAAGGATCTTGTCATCAAAAATCCCCAGGTGAGCAGGGTCAACATGATGGGGCAGGAGAGCATACAGGTTGTAGGGGAGATAACAGAAGTTGAGAGGGACGAAAAGCTGGAGATAAGCGAGGACGACTTAAGCACCATAATGGAGCAGGCAGGCTGCTCAAGGGAGGAGGCGCTTGAGGCTCTGGAGCAGAGCAACGGCAACCTTGCAGAAGCCATATTAAAATTGCAAAAATAATTCTAAAGGCGCTGTATGAAAGACTCATTCGACGAGGCATTGCAGGAATTGAAGAGAGTAGAGCATCTCTTCTGGGTCAGCCTTAAGTACACAAGGACGGTTGATGTAATAAAGCATGTTATTGACAGGCTAATCAGCTGCATAGGCTTTGGATTTGAGTCATTGCTGAAGTATGCCAAGGAAAAGAAACTGGTGGCAGGCATTCCTGACAATGCAGGCCTGAGGTGCGATTTGCTGAAGCAAACTTTTCCTGACAATGCAGAGCTTATTGACTACATCAATTTTTATCTCAGGCTGAGGAAGCTCAGCAATGCTGAATACACCAGAAGGGAAGAGTTCAGAAGGCATGTCACGATGATAGCAACCATAGACAGGGGGGAGATTGTCGAGGTGAACATAGATTCCCTAAAGGAAGACTATGAAAGAACGAAGAAGTTCATTGCTTTCATTAAAAAAATAATCAATGAGGAAAAGGAAGAGTATTGATGAATAGGCTGACAGAAAGGCTTGAAAAAAAGGGCTGGAGCAAAAAAGACATAGGCAGGGCTTCTGAGATTATTCATAACGCCAAGCAGCTCAAGACTCCTGAGACGAGATTTCTGGAGAAGCGGGTTTACTGGGTGCTGCTTTTTGTGATAATAGCCGGGAATTTTGCAGTCTCGGTTGCGCTTGTGCCTGCCTTGCTTGTGCTGAAAGGGGTTTTCCTGTACATCATCATAATAATACTTGGCATTGTTTTTGGCCTGCTTTTTGAGATTGTGATAAGGGGCATCGAGCATCTGGAAAAAGGCCATCATATGCTGCTTTCAATCCTGATTCCTGCGACGGCATTGGCAAATTTCTTTGTGGTTTCAAACATGTCAAACAATTTGGCAAGGGAATTAAGCCTTGCAACCGTGCACAATTCGCTTGTCATAGCGGCTGCTTATTCCGCATCGCTTGCACTGCCTTACATAATATACAGGTTTGTGCTGAAAATAGAATATTATTCTTGCTGATAAGGGAACAGCTATTTCTTCCTGAAGTCCAGGGAGCACGAGTTGATGCAGAATCTTTTTCCTGTTTCGGTCGGGCCGTCATTGAATAAATGCCCAAGATGCCCCTTGCATTTTTTGCAGATGACTTCCGTCCTCATCATGCCATGAGAAAAATCCTTCTTTAATTCAACATTCTCCATATTTGCACTGTCAAAGCTCGGCCATCCAGTGCCTGAATCGAATTTTGTGCCTGAAGAAAACAGCTCAGAGCCGCATGCAGCGCATATGTATTTTCCTTTTTCCTTGTTGTGAAGCAGCTTTCCGGTAAAAGGCATCTCTGTGGCCTTTTCTCTCAGGACAATGTATTGCTCTTTGGTTAATTTCTTTTTCCATTCGTCCTCGGATTTTGGAATTTGCTTCATTTTAAATTTTAGATACTACTCTCCAACCAATCCATCCTACAATTATCACTAAAATCAATACTACAGTAAGAGTAATCCAATAACCTACCGAGGTTACATCCATCTCTTTGACTTCAAAGATTATTGAAGCAATAATTCCGGCAAATGTTCCAATTATTAGATTTTTTACATATTCTTTTTTCTTTGTATTTTTCATAGTTACCATCTTTTTGTTATTTAATATAATTTTAATTTTATTGTATTTTTGTAATCCCAGCGCAAAAAAAGCTAAGATTGTGACTAGATATGCACTTATTAAGGCTATAAATATATAATTTGTTATGTTACTTTGTATTATTTGAAGTGAAAGGTAAAAAATACCAATCATAAAAGTAAAAAATGTAATTATGAACTTATAGGATTCAATATCATTCTTAAGGATTTTTATTTTATTATCTTTATCCATGAAGGTGAGCTGTCTTTTTAATATAACAATTTTTTGCTAGGGATTTAAAAAGGGCGGCAAGGGAGAATTTCGTGAAACGCATGAACGCGCTCAAATCGAACTCCCGCCAGGCGGGTTCTGCTTTTCAGCCACAGCCGCCTATTCTGCCATTAAACTATTGCCACCATAGGCAACAGGATTAAAAACTAGGTTTTAAAGGTTGCGTATTTATTCATTTTTTCCGCAACCTTTTTAAATAGCCATAGTATCCCAAATCACGTAAGCCCGAGTCTATAGAGGCGCTTTAGGGTTAATCTCTATATTGATTTAGACGCTTTTTTTCTCGGCAACATTAATTCATAAAATGGCAGAAGAGCAAAAGCAGGAACTGAAGTACTTCGTCAGGATTGCAAACACTGACTTGGATGGAAACAAGCCTATTCAAAACGCCATTACAAAAATAAAAGGAGTAAGCTTCATGCTTGCCCATGCCATACTGAATGTCGCAAAAATCGAGAAGGCAAAGAAGGCAGGCTACTTGCAGGAAAGCGACGTGAGCAGGATTGACGAGATTATGAAAGACCCGCTGAAATTCGGGATTCCTGTGTGGATGCTCAACAGGAAAAAAGACCCTGAAGACGGGGCTGACAAGCACCTTGTAGGCACAAGCCTTGCATTTACACAAGACAATGACATAAAGATGATGAAAAAAGTAAAGTCATACAAGGGGCTAAGGCACTCGCTTGGGCTGCCTGTAAGGGGGCAGAGGACAAGGTCCAATTTCAGGAAAAACAAGGGAAAAGTAATGGGCGTCAAGAAAAAAGAAGGCGCAAAGGCAGGAAGGACATAAATGGGAGATCCAAGAAAGCAAAGGAAGAAATTCTCAAAGCCGAGCCATCCCTGGCAGAGGGACAGGATAGCAGCTGAGAAGGAAATAGCAACAAAGTACGGGCTTAAGAGAAAGAATGAGATATGGAAAATGGATTCCATGCTCAAGAAGATGCTGCACAGGGCAAAGACAATCATAGGCGAGAAGACCAGCCAGTCAGAGCTTGAGAAAAAACAGCTGCTTGACAGGCTCCACGTTCTCGGCTTGCTGAAGAAGGACTCAAAAATCGAGGATGTCCTGAACCTTACTTTGAAAGATCTTTTGGAAAGAAGGCTGCAGACTCTTGTGCAGAGGAAGCAGATTGCAAAGACAATGATGCAAGCCAGAGAATACATAACTCACGAGCATATTGCTGTGGGTGCAAGAAAAATAACAACCCCTTCATACCTTGTCTCGACCCAGGAAGAGCCCAGCATAAAGCTTGTGCATGTGTTCAGGGTGCCGGAACAAAAAGATGTAAAGGAGCAAAAAGCGGAAGCGAGATAAAATGGAGCAAAGGCAGTCAAGATGGGGAATAGCGCACATTTATGCATCATATAACAATACTATAATCCACATTACAGATATAACAGGAACTGAGACCTTGGCAGTAGGCTCAGGAGGAATGGTTGTTAAGAGCGACAGGATGGAAGGAAGCCCGACAGCTGCAATGATTGCTGCAAAAAAGGCTGCTGAGACTGCAATGGACAAGGGCATAACCGGAATCCATGTCAAGATAAAAGCTCCGGGGGGCCACAATGGGCCGACAAGCCCGGGGCCAGGAGCGCAGGCTGCAATAAGGGCACTGTCCAGAATGGGCCTGAAAATCGGAATCATAGAAGAGGTTACACCGCTGCCGCATGACGGCTGCAGGAAAAAAGGCGGAAGACGAGGAAGGAGGGTATAATGGAAATCAGAGTGCTGGACAACAACAAGGAGCAGGGAAAGCTTTCTTTCATCTTGAAGGACTCAAATCCTATTTTTGCAAACACCCTCAGAAGGCTGATGATTGACGAAGTGCCGACAATGGCAATCGATGAGGTTGAATTTTCAAAAAACAACTCGATACTTTATGACGAGATGATAGCGCACAGGCTTGGGCTGATCCCGCTAAAGACTGACTTGAAGTCGTACAACCTGCCGGAAAAGTGCAAGTGCGAAGGCAAGGGCTGCAACAGGTGCCAGCTAAAGCTTGTGCTGAGGGCCACAAAAGGCTCAGGAGTGGTTTATGCGTCAGAGCTGAAAAGCAAAGACCCTGCTGTAAAGCCTGTTTTTGCCGAGATGCCGATTGTAAAGCTTTTGAAAGGGCAGACTCTTGAACTTGAGGCGACGGCCGTGCTCGGAAAAGGGAAGCAGCACATGAAATGGAGCCCATGCCATGCATACTACAAGTACAGGCCGATAATAGAGATAACAGGGGATGTGAAGAACCCTGAAGCAATAATTGAGGTCGACCACAACAATATTTTCGAGATAAAGGACAGGAAGCTTGTTGTCAACAAGGACAGGGTGCTTGAGTGCGACCTGTCGCTTGATTACTCGCAGATTGACAAGAATGTAAAAGTCACTGCAAGCGACACAGACTTCGTGTTTTATATTGAATCATTCGGCCAGCTCAGCGGCAAGGAAATCATAAACAAGGCAATGGACATTTTCGACGAGCAGCTTGACGAGCTTGCCGAGGAGCTCAAGAAGGCGAAGTAGCCCAACCCTTCCGCGAGTTGACGGCGGGAAACTTTTTACCAAAAAAGTTTCATCAAAAACGGAGGCTTCGCATCCGCTCAGCCCCCATTATAAATTCAAATAAGAAATATAATAACTCGCATGCGGGGGTGGCAGAGCCTGGCCAAATGCGCAAGGTCGAGGGCCTTGTCCCTTAGTGGGTGCGCGTGTTCGAATCACGTCCCCCGCATTTCAATCAATGACAACAGAAACACATTAACAACTAAAACAATAAATAAATTCCAACTTGATAAAAATCATCAAACAAGAAAATGGCAAATAGAACCGGAACAAGCAACCCGATACTGCAGGCTTTGGTCAACGAGCTGAAGAAAAGAAGCAATGAGCAGCCTGCAAGCCTTTGGAAGAGAATTGCTGTTGACCTGGAGAAGCCTACAAGGCAGAGGAGGATTGTAAACCTTTCAAGCCTGAGCAGGCACACAAAGGAGAATGATATTATTATTGTTCCCGGCAAGGTTCTTGGCGCAGGGGACTTGAGCCACAAGCTTACAATTTCAGCTTTCCAGTTTTCAGGCGGGGCAAAGGAAAAGCTGGAGAGGGCAGGCGCAAAAATAATCCCGCTGCTGGAGCTTTCAAAGGAAAATCCCAGCGGAAAGGGCATAAGGATAATAGGTTGAGGAATTTAACATGATAATAGACGCTAAAGATGCAGTTTTGGGAAGGCTTGGGACTTACGTTGCAAAGCAGGCTTTGCTGGGCAACAAAGTGGATGTAATAAACTGCGAGGAATCCATTGTAAGCGGCAGAAAGCAGGCAATTTTTCACGAGTACATAAGAAGGATTGACAGGAAAGCGCCTGGAAAAGGGCCGTATCTCTACAGAAGGCCTGACATGTTTGTGAAAAGGACTATAAGAGGGATGCTGCCTTTCAAAAGGGCAAGAGGAAGGGAGGCTTTCAAAAACATAAAATGCCACATCGGGGTGCCAGATAGCCTAAAGAATGAAAAGCCAGCCAAGGTTGAAAGCGCGGGCTCGGAAAGGCTCGGGGCAGACTACCTGAAAGTCAAGGAGATATGCAGGGCTATCGGCGGCAAAATATGAAGCACATAAACACATCGGGAAAGAGAAAAAGGGCTATTGCAAGGGCAACTTTGAAGCCTGGAAAAGGCCTGATCAGGATAAACAGCATACCAATCGAGTCTGTGCAGCCAAGAATGTCAAGGCTCAAGCTTGAAGAGCCGCTTATACTGGCTGGAGAAGCTGCAGGAAAGGTTGACATTGATATCAGGGTTGCAGGCGGAGGAACTACAAGCCAGGCGGAAGCGTCAAGGCTTGCTATTTCAAAGGCGCTGTTAAGCTTCACGAAAAGCGACAAGCTGAAAGAGGCGTTCCTTAATTATGACCGAAACCTCTTGGTTGCTGATGTGAGAAGGAAAGAGCCTGCAAAGCCGAACAGGCATGGGCAGGCTAGATCAAAAGTTCAGAAATCTTACAGATAGGAGGACAAAAAATGATAATACCAATTCGTTGTTTTTCGTGCGGAAAGCCGATAGCGCATTTGTGGGAAAGCTATGTCGAAAGGGTAAACAAAGGCGAGGACAGGAAGAAAGTGATGGACGAGCTTGGGCTGCAGAGATACTGCTGCAGGTCCGTGTTCCTGGGCCATGTCGACCTCATAGACACGGCAGCGCAGTTCAAGAAATTTTAGTTTTTTATTTGATTTTTTCTTTGTTAAGATGGCCAAATATATAATCGAGCATCTTGAAGCAGAGGTTTATGAGTGGTGTTTAATTGAGTACGGGCACATTTCTGAAATTGTTGGAAAGGATAACCTGATTTTTACCAACATCAAGGGTGATGATTTCAAAAAACTGAAAAAACTTGGCAGTGTTTTTGAAAAAAATGTTTCCGAGCTGAAATTTCAAGACATTTGCGTTTTGTCCCAATATTCAAAAACAGCATTGACGGCTGGTGACAAGAGCAAGTTCAAATATTTTGTTTTCGGGGGAATTCTTGGCGACAACCCTGCAAAGAAAAGGACCGATTGGATAATTGATGAGCTGAGAGAAGCCAAAATAAGTTTTGGGAAAAGAAGCCTTGGAAATGTGCAGATGCCCACGGACAACGCAGTTTACGCTGCAAAAAAAATTCTGGATGGCTCAAAATTAAGCGGCCTGAAGTTCATTGACGAAGTTGAAATCGAGGTCAACGAGAATGAAAGCGTTGTCCTTCCGTTCAGGTACGTCGTTGATAATAATAGGCTTGTTATCTCTGAAAAGCTGGTTGAGCACCTGAGGAACAGGAAGGAATTCTAGCATAATCTTTAAAAATCAAATAGCAAAACTTCCATAAATGGAGCCAAAAGCTGATTTTAACGAAATAGCCAAAAAATGGCAGAAGAGGTGGGAAGAGAAGCATATCTTCAAGGCCAAGGAAGACCTCAATAAAAAAAAATTCTACTGCCTTGAGATGTATCCCTATCCATCGTCAACCCTGCATATGGGGCATCTTCGCAACTATTCAATTGGTGACGCGCTTGCAAGATACAAAAGAATGCAGGGCTTTAATGTGCTGTATCCAATGGGGTATGATGCCTTTGGACTTCCGGCGGAGAACGCTGCAATAAAGCACGGCATTGATCCTGAAAAATGGACACTGACTAACATGGACACCATAAGGCAGCAGCAGAAGGACATGGGGTTTTCCTATGACTGGGACAGGGAGATTGCGAGCCTGCATGAAAACTATTACAAGTGGAACCAGTGGATTTTTTTGAAATTCTATGAGAAAAGGCTGGCCTACAAGAAAAAGGCTTCTGTAAACTGGTGCCCAAGCTGCAACACCGTATTGGCAAACGAGCAGGTTGAAGACGGAAAATGCTGGCGGTGCCACAATGAAGTGACTGAAACATTTTTGGAGCAGTGGTTCTTCAAGATTACAGATTATGCTGAAGAGCTGCTGAAAGATATTGACAAGCTGGAGCATTGGCCGGAAAGGGTAAAGACAATGCAGAAGAACTGGATTGGCAAGAGCCACGGAGTCGAGATTTTTTTCAAGGTGAAGGAAACGGGAAAAATCATGCCGACTTTCACGACAAGGCCTGACACAATCTACAGCGTAACTTTCATTGTGATTGCTCCTGAGCATCCGCTTGTCATCGAGCTTGTGAAAGGCACAAAGCACGAGAAAGAAGCGCTTGAAACTATAAAGAAGATAAAGCAGCAGTCAAGAGCTGAAAGGACAACTGCCGAGGGAAAAGACAAGCTCGGCTGCTTTCTGGGAAAATACGCCGTCAATCCGGTTAACGGCGAGGAAATACCCATTTACCTTGCAAATTTTGTATTGATGGACTACGGGACAGGGATTGTAATGGCTGACGCGCATGACCAGAGGGATTTCGAGTTTGCAGGAAAATACAATATACCTTTGAAGTTTGTGATTTCAAAGGACGGCAAGCCGGCTGATGCGGCAAAAGCGAGAGAGGCTCACACAGAGGACGGAATACTGTTCAATTCAGGCCAGTTTTCAGGCATGGGCAATAGAGAGGCGATAGAGCCGATTTCCCAGTGGATGGAGATGGAAAAACTGGGAAAGAGAACTGTCAATTACAAGATAAGGGACTGGCTTATTTCAAGGCAGAGATACTGGGGAACGCCTATACCTATTATATATTGCGGGAAATGCGGGACTGTTCCTGTTCCGTATGCGGATTTGCCGGTAAGGCTGCCAAAGCCGGACAAATGCAAGTTTACAGGACAGGGAAATCCTTTGGAGACATGCAAAGATTTTGTTGAGGCAAAATGCCCAAAATGCCATGGGAACGCAAAAAGGGACACGGACACGATGGACACTTTTGTGGATTCGTCATGGTATTTCCTAAGGTTCTGCAGCCCTAAGCATGAGAAAGGGCCTTTCGACAAGAAAGTTGCAGAGTACTGGATGCCTGTTGACCAGTATATTGGAGGGATAGAGCATGCAATATTGCATTTGCTTTATGCGAGGTTCTTTACAAAAGCATTGAGGGATCTGGGATTTGTAACGGCTGACGAGCCGTTTGCAAGGCTGCTTACGCAGGGAATGGTGATAAAAGACGGGGCTAAGATGTCAAAATCACTTGGGAATGTTGTTGACCCAGCCGAGATAAGCGGCAAGTACGGGCCTGACACTGCACGTCTTTTTATTTTGTTCGCTGCATTGCCGGAGAAGGAACTGGACTGGAACGATAGGGGGGTTAACGGCTCTTTCCGGTTCCTGAACAGGATTTATAGCCTTGTTGAAGGCAACCTGAATGAAATTTCACTGAAGCGCTATGACGAGCACAAGCTGAACGACAAGGACAAGTACATCCTGAGCAAGATGCATTTGACCATTAAGAAAGTAACTGAGCATATTGAAAAGTTTGAGTTCAGCCTTGCAATCGGAAAGGTAATGGAGTTTGCCGATGTGCTGCAAAAATACAGGGACAGGAGCAAGGAAGTTTTTGGGGAAGCTGTGAAGAATCTCATTTTGATGATGGCGCCTTTCACCCCCCACATAAGCGAGGAGATGTGGGAGATGATAAAAAAGGAGGGATTTGCATCGCTTGAAAAGTGGCCGGAATATGATGAAGGCAGAATTGACAAAAAGGCAGAGGCAGTTGCCGAGCTTGCTGAAAACACAAGGAAGGACATAGTCGAGATATTGAGGCTGGCAAAAATAGAAAAGCCAAAAAAAATAACCGTATTCGTGGCTGAAAAATGGAAATACGGCTTCATGAATGCCCTGAAGCAAGAGATGGAAAAAACGAGGAATGCAGGGGAGATAATAAAAAAAATCATGTCAACAGAACTCAAGATATACGGGCAGGAAATATCCAGATTAATTCCTAAATTCCTCAATGACCAGACAAAGGTCCCCGTAATGGCATTGGACCAGGACACGGAATTCCATGCGCTGAATGACGCATCAAAAGAATACGGGGAAGAATTCAAGTGTCATGTTGAAGCCATCGCTGCAGAAAACTCAAAAGAGCCGAAGGCAAAACAGGCTATGCCGGGAAAGGCAGCAATACTTGTCGAATAAATATTATTTTTTTTTCTCGTAACCCCTTGTTAATTTTTCGGACTGGAAGCCGAACAGCCTGCCAAGCCTGCCCCGGAAATTTTCAGTGTGATGCCTCATCCTTATTTTGCCAAGCCTCTCCAGCCAGAATTCCTCCCTCACTTCAACAAAATGCGCCGCTATCACCGAAAGCCCGTACAATGCCATTGCAACTCCGGCAAACATGTAGAATATGGTAAATATTTTTCCTGCAACTGTCTTCGGGGTTATGTCGCCATAGCCAACTGTTGTTATCGTGTAGGAAGAGAAGTACACTGCATCAAGATACGTCCATTTTTCAACGAAATAGTAGAAAGTGGCCCCTAAAAACAGGAGGAACAAGATTACAATGAAAATATAAACCAGCCTCCTGTGGTATTTTTTGTGCTCTTCCTCCTCCATCTTCATTATGTCCTCTTTTTTCATAATTGATTTTAAAAATGCCATAATATTTAAATTTTACCTGAAAATCGAAAATCAAAAGCAATATAAATGAGGGCTCGGCTGAATTTGAAGCCAAAAATGAGATACAAAATTGCTGTTTTTCCGGGAGATGGCGTGGGGCCTGAACTGATAAATGAAGGCATAAGGATAATTGACAAGGCAGCCGAGCTTGGCAAGTTCGATGTTGAATGGGCAAGATATCCCCACGGGGCGGAGCATCTTGCCGAGACAAGAGAAACATTAAATGAAAAAACCCTGAAAGAGATAAAAAACAGCTGCAATGCAATATATTGCGGCACTTTTGACGCATCTGCAGCAAATGCAAATGGGATTCCGTCAATGATAAGGGATTATTTTGAGCAGTTTGCGGGCCTGAGGCCGATCAAGCTGTTTCCAAATGTTGAAAGCGCGATATCAGGCAAGACGCACAAGGACATCGACTTTGCCATCATAAGGGAAAGCACAGAGGATTTCTACATTGGGGCATGGGGGAGGGCAAAGAGCGGGAAAAGCAGGCAGAAAATTGATGTCGAGAAATGCAAGGCAAGGGTGTGCATTGATGTTGAGTCAAAAGGCGAACTGGCTTTCCAGATGGGAATCCTGAGCAGGAAAGGCTGCGAGCGGATTGCAAAATTTGCCTTTGAGTATGCGAAGAGGAAAAACAAGAGGATAACGGCTGTTGACAAGTCCAACATGATGGAATCGTACAGCCTATGGAGGGAGGCCTTTGAAAAAACGGCAAAGGAGTATCCGGGGGTGGAATATGAGTTTAATCTAATTGGCATGGCTGTTGTAAACCTCATAAGGCAGCCGGAAAAATACAATGTGATTGTCGCCCCAAACATGTTCGGCGACATCCTAAGCGACCTTGGGACTGTGCTGCAAGGCGGCCTTTCTTTCGGGGCAAGGGCCAATATAAATCCTGACGGGATTTCGATGTTCGAGCCTATACACGGAAGCGCCCAAAAATTAAAGGAAAAGGGAATTGTGAATCCTATAGCGGCAATATTGGCAGGCGCCTTGCTTCTTGATTCCATAGGGCAGCAGAAGGCAGGTGAACTGATAGTCAAGGCGATTGAATCCGTGCTGAAAGAGGGGAGAACAAGGACGCAAGACCTTGACGGAAACAACTCAACATCCGAGATGGGAGAGGCAATCCTGGACAGGTTTGTTGAACTGCATGATTAAACATTCAATAAGAACCCATCAACGAAAAATCAAATAACAAAAAACTCATTAATAAAACTATAAAAAAAGGATAAAAGCCTAAAAGTTAAAACAAAAATGAGAATAATTGTACTTGGGGCAGGGGCCATCGGAAGCCTGTACGGAGCCAAGCTGTCAAAGCTGAATGATGTCACGCTGATTGGAAGGAAAGGGCATGTTGATAAGATAAGAAAAAACGGGCTTAAGATTACCGGAATTGAAAATGAAACCTACAAATTAAGAGCTGCAGCAAGGATAAGCAAGATTGGTGAAAACACGCTTATCTTGCTGGCTACAAAAGTGAACTCCAGCGAAAAGGCAATAAGCGGGATCAGGAATCTGCTCAGGAAAGACACAACAATCCTGTGCCTGCAAAACGGGCTTTACGGCGAGAATATTGTGAAGAAAATTGTGAAAAACAGGTGCCTTGTGCTTAGGGCAGTGACCAATTTCGGGGCTGCCTTCCTTGAGCCCGGGATTGTCAAGTACAACAGCCGCAGCTACACTGCAATTGAAAAAAGCCCTGTAAGCGCAGAAATAGCGGAAAATTTCAGGAATTGCGGGCTGAACGGATACGTTTCTGAAAACATAAGGCAGGACATGTGGAAGAAGCTGATTCTGAACTGCGTGCTTAACCCTGTGAGTGCAATCCTGAAGGTTGAGAACAGATACATTGCAGATGAAAGGCTGAATCCGCTGAAGGGTATGATTGCGGAAGAATGCGCTGCGGTTGCAAAAAAAGACGGCATCAGCTTTGACGTTGATTTTGTAAAGGAAATAAACGAGGCGATAAAGGATTCCAGAAACATCTCTTCAATGCAGCAGGATATTATAAAAGGAAAAAAGACTGAAATTGACTACCTGAACGGGGCTGTTGCTGAGCTTGGAAAGAAATATGGGATCGGGTGCCCTGCCAATGAGGCTCTTGCAATGATAATAAAAGATATGGAAAACAAAAACACAAATGTTTAAATACAAAATTTGATTCGGATTCTTAATGAAGCTTGGAAACGCGCTGATAGTTTATACCATACCAAGGAATAATGAGCAGAAAAGCACCCTTGAAAGGATAAAGGGAGCTGTAAAAAAGCACTCTGTTTCTTATTCCCTTGCAAACAGGGACAGGATGGACAAGGGGCTTTTTGCCGGTAAAGATATTGTAATAGCCGCAGGCGGGGACGGAACTTTTCTGAGGGCCGCGCAGTTTACAGGCAGTCAGCTGCTGCTGGGAGTGAATGCAGATGTAAAGGACAAGGAAGGGTTTTTCATGAAAGCTGACAAGAATAATTTCGAGGCAAAGCTGGCTGAAATAATGGATGGCAATTTCAGAACCATAAAGCTGCCAAGGCTGGAAGCGCGCCTGAACGGCAAAAAAATTGAAGCTCTTGCGCTGAATGAGTTCTTCATAGGCTCAAGAAAAGCCTATCATGCTGCAAAGTACACCATAGAAATAAGCAAGCGCAAAGAGAGGCAGAAGAGCAGCGGAATAATCATATCCACTCCGGCCGGAAGCAATGCATGGGCAAAAGGATGCTGCGGAAAAACAATGCCGCTTGGCTCAGAGGGATATCAGTTTGTGGTAAGAGAGCCTTATGAAGGGCAGGTATTCAAGAACTACAAATTCAGGTACGGCATACTTAAAAATAGCCAAAAAATAAGGATAGTTTCGGAAATGCTGGACGGGATTCTGATAGCTGACTCTGTGGGGAAGGAATACGGCTTCAGGAATGGCAGCATTGCAGAAATAGGATTGTCGAAAAAGCATCTTAATGCGGTATGGGATTAGGGAAATTTGTGTGGATGGACGGGAAATTCGTCAAGTGGAAAGACGCCAGAATACATATTATGACCCATTCGCTGCATTACGGCTCGGCTGTTTTTGAGGGAATCCATTCCTACAAGACAGGTGGGGGGACTGCCATTTTCAGGCTTGACGACCATATTGAAAGGCTTTTTAGTTCGGTTAATGCAATGAGCATGAAATTAAGCCTCACAAAAAAACAGCTGAAAGGCGCAATCATAAAAGCTGCAAGGATAAACAAGATCGGAGACGGTTATATAAGGCCGTTAGTCTATTACGGGTACAGCAGCATAGGGGTATATCCAAAGGGTGTCAGCACAAATGTTGCCATTGCCGCAATCCCGTGGGGGCATTTCTACTCCGGCAGCTTGAGCATTATGACCTCGAGCTTCAGGAGAAATTCCGAGAGATCATCAGTTTACGGAGCCAAGATAAGCGGCAACTATGCAAACTCCGTCCTTGCAATGTATGAAGCGAGGAAAAAGGGGTTTGACGAGGCATTGATGCTTGACCTGCACGGGAATGTATCTGAAGGGCCTGCAGAGAACATATTCATTGTCAAAAACAATGAGATAGTATCTCCATTAAGCAGGAGCGCGCTGCCCGGCATAACTAGGGATTCGGTCTTAAAAATCAGCAGGGGCCTGGGGCTGAAGGCCTGCGAGAAAAGAGTGAAGCCAGGAGAAGCAAGGGCTGCAAATGAGCTTTTTTTCTGCGGCACAGGGACAGGGATTGCTCCGATAACATCAATCGACGGGAAAAGGGTCGGAAATGGAAAGCCCGGAAAAATAACCCTTGGTATAAAGCAGAAATATGATGATATCGTGAGGGGTAAAGACAAAAAATACAGGAAATGGCTCAGTTTTATCTGAAATGCTTTAGCTAACTAAAATATTGATAATATCTTAAAATGAAGATTAAACTGCTTGGGGAGCTTGGGCTGATTGAAAGGATAAAAAACAAGGTGAAGCCCTATCAAAAAGGCGTTGTCAGGGGTATTGGCGACGACGCCGCAGTTTTGGAATACGACAAAAACAATTATCTTCTTTTTACAACAGACTCGCTTGTTGAGGGCGTGCATTTTTCGGTGAAATATTCCAAGCCATGGCAGATCGGGATGAAGGCGATAGAGCAAAATGTGAGCGACATAGCTGCAATGGGGGGCCTTCCAAAATACGCTGCTGTATCGCTGGCATTGCCCAATAATATTGATGTCAAATTTATTGACGGGCTGTACAGGGGAATAAATAAAAAATGCAAAAAATACGGCATAAGTGTTGTAGGGGGGAATATAACGCGCTCTAAAAAAATCTCTGTAAGCGTTGCGATGACCGGCATTGCTGAAAAAAAATACCTGGCACTAAGGAGCGGGGCAAAAAAAGGTGATTTGATTTTCTGCAGCGGGGATGTCGGAAAGTCGGCAGCCGGGCTTGGGTTGCTAAAGCACAATAAAAAGGGAAAATCAGCCAAAAAACATCTTGAGCCAAGCTCAAGGCTCGAGCTGGCAGGAAAGCTTGTCAAGATTGGAGTGAATTCCATGATCGATGTAAGCGACGGCGTTGCATCAGAAGCAAGGCATATATGCAATGAGTCAAACGTAGGGGCTGTAATTTACGCTGACAAAATCCCGATATCAAAAAATACAATAATCGACGCCAAAAAATTAAACAAAAATGCGCTTGATTTCGCGCTTTACGGCGGGGAAGATTTTGAACTGGTGTTCACGGCAGGCAAAAATAAAATAAGCCGACTGAAAAAACTTGATGTATCTGCCATTGGTAAGATTGTCGGCAGGGAACAAGGAGTGAAGCTGGCCATGGGCAATAAAAAAACAGAATTGAAAATGGGGTTTGAGCACTTTCAGAATAAAAAGTAGGAGGACATGCCCAAGAATGGGCAGAAGCCACTGCAATCAGCTACCTTGCTTCCGGCTCCACTCTGTTTTCCATTAACACCGCTGCTCTTAATTACCGCTGCCTTAAGCACACTTTGGGTGTGTTTCTTTCCAGACCTTACGGATTTTCAAAAACAACAGCTCAACGGGGCAGGGCTTCGACGCCAAAAGCAAGACTGACTGCAACAGCCTGTTGCCGCTTCCTAAGCTTCACCGCGCCTGAAGCACGTCTGCGCTGACAGGAGAGTGCTGACCTCCCGGCAAAGTCCTCCTAGAGTATAGAATGATTTGGGTATTTTAAAGCTTTACTTTATTCCTGCTTATTTTCAATAACGAAAAGATTATTTTACAAATTCGACATTTGGCAAATTTTCGAATTGCCTGTCGCCTGTTAAAAATTTTAGATTGTGCTTAATGGATAAAGTATAACCAACTGCATCGGTAATGGATAAATCCTTCTTTCTGTTTGTATATCTAAAGTAGGTTGCCTCCACCATATTCTCAGGCAATATTTCAAGCAACTCTAAATCAAAGTTTTCAAACCATTCATTTGCTTCTTTTTTTCCATGATTTCTAAGCAGAACTGCATAAACTTCACCGATATTTAGAACAGCCGTTATAACCCTCAAATCCTCAAACTTCTTATAAGCTGGATTGCCTTCCATAAGTTCTATTATTGCATAACTATCAAAAAAATAGGTCATTTTTTTGGACTTCTCCTCATTTCATTCGTCCAAGCGTCGAAAAAATAAGTCATTTTTTTTGATTTCCCCTATAAGTCTAAATATCATGAAAGAAATTCATTTTTAAAAGCCAACATCAAAATCTTTGTCTACCTCCCTCATTAACTGCTCTACAGGCTTTTTAAATTTCCATTTTCCAAATATATCTTTTCCAGTAGTTTTTGGCTTGGAACTAATCAAAACAGTGATTTCCTGGTCCGGTTTGATGTTCTCTTTCCTTATGGCTTCTTTAGGTATCAGTATGCCTATCGAGTTCCCCCATTTCTTTGTTTTAGCTTTTATTTCCATCATAAAGTTATACATGTATAACTAATATAAAAACCTTCCTACAGAAGCAAAACAACCAAATATCCTGTAAAGCAGCCTATGCTTAATATCGGCATTGCGGGGTAAAACTTGTTTTCACGGCCTTTTAACAGGAGATACAGGAGGGCAAGGCCTGCAAATACAGGTATTGGCAGTGTTTTCAGGAATCCCGACATTACTGTTTCCTGCAGCATGAGTCCTTTCATCACAACTCCTGCAAAGATCAAAGTGAATCCTATGTCGCCGCCGCCAAGGACTGCAATTTTCGCCTTTCCCCCTGATGCGGCATTTTGCGCCGGCTTTCCGAGCGAAGCTTTTTCAAAGAATGTTTTTGGCTGCGCGGAAAATTTTTTGCTTTTGGCTGAATAGGGTATCAACAGGCCTGCAAACACCCTTGACTTGGACTGGAACCTGGCAAGCTTTACCATGTGCCCTGTCTTGTAGACTGCTATGAAATCGTATATTGAAATCACAACCAAAAGCATGAATGCTGCGAACACGTTAATGACAGGCACGAATATGGCAGCCAAGCCGCCATAGATGAAAATCTCTGAAAGGTTCTGGATTACTACATTTGGCCTGTACAATTTCAGGATTGCCACGATTAATGCGAGCACTGCAGCAACAATATTGTTGAGGAAGGCGGCAAGGGCAATTGACAATGTCAGCCACACAGTGGCAAAGAACCATAGTTTCCACACCAGGGGCTTGTTGAACTTGACAAGCAGCAGGACAAGAATCGTGCCTATCAAAATTGCAATGGTTATGTAAATGAAAGAGGTGCTTTGGTTCTTTATTTCCGGCCTTTCGAGCCCGTAAGGCAATGGCTGCCATTCTATTGCCTTTGTGCCTGCTGTTTTTTTGTGGTCTATGTAATGGTTCACGATTAACAGGCCTGTGAACTGCGCCATGAGGAAGAAAGCAACCAATGCGACCGTGACTTTGAGTGTGTGCTTCATTTTAGAAGTTTAATGAATTCTTCAACTGTTAATCCCGACTGCCTGATTATTGCCCTCAAAGTCCCTTTTGCAAGCTCGCCATGGTTCGGCACGGTAAGTCTTCTATGCGGTTCTTTTTCCTGCCTCAGTATTATATGACTTCCAGTCTGATGATCTATTTTGTATCCAACCTTATTCAACGCTTTTATTGCTTCTATTCCAGAAATAAGTGGAAGCTTAGGCATGAACTTCTACCATTTCTTCTTCAATGGAAGGTGGTATTGGTTCGCTATGCTTGCTTAAGCTCTTGAGATAACCCTCTATTGCATCCTTAATCTTTTTAATTGCTTCCTGCCGTGTTTTCCCCTGGGAGATGCATCCAGGCAGAGAAGGGCATTCAGCGATAAACATATTATCCTCGTCCCGTTCAATAACCACTCTGAATTTCACTTAAATCAGATTTGACAAGATAAATAAACTATATAAATATTTGCATATTTTTCATATTTAATTTTTAAAAATTTAAAGAATTACAAATATTCTTCCTATATGATAAGTTATATAACTTATATAATAAGATATATTTTCTTATATAATAAGAATTATTCTTATATAATAAGAAGATTATACTTAAATAATAGGTAAAAATCTTATATAATAAGAATATTAACTTATTTAATAGGATTTATTCTTATATAATAGGAAATTAATACTTATAAAATAAGAACAAAAATTATAGTATACAAAAATCACCAAATTTTTTGCTGTTTATTCGTTAAAATTAGTAAAGCTTATATATAAGTTACTTACATAATAGGAATATGGGTCATATACGATTTCATGCTAATTCTTTCTTTTGTGTTGGGGGAAATTATATTTTAAAAAATACATCCCTATGACAACCCCAACACAATTTCATTTTGTTTTGACTAGATAGAGGACTTTAGTTTGGCTTTTGGCAAAAAGAGCGAGGAAGATGCAGATATAAGTAAAGCTATCTCCAAATTCAAGGACCTTTCAAAAGAAGGCAAGATTGAGCTGATTTCTCATTTCATAAGCGAGCTGAAAAAACTGCATGATGTGACGGAGCAGGAGATCCTCGGGAAAAAAGAGGCGTGCATTCCTGTCGGTGTTTTCGGCAGCGATTCGCTCAGCTCGCTTGAGGCAATTGTAAAATACCTCAGGGAAGACCTCAAGATTAAATTTTCCAGGATAGGAAAGATGCTCAACAGGAGCAACAAGACAATCTGGGCGACATACCATAATGCCGCAAAGAAAATGCCTTCTTCTTTTTGCTTGGCTTCAAGCGACGTTGCCATTCCTGTTTCTGCCCTGGCTGACAGGTCATACTCGACCCTGGAAAGCGTTGTAGGCTTCATAAAAGGCCTTGACTACTCAAACCATGAAGTTGCGCTGATGCTGCACCTTGATGACAGGACAATATGGACAGTCTATGACAGGGTAAAGAAGAAAAGGGGAGTGAAAGCTTGATTCAGGAAAAGCCGCACAAAATAGAGATTTGGATGTTTTTGATAGCTTTGGTCCTGCTAGGCACTGGGCTTTATTTCTTTGGGTCTTCGATAACCGGCTTTGTGATAAGGGGCTTCAGCTATACGGATGACTTGGGATTGGTCGTTACTTCAAGCGGCAACTACACATGGCAGCTGCAGAATACTGGGGACTTGAAGTCTGCAATGATAGACGGAAGGGTTACAAATTCCGGAAAGGCAAGAGTTTACATTATTGACAATGATAAAAAATACCTTATATTTGACAGCACAAGGATTGGCGAGGGCAAGAAAACGGAGACGGCAGAGAGCAACGAAACCAGCCTAATAACCGGCTTTGCTGTCAAAGAAGATGAAGACAAGGAAAAAGATAAAGATGAAAACAAGACAGAAAGCGACGAGGGCAAGAAAAAGAAAAACCACAAGCCGGACTGGGAAGGGCCTGATGAGTTTACAATAAACATAAGCGCTTCATTGAACCTTTCAAAATACTTTACAGATGAGGACAATGACAAGCTTGTTTACTCAGCTTCTGCAGTTGAAAACATTGAAACAACAATAAGCAATGAGGTAATCACAATAACCGCAAGCTCAAGCGCTGATTTCAACACGACAATAACATTTACAGCTTCTGACGGGATTGACAGTGAAAAGGAGACGGTCAAGCTTATTGTCCTAGTGAAGAAAGAAGAGCCTGTCCCAGAGGAAAACAAGGCTCCTTTGTGGAATTCTCCAGTTGACACATTCTTGATAAATGGAAGCACTTCGATAGACCTTTCACAATACTTTACAGACGAGGACGGCGATTCATTAACTTACAGCTCTGGGTTGGTGGACAACATAACAATAACAATCAGCAATGCGATAGCGACTTTAATTCCGGCTGACGGCTATTCTGGAAGCGCTTCAACTGCCTTCACAGCCTATGACGGCAGGAATTTGACTATAAAGAGCATAGTTTTGACAGTTCCGGAAAAGGCCAACATTACAGAGCCAATAAATGCAACTGAGCCTTCAAACGAGACAAATCAGACAATAAACAATGCCCCAAAATGGAAGGGAATTGATTCTTTCATATTGAACAAGAGCCTTTCTATTGATTTATCGCAGTATTTTGAGGATGAAGACAATGACACATTAAGCTTCCTTGTTTCCGATGCAGCAGATATAACAGAATCCCTTCTTGGCAGCGCATTGGAGTTGGCAACAGAAAAAGACAATTTCAATGCAACACTCACAATAACAGCTTCTGATGGCAATTTGAGTGCTGAAAAAGACATTTCAATAATTGTTCCATTAACGATAATTCCAGTAAACGAAACAATATCAAAAGCAATAACTATTGGCCTGGGTTACAAATCCGGAACTGTTTATGACGCCAACGACAACGGGGAGGAAAGCATCAACGGGGTTGTTGACCTTTCAGTTGAAGGCACTCAATTTAACTGGGATGCCGATTATTCAAAATCATGCGCAAGATGGGAAGTGTACAATGCAGAGGAAGAAAGCCTGACAACATTCTGCAACGGGAATAGCGATTGCTGTGCTTTTGTTGACTTGTTGCCTACCAAAACAAACTGGAGCGAAACTTATTATTCTGCTTTTGGGAAAGATGGGGCGGGGCATGACAACATTGTGTCTGCGCAGGTTATTTACTATGATGTCAATGTGAGCCTTGGCAATGCAGAGATAATTTATTCAACATGGGCAAACAAAAGCGTAAAGTTCTTTGACGATGAAACTGAGTTCTTTGACGAATGCATAGAGACTTGCTCATTGTTTGGGCTGAACAGGAGCAGCTATACTTTGGTGTTCGAGATAGAAGATGATGCAGTCTTGAGGCTTGACAGGATAAAGTATAGCTTGCTTGTTGATGTTGCAAACAATGCCCCTCTGCTTGTAAAGAATTTCACAACAGTAAATGTCCAGAGGAACAGGAATGCGACAATAAACTTATCAGAGTACTTTGCAGATCCTGATGGAGATTCCTTGCAATACTCGTATTACAAGCCAGATAATGTCACGATATTATTCGACAATGATATTGCGACAATAATGCCTGACAAAGGCGTTTCAGGAGAGAGGTTTACTTACATTGTGGCAAATGACTCTGAGAATATTGCAGTCTCCAATCTGTTTATGGTCAACATTTCAGAAGGAAAGTTCAGGCCAAAGGTTGAAATCGGAAAAAATGTCAAGTGGCAGCAGAAGATACTTGTGGATGCGAACAATGTGACATCTGTAAACCTTTCATTGCCTGAGACTGCATCAAACATAACCATCAGCATACTGGATGAGGAAGTGCAGACTGAAATTCCTGATGCAAAGATAAAGGTTGTCGAGGACGGAAAAGTCAAGGACAAGGATATGTTTGAGCTTGAGAAGAAGCTCGAGAATCTTGACAAGAAGATAAGCATACTTGAAGAGGCAAGGCAGAAAAATGCACTGAGGATTTCTGTTGACGAGAAAGAGTTTGAAAGCAGCGAAATTGATTCAAAACTGGATGAGCTTTACGCAAAGAAAGCTGAGCTGGAGCAGGAGCTTGATGCCCTTTCAAACTCAGGAAACCTGATAACTGCAAATGTGATTGCAATAACTGAGACAATAATAAATGATTCTCTGCCTCTGCTGTTCATCAATGAAAGCATCGGGAAAAATATAGAAATTTCAATTGAGTACGAGACAGAAGCGCCTATTGCAATCGAGGATGAGGTCAATGCATATACGAAGCAAGTCAAGATTATTTCTGAGACAAGTTATGAGGATGTTTTGTCTTATACAACTTTGAATGACGTTCCGCAGAGCGCAATAAAATTATTTTGGGTGCAAAATGATGAAAGAATATTGTTCGAGAATGTCGACTACATTGATTCCAATTCAAATGGCTTGATTGACAGGCTGGAGTGGCTTGTTCCGCATTTATCTAACCAGACTTTTGAAATTACAATAACTGTGCTTAATGTGCAAAGCTATCCGACTGTTGTAGGCAACTGGACTGTTGCTTTCAATACTTCAGGCACCGGAAATCTGACGATTCATGGCTATGATGGGACTTCGTATGCCGAGAAAGAAATTGATGAGCCTTTGACAATCAGTGATTTGGATGTTCTGGAATTAAGATGCGATAATAATGTTTTAGAGCCATTGTACATTGTTGATTTTGGGAATTTATCGCTTGATGGATTAGAAGAAATAAGCGGGGATGTTGTGGAAGGAATTAATAAGGGGAAATACAAGTCTTCGGCATTCTCTCAGTCAACTGCCTCAAAATCTTCTTCGTCAACTACAAATAGCTTGCCCTTAAATTCCTTAACTTCAGCTAAAAGCAATGATAAAGCTTTAACCAGCCTTTCAACTGTTGGTGGATGGATAACAAAAACTATCATGCCGGAGAATTCTTTTGGCGGGAATGTTGATTTATTAAGAAAATCAGAATCACGAGAGACTAAAATTAAGGATTTCTCTTTGGCCAATGAAGCCAGCCTGCCATTACTGACACCTTTGGCAGCATACTCGGCTGAAAACCCTTTTGATTTGAGAAATTCTTTAACCTCTATTCTAATGTTCTCATCAAGCAGGAATTTTGGCATAGCCGCGTTCTCCTCTGACGAGTCTGGCGGCATATTCCAAGGCATTCCTAACCATCTCTTTAGTCAAGCCTGGGTAGCTTTCAACTATGCGTTCAACACTTTCGCCGGCAGCAACCAATTCAACGATATCGCTGACCAATATCCTAGTGCCATTGAAAGTAGGCTTGCCGTGGCAGATTTCGCTGTCCGCAACGATGTGCTCGCTGATTTCGACTCTCATGAGGCTACTGATGACTTGGAGGTATTTAAAGGTTATGGAGACTTTTTCACCATAATCCCGTCAGCCTATGCCCTGCATGTTGGCCTTGGGAACTACAGCACAACAAGTTTCAATGGCCATGCTTATGCATTGCTTACAAAAGAGCAGCTAACAGGGCATTCTTACAAAATAATTGGAGTTTATTATCCAAGCTATAATTGTGACTCAAAGACCGGATACTGGACAGTTCGTGTCCTGACTCCCGGAGTTCACAACCAGCGATTTAATTTTTCCAACCAGATTGCAGATGCGCATAATTTTGCCTCTTTGGCTAATGTTTCAACAAATGGAAGCGTTGGAAGGTTTGTTGATGATTTAGACACAGATTTCCTGCTTGGGAATTTCAGCACAGCAGGCAACTTGATAACTTCAAGGGTTGTTGGAACTGGAGCAGGGGCGAATGTGACTGCGAATATCAGCTCACTTCAAAATCAAACACTGAATTTGCCAAGGGAAAGGTTCATTGCGCCGAACGCCTCAACTGTTTTATTATTGCATTTCGAAGAAGGCACAGGGCAATACACAAATGACTCGTCATTTTATGGAAATAATGCAACTCTTGGAAAAAACAATGCTGCTGCAGCCGATGATCCGACATGGAATTCATCAACAAAATTTGGAAGCTTCGGGCTGAATTTTGACGGCGCAAATCAGGATGCCTTGAACATAACGAGCTCTGCAACTCTCAACTTTGAAAGGACAAACCCTTTCAGCTTCGTGATGTGGATAAAAACAGGAGATTTCCACATAGGTGCGGAAAGTTCTATAATAAGCAAAAATGCAGACAGCAGCATCGGCCCAAATAGAGGGTACAATCTCGTGATAGCAAACAGGAACTTAACTATGTACCTAGTGAACGACAACAACGCCAATTTCCTTAATACCCGGACCCTTTCGATGATTCCGCTATTCGACAACAATTGGCATCATCTGGTTGTCACGTATGACGGGCAAGTAAGAGGTGACAGCGTAAATATGTTTTTGGATGGAGATAGGGTTATTAGCAATCAGTCCGGACCAAACACGCTGACAGGTACAATACAAAACAATTATGATTTGATGATTGGAAGACTTACTTATGATCAAACCGGTGTCCCATTTAACGGAACTTTGGACGAGCTTTCAATCTGGAACATTTCGCTTGGGAACAGCACGATCAAAGAGTTTTACCAGCTCGGCTGGGGCTATTTCAACACTTCCAATTTTACAAGCCAAGTTTTTGATGCAAATGCAATTGTGAACTGGAGCTATATATCATGGTATCAAGGAGCAGATGATAAAGGAGTAAGCGCAGGCTACCAGCAGGATTTGAGCAGCTTGGTTAATGCCTCAACTATCTTGTACATGAAGTTCAACAATGACACTCAGGAATCTGAAAAGCCGCTGAATGTCACTCACGATATTTCTGCTGAAACAAATTTAGTTTTGTATATGCCGTTTGATTCATCGCAGGCAAAAGAATTAGTTCCAAATGGAAGCACTGTCTTGCTGATGCACTTCAACAATGATACCGGAACTGGAGAGAATGCTTCATTGTTTTTGAATAATGCGGCTGTCGGAGAGAAATTTAATGGAACTTGCAGGCTTGATTTGAGCCAATGCCCGATATTCAACGAAAGCAGCCCGCGCTTTGGCAAGGCTTCGCTGGATTTCACTGGATTTGAAGATTTTGTAAATGTAAGTGACAGTCCTCATTGGGCTTTCGGAACAAAAGAGTTTGCAATTGAGTTTTGGGTCAAGTGGAAAGGATATGGCCAGACTTTCCTTGGCCAGTATGGGAGCGGTACGGGAAGGTCATGGGACTTCTACCAATTAAATTTACCAGGACAAAACGGCGATGTATTTTTTGATGTTATTGGCGGATCAGGTGCTTCTGCTGACGCCCCTGTACCAACGCAAAATGAATGGCATCATTATTCTGTAAGCAGAGTCGGCAATATCCTAAATTTCTATTATGATGGCGCATTAATTGGAAGCCCAGCGTTCACAGATACAATAACTGATGTAACCCAAGATTTGCAGATTGGCGATAGCGGCAACTCTAGAGAATCTAATTATAGCATCGACGAAGTCGCAGTCTGGAACATTTCGCTTTCATCTCAAATAATTGCGCAGCATTCAGGGTATGGAATTGACAGGAGCATTTACGGGAATAATGCGAGTTTGATGAATGGAAGTGTGGTTAATTTCACTGGCAAATTCCAAGAGGCTATGCAGTTTGATGGGGTGGATGATTATGTTGAAGTTAGTGATAATTCATTTTTAGATGCTAAACAAGTGACACTTGAAGCTTGGGTAAGACCACTTAGAGAAGGAACTGGCGAGTCTGGAGAAATTATCGGCAAGCAAAATGGCACAAGCGGTAGTTATGCCTATCAAATATTTTTGAACTCTCCTACAACATCTTATAATTTTAGGATAAAAACAGGAACAGGCGCTGGTACTGTTACCGAACTTGGAGGACTAAAAGCTCCGATTTTTGGAGAATGGCAGCATGTTGCTGGAACTTATGATGGCAGCACTGCGAGGATTTATATCGATGGTGTTCAGACAAACACAGCATCAGCATCAGGAGACTTGATAAACTCTATACATTCACTTGTAATAGGAGGAAGACCTCTAGCAACAGGTAGCTTTTACAATGGCACCCTCGACGAAGTAGTCATCTGGAACATTTCATTGTCAAGCGATAAAATAGCGCAGCACGCAGGCGCAAAAATAATTGATTATTCGCAATACGGCAACAATGGAACTAGAAATTTCAATTCAAGCTCTGATTTCGGAAGGAACTTCACAGATGGAAAGTTTTCAAAGGCGTTGGTGTTTGACGGCGTAAACGACTACATTAATGTCACCAGCGCAAGAAACCTCAGCTTTGGCGACAATGATTTTGCGGTTACAGCGTGGGTTTACATGAACGGCAAGCCAGTTGATGCAAGCACGAAGATGATGACAGTCATGGAAAAGCCTTCAGAGTACACTCTTTGGTATGATGCAAGCAATGTTAACGCCAATGACAGGTTTGTATTCAGGGTGTCAAAGCCGGGAGCAAGCGGCGATGCAGCTGCAAATAGCATCGGAACTCCGTCAATAAACAGGTGGTATTTCATTGCAGCATGGCATGACGCTGCAAACGACCAGGTTGGAATCCAGATTGACGGGGGAGGGGAGGACATTACCTCATATTCTTCGGGAAGCGGGGCTACAGATAATCAGATTGTTGTTGGCGCTCAGGCAACCCAGAGATTCTGGAACGGCACAATTGACGAATTGACAATCTGGAACCAGACTTTAACTCCAGAATTCAGAAAAAGATTATACGAAAAAGGAGCTTTGAAATTAAACTTGAGTTACAGGACTTCAAATGATAATGTGACATTTACTGCATGGACTGGGTTAAGCAATAATACATTAAGCTCAATAACATCAAATGCAATAGCAAGATACTTCCAGTACAAAGTGGATTTCAACACAACTGATGCAAGGTACACTCCAATCTTGAACAATGTGAGCATCAATTATTCCTTGAGGAGCAACTTGTCGATATTTGATGACACTGAATTAAGGACAGTTATTGTGAATGAACTGTTTAATTTCACTGTCAACTTTACAGATTTCGTCAATTCAATCAATGGAACGAATATCAACTGCACCTTGAGCCATAATGGAAGCGGCAATTGGAATGCTCCGATAAAGATGAATTTCTCTGCACAAAACAGATATTACTATTATGAAGCTTCCTTTGCAAACAGGACAATTGCAAGCTTTAATGTAACCTGTGATGGAACTGTGCTTGGATACAGGCTGATGAGAACAATTGACAATTTCAATGTGACAGTTGCAAGGGTTTCAAGTTTCAACGGAACAACAACAGATTTCAACAATTTGAATGCATTTGACAGCATAAGCAATGCTGTTATTGAAAGCACTGTTTATGGAAAAATAGTATGGAATGCTCCAATCAATGTTACAGGGGCTGACTTGAATAAAAATGTCAACATTAGCTTGAACCGAGCTGGAATCATTGCAGAGTCATTGCACAGCACATTAAATTCAAGCGCAAATGTAAGCATCTACAATATTTACGTTGTAACTCCAAAAATACTGAAGGACGGTGTTGAATGTTTAGCCCCTTCATGCGCTATATTAAGCTATGCAAGGAACAATGTAACGTTTAATGTCACTTCATTTTCCAACTTTTCCTTGGCTAATGGAAGCATTAATTTGACTTTGGGCTTGAACACAAGCACTAACTTCTTAACCGGAGCTGTTGTTGGAGTTTCTGGAAAAGTCAATTTAAGCAACGGAAGCAATTTATTCAATCATCTTGTAAGGGTGTTTTTG
Organism: Candidatus Woesearchaeota archaeon; assembly: GCA_016185755.1. GTDB lineage: Archaea > Nanobdellota > Nanobdellia > Woesearchaeales > GW2011-AR4. Next base: position 90,787 of record JACPMX010000014.1, on the reverse strand, counting down.
GACAATGTCGAGTATTATCTTGGATTGAATGTTACTGACAACTCAGATGCTGATTTCAACAAAAGCACTTCAAGAAATGCGACTGTTGTAAGAGGAACAGGAGCGGATGCGAATGTAACTTTAGCTGACTGGGATTATGATCCTGATGGAAATTTAAGCGTAAATTTGACTGCTTACTGGAAGCTGGATGAAAGCAGCAGCACAAGAAAAGATGCCAAGAATAACAGCTATCTTGCAGATCAAAATACTGTGACATCGAATCCTGGAATAAGGGATAATGCTGCACAATTCACATCTGCAAATTCTGAATTCCTGAATGTGTCAGACAATGCAGAATTGAGCATGGGCGACATTGACTTTACAATGTCGACATGGGTTTATCTTGACAGCAACAATGAAGGGACAATATTATGCAAAGGCGAGCAAATACAAGGTAACCAAGCCGAGTACTGGCTTAAATATGACAGCACTGCATCAAGATTCGAATTTATTGTAGGAGATGGTTCATCCAGAACTGTAGTTGATGCCAATGCATCAGGCTCTCCTACCTTGGGAAGGTGGTATCATGTAATAGCTTGGCATGATTCAACAGCTAATACAATAAATATTTCAGTCAATAATCTTGCAACGGGAGCCGGACATACAGTAGGAAGTTATGACAGCGGTGTTTCACTTAGAATAGGCGGAAGATGCAGTGTCCAAGCTCCAGATGTCTTCTTTAATGGAAGGATTGATGAAGTTGCAATCTGGAAGAGGCTTTTGACACAAAGGGAAAGAGACGTCTTATTCAACCAGAGCTTAATCGCAAATAACTGGAGTGTAGCAGGCAACACTTTTAAGCCATACAAAGGAAACTTTACTTCAAGAGTTTTCGAGCAAAGCGGTGTTGTAAACTGGACGTCAATAAGCTGGAATGTGCCGAATAATTACGGGAATGATTTATCAGATTTGGTCAATGCCTCTACTGTATTGTACATGAAGTTCAACAATGACACTTTGGAATCTGAGAGGCAGTTGAATGTAACACATAACATTTCTGCTGAAACAAATTTAGTACTTTATATGCCGTTTGATTCTGCAAATGCGAAGCCGTTGGTTGCAAATGCAAGCACCGTTCTATTACTTCATTTTGACAACGAATCTGCAATGGGAGAGAATGACACTTTCTTCAGAGACAACTCAACATACATGAATAACGGAACTTGCGGCAATCCAACATTCTGTCCTGTTTACAATATAACAAATTCAAAGTTTGGATTTGGAATGGAATTTGATGGAATCAAGAACAATATAACAATAAATGCCTCAAAGAGTTTGACTAATTTCAGCGGCGGAATAACTCTAGAAGCATGGATTTACTTAAATGACGTTACAACGAACCTTGGACATTATATTTTTGACCATGAAACAAGCGGAAACACAGAGTCAACTATATTTATTGTAATGGGTGCTGGATTTGGAGGAGGCTTGGATGGCAAGCTCAGGTTTATCATGGAAAATGGCCCCTCAGATTCCACCACAGACTCAAATAAAGTATTAGAGGCAAACAGATGGTATCATGTGGCTGCAACTTATGATGGGGCTTTCAACCGAATTTATATTGATGGGGCTTTAGATGTTCAGGAAGCCTCAACAGGCCTTATAGGAGGCAATGCCGAGGACAATTGGGTTATAGGGAAGAACAAGAACGCTGACACCTCAAACTTCAATGGAACAATAGACGAACTCGCAATCTGGAACATTTCGCTTTCATCAGCTGACATTGCAGAGCATTCTGGATATGGGATTGACATGTCAAGATACGGGAATAATGCGACTTTCATGAACATAACTTCTGTTAATTACACTAATTATAAGTTTGGGGAAGGGATGGAGTTCAACGGGCTTACAAGCTGGATCAACACAAGCTATTTCCTTGACGCTAATTCAAGCAAATTCACTTTGGAAGCATGGGCTTATCCAAAGACGCAAACTGTGGGCCCGGGCAATAAGTATATTTTGAGCAATGAAAATCTTGTTCCAGGCGGATCTGTGCAGATGGCCAGCTTGTTGCAGCAGATTGCCGGTGTCTGGACTTTCCAGTATGATGGCGGCGCAGACTTGTGCGATCCAAATTGCCCGGCAGTAATCGCAAAGCAATGGCAGCATGTTTCTGTGACGTGGGACAATGTCACATTAAGGCTTTACGTTAATGGTGTGATGACAAACTCAAAGACTGTTACAGGCACAAAGCCTAAATTCACTCCTGACGGAATGTCCTTCATTGTTGGCGACGTTCCACGAGATGATGCTCCTGCAAGAAACTGGAACGGAACTCTGGATGAAATTGCAATCTGGAACAAAACATTATCTTCTGATTTAATAGCGCAACACGCAGGCGCAAAAGTTATTGATTATTCGCAATACGGCAACAATGGAACTAGAACATTCAATTCAAGCTCTGATTTTGGAAGGAACTTCACAGACGGAAAGTTTTCAAAAGCTTTGCTGTTTGACGGGGTGAATGATTTTGTGAATGTTAGCGACATCAATAGTTTGGATGCTGTTTCTGCCGTTACAATAGAGGCCTGGGTTAACCCAACTACGCTACCAACAAGTATGGAAATAGGCGGAAAGCAGAGGTCTGCAAACACTGATGGAGTTTACCACCTATTCATTAACGGAGTCACTCAATTTGCATTCAGGACAACCACAGGCGCTACAATTGAAACTAATGGAGTATTTGTTCCAAGAACAAATGAATGGCAGCATGTTGTTGGAGTATATGATGGTGCTCAACAAAGGCTTTATGTGAACGGAATTCTGGATGCAAGCTCTGCACAATCCGGCAGCTTGACAAACAGCCCTGAAAGCTTCATTATAGGAGGAAGGCCTCATTTAGCTTCCCCTAATGCATTTTTTAATGGAAGAATAGACGAGGTTAATGTCTGGAACATTTCTTTAAGCGCTGATGAAATAAGAAATCATTACGAAAGAGGAGTCACAAAGCTTGAATTGTCAACAAGAGCTTCAAATGACTCAACTACATTCACGCAATGGCAGAGGCACACAAACAAGACTTTGTCAATAGTTAATTACTATTCAAGATACCTTCAATACAAAGCCGATTTCAACACAACTGATGCGAAATATGCTCCTGTGCTGAACAATGTAACCTTGAACTTCACAGGCATTTTGACTAATGAATTTGGCATTTACAACTTTACATTGACATCTCCAAGCACTTTTGGAACGCATACAGTAAGGGTCAACACAACATTTGAATCAACACTTGGAGACGAGAAGACTACAACATTCACAACTGTTGCATTGCCTGTGATTAATGCAAATTATACCGTGCCTACATATCCAAGATTCGGGCAGAATGTGACTTTGATAGTCAATGCGACTGATACAAACAACAACATTCTTTACATTAATTATACTGTGACTGCTCCAAGCGGCGCAATTTCAAGATTTGCGAACACAACAAAGTTTGGCGATTTGCACAATGCAACATTCAATGTCTCCCAATACGGAACTTGGCTGTGGAACATTTCGTTGACAGATGCTGACGGATTTGTTGTGAACATGACAGGAAATGGGCAGATTATTTTGATGGAGGTAACAGAGAATTTGAATGCAAGTATTATTCCTGCTTCGTCTCCAATTGCTGTCTCTGGCCATATTAATTTGAGCAATGGGACTAATGTAAGCAATAATTTAATCAGGATTTTTGTTGACAGCACTGAACAATTTTTGAACAGAAACTTCACTGACGACAATGAAACTCATTTTGATAAGGGGATTTACAATTCAACCAGGACTGATGCAGCAAATGTCACGCTTGACTATGATTTCGGCAATGGCGCAGACGGCTATTTGACAGTCAATGGTTCTGAAACAGTCATTAACAACTATACTTTTGTTGTAAATGCAAGCCTGCCTGTTGGCAGCCAGGTGATTGGCGTGAATGACACCTCAAGCAACAAATTCAAGGTCGGGGATGAAATCATGATAATACAGATGCAGAATGGCTCCGGAGGAGTTTACACAGGGAATTATGAATTCAAAAGAATTGCTGCTTTAAGCAATAACAATATTACATTGAATAAGCCACTTGCAAATAATTATACTTCCGGCGGATTTAATGGCACCATAGCAAATTCAACCCAAATAGTGAGGGTTCCAAATTATGCCAATGTCACTATATTGAGCGGGGCTTACATTACCGCTTTAGATTGGGAAGGCTTCCAAGGCGGAATTGTTGCATTCAGGAGCAGGGGAAATGTCAGCGTTGCCGGAGGAATCAATGTCACAGAAAAAGGATACAGGGGCGGCTTAACTTCAAATGGCTGCAGCTGGGCCTTTGCAGGAGAAAGTGTAAGAGGCCTTGGGACAAATACTTCAACTGCAAATAATGATGGAGGCGGAGGTGGAGGGGAAAGAAGAGGTGCAGGAGCTTGCGAAGGCCAGGGTGGAGGAGGAGGGGCAGGCTACGCAACCAACGGAACAAAAGGCAGCATTGAAACAACTGGAGATGGCGGACAGGCTGGAACTCCCTATGGATTTTCGGACTTAAGCAAGTTGATTTTTGGCTCAGGCGGAGGAGGGCCAACTGTTTCGCCGGACAGCAAAGGCGGAGATGGAGGAGGGATAATATTCATAGCTGCAAACAATATATCTGTGACGGGCAGCATTTTGGCAGATGGCGGAAGGGGAACAGGCACTTCAAACAACGCTTATGGTGGGGGAGGCTCAGGAGGTGCAATATTGCTTAAAGGGGTTTCCATTTCTTTGGGCAATTTCCTAGTGAATGCTTCAAATGGAACCGGAGGAATATTGACTGGAACTTCAAGCGGCGGCAATGGAAGCGTTGGAAGAATTAAGCTTGAGTTTTTAACTTCAACAGGAAATACAAACCCAATTTCCGGATATAACACAACAGAAGTCTATGCCAAAGAAGGGAATTTCACGTCCCAAGTGTTTGATGCAGGCGCTGTTGTAAATTGGACCAATATATTATGGAGCAATGCAACTCCTGTCAATACAAATCTAAGTCTCTACTACAGGACAAGCGCTGACAATGTAACATTTAACGATTGGTCCCAAGTAAGCGATAATGCGCTAAGCCAGATTACAGCAAATGCAGTAAACAGGTATTTCCAGTACCTTGCCAAATTCAACTCAAGCAACTCAAGCAGAACTCCTTATTTGCAGAATGTCACAGTCAATTATACAGGCATCTTCACAAACTCTTATGGCAACTATAACTTTACCATAATAGCAGGCACAACAGCAGCAACATACTCTGTCAAGGTCAACACAACTTATTCAGATACAATTCCAGGCGAAGCTTTGGCAACATTCAGGGCCACATCAGTTCCTGTAATAAATACCAACATAACAATTCCAACATATCCAAGATTTGGGCAGAATGTGACTTTTGTTGTTAATGTTACTGATGCTGACAATAATATTCTTTACATCAACTTCACCTTAAAGCCAGCAAATGGAAGCATTATAAATTTAACTAATAACACTGCAAGAGTTGGTGATTTGTACAATGTCAGCTTTAATCTTACAAATTACGGCACTTGGCTTTGGAATGTTTCTGTCACGGATGCTGATGGGTTTATAGTAAATATGATTGGAATTGGAAATATAACCTTGATGCAGATAACAGAAAATCTAAATGCCACTCTTATTCCTGCCTCTTCGCCGATTGCTGTCAGCGGCCATATAAATCTAAGCAACGGGACTAATGTGAGCAACAACTTAATCAGGATTTTTGTTGATTCAACCCAGCAGGCCATAAGCAAAAACTTCACAGACAATGCTGCTGCTGACTTCAATCTTGGAGTTTACAATGGGACTAAAACTGATGGGGAGAATTTAACATTAAACATTTCCGTCAATGTCGGGAATGGAAGCGATGGAAGCATTACAGTAGCTGCAGTGAATTCTATTGTGAATAATTACACTTACATCGCAAATGATAGCTTGCCTGCTGGAGCTACTGTCATCGGGGTTAACCAATCAACATGGTTTAAGTCAGGTGATGAAATATTGATTATTTCAATGAACGGGACTTATTCAGGAAATTATGAATTCAGGATAATCAATTCTGTGAGCAGCAACAACATCACAATAACAACTCCCTTAACAAATAGTTATGAGCAAAGGGATAACAGGACTCAGATTGTAAGGGTTCCGAATTTTGTTGATGTTACAGTTAATTCAGGAGCTTCAATCACAGCTCCCGCGTATAATAATCTGACGGGAGGGATTGTAGTTTTCAGGGCTAACGGGACAGTCACCATAAATGGGGCAATCAACACAACTGCAAAAGGATTTGCTGGCGGTACTGGCGGCTCTGGCGGTACTGGCGGCTCAGGCTGTGCTTCATGCGGCTCAGGAAACAGCGGAACATCAGGATTTAACGGAACATCTGGATTAGGAGTTGGGGCCGGAGGAGGCGGATTCATAGGAGGGGCTTCTGGGGCAGTAGGTTCAGGAGGATGCTTAGCAGGATATGGTTCAGGAGGACTTGGAGGCGGGGGCGCAGGAGGCGCTTATTCGACTTCAAATGCAGGAACTGATGGAGTTGCGTCTGCTGGCGGCAAATGCGGGGGAGGCGCTGCTGCACCTGCTGGAACAACAGGGACAGGAGGTACGGCAGCAGCAACTTACGGTTCAGCAAATTTATCACAGATATTTTTAGGCTCAGGCGGGGGCGGGGGCGCAGGAGGACATGGTGCTGGCAGCGGCGGAACTTCAGGAGGTGGAACAAGCGGTGCAGGAGGCAATGGCGGCAACGGAGGCCAAGGAGGCAATGGCGGAGGAATCATAATCATATTTTCTAATGCAACTATTAACAGTGGACTTATAATCGCAAATGGAACCTCTGGAACTAGCGGAACAGGCGGTTCAAATGCAGGCTCTGGGACTGTAGGCAATGGTGGTGGTGGTGGTGGAGGCTCAGGAGGCTCAGGAGGAGGGGGAGGAGCGGGCGGAAGCATCTTAATAACAACAGCTTCAATAAATATTGGAACTATTGCCGCTACAGGTGCATCCGGCGGCCAAGGAGGCAATGGCGGCAACGGGGGCGCATCGGTATGCCAAGGAGCAGATAAGGGGGGAGGGGGAGGGGGAGGAGCAGGACTTACAGGAGGCTCTGGCGGAGCAGGATGTGGTGGCGATCCTTCAGGTGATTCAGGTGCGTCAAACGTTCCAGGCATAGGAGGTTTAGGCGGTGATGGAAGAATTAGAATATTAACACAATCTATAAGCTCCGGAGCACTTCCTGCAAATTCATCCCAATCATTTACAGGAACTTTCTACTCACAATACTTTGATGCAGGCTACAAGACAAACTGGACTGCAGTCATTATCGGAAATGTCACCCAGCCGGGCGCAAACATAACAGCAAATGTCAGGACATCGGATGACAATGTAACATACTCTGGTTGGGCTTCGGCCGGAATAGGCGGTGCAATTCCATTGAGCAACGTTTCCAGATACATACAATACAGATTGGACTTTGCAACAAACGATTCTTCCAAGCCAGTAATTGTGAGCAATGTAACCTTGAATTATTCCAATATATATACGGATTCTTATGGAAATTACAACTACACTTTAGCTGGACAAACAACAGCAGCAACATACACTGTAAAAGTCAATGCGACTTATGCTGATACAATCCCGGGTGAAGCATTAACAACATTCAGGGTCACTTCAGTTCCTGTCATAAATGCAAATTATACAATTCCGTCTTTCCCGATATTTAACAGGAATGTAACAATAGTTGCGAATGTTACAGATTCAGACAATACAATTACTTATGTCAATTTCACTTTGTTTGCCCCGGATGGAAGCATATTTAACTTGTCAGACACAGCAGCAGTTGGAGACTTGTATAATTCCTCGTTCAATTTAACCCAGCTAGGAACCTGGAGATGGAACATCACTGTTTTTGACAGCGATGGATTTTTGGTGAACATATCAAGCCAGGGCGTGATTAAATTGCTGCAGCTTAACATGAGCCTCAACTTAAGCGCTGCATTAATCGGCTCCAATGTGGCTGTTTCAGGCCATATCAACTTGAGCAATGGAACAAATGTAAGCAACAACCCAATTGACATCTTCCTTGACGAGTCAAACATCAACTTCAACATAACAAACCCTTCAAGAAGAATTTTTACTGATGATTCGGATACGGATTTTGTGAGAGGAAATCTCACTACAGGCCTGAACTTGATAACCTCAAGGGTTGTTGGAACTGGGGCAGGGGCGAATGTTACTATAAATGTAAGCTCTTTATTAAATCAAACATTGAACATGCCAAGAGATAGATTTATTTCTCCAAATGCTTCAACTGTTTTATTGCTGCATTTTGAGGAAGGCACAGGACAATATACAAATGACTCGTCATTTTATGGAAATAATGCAACGCTTGGGAAAGACAATGCTGCTGCAAGCGATGACCCTGCATGGAACTCAACAACAAAGTTTGGCTCATTCGGACTGACTTTTGATGGTACAACTGATTTTGTAAATGCAAGCGCAACCGGTTTTACTGAATTAAACGGAGCAACTTCAGCATCCTTTGAGGCTTGGGTCTATCCACACAGCTTTGGAACAAATGGTGGATACATGCCAATTATAGCGGAGCAAGCTGGAAATGTTGTAGTTTTAAGGCTTGGAACAGGGGTTGCAGGCCAAAGCACAAGAATACAGTTCTGCATCAATAATAATTGCATCTCAACAGGCAATAGCGCTTATGAGCTGAACAAATGGCAGCATATTGCAGGCACTTGGGATGGAAGCACTGGAATAATCTATAAAGATGGGTTTCAGATAACGAGTGGAAGTATAGCTGTAGCTTCAATTAATAATATTCCAACATTAACCATTAGCGGACAGTCTGGTGATAGCCAATTCAACGGCACAATTGACGAAGTAGCAATCTGGAATGTTTCTTTAAGCAATGAAACTATTTTGCAGCACTACCAGCTTGGATGGGGATATTTCAACACTTCAAACTTTACAAGCCAAGTCTTTGATGCTCAGGCAGTTGTGAACTGGAGCTATATCTCATGGTATCAAGGGGCAGATAACAAAGGAATAAGCAATCTGTACCAGCAGGATTTGAGCTCTTTGATTAATTCTTCAACTGTCCTGTACATGAAGTTCAACAATGACACTTTGGAATCAGAGAGGCAGTTGAATGTTACACACACAATAGCAAATGAGCAAAATCTTGTGCTGTACATGCCGTTTGATAAATCAAGCGCAAAGCCATTAACTGCAAACGCAAGCACTGTTGTATTGTTCCACTTTAACAATGACAGCTCAATAGGCGAGAATAATACTTTGTCTGTTGACAGCTCCATTTACGGGAATAATGGTACTATCGATGCCCCAATTTACAATGAAACAAGGTGCATGTTTGGCAAATGCCTCTTCTTTGATGGTGTTGATGATGACGTGCAGGTGCCGTTTAACGAGACTATCAATTTGACTAAATCTGTATCCATGGAAGCTTGGGTTTATCCAACAGCTGTTGATGGAGCTATAGAGGATATTGCCGACAAGGATAATGCATACAGAATTTGGATACAGACAGACGGCACATGGCAATTCAGGCTGGATGTTACGCCAACAACATACACTGTCAACTCGGCAGTTACAGCGAAAAACAACACATGGGTGCATGTAGCGGCAACTTATGACGAAAGCCAGATCAGGATTTATGTGGATGGCTCTCTTCAGAGCCAAACTGCAGTTACAGGCTCAATCTCTGACAGCAACAAGCCATTAAGAATAGGAAGCCATGATGGGGATATCAGATTTTTTGAAGGATTAATGGACGAAGTCGCAATCTGGAACATTTCGCTTTCATCAGCGGACATTGCAGAGCATTCTGGATACGGAATTGACAGGAGCAACAATGGGCTGAATGCAAGCATGATTCACAATGCCACCATAAACCAGACAAGCTGCAAGTTTGGCGAATGCATGCAGTTTGGGAAAAACAAGTTCATAAACGTGACTGATTCACCTGTTTTAAGGCCGAATGACACAATAACAATAGAGTTCTGGGCAAAGGTATTTGATGCAGGCACACATTACTTTGTAAGCAGGAAATTAGCAAATGGCAACTGGGTTTCTTATGAGGTAAATTCACAAGCTGGGCCAAACATAAGGTGGCAGATTCAGGACCCTGCAATTAACAGTATGCAATATGTTACAACAGGAACATATTCTATAAACGACTGGCATCATTTTGCAACAACCTACCACACAGAATTTGGCGATGCAAGGGACTTTGGAATTTATATTGATGGTGTAAAACAAGCAGCCACATTAAGCGGAGGCTATGATTCCACTTTCAGGCTGACTTACAATGCAACAAAGAGCGACAACACTGTGCTGATAGGAAATGGTAATTATGACACCAATTTGAACAGCTTCATAAACGGACAGATTGACGAAGTCGCAATCTGGAACATTACATTGTCAAGCGACAAAATAGCACAGCACGCAGGCGCAAAGATAATTGATTATTCACAGTACGGCAACAATGGAACAAGAATTTTCAATTCAACTAGCGATTTTGGAAGGAACTTCACAGATGGAAAGTTTTCAAAGGCATTGGTGTTTGATGCACTTAACGATTATGTGAATATTAGTGATGCAAACAGCCTTGACTTTGGGACAGGCGATGTAACAATAGAAGCATGGATTAATGCAAAATCTCTTGGCTCTTTGATGGGCATATTTGACAAATCTATAGGCGGCACAACTCAACTGCAATGGGTTTCAATCAACAACCAAATGAGGTTCAATATTGATGATGGCCCAACACAAATAACATTAACTTCAAATGCAGTTTTCAGGGCTAATGAATGGCAGCATTGGGTTGTTGTGGCGGATAGAACTAGTGGCCTAGCCAAATTTTATCTAAACGGATTATTGGACAGCAGCACAAGCACATCGGGCTTGACTGGGAGCATTAGCAACACCCAGCCATTATTAATAGGATGGTGCGAGCAATGTAACATCCTTGAAAGATTTAATGGCCAGATGGACGAACTCTTAATCTGGAACATTTCTTTAAGCACTGATGAAATAAGAAAGCATTACGAAAGAGCAGTTTTGAAGCTAAATGTAAGCTACAGAACTTCAAATGATTCAAGCACATTCTCGCAATGGAAAGGGCTGAGCAACAATACGCTGTCCACGACAGGGGAGCTATCAAGGTACTTCCAGTACAAAATAGACTTAAACACATCTGACCCAAGGTACACCCCAATCTTGAACAATGTGACAATAAACTATTCCGGAATATTCACTGACGCTTTCGGCAATTTCAACTACACTTTTGCAGCGCCAACAACTGCCGGAACTTTCACGATAAAGGTGAACACGACATACGCAAACATATCAGGGGAGGCATTCCAAACCTTCAATACTGAATCCAATGCAGCTCCAAACGCTCCGGTAATAAATGCGCCTGCAAGCGGCTTATTCTTCAATGTGAATTATACTATACTAAATGTAACAATAAGCGACAATAACACTTTTGCACAATTATTCACCTGCAATTTCTACGGTGACAACTCAACTTTGCCGAACGGAACGATTAATGTGTCAAATCCAGTAACTGCAAACGGAACAATTACAACATTCAACTGGACTAATTTGAACAACACAATCTATTTCTGGAAGGCAAACTGCGATGATGGAATTGCTTTAGGGGCGAATTCAACAATAAGGAATTTCACAATAGACACTATTTTCCCGAGGCTGAATTTCACAACTCCAACAGATGCAAACAACACAATTACTCAAAGAAACTTCACTTACATCAACTTCTCTGTTACTGAAGTAAATCCAAATACTTTCATTGTGAACTGGAACGGAACTAATGTAACAGTATGGGATGACTCTTTAGTATTGCACATGCATTTCAACAATGATACAAATCTTGGAGAGAATGATTCTTTGTTCGCTGATGTGAGCAAGTATAATAATAGTGGCACTTGCAGGCTTGATTTGGGAAGATGCCCTGCAATAAACAAGACTGATTACAGGTTTGGAGGGGCTGCTGTGACATTAGACGGAATTAATGATAACATCAACATAAGCAGCAATCCTTATTTCAATTTCGGCACAGGGGATTTTACAGTCTTCCTTTGGGCAAACCTCTTCCAGCATGGGACTGGGAACAATCATTACATAATAGAAATGGGGGCAGGAAACAATTTCTTATTACAGTATATAGAAGAGAGCGGCGCCAATAAGTTCCGTTATGCTGTTGGAGGACAGGCCTGCTGCTCCGCTACAACTGACGCAACCTATACACTAAGCACAGATGTATGGAACGCAATTGCCCTCACCAGAAGCGGAGGGACAACAAGGCTCTATGTTAATGGCGTGGAGATACATAGCGCAACTCAATCCGGCTCTATTTCGAATTTCCATATGATTGTTGGAGCTGAGAAAGGCATCACTTCATCGTTTGGATGGAACGGTTCAATGGACGAAATCAGAATCTATAACAGAAACCTTTCAGCGCAGGAAATCAACGCTTCAATGAACGCGGAGTTTGGAAGATACTTCTTCAACCAGACTGAGATAAGGGAAGGATTCTATAATTATTACGGCTATTTGAATGACAGCGCCGGAAATTCAAACACGACAGAAACAAGATTGTTCACTGTTGACAGGGCTGCGCCGAACATTACATTTGTTCCTCCGACGCCTGCAAACAGCTCAAGGGCAAAGGGAAATGTTCAAAAAATAAACATAACAATGAGGGATGTAAGCATAAGCTCCTGCATTTTGCAAGTGCATAACGGAACAGACAATGCGACAAACTTCACAATGGAAGTGAGGGGACTGGACTGCAATGTCACAATAAATACAATAGACGGCTACAATTACACTTTGAAGGCCTATGTAAATGACTCGGCAAAAAACTCAAACTCAACAGAAAACCTGACTTTCAGGGAAAACACGGTTCCGGAGATTCCAACATTGAATGCGCCTGCAAACAACTCAAGGCTGTTGACTACAAGCGTAATACTGAACTACACAACCCAGGACAACGACACCGACACAGTCAATTACATTGTCTACTTCGACACGAACGCAAACCCATCAACGCAAGTTTACAGGGGAACATCAACCACATTTGTTGTATCGACAGCAAGGGGAACAACTTATTACTGGAAGGCGCATGCTGACGACTCATTTGAAAACTCAAGCAACTCGACAACAAGGCAGTTCACCATAAATACCCAGCCGCCAGCTCCGGCAATTGTAACCCCGAATGCAACAGGAATAAAGCTGAGGGGAGGGCAGACTTACAACGTGTCATGGATTAACTCGACAAGCGATGCTGAAAATGACAATGTGACAATAAACCTGTATTATTCGACTGACTCAGGATTGACTTTCCCGAATGCAATTGCAAGCGGGCTGAAAAACAACGGCACTTATGACTGGCTTGTGCCCAGCATCAACAGCAACAAGGTAAGAATAAAGGCTGTTGCAAACGACAGCTACGAGTTTGCAGAAGACACAAGCGACAATGACTTCACCATAGACAGCGCTGCGCCGACAATAACCCTTGACAATCCCCCAAACGGAAGCAGCTTCAACAACGGGACTTTCATCAACCTGACAATAACGGACAACTTTGGAGCGGTAAACGTAAGCTGGAACAACGGGACTTTAAACGCGCCAAACAGAAGCGACTTCAACGGGACTTTTGACATCAACACGAGCTTCTGGCAGGATGGAGATGTAAATATAAGCATCTTCGCAAATGACAGCGTCGGAAACTTGGCAATAGCTTATTTCAGGTTCACAGTTACAAATGTGCAGCCTGTTGTTGCCTTCAACACCCCGAGCCCGAACCAGGCTGTGAGGGCAACTTTCAGGATTAATGTCTCTTCAACAGCGCGGCTTGATGATGCTGCATTCGTCAATTTCACTTATGACGGAGCAGCGCAAAATTTCACAATGACGCAGGCTGGAACAGACTACTTTTACGACTTTGACACAACAATTGTAACGGACGGCCAGAGAAAGCTCTATGTGTACGGCAATGACACAAACGGAAATGTCGTGAGGGCTGACATATCCGCTACGATAGACAACACCCAGCCAAGCATAAGGCTTGACGCTCCTTTGAATGACACATGGAAGAATGCAAGCGTGGCTTTTGTCTATGTGCCAAATGACATAACAACGGGCATTCCAAACTGCTCATTGGTGATAAACGGCACAATAAACAGGACAAACAGCAGCATTTCAGAGGGCATTGAGAACATCTTCTCAAATGTCGTGCTTGGAGACGGAATCTACAGGTGGGATGTGAACTGCACTGACACAATTGGAAACAACAACAGCAACGGCACTTTCAGGCTCATAAAAATAGACACCATATCCCCTGTCATCACTTTGATTGACCCTCCAAATGACACAAGCATAAGGGGCAACAGGACCATAAATTTCACAGTCACGGACTCAGGGGGGTCAAATGTGTACAATGTAAGCTGGAGCAGCAATTATATACTGGATTCCATGGATTTCATCGACTCTTACAGCATCAATACAACTGGTTTTCCTGAGGGAAAGACAAACATCACGATAACAGCAAATGACAGCGCCGGGAATTCAATCTCATTGCTGCTGACATATGTAATTGACCTTACACCCCCTATAGTGGAATTCAACAAGCCGTCTCCAAGGCAGGTCATAAGAGGGATTTTCAGGGTCAATGTCTCTGCAACTGACGCGTTAAGCAATGTCTCAGGCCTGACGTTTGCATTCAACGGCAGCTCAAACTTCACGATGAACAGGAGCTCCCCTGAGGTGACAAGTGACTATTTCTATGACTGGAACACCTCAAACACAAGCGGCGACAAGGAATATGTAATAAAAATCTTTGGAAACGATACGGCAGCCAACATCAAGTTCGAGCCGAGGTTTGCAATCGTGGACAACACAGCGCCCGGAATAAGGCTTGACAGCCCGTCGAACAACTCATGGAGCGCTGCAAGGCTTGTGTCATTCACATTTGCCGTGTTCGAATTCAATGACCTGAACAACTGCACTTTGCTTGTCAACGGGAGCATCAACGCGACTGCGGCAGCATCCCAGCTGGTGAAAAATTCAACAAACGTTTTCAGCGTGAACTTAAGCGACGGCTACTACAGGTGGACTGTGAACTGCACGGACAATGCAGTCGACACAAGCGGAGTGCAGAATATGGGAACGAATTCCACAGAGCAATTAGTGGGAGTTGACACTGCAAATCCGCAGGTATCTTTTATAAGCCCGAATACAGAAGCCAATGACACCCATCTTGCAAGAAACTATACTGCAATAAACGTGACAATAACCGAGGCCAACTTTGCCAACATGACTTTCTATTTATACAACAAGAGCGGCCTGGTAAATGAGACAAATTTCACAGCAGCAACCTACTTCCTGAACTTCACAAGGCTGCAGAGCGACCTGTATTTCTACAATGTGACTGTAAGGGACAGGGCCAGCAGCGCCAATACAACAGAAACAAGGCAGATTTCCCTGAATGAAAGAAGCCCTTCGGCCAAAAGATTTTTGATAACCGATGCTGCCGGCATAAATGTTGCCTCGATTGACGACAAGGGCGACATGTACCTGCTCGGGAACAGGACGCAGGCATTGACAATCCTGAATGCGACTCCAATCTCCTTCATAGTGCAAAACAGCTCTGCAAATGCAATAGCATACATAAACTCCACAGGCTTCCTGTTCCTAAAAGGGGTTCTTACGGAAGATGAAGGCATCACTCCGACAGGCACTAACCTTGAGTTCAGGGACAGCAATGACAGGATTGTTGCAGTGGTTGACAGCAACGGAAATTTGAAATTGACAGGCTTGCTGGTTGAGAAGTTTGCCAACCCATAAAATCGAATATCTTATTTTTATTTCTTGACCAGTTCTTTAAGCAGCCCTATAATTTTGCCAAATCCATCCCTGTTTTTGCCATAAAAGCCGAAGTCTATTTCCTTCCCGTAATAATTGAGCCTGTTTCTAAGATAGGACATTTGCGATATAAGATTAGCTTCAAACTCGCAATTAGAATTCTTTAACAAAAATCCTATACCAGTATACAAAATAGTAACATTTATATATAAGTTAGTATATTGAACATCCTTATTTACTACTAATTTAGTCCGTTTTTAGTACGGAATTAAAACAAGTATATCAAATGAAATACGTATTTAATCCGAGTTTAAGCCGAATTTAATACTATTTTAAGCCAAAATGCCAGAAATAAGGTTTAACATAACGAAGAAGCTTGATGATTTGATAGTTGAAGTTTCAGAAAGCATGGGCGTGGACAAGTCTGATTACATAAGGAGCCTGGTGCTGAATGACCTGAGGAAAAAGCAAAAATGAAAAAGATAAACAAAAAAAAAGCAGAATTCATAATATTGCTTTTGTTTGCGCTGCTTATTATTTCCTCAATAGCTTTTGCTATCCCAAACTCATTGACCTTGCAGGGCAAATTGACAAATCTTGCAGGCGCTTCGCAGCAGGGGACATTTAATTTTACCTTTAAGATTTATGACGCTGCAACAAATGGAAATGTTTTATGGCAGCTCACCGATTACAACATAACAACAGACGCAAACGGAATCTATGACGTCATTCTGAGCGGGATTAATCTGAGCTTTGCAGACCAGTATTATCTGGGGATTACAGTAAGCGCTGACAATGAAAGCTCGCCAAGGATAAACCTGACATCTTCCCCTTATTCATTCAGGGCAAACATTTCAGAGGGATTGAACCCGAATGCAAGCTATTTCGTTAGGAATTTGAGCGTTGCTGGAAATTTGACTGTTGGAACTTTACTTTATGCAGACAGCACAAATAACTTGGTTGGAATTGGAACTCCTTCATCAAACTACTTACTGCAAGTCGCTTCTGGAACTGATGGAAGAAGCGTTAACTTAAGCAATGTTTTGTATGTGAACGGAAGCACAAATAATGTGGGTATAGGATTGAACAATCCAAATGCAACTTTTCATATTTTAGGCTCTACATCTGCTACAATGGGGCAAATTGGAGATGGGACAAACAAGCCTACCCTGCATATTACAGGAGGCGGGAGCGGCGCTTCAGATATTGTATCGATGAATAATATTGATGGGGCCAGGATATTCACATTGTGGGGCAACAGCCAGCTTGGAATCGGAACAAAAAAACCAGGAGGATATCTTGATGTTTCTCCGATAGGAGGCACGATTCCTGCTTTATTGGTGAATCAAAGCCAGAGCGGTGATTTAATACAAGCCCAGTCAAGTGCTGGAACAGTATATTTCATAGTAAAAAATGCAGGCAACGTCGGCATCAACACGACAACTCCAGCTCAAACTTTGACTGTTCAGGGGACTTTGAATGTAACATCACAGCCAACAAGAAGCGGCGATTTGTTTGTTGATAGTTCCGGCAATGTCGGCATCGGGACGACTTCTCCAACCAAAAAACTAAGCATAAACGGAACAATAGATGCAGTAACTATAGATCCAAGCGCATCCCCAAATCCAGTAATGAACACGACAGGAAACAACTTGACAATCAGCAGCGCGGCAGGAAGCGTCATAATAAGGCTGGGGTAAAGGTTTAAATAGTTAATGGCATTAATAATTATAGTGAGTGAAACGTGAAAACATTTACAGCAGTTATTCAAAAAGAGGAGAATATGTACGTAGCCAGATGCTCTGAAGTAGGCACAGTGAGCCAGGGGTCTACAATAGATGAAGCTATCGCTAACCTAAAAGAAGCTACTGAACTTTATCTGGAAGAATTCCCATTAGAAGAATCAAAACACCCTATTCTTACAACTTTTGAGGTAGCCTGAAATTGTGCCGCTTAAGAAAATCTCAGGCAAAGAGTGCGTTAAAATTCTGTGCAATAAGTTTGGTTTTAAAATAAAGCGCCAGCGAGGGAGCCATGTTATTTTGCGCAAAGAAACGCCTGAAGGTGCAGTAGGCACAGTTGTTCCAAACCACGAGGAACTCAAAACAGGCACGCTTAAAGGGATACTCGAACTTGCAAAAATAAAGGAAGAAGACTTCGAGAAGCATCAATGATTAGAACATCACAGCCATCAGAACAACTGCAAATTCAAACTTTGCATGTTGCCGGCTCTACAAATATCAGATTGAGATAAATTTCTATTGCAAATTTACAGCATTCACAATCCTGTCAGAAATGTAGTCATAGATCACCAATTTTGACTTATACCTCAGCAAGAAATCTCCAACCTTTGCATTTGCATACACATCAGGAAACTGCTGCTTTAATGTTGCAAGCGATGCTTCATCAAGCTGGCCGCCAACAGGCTGCTCATTCTGCAGCCCCTGAAGCTCCGGATGCTTGTTCAGCTTTTGAAAGAAATCAGCAGGCAATTGCGGACTTTGCTGCTCAAAAGCCAAAGTGCCTTTTACTATGTCATTTTCGTAGTCATAAACAACAATGCCTTCTTTATACTGCACGATAAAACTGCCGATGTAGGATATGTCAAGGCCGCTGATTTGTGACTGGAGGCCTGCAAAATTGTTGCTGTTTATCTGCACGATATTCAATGGAGAGATTCCGATGTAAGGCTTCATCTCCTCATGGGAAGTCAGCTTTTCAAGAAAATCATTCGTGTCTATTTTTTCCGGGACAAGGGTTTTTTTCAGCTGGTAAACCCCATATAGGGAGAATGCGCTTATCGCAAGCGTTGCGATTATAGAAAAAACAATGAAATACCGGAATGCCGGCCTTTCAAGCAAATGCCGATACTGTCCTTGGGAGTCTTGCCTGTTCCTGGCCATGAAAACGAAGCGATAAATTAGATTTATATACTTTCCCATTCCTATTAGGAAAATATAAATAAGAGGGATATAAAAAGAAGCATATGAAAAAGATACTGTTCATTTTCCTGCTTGCATTCCTATTGCTGTCCTTCAGCGTATTTTCTTACCAGACAAACAGCTCAAGCTACAAGCAGAATGTGATTGTATCTGTTGGGGGAGAAAGCGTAAACAGCTCCTCTTACAAAACCAGCCTGGCAATCGGAATAATAAGCAGAATCATCAATTCAACATCCTATATCAACAAGCTTGGTTTTTTCTACACCTGGAAGCTTGCCACTGGCCAGTCTTGCACAGCCGCAGACCAGTGCGAAGGCAATTTTTGCTGCAGCAATCTTTGCGCAAGCTCTGCCTGCGCAAGCTCGACTCCCACAACAACATCTTCAGGAGGGGGAGGGGGGGCGGCAGCAGCTGGCGGAGGCGGAGGAGGCGGTGGACCATTGCCGACTCCAATTGAGAAGAAAAAGGATTTTGACGTCAGTCCGGGCTCGATAAAGGAACAGCTTGCGCTAGGCACTGCAAAAACTAAATCAATAACGATAAAGAATACAGGAGAGGCTGTCTTAAGCTTCAACCTGGCTGTCAATGCAGTAAGTGATTTTGTGTTCCTGTCCGATTCAGGCTTCAGCCTTGGATCTGGGGAGGAAAAGGCAATAGAGGCAAATATAATAGGAAAAAAGCTTGGCTCTTATATCGGGGAGATAGAAGCTTCAGCGGATGGCATTAAAAAATCAATAAGCATAATCATTGAGGTTGAGTCAGAGCAGGTGCTGTTTGATGCGAAGCTGGACATACCCTCAGGCTACAAGGAAGTGCAGGCTGGAGATGAATTAAAGACACAAATCACGCTGCTTAATGTCGGCCCGCCAAGGAAGGTCGATGTGACGGCAACTTACATAATAAAAGACAATCTTGGAAATGCGGTTTACCAGTCAACAGAAACATTCGCTGTTGAAAAGCAAACCTCTTTTGTCAAGCCGTTCAAGATACCGAAAGAGCTGAAGCCAGGGGATTATCTGGCAATCATTGAGCTGAGGTATGAGAACTCGTTTGCCGTTTCAAGCGAGCTGTTCAGGGTGGTTCCCAAGGGGAAGGGCATTGTCCAGAGAGCTGCAAAGTCAAACGCCGTATTGATGTCTATACTGGCGCTGTTTGTCGGGTTTGCAGTTTTGTTTGTGTACCTGATGCTGCCGAAAAGCGCCAGGATGGATAAGCCCAAGGGTAAAAGCTTGCGCAGGAAAAAAGCAAAATGAGTAATTTCTTTATTTAGTAAGTAACATAAACTACATTCCAATAAAACTTACAACAATTAAAAATAAACTTTTTAAAAATTTTTAACGACCTCTGAAATTATTGCGGCCTGAGGTGGCCCGTTGGTGCTGCTGGAACAGCTATCAGGGGGAACCCATTATAGATGGACTTTGCATTGCCTCTTATTTTAGGCTTTTATCTGCTAATTGAATGTTTATTGCTGCTTCAGGCTCTGGCTCTTTAATTACGATGCAAATACCGAAATATATTTAAATATTGGACTTGACTCTTACATTACTGTTACACTACATAAAAAAGAGGTGATTTTTGTTGGGTTTCGGCTTTTTACCTAGATTTATGTATTCTGACTGCTCTTCGGGGGTGAGCTGTTTTGGCATTTAAGAGGTACATCCACAAGCACGGAAAAAAGCTCGGGCCTTATTACTATGAGAATGTCAGGAGCAATGACGGGAGGGTAAAGTCCGTCTACCTTGGCACTAATCCAGGCCACCATCCAAGGCACAGGATACGAAAGCCGTTATTTTTCTTAATACTTATGCTGATTCTTATTTTAATCTTAGGCGGCTCTCTTTTTTTGCTGCAGAACAAGTCATATCTTGTCGGAAAGGTAAGGCAGCAGGACCCAGGCTTTGAAGTTGACCAGATACTGCTGAAGGTTTTGATAAGAAGCACGGAGTTCATAGAAAAGGAGATAAGAGTGATGAACACCGGAAGCGAGCCGGCAAACATAGCTATAGAGGTGTCGGGTTTGTCCGACATTGTAAGCATAGACTCAAGCTCTTTTACAATAAAGCCCGGCCAGACAAAAACAGTCAAGCTGAATTTCTCATCCATAATTCCGGCGAGCAACATAGAGCAGCAGCCCGGGGTTTATGTCGGCAAGCTCATCGCCAGATCGGAAAAAGGCTCAAGGGATATACCTATGGTTGCCGAAATAGAGACAAAGAACGTGCTGTTTGACATGAACCTGAACCCTGTCGCGCTTGAGAGGAAAGTAAAGCAGGGAACTGATACAACGATCGAGGTAAGGCTGTTCAACCTTGAAAGCATAGAATCGGTAAATGTTGATGTGGAATATTTTGTGAAGGACATCAACGGCAACACAATAATCACGGAAAGCGAGACAGTTGTGGCCAAGACGCAGGCTTCATTCTTCAAGACAATCTCCATCCCGAGAAATCTCAAGCCCGGGCCGTATATTTTTGCAGCCAAGTCAAGGTTCGGAAATTCAATCGGGACGGCAAGCTATTTGTTTGAGGTTACCGGGCCCGAGCAGGACGGAAGCTTCGTGCAGTTCTGCAAGAACAGCATATTATGCCTGGGGCTCTCATTTACAACAATACTCCTGCTGTTTGCCTTAACAGCCTACTTTTACTTCTTCATCGGGGCCTATCTTTATGAAAAGGTCACAGGCGCTTCTGTCGTGCAAAAGAGGAAGGAGAAAGAGGAGCCTGGAAGAGAGGGGTTTTTTGCAAGGCTCAGGGGAAATATCGCAGCCTGGAAGCAAAGAAGGCTTAGGAGAAAGGCTGAGGAAGGGCAGCTTCAAAGAAAGCAGGAGCTGCTCGAAATCGAGGCTGAGCAAAGAGCCGAACAGGAAGGGAGAAGGAAGCATCTTGAGGAAGAAAGAAAAGAGACGGAACAAAAAAGAAAAGAGCAGCTTGAGAGGCAGAAATCCTTAGAGCAGAAAGGGGCCATTGAAACTAAGGGGAAAAATGGATTTGCAGGATTGCTGCATAAAATAGGCATTCTAAAAACACCAGAGGAAAAAAAGCAGGCAGAGCTCCTGAACGAAAAGGCAAGGCAGCAAAAGCTTAGGGAAGAGCAGGAATACAAGAGGCAGCAGGAGCTTGAAGCAAGAAGAATGGAAGGGCTGCAGAAGGGCAGGCAACAGGAGGAGGAAAGGCAAAGAAAACTGCAGATTGAAGCTGAAAGAAAAAAGGCAGAGGAAAAAAAGAGAGAAGAGCTTGAAAGCGAAAGGAAAAGACTGGAAGAGGCAAGAAGACAGGAAGAATTCAAAAAACAGAAAGAGATTGAAAGGCAGAAAGCTTTGGAAGAGAAAAAGCGGCTTGAAGAGGAAAAAAATAGAGAGGCAGAGCAGGAAAAAAGGCAGAAGGAGATTGAAAGGCAGGAGCAGGAGCAGCTAAAGGCGCAGAAGCTTGAAGCAATAAAGCAGATAGAGGAAAAGCTCAGGAAAAACAAAGAGGCCTCTGAGCAGCTTATGGATGAGCTGAAAAAGGCAGAGCAGGAAAAAAGAAGCCTTACAAGCGCCGATAATGATATTGAAGCAAGAATAAAAGGACTGGACCATGAGATTCTTGAAAAAGCAAGGCACAATGAAGAGCTGAGCATGCAGAAGAATTCCATTTTTGAGAAATACCAAAACCAGCTGAATGAGCTCGCAAAAAAGCGCGAGAGCCAGAAGGCTGAAAGGGACGCCAAAATAAAAGAAATAAGGGCAAGCCTTGCAGAAAAGCAAAACGCCTTGGTAAAGGAACTGGAAAATGAGCTGTCCAAATTAAGCCCGCAAAAGAGAAAATCAACTGAAAAATGGAAGCGGCTTGAAATCAAGGCCAAGATGAAGCTAGAGGAGCAAAATGTTGAAGAGGAAATAAAAAAATACGGCACAGGGTCAGAAGAAAACAAGGCAATAGATGAAAGCTACAAAAAATCCGTTGAGGAATTGGGCAAAAAGCAAGTCGAGCTGAAGCAGGCCATTTCCCAGCTTGAAAGCCGGAAGCAGAAGATACTTCTTGAAAAGAAAAATATTCCAAGGGATATTGAAAGCAAGGAAAATGAGTTACGGTCATTGCTGGCAAGGCTGGAAACAAGCGCAAAGGAAAGGGAGTCATTAAGCGCGGAATTGTCAAAGTTAAAATCGGAATTGTCCGGCTTTAACACCGGCTTTTTGAAAAGGCTGGTAACAGGATACAGGGAGAATGCTGAAAAGGCCAGGCGAGAGAAAGAAAGGGAAAGGGCAAGGCTTGAAGCCGAAAAAAGAAGGGAAGAGGAAGCCGCAAGAAAGGAAAAAGAGCTTGAGGAAAAGTCAAAAAGAATCGAGGACGAGAGAAAAAAGAAAGAAGAGGAAAGGGCTGCAAAAGAAGAGCAGAAGCGAAAGGCCCTTGAAGAAAAACTAAAGTCGCAAGATGAAAAGAAAAAGCAAAAAGAGGCTGGAAAGCAGGCTGCACCGGGAGAAGGGCAAAAAAAACCGGGAAAGCAGAAGATAAGGGGGCAGGAGGGTATTGCTGAAAAAGGCTGGCTTGGACTTTTCAATAAAGAGCCGAAAACCGGATTTCAGGAAGAAAAGAATATTGAAGAAAAAGCTGCTGAGCCCGAAGAAGAAAAGCCCGGGGTATTTGCAAGGCTATTCGGCAAAAAAAAGAAAAAAATGGAAGAAGCGGCAGAAGAGGCACCTGAACAAATAAAAAAATCAAAGCCCAAAAACGAGGCTGAGGAGCTTGAGGAGGCAATAAAAAGCCTTGACCTGTTCAAGAAGATAGAAGAAGGCAGGAGCATAAAAGAAAAAGGTCCGAGTTTAGGAAAGCTTTCTGCGGGGGAGCCGGAAAAAGAGAAAAAAGGCATTTTTGGAAAGTTATTTGCAAGAAAAGAGAAAAGAGAAACGGAAATCAAGGAAAAGCCAGCCCATAGAATGCCCGTTACTGAAAAGTTGAAGAAAGAAGGCGCAAAAGCTGGAAAAAAGGCCATTGGCAGCAAAGCATTTGAGAAATGCCACAAAATGCTGGATGATGCTAAAGATGCCGCTGCAAAGAACGATGCGGCAAAGGCAAAGAAGCTGTACATTGAGGTAAGAGGCATTTACGTCAAACTGGACTACAAGGAGAAAAAAGAGATTTACGGGGACTTGATGGACCTGTACAATAAGCTAAAATAAATTTTATAACAGGCTCTGCAGGTAATCCTTCTTGAGCCTGAATCCTTTTCTTTTTGCCAGTTTTTCAATGCCGTTGACGAAGTTTGAGCCGTATTGCGCTGCCTGCTTCTTGCGCCATGCAAACTCTTTTTTCAGGCCTATGAATTCGGCAGCCTCCCTCAGTATTATTTTTTTATTAACTTTATCAATCTTGTACATTGGATGCACATTCATGGCAGCTTTAATCAGTTCTTTGTCAAGAAAAGGTGCCCTTAAGTCAAGCCCGAGGTTTTTTGCGATTGCAAAATCTCTTGCCAGGTCCCTTTTCCACATTCCTTTCAGGCCATTCCAGCATTCCTTGTGCAATGCCTCAAAGTCATTTTCTTTCAGGGATTCTTCATGCCTCTTGTAGCCTGCAAATATCTCCTCGCTTCCGAGGCCGCCGAATAATGTGCTGTTGCCGTCTGCAAGCGCAAGCTTGCCGCCTGCATAAAGGACAGAGCCGACGCTTGCCTTTACAATGTCAGCATCGTCCAGAATTTTTATAGTATCTTTAAGGATTATTTCCAGCTCGTCCATGCTCAAAATCCTGTATTTAAAGTTGAAGCCGTATTCGTTTGCCACTTTCTTTGCCCATTCAATGTCGTCAGAGCCTTCAATTCCAACGGTATAGCATGTGAAGCTGCAATTAAGCTTTTTAAGGACAAATGCTATGAGCGAGCTGTCGACGCCTCCTGAAAAAAGGATTCCTGCTTTGGGAACAATCCTTTTCCTGACGGCCTGGATTATTGCTTCTGCGAGCTCTCTCTTTGCCCTTTCATTGTTGGTTTCAAGGCTGTCAAAGCTGTTTTCAATGCCGCTCACAAATTTCATCCATAATTCTTCCGGGATGAGCCTGCCTTCCTTTACAATCTCCAAAATTTGCGTCATGATTTTTGAATATCTGCCTTTTTTAAAAAGGTTTAGATAAAAGGGGCTCTGTCCCGAAAGTCAGTTTTGCCATCAAAATGTGAGCATCCTAAAGCTGGAATATCCAGCAAAAAGGAAATTGCAATGGGAATTTTTGCCTTAAAGACAATATTTTTTGCATGCGAACCGATGGCAAAACCGAGCCTTGGCGAGATTCGGGACAGAGCCGATAAAAGGCTTTGACAGAAACCCTTAAATACAAACTTGACTTTTTCCCCTTAATGGCAAAAGAGCAGAACAAGGACGAGCAGATAGGCTTTCACAAGGGGGCATTGACCACGCTTGCAAAGGAAAGGGAAGAGATGATGAAGATACTGTCCATAGTGGAGCAGCTGATGCAGATGCACATAAAAAGCCTGCAGGAGCTGGGGGTTGACCTGCAGAAGCAATCCCAGGCAAAACCCAAAAAGCCCATTGAGGATGCCTTGAGATAGTTCTAAGATGATTTATGAATTCCATGCCTATGGGCATCCCAATATTCTTGGCACCCACAAGACTACGCTGGAATTTACAAAAGATGATGAAGCCAGCCTGAAAGGGGACTGCATTATCGGAGTCAAGGCTGACTTTGAGCTGGGCAAAATAAAGGAGCTTATCAGGAATTCAAAAAGCAAAAAGGTTTCAATAACGATTGAAGCGCAGGATAACAAAAATATCAAAGAGAAAATATTTGCTGAAATCAACCCTGATTTTGAGGATGATGCAGAATTCGTAATCAGAAAGACGAATTTCATTTCGAAAAGGACATTCGCAATAAGCGCAAACAAGGCTGCTTTTGGGCTAAACAGGGCTTTAATTGGTTATTTGAAGGAAAAGGGGAATAAAATAAGTGTAATTATTGAAAATGAGGTTTAATAGCGGCGAAAATGGAGAGTATATGCATAAACTTCTTTACAAGCTGGCATTGAACAGATAGATTTTTAAATTGCTAAAGCCTTACGGCTCAAAGGGGAATTTAATAGATTCTTGGAAAGAAAAGAGGAGAATAGAGGTAAGAATGAATAGACATAAAATGGAAAAAAATGAAAAGTTATAATCCAGTATTACCGGCTAATTACCCTGAAATTCAAAGGATTGGCATAGAAGTATCAAACACTATTTTGGATAGGAAAATTCCTCAGCCCAGTAAAATAGCAATGGTGTTAGGAGAGGATAATGTTCGAGCTTATTATTTAATGCATGCATTATTGTGGGCTATTGAGCACAGGCGTAGCCCGAGCACACCTGATTATAAGAGGAGAGATAGGAAAGCTATACAAAGGCATTCTTTTGACGCTTCATTCAGGCCATTATACAGGTTTGCTGATACTAAAGAAAGCAAGATACCATCAAGATATATTTTGACACCTAGGGAAGTCAGAGGGGTATTAGTTCATGATTTAGGTGAGGAATTTGGACAAAGCCTCATGGGAGCTTTGATTGTAAATGATGTCATAAGCTATCTTCTTGGGAATGATACGGGAAATGACGCTGATCTTCTAACCAATAAAAATGCATTGCTGCTTGATGGCTTGGAAGAAGCTGTAAAAGCAGACGAGATGAAGCATGAAACTATTTTTGGCGCTGCTGTGAGACTAGGCTCCAGAGTAATAATCAGTGACAGATCAGTTGCTCATGAGTATACAAGAGTTCATCAGGCATTAGGGCACTTCAAATCATACGTTGAAGGAATTAACGATGAAAGTTATATGCCTCTTGCAGAGAAAAAAAGGCTAATTGATGTATTAGAAGGGCTGATAAGCAGTGTTAAAGAAAAATCCAAAGAAAGACTAAGAGCAGAACAATTATCCACCAGTATTGTAGATCAATACGGCAATATAATTTCAGTAATAAAAGATAAAGATTATGGCGAAGTGGACAGGACCCTTTTATTGCCCGGTGATAATGAGTACAGGCTTACCCTCAAAAATACACTTTATCGTGATTTTGTCAGGAGAGTAGCAGAATCCGTCAAACGCAGTGCCCCTGTAAATGGCGCTAATGGCTCTGGCATAGATTTCCTTGCACCTTTTATAGAGTCAATTGCAGAAACCACGGATACTGTAACAAATATGGATCTTGAGCCGCCGCATGCAATAAGCATATACAGAAAGGCAAGAGAAAAAATCGGGCAGGGTATAGATTTGGCTTTGGCATTAAGGGGGCAAGATGAAACTTATGGAAAGCTGGCAATAGCTGTTGAATATCTGCACAGGAACCTTGTAGACATGATTGAAACCCGTGTAGGCGAATTAAAAAGTAGAAAGAAAAAAGAAACAGCCTTGGGAAGAGACCTTGAAAAATTCGGCATAATGCGGGAAAAAATGGGAGATTTGGAAGCACGAATGGAGGAGATAAGACAGCCTGGTTTACTTAAAGCCTGGCACAACCGAATAGTAAGCGCAGGTAAGGGGCTGCATTTATAAGTACTAAACAGTAATAAAATAAGAAAAATTTAAATATTAGGATGATTTTTTATTTAATATGGAAGAGTCTGAAGTAAAATCAAGACCACAAGGTGTGTGGGTTCCTATAGTAGATTATGGGCCTGCTGAGATATATAGATCAAAAGACGGAAGTATTGGATGGGCATATCATAAGGCTAACCATGAACCTGCTATAAGAGGCATACAAAGGGCTGAGCCTCAAAAACCTATAACAGAAGCGCAGATTGCATCACTATTGTTTCAGATAGAAAACCAAGGCGCAGTTCCACAAAGTACGGATATTCCTAGAATAGTTCAAGAAAAAAAGGGTCCAATAAGCTTAATCACAGCTGCACTCGAATGAGTAATTCTTAGGCATTAATCCTTCTCGTCTTCCCCACATAGTTCAGTATCTTCCCTTCTTTGTATTTCCCCGTGCCGAGAAAATCGCTTTTATTTTTTAGAATAACAAATCCTGTGCAATCTTTGCATTCTAGCTCCAAATCTTCGCCTTTGAACCATTTTCTTGCCTGCCCATCATCAATTTCTATAATGTTTTTCTTTGCACAAGTACCGACAATTTGCGAGCCTTCTATGCTCAGCCTTATGCCGATTTTGTCGTGCTCGCAGAAGTACATTCCGACCGAGTTGATGCGCAGCTTTGACATGTCAATTTCTGAAATTCCCCTGTTTACCATGAAAATCCTGCCCTTGCTGTTCTGAAGAAACCCATAGTCCAGCTTTATCTTGGCATCCCACTGCTTTTCAATCACGGAATGCAGTTCCTTGATTTCCCTGCTGTTCAGAATCTTTAGCTCTGGCATTTTTGTTTGTGTATTGTAATAATTTTAATTTTTAAATCTGTTCGCTTCGCTCACAACATTTTGTGTTAGACCTCGCTGTTTTGCCACATCGCTCGGGCTTATCTATTTATTCATTGAATAAATCGAGGCGGAAATTAGTGCTAATCAATTTTCGCCGAGCGTAACTTTTGTTGCCGAAGGCAACGGATTGAAGTCCCAATTAATTATGCAAACATCTAAATCCCCCACATTGGGCTGGCTTTTCTCATTATCTCCGTTATCTCCTTCAAAACCGCTATTTCCTCCTCTGACAGGGTTTTCTTCAGCTCCTTGAATCTCCTGAACTGCTCCTCGGGAATTGCAGAGTACAGGATGTCGCCTTCATGGAGCTGTCTTCCGATTGTGACATTGGGCAGCGAAACAGCTATCTGCTTTCCTTTCTCTGCATTCTCTATGTTTTCCTGCTCCTGCTGCATGCTCTTCGCCTCTGTAATTGAAATGCCGTCGCTTTTCATCAATGGAGTTCCTGTTTTCAAAGTGCCTGCAAGGATTTCAACGCCGACAACTGCAGGATTGCTCTGCCTGAATACATAGCCTTTCATGAGCTGCACCTTGCAAGGCCTGTGCAGCCCGATTATTTCTTTCGACTCGAGCTCTTTTTTCATGGATTCCTGCCATTTCTCAAAATCCTCGATGAGCTTGTAGATTATGTTATGGGAGAAAACAGTTACATTCTGGTGCACTTTGACATCAGGCATCAGTCCGACATTGAAGCCGAGCACTGCGCCCTGCAAGGGGTCTTTTGCAAAGCTTATTTCCGCATCCGAGATGTCTTTTTTTGAGATATTCCCGATGGATGCCTTTTTAATTTCGATATTCTTCTCCTTTAATATTTTAATCAGCGCTTCCAAGGAGCCGAGGGAATCTGCCTTTGTGACAATTCCGCCCTTGTCGGTCTCTATTATGACCTCTTCAACCTCCCTCTTGATTTCTTCTTTTATCCTTTCGACTTCATCCGGCAGGCAGCTCCTCAGCGGCATGCCTGCAACAACCTTGTCAAGCTCCGGGGCCGATATTTTCACCCCGGTTGCTGCTGCGGCTTCCCTGACCGGGCTGAACTTTGCCTTTTTGTCCCGCATTTCAGCCAGGGGCACGGGCTCAAAAAGCGCCTTGACTTTTGTTGCAACCGGCTCATTCAAAGAGCCTATGACAATCGTGTCGTTCTGCTTCAGGGTGCCGTCATAAAGAATGACATCAATGGTTGTTCCGAGGCCTTTTTCCTCCTTGACTTCCAAAACAGTCCCTTTTGCATTTCCCTTCACGTTGAACTTCAGGCTTTCCTCCAGGAATTTCTGGGCCAGCCCGGTCATTACCATTAGCAGTTCAGGAAGCCCTTCCTTTGTGACAGCAGATGTTGGAATTATCGCTATCTGCTTCGTATAATCTTCAATCCTGTCGAATCTCTCTGCATTAAAGCCAATCTCGCTTAATTTACCGACAATCTCGTAAAGCCTTTTCTCGAGAAGGAGCATGACATTTTCCCTCTGCTTTTGTATGTTTTCAAGCAAGCCTGCGCTTGGGCTTGGATTCCAGCCGGGCAGCAAGTCTATCTTGTTGAGCGCAATGACAAAAGGTGTCTTGTACTGCTTCAGTATCTCTATTGATTCCTGTGTCTGCAGCTTGACCCCTTCATTTATGTCTATGACGACTATAGCTATATCGGCAAGATTGCCTCCTCTTTTTCTGAGGTTGGTGAATGCCGCGTGCCCCGGGGTGTCAATTATGACGAAGCCGGGCATTTTTATCGGCAAATTCAGCTTTTCAAGCAGGTGGCCGCAGATTTTTTTTATTGTGTCTGCCGTTATTATCGAGCAGCCTATGCTCTGGGTTATCTTTCCCGGCTCCGACTCGACAATAGCGGTGTTCCTGATTGTATCGAGCAATTGGGTCTTGCCCGCATCCACATTTCCCATCACTGTTACTATTAGCTGCCTAAGCATGGCTTAAAGTAAAGGCATTTCGTTTTTAAACGTTGTGCACAAACTTTGCCTTGAAGATACACAAAGTTTTTATATAAGATGCTGCGAAAGCAGTATGCATAATGGGTTATGACAGGGAGATAGTCAGGGTCATACTACATAGATGGGGCGATGAGATTGAACCTAAATTTTTGGTTTTATTCAATAAAAATGGCTATCCTCAAAACCCTCAGGGAGGAATAGAGCCTGGGGAGACATTTCTAGAAGCTGCTAGGCGAGAAGTTCTTGAGGAAACAGGATTGCCAGACTTGCAGATTATGCCCTGGATAAAGGCCGAGGCGGAATATCCGGTTACCCGAAAAACAGGAAATGAAAGGCAGCATGTTATTGCCATCCCTGGATTTGTTCTTGACCCTTACAAGCCTATTGTTGTGGACCCCAAAGTGCATTTTGGATCAGGCTGGCTTACACTCGATGATATGCTGCTAAGGATGAGAAATCATGCTGACAAGCCGGAACTAGCGCGAATGGTTGTTGATGTCACTTCGCAAATGGGCTTGTATCCTCAACACGCTTGTAAACTACTGCGGGCTAAAGCACCACAGCGTTTCTAATTGAATTCTGATAATTGCTTTTGATTTTTCATCTGGCTGTATTGCTCGTAAGTGTACTTCTTCCAGTGTTTCTTCTGCCCCTCTGTAACGTACCACTGCATGCTTTCTTTTGTAACTGCGCCGACACTTCTGTAGAAGTGTCCTTCCGACCAGAATTTCTTGCCCCAGAGCTTGTCATGGAACATGTACCTGTGCCCTTTGCGCATCATGTAAGAGCTAAAACCTTTTATTTGTTGGACAAGATTTATTTCGCTGACGAATCTTACGTTTGAAACAAAAAGGTGCATATGGTCGGGACCATATCCGTAACCCGACAGGATTACTTTGTGCTTTCTTAGTTTTTCGACCATGTAAGCTAATGTCAGTTCAGCAACGAGCGGGTCGCGGAATATTTCGCGCCTGTAGGCAGGCGTTAGTTGTATGTGGTAGTTGCTCTCGCCGACGGCGTGAGCGCTGGCTATAAGTTCTGTCTTCATTGTAGAACACCTCGCAAAGTTTTTATATTGCGGGCGCAGCTAACGCTATTGCGAATGAGATTGAGTGCGCCAGCTACGCTGCGCACTTTATCTTTTATTTTTCTTGTAGAAATAGTTTACTAAACTGGCTCGCCTTTTAATGTTAAATTCATCTGCGGACTAAAGTCCGTGAGGTCTCTTTAACAGGCGAGCCCTAGATATGCAGAGCTTACCCATTGATAACAATATTTTTATTGGAAGCCCGATTCTTGAGCTCATGCAGATTATAAATGAAGGGCTGGCTGAAATAAGAATTCCTGCAATAAAGAAAATCTCCAGGGAGATGGGGGTGTTCTACAATCCTGTCATGGGCATGAACAGGGACATTTCTATTTTGCTTTTAAATTCAATAAGCAAAAACAGCATGCAGATTGCAGACCCGCTGGCGGCATCGGGAGTCAGGAGCATAAGGTTTCTTAAGGAACTGGGCAATAATAAAATAAAAATAATATGCATCAACGACAATGACAAAAAAGCCGTTGACTCAATAAAGAAAAACCTTTCACTAAACAGGATAGCATGCAAAAATAATAAAAAAATCGAAATCACAAATGAGGATGCCAGCCTGTTCCTTTTAAAATCAAGCGGCTTTGACTACATTGACATCGACCCTTTTGGAACCCCCAACCCGTTTCTTGACGCTGCGTGCAAAAGGCTCTCAAGGGACGGCATTTTGGCCGTGACTGCAACTGACACGAGCGCCTTGTGCGGCACCTTTCCGAATGCCTGCCTAAGAAAGTACTGGGCGATGCCTAAAAAGGGCGCAATAATGCATGAAACCGGATTGAGAATTCTCATAAGGAAGGTCCAGCTTGTTGCAGCCCAATATGACAAGGCATTGATTCCTATTTTTTCCTATTCAAAGGAGCACTACATGAGGGTGTTCTTCAGGAATGACAAGGGCAAGAACAAAACAGATGAAATTCTAAAATTGCACAGGATGATTGATGGCGCAGGGCCAATGTGGCTTGGAAATTTATGGGATAAAGAATTGGCAGCCAAAATATGCAGGAATGCGATAAACAGCAAGACATTCAAAAATAATAAAGAACTTATAAAGTTCCTTGACACAATAAAAGAAGAGTCAAAAATAAGCCAGTTTGGGTTTTACGATTTGCATTACATATGCGGAAAGAACAATATAAAAATACTGCACAAGAAAGAAGATATTCTGGCAAAAATCAGGAAAAAAGGATGCAAGGCAAGCGGGACGCATTTTAGGGGAGAAGGGATAAGGAGCAGTGTGTCCTTAAAGGGATTAATCAGGATTTTAAGAAAAAATCAATAGAGTTAATCAAAAACCATTAACGAACCTAAATAAGAAAAAATCAAAAAATTACTCAGCCAACAGCCCTTCTCACATCAGTAACTTCAACAGACTCGACGCCTTCAAGCTCTGCAATCGCCTTCTCGAGCTTCTCTGTCGTGCCTATGCTTTCTTCCATGACAAACAAAAGGTTCAGGGCCTTTAATCCGAATGCTATCGGCTCTATGCTTGCCTTGAACTCTTCTGAGCTGCAGAACCTGACAATCTCTTTTTTTGCCTGGGATTCCAGCCTGGACAAATCAACTGACGGGCTGTTAGGCATTATCCTAAGAGAAACAACTACCCTTGCCATATTAATTTGGGCCTTCAAACCCGCAAGAACTGCACTTGTACTTGGCAGCTATCTGCCTGCAATGATTGCACCTTACAATCTCAACCTTTGCGCACTTCGGGCACATGAATCTTGTGGAGCCTATTGTGTTTGAAATCCTCTTCTTGCACGAGTTGCATACCGCATGGTTTTCCGCCATATTGGCTCTTGGGATAAGAATTTTATTTAAAAAGGTTGTTGTTTTGATTTATGAATTTGTTTTGGCGCATTGAGATAACATATTTTAAAAACTCTGAAAGGCGACCTCTGAAAGAAACATGACCTGTGGCCGCTTCTAAAGCCTTAACTTATTTAACTGATATTATCCTGTTTTCCTCGTCAATCTTAAAAATCTCCCCCATAAACTGATGTATAGTGTAAATGTTAGTCCTGCAGTGATTTGTGATTTCAGAGATTTTGATTTTTGAATTGCCGGCCAACGCCATGAAAGGCAGGAGCTGGTCTGCAAGATATCTGTCAACAGGAGCCTTGCTTTCAATCTCGCTTATTAAATTCCTTGCCGCCTCTTCCCCGACAATCTCTGCCTTTTTTCCCTGCTCGCCAAGGGCGTCAGATCCCATTCTTATCGGATTAGTTTCGTCAATGTCTTCATTGCTTTTTGAGAATATTGCCCATAAAGTAATGCCGGAGCCTGTTGACAAAGTGTCCCGGTATTCAGAGCTTATTTTTACCGGAACACTGAACTTTTTGCCCAAAACTGCCTGTGCTGAATGCGCCTGCCTTTCTGCAACTCTTGCATTTTGCAAATCTTTGGAAGCGTGGGAGACGCCTTTTATCTGGATTAAGTGATGCTGCCCTGTTAAGTCATATTTTGGCACATTTTGTTTTAATTGCCCGTGAAATTCATCAAAGCCTGGAAAATCGCTTAACCTGAATTTTGGGCTTATTTTAATCTCTGCTTTTCCGTTTCCTTTGGGATAGTATCCCCTTTTCAGCAATTTTGCCTCGATTTTGGCAAACCTCTGAAGCTGAGGCAGCAGAACATTGCTGAAATAATCAAATGGCATGCTCCATTTTGTGTCAGTGCCGCCAAGAGCGGTTATTGTGATCGGCTTTGAAACAAACATTGCCGGCAAAAGCAGGGCCTGAAGCAATAAAGTTATGGAGCCTGCTGTCTCTATATTAATGTCAAGGTTTTTTGCAACCAACTTTTTAGGATAGTACTTTAATGACAATGATCCCAATTCATCTCCTTCTGCAACTGCATTGCACAATTCCTTTAATGATTTAACGCAATAAAGGTGCTGGCTCTTCAGCCCAGAATCTTTCCTTCCCTTCCTTATATCATGGATTTCAAAAGGCTTTTGGGTTATTGTGGAGAGGGCAAGTGCTGTCCTGCAAATCTGGCCGCCAGCTTCGCCCCAGTTTCCGTTAATACTAATCATAAATAAAAAGAAATCAAATATAATATAAAAAACCTATCAATCAAATACTTTGCACGTCATTAAAACCTGAGTCAAGCTCGTTGAGCTCGCTGGAATCAAGGTCTTTTTCAACATCATCAGCGCTGCCCAGATCACTGCTGGAATCAGCAGCAGCATCTCCTGTCGTTCCTTTTGGAGCTTCTTTCACTTCTTTAGCGGGCTGGCATGCAGCGATGGAAATAATCAAAAAAATCAAAACCGGCAGTATCACTTTTTTCATGAAAAGGCATATAGGCTACTAATATATAAACTTTTTTGTCAGCCTATCATCACTTTTGCTTTTACTTTTATCTTGTTTGATTCTATCGAAACTTCCGAGTCTGAGGATATCTTCCTTCCAACCCCGACATTGCCGTTTTCATCCATGCCAACCCTTACGCTTGTCTTGAGGTTTCCGCCTTTGATCTCAACTGTGTTATCGCTCTT
Source organism: Candidatus Woesearchaeota archaeon (assembly GCA_016185755.1). GTDB lineage: Archaea > Nanobdellota > Nanobdellia > Woesearchaeales > GW2011-AR4. The sequence continues at coordinate 55,943 of JACPMX010000014.1, read as the reverse complement.
CACAGAAACATTGGCATTTTCCTTTGTCTCCAGCTTTACTACAGGAGCCATCACGTATTTTCCGTTTCCTGTGACGTGCAATGACTCATTCGCTATGAAATCGAATGTTGCTGTTGAGGTTGAATTTGCGCCTACAACAAGAGTGCCGAAAATTTTCAGCTCATTTGACGGAAGCTTTGCCTCCTGCTCTCCTGAAGCGTCTGTAACCATGACCTTGGAAATGTCCAGCCTTAACTGGTTGTAGGTTCCAGGCTCAAGGCTTACATCTGCAATGAGCTCATTTGTGCTTTTTGCATTCAGCTCAAGCAAATCAAATGTTTGCGGGCTTATTGAGATATTAACCCATCCCTGCGCATCGCTATGGACTGCCAATTTGTCGACTGTTACTTTAACGCTTGTAACGCTCCCCATATTTGCAGCTGCATCAGTTATAGCAAAAATCGCGTTTCCCTTGGCTTTTGCAGAAGCGCTTCCAACGCTTATGGAGCCTGAATTATCAATCAAAATGTCGGCGTTTGACGGAATGTTCAATCCTATCCCTACATTTCCCTTTATATCCATTCCAACCTTTACTCTTGTGCTGACTTTTCCGCCTTCTATTTCCACTTTGTTATTGCTCTCAACATCTACATCAGCATCTTCCCTTGTTTCAAGCTGCACAACAGGAGCCATTATGTACTTGCCATTTCCAGTCATGTGCAGCGATTCATCTGCTATGAAATCGAATGTTGCTGTCGATGTCGAGTTTGCGTCAACTACAAGATTTCCAACAATTTTCAGTTCGCCAGAGGGCAATTTTGCCTCCTGCTGGCCGTTGGCATCGGTCACAACTACATTTGATACATCAAGCCTTACCTGGTCATATGTGCCTTCTTCCAGCTGCACATCAGCCAATAAAGCTTGAGTTCCCTGCGCCTTTAGCTGCAATAAATCATAAGTTTTTGCTGTTGAAGAAACATCAACCCAGCCTTCTTGGGCGCTATGCACCTTTATGCTGTCAACAGTGACTTTTACGCTGCTCACGCTTCCCATATTTGCAGCTGCATCAGTTATTGTGAAGACAGCCCTTCCTTCCTGAGATTGGGCTTGAGTGCCAGTTTGGCCATCATCAACGCTCACTTGCTGCGCGCAGGCTGATATTACAAACAAAACTATGGTCAAGACTAACACATGCATTTTTTTCATGGATTACACCCCACATAAAATTTTATTTTCTATATTAACATATGCTTTTGGCAGTTTTTTTAAACATTTCTGCCAATTAAGCATATATTTCCAATTTAAGCGGCGGATTCTATTTCTACTTCAACATCGGATGAAATGTCGGCTTCAGGCATTGCCTCCTTGATTTTCCTTACGATTACCTTGAGGATGCCGTGAGCCTCTTTTATGGCATCTCTTGATTCCTTAAGCAATGCTTTTGCCTCGTCAGCAGCTGTTTTAATCTGTTCTTCAGTTGCATTTCCTGCCTTAAGCTCAATTACGGCATTCAATTTTGCCTGTGCCTGGGTATATTTGTCTTTAGCAACTGCTATTTTTTCGCTGAAAGCGCTTACGTCAGCAGTCACATTGATTTCTATTCCTTTTTCTTTTGCCTTTGCCAAAACATTGTCAAGCCTCTTTTCCATCACAAGGCCCTGATTGACAATCCCTTCAACTCTTGCCGAGACAACCCTTTCCGCATGGAGCCTTATCAAGTGCTTCAGCCTTTTCCATTTATCCTGCAGCTTTTTTGCAGCTTCCTTAACCTGATCTTTGGTTGTTGATGCCTGCACATCTGCCTTTATCTGGTTGATTTCGGCTATCTGGGCATCTATTTCTGCCACAATCCTTGCTTCAGTATTATTTCCTATATTCTTGCTTTCCTGAACCTTTGCCTTTATCTTTTCAAGATGGCTTATCAGGGCATCTGCCGAGTGCAGGAGATAATCCTTTGCTTCCTCTAAAGTTGCATTGTCATCTCTTTTTTCTTTTGCTATCTTGAGCCTTTCCCTTGCCTCTTTTAATTCATCCTTGGCCTCGTCGAATTCGTCCTTTGCATTTTCAAATCTCTCCCTGAACTGGACTAGCCTTGACTCAGAAATGTCTCTCCTATTGAGGTCATCTGCATTTTTGACCTTTATAATATGGACAGCTTTCAATTCCAATTTCAGCCTTTCATGGCCAAGCTTTGCAAGTTCTTTCATTCTTGCCCTGTTGAGTGCAGAAACTTTTTCAATCTCTGCTTCATTCAAATCTGCGATTTTCTCAAGCTTTTCTTTCTCAAGCTCTGAAAGCCTCTCAAGCTTCTCCTCGCTTAAGTTAGATATCCTTTCAAGCCTCTCTTTTTTCAATTCTGCTATTTTTTCGAGATTTTTTATATTAAGGCCTGCCAAATGCTCTATCTGCCTCTTGTCAAGCTCTGCAATCTTCTCCAGCCTTTCACTGCTTAGATTAGAAATCTTATCAAATCTTTCCCTGCTCAAGCCCTCTATCTTAACCCTATGCTCCTGCCTAAGGTTTTTGAGCCTGTCAACAGACCGGACTCTTATTTCGCCCTTGGTTCTTGTTTCTACTCTTGCCTCGGCTTTGTCATCTTTTACCTCTTCCTTAATTCTTATTTCATTTCTTACCCTTGTATCATCATCTCTTGATTCTTCTTTTATCCTTATCTCAGTCTTGCTGTCTACGCTCGTTCCTGTGCCCTCCTCTGCGAAAGCGACCGGAATCAAGCTAAAAACAAAAATTGCCATCATTGCAAATGCAATTATTTTTTTCATTTTAGTCCTCCTATATTTGATTGTATTATTTTTATATATCTTGCTTATAAATAAACTTTTTTATCTATTAATTTTAATAGCTTTTAAAATGTTTTAAGACTTTACAAAAGTTTATATCACCTCTTTTTGCTTTACATTACCTGTTTTTGGGGTATTTTGGCAAAAAGCGTTCAGTTTATCTTAATTATCATCAGCCATCCAGATATGTTTGCCTTTCTTCTGATTGGGCTTTTTTCACCACCTTCTCACAATCTTTGCAAAGGTAGCTGTAAGCTCCATTCTTCTTTATGACTTCCGTGCAATGGATGCATGTTCCCATTCTACACCTCATATCGCTTCATCATAGCCCTGCATGAAAGCCTCTTCCATGGGGCTTAATTCATCGTCCTCAAGCAAAATTTCCCTGAGCTCTCTTGAGTAGATACTCATATCATCTTCTGACTCATCCTCCCGGGGATATTCGTTTTTCATTTTCACCTCATCTTATCTAGATCAGTTTATGCTCACTCCAACAGAGCCTGATGCCTCAGCGGATGCTCCTGCGCCAGAACCTGATCCAGAAGCTTCAGAGGTTACACTTGCTGAAGATTGGGAGCTTGCGCTTGCACCAGCAGAGCCTGAATTTGTGCTAGTTCTTCCGCTTGCGCTTGCGCTGCCCTCCACATCTGAATCAGAAAATATCCCAATCTCCAATATTCCCCTGGGGTTAGGGATGGTTTTGGATGCATTGGCTTGCATTGTGCTTGTTGAATCTATGTGCACATTCATGTCAGCAGCCATTATCAATCCGCTGTTTGAATTAACCCAAACATCAAAGCTCTTTGTCAAGGTGAAATCTCCGCTTGTTTCTGTCTCTTGACCTGACACAATATAGAATGTGGTGCCGCCTTTTACAACAGTTTGAACTTTATCCCCTTCAAGGCCAAGCTTCGATTTCACAACAGCCTTTGCTTCTGCCTCGCTTTCAACTTTTGTGCTGAATTCAGCATCGCTTTCAAATTCGCTGCCCAAATCCAGGTCAACGAATATGCCAAGCAATCCATGCTCCATTGGCACTGCTGCTGCATTAGCCTCTGCTTCAAGCTCTGCGTTATTCTCAGCCTTTGCATCAAGCTGAACTTGCTTGATTTCGCTAGTCAACTCAAGCCTGTCCTCTACCAATGATTCATGCTCTGCTTTCAGTATGGCCAGAACGCTTTGTTTTTGCTTTGAAGTCATATTGCCGTTGAAGCTTGCCATGGCATCCTGCTTTACATCAACCCATGTTTGCTGACGGGCATTAAGCTCTTCATTCCTTTCCTTCAGCAATTCAAGCCTGGACTCATCATTAAATGTCAATGCCGACTTCACTTTAAAGCCAAAGTCGCTAAATGCCTCTCCAACCTGCTTCAGCCTCAAGTCAACTGTTGACATGCTTTTGGCTTCTGCCTGCGCAGATGCAGCAAAAGCAGTTGACATCAAAAACATCAGTCCAATAAAAACTGCAATAACCTTTTTCATTGCGCTCACCTCCGAGCTGTATAATTGATTCATTCAATCAAATCTTTGAAAGTGATATAGCCAATTTTGTTTATAAGCAAACTTATTTCTGGAAAAAATGAAGGGTTTATGAAATACTTAGAAGCTTTAAGGAGCTTTATTTTGCTTTATTTTTTTATCAAAAGCAAGAATATTAGGTTTTTGGCCTCAAAGCCACTAAAAATGATTATTCTTTTTCCAATAAATTTTTATATGCGAAAATTTTACCCCTGCCATGCATAAATTCACGTTAGCATTTCTTTTCATGATGCTGTTTTTGGCAGGATTGTCAAATGCTGCCACAATCCACGGGACAGTTTATGACCTGTCGCTCAGGAAAATAGACAATGCGAAAGTCGAGATAAACACCAGCCCAAAGCAAATCAAGGTAGCTGAAAACGGGACTTATTCTTTTAATGTGCCTAATGGCATCTACAGAATAAAGGCCCAGCTTATGCAGAAAAATGAAGTCATGGCCTCTGTTGAAGAGAATATAACAATAGCGCAGGATGGCTCTTATGTCCTTGACCTAATCTTATTTCCCAATATCGATGAAGGAGTTGAAGATCCGGGAATTGAAGTAAACGGAAGTGTGATAGATGAAGACAACGGCAATGACAAGATATTCCTGCTTGGATTCATTGTTTTGTTTTTTTCAGGAATAGCGGCGGGAATAGCTTATTTTTTGAAAACAAGAAAAAAAGATGAAGCGAATGCTGAGTCTCAGGAAAATGAAACAGGAAGCGAGGATATCGAGCAAGTTATCAAGGTGATAAAGCAAGAAGGAGGAAGGACAACCCAAAAAGAAATAAGAAAGCAGATTCCGCTGTCAGAGGCAAAGATAAGCCTGATGATAGCAGAGCTTGAGCATAATGGAATTGTTGAAAAAATAAAAAAAGGAAGGGGCAATATCATAATATTGAAAAAGAAATGAAAAGCATAGGATTTATAGGATTGGGGACAATGGGAAATGGAATGGCGCAGAACCTGCTCAAGAATGGGTTCAAGGTTGCAGGCTACAACAGGACAAAATCAAAAGCTAGAAAAATAAATCACAAAAATTTCAGCATAGCAAATTCTCCTAAAGAAGCATGCAAGAATTCCGATATCATAATAACATGCGTTGCAAACGATTCAGCGCTCAATGAAGTGTTGTTTTCAGCAGATGGGGCTTTTGATGCGCTCGGCAAAGATAAGATACTTGTAGACTGCAGCACAACCTCTGTTGGAATGACTGACAAAATCGCAAAAAAATGCGGGAAAAAAGGCATAAAATTTCTTGATGTGCCGATGACGGGAAGCAAGATGGCTGCTGAAGCCGGGACACTCCTGTTCATGGCTGGTGGAGATGAAAATGTTATGAAGGAATGCATGCCTGTATTCAATGCAATGGGCAAGAAAGTAGTTTACTGCGGCCCGAATACATACGGGCAGAGGGCAAAGATAGCATTGAATTTAACCCAAGCATTAATGCTGCAAAGCTGCTTTGAGGGATTAGTTTTAGGGGTTAAAAACGGAGTCCCTTTGGCTAGCATGATTGAGATATTTGAAAACTCAGGAGCCAAAAGCGGCGTAGGCTCTGTTAAAATCCCCAAAGTGCTCAATAGGGATTTTTCCCCCCATTTCAAGCTGGAGCTCATGAACAAGGATGTGGAATTTGCAATGAATGAGATGCAAAAGCTTGGCCTTGAGCTTCCGTTAAGCACCGCAGTTGCAAAAGTTTTCAGGAATGCGATGGCGAAAGGCCTCGGCCAGCAAGATTTTGCAGGCATTGCGAAGCTGCTTGAAGAAGAGGCTGGAATTGAGATGAAAGGGTAATGTAGTAGCTTTTGCCTGTACAAACAAAAACCTTATAAACAAAAAGAAACAATCCTTTCTAAAGGGGTTGGTTTTAATGAGCGCTGAAAAGGAGATAGTCAACTATTGGTGCAACAAGAAAGGCTTCTTTACTATAAGCAATATAAAATCCAACAACAAGGACATTGGAATTCTGGCTGCAAATCCAAAAACAAAAGAAATTCTCCATATACAGGTAAGCTGCTCTTTGACAGGCACAATTGACTCAAAGGAGATGGGGATTTCCGCCGAGAAAATATCTGAGGAGAAGTTTTACAATGATTCAATTTCAGAAGCTGTCAGGAAAAGCGCGGATTTCATGGAAAAGCCCGCAATAAAGAGAGTGCTGGTGCTAAGCTCCCTGCCAAAATCAAGAAAAGCCGGAATAATAAAGGAATTCGGAATCATGGATGTGCAGATAATGGAATTTGAAGACATCCTTTATGATGTGCTTGAGAATCTCGACACCCAATACTACAAAAATGACATCATAAGGACATTGCAGCTGACAAAATTCCTCCTTTTGAGCCAGCCTGCAATGATGGCAAAGCTGCTTGTAAATGACTCCTTCAGCTCAAGCTCGAGGAAAGAATTTTTGTCAAACATACTTGACAGCGAGGAGATAGTAAAGGAATTCAGGAAGACAAATTCCGAGAGGCTTGGAGCCATACTGAAGAACTCCGGGCTGAAGGCAGCTGAACTGGCCCAGATGCTGGAAAACAACATCCTGAACAAGAAAACAAGAAGACTGTTTATGAATTCAATGATTGAGCAGGAGAGCAAGAGGAAAATTGCCGGAAAGACAAAAAGAACGGAGAAACTGAACGTTCCCCTCAAGAAATTTTTCTAGATTTTTCTGAGCATATTCACAACAGAGTCTACAGCCCTTATCGCATACTCTTCAATCCGCTTTTCGGACTGCTGCCATGTTATGTTGGGGCCGGAGATCCCGAGGGAAACGGGCTTTTTGTATTCTATCGAAAGGTCTAGCAATTTCCTTGCGACGGAATGCGCAACAACAGTGTCATGGTCGGTTCCCCCTTTTATGACAGTGCCAAGGGTGATGACTCCATCAATGTTCTTGTCCTTCAGCAAGGTCATGACAGCCAATGGTATTTCGAAAGTGCCCGGGACTTCAATTATTTTTACGATTTTCACCCCTACTTCATTCGCCCTTTCAAGGGATTTCTTGCTCATCTCTCCTGTTATCTCGTAGTTGAAAAGCGAGACCACCATTCCAAGCTTTTCCGTCATTGCTGCACCTTCATAGGGCCTTCATCTTCTTTTCCCTGGCGCCTTCCCATGCCAGCATATCTTGAGAGTTCTGACCTGCCTTTCAGCAATGCCAGGGCATTCAAAGAATGCTTCTCTGACCTGTTTTTTGCGATTTGATATAGATCCTTTTCCCTCTTTGCCTCGTCCATGTGTACAAACACTTCAAGAACGTGCTTGTTTGCCATCAATTGAGCCTGCTGCAGGCCGAGGGATGCTTCATGCGCGCACTGCTTGTCTATCGGCATCTTTCCAGCCATTCCTAGCGCAATCACAATATCACATTTGTTCTCTTCAATGAGCTTCTTGCACGCAACAGGCAGGTCCTTGAAGCCAGGAACAGTGTATCTTTCAATTTTTGCATTTGAATTTTTTTTTATAATGTCTATTGCAAATTTCGCCATGTCTATCCTTGCAAATGTAGTGTCTGCAATCCCGATTCTCATATCAGCTCAACCTTTATTTTATCATTATCTTTAAGGTTAAGCTCTGATTTAAGGTGGATCGGGGCAATAAATTCCAGAATATCCTTGTGCTTGCCCAGGTCAGGAACGATTATTGCGCCATCTATGTTTTTAATCCTTGCCCTGCGGCAGCCTGCCCCTCCAAAAGTTTTGCCATTGGTCCTGCAGCCGCCAATCCTTATTGATAAGCTCTTTTTTACCATCTCAATCTGCTTTTTGCCTGCTTTCAGGTTCAGCGTGCCCGGGTATGCATCGAAGCCAAGCTTCTTCCTTATTTCATTTTTGTAGTGCTGCATCGACATAAAGTATGCTCCTTCCCCCAAGCCGCGAATGATTATTCCGCTGAAGCTTTTCTCCTGCATGAAGCAAGCAACGCAATTTCGCTTATAAATGTTATGGCAAGTTTTTTAAATTAATAAAATCCTCAAAAACAGATGGAAAGCAAGAGGCTGCTCATTGTTGGCATTGACCCGGGAATGACTACAGCGTATGCGGCTCTTGACATTGAGGGAAAGTTTGTCGCATCAGGCTCTTCAAAACAGCTTGACCTGAAGTCAATGATTTCAGAAACAATAAAGCTTGGAAAGGTTTTGCTGGTTGGGACTGACAAGGCAAAAGTTCCGGGGCTTGCAGAGGCGTTTGCGGCAAAGATTGGCGCGAGAATAATAAGCCCTGGCGAAGACCTCAAGGTCGAGGAAAAAAGAAAAATCACCAGGGAATTTAAGCTTGGCGACGAGCACCAGGCTGATGCGCTGGCAGCCGCAATTTTTGCATACAAGGAGACGAAAACCCTCCTGGACAAGATTGACTTTTTCATAAAGGAAAACGGGAAGCAGGAAATAGGCAGCAGGCTCAAGGAGCTTGTAATGACAAAAAGGATAAGCATCAGCAATGCTGCAAAAATTATAGAGGCAAAGGAGGAAGACGAGCAGGTAATAGAGAATGTAATTTCTGAAAGAAAGCTGACAGAGAGTGATTTCCTGAAGCTTTATAACAAGCTGAAAAGATACGAGTCAGAGATAAAAATAATGAGGAGCTACAACAGCAATCTCAGGAACAGGCTGGAAAGGCTAGGCAAAGGGCGCGGCGGCAAGGAACCGGGGGATGGCAAAAAGGCTGATAAGTTCAGGCAGGAAAGGCTGGTTTTTTTCGAGAACCTTTTAAAATCAAAAAACAGGGAAATATGTGACTTGATGTCCATGATGCGCGGGCTTTTGAGCATAATTTCGGATATGAGCAGCTTCATTGTATTGAAGAAGCTTGACAGCCTGTCGGCAAATGAATTCAGCTTCAAGAATAAGGTGCTGAACATACAGAGAAACGATATCCTGCTGGTTGATAACCCGGGCATATCGAGCCCAAGGGTGATTGAAGCCCTTAAGGACAAGGTCTTTGTAATTGTGCACAGGAATCCCCTGGCAGGCAAAACAGGGGAAATGCCATTTGTATTTGTCAATGCAAAAAACCTCAAAATTCAGGAATACGGCCATTTCGCTTTTGCCGAAAAAAAGAATTTTGAGGCGGAAAAATCAAGGGTAAACTGGGTCAGGAAAATAATTGATGACTACAGGAGGGAAAAAGAATTATGCAGATAAGTCGCTGCTTCTTACAGTCACTTTCCTGCCTGTCTTCATGTTTTTGGCAAAAATCTTCCTGCCAAGGCTAATGAGCCTGACTTCATCGCCCCTGACAGTCACTATGTCGCCCCTTTTGTGCTTTAGCGGCCTGAACAATGCATTCACCCTGTAAAGGTCTTTTCCCTGTTTGTTTCTTGTATGGAGCTTCGAGCTTATTTTCAATTCTCCTCCAAAGCTGTCCTTGAGCTTCTTGCCTATTATTCTTATAAATTTCTGCGATGTTATGTAAAGGTCAAAGCCGTTCGGAAGCCTGACTGTCTTTGTCACAGCTACATTATCTCTTTTTTTGATCTGGTTTTCCACAAAATCTAGAACCTCGCCGCTTACATCCCTGAGCTGCAGCACTCCCTGGAAGTAATTAGGCCGTGACAATTTCATGATTTTTTTGTGCTTTTCCATTATCCCGGTTGATTATTGAGTTTTATTTAAGTATTTATTCTAATTTTAAAAGCAAACCTTTTTATTGTTTTTGGCAAAAAGCAGGCTTATGAAATGGAAGAAAACATGGAAGAAAGTATGGCATTTCGTATGGGAAGACAACAGCATATGGAGCTGGATTGTCAATATAGCGCTTGCTTTCATACTCATCAAGTTCATTGTATACCCGGGATTGGGATTTGTGCTTAATACCACGCATCCTGTTGTAGCTGTCGTGAGCGAGAGCATGGAGCACGACAATGGTTTTGAAGCATGGTGGGAAAGCTCAGGCAAATGGTATGCCGACAACGGCATAGGAAAAGAAGAATTTACCGGCTATCCCCTGAAGAACGGCTTTAATAAAGGCGACATAATGGTCTTAAAAGGAAAGGAAGCGAAAGACATACAGGCCGGGGATGTTGTTGTTTTCTGGAGCAGGCAAACTCCGATAATACACAGGGTTGTCAGGAAATGGCAAGCTGACGGCGCTTATTATTTTCAGACAAAGGGCGACAATTACAAGACAAACCCCGCCTCCATAAAGAGCCCGCTTTTGGATGAAACCAGGATAAGCGAAGAGAGTATAGTCGGGAATGCCGTGCTTCGTATCCCGCTAATAGGCTATATAAAAATATGGTTCGTTGAGCTGATAGGATTATTTGCCGATATAGCCGGCCAATAAATATCAGTTGATCTGTATTGGTAGGCTAATAGCGAACCACATCTATTTGCCTAATTAACCCTGCGGTTCGCCATATCCCCGGGCAAAAAGGTTAAATTTAAATATGATTTGCTAAAAGTCTGTTCTTATGTTTTGCCCGAAATGCGGCTCCATACTGGTGCCGAGGAAAGAGGACAGCAAGAAAATGCTCACATGCTCGTGCGGCTACAAGACAACCCAGTTAGGCGGAGCCACTGTAAGGGAAACCGTGCAGAAGACTGAAAAGGAAGTAGAAGTGATAGACAAGGGCGAACTGCAGACTTTGCCAAAGACAACTGCCGAATGCCCGAAATGCGGCCACAGGACAGCTTACTTCTGGCTGGTGCAGACTAGAGCCGGGGATGAGCCTGAAACAAAATTCCTGAAATGCGAGAAATGCGGGCATACCTGGCGAGATTATGATTGACTGGGTTTAGGCCTGATGTATTCATCGGGCTGCAGGGTGTAGTCGGATTGTACCCTTTTTCTCATATCCAATACATGCCTTATTTTATCAACCAAGTATTGTATATCATCAAACTGTATTGGCTTGGTTAAAACAGCATCCGGTTTTAGCTCTCCAAGTTCTTGTCTAAGTCTTGCATACTCTTCGTTGGCCTCCCGACCTGTTATAACTATTACCTGTGTTAAGGGGGATAATATTTTAACTGCTCTTGTTACGTCAACGCCACTTCCATTACTCATGTTTAAGTCTGAAATTACAGCATCGTACGGATTATCTGCAAGTCTTGCATTGTACAATTCAATACCTTCATTTCCACTCGATGCTTTAGTAACTCTTGCTCCACTAAGTTCAAAAAATTCCTTCCATAGGTCAAGAACATGAGGCTCATCATCTATTACAAGTAATTCCAAAGGTTTAACTTCTGACATAAAATAAGGACAATTTAGTCATTTATAAACCTTTCTATTTTTGTTATTTAAAAGTAGTGAAAAAGAAAGATTTAAATATGGAATTATTATTCAAATTGCTATGATAAGCAGGGTTAGCAGCATTAATATTTACTTGCGTGCGCAGGCTTCTGACACAGGATATGGGGTTAAACCTGTCTCTCCTGTTGCAGCAACCGATACAGGGTATGATAGAATGCCTCCTCTGACCTATGAACAGCTGCGTGAGCTAATGGAGATTATAGGTACCATGCCAAGAAGGCCGCTTCCAGAGGCAGTTGAAGAGCTGCTAGCTGGAAATTTTTTGGACATTAAAGTGTAACAGTTATATTTCTTTAATATGGACATAAAAAGCCGAAGATTCAAAATCATAGTCAAGCCCAATTCGAAAGAAAACAAAATAGAGGGCTTTGACAAAGAAAAGGATGCATACAGGCTGAGCATAAAGGCAAGGCCTGAGAATAATAAAGCCAACATAAAGGTAATTAAATTCCTCTCAAAATTATTGAAAAAGAAAGTAAAAATCATTGCAGGGCTTAAATCAAGGGAAAAGCTCATAGAAATTTCTGATTAAAACAATAAAGTATTTAAAAACAAAATAAAAGGCATATGAAAAAAGAGGTATTGTAATGCTGTTCTCTAAATTAAAGCCTAAAAGTGACGAGCTGCTGCCCCCTCCGCCGCCTTTTCCAAGCATGGATCTTGAGGAGGAAAGGCATGATGTTTCTGAGGCAAAGCCCAAGGCCAGGCAACATAAAGACGAGGAGCTTGAGGACCTGTTTAAAGAAGTGGAGGGCCTGAAGGCCAAAAGCCCGAAAAAAGCATTGGCTGAAAAGCAACCCAAAATAAAGGCTGAGCCTAAGCTCAAGGCGCTAAAAAAGCCTGCAATAAAAAAAGAGCAGAAAAGGCTTATAAAAAATATTGCATTGCCAAAAGCCAAGCCGCTAAAAAAGCCAAAAGCTGCTGTAAAGCTGCTGAAACCATCAAGCAAGCCCAAAAAAGAGGATCTTGAGGAGCCTGATTTTCTTCTTCCAAAAGACATGTCCAAGGATTTTGGCATTCCCGAGATCGAAAAGCCGGAAGAAATCGAAATGCCGGATAATCTGGAGGATCTTGACATCGACAAGGAATTTGGGGCAGATTTGGACCAGGAATCGGGTTCTGAACGCGGTTTAGATGCAGCAAAACCAAGGGAGATTGAAGAGGCGGAAGATGAGATAAAAAGCGCAATCGAGAAGATAAAGCAAACTGAAAGGCCGTCAATGCTCAAGAAGATATTCGGGAAAAAAGAAGCCAAGAAAGCTGAAAGCCAGCCGGATCCTGAAGTGCAAAATGATGTTTCCTCAATCCAGAGCAGGCTAAATTCAGCAAGAGATGCCCTTATGAGGTTCGACCTTGAAGCTGCAAAAAGGAATTACATCGAGATAATGAGGATATACAACAAAATAAAGCCGGAGGAGCAGGCAAAAGTATATCATGATGTAAAAGACCTCTATTTTGAGAGGAAAAGCGCGGAAGAGATGAAAATCTAGATAATTCTTTCATAAACTTAATAAATGAACCCGAAGCACAAGAAGCCATGAAAGGCCTGTTCATTGTTGTTGACGGCATTGACGGCTCAGGAAAGAGCGAAATAGTGAAGATGCTTCATAACTACCTCTTCTCGAAGAGCAAGAAATACAGGATTCTGACCACAAGAGAGCCTACAAATGGGGTGTACGGCGAGCAGATAAGAAAAATGCTCAGGCAGGAGAAAGATCCCGGAAGCAGCAGCGAGAAGCTCGCTGAGCTGTTCATAAAAGACAGGGAGCAGCATCTCATGAATGCAATCGAGCCTTTCCTTGAAAGCTCAGGGAAGCACGAGCTCAACATAGTGCTTTGCGACAGGTATTATTACTCAACAATCGCTTTCCAGAGTGCCCAAGGGATGAAAATAAATGACATAATTGCAAAAAACAAGAGATTCAGGAAGCCGGATATTGCTTTTGTCCTTGATGTAGAGCCTTCCATAGCATTGGAGAGAATCGCTTACAGGGAAAAGGAAAAGTTCGAGCAGCTTGAATTCATGGAAAAGATAAGGAAAGTATTCCTGAAAATGCCGAGGCTGCTGAAGGATAACATAAAGATTATAGACTCGTCAAGGCCATTGGATGATGTGTTCAGGGACTTGAAGAAATATATAGACAGAATTCTTGGCTAAGGCGCCCTTATATTGCTGTCGCTCTTGTAGTAAGGCTCTGAAATATCCTCGACTTCCTTAGGCTCTTTAACCTCTACTTTTTCCACAACAACATTTGTTTCCGGCCTTGGCTGCCTGAAAACCCATGCTGCACCAACTATGGCCATGCCCATTATGAGCGCCGGCCAGAATAAATTGTACTGCACAACAGTTTTTTGTATTGTCGGGTATTGATGGCATGAAAAGTCAGAGCCGCAGTATGATTCGGAGCCGCAGTCACGATTGCTTCTGCACTCCCTCTGGCCTATATTGATAAGCCATCCAAAGAAAAAAAAGACTATAATGATGATAAGTATGGCTACAAGGCCTGCTTCTGACTTCCTGTTAAAACCACCCATAGAATACGGGTATTCTCTTTTGTTTTTAAATCTTTTCTTTATAACTACTTAGAAGTAAGAATTAATCTATCTGTTTTTCCTCGGACTCTGCTTCCTCGACAAACTCGCCAAGCTTCGTGTTTTTTTGTATTGTCTTGAACCTTACCGGCCTGCTAGTATCCTTTCCCACAAAAATACACCTCTTTTTTTAATCTAAACCAGTGCTGCCAAATCCTTTTTCATTTCTTGTAGTCTCGTCCAGCTCCTGCACTTCCTCCAAAACGGCTTCCTCAACCTTTGCAAACACAATCTGGCCTATTTTCCTGCCCTTTTCAATCCTGTATGGCTTGCCGCTTAGGTTAATCATGGGGATTTTTATCTCCCCCCTGTATGATGAGTCTATAGTGCCAACGCAGTTAGCATGGCTTATTCCATGCTCTATGGCAAGGCCGCTTTTCGGCCTTATCTGCGCTTCATACCCGTAAGGAACAGAAATCCTGATGCCTGTAGCAACAAGCTTCCTTTCCATCGGATTAAGCGTGCACTCCTCTGCTGCATACAAGTCCATCCCCGAGTCCCCTTTATGGGCATAGAACGGCGTTTTGACATCCGCTATTTTTTTGATTTTCACTTTTAATCCCATCTTAACCACAAAGAAAACTGTTTTATGGCATCAAGCTTATATTTAAATAAATCGCAATTAAGAAATATAGTTTTTATTAGGCTATATCCCACCTATTGCTTTCTAAATGAGAATATTGATGAAAGATTGTGCTCAAGCACGTCTCCGTTTGATGCGTCTATCTTCATGTTCAGGGTGTTGAAAGCCTCTGTAACGTATGTTATGTTCCAGACATTGCCAATCTTTTGCATATTCTGCAGTATCACGATCGTCTTTATGCTCCTGTCTTTCGGGAAACTCTTCTGCTGGAACTCGCTTGCCTTCTCAATTGCATTGTCAAATGTAATCTTTACCTTGTCAATGCTAACCTCATTGACCTCCATGTCATCCTTCTTGAATATCTCTTCTTCAGGCCTCACTTCAATTTTGTCAGCTGTAACTACAAAAGTAGTTATCTTGTCATTCTTCCTGTTGTAAAATCCGAGCTGCCAGTCGCTCAAGCCCATCTCCTGCGGAATCTTGAAAGCGTATGAGAAGTAAGTGTTCTTGTTCTTATTGTGCCATTCCCTGAAATTGCTGCTTTGCTCAAGCTTTTTCAATGCAGGCTTAACGTCCATTGTATGGATAAAAAACTTAAAGTTTATATAGATTTGTGTCTAACTGGTGAGCATGATAACAGCGGATGTGCAGCTGATACTGAAAAAGCAGCAGTATGGGGTGGTGGGCAGGCATACCAGAGTCAAGGCCTGCCACTGGACAAAGAGCGACCTGAAAGGGGAGGGGGGATGCTACAAGAGCAAGTTCTACGGCATCAACAGCCACCAGTGCATCCAGATGACCCCGACTTACGTGTGCAACAATGCATGCGTTTTCTGCTGGAGGGATTTAAGATACCATACCCAGCCTGCAATGGAAAGCGGAATTGACGAGCCGGCAGACATAGTTGAGGACACCATAGATGCCCAAAAAAAATTGCTTTCGGGTTTCGGGGGCAATGAAAAAACAAGCAAAGAGAAATACGAAAGGGCTATGGAGCCGCAACATGTTGCTATTTCTTTGGATGGGGAGCCTACTTTGTACCCAAAGCTGCCTGAGCTGATTAATGAATACAAGAAAAAAAATTTCTCCACTTTTGTAGTAAGCAACGGCTTATTGCCGGAAAGGATTGAAAAACTGCTTGATGAGCCCCCTACACAGCTTTACATTTCTGTTGATGCCCCGAATGAGGAACTGTTCAATATAATTGACAGGCCCATAATCAAGAATGCATGGCAGGGGTTAACTCAAACATTAACCTTGCTTCCAAAATTAAAGGAAAAAATGAGGACGGTCCTTCGATTCACATTAATCAAAGGGATGAACATGGTGCATCCAGATCAATGGGCTGAAATCATAAAACTAAGCGCTCCTTTGTTCGTCGAGGTCAAGGCATACATGTGGGTCGGCATGTCAAGGGAGAGGCTGGAGCAGGCGAACATGCCGGAGCATGAAGAAGTCAAGCAGTTTGCTTTGGAGATAGCGAATCATGCTGGCTACAAGCTTATTGACGAACACGAGCCTTCAAGGGTAGTTTTGCTTATGAAAGAGGATTTTGAAGGAAGGGTTATGAAATTTGATTGACCTGGATTTTAAATTAATTAAAATAAAAGAAAATCAATCCCCCACCAGGCAAACAATAGCGCTTCCAGGACGTAAGTTGACATCTCCACTTTCTTGGCAGAAACTTCCAGGCCAAGCCATTTTCCAATATAGTGCCCTATGCATCCTTTTTCCTCAAAATTAATTTTTTCTCCCCTAATTTTGCGCAATTTTTGCTCCAGGAATGTGGCAGGGCACCATCCAAAAAACTTCCATATGAAAAATCCTGATAACGCCATTACTGCAATGTACACCCTTAACTGCCTAAGCCAAATTGATACAAAAGCCGAAATCAGCAGCATGATAACCTGTAGGGCGTGTATCGCCAAAACTGCATCAGCGCTTTGGCAAAGACGCTCAGCTTTCCCGGCATTCATAAAAACAGACGCTGCAATGAATGCCAATGAAAAAAATATGACTAAATTATATCGAGAAGATGGATAATTTTGGCTTATTAGGTAAAATGCCCCTATTGCAAGTGTAAGGGCTACTGCACCAAAGTTTAGCTTGGCTTCCGCTATCATTGAAATGAAAGTTGCGGCCATAAATAATCCAAATAGTGCTATGGAGGTGAAAACTATTTTTGGCACGCCGTTAAAAGCAAAGCTTGCAAAATACAGCAATACCGAAGTGATTAAAATGCCAAGAGGTATAGAAAAAATTGCTGCCAGAAAATAACTTATGAATTTGTTGTGCCGGACCATATTTGCAGTCACACGCTGATAATCTTCCCGAAAGGCCCGGGGTTGATTATCTTTGTTTTCTTTATTTTATCCTCTTTTCCGAAATTCTCGTGCAGGTGGCCGCAAATCAAGTAATCAATTTTATTTTTATCGATGAACTGCCTTATTGACTTGTTGCCGCAGTGCCCTTGGCCCAGCTTGTCAAGCCTTGTCTTGTATGGGGGGGCATGCGTAATCAGGACTATCTTCTTGCCCTTATTGGATTTGATTGTTTTTTTGAACTTTGCATTGGCAGTTTTTTCAAATTCCCTGTCTGTCAAGGAAAATCCCCCTCCGCCGTAGCCGAGGAACAACGTGCTGTTTTTTATGAAATGTTTCTTATGGATAAATATGATGTTCCTGAACAGCTTTGAGCATTTCACGAAAGTTGAATCATCCTCATGGTTGCCGTGGACCATTATTACCATCTTGTTTAACCTGTTGAGTTTCCTTACTATTCCCACTATGCCGTGCTCGAAGATTGAGATGTCGCCTGCACAGACAAGCAAATCGGGGTTTTGGGCTTTTATCTTCTGCCCTATCCTTCTTAATGCAAGCGAAGAGCCGTGGATGTCTGTAAAGGCCAGGATTTTCATAAGATTTAAGAAAATAAAAGGTATATTTAAATGTAATTGTTACTACTATATGATTAGTATTAATAGAAAGTTTTATAAAAAGAGCAAACTATGTCTAACTATGGCGGGAAAATTTATTTTTTACGGTAGGGTACCCAGCAGGGTAACGGAAGGAAACTTGCATATACCTGAAGCTGTAAGATCTTTTTACGAGTGTGACAAAGATTATGTTCTAGAAAAAGAGAATTCAAGCGGGTTCAATTATTTAATTGTTCATCCTATAGAAGAGGTCCTAAAGAATCCTCAAGAAAATCTTGAGTTGCCGGAAGGCTCATCAGTACCTTTAGAAAAATTAATTATAAATGGCATGACAAGAGGGCTAAAATTGCCAGAAAGATTTAGAGGGCATTTAGGTATAGGTAAAGATGCCCAAGTCTTGCTTATTGGTTATGGTAAACGTTTTGGTATTTGGAGATCTGAAGATTTCAAAATTTTTGGGGATTCGATGGGTGTAGAACAAATGATGGAAAAATTAGCTGGTTTAAATATAAGATAATCAACTAACACTATAATAGTCCTCAAGCACAATTTGGTCAACGTCTTCCAGGTTTTTAACAACATAAAGCCTCCCTTCACCCAATTCCACTATTTTCTCCGCTAATTTCCTGCCTTTTGCATCCAGATTAATCCCAATCAGGGATATTGTTATTCCCCTGCTTCTTGCATTTGAGGCTTCCTCAAGAGTTGACTCTTCGGGAGAATCCCCTTTTGTCGGCAAAGCGTCTGTTATGAGAATCAGGTGCTTTGTAATATGCTCGCTCGGGAACAGTTCAATTGCCTTCCTCAAGGTTGACACGATGTCAGTCTCTTTTGATGCCCTTATCCTTGTTATCTCCTTCAGCAGTCCTGTAAAGTCAAGTGTTGGTTCAACAATTTCCTTTACTTCAGAGCCGAATACGATAAGGCCGACCTTGTCTTTTTCATTGATGGCTTTATAGGCAAGCGCAATGCCTGCTTTCTTGCATGCCTCTATTTTTTTGCCTTTCATCGAGCCGGACGCGTCAAGCGCATAAACGATGTAAGTCTGGCCCTTGCTCTGCTTCTCATATACCTGAAGGTCCTTATTGCCAAAGTCCTTATGATTTCTCCTGATGGCAAGCTTCACTGACTTCTTCAGTGCAATGTCCCTGTACCTGTCTCCTTTCTTGTAATTCCTTGAAGCTTCCTTCTCGCCGTAAATGAATGCTTTCCTGCTTATTTTTTCGCCAGTAATTCCTTTAGGGACTATCTTGTCAAGCTCCTCAAAATACAAGACTAAAGATGCAAGCTCTATTCCTTTTTCAGACAATGAATTGTCCTTTGACAAGAAGCCGTCTTCCTTGAGCCCTTCAATCTTCTGCTGTATCTTTTCTTTCAGGTCTCTCTGAAATTCCGGGATTCCTATGTTCTTCTTTATGTAATCCGGCTCGTAGCCCGAGACAAGCCTTACAATTGACTCACCATATATCTGCTTCGCTATGGTGTAATTTTTAACAAGCTGCTCGAACATAAGGTCAGGGGAAAATGAAGACATCCCCTGGTTTATGGCATCGCTTATCAGCTTGCCGGAATCAATGACTTTCTTGTCATTTTCAAGAACTGAGTGCATGAACTTGTCTTCAAGCTGCTGGAATGCGAGCTTGCCGCTTATCTCCTCTGCATTGGAGAATTCCTTAACTTCAAGCTGCTCGCTACCGGTATTCACCAGATTGCTGCTCTTCTTCCAAATGGTTCTGCCATTTTGCTGACTCTATATTTTTATGAAACTGCTCCTTGATGTAGTTCTCAATGCTTTCGAGGTACCTCACGCTCGGCTTAAGCCTTATCCTGTGCGACAGCACAGAAATCAAGACATCTTTAATGTCCTCAAACTGCACATTTTTTCTTCCTTTCAGCAGCGCATTTGACTGGGACCTTTCATACAATCCGATTGACGCCCTCACGCTGGGCTTTTTTTCAAGCTTTTCATCCTGCCTTAAAAGCCTCACAAAATAAGCCATCAATGTCAGAAGCTCGCCGCTTACATTGGCGGTTTTTTCGCCTTTTGCTGCCACTATCTCTTTTTCAATATCTATGCTTTCCGGATAATTCATGTAAATTATGTCAAACCTGTCCAAAAGAACATCGCTTAATTTTTCGGTTGACGTGTCTTCAGGGTTCATGGTTGCTATGAATATGAAGTTGGCGTCAAAGTCCAAATCATACGAGCCTATGGTCGCTTTTTTTTCCTCCAAAACCTGGAGCAGTGCGTTCTGCAGCTTTTCAGGGCACCTGTTCAGCTCGTCAAAGAACAAAACTCCGTTGTTGGCCTTGAATATTTTACCGGGGGTGAATGCTTCGAGGCTTAAAGGGCCAAATTTCAGCGCCTTGATGGGGTCTATATCGCCAAGCAGGTCCTCGACTGTCAGGTCCGGGCTTCCCTGTATTCTGATGAAGCGCTTTATTCCCTGCAGTTTTACTTTTTTATTTTGCTTTGACTGCTTGCACGACGGGCATATAGGATTTTCGGGGGTGCAGTGGTATGAGCAGCCTTCAATAACATCAATATCCGGCAATAACTTTGCAATATTCTTTGCCAAGGTCGTCTTTCCTATGCCTGGAGGCCCGACTATCACGACGTGCCTGTCTGTAATCAAGGCTGATTTAAGCCCCTGCTTTGCGCTTTCCTGCCCAAGTATGTCCGTGAACGGGTCCCTGTCTTTCAAAAACAGCTCTTTCAGTTGTTTGGATAGCATTTTTCAAAAGTTAAAACTGGAAAGAAAAGAGCAGAGAGTTTATAAAGGTTGTTGGCAATTAAAACAGCCTAACCACCCATACAACCGCACCGGCAACAAAAGGCACTATCAAATTGTCGTCAACCTGCTGTGCGCCTATCCTTATCTCAATTGCCTCTGCAATCATGGCAGCCATAGAAGCCAGAGCAGCCTCCGTCCACGGCAAAAAAACAAATGCCCCTATGAACCCAAATGCAAAGCCTGCAATTGTTCCTTCTATAAACTTTGTTTTTGAAAATGGGCTTTTTATTTTCCCGAAATGCAGCCCATACAAATGTGAAACTGAATCACCCAATGCCAATACCATTATGGAGGCCATGGCTATGTCTTTAGGGAAGAGGAGAAGAGAGATGGAAGAGCCAATCATGTAAAAAATGATTCCCCTGCCCGGGAATGCCTTAAGGTCTTCTTTTCTTTCAAATTTCAGCAGCAGCTGATGAATTACAGGTATCCTTATTTTCCTGCTTAAATAAGACAATACAAGCCCAATGATTATTATAAGCAAGATAATTTTTTTGCCGACAAAATCATAGACAAGCAATGCCACCAAAGAAACTCCCAAAAGGATGTGAAAAAGCTGTCTGTTCCACTCGAATTTTCCTATTTCCATAGTTTTTTCTTTTTGTGCATTTCCAGCAAAAAATATCCGATAAAATATCCAAACATGGCCCCAAATACAACATCGCTCAGGAAATGAAACCCGAAATAAACCCTGCTGAACACGGCCAGCAATCCGAATGAAAGCAGGAATGCCCTTTGCCTGGGAAGGTATTCTACAATGGCAGGCAGCAAAGCAAAAACCGCCATTGCGTGCATGCTCGGGAAGGAATAGTTAATTATGCTGGTGAATGGGTAAGCCAAAGTCTCCGCCGGGCGCTGCCTGAGCAGGATTGATTTTGTTATGAATGCGAGAGCCGCAGATGCGAGAAAAGCGAGCCACAGCAGATAGACGGCGCTTTTGTTTTTTTTGTACAAAATAATTGATGGTATGGCAAGCATGACGACAAAAACAACCCCGAAGTTGGTGATAGTGCTCAAAAAAGCATCCAAGAAAGAGAGCCTGGCATCCTTAAAGAGCAAATAAACCCTCCTGTCAAAAATATAAGACGCAAGAAGAATTATAATTCCTATGACGAGCACCAATACATTGCTTGCTTTTTTCATTTTTTCCGCTTTTTGCTGTGCTTCCAGAGGAACCATGCAAAAAACAAGGCAACTGCAGCAATAAACAGGATATCAAGCTGGCGTGAATACTCATGTATCCTGTCCCAATGGCTGCCTAATCTAAATCCCGCGTACAGCAAAATAAAATTCCAGGCTGATGCCCCGACAAAAGTATATGCCAGAAATTTGGGCATCGGCATTCCTGCAATTCCTGCCGGTATGGATATGAGGTGCCTTACAACTGGAATAAACCTGCTGATGAATATTGTCTTGCTGCCTTGTTTCCTGAACCATTTTTCAGTCCAGTCAAGATGCTCCTCATCAAGCAGCAGGTATTTTCCAAATCTCAGGACAAATGGCCTCCCTCCGTACACTCCCGTGTAATATGAGACCAGAGAGCCGAAAATCGAGCCTAGGCTGCTTGCCAAAAGCGCGAGCCAGAAATTGAACTTGCCCTGCAGGGCAAGGTAGCCTGCAAAGGGCATGACAACCTCGCTTGGAACCGGAGCTATCATGCTTTCCAGCGCCATAAGAATGAATATTCCAAAATAGCCACTGGCTGAAATTCCGTAAGTTATGTATTCAACAAGCTTTTCAACTATCATTTAACATCCCGCCTTATAGTTTTATTTTTTATTTTCTTGAATGGGCTTATTTTAACCCCGGGATTTATTTCAACATTAACCAGCTCGCATCCGTCCCCTATTATTGCGCCCGGCATTTTGTCTGTTATTCTGCCGCTTAGATGCACATTCTCCCCTATAACTGAGTTTTCCACAACGGAATTTTCATCGATAATCGTGCCGTCCATCACAACCGAATTTTTGACCTGCCCTTCTATGATGCAGCCATTCCCTATGCTTGAGTTTTTGACTTTTCCGCTTATTCTTGCATTGCTGCCTATGGAATTTTTATTTTTTCTCAGAAACATATCTGCCTTAAGCAAGTCCCAGGGATATCCGATTGGCATCCAGCCTTTTGATGCAACGCAATATACTTTTTCCTGGCGGGCCAGGCTTTTAACGGCATCCGTAAGCTCGTACTCCCCCCTTTTTGATTTTTTAAGCTTTTTAATTATTGAAAAAATCCGCTTATCAAATTTATATAGGCCCGCATTAGCCAAATCTGAAATAAATTTTTTTGGCTTTTCAACAAGGCTTGTGAGAATGTTATCCTTTTCCAGAACAACGCCGAATGCTCCGGGATTTTTTACTTTTTGCACTAATATTGAATACCTATTTTTCATGACATTCCTGAAGTCTTTTTTGGAATAAATATCATCCCCGTATAAGCAGACAAAACTGCCTTTAATATATTTTTCCGCTGCCAGTAAGGCATTGCCTGTCCCAAGCTGATTCTCCTGCTCGGCATACCTTATTTTTATATTTTTATACATGCTTCCGATGCGCTTTTTTATCATTTCCTTTTTGTAGCCGACTATGATTATCACTTCGTCAGCCAGCCCATCCAGGCTGCCGAGATTGTGCTCCAGCAAAGTCCTGTTTGCGGCCTTGAGCAGAGGCTTTGGCCTTGTAAGAGTCAATGGGTATGTCCTTGTGGACTTTCCGGCTGCTAGTATTACGGCCTGCATCTTACAGAACATCGATTTTTATTGACATGCACTTCTGCCTTACGTACTGGCTTTTTGACATATCCTTAACCAAATTCTCGGGCAGCGTGAATTTCCTTTTTATGGTCGCATAGAGCTTTCCGTTCTTCATATACGATTTTTTGTGTATTTTTTTGAAATTTGCTGCATGCTGGCTCAGCTTTAGAGGGGGACCTTCAATTTCAGCAGATGCCGGCAGCGGCTTTCTGTCCAGCAGAAAATAGAAGGCTGCATCATTTTTCCTGTCCCATTCCCAGCCGGCTTTCAGCATCTTAAAATCATTACTGAGCAGCCTATTATGAATAAGCTCATAGACCTTGAACAATTTGCTCCCGGCAACATCAGCCTTTCCTGCCAGCGGCTTTGCACTTACCACTATTAATTTGCCTCCTGCTTTTTCCTGCAAAAACAAAAGCTTCATGTCTTTTTTGGCAAAAAATTCCTTTGAGGGGTTTTTAAGAAACTGAACTGAGGCTTTTTTGAAATCATCGAATTTCTCAATGCTTAATGCAGCCGCTGCATTCCTGTCTTTCTGCACTGGGTCTATGACAATCAATGGGGAAACAAGCTTAGATGTATTGACGATCTTGAATATGTCCTTTCCCTTGTAGTATCTTTGCACGTCGATAACAGTTTTTTCCCTCCACTTGGCTGCATTTTTTGCCAAATTCTGAAAAGAGCCGTAATAAACTGCAAGGATTTCGCACACATAGCCTGAAAATCCCCTTATGTAGCTTTCAGCCCCGTAAACGTTTTGAGCCTGACAAAACTGCTTTGCCAGCTTCATCTCATTTATGAGCTTTTTGTGCTTTCTCACCCAGTTAGAGTGCAGCGGGCTCACGTCAGTTATGTTTTTTGCCTGCTCTGCCTTGTTTATTTTTAGAATGGGTATTATCTCGAAAGTAAAATTATTATCCTTAATCTGGAAATAATCCCTTGAGCCATGCAGCCTTGAGACATTCCTGAAATTCTTTTTCAGTATTTTTTCCAGGGTATCGGACAGCTTGCTGCTCTTATCTTTGAATTTCTTGTAGTCAAAAAGCACGAATATGTCGGCATCAAATGTTTTCAGCCAGGTGCCTTTTGCACCTGAGCCGCCGAGGATGGCTTTTATGCTTTTCCGTCCCCTGTTTATTTTTTTTATTATGGAGTTGAGCCTTTCGAATATTTCCTTTTCATAGCTTTCTTCAGGCCTTATGTCATCAAGAATTTCGCCAAGCACCGCTTTGATGTTTTTCATTGAGGAACCAACTTTAAACAGCTATAAAAAAGTTTGTTTTTTAATTGCTGCTCTCTCCCGGCACCCTGATTGCACTCACAACCTTGTCATTCCCGTCAAGCTTCATCAGCCTGACTCCCTGCGTGTTCCTGCCTATTATAGAAATATCAGAAGAAGGCATTCTTATTATGATTCCGTTCCTGCTTATGAATATAACGTCGTCATTTTCCAACACCGGGCATATTGAAACTACCTTGCCGTTCCTGTCGCTGCACTGTATGTTTATGACTCCTGAGCCTCCGCGATTTATCAGCCTGTACTCTGAAATAGGAGTTCTTTTTCCATAGCCATTCTCTGTGACGCTGAGCAATGCTTTTTCATCAGAAGCGACGACCATCCCGACAACCTCGTCATTGTCCTTCAAGGATATCCCCCTGACTCCCTGGGCTGACCTTCCTGTTGACCTCACGTTTCTTTCCTCAAACCTGACTGCAAGGCCGTTTTTTGTCGCCAGGATGATCTGCTGGTTTCCATCGGTGAGCTCGACATTGATAAGCTCGTCATTCTCTTCAAGGGTTATTGCGACAATGCCGTGCCTTCTTGGGTTGCTGTATGCCATGAGCTCTGTTTTTTTGACAGTTCCTTTTTTTGTGGCCATGACCAGGTAGCTTTTATTGTCAAATCCTCTTACAGGAACAAAGGCCGTAACAATCTCATTGTTTCCAAGCTCTAGGATGTTTATGATTGCCTTCCCCCTTGCCTGCCTGCTTGCTTCCGGTATATTGTATACCTTGATCCAATGGACTTTTCCCTTGTTTGTAAAAAATAGGATATAAGAATGGGTGGATGCCACAAAAATGTCCTTTACGATATCCTCGTCTTTTGTTGCTGCTGCAATGACTCCTTTTCCGCCCCTGTGCTGGAGCTTGTATGTCTGCAATGGGAGCCTTTTTATGTAGCCGGAGTTAGTTATTGTTATCGCCATTTCCTCGTCTTTTATCAGGTCCTCTGTGACAAGCTCCGCACTTTCAAGCTCAATAATCTGCGTCCTTCTTGCATCGCTGTATTTCTCCCTTAATTCGCTGAGCTCCTTCTTGATTATATCCAGTATCTTCTGCTGGCTTGACAAAATTGACTCCAATTCCTCAATGAGCTTGAGCAAGCCGGCATGCTCCTGCCTTATCTTCTCCTGCTCAAGGGAAGTGAGCCTCTGCAGCCTCATTTCAAGGATTGCGACAGACTGCTCATTTGTAAGGTTATAATTTGAGGTCAATGCCTCCTTTGCGGCATCAACTGACTTGCTTTCCTTTATCAGCTTGATTACATTGTTTATGTTTGCCAATGCTATGATAAGCCCTTCCAGAATATGCGCTCTTGTCTGCGCCTTGTTTAAATCAAACAAAGTCCTTTTCCTTACAACATCCTTTCTGTGCTCTATATAATAATGAATTAACTGCTTTATGTTCAAAACTTTTGGCTCATTGCTGACAAGAGCCAGCATGATTATCCCGAATGTGGTCTGCATCCTTGTGTGCTGGAACAGCTGGTTTAGGACTACATTTGGGTCTGCATCTTTTCTCAGCTCGATTACCACCCTTATCCCGTGCCTGTCGCTTTCGTCCCTCAAATCCGAGATTCCAACAATCTTTTTGTCCCTCACCAAGTCCGCTATCTCCTCAAGAAGCTCTGACTTGTTGACCATGAATGGTATCTCGTTTACAATAATCGTTGACCTGTTCTTGTCCTGCTCGATTGTTGTTCTTGACCTTACAAGTATTTTGCCCCTTCCGGTTGAATATGCTTCCCTGATGCCCCTGCTGCCGCATATCAGCGCCCCTGTCGGAAAGTCAGGGCCTTGAATTATGCTGATTATTTCCTCTATACTTATGTCAGGATTGTCAATCTGCCTTATTATCGCGCTTATGACCTCTCCAAGATTATGGGGCGGAATGTTTGTTGCCATGCCCACTGCTATGCCGGAGCTTCCATTGATGAGCAGGTTTGGCAGCTTTGAGGGCAGAACAACAGGCTCTGTAACGCTGTTGTCAAAATTTGGGATAAAGCGGACTGTTTTCCTGTCTATGTCCTCGAGCATCTCCTCTGCAAGCCTTGTCAGCCTGCACTCGGTGTATCTCATTGCAGCAGCAGGGTCGCCGTCAACGCTTCCGAAATTACCCTGGCCGTCAACCAAAGGGTAGCGCATTGAGAAAGTTTGAGCTAAACGTACAAGGGTGTCGTAAATAGCGGTATCACCATGCGGATGGAATTTAGCCATGCAGTTTCCAACAACATTTGCTGATTTCTTGAATGGCTTGTTGTGTAATAAACCATTTTCCCACATTGTAAAAAGAACTCTCCTGTGAACTGGTTTCAGGCCATCCCTTGCATCAGGCAATGCCCTGCCAACAATGACGGACATCGAATAATCCAAGTATGATTGTTTCATCTCTTCCTGGATTACCCTGGGCACTATTCTTGTGCCTAATTTTTGCCCTGTTTCTTCTGTCATTTTTGTGAGAATTTCAAAACCACTTTATCGTCTATAAAATGGTGTATTTTACGCTTTATAAGGGTTACGCTTTTGCATTATTTTCAATATAGAAATTTACTATATGGAAAGATATCTATATTTTCTCCATGATTGCCTTATTGACAGAGAAGCTTTTTCCGCAGTAAACACATCTTTTTTTCTTGCTTATCAAAGAAATATCTTTATTCTGGTATTTCATCTGGTTCCTGCATTTCGGGCATTGTAGAAGGAACATTTTGGTTTAATGCTTTTTATCCGTTGCGATTGTAATATTTTATTTGATGTGAAATTTAGGTATTTATTGCTTTATTTTATCTTGAATAACTCATTTAATAAAAAATTTACTTTAAAAAAAAATCAACCCTCTTTGTTTTCTTCCTTTACTTCCTTATTTTCCTGTTTTCCCATCATTTCATTGACTCTTTCATCAACAGCTTTTTCCATTTCGGGCGTCATCTTTATGCCCTGGCTTTTCCTTTTCTGCTTTTGGGGCTTTTCCTTTTTTTCCCCGTTTTCAAATATCTGTTTGGGCTCAATTTTTCCTTCAGCATGTTCTTTTGGCTTTTTCTCTTTTTCCTCGTCCTCAACAACTTCCATGCCGCCAAGCTTCTCTTTCTCAACAATAAGGCTTCCTTCCTGCTCGAATTCAGTGGAAATTGTTTCTTTCGGCTTCTGCTCATAAGTTTCAAGGGGGACTTCAAACTGCTCTTCTGCCTTGTCAAGCGAGTCTATCTCTTTCTTTATCTTCTCATCTTCTTTCTTCAGGTCTTCAGCCCTTTTGCGCTGGTCATCCTTTATCTGCTCAACTTCAGCCTCTTTTTCCTTTATTGCCCTCGCTATGCTGTCGAAATCCCTGAACTGGTCCCTTAGTTTTTCCTCTGTCAAGTCAAAATACCTGAAGAATTTCTCCGTCAGCTTGATCAAATTTGTCCTTCCATGCTTTTGCCTTGTGATGTAGCCGGACTTTTCAAGCTCCATAAGGTGGTCATATGCCTTGTTTGTCCTCAGCTTTATCAAATCGGACTGCAGTATCGGGTACTTGAACGCTATCACAGCCAAGGTCTCAAGCACGCTTTTTGTGAGCTCTGTTTCTGTAACTATCTTCCTCACCATAGGTATGAAATGGTCGCGTACGGCAAATTTCCAGAAATCCCCTTCATCAACAAGCATCAATGATGACTGCTTTTCATCATATTCCCTCTGCAGCTCCTTGAGGGCGTTTAAAACATCATCTTTCAGAGAGCGGCTTAGCTTGCTTATCTCATCCAGGCTTATCCTGTGGCCTGTGGAAAAGAGAATTGCCTCTACCTTGCTTTTCACGCTTGGCTTCTTAAGCTCCATCATGCTAAAGTGTATAATTCCCCTTCTTTTTTAATCTTGTTTTCCTTGAGAAGCTTTTCCACAAACATTTCCAGCTCTTTCCTGTCAACACCTGTGATCTGGGATAGCTGCTCAAGCGACAGCTTGCTTATCTTCAGGCATATAAGTATTGAATTGTGCAGGACGGCATTCATGTTGAGCTTGATAAAATCATTTTCCGCCTTCAGCTGCTTTACAGCCATGTCCACATTGTGGAGCCTTGCCTGCAGATCGTTGAGGAAATTTGCCAGTTCCGCGTTTGTCAGGGTTAAATTTTCCGGCTTTAAAACTTCCAAAGAAGAGGGCATGTATTCAAAGCAGAAGCTGATAAGCTTTTTTGTGCCTTTTATAACCAAGTCAAGCTCCACAAACTTGCTCCACAGCTTGCCCTGCTCCCTGATTTCTGAATAGTCCTCGTTCAGTATCACAAGCTCCGCGTCTTCCTTTATGTGCTCGATGTACTCCTTTATAGCGTTTTCAACATGCTCTTTTGGCTTTCCGAGCACTTCTATTATTGTCCTGCACCTTATATGCGCGTGCTCCCCTTGTTTTTCATGCTCATCCATTCCTTTTCAGTAATTAAATTTGTTTAAAAATCTTTGCAGTGGCAAAGCCGAAACCTATTTATACAGCGCTAAAAACTTTGAGAGTATGGCAAGCATAATGCACTGGCTCGTGCCGAAAGAGGAAAAATTCTTTGAAATGCTGACTGGGCAGGCGGAAAATATCCTGGAAGGCGCCAAGTCGCTAAAAAGCTTTGTCAATAATTATGAAAAGCTTGAGAAAAGCGAGAGAAAATCCAGGGTTGCTGCAATAAAAAGCCTTGAGAGCAAAGGCGATGAAATAACCCACAAAATAATGGACAGCCTGAACACGACTTTCATAACCCCAATTGACAAGGAAGACATTCACCAGATGGCTGTGCTTCTTGATGATGTGATAGACCTGATAAATGCAGTTGCCCTGAGATTTGTTCTTTTGGGGGTGGAAAGGACAGACACCCACATAATTAAACTGGCGGATATAATCCTTTCCTGCTCAACCGAGCTGAACAAAAGCATTTTGGATTTGAGAAAGCTAAAGCCTATGAATGAGCATTATGTAAAAATACACAGCCTGGAAAACGAGGCTGATGATGTTTACCATGAGGCCTTGTCTGAGCTGTTCCATTTCTACAAAAATTCCATTGATATTATAAAGTACAAGGAATTATACGAGCTTCTGGAAGAGATAACTGACAAGTGCGAAGAAGTGACTCATGTGATTGAAAACATAGTGGTAAAGCATGCCTGACTTAACGCTAGTTATTATCATTATCATAGTTGCATTGATTTTTGATTTTATAAATGGCTTCCATGATTCTGCAAATTCAATTGCAACAATAGTTGCGACAAATGTGCTGAAGCCGAGAAATGCTGTATTGCTTGCGGCTTTCTGGAATTTCTTCGGGGCTCTTGTTTTTTCCGTAGCAGTCGCAACAACAATAGGAAAAGGGGTGATAGACCCAAAAGTTGTCAATGTTTATGTCATCCTTTCTGCACTTGTAGGCGCAATATTATGGAATCTCATAACCTGGTACTATGGAGTTCCTTCATCAAGCAGCCATGCATTGGTGGGCGGGCTGATTGGCGCAGGGCTGATATCTTCAGGAATTGAATCCATTATCTTCAGCGGGCTGAACAAGATTTTGATTTTCATACTCATAGCCCCTTTGCTTGGGCTTATCGGGGCTCTTGTTTTTTCCGTGTTAATGATGTGGGCATTCAAAAGTGCAACCCCTCATGCGGTTGACTGGTGGTTCAAAAAGCTGCAAATTCTTTCATCCAGCCTGTACAGCTTCGGCCATGGGACAAACGATGCCCAGAAAACAATGGGCATTATCGCTCTTTTGCTTTTTACATCCGGTTTCATAAGCGAGTTTTATATTCCAAAATGGGTTATTATCGCAAGCTATTCCGCGATAGCGTTGGGCACCTTTTTTGGAGGCTGGCGCATTGTCAAGACGATGGGATTGAAAATAACAAAACTGAAGCCCTTTCACGGATTCGCTGCAGAAACTTCCGGGGCTTTTGTGCTCCTCGGGGCTTCGCATTTTGGAATTCCGGTAAGCACTACCCATGTGATAAGCGGCTCCATAATAGGCGTTGGAGCCGCAAAAAGATCCTCTGGAGTAAGATGGCAGATTGCGAGAAAGATTGTTGTGGCTTGGC
The DNA here is from genome assembly GCA_016185755.1 of Candidatus Woesearchaeota archaeon. GTDB lineage: Archaea > Nanobdellota > Nanobdellia > Woesearchaeales > GW2011-AR4. The sequence continues at coordinate 25,411 of JACPMX010000014.1, read as the reverse complement.
TGCTGACGATTCCGATGTCTGCGCTTATATCGGGCTTGAGCTATTATTTAATCAATCTGTTTTTATAATCTATCTCTTCCATATCAGCACTATATTCAGCAGGACTGAAAGAGTCAGTAAAAATATCATTATCAGGCCCTTTGCTTTCTCGCTGCTTGATTCGTAGATTATTTCGCTGTTTCCCGGATTTTTGATTATATCTGCTGTTGCCATCGTTTCTTCGGGTTTTTTATTGTTCTGGGATTTTAATTCTATAACATTGTCAAAATCTTCTGCTGTTGTTTTCCGGATGCTTGAAGGCCTTGACTGGGTTGGCTCAGGGACCGTTTTTTCTGCGCCTTGCAAGCTTGTGCCCTTTTTTGCTGGATTTTCCTCAGGTATTTCTTCGCCTTCTTTTTCTGCTTTTGTTTCTTCTGCGCCGCTTATCGTGATTTCTTTTTTGTCAACATTATTTTCCCTGTTTGTGTCATCGCAGTCAACGCTTATTTCAGAGGTTATCTCATATTCTCCCGGCTTCAGGTTTGGCGAATATTCATTCGAGGTTTTCTGCTTTGATATCGAGTCTGAAGTCCATGGCTTGTACGTCTTCACAGCCTTTCCGCTTGAGTCTTCAATTTCCGCGGTGCCTGTTATGTTTGCCGGCTTTCCCTCAATCTTGACCGCCCTCATGCGCCATTTGAAATCCTGGCTTTCAAACTCGTTGCTTTCAAGGAGTATTTCAACCTTGTAGTCGCATGATGACTGCTGCGCCCGGGAGCCTGAAGAAAGAAGCGTCATAATCACAATAATTACAAGGAAAAAACCCTTCATATGGCATTTTTAAGGCTGATTTTATTTAATTTTTATGGAAATGGGTTTAAGAGCCTTTACTATTTTGTAATGCTAACAAAAGTTTTAATAAAAACTGCTTAGTATATCTATATAGGTGGTATGTGAGTGGGGTTTTTGAAATTCTTAAAGAGGGAGCCAAAGAAAGGCTTAGATGAGCTAGACTTGCCTCCTGAACCGCCGCCGCTTGAGGGCTTTGATGAAAATATTCCTGAACTGCCGGATTTCCAGGATTTCAATGAAAAGCTTTCCGCTCCGGAAATGCCTAAATTTGACTTTTCACAGAAAGAGCCCAACTATGATGAAATGCCTGATTTTGGCAAGGAAGGCCCGGAAATGCCCGGGCTTCCGGCTATGGAAGAAGAGCCTATGCAAGGCCCCGAGCCGGCACCGCAGACAGCAGCCCCAATGCCGCAGCCTATGCCTGTCCAGCAGCCATTTCCAGAGCAATCTCCTGAACCGGTTTCTTCTGATGATTTTCCAAGGATAGAGCGAAGGCTGTTCAGCCACGAGAAAAGGATATTGAGGGAAATGCCAAGCGGAAAAACAATATATGTGAGAATAGACAAGTTCAAGGCAACGCTTGGAAACATAAACCTTGTAAGGAGTGATTTAAGGAAATCAGAGGAGGCACTGATGAAGCTTGAGAATATAAAAAACTCAAAGGACAAGTCATTTGACAAGGTCAGGGCATCTCTCGACGATCTTCAAAAAAAGCTTATTTTTGTTGACAAAACTTTATTCAAAGGTGAGTGAAAATGAGGGAGCAAAAGACAGGAGCGCCTGTATTCGTAAAGGTTGACGAGTACAAGGAAATTTTGGATGTGCTGGACATGATAAAAGACAAGATAAAGGAGATAAGAGGCACCTTGGGAAGCATCAATTCCCTTCGGAATGAGGAAGACGCAGAGCTTGCCATGTGGAACAACACAATAAACGAGATAGAAAAGAAGATAGAAGGCATAGACAGGATAATGTTCGAGCCTGAGCAGGCATGGTAGCATGAAAGAAGAGAATAACGGGCTGTTTTTCGTCCAGATAAAAGAGCCCACAGACATAAGAAGAAATATCCTTGAGACTTTGAAGGAGATAGTTGAGGTGCTGCAGAGATTCGAGAAATTCAAGCACCTAAGGCACGAGAAGCTGAACGAGATCAACAAGCTCAGGAGCCAGCTCAAAGACGCAAACAAAATGCTTGGAGCATTAAGGCTTAAGCTGCCCCAGACAAACTTAAGGGCTGTTGCCGTGAGGGCATCTCCTGCCAAAAAGACGCATCATAAAAAAACCAAAAAGGCAAAGGCTGCTGCTCCTGCAGAAAAGATCCAAAAGAAAGAGCCTACCGAGCTGGAGAAGTTAGAGGCTGAGCTGAGCGCGATTGAAGGGAAATTAAAGAGTTTGGCTTAAAAGTGTTATATATTTCTTTAATTTTTATTTTAAAATCCGTTGCTTCGCAACAAATAATAGTGTTCGGCCTCGCTGTTGATACACACGCTCGGCTTCGCCTATCTATTCATTAATCAACAAACGGATTACTTTTATCATGCTTAGTAAGCAAAAAGTCGTTTATTGTTCGTTTTTGAAATTTTAAGGATTCGCAATGCATCTCGAATATTGATTTTTCCAGCAAAGATTTTTAAACCAAATTCTTATTCTAAAACCTATGCGGGGATGCCGGAGTGGCCAAACGGGATAGAGTTTGGCAGGGTGCTAGACGTCCATACTCAAGTTTGGAAGAGTAACGAAGCTCAAAAGGCTGATGAAGTACTCATGAGCCATCTATTGGCTTAGTGCCTTCGCAGGTAATTCCCAAGCGAAAGCCTGGGGGTCTGCAGTCGAATCCTGCTCCCCGCACTTATATCATTCTAATTCCAATCAAAATCTATATAAACAGAATTGTTGAATAAATTATTGTGAAGCTGTTCGGATTCAACTTTGGACAAAGGGATATTCAGGATATTGTAAAAGAGATTGGTGCATCATTGCCGGCGGAGCTTGAGAAGGAAGAAGAACTGGCTGACAAACTCAAAAGATTGGCTGTTTTTCTTGGAAGTGAGAAGGAAAAGAAGATTGAAGGCATATTAAGCTCCGGAAAAGATTTCCTAAGCGGCTGGAATTTACCTCCTAATTTGCAAGGCAAATTCAGTGCTATTGTTTCTTATCCTTTCTATCAGGATTTTTTAAAAAATAAAAATTTGGCGGAGCTTGAAGATAATTTAGCTTCCTTCAGCGAAAATCCAGATTTATACTTAACCGAGAGCGACATTTCAATTATAATATCTGCTTTGGAATATGATTTGGAAAGGGTTAGAAAACTGAACATTTATTTCGCAGAATTGGATTACATCCTAAAAGACATTTCTGTGCCAATCAAGCTTATCAAGAGAAGAGGGGCCATATTAGCCCACTTATACGAGGAGCTGCTGAGAGAATTGCGCTCTGAAAAAAACAGGCGATACATCAAGGGATTGAGAAAAGAAGATGTTGCAAACACCACAAGAATTGCTTACGGGCAGCTAAGAGTCACTTACAGAAAACTAGAGGAGTTCTACCTCTTGCAGAAGATTGTAAAAATTATAGACGAGCAAAGGATATTGACGAGAAAAGCCCGCCGCTTGTCGTTTAATTACAGAAATGATGAAGCTCTTGAATGCATCGAAAGCATAAAAAAGGCAGTCCCTTCAATTTTATCGGATGAAATCAAAAGAATCTCTGAAATTGCAGCTTTTGAAGAAAGTTCTGCAGATAATGGTGATGGGCAGCGAGCTTCAGTATTTAATACAAATATCCCGTACGACAAAATTGTTTTAAGGAAAAACAAAGCAAAATCTATCAGAAGGGCTTTAATAACTTTAGCTATCTTATTTTCTTCTTATGGGGCTTACGGAACTTCTATTTCTTTTGCACTTTCATCAATGCCGCCGCCGGGCCCTGCAAGCGCCGTAAACCAGGCAAAGGCAAAAAGCATACTGCCCATCTATACATATACACAAAACCCGATAAATGCAAAAGTTCCTAAACAGGACATCCAGATCAAAACTGAATTCGGAAGCCTAAAAGGATGGTTCTTCAGGTCAAATGACAGCGACAAAATCGTTATAGTGACTCACGCCATATTCCATAACAAGTCATGGGAAGCCCCCCTTATAGAGGTGCTTACAGGCAAAGGCTACAATGTGATCGCCTTTGACTTCCCGGGCCACGGGGAGAATGACTGGAAAATGGGGTCTATAAGCTACGGCATAAATGAGTCAAAGATTGTCCTTGAGGTGCTAAAAAAGGCAGAGGATTTGGGATACAGGGAAGCTGTGCTTGTAGGGCAGTCCATGGGCGCTGCAAGCTCTGTAAAAGCGGCTGCAAACTATGATGGCGGATTAAAAATAAAAGGAATTGCTGCAGGGGCAATGTATGCAAGCCTGATGGATTCATTCTATAAGGTCGGCCAGGAAAAGTTTGGAATCTGGAAATGGCTGACGCATTTTGGAACTTGGTTAGGTGGATTAGTGACTGGCGTAAATTACTCAAGCTTTGATTCGAGGCCTGACATCAGAAAACTTAATGAGGAAGGCGTACCTATATTTTATCATTATGGGGAGAAGGACGACAAGCTCTCGCCAAATGTGGTAAAACCTATTAAGGAGCTTGCAAAGCCTTCTGACACGATTAAAGTCTATGAAAGCAGGGGGCATACTTTTTACTGGGGTGATGAAAGAGCAGAACGGGATAAGGACGTTGCAGATTTTATACTAAGCCATATGAGTCCTGCTTGATCACATTGGATCATTTTTATAAGTCAAAAAGCCCTATAGTGGATATTTCCTGAATTTACAACAATAATCCTAGGTTGCTGTTCTGAAGCGTACATTGCCAAAATAGCACGGGCTTCCGGCTCTCTTTCTTTTCTGTAGGACACGCAGTCTTCAGGAACAACAATTTTTAAATTAGGAATATTTACTGCTGATTTAACGGTCTCAAAAACGCAATTCGTAAGCGTGACGCCGGCAACAACGAGGTTTTTAACTTTTTTTTCCTCGATATGCTGCCTTAAGCTTGGATTAGAAAAAGTGTCATGGCTGGATTTAGGAAATATTTTGACTTTTTCAAATCCGTCAACGCCATCAACCAGATAAAAATCCGTACCTGGGGCCCAAGAGCATAGCTTATCGTATGGTGGCTGGAATTTTCCCTCTTCATAATGGGATTTTACATAAGCAATTCCGGCTTCATTTTTTATGCTCCGCCCTATTAAAGGGATAAGATGCTGTTTAACCATTGCCTGCATTTCAAGCATGTCATTGCCAGCATCAAAAAAAACAAATCCTGGACTGGACTCTAAAAAATCTCTTTGTATATCTACTACCAGGAGCAAAGTCTCTCGTGGATTTAATACTAACCTTTCTTCTAGCTTCATTTCAACCTTTAAAAAATGAGAACCTCTTTTAAGCAAAGAAGCAACCATATCTTTATAAAGTTTTACAAAAATCCAAAACCATGGTTGAAATATGCACTGTTGGAGGCTATAACGAGGTCGGAAAGAATTCAACAGCCGTAAAGATAGGGGACGAAGCTTACATTCTTGACTTGGGAATTCACCTTGAGAATTACATCAAGTACACGCAGGATGAGGACATAATAGACGTCCACCCAAAGGAGCTGATGGAAGCCGGTGCTGTCCCTGATATTTCTTTAATTGATGACTGGAAGAATGATGTGAAGATGATCCTTCCAACCCACGCACACCTTGACCATGTAGGGGCAATCCCATACCTTGCAAATAACTTCAGGGCAAATGTCATGTGCACTCCTTTCACTTCCGAAGTATTGAAGGGAATACTGACGGAGGACAAGATTAAAATCAACAGCAGGGTAAAAAGCATGTCTGCCAATTCTTTTTTTCAGGCATCAGGCAATGTAAAGATAGAGTTTATCCACATGACACATTCAACCCCGCATACTGTCATGATTGCTCTCCACACAAAGGAAGGAATCATCATTTATGCAAATGACTTCAAATTTGATTTATTTCCGACATTGGGGAAAAAGCCGAATTTCAAGCGTCTTGAGGAGCTTGGAAAGCAGAATGTGCTTGCTTTGGTCTGCGACTCAACCTATGCCTCTGACGCAAGAAAAATGCCATCTGAATCGGTTGCAAAGCAGATGCTGAGGGAGATAATGCTGGGAATGGACTCAAAGAACAGGCACGTTGTTGTCACGACCTTCTCCTCCCACATAGCGAGGCTCAACTCGATTGTCGAGTTCGGCCAGAAGATGAACAGGAAAATTGTGTTCATGGGAAGGTCAATGGCAAAGTATGTAAGGGCAGCTGAAAGCACAGGAATAGCTAAATTTACCAATAAAGTGGAGGTTTTGAAATACAGCGGGCAGATCAAAAGGAAGCTGAAGATAATCGCAAAGGACAGGGGAAAATACCTCATGGTTGCGACAGGCCACCAGGGCGAGCCAAATTCGGTGCTTTCAAAGATGATGAATGGCGAATTAAAATTCAAATTTTTCCCTGAAGACCATATTATTTTTTCCTGCAGGACAATCCCAACCCCGACAAACATAGAAAACAGGCAAAGGCTTGAATCCAGCCTAAAAAACTTTAATGTAAGGATATTCAAGGATGTCCACCAAAGCGGGCATGCCGCAAGGGAAGACTTGAGGGATTTGATAAACCTTGTGAAGCCGAAGCATATTATTCCGGCGCATGGTGAGCCCGCAATGCTGAACGCGCTGGCTGATTTGGCAGCTGAAATGGGATATAAAAAAGGGGAGAATGTGCATGTGATGGGCAACGGGGAAAGGATTAAGCTGTAGACAAAAGTTTATAAATAAAGCATAATAACTTAATGCTGTTTGGGGGGGTAAAATGAGACTTACTTTGGCAGAGCCTGGCTATCTGAAAGAGAGCATTTCCATAATTTCTGACCTAGTCAATGAAGCAAGGTTCAAGATAACTCCCAATGCAATAGAGCTTGTTGCGATGGACCCTGCCAATGTTGCGATGGTTGTCTTCAAGCTGCTAAGCAGCTGCTTCACAGAGTATGATGTTGCAAAGGACGTTGAAATTGCCATCAATCTGAACAACCTGAAACAAGTGCTAAGGAGGGCTTCCCCAAGGGACATGCTTACAATCGACCTTGACGAGGAAAACAGGCTCAAGATACAGCTGAAAAGCTCGACAACAAGGACATTCAATCTCCCCATAATTGATTTGGAGGAGAAAGAGCAGAAAGTTCCTGACCTGAAATTTCCGGTGACTGTCAAAACATCATCAAGCATACTTAATGAGGCGATAGCTGATGTCGATGTTGTAGGTGAGTCAGTTGCCTTCATTGCAGAACCCAAAAAATTCACACTGCAGGCAGAGGGGGATTTAAACCAGGCAAAAATAGAAATCAAGGAAGATGATTCAACGAAAATAACGATGAGCGGCGATGAAAGGGTAAAGGCGAAGTACAGCATTGAATACCTCAAGAAAATGATCAGCGGCTCAAAGCTGAGCGATGAGGTTGTTATACAGTTCAGCAAGGACTATCCCCTGAAGCTGGAATACAAGACAGTTGACAAGGTAATGCTAAGCTTTATTTTGGCTCCAAGGGTGGAGAACGATTGATTCTTTTTTTTGGCTGATTTGCTGGCTATTGTATCCAAGTGGTTGAAAATGACAGAATGGACAACTGAACAATCAGACCAGATAACTTCCCTTTATGGCAAATTAAAAGGCGAATATGAAAAAAAAGCAAATAAAGTGCTATTTGGCGGGCCGCAGCTGCCTTATTCAGACGCTTTTGATACTTTAACATCCCTTATTAAGCAGCAAGAAAATGAAAAAGGCGGGCTTGAGGCAAAAGTTCATGCAGAACAAAAAAGCGGCATTGGCGCGATTGCTGAAAGGCTGGGAAAAATATTTTCCGGGCCGCAGCTTGCCCCCGTTGCTGCAACTGCCATGATACTCGCTTATATTCTATAGCACTAATCATTAATTTCATATAGGGGAAATGCGCGGTTTCCTGGATAAAATTCCGAAAACTATTTTTCGATAATTTTATAAATAAGATAATCTGAAAAATAATGATATGGACAAGCTTCGCTCTTTCCTGATTGAGTGGACAATCAATTTCATAAAGAACAGGGACATTGTGGCAAAGAAAATAGAAAAAATAGAGAACGGGCAAAGCGGCTCCGGCTCTTATGATATATATGTAAAGTACAAGGACAGGGAGCAGTTCTTCATGATAGCGCCGAAAATTGAGGATATTGAGCAAATACTGCAGAAAATCAGCAGCAATTTCCATTTCAGCATTGTAACCCTTAATTCAAAGGGCAATTTTGATGAGATAGTGAGGAGCTGGGGCAAGCTGGTTAATTTCAAGTTCCTCAGCATCATTTTTGTGAACCCTTTTTCAGAGCTCGACAAGAAGTGGATTATTTTCCCTTACACCCACCACAGGATTTCTGACGAGTCTTCGCTAAAGACAGGATTAAAGGCGATGTTTGAAATGGTTGATCCTATTGAAGAAGGCAAGCTGACAGCCAAAATCACAAGCTGAACAAGATAACCTGGCCTGCAAACCCCGAGAATATCGGAATCAAGAGATTGTCATCAAGCTCGTCAACAAGAGTTTCCACGATTGTCGCGGCAAAAGCCATGCCGAGTATCACATAAATGCTGTCCAGCACTATAAATCCGACAATAAGGTTTGTCCCAAGCTCTGCAAGGAAGCCAGCCCATGTCTTGTTCCTGTAAATCAGGGTAGTGCCGTACTTCTTACCGACTAAGGCGGCTACCATGTCCCCGAAGGTAGTCATGAGCAAGGCAGCCAATGCAATCTTATAGTCAAAAACTGCAAGGCAGATTATGGTTGCTGAAAGAAAGTAAATAACCCCGTACATCCTGTTCTGCTCCTTCGGCCTTATGAACTGCGAGAAGAAAGGCATTCTCCAGCCAAGCTCAAGCCTTAAGTACTCGAGTACAAGGAAAAGTATGAGCAAGGCAACAAGGAAAAGCAAAGCGACCTGCTTTGCAAGAACTGCAGTGTAGCCTGCATCTACAAGGTTGCCCTGGATAAGAAAATATGCCGCAAGCACAAAAAGGATCGTGATATGGATTATCTTCCTTCCGACTTCGTTAAAGAATCCCCATGCCATACTAAGTAAAATTAAGCCCGTATTATAAATAAGTTTCTAATTAATTTTTACATTGTTTAGGATAAACTTAAATAGTGAATATCCCTGCCAAACAAGCATGCCCCACATAAAACGAGGATGGCATAATCCCTCAAAATATATTGAGCAGAATGTAGAGGGAAAATGCCCCTATTGCAGCAAGCGCGTGAAATCCTTAAAAAACCACATCAAGGGCAAGCATAAACTGGAAAAACCAGGCAAGAAAAAATAATAGGATTACCTTTTGCTCCTGGCCTTTCTTTCTGATACAAATCTTTGGGGTGGCCTCCTGTAACTCCTCCAGAATTCACCTATCTTCTGCTCATCCTGCCTTCTTTCCCTTATCTGCTCATCTGTAAGCTCCGGAGGGGACATGGTCAGCATGGTGGGCTTTTCTTTCCTGAACTTCATGTACCTTTCCTTCTTTGCGCTTATTTTCTTAGGCTTGTCTTTCTTTCCCATAAAAATGCGGAATTAAAACATATTTATAAATGTGACGCCTGCAAAGAATAAATACGGCTGCCGGGACTTGCATGGGACAAGCATGCTCGCTTGCCGCAATTTGAACCCGGGTAGCAACCTTGGGAAGGTCGAATCATAGCCACTAGATCACAGCCGTATAGTAAAAAGTATAAACGCAATGTTTAAATATTTACGGCTCGGAAAAAACTTGGATTTAAAAATAAAGGTGGGAACATAGAAAAGAACACTGATGTAAGGATAAAATGCTACAAGTGCGGCAATGAATATTCCATGAATATGATGCGCATGGCTCATGACGGCAAAAACCTCATGTGCAGGAACTGCATTGAAAGAAAGCCTGTCCAGAAGCAGGAGGCAATAACTGAAAGCAGGCAGAAAAAGGAAGAGATTCCTGCATTTAAAGAGTATTTCTGCAAATCCTGCAAGTACAGCTTCAAAAGGGCAAAGCATCTGGCAATTAGCAGTTGCCCCTATTGTGATTCAAGCTCTTTGATGGTGAAGGGCAGCGTGGCCAGGATAATGGCTGATGTTGCCAAGATGAAAGGTGAGTAGATGCAGGAAGTAATGGTCCCATGCAAAAGGTGCAGCAACAAAGTGCCGGCTTCTTCATTGAGGATGGACCTGGACATAGGCAAGATGGTGTGCCAAGACTGCATCAAAAACAAGGGAATACACAAAGAGATAGAAAAAGATGTTTTTCACAAGGAAGAGCAGCAGGCTTCAACACAAGCTGAAAGCCCTTCGAAAATAGCGCACAAGTGCACCTCATGCGGCTATAAATTCAAGATAGACCCAGAAACCAAAAAGCCGAGAAACTGCCCTTACTGCAATGCAAGGGTTATGAGCTTTTAATCTTCCCCTTTGGTTCCTTTCTCAGCATCTCCCTCGCTGTAAGAAGGAACGGCTGCCTTGCTTATTATCATTATGTCGCCAATGCTCTTGACAAGCTGGTGGGGGACTATGACGCCCTTTGCAGAGCCAAGCACCTTGTTCAGGAACGAGTTCTTGGTGGCCCTTACTCTCCAACCAAATACCTTGTTTTGGGTCAAGATTGACTCTTCTATATCACCGAAATACTCGCCATTATCTGTAAAAACCCTCATGTCGTAACTTTCGCTTATCTTTTTCATCTTCAGCATCGGAATCACCTTTTTCTGTTTAAATAATTTTTATTTTATCTACTGGCAAGTATATAAATCTTTTGCTCAAAGCCTGATTTATGAGTTATTTTGATGATTCCTGCATTGGAAAGCCTTATTAAAAACAAGCGTACTCTGCAGGCAATGAGATACAGAAATCTCGTGTTTTTAGGCACGTCCCATATAGCAAAGCAGAGCCTTGACGAAGTGAAGAGCTACATAGAAAACGAGAAGCCCGATATCGTGGCTATAGAGCTTGACAGGAAAAGGCTTCATGCGCTGATGAGCAAAGCACCCAGAAAGATTGATCTGAGAAACATAAGGGCAATAGGGCTGAAGGGGTTTCTTTTCTCACTGCTTGGCGCATGGGCAGAGAAAAAGCTTGGCAAGCTTGTCGGAGTGGCACCCGGCTCTGAGATGAAGGAGGCTATAAGGATTGCAAAGGACAGGAAGATTCCAATAGCATTAGTGGATCAGGATATAGAAATAACCCTGAAGAGGCTTTCAAAAGCAATAACATGGAAGGAAAAGAAGAATTTCATTGTTGACATTCTCAAGGCATTTTTTTTAAGGAAAGCTGAGATAGAATTTGACCTGGCAACGGTGCCTGACAAAAAAATAATAATGAAAATGACCAAAAAGCTGAAGGAGCGCTATCCAAACATATTCAGGGTTTTGATTGATGAAAGAAATGCCGTGATTGCGGAAAACCTTAGAAAGCTGGCTGAGCCGAGCGGCAGGAAGATTCTTGTCATTTTAGGGGCAGGCCATGTTGATGATGTTGTTGAGCTCGTGAAGGAGGGCAATGCAAAAATAAGCTACAACTTCAGTTTGGGATAAAACCAATATTTGCCGGATTTACGGCAAATCCGAAAATCAAAGATTTTCGATATGTTTAAATAAAGAAAATCGGGAAGATTTTCTAATTTAAACGTCCGAAATGCGAGGCATTTCGATATCTTTAAATATTGAATTCTTAATTAATGGCTTATGGCAGAGCTGCTTGATATGCGCGACAAGATAAGGAAGTACTACAAATTCACCCAGCATGAGCTAAGAGGGCTGGTAATATCCATTCTTATAATTGCATTCATAATATCATTCAAGGAGTGGGGCACTGCAAGCTTTGACTTAAGGGCTGGATTGTACAACCTTTTCAACTCAGTTTTGATAGTGGCCTTGTCAATACTTGTCCACGACCTTGGGCAGAGGATGTGGGGGCTTGCAATAGGCTACAGGATTGAGTTCAGGATGTGGACTTTCGGGCTGATAATTGCGCTAGTGGCTGCATTCATAAGCAACGGCAATTTGTGGCTGATTGTGCCGGGCGGCTTTATGCTCCATCTTATTCCGGGGCACAGATTGGGGTGGTACAGGTACGGCATAAATTATTTCGGCCAGGCAATGGTTGCCCTGGCAGGCCCGCTTTTCTCACTGATGCTGATAATTTTGCTTAAAGTGATAGGCATTTTTTCATACAATCCACTGATCCAAAAGGCCATAGTCTTCAATGTCATCTATGCAATAACAAGCTTGATCCCCATACCTCCTCTCGACGGCAGCAAGATATACTTTGGGAGCAGGATGCTTTATGCATTCACAGTTCCTGTCATTGTCATTTCAACAATACTGCTTGCTGTTGACGTGCCTGTATTAGTCTCCCTTGTGCTTTCATTTTTGGCAGGGATTGCGCTTTGGCTTGTTTATTACATAAGCTTTGAGAGAAAGGTGTGGAGCGGCTAGATGTTCGCTTTTTACAAGAACTGGATGGAATTTTTCTTTGTAGTGCTTATGGCAATAGGGGTAATCATAGCCTTGTCATCACCGAGCGCTGTGATAAGCTATGTGATCATATTCCTTGCAGGGATATTTGCAGGAAGGCTTTTGTATGAAAGAAAGCACAAGATACAATTGCCATACATAATGATCATTGTGGGATTTGTGGCAGGGTACCTTCTGGGGGTTTATTACGGAAGCAGGCAGATGGTAATCATCCTTTTTGTGGTTGGCGCAGTGGCCGGGTACAAGCTTTATGACAAAAAGATTTTAAAAGACGCAAAATATTAAAATGATTATGGGCCATTTCAAAATGAGGCATACTAATTTTTTGGTGCTGCTTGTTTTCCTGATTATGCTTGCTGCATGCGCTCCGGAAAAGCAAGCTGAGCTGGCAGCATTAGAGACTGTTCCTATTGTAGAAATTCCTGAAAAAACAATTGTCCCGAAGCAGGATCCTTCAATAGCCATCTCTTCCCCAAAAGACAATGAGCTGGTGAAAATCTCAAAAGTTACTGTTGAGCTCAAAGCCGAGAATTTTGAAATAGTTCCGGTTGGAGTGCCTGTAAAAGAAGGGGAAGGGCATTTCCATGTGTGGCTTGACAGCGATAAAAGAGTCACGACTGACAGCCTGGTTGCTTTTGAAAATGTTGTGTCGGGAAAGCACACGATAGTTGCCGAGCTGGTGAAAAGCGACCATTCTTCATTAAGCCCTAAGATTATCAAAACAATTACAATAAATGTTGAGTCCGATTATGTTCCTCCAAAGCCGGAAGTAAAGGCTGGAATGGCAGAATTCACAGTAGAGGCGGATGACAATGGATTCTATCCGGGAACATTGAAGGCAAAGATTGGCGACAAAGTGAGGATAAACTTCAAGTTCAAAGACGATTCAATTTATTTTGCAGGCTTGGATGTGAAGGGCCCTTTTGAAGACATCCAGTACAGGCTGAAGGGCGAGCAGCCGGTGGCAAGAAATTTTACGATGAAAGACGAAACAAGAATAACAAGCTGGTGGCCTTCATCCGGAGTGAAGAAAGCGACTTTGGTTGTTGAGGTTGAGAAATAAATCAAAGTGCATAAGTATATAAATCCAAAAAGACCTTCTGTTTTCTATGATTAAGAACTTCGAGCCAAGGCTCTACCAGCAGACCATACTTGCTACAGCTGCCGAAAAGAACACTTTGGTGGTGCTGCCGACAGGCATGGGCAAGACAAACATTTTCCTTATGCTTTCAGCCCAGAGGCTGAAGCAATACCCGAATTCAAAAGTTCTCTTTATCGGGCCTACTAAGCCCCTGATTGACCAGTACATGGAAGTCTTTAAGGAGCATTTTGTGATTGATGCTGGTGACATGGCTGTTTTTACAGGGATGGTGAGCCCTGAAAAAAGAGGGGAATTATGGAAAAAATCCAGGATAGTTTTCTCAACACCCCAAGGACTGGAAAACGACATAATAAGCAGAAGGATAAATCTTGAAGAGGTATGCTTGCTGGGGATTGACGAGGCTCATAGGGCTGTCGGTGACTATTCCTATGTTTTTGTGGCAAAGCAGTTTATGAAGCTTTCAAGGTTTCCAAGGATAATTGCATTGACAGCCTCTCCGGGAAGCGACATGGAGAAGATACAGGAAGTCTGCAGGAACCTGTTCATAGAGGACATTGAGGTAAGGACTGATGACGACCCTGATGTTAAGCCGTACGTGCAGGAAATGCAGGTTGACTGGGTGAATGTGGAGCTGCCAAGGATATTCATTGATATACAGAAATTACTGCTCCTGTTTCTGAGAGAGAGGTATGACAAGCTGAAAAAATCCGGCGTTCTGAGAAGAAATGACCTTAAATTTGTAAGCAAGTCCGACTTGCTTCAGCTGCAGGCAGAGCTGAGAAGCAGGGCTTTGCAGGGTGAAAAGGATTTTGTCATCTGGAATTCCATATCAACGCTTGCAGAAGTGATGAAGATTTATCATGCTCTTGAGCTGCTTGAAAGCCAGGGAATACTTGCGCTGCACAAGTATTTTGAGAAGCTCGCTGCAGAGTCAAGAACATCGAAGACAAAAGCCATCAGGTCAATAATGTCAGATTCAAATTTCAAGTCTGCAATGATAAAAGCAAGCATTTTGCATGAGGAAAAAGTCGAGCATCCGAAGCTGATAGAGCTGCAGGATATTGTGGATGGCGAGGTACAGAAAAATGAAAATGTCAAGATCATGGTCTTCAACCAGTACAGGGACAATGCGCTGGACATAACCGAGAAGCTGAACAGCATAAAAAATACAAAGGCAAGGATATTTGTCGGGCAGCAGAAGAAAGGGGACACCGGATTAAGCCAGAAGGAGCAGAAGCAGATGCTTGATGATTTCAGGAATGGCTTGTTTAATGTGCTTGTCGCAACATCGATAGGAGAAGAGGGGCTGGACATTCCAAAAGTTGACTTGGTAATTTTTTACGAGCCTATTCCAAGCGCTATCAGAAGCATACAAAGAAGAGGCCGAACAGGAAGGCAAGACAAGGGAAGGGTAATAATATTGATGACAAAAGGGACTCGAGACGAGGCCTACAAGTGGGTTGCGCACCACAAGGAAAAGAAGATGTACAGGAACCTTGCAGACATAAGGAAAAAGCTGAATCTATCGCTGAATGGCAGAAAGGATTTTGAAAGCCAATCTGCTGAAAAAACAAGTGAAACAAAAATATTTGCTGACTACAGGGAAAAGGGAAGCGGGGTAATAAAGGAGCTTGCCGAGAGCGGAGCTGTGATAGTGCTGGAGAAGCTCGAGCATGCCGATTATGTAGTCTCTTCAAGATGCGGAATAGAGATAAAAACGGTCGGGGATTTTGTGGATTCTGTCATTGACGGCAGATTATTGCAGCAGATCAAAAACCTGAAGAATAATTTTGAAAGGCCAGTTGTTGTAATTGAGGGGCAGCAGGACATTTACTCTGTGAGGAATGTCCACCACAATTCCATACTTGGAATGATGGCAACGATTGCAGTCTCTTATGGCATTCCAATAGTGCAGACAAGAAATTTCAAGGAGACTTCAGCTTTTTTGCATATAATCGCAAGAAGGGAGCAGGAGGAGACAAGCAAAGATTTCAGCCTGCATGCCGACAGGAAGCCTGCATCGCTTAAGGAGCAGCAGGAATATGTTGTTAGCTCGCTGCCCAGCATCGGTTTGAGCCTGGCAAAGCCGCTTCTCAAGCATTTCAAAACCGTGAAGAAGGTAGTGAATGCCTCTGAGAAAGAGCTGCAGGAAGTGGAGAAAATAGGTCCTTTGAAGGCGAAGCAGATAAAGGACGTTGTTGATGGGGAATACGAGGAATGAGTTATAGTTAATTGAATTTTTTCACCTTTCAGAAACCTTTAAATTCTTTCGGTTTGATTTTCAGATAAATGGTCTTCAGGAAATTCGGCATCTGGGTTGTAAAAAACCTGATTATCCTGCTGCTCGTCACATTTATATTCTCGACAGTGGCTTTGGACCTGCCAAATATGGTTGGGGGGATTTTTAAGGATGTTTTCCGTTATGCAAGCCCTGAAGCGCAGAATGAGACTGTCGGAAAGCTGACCATGGCATGCTCTGCTTTGGACGGCAAGGACGTATCCGAATTGAAGCAGGCGGCAGGAATGCCTTTTGACTTGAGCAAAATCGGCTCTTTATGCATGGATTATAACTCCAAAAAGATAAATGGCCAGGAGTTCTTCTTCAGTGTCATAGGAAGCGCAATCCCCGAGAAGCTTGAGCTGCCGAATACCGGAGCTTTGGAAAAATACATTTCTGTAGTCAATGCACTTAACAAGAACAGGATTATCTATTTTATTGTGCTGGCTGTTTTGCTTGGAATTTTATACCTATTGGCTTGGGATATCGAATTGTTTATAGCAACATTATCAGGAATTTCGTTTGGGATAGGGGCCATGATACTTATTCCCTACGCTGCGATAATGGCTTACAGCAAGTTTGTAGGTATTGACACAACTCCGATATTATCAACTATTTTCAGCGGCAGCTTCTCCTTTGATGCAAAAGCAATTATCAGCGTTGTCCTGCTGATGATTTTAAGGACTTACAGCAGCTTCATTGTTGCATTGGGTGTAATATTTTTGAGCGCAGGGATTCTCGGAAAAGTTCATGGATTCATGTCAAAAAGAAGAGGCAAATCCGCTGAAGCAAAACCAGAGGAAAAATCCGACAAGAAAGCTAAAGAAAAAATACCAGATAAAGAAAAGCCTGCCAAAGAAAAGCAAACTAAAGATGAGGAAGACGAGGCTTACAGGCACAGGGACAGGAGCACAAAGGAGATTCTTGATGAATTAGAAGAGATTCATAAAAAGAAGCCAAAAAAAGATTAAAATTTCATGCCTCTTAATCTTTTTGTCCTCTCTTGAGTTGAAGGATGAGTCATGAAAAGGCTCAGCATTGCCTGCCCCCTGAAAGGGTTTGATATAAAAAGATGGGCTGTTGCTGTGTTCCCGAATCTCATTGGGTTTACGTTGACATTCTTCTCTATTTTTTCCAGAGCGTCTGCCAATGAATTCCCGTTCTTCACGGTTTTTGCTCCTGTCTCATCGGCAAAATATTCTCTGCTTCTTGAGATTGCCAACTGAATCAAAGAAGCCACTATAGGAGTGATAACTGCCAAAGCAATCAGTCCAACCACATTTCCCCTGCTGTCATCGTCACGGCCAAACATTGCAGACCACATGAACATATGGGAAATATAAGATATTATACCGGCAATGGTCCCGGCAACTGTGGAAATCAAAATGTCCCTGTTCCTGATGTGCGCAAACTCATGCGCAATCACCCCTTTTAATTCCTCATCATTCAAAATGCCCAAAATTCCATCTGTTGCGGCAACTGCGGCATTTTTTGGGTTTCTTCCTGTTGCAAAGGCATTAGGCGAATTTGTTGGTATCACATAAACCTTGGGCATGGGCAGATTGCTTAGCTTCGCAACCTCCTTCACAATTTTGAATAATTTTGGATACTCGCTTTGCTTTGCCTCTTTTGCCCTGTACATCCATAATGCAATTTTGTCGGAAAACCAGTAAGAGCCGAAGTTCATCAGGCCTACAAAGATTAATGCAAAATAAAAGCCTGTTTTTCCAAAAAAGCTCCCTATCCACAGCAGCAACGCTGTGAGCATGGCGAGCAAAACAGCAGTTTTAACCTGGTTCTTGACTGACATAGCAAAAAGCATGTTTTCCCCATTTAAAAATTTAATGCATTGGCATTGTTTATTTCGGGCATAATTAAAAAGATTTATAAATCAGAAAATAACCATTGTTTGCATGGCCAATGTTGTTTTGTGGGTTGTTGTAGGCATTTTGGCATTGATGGTGCTGTATGCGGTTTTTACTTTCAACAGCCTTATCATGCTGAGGAACCGCGTTAACAATGCATGGAGCCAGATTGATGTCCAGCTGAAAAGAAGGTATGACCTGATACCAAACCTTGTGAACAGCGTGAAGGGGTATATGAAGCATGAAAAAGGTGTGCTGACGGAAGTAACAAAGATGAGGACAAAGCTCGTATCAGGATCCATGAGCGACAAGTCTAAGGCCAGCGACATGGTTAGCAATGCGCTTAAGACAATCTTTGCAGTGGCTGAAAACTATCCCAAGTTGCAGGCTTCTGAAAACTTCAAGATGCTGCAGGAGGAGCTTGCAGGAACGGAAAGCAAGATTGCATTTGCAAGGCAGTTCTACAACGACAATGTGATGGCTCTCAACAACAAGGTACAGCAGTTCCCGAGCAGCATGATAGCAAACATGCTCAACTTCAAGGAAAGGGAGTTTTTCAAGTCTGCTGAAACTGAAAAAAAGCCTGTAAAAGTAGAGTTTTGATTTTTAATAATTATACTAAGAAATTTAAAAAACCTTAACTGCCTCTTTATGCAATCGTGATTGAGGTAGCCAGCTAATATTGCCCTTTTGGAAAATGCCTACGCTTTATGACCATATTTCTTCAAACAAGAGAAAGTCAATAATTTTGATTTTATTTTTCTTTATAATCATTGGGCTGCTGGGATATGCTTTCGGGCTTTATTTTGGGGACGTATACATTGGAGTTGCTTTTGCAGTCATAATATCGACGATAATGACCTTGATAAGCTTCTATTCGGGTGACAAGATGATACTGGGCATGAGCCATGCAGTGCCTGCTGACAGAAAAAAATACCCTCACCTTGTGAACACTGTTGAAGGCCTTGCAATTGCAGCAGGAATCCAAGCCCCAAAGATATACGTGATAGATGACACGGCAATTAATGCATTTGCTACCGGCAGGGATCCGAAGCATGCCTCTGTGACTGTGACGACAGGGGCTTTAAGCAGGCTTAAGAGGGAAGAGCTTGAGGGAGTCATAGCCCATGAACTGAGCCATATCAGGAACTATGACATAAGGATGATGATGTTTGTTGTTGTGCTTGTGGGGGTCATTGCATTGCTTAGCGACATGTTTTTGAGGAGCATGTTCTACGGGAAAGGCAGAAGAAACTCAAAAGGAGGGGGCATAGTTGCAGCTGTGATAATCATTATCGGACTTGTTTTAGCTGTTTTGTCTCCTTTGATAGCGCAGCTGATTAAGCTGGCTGTGAGCAGAAAGAGGGAGTTCCTTGCAGATGCTGACGGGGCTTTATTGTCAAGAAATCCAAGCGGGCTTGCAAATGCATTGAGAAAGATAAAGAATGACAAGGAGCCGCTTGTAGAGGCTGCAAACAAGGCAACCGCGCATCTGTTCATAGAAAACCCATTGAGGACTTTTGGAGGCAGGATTAATGTTCTCTTTGCAACACACCCTGACATAAATGAAAGGATAAAGAGGCTAGAGGGCCTCTAGGTAAGAGCCAAGCCCCTCTACCTGCCTCAGCTTAGTGTTCCTGAACAGGAATTCCCTGAATTTATTGTTGACTTTAACCCCGTGCCTCTGCAGGTTTGAGTTGAGTTTTCCATAAAGCTCCTTGCCTTTCTTGTCCAAGTCAGTAAGTATGATACATTCCTTGTTTGAGCCTGCAATTTCCTCGACAATCTGGAACAAGGGCTTCTTGCTCAGCTCAACTACGTTGCTGATTCCAAGGCTTTCAAGCGCATTCCTGTCCTTTTTGCCTTCGACTATTACCAGAATGTTTGAGCTTTTTATTTTATCAATGTGCTTTTTGAATTCTTCAATGTCTCTCATGCTATTTGCCATGATGCTGTCTTTTATATTGTTTTTCATGCAAACTCTTAAAAATCGAAAAAAATACCCTGATTTATGATTCCAATCAGCGTTTCTTTGAGCCATTACAAAAGGGATGATATACAGGGGGAGATTATAGCAAATTCAGGTGACAGGGAGATAGCGGCCAAGTTCAATGAAAGCTTTGGCAAAAGGCCCGATGTTCTGAGAAATAATGGCGATATTCTTGAGCTTGCAAAGCAAGGGGCAACTTCTTTCCATGCTTCCGAAGAGCTGTGGAAAAATGCACTGCAGCTCGACACATCCTTGAGAAGGCACGAGCTTGACAGCCTGAGGATTGGGTGGGACCTGATTCTTGACATTGACTGCGGCTTTTTTGAGTATTCAAAGATTGCAGCTGACCTTGTGATAAAAGCGCTGAAGTTCCACGGAATAACATCAATATCATGCAAGTTTTCCGGCAACAAGGGATTCCATATCGGAGTCCCGTTCGAGGCTTTCCCAGAGAAAATAAGGAATGAGGAGACAAGCAGAATGTTCCCGGAAGCCCCGAGGAAGATAGCGCTGTACATAAGGGAGATGATAAAGAGGGAATTAGGGGCAAGAATAATGGAGCTTGAAAAAAACAATTTCAATGCAATAATAGAGAAAACAGGAAAAAATGCAAATGAGATAACCTACTATGACAACAAGATAAGGGCATTAAATGCAGAGCCGTTTTTGAACATAGACACTTTGCTGATATCGTCAAGGCATTTGTACAGGATGCCTTATTCGCTGCACGAGAAATCCGGATTGGTTTCAACGCCATTAAACCCTGACAAAGTAATGCTTTTCAGCAAGGAGCTTGCAATTCCGAAAAACGTGAGGATAAGCAGGCACAGGTTCCTTGACAAGGGAAATGCCAAAAGCGGCGAGGCAAGGCAACTGCTGACCGAGGCGCTTGACTTCAGCATAAAGCAGGAATCGAGCGCTGCAAAGGAAAAAAAAGAATATGAGGCTCCCCAGAATGCCCTTCCAGAGGAATTTTTCCCGCCGTGCATCAGGCACATTTTAAACGGGCTGGAAGACGGAAGGAAAAGGGCATTGTTCATACTGCTGAATTTCTTCACTTCAATAGGGTGGGATTATGACATGATAGAAAAAAAGCTGAGGGAGTGGAATGCAAAGAACAGGGAGCCGTTGAGGGAAGTTTATCTCATAGGCCAATTGAGGCACCACAAGCAGTCGCAGAAGAAAATACTGCCGCCTAACTGCGACAACGAGATGTACATGGCAGGGCTGGGAATAAGCAGGCTTTGCGATGAGCTGCACAAAAAAGGGATTAAAAATCCGGCGCAATACACGCTAAGAAGGGCTAGATTTATGAACAAGGAAAAAGGGGGGAAGAAAGCTGCCGCAAAAACTTAGATACGAAAACTATTTAAATAACCAAAAAAACAGCTAGTAAAGTAAATTGAGGTGATCAGATGGCTTTTGGCGTTCAGGAAATAACTCTTGCTATTATCATAGGAACTTTGGCTGCCATTGTTTATTCTCTGAGGATTCTTGTCCTGATGGAAAGAAGGATTGCAAGGATAGAGATGCACATTGAAAGGGTAGTGGACAAGGTCGTGAAGGAAGAGATAAGGATTGAAAGGGCAATCAAGAGAAGATAATTCTAATATGAGGTAATTTCGCCAAAAGAAAGCCCCCTTAGCTCTGCAACTTTTGAGTCAATGACATATCCTTTTGGAGTCTTCTGCAGGTCCTCGATCGCAAGGAACAGCCAGTCTTTTTTTGAAAATTTGACTGCAAACAAAGGCTTCGCGTCAAATACCTTGGAGAATTCTTTTAACTGTTCAACATCATGCTCATTCAGGTAAACCTTGTCATCTTTTGTCGACTTGCATTCTATTGACATTCTTCTGAAGAGGTTGCCGACAAGCAAGTCCGGTCCGGGGTATTTCATGGAGCCGCTGCCGGCTGATCTGATGGCGCACCACTTTCCAGTACTCCAGAACTTATGAAGTAGATCTCTTTCGGTATTTGAACCTTTACTTTTATTAGCCATTTTCTACCTCTTTGATATGCCAGACATTTGGAAAACTGTTGGTATTATTTATTCTTCTTTGAGCTTTATGACTAACTAACTTCCCGTCTCTTCTCAGGTCTTCTAAATGTTTTTGAATTGTGCCATTTTGTCTTTTAAGAATCTTGCTAATTTGACTAACCTCCAAATATCTGTTCATTTTTATGATTTCTATTATTCTTTCTTTAGCTTTATAATTACAATATCTTTCAAATCTCCATCCAACCTCCATAATTCTGTTCAATTTCTTACTTTTTTCTGGATGCTTAAAGCCTATAAGCACTCTGAACTTTATAACACTATTTTTGTCTGCTACTCCAAATTTATTATAAGCTCCATTAGAATATTTATGAATGTTTCCTGTTTTAATACCAAATTCATTTAATAGTTTTATCACACCCAGTAATGGATTTATTGGTTTTAATCCAAATAATATCGCTTTCCTCTTAACTTGAACGCAAGATTCATCATCAAACATTGCTCTTAGAAATCGAGCTTTGGCATTTAAATTCATATTGAATATAAAAGATGGCAATTCCATATCAATACCTGTCTTGTAATCAAATACATTCAAAACAAATAAAGATACTATTGAAGGGTATTGTAAAACATAATTTTCTCTTGTATAACCTTCCCCATTTCTCTTGATGATAGTTGGCTCTACATCACCAAATATATTTCTCATTAAAGCTTGAAAAGATTCTATCAAGGCCAATTCGCTATTAGTATATTTAAAGAAAATGCCTTTATTAGGATTTGGCCTAGAAATAGTACCATCTCCACAAATATGTCCTAATATTTCAGCAAAATCTTCATTAACTATAACTGGCAGTTTTGGATTTTTTATTGGTTTTCCACTAGAGCCGCCTCGTTTACCAATATTTGTTTTGTATCTTATTTCTTCTATGCCATTCTCCAATTCTTCAAGAGGCATTTCAATTTCATTAGCCAATTTAATCATTAAATCTAGGGGACAGCAATTAGTACCATTTCTCCAATTTCTAGCTAGCAATGAATCTGGTCTTTTAATTTGTAGAAATTCTCCTGCTAAATTGAAATTACCAAATTTCTGATGAACCAAATTAAAGAATCCCTCCCTAAATCCTTTGTTGAACTTTATGTATATCTTATCAGTTGGTAAATTCCATATATGTATTTGTTTGTAATGTTCCATTTTAATCTATCTCCGAAGTTTTCATTTTTGTACTAAACTTTGGAATTAATAGGAAAGAGAATTTTAAGCAAAACTGCGTAATTGATTTAGGCTTTAGCAGACATTTGTAAAGCAAATGGAAAATCATTATTTAGCAGTTTTATGTGTTCTCTTTTTAATAAAAGGGGTAGAGTTTGTCCTTTATAAAGTTCACACAAGCATGTCCAGTGATAGTGAAGTATATATGTTAGTGAATATATATTGAACCTTAACTAAAAATTCAAAGTTCTATCTTCATGAAATCCTTTGCGCAGATTACATTGTCGAAAATGTCCCTTGCATCCTCTTCAAGCTCCTGCGTGTTCTTGTACCTTGCGCTGAAATGTATCAAAACGAGCTGCTTTACATTAGCCTTGTTTGCAATCTGGGCAGAATGCTTTGCTGTCATGTGGCCGTGTTCCTCGCTCTTGTCAACAAGCTTTGACGAGTATGTAGCCTCGCAGATGAGCAAGTCTGCATTCTCTGCTGTCTTGTAGCATGCGTCGCATAGGGCCGTATCTGTTATGTAAGCAACTTTCTTTCCTTTTTCTATGTATGTCACATCATCAGGCATGATTTTCCTGCCGTTGTGGTCTATCGGCTTGCTCTGCTGCAGCTTTCCAATAAGAGGCCCGGATGGAATGCCAAATTTTTTGACTTTTTTCATGTCAACTTTCCTCTTGTCCTTTTCAATAAACCTGTAGCCAAGCGTCTCTATCCCATGCTCTAACTGAAATGCTTCAATGATGAAATCATCATTCTCAAAAAAAGCGCCTGTTTTAACCTCTTTAACATCAAAATCAAGCCTTCTGTCAAATACAAATGCCTCGAACATCTTTTCCATCCTTTTCTTTGTTCCGCTTGGGCCATAAATCTCAAGCCGGCCCGTGTAGTCAAGGGAGCTCAGCGTTTGCATCAACCCAGGCAGGCCAAGAACGTGGTCGCCGTGCCAGTGGCTTATGATGATTTTTGTGACTTTTGTGAGGCTTATTCCCGCTATCTTGAACTGGCGCTGGGTGCCTTCGCCGCAGTCAAACAAGATGCCTTCAGAGCCGTAGCTGAGGAAAACGGCAATCTGGTTCCTTTCCTTTGTCGGCACCATTGAAGATGTGCCAAGAAATGTGATTTGCATACTATAGAGAATAGGAATATAATTTATAAGGGTTTTTGTTTGGAAGGCGTAAGAAATAGAAAATATTTAAATGTAACAATGGATATTCATAATAGATTAAAATTTGAAATTAATAACTATATAGATTTAATTCAAGCAAACTTACGAGGAGATAATCATGTTTTCAAATAAGATGAGAGATAATAAGCAAAATAAACTAATAATGAGAGAAATAATATAAAAAAGAATATTGCAAATCCGATGAAAAACCCTATTCCAAATTTTATGCCATCTTTGATGGTTAAACTCATTTTTTACCTCTATATTTGTAATAAAAGAAGAGAACAAACATGAATATTGCACTAATAAATAAAGATAATTGAAAACTTTTTACTCTATCAAAATACATCCATAACACTAAGAATAATATAATGCTTAATGCTAAAGTAACTGGAAAACACTTACTAAATACCAATTTAAAATTATCTCTCAAAGCCCCCATATCTCCGATGAAGATATTACCATATTTAAATATTTCGTAAATAGTAAATGGCAACTAAAAGTTGATGTTATGTCGAAAATGAAGTGGAATAAAGAGCGAGCGAAGGAATGGCTTGACCGTTCAAATAACAGTAGTTTGGAGTATATGAATTTTGTTTGTTTGTACATCGGTTTGGAAATTTTAACGAAAGATAAGATTCTACGTCGTAACGAGCTCATTGGAGATATAAAGAACCCAATCCAAAAACAGATATTAGATTCTTGTAAAAACCAGTTGTTGTATTTTCAGGAAAATGAGATAAAAAATGAATATGATGGACCTAAAATATTGAAAGATTCGAAGCGTCAGATGGATATATTGAAAAATGTAAAAAGCAGTTATGCTGAGAAGTTAATTGCTATGTTAGATATTTGTTATATCATTAGAGGTAATATCGTACATGGGAATAAAAGTTTTAATTCTACGGATGATAGAAAGTCTGCAGAAAATGCTGGAGTATTTTTAAAATGGTTTCTACATTTTATTTTGAGGTATAATGACTCGGTAAAAGATGATTTGATAAAAACTAACAACCTTTTTAAATACCCAACAATACCTTAACCCAGCATATTTTACAATGGCCAAGAAGAAGGAAGAAACCAAACCAGAGGAAATTCTTCCGAAAAAGGACAAGATTGAGGAAAAGCAAATAAAAGAGCCTGTCAAAGCTGCTTTTTCAAGGGAAAGGGTGCTTACAGAAAGCTCGGATAACGCTAGAGAGCTCTATAACCAAAGCAGGTACGGAAACCTTCTTGATGACGGAAGGGTGCAGCTTTCCCTCATAGAAGCGCTCTACCTCATGGAGAAGAAAAGGCTTGTTGTGCATGATGCAAGGAACAAGCCGATAGATTTCGAGAGCTTTTTGAAGAAGGCGAAGCGCGAGCCTAATTTCTGGGTTAGATTTTGCGTTTATA
>JACPMX010000012.1 GCA_016185755.1 Candidatus Woesearchaeota archaeon | reverse complement strand
TAAGCGTCTCAGTAAACGCTTAACTTTATTTACAAGCTTTATCTCTTTTTTCATGGTGGGGTGCACTCCCCACCCCCAGCAGCCTAACGGCTGCTTGGGTTATTATTTTTTACTAAAATAATGAGATTTGGGACAGAGCCCAAAGAACGTAAAACTTTAAAAAACAGCAAAAAACCCATGATTTATGGACATAGAAAATCTAAAAAGAGAGCACGGCAATAAAAAAGAAAGGATAAGGGAAAGGCTGGCCCAGTTTAAGAGATTCTTCAACGAGCCTTGCTCCTGGTTTTACAGGAGCAATGAGCTGTTCCTTCTTCCGGTCGGGACAAAAGACGACCACCGGATTTTTGAGGAACTGGCTTTCTGCATTTTCACAGCCAATACAAGCGCCGAGATGGGGGCAAAAGCCGTTGATGCCGTGAGAAATGTTTTAATAAATGGCTCTGCAGGTGAAATGACGAGAAGATTGGAAGGAATTTACAGGTTTAACAATGTAAGGCCCGCCCATATTATCCACACAAGGACATACCTTAAAAATTCATTAAACTTTCAATTAAAAAATAAAATAAAATCATTCAAAAACAAAGATGAGCTACGAGATTTTTTTGCACTAAACAAAGATGTAAAGGGGCTAGGCATGAAAGAGGCATCTCATTTTCTTAGAAATATAGGCTTCAGGGGATATGCTATACTGGACAAGCACATAATAAATTCCCTGCACGAGTTTGGCATTTTGAAGACAAATGACAAGCCAAAGAACGCAAGGGAATACCTTGAATTCGAGCAGAAATACATTGATTTTGCAAAAGAAACTGGAATTGACATGGACGAGCTTGACTTGCTGCTATGGAGCAGGAAGAACGGGAGGATTTTGAAGTGACCGTAAAAAAGGTGAAAATGTGCTGAAAGACCTGGAAGTAAAGGAAAGCAAAATCGGAAAAAGAGGCGTATTTGCAAAAAAAGGCTTCAGGCAGGGAGAGCTAATCCTCAAGACAGTGCCGGGAACCATTATCCATAAGGATGAATTCAGGTGCGTCCCATACTCGGAGAGGTGGAATTATTATGACGAAGACCACTATTATTTCATGAGCGACCCCGAATTTTACATAAACCACTCGTGCGACCCCAACGTTTTCCTTAAGGATTTCATGCTGCGGGCCATGAAGCCGATAAAAAAAGGCGAGGAAATATGCTATGACTATTCCCTGGACGGCATTGACAAATGGAAGATGAAGTGCAATTGCGGCTCTAAAATCTGCCGAAAGCTCATTGACGGAAGGTACTTCAAGCTGCCTAAAAAACTGCAAAAAAAGTATCTGCCTTATCTTCCTGCGTGGTTCAGGAAAGCGTTCAGGAAAGAGCTGGAAAAATTAAGATGAGTAAACAGGAAATAAAAAACATAGACAAAATAATAAAATTACTAAAAAAAGAAGCCAAAAACTTTGTCAACCCCATTGTAACAGAGATAGGGGAAGAAACCAGAAGCCCGTTCATGGTGCTTATTTCTTGCTTGCTTAGCCTAAGGACACAAGACAAAACGACTGGTCCTGTAGCAAAAAAACTGTTTGATGTAGCTAAAACGCCTGAAGAAATCGCAAAAATGCCATTAAAAAGGCTGCAGAAAATAATAAGGCCGGTTAACTACTACATTACCAAATCAAAGAGAATCAAGGAAATATCAAAAACGATAATTGCCAAATATGATGGAAAAGTCCCGCACACATTTGAAGAGTTGATGACGCTTAAGGGTGTTGGAAAAAAGACTGCGGCAATAACAATGGTTTATGGCCATAAAAAAGCCCATTATATACCGGTTGATGTCCATGTACACGTTATTGCAAACAGGCTCGGCTGGATTAAAACCAAAAATGCAGAGCAAACAATGGATGAATTAATGAAAGTTGTTCCAAAAAGGTATTGGTATGATCTAAACGATTTGTTTGTAGCGCATGGGCAGAATATTTGCCTGACAAATTCTCCCTTTTGCTCAAAATGCGCAATCAGGGAATACTGCCATAGAATCGGGGTTATTAGAAGCAGGTAAAAATTGAATTTATATGCCTATAATTTTAAATATTGAAAAAGCAGGATTTTCTTAATGGTTCAGATTTACTCTTTCGGGCTGTTAAGCCCCATAGCATCTTTGGTGTTCGGGGTATTGATATTGATATTTCCGAAAATACTGAATTATTTGGTGGGGATATACCTTATAGTTATCGGCCTTATAGGCATTCTCTCAGCATTTCTTTAAATGCCAACACCTTGAAATAATACATGGTAAAGAAGGTAGCCGTTAAACCCCAGAATGACAATCGCGAATATTACTGCAAAGACAGTGGTTATTTTTCTGTTGACAAGCTCCTTCATAATATTTTTATCGGCCGTATAGATGATTAAAGGTATCAATGGAAGTGGTATGAGCAGGCTTAATCCAACCTGGCTCAAAACCAGGATTTTCAAGGGCTCTATGCCAAGCAGGATTGCAATTGTAACTGGTATGACATTGATGAACCTTGTTATAAGCCTTCTAATCCACAGGCTTATCCTGAAGCCAGTTAAGCCGTCCATAACGGATTGCCCGGCCAGGGTTCCTGTTACTGACGAGGAAATTCCTGCTGAAAGCAAAGCAAGCGCAAAAACAACGGCTGCAAATTTTCCGAACAGGGGAATCAAAGTCGTATAGGCCTGGTCAAGAGTTGCAACATTTATGCCTGATTTGTAGAAAGCGGCTGCAGACATTATTATTATTGCCGCATTTATAAAGCCGGCAATTGTCAAAGAAACAACATTATCCACCAGATGATACTTCAATGTTTTTAATTTGCTGCCGAAATTTGCATTGATTATCTTGTTCTTGATAAGCCATGAATGCACAAATAATGCATGCGGCATTACAGTAGCGCCTATAATTCCAACAGCTATCAAGGCGCTTTCGCTTGTCAATATGGGCTTGACAGAGTGAACTAAAATCGAGGGCATATCTGGCTTAGTAATAAATAACTCATAAACATAGCCAAGGCCAATTACTGATACAAAAATGATGAAGGATTGCTCCAATGTCCTAAACCTTTTTTGCGTAAGCAAAATTATGATCAGAACATCTGCAACTGCGATATAAGTGCCCCACAGCAGTGGAATGCCGAACAGCAAATTCAATGCGACAACGATGCCGAGAAATTCCGCCAAGTCGGTTGCTAAAATAACTATTTCTGCCAAAATCCAGTACAATAAAACCATCCATTTTTTCTTTAGCTTTTCTTTAACAATCTCAGGCAAGGAATATCCTGCTATCCCAAGCTTTCCTGACAAATACTGGAAAAGCATTGCCATGCCTGAGGCAAGCCACACTACCCAAAGCAGATCATAATTAAATGAAGCCCCGCCGCTTATGTCTGTGCCCCAGTTGCCTGGGTCCATGTAGGCAACGCTTACAATCAATCCGGAGCCCATGAAAGCCAGCAGCTTCCTGTCAGAAAAAATTTTAAAGCAATCCAAAAGCTTTTGAAAAGTCATTTTATTAAATTCTAGCCCACAACCAAAAATCCTGTCCCATACATTATCAAAAGCCCTGTCAAAAATCCAAGGACGTTTGTAACTGTATAAATCGAAGTCCAGTCCCCTTTCGCCATCTGCCCAAGAATATCATAAGCAACATCAAAAATTGCACCAGCGCCTATCGCAAGGAAAAAAACCCCGAAAACAGCGGAATAGGAAAATCCCCCAACCAAAGCGCCTATGATTGTAGGGGCGCCTGCCAGAATGCCCATGAGTATAAGGTGTAACAGGATATTCTGAATCTTTTCCTTGTTTCTTGTCAAAGGAGCTATGATAGCCACTCCTTCCGTCACATTGTGGACCATGAAGCCTATGACAAGAAGGCTTCCGAGCGCAATCTCGCCAACAGCATAGGCGCTTCCTATTGCAAGGCCTTCCCCAAGATTGTGCAGTCCTATTCCAAGCGCAATGAGATATGCCCATATCAAAGCCCGGTAATGCTCGCCTTTTTCTTTTGTGAATTTCTGCGTCTTGTAGCTCACCGCAGATAAAGTCAGTACAGCAAGCAAAAATCCTATAATGAGTATCCCGATGCCGTTAAAAGCCTGCGGAAGGCTCCCAATCAGCTCAAAAGACTCTGCCAGGGCGTCAAAGCCTAAAAACACAAGCAAGCCTATTGTAAGCGAAAGCAGGAAGCTGTACCATTTACCCCTCAGCATTTTAAGAAACGGAAACCACATCAGGCCGAGCAGCACAGGTATAACTCCAACATAAATTCCGAGCAGCACAAACGTTTTTAGGTAAAATGTATTGAAAGTCGGCGTTATTGTAGCTGCTTCTATTTCCTTTTCAAAGGTGACTCCATTCCTTGAAATTAATTTTATTGCTTCCGCATCCCCTTCCAGCCATGGATAAGCTACCTCAATTTTTGCCTTGTCCAATGGATTTAATGTGCTGCTTGGCTCAATGGTAAACTGCCAATAAGCCTCGTTAACAAGCACCTGGGCTATTGTTACAGGCTCTGGGCCGTCATTAATAACATCGATAGTAATATGCTCAGGAGAGAATACGACCTTCTGTATGAATATGTTTTCAATAGGGGCGACCGAGGACTTGAAAACTCCAAGCGGCCCGAATTTAAGGAAAACCAGCAATAACAAAATCAGCAGGATAATTGGAAGAAACGCGCTGCTCCAAATTTTCAGTTTGCTTTGGGCCATCTTTATTCGACCTCAAAAAAGCCCATCCAGCCAAGCTCTGTAAACTCAGAGACATGGGCATGGAACATGTACATCCCAGGATACCTGAACTTTACGTCAAGAATAAACCTCTCTGCCTGCGCCATGGACACTATGTCAGTGTAAGCGTTTGGCTCCTGCCTTGTGCCAGTCCGGTATTCGTCAAAAAAGGTTGCATGGAGATGGAAAGAGTTTACCGGATCAAATTCAACTATGTTAATCAAATAAATTCTGACTAATTCATCCTTCTTTACTTTAATTGGGTTCAATGCATAATAAAATGCTTTTGTGTTGACTGCATAAATCTCATTTTCCCCGTCCAGGTTTGTGTCGAAGGCATTCATCACCATTACCAGTTCCCTGTCAGGCTTTGGCCTTGTGTCGTTTTTAGGATCGACAATGTAAGCTCCGTAAAGGCCTTTGCTGATGTGCTGCTTAAGGGGAACAGAATGGCAATGGAAAAGGTGCACTCCAAAAGGATCAGCTTCAAATTCATAAGTAAAGCCCTGCCCGGGATATACAAAATCCTCTGTCATTGCGCCGTCCATTGAAGAAGGATGAAAGCCATGGAAATGCATTGTGTGCGGCTTTGTTCCCTTGTTTGTGAAATGTATCCTTATCAAGTCGCCTTCTGTAGCCCTTATTGTGGGGCCGGGAACCTGACCATTGTAAGCCCATGCAGGGAAGAAAACTCCGGGGGCAATTTCAATTTCCCTGTCTTCTGCATGAATCCAGTACTCTCTCAGCAGGCTCCCGTCCGGTCTTTTTGTTTCTTTGTAATATTTGCTTCTTTCAGCAGGAGGAAGATTATTGAAGTTCCATGTGCCAAGGTATTCCATGGGATTGAAGCCTGTTGATTCGTATTCGCCAACAATGCCTATTTGCTCCTGGGCTGTCTGCTGCAAATTTTTAGGCTTGTGGCTCCTGAAGTAGCCCAGGCACCTCGAATCTGTGGAATTCGGGCTGGCGCAATAATCTTTCGCTGCATCCTGCATTTTCTCAAAATCCGATTTTTGCGCATGTGCATCATTGGAATAGAACTTGAACATCAATGCAGCAGCCAATAACGCTAAAAATAAGCCAATGGCTAGTTTTTTATTTTTCATTTTTTATGAATCAGAGAACTGGGGGTATCGGCTTCCCATGCGGGTCTGTTTTCGGGTTGCCCAAAAGCTTTTTCAATTTTGCTATTGACTCGTCGCTGAAGGCATGCTCAAGCCGGTGCGCTTCCTCATGGATGTTTTTCGAGTCTATATTCAGCACATTTTTAAGGAAAAGCTCGATAAGCCTGTGCTTTGACGTGAGCTTTTGCGCTATTCTCCTTCCTTTTGGGGTAAACTTCAGCTTGGAATATTTCTTATATGATATCAACCCCTCTTTGTTAAGCTCCCGGGCCATTTCAGAGACGCTTGGCTTTGACACGTTCAGGTATTTTGACAAGTCTGTTGATTTTATCTCTCCTTTTTCCTCCTCAAGTATGTACAGTCCCCTCAAGTAGTCTTCCCTGTGCGCAGTGAACATGAAGTTAGGATAACCTAACTTATATATAAATGTATCGCGAATTGCAGCCATTTACTAAACCAATTACCGCAATTTTCTATATATTTTCTATATCTTTGCTTTTATTGGAGCAAGGAAAGAAACGCTAAAGAAGGCCGAAATGCGCACTCCCTGAGGCTTTTTTACTTGTAACATTTATAAACTAGGGCTTTTTTATGCATAAGAATCATGGAAATTACAAATCTGAATCTGGACCCCAATATAATGAAGGCCTTGAAAGCCATGGGGTTCACCGAGACAACGGACATACAGGAAAAATGCATACCCCAGATACTGCAGGGCAAGGATGTGTTTGGGCAGTCCAGCACAGGCTCCGGCAAAACTGCCGCTTTCGGGCTTCCTATGCTTGAGAGGATAAGGCCGGGGAGCGGGCTGCAGGTCCTCATAATAACTCCGACAAGGGAGCTGTGCGTGCAGGTCACAGACGCAATGCGCAGCTTCGGAAGGTTTTTGAGGATAAAGACAAACAGTGTGTATGGTGGGGTAAGCATAGGGCCACAGATAGATGCAATAAAATTTTCAGAAATTATAGTGGGCACTCCGGGAAGGATTCTGGACCATATAGAGAGGGGCACCATAAGATTCAGCAATGTCAAATTCCTGGTTCTTGACGAGGCTGACAAAATGTTTGAGATGGGATTCATAGAGGCAATAGAGCACATAATAAGGCATATCCCAAAAGAAAGGCAGACTTTGATGTTCAGTGCCACGCTTCCATCGGCTGTGCACCAGCTTGCAAGAAAGCACCTGAGAAATCCGGTAATGCTCAAGAGCAAGATATATGTGGACAAAAGCCTGATGAACCAGGTTTATTATGATGTCAATTACGACCAGAAGTTTTCGCTTCTTGTTCACCTGCTCAAAAAGGAAACAAGCGGACTGGCATTGGTTTTCTGCGCAACAAGGAGGGAAGTGGACATAGTGGCAAAAAACCTCAAGATACAGGGGCTGAGGGCCATGGCAATCCATGGCGGATTGACACAGAACAAGAGGCTGCATGCTCTTGACTCATTAAAGAAAGAAGACATAAATATACTTGTTGCCACTGATGTTGCTGCAAGAGGGCTTGACATAAGCAACGTGTCCCATGTCTATAACTATGATGTTCCGAAAACGTCAGAAGACTATGTCCACAGGATCGGAAGGACTGCAAGGGCAGGGATGAAAGGCGATGCAGTAACTCTTTTGTCGGACAGAGACCATGATAATTTCAGAAACGTCTTAAGTGACAGGACTCTCGAAATACGCAAGTCTGAAGTGCCGCAATTTGAAAAAGCTTATTTCACAAGAGAATTAAAGAGAGACTTCAGAAGGCCCGGCAGGGTGCAGCACAGAGGCGGGCAGCGCAGAAGCAGCCCGGGCCATGGGTATAACAGCGGGCAGGCTAGGCAACACCATAGAAGATAAACCAATACCCCCAAAAGCACCTCATTTTCTCATTTCAAAACCTTAATAAATAACTTGGCTTTAGCCTTTTTCCATGGAAAGGCAAACTACTTCTGTAAAGGTAATTAAATTGGAAAAAGAAGCCAAGGACAACACTCTTGTGTTCTGCTTCTTCAAGGACAAGCTTGTCTTCAGCAAGAGTCTTGAGGAGCTTGACAGGAACCTTGACAATGCAATAAGCAATCCTATCAAAAACAAGCACTTCAAAGGCGAGAAGTCTGAAATCAGGGAGGTATACGCGCACAAGCACATGAAAAACATACTGCTTGTTGGGCTTGGAGAGGAGCAAAAGCTGACTTTTGACGTGCTGAAGAATATAATTGCAGACGCCTCCAAGAAGATAAGGAACAATGGTGCAGAAAATTTCAGCATTTTTCTCGATTCTTTTACAAGCAACAGGCTTAATGAGGCAGATGTGATAGAAAACCTTGTCTTGAGCTCATTGATGGGCATGTACCAGTTCACTGAATTCAAAACAAAAGACAGGGACAAAATAAAGAATGTAAGGCAGATAACATTAATAACAAATTCAAATAAAAATTTTGACAGCCAGATAAGATATGCCTCTGTTGTTGCTGATGCAGTCAATAAGACAAGGGATTTGGTCAATACCCCCCCAAATATTGCAACCCCGGAATTTGTGGCAAATTACGCCAAAGAGCTTGCAAGGAAATCCGGCTTAAAATGCGCTGTTTTTGATGAAAAGCAGGTTGAGAAGATGAAGATGGGCTGCTTTATAGGTGTTGCGCAGGGAAGCGCAAACAAGCCCAGGCTTGTTGTGCTTGAATACAACGGAAGCAGCAAGAAGCCGATTGCAATTGTAGGGAAAGGCGTAACCTTTGACAGCGGGGGACTTAATGTCAAGCCCTATCCTTACATTTTAAACATGAAAGATGACAAGGGAGGGGCAGTTGCTGCAATGCACATAATAGAAGCGTGCTCTAAATTAAAGCTTCCGTTAAGCTTGGTAGTTATAACTCCGCTATGCGAGAACATGATTGACGCTGCCTCCTACAGGCCGGATGACGTGCTCAAGGCCTACAACGGCACAACTGTTGAAGTAAAAAATACTGATGCAGAAGGCCGGTTGATTCTGGCAGATGCATTGTCGTACACTTTGAGCTTCAAGCCCCAGGCGATAATTGACATCGCGACCCTTACTGGGGCAAGCTTTGTAGCGCTGGGCTACATTGGAACCCCTTTCCTGACTACAGATGAAAAGCTTAGGGATAGGATAAAAAGCGCATCGGAAAAAAGCCTTGAAAGGATGTGGGAGCTTCCATTGTGGCCGGAATACGAGGAAAATATCAAGAGCGATGTGGCTGACATAAAGCACTTAAGCGAGGAAGGGGATGCAGGGGTTATAATAGGAGCTACCTTCCTGAAGAATTTTGTAGGGGATGTTCCTTGGGCGCATATCGACATCGGGACAACAGTCTGGTCTAAAGTTGAAAAAGGAATCCTTACAAAGGGCGCGACAGGCGCAAGCGTAAGACTGGTTCTGGAAATGCTTAGGAATTGGAAATAGGTAACTTTTTAAAATAGCTTTTATTTCTGAAAACCATGTACGATGTAATCATTATCGGCGCTGGCGCCGCAGGGTTGACTGCCGCAATATACACGTGCAGAAAGAAGCTGAAAACGGCAGTCTTAAGCATAGATGTAGGCGGCCAGACTAATCTGACAAGCCACATTGAGAATTATCCCGGCACAGGCCCGATGCATGGCATAGAATTAATGAGGAGATTCCAGGAAGAAGCCATTGGTTTTGGTGCAGAGCTCATCATGGGCAAGGCTGTAAAAGTTGACAAGACCGAGAATGGATTTATGATAGGGCTTGCAAACGGTGAAAATTATGAATGCAAAGCGCTTATTCTTGCATATGGAAAAGTGCCAAGAAGCCTTGGGATTGAAGGCGAGGAAAAATTCATGGGAAGGGGGGTTTCGACTTGTGTCACGTGCGATGCCCCATTGTATAAAAACAGGGAGGTTGCTGTTGTAGGGGGAGGAAATTCTGCTGTTGAAGGCGCCTTGGAGCTTGCCACAATTGCAAAAAAAGTTTACTTGATTCACAGGAGAGACTCTTTTAGAGCTGATGAAGTGACAGTTGAGAAATTAAAAAATAATCAGAATATAGAATTGGTTATTAATAGCGCATCAACCAGGGTTATCGGAGACAAAAATGTTGACGGCATTGAGGTTGAAAATATTGTTACAAAGGAAAAAAAAGAATTGAAAGTTGACGGAATCTTCATCGAGATTGGGTATGTTGTCGACACATCATTCGTGCAGCACCTTGTCAAGGTAAACGAGAAAAAAGAAATAATAGTTGATGAAAGGGGAAACACATCCCATCCCGGGATTTTCTCATGCGGCGACATAACCCCCGTTCCATTCAAGCAGACTGTCATAGCTGCAGGCGAAGGGGCAAAGGCTGCGCTTGAATGCTACAAGTGGCTTACAGGGGGAAAGGGCGCTGTCCTGGACTGGACGCATTGATTTAAATGTACAAAAGAATTGTATCCTTGGCCCCCAGCAATACCGAAATTCTCTATGAATTGAAAGCAGAAAAAAATTTAGTTGCTGTTACAAGGTATTGTGATTTTCCCGATGAAGCGAAAAGAAAGCCAAGAATTGGGGGCTGGCTTGACATAAATGATGAATTAGTCAAAAAATTCAACCCTGATTTGCTTTTAACCTCAACTTTTGTTCAAAATAAAATCAATGACAGGTATAAGAAAAATAAAATGAACATCGTTGCTTTAATGCCTACAACGCTAAAAGGTGTTTTTGACTCGATAGAAAAAATCGGGAAATTGGTTCATAAGGAAGATGAATCATTTCAATTAATACATTCAATGAAAAATAAATTCAATGAAATCCAAAACAAAATAAAACAATCCAAAAACAGGCCAAGGGTTTACATCGAGGAGTGGCACAAGCCCCCGACTGTTTCAGGCAACTGGGTTCCTTCACTGGTTAGAATGGCCGGCGGAAAATATGGCTTGATAAAAGCCGGGGTGCACAGCAAGGAAGTTACAAAAAAGCAAATGCAAAAATATGACCCTGAAATAATAGTTATTTCTATATGCGGCATGGCAGACAAGGTGCCAAAAGAATGGCTCACGAAAAGAAAAGGCTGGGAAAATTTAAGCGCTGTGAAAAACAATAAGGTTTATGTCTTTGACGATTCCTGGCTTAACAGGCCCGGGCCAAGGCTTGCTATCGGGCTGGAAAAGCTTGCAAAAGTGATTCATCCTGAATGCTTTTAATGTGCTGGCGCTGCTGCCGGCCCTGGTTTAGGGGCTGGTTTTGCAGCCGGGCTGTACAATTTGTCACCTACAGACTTGCCGATCCCATAAATTGCGTCAGAAATTCCCCTTCCTGCTTTCCTGGCAACATTGCCTAATGCAACTGAATAAGGAGGCTGGTCTTTTTCTTTTTTTGGCTTTTCCTTGATTGGGTCTATGTATTTTTTGAAAATATAGCTTTGCAATGCTATTGCAGGAACTTGCAGCAAAGGATTCAGATAAGCGGTAAGCAATGTCGGCAAGTATAAGAATGCCATAACTTTTTTTGTCAGGCCTTTGAACTCATTCCAGTATCCTTTGAATGATTCTCCGTATACAACCTTCCTTGTTGTCATGTAATATGCATTCGCAGCCAAATTCCATGCTGCAGTTGCTATTGCTTTTGGGAGCAAGGCGAGCGAACTTATCGGAGTGAAAGTGTAATTGGCAAAAACTGCAAATGCTGTTGCTAAAGCTGACAGCTTGAATGGATGCTTTCTGCTGCATAAAATGCAGCTGCTGTAGAAGATGCTCCAAAGCCGCCCATCGAACTGTCTGCCAACACTGGCAAGGCAACAGATGCAGCGCCTCTTCCAAGCTTGCTTGCTGCATCGAAGGTCTCGTTAACAACACTCTCCAGAACACCAACTGGCTTTTTCTTTTCTTCTTTCTTCCCGCTTTCTTTTTCCGGAGAGGAATTTTTTAAGATCTCCTCTAATTTATCCTCTGCCATGTTCCTCCTCCAGAAGCTTCCTGACAGCATATTCCACAGCGTGGCTCTTGTTGCGGAATTTTCCGCTTGCAACAGTCTCCAAAATACCTTGAACTGTCTGCTCGTCTATTGTAACGCTGATTTTCTGTTTCATTTTTAGTTGGCAGGGGCTGCAGGCTGGGCTGGCGCTGCTGGCTTAACTGATGAATAGATTTTTTCAGCCAGAGATTTTCCTATGCCGTAGATAGCATCATAGAATCCCTTGGCAGTGTTCCTGGCTGCTTTGTAGCCGAAGCTTGCAGCCGCGGCAAGGTAAGGGGTCTTGTCTCTTTTTTCGGCACCCTGCGCTTTTTCCTTGTTTTTACCTGCCAATACTTTGAACAAGGATCCTAGTCCAAGAGCGACAGGAACCTGAAGGTATACTGGTGTAAAAAACAAATTCAATAAGCCAGCTAATGCCAAGTACTTGTAATTGTCTTTTACAACTCTTTTCACATGGGGCTTTATTCCTTCAGAATAGACGCCTTTGAATCCTTTTTTGACAATGTGGTCAATAGCAAGGTAAAGCGGGATTACACCCAAAGTGTAAGGACCAAGGTAGGCAGCTGCCTTCAGAACAGGATTATCGATAGCATTCATAAGCTGGTAGCCCAGGTGTATCGGCGGAGTAAGCAGAGTACCGACTGCAGATTCTTTCACTATATCACTTATACTTGTCTTTCTTTCTGCTTTGTAATTTTCATAAATTTTGCCTGCAGAAAATGCAGTGCCAACAACAAAAGCATCCCTTTGCATTTGAGGAGCAGCATACCCGAGTGCCAAAGGCATTCCAACTGCAAGTGAGGCTCCTCCAACTGTTTTAAGGAGGCTGCTTGTTTCATTTATCACGCTCTCAAGAGTTCCAATCGGCTTTTTCCCTGATTCTTTTTTTCCTGGCTCTTTTTCCGCATGAGCCTCTTCGTTGCTTGGGCCTTTTTCATCATGCTTGGGTTCATCTGCCATCTTGTTCCACCTCAAGCAGTTTCTTCACAGCGTACTCAACAACATGGCTCTTGTTCCTGAACCTTCCAGAATTCAGCTGCTT
>JACPMX010000002.1 GCA_016185755.1 Candidatus Woesearchaeota archaeon | reverse complement strand
TAAGCGTCTCAGTAAACGCTTAACTTTATTTACAAGCTTTATCTCTTTTTTCATGGTGGGGTGCACTCCCCACCCCCAGCAGCCTAACGGCTGCTTGGGTTATTATTTTTTACTAAAATAATGAGATTTGGGACAGAGCCGAAAGCACCGCAACCTTTAAATACTACTGGAAGATTTCAAGGCGGGCAGCATACAGCCGCAGCAAGGCTTTCTGAGGTGAAAAAAGGTGGACGAAAATGACCAGAGGGAGTGCCCAAGCTGCGGGACTATAATTGAGGAAGGTGAGCTTGAATGCCCTTCATGCGGCGAGAGTTTCATTGATGAGGACGAAGTGCTTTAAACCGATAGGAGGTGAAAGTATGAGGAGTTTTTTCAATGGTGACGATGAAGACGAAAGCGATTTCGAAAGTGATGAATAATTAAGATGGAAGAATACACAAAATACGAGCAGGCAAGGATAATCGGAACAAGGGCGCTGCAGATTTCTATGGGGGCCCCGCTTTTGATAAGTCTGAATGATGAAGAGCTTAAGAAGATTGGCTACAATACCATTGAGATTGCAAAGATAGAATTCAAACAGGGGCTTATACCTATAATTATTAAGAAGCCGATGCCCGGCACATTCAAAAGGGATGCTGGGGCAAAGCCTTTTGACCAGACCAAGCTGGAGTAAAAAATGGGAAGAATAAAAACAATCCTCATAAAGAGAATCGCGAAGAAGCTTATCAAGGTACACGGCCAGGAGTTCACTTCAGAATTCGGCAAGAACAAGCCCCTAGTTCAGAAATACACAAGCGTTGTTTCTGCAAAGATGAGAAACATAATTGCAGGGTACACTGCAAGGCTTGTAAAGCAAAGGACAATCCTTGAAAGCCAGCCAAGAAGAAGGATACATGAAGAGGATTTGAGCAAGTTTTACGAATGAATTATTTACTAAATTTCTCCTTCAGTTTTTTCTCAACAATTTCAGGCACGAATCCCTTTACAGGGCCGTTGAACATTGCAATCTCCTTTATTATGCTTGAGCTCAGGAATGCATAGTCATCTTTTGTCATGATGAAAATGGTCTCTATGTCCTTTGAAAGCTCGCGGTTGAGAAGCGCCCTTGAAAATTCAAACTCAAAATCAGAAATCGCCCTCAGCCCCCTTATCACGACATTTGATTTCTTTTTCTTGACGTAATTCAGGAGCAGCCCCTCAAAATGCTCGACAACAATCCTGCTGTTGTGCTTTTTCAGGGCATCCTTCAGCATGAGCATCCTTTCCTCTGCGGTGAAAGTTGCTGACTTCTGGGGGTTTTCCCCGACCACAACATAAAGCCTGTCGAACAGTTTCAATGCCCTTTCAATAATGTCCATGTGCCCGTTGGTGACGGGGTCGAAAGTCCCGGGATAGACTGCGGTTCTCATTTTTTGTTCCCTATAATTTTTATAATTTTATTCACCTGCCTTTCCAGATGCTTCAGATCGCGGCTGTTTTCTATGACGAAATCAGCCTTCTTCAGCTTTTCACTAAGCGGCATTTGCGCCTTTAAAATCTTTTCTATTTTTTTCTTTGAATGCCCTTTATTCAGTCTTTTTAGAATATTTTCTCTGCCGGATTTTACTACAATAACCTTATCCACAAAATTCTTTGTTTTTGTTTCCAGCAGCAAAGGCGCATCAATAATTATGTTAGCATTATTCCCGCATTTTTGCTTTATTTTTTTAATTTGATTTTTTATTTCCCGGACAATCATTGGATGGGTTATTGAGTTTAGTTTCTTCAGCTTTTTATAGTCATTAAATGCAATGTCCCCTAATTTTTTCCTGTTAATATTCTTATCATTGTCAAGAATTTTGCTGCCAAATCCCTTGATTATTTTTTTGTATGCGGCAGAATTTTTCTTAATTACCCTGTGCCCGATTTCATCGGCATTAATCCTCGCAAAATGATGCCTTGAAAATATCTTTGCAATTGTTGTTTTGCCGGATCCGATCGAGCCTGTTATCCCCAAAATCATTTTGCATGGCTTAAAATATGTCGCTATTTAAGGTTTATGCATATTGGAAAGATTAATAAGCGGATAATCCTTCTTTGGAAAGATGGAAAATGGATTGCCGATGAATGAAAAGAGGAAAAAAATTTTCCCGGTGCTTTTCGGGACTCTTTTATTGGACATGATAGGCATCGGGATGGTAATACCCCTGATTCCCATCTTGTTTACTGACCCAAGCTCGCCATCGTTTCTCTTGAGCGGATATTCGCAAAGCGGCCAGTATTTCATTGCAGGCTCGATGATTGCCCTGTTCGGCCTGATGCAGTTCATAGCCGCGCCTATCCTTGGGGAGCTTTCCGACATTTTCGGAAGAAAAAAGCTGCTTGTCATGGGTGTTGCTGTACTTGCGCTGTCCCAGCTTCTCTTCGGGCTCGGAGTCAGGATGTCCTCGCTTGGGATTCTTTTTTTCAGCCGGGCTGTCGCCGGGCTTGCAGGCGCGAACTTCAGCATAGCGCAGGCGAGCATAGCTGATGTCACGGAGCCGAAAGACAGGGCGAAAAACTTCGGGCTTATCGGCGCTGCTTTCGGCATCGGGTTTATCCTTGGGCCCCTCCTTGGCGGCTTGATTGCAAAAGCCGCTCATGATGCGTCAGCCCCATTCTGGTTTGCAGGGGGGCTTGGCATGCTCAATGTTATTTTTATCTCTCTTTTGCTGCCGGAAACGCACAGGGAGAAGAAAACAAAAAGCCCCTTCACATTGCTCAAGGGAATGCACAACATAAGGGCGGCTTTTGCGGACCCTGAAGCGCGGCCGGTTTACCTCGCGAGCTTTCTTTACATGTCGGGGTTTTCTTTTTTTACATCTTTTATAGGCATCCTGCTGGTCGCAAGATTTAATTTTTCCGAATTCTCAGTCGGGACTTTTTTTGCAGTTGTTGGGGCATGGATAGTGATAACACAGCTGATAATTTTGCGCATGCTGTCAAGAAAATACCATGAGATTGAAATCCTGAAGTACTCCCTTCTTGCCCTGGCCCTTGGAATCGCACTATATCCCTTCATGCCGAACAGGAATTTTCTTTACATCTTCATACCGTTTCTTTCCATTCCCCAGGGGCTCTCCATGGCAAACATGGGCGCTTTGATAAGCAAAAGCGTTTCAGCTGAAAAGCAGGGGGCTGCACTTGGCATAAACGGCTCGCTTCTTGCGCTCTCGCAGGGAGTCATCCCGATAATCGCAGGCGCAGCCTCCGGCTATATAGGGATACAGGCACCATTTGTTGCAGGCGCAGTATTTATCGTGATTGCATGGTCGATGCTTTTTGTTTTCCTCAGGGAGAAAAAGATTTAAAAATGATGCTAAGTTTTTAGTATCCTCGCCATCACCTGCTCGTGCATTCTTCTTACAAACTCGACCTTGTCCTCTATCTTCATAATGTCGGTGAAGCCCTGGATAATCAAATTGAAGGCAAATGGGGATGGGAGGCTTGTGTGTATCTCCTTGACAAGTATCTTTTTCTGCTCTATCCCCTCAACTACCTTGGATGCGCTGTTGATGTCCATCAAATCCTCAAGGACTTCCCTTCTCGCCTCTTTCAGTATGCAGAAATCGGGGCCAATCCTTTTCACGGCATTCATCAGTATCATGGAAGAGACCTGCTGCCTTCCAACTCTCTTTTCATGCCCCTTGTAGCTTCTCAAAATCATCATTGCCCTTGCTGCACAATGCCTGAACCTCCTCCTTAAAACCTCAGTCTGCTCTATTGCCATGTCCATGACCTTCCTCATTTCCCTGGACTTCACCAGACCGAATGCCTGCATCACATTGACGCTTTTGTCGGAGCCGACATAAAACCCGTTGTCATTTATCCCGATTTCAACATCCCGGTGCTGGGTCCTTGCGATTGCAAAGGCAACCGCCCTTGACAAGCAGTCATTGACCCTTCTTCCATACAGCGTGTGGAACACGGCGTATTTTCTCCTGCTTTTCTGGTCGGTGTAATGCTCCACTATGATTCTTGAATGTGACGGTATTTCGGCGTAATGGAACTGCTCGTAAAAATAGTCATAAACTGATTCAGCTGCGTTCTTGTCAACATAGAGGTACCTGTCAATGAACCCGATTATCTCATTTTTTGGCTTGTTGGAGCAAAATAGCTCATTCATCAGCTTCCTGAACCTTCCAATCTCAAGCGCCAGGTCAAAGCTTAGAGGCAGCATCTCAGAAAACCAGGACGGTATTGTAGGCGGCCTGTAAACAGATGCATTGACATAAGCAACCATTCCTTTTGCATGCAGAAACTCATATCTTTCCCCGCCTAAAACAAATACATCGCCTCGCTTCAGCCTCTCAAGGAATGCCTCGTCAATTGCGCCTATGGGCTGGTCGCCCACTTTTACAGTTATAAATGATTCTTCAGGAATGGTCCCTATGTTTGTCATGTGTATCACTCTTGACATCTTGCCTTTTTTCCCAATCTCCCCTGTTTCCTCGTCATACCATATCTTGGCGTATATGTGCCTGTCCTCCAAAGAGATGTATTTTCCGGAAAGATAGTCGATAACCTCAACAAAGTCCTTCCACTCAAGCTCGCTGTAGCAGTAGCTTTGCCTTATCATGCTGAAAAGCTCCTTGATTTTCCATATTCGCTCGAGCGACATTCCGTGTATCTGCTGCGCCAGGACATCCAGGCAGTTTTTCGGGATGTGTATTTTGTCAATTTTCTTTTCTATCGCTGACTTGAGAAGAACTGCGCACTCGACAAGGTCATCCCTGTCAAGAACAAGCACTCTTGCCTTTACAGTGTCATGCAGCTTATGCCCTGACCTTCCTGCGCGCTGCAAAAACCTTGCAACTGATTTCGGCGAGCCGAGGCATATCACCAGGTCAATATATCCTATGTCAAGCCCGAGCTCAAGCGAAGTGCTCGACACAATCACTTTCAATTCCCCTTTCCTAAGCCTGTTCTCGATGCTGTGCCTCAATGCCTTTGACAACGAGCCGTGATGCGCACCTATGTTTTCCGTGTATTTTTTCGGGAACTTTTCCTTCAGGTGATGCACCACCCTCTCTGTAGCGGATCTTGTGTTGGTGAAGATCAATGTTGTCCTGTGGCTTTGTATCAGGTCATCAATCAGGTTGTACATTGCATTGTGCATTATCGCATGCTCCCCGCTGACCAGGTCCGGCACAGGGGACAAGACTTTCAGGTCCATTTCCTTGATGAACTGCACGTCAACAATCTTGCAGCTCCTCAGCTTTCCGTTTTCATACCCCACCAGGAACTTTGCAATCTCCTCCAATGGAGCTATGGTCGCGCTCAGCCCCACCCTGGTCATTGACGGCGATATCCTGTTGAGCCTCTCCACAGACAATGACATGTGGACTCCCCTCTTGTTCTCTGCAAGGGCATGCACCTCGTCTGCAACGAACCACTCAACATTCTTCAAAAGTTCGCTGAATTTTATCGAGCCAAGCATTATCGCAAGACTTTCAGGAGTGGTTATGAGGATGTGCGGCGGATGCTTCAGCATCTTTGCCTTTTCTGATGCAGATGTGTCCCCTGTCCTTGAAGCAACCCTTATGTTCAGCTTTTTTCCTGCAATCTTTTCCATCTCTTTCAGCGGCTCCACCAGGTTTACCTTTATGTCCTCAGACAATGCGCGCAGCGGGCTGACATAAACGCAGTAAACGCGATTTTCTAAGATTCCTTTTTCGCTTGAGTCTATCAATTCATTTAAAATGGAAAGAAAAGCTGTCAAAGTCTTTGTCGCCCCTGTTGGTGCGCTGACTAAAATATTATTCCTTGAATGAATTTCCATCACTCCAAATAATTGCGGCAGTGAAAACTCCTTGAACCTTGAGAAAAACCATTTGCTGATTATAGGATTGAGTATTTGCTTTATCTGCTCAGGCTTGTAAGGTTGTTCTAAGTGCTCTATCATTTTGTTGTACAATTGAAATTGTTATTTTCGATATGGAAAATAAATCAGCATCCAAAAATGTTAAATAGGATGTACTGGAGAAATTTATAAAAGTGTTGGTTTTTGTGCTGATGTGATAATTTCGCTTTACCATATTTTAACACCTATTAAACAGCAATTAAAACTGTGTTTAATAGTTGTTAATCTCAATTTTCTGGCGGTCTATTATTAATACTTAAATTATAATCTAAAGAGCAGTCGAAAATCTTAGAAATGTTTATATATTATCTTACAAAGGATATTCGTATGGGGAAAATATTAAAAATCATTTTGATATCTGTTGCTATTATAGTTATTTTATTCGTTCTAGTATTGGGGGTTGGACTTTACATGAACTATCAAGATTATAAATGGCACACTGAAATTGCAAAAAATATGGGACCAGTTATTTTAGGAAGTTCATTATATAATGAGAAATTATCCTCTTGCTCTCCTTCTTGGGGCGGTCAATCAATTGGAGAATCTTGGGAGATAAGGGGTTTTGAGAAAAATAACTGTATTGTTACAGTTAAGCAACCAGATATGAGATATGAAGAAGGAAGTGCATATCCTCTAAAAATAGAATATACTGGTTATTACTGTAAACTTCCATATAGCAGTTATTCAAATCCTGAGAGCATTGATTGGGGAACTTTCCTGAGAAGTGAACATTGTACAACCAATTAATTTTGAGAAATATTTAAATATCATCACCTTAATAC
Source organism: Candidatus Woesearchaeota archaeon (assembly GCA_016185755.1). Lineage (GTDB taxonomy): Archaea > Nanobdellota > Nanobdellia > Woesearchaeales > GW2011-AR4. The sequence goes on along the minus strand of JACPMX010000002.1, from coordinate 1,617 downwards.
TGATTTGTTATGTATTACAAATTCATGAAAGTAGTATCTTGCACTATTTTTGTTCTTTTTATAATTGGTTGTGTATCAACTAATAACACCCCAAATAATTTGAAGAAAGAAGAACCAATCTATAAGAGCAACACCAAAAACATAAAAGAAAAGGTTGATATTAAATTACTTTCGGCAAATTATACCACAACCAAATGGTCGAGAACCAAATTTTTGGGATTAAGGATTAAGGGCATCATAAAAAATAAAGGTAAGACTAATGTGAAGAATATTGAATTTACAGCAAATATCTTTCATCAAAATAATTCTTTCTCTTTAGATTGCGATTCAGTAATTGATATTATTAAACCAAATGGTACATCACCCTTTATATGTTGGAGTCAGGATATGCCTTCATGGACAAATAATCTTGAAGAATTTTCAATAAATGAAATAAAAGGAGAACCAACAGATATTGGAATCATTGACGATTTTGACATTGATTATGACATCGGTACAATAGAAAAAGTTAGTGGAGCTTCATATTTGTTGCCTGTTTCTGTGAGAATAAAAAATATTGGCAATAAGGTAATATACAAACCACAATTATTCATTATTCTTTATGATAAAGAAAAAAAATATTTAGACTATATTGGAACTGACTTCCAAGTTGGCGATTGTAGCAAAATGGAGATTAATGAAGAATGCATATATAATGCTCATTTTCAAGATTATGATGAAGACTATGATTTAGGTCAGATTGGTAGTGTAGAAGTAAAAGCATATTCTTACAGAAACAAATTACTAGAATAATGAAGTATAGATAGAATAAATTATTCCGACTACTAAAAGGGTGATTGCAAAGACATAAATTGTTAGAATTATTGAAGGTATTAAATAGTCCCATATCTCTTTAAGATGAAATTTCTTTTTAGTTTTCATGAATTTATTTAACATAACAGAAGAAACTGAACTCACAACAGTACTTATAAAAATAATTAATATTGTATTTTTATCAATCATAGATTGGTGTGATAATTGCTTCTTTTTTATATTTTCCCATTATTTGTGTTTAATAGATATAAGGTGTACTATAGATTTTCGACTGCTTTAATTCTTTTTACGACCGCCAGAAAACTTTTCGGACGAAATTTCCAAGAACTCTGTAACTTGGAAAGAGATTAACAAGGGTTAAACGGAAAAATCGGTCGCTTACGCTAATTTTCCAAGAAAATTCCAGATTTTTCCCAAATGTCAATCCATCTCTGAAAATTTTGTCAGGAGTGAAAAATGTGGGTTGCCTCATTTTTCCTCGACAAAATTTTCGAGGGATTGCCACTTCGTTTAACCCTATAAGTTATACGCAATTTTTACTCGGGGCACACGACGAATGGAATAGGGGCACACTCACCACGGTATTACGAATTTTGTCTTTATTAGAAGAAATAAGGGCGAAAAGTTTATATATCTGTTGTATATACAGTAGCTATATGACAACTGAAATGATTACTCTAAAGCTGGACGATGTGTTCTTGAAAGAGATAGACTCTATTGTGGAGAAACAGGGCTATCATAACAGGACAGAATTTATCAGAAATGCACTTAGAGAGAAAGTAGAAGATACAAAAATAAAGGATG
>JACPMX010000001.1 GCA_016185755.1 Candidatus Woesearchaeota archaeon | reverse complement strand
CATGTCGACCTTCCTCCTGTCCTTTTCTATGAACCTGTAGCCAAGCGTCTCTATGCCATGCTCTAACTGATATGCTTCGATGATGAAGTCATCATTCTCAAAAAAATGCCCGTTTTTGACCTCTTTGACGGCAAAATCAAGCCTTTTGTCAAAGACAAACGCCTCGAACATCTTTTCCATCCTTTTCTTCGTACCTTCAGGCCCGTAAATCTCAAGCTGGCCCGTGTAGTCAAGAGAGCTTAGCGTTTGCATCAGGCCCGGCAATCCAAGAACGTGGTCGCCGTGCCAGTGGCTGATGAGTATTTTAGTCACTTTTGTTAAGCTTATACCTGCTATTTTGAACTGACGCTGGGTGCCTTCACCGCAGTCAAACAAAATTCCTTCAGTGCCGTAGCTAAGGAAAACAGCAATCTGGTTCCTTTCCTTTGTCGGCACCATGGAAGATGTGCCAAGAAATGTAATTTGCATAGGTTAAAGTGTTGATTCGGTATTTTTAATTGTTTTTGTTTTCAATACGTGAAAATCTCAAATATTTTCTGTCTTAAAAAATGTGTTATTTTTCTATATGGGATGATAATAAGGTTTATAAATAAAGTGAGCTACCAAAAAAATAACTTAAAAAATCACATGGCCAAGAAAAAGGAAGAAGTGCAAGAAATTCTTCCAAAGAAGGACAAGATTGAGGAAAAGCAAATAAAAGAGCCTGTCAAAGCTGCTTTTTCAAGGGAAAGGGTGCTTACAGAAAGCTCGGACAACGCTAGAGAGCTCTATAACCAAAGCCGGTACGGTAACCTTCTTGATGACGGAAGGGTGCAGCTTTCCCTGATAGAAGCACTCTACCTCATGGAGAAGAAAAGGCTTGTTGTGCATGATGCAAGGAACAAGCCGATAGATTTCGAGAGCTTTTTGAAGAAGGCGAAGCGCGAGCCTAATTTCTGGGTTAGATTTTGCGTTTATAGGGACATAAGGAACAGGGGATATATAATAAAAACGGCATTGAAATTCGGCGCTGATTTCAGGATTTATGACAGGGGCGTAAAGCCGGGAGAAGACCATGCAAGATGGGTTGTTTTCCCTGTGCATGAAGGCTCTTCCTTGACGTGGTATGAGTTCTCTGCAAAGAACAGGGTTGCGCATTCAACAAAGAAAAGGCTCTTGATTGGCGCTGTTGACGATGAAGGCGATGTCACATATTGGGAAGTCAGGTGGCTGAGGCCTTAGATTTTGATTGTTTGTCAAAGAAGCTCATAAATAATGTCCCTAAACAGTTGGGTCGTTGCAGTTTGCTTGGTTGTAAAAATCTTTTTGTCATTTAACATTTCTTCAAGCCTTATTTGAATATTAATTAAAGTAGTTAATTTTGTTCTTTCTCTTAAAGTTTTAATAATCCTTATAATGGACTTCTTAATTCTTGAAGCTGCTAGGGAGTCTATTCCAAATTCCTCGGCTCCTATAAAATGGTAATCAATCATCCCATATCTTATAGATGAAAGGAGCAACGCTAAGCTCTGCGCTAAATGCTCTATATTATTTTCTTTAAAATACTCCTCAAATAAATCTGCAGATTCTTCAATATATAAAACAACTGTATCAACAAACATTTCTCTGTTTGCCATACTTGCTAGACGACTGCTCATACCGGATAGTCTTGTCCTAACTGCCTTGAATCTCTTTTCAAAAGCAACCTGAAAAAGCTGGAGCTGAGATTGAAAATCGCGTGTTCCGGCAGATACTAGAATTTGCTCAAAATCTTTTAATGAAGCGGCCAAATCTTTCCCTAGTTCTCCTGCATCTCTAAAAACTTGAACAGGATTTCGCATATTTTCAAAAAAATAGTATGCCAATTTATAAATTTTCCGAAATAAAGCTAATGGGAGCATTGAGCAATTAGCAAAACTTATTTAAAGAAAATCTGTTCTTTTTATACTATGGAGAAATCTCTTGAATTAAGGGAAAGGATTGTGGATTTTGTAAAAACAAAAGGCCCCGTGCTCCCTGTGCAGATATCGAAAGAGATAGGAAGCGACATTCTGATGGCCTCTGCGCATCTTGCGGAGCTGACAGCAAGCAAGAGATTAAAGATTTCAACAATAAAGGTGGGCGGCTCTCCTTTGTATTACCTTCAGGGGCAGGAACCAATGCTGCAAAAATTTATTGGAAGCATGAATGACAAGGAAAAGAAGGCTTTTGATTTGCTGCAGCAGAGCAAAGTGCTAAGAGATTCAGAGCAGGAGCCTGTCATAAGGGTTGCTTTGAGGGAGATAAAGGATTTTGCCATACCGTTAAATGTCAATTACAACGACATAAGAGAGATTTTCTGGAAATGGTACCTGACAGGCAACGATGAAGCAGAGCAACTGATAAAGTCAAAGCTTGACATTATCGAGAAGCCTATTGAAAAAAAGATAGAAGAGAAGCCAATAGAGAAGAAAGCTGAGCAAATCGTGCAGAAAAAAGACGTGCAGCAAAGGATAGAAGAAAAACCAATAGAAAAACAGAAAGTAACAAAGGAAAAACCAGCCAAAAAATACAAGCCAAGGGAAAATGAAGACATTTTCCTGAAGGACATAATGAAATTTTTTGAGAAGAACAAAATAAATATTTTGAGCAGCGAGATACTAAAGAGAAATTCAGAGATTGACTTCATTGTCGAAATACCAAGCGTTGTGGGAACCCTCCAATATTACTGCAAGGCCAAGAACAAGAAAAGAATAAATGACTCCGACCTGAGCAATGCCTATGTAAAGGGGCAATTCAGGAAACTTCCTGTCCTGGTTATTTCCAGCGGAGAATTGTCTGCAAAAGCGCAGGAAGTGCTTGCAAAAGAGCTCAACAACATTACCTTCAAGAAAATATAAAATGGGAGTAGCTTTAACTGAGCTGTTGCTCATCAAGGAAATTAACCTGGAGTTTCTTCGCAATAAAACGCTTATTGTAGATTCACCCATGTGGCTCTATCAGTTCCTGAGCTCCATAAGGCAGAGGGACGGGACTTTGCTTATGGATTCCAAAGGGAATGTAACATCTCACTTAACAGGGTTGTTGGCAAGAGTCTCAAACCTGATGCAGCAGGACATAAAGCTTGCATTCGTATTTGACGGCGAGCCTCCAAAGCTGAAGCATCTTACGCTTGAAAAAAGAAAAGGAATCAAGATCGAGGCAGAGAGGAAGTTTGAGCAGGCAAGGGAAAAGGCTGATGAGGATATGATGAAGAAATACGCAGCAATGACCTCAAGACTGACAAAGGAGATGATTGACGAGGCAAAGAAGCTGATTGAGGCGTTTGGGCTGCCGGTTATTGATGCTCCTTCAGAGGCAGAAGCCCAGGCTTCCCTGATTGTGAAGAATAATGATGCTTATGCCATTGCAACAAACGATGCTGATGCCTTGTTGTTTGAGTCTCCAAAGATTGTCAGGAACCTGAACATGGCCGGCAGGAAGAAAAGAAAAGACAAGCTGAGCTATGACGTCATCAATCCGGATTTGATTGATTTGAATGAAAACCTCAGGCATCTTAATATCAATCAGGAGCAGCTGATTGCATTGGCAATGCTGATTGGAACTGACTATAATTCCGGCGGGATTAAGGGAATAGGCCCAAAAACCGCCTTGAAGATGGTCAAAGGATACGGCAATAATTTTGACAAATTGTTTAATGATGCAAAATGGGATGATTTCTTTGATTTTTCGTGGAATGAGGTGTTTGGCCTGATAAAAAACATTCCCGTCAATGAAAGCTATGAGCTGGAATGGAGCGATATTGACGAGGACAAGATAAAGAAGCTGCTTATCGACAAGCACGAGTTCTCTGAAGAAAGGGTTGATAACCAGATTGAAAATTTGCTAAAAGCAAAAACAAAAGGGGGCCAAAAGGGATTGGGAGAGTTTTTTGGGTAAAGATGGGGTTTAAAAATTGGTGGGGTGCATTAAGTTATTGGAAAAAGGGTTTCTATTTTTCTTTAGCGCTATTTCTAGCAATAAATTTAAGTTATTTAACTTGGTCAATTTTATCATTAGGTGAGATAACCTGTCCTACTTTTAGTGGTTCAATATGTGGAGATACAGTAATTATTGGATATATGAGTATTTCATTAATTTGGTTTTTTTGGTACTTCCTTTTATTTGGTATCCCTATAATAATGATTTTTTGGCTTGTTGGTAGCTATAAATCTAAAAAATGAAAAAAAACCTGAAATACTATCTAAAAACCAAGCTAAGCGCTAAAGAGCTCCAGCTGGTGCCGACTTCCTTTGATGTAGTCGGGGATATCTTGATTTTCTCTGAGTTTCCAAGGGAATTAGTAAAAAAAGAAAAGCTAATTGGCAGCCTCATTTTAGAAAACTACCATCACATCAAGACAATCCTGAAAAAAACAAAAAAATACTCGGGAAAGTTCAGGACTGCAAAGCTGAAGGTGATTGCAGGGGAAAAAAGAAAAGTAACAACACACAAGGAAAACAATGTTTTCATCGAGCTCGATGTTGAAAAGGTGTATTTCTCTGCAAGAATGGCCTCTGAAAGGAAAAGGGTTGCCAGCTTGGTAAAGCCGAATGAAAGTGTCTTGGCGATGTTTTCCGGCTCTGGAGCTTATCCTCTGGTTATTGCCAAAAACACAAAGTGCAGGGAAGTGTATGGAGTTGAGATAAACCCGGCAGCGCATAGGTATGCGCTAGAAAACGTAAAGAAAAACAAGCTGGAAAACAAGATAAAGCTGTTTCTAGGCGATGCGGACAAAATTGTGCCTAGATTAAAGAAGAGATTTGACAGAGTTTTGATGCCTCTGCCAAAAGGAGGGGAAAAATTTCTCGGATTGGCTTTGAGGAACTTAAAGAGCAGAGGCACTATACATTTCTATACTTTTGAGCATGAAGATGAGATATACAAAGCTGAAGGAAAGGCTTGGAATGCCTGCAAAAAAGCTGGGAAAAGGTGCAAAATCCTGGAAACAGTAAAATGCGGCCAGTATTCTCCAAGGTTTTACAGAGTTTGTGTTGACTTTGCTGCGGATTGATTTTTTCTTTTTGTTTTCTCTGGTTTTGCCAGTTCTTGTTTTTATCAATCCGACTGCCCTGGAGAATATGGCCTTAATGAGCTTACAGCATCACCTCCATCCTATTTGTCCTCGAAATCGTCCATTGTGCTCATTTCCAAAACACTTATGGAGATATCCTTGTCTTTTTTCATATCAGATGCGATAGCTGGCTAAATATATAAAGAAATGTGGTGATAGTGAATCACCATAAAATTTAAAAACTAGAGTTTGTAAAGGGCAAAACATGCAATACAGGCTGTTCCGCTCACTGGGATTGACACAGAATGAGTCAAAAGTGTATGTTGCCCTTCTCGAGCTTGGCACTGCGCAGGCAGGACACATAACAGAGCATTCTGGAATCCACAGGAGGAATGTATATGACTCCATAGCAAGGCTGATGGAAAAGGGGCTTGTGAGCTTTGTAATTGTTAACAACAAAAAGCTGTTCAGCCCTGTAAATCCCAGGAGGTTTCTTGAGATAATAGACGAGAAAAAGTTCGAGCTGGACAGTGTAAAGAGCGATTTCAGCAGGATACTTCCGGAGCTTGAGCTGAGAAAAGATATGCAGCCCAAGCACGATGTGAGGTTCTTCAAGGGAGTGGAAGGGCTTAAGACCGTTTTCGAGGACATAATAAGGACAGGGAAAAATTATGTCGGCTACGGGCCTGGGCAGCAAATTGAAAGAGTACTCAAGCATTTCTTCAGGCATTATGTAAATGGCAGGATAAAGGCAAAAATAAAGTTAAAGCTGATATACGATGAGGCTTCAAGGAAAAAAGTTAAGATAAACCCTCTCACAGAGGCAAGGTACATACCCAACCAGTACAGCTCAAATGCCGCGCTGAGGATTTACGGCGACAAGACAGCCTTGCTTCTCCTCTCGGAAGAGGAGCCGCTGGCAATAGTCATAAAGAACAAGTCAATTGCAGACGGCTACAGGAAATACTTTGAAGTCATGTGGAAGGCTGCCAAGCCTTAAAATAAAGGTTTATAAACTGCTGTTGATTATTCTCGTTGGTGCACGCGATGATTTCGTGAACACCCTTTGAGCGCAAGCGATGATATGCGGTAGTAACTGCTGAGCGTGCGCCTTACATTCTCAAAAGAATTCATCCAAACATGTCCAAATGCTCTTTTCCTTCTGCCTTTTCCTCTTGCTTGCCTTTATCTCAGCTCCGCTGAAATTTTCCATCCTGCTGGCAAGCAGCTCAATGTTTATTTTCTTGTCAAAGTTCATGTTCTTTGAGTGTATCCTGAATATGTCAGTCCTGGCTTCCTTGTTTGGAATTGGAATGTAGATAAGCCTATCTAATCTTCCGGGCCTTATGACAGCAGGGTCAAGAATGTCTTTTCTGTTGGTTGCCCCAATTATCTTCACGTTGTCCAGCGGCTTGAAGCCGTCAAGCTCTGCAAGCAGCTGCATGAAGGTCCTGTTGACTTCCCTTTCCCCTGATGTCCCGACTTCAATCCTTTTTGCAGCCAAAGAGTCAAGCTCATCTATGAAAACGACTGCAGGGGCTTTCTTCCTTGCAAACTCAAATATTTCCTTCACAAGCTTTGCCCCTTCCCCTATGAATTTCTGCACCAATTCAGATCCGACAACCTCTATGAAAGTTGAATTTGTGGATGCTGCAACTGCCTTTGCCAGCAGAGTCTTTCCTGTCCCGGGCTCGCCGTAGAGCAAAACTCCTTTTGGAGGGGTAATGCCGACTTTCTTGAACAGCTCGGGTTTTTTAAGCGGCAATTCCACAACTTCCTTTATCTCCTGTGCCTGGGCGTCCAATCCCCCTATCTCCTGCCAGGTTATTGTGGGCTTCTCTACAATGACAAATTTCTCAACATTAAAGCGCCTTGTTATCGGGATTTTCCTTATTACTGTGAGATTTTTCTGCTCAACGAGGACCAGATCGGATGATTTTATCTTGTCGCAGTCGCTTGAAATGTTGACAAGAAACTGGTTGCCGTTCGGGATTTTTATTATTGCGCTATTGTTTGGAAACAGCTCCCTTACCTCGCAAACCATTAATGGCGATGCCTTGAATCTTTCAATCTCGTCCTTGAGCCTGCTTATGGTTTCCTTAAGAATCCGGTTTTCCTCTTCGTGAACATTCGAGGAGGTGGAATAGCTGTACATTATGCTGTCAATTATGTTCTTTGGCTTCGATTCCTTGGCCGGCATTTTAATTTATGTAGGCTTGCTTCATATAAAAAGTTTTGGGTCAGATTTTTAGCTTTCCATTTTCCATAATCAGCAGCTTATCAGCATAAATTGTTGGCTTGTTGACAACAACATCAACATGAAAAGGCACATCAACCTTGCCTCCAAAATGCCTGTTGTTGCCGAAAGCTATGTGGCATGTTCCTGCAATTTTCTCGTCTTCCAGTACATTGCCAGTTATCTTTGCCCTGTAGTTTGTGCCTATGCCAAGCTCGGCAACGTTTTTGTAAAGCCTGCTTTTTAATAAATTTTTGAAAATTTTTGCAACCCTGCCCCCGGCTATATCAACAATAAATCCATCCTTAACCATAATTTCTATGTTTTTATCGACTTTTCCGATGCCGCCAACGCTTGCATCCACGACGATTTTTCCATTTGCCTTGTTTTCCAATGGTGCAATAAATATTTCCCCTGCAGGCAGGTTTCCAAAAGAGCCTTTTTTAGTGTAGATGCCGTCATCGCCAATCCATTTTCTCCCTTTCAGATGAAATTCTATATCGGTCCCTATGTCTGTTGTTATCCTTATTTTATCCCTGTTTTTAAGTTTTGAGATTAAACCATTGTTTACCCCCCTTATTTTATGGAAATCCACATCCAGCACCCTTTCCATCATATCAATTGTTATTCCCGGCATGGTTGCAATCCTTGCCCCTTTCCTGCTTGCATTTTCCCTTGCTCGTGTATGCGTCAGTGATTTTGTAGTGGGGCACAGGACAACATCATGCCTTTTCATCTCGGCTGCTATATTCATCGGCGGCTCTGCGCCATGGGATTTGGGAATTGTGGTAAGAATCAATCTTGATTTGCTTGTTATTTTCAGGGAAGCTTTGTACAGCGCATTGCCTATTGCTTTTAATCTGTGGTCTGTCACAATAAGGCAGCTTTCGTTGCTTTTTAGAGCCATGCAGTCTTTCAGAATTATTTTGCATGGCTTATCAAGGGGCATTTTAAGCTGCGAACTCCCCGTTCTTCAAAATCCAGTGCTTGTCACCTTTTTTGCCTATCCCATAAACATCGAGCTTCTGCCTGGGGGCATTGAAGACAATGTCCATGTGGTATTCCGTGCTCCTGTCCGGCTCGAATCCCGAGCCTAGCGCAATGTGCATCATCCTTGCTATCTTCTCGTTCACAATCAGGTATTCGCATAACCTCGCCTTCGGGTTCGTGTTTATTGCGAATTCTCCAATCCTTTCAAAGTTTTTCTTTTTCAAGTTTATTATTTCCTGCGGGAGGCTTTTGTTTTTTTCCGCTTCAAGCAGCATCTTCATGGCCTCGCTTTTTCTCCTGCTTATTTTTTCTATTATCTCTTTTGGCCCATCTATTATCTTGTAATGATCGCCATAGCATTCAACAGCCATTGGTTTTTTCTCATCAAGCTGATAGCTTTGGTCAACGTGCACAACAACATCCCCTACAAAAATTCCTTTCATGTATTCGGGGGTTACAAACGCCTCTCCGCCCGGGATGTTTCCCATGCAGCCGGCCTTTATGCCGGTCATCTGAAGGTATGTCTTGTTTATCTTTTCCCTTACATCAGTGTCGCTTCTCCTGACCCATCTCCTTGAGCCGTCTTTCTTTACAAGGCCGACTTCAAGCTTGGTCGTGTACTTTTCCTTCAATTTTCCCTCTACATGTATGACATCGCATTTGTCCATTATGTCCTTTATTTTCTGGTTTCTTGACCTTATGTCTGCCCAGTCGACAAGATTTGTCTCGATGAATATATCAATCGGGATTGTCTCTGTAAATGCAACCCTTGCCAACGGGTCTCTTTCATCAAATCTAGTTTGGGGATAGAAATCAAGCTTGTAAACCATCTGGCCAGGGGTTTGCCACCTTGTCTTTTTGTTTGGAGACGGGTAGCCAATCACTTCCCCAAAGAGGTGCTTGCCCTGGTAGCCTTTCCCGTGTATCGAAAAGGAAAGGTCTATCGGCTTTATCCTTCCGAGATTGAAAAGTCCTGACAGCTTTTTGTATTTTTTAAATGGCTCCTCGTCAATTTCCTTTTCAAGCTCGCATCCAAGCAAGGTAGCCCTCAAGTCAGATGTAATTTCGCTTTTCTCAAGCATTGAGCCCCTAAAAGTGTATGCATTCATTGATGGCTCTGCAGTTTTGCTTGCTGACTGTGCCATTGCCCATATTATGGAATATGAATCCAGATAATCCTCGAGGGGGTGCCCCATCAGGTTTTTTGCAGGTATCAGCGTGAAGCCGATGCCAACCCTCTCACCCTTTTTGAGGGCATAAACATCGCGCCACAGTATATCGGAAGTCTGCATCAATTCACCCATTCTGTATTCCCTGATCCACTCCGTATGAAAAGGCAGCTCGACAGGGCCGCTGAAATTTTTTTCTTTTGCCTCAAGCAGGAATTCGGGCTTTTTGAATATTTTTATGAATTCCCCATTGGCTTTTTTGTCGACCTCTGAGATAAATTCAACTAATGCTTTTGTTTTTTCATTTGGACTGGTTTTGCGCTGCTCAAAAGCATTCCATACGTCTTTTACCGCATCAAGGGCTTCTGATTTCCGGTTTATGCCGATGCAGCTTACATCATTGCCCAAATCATGAAGGGCCCTTGACAAAGGTGCTACCGAATAAAATGCATCCCTGTCCCTTATGTCAAAAACAATGAAGAAATTGCCCTTGGCATCCCTGAGGAGTTTTTTATAGTCGGAAACTGCAGAATTAAATGCTTTTTCATCATATTTCATGTGCAAAAGCAATCTTAAATTATTAATAAATCTTTTGATGTTTTTGTCAATGCTATTGGCTTTCCTCTGAAAAGCACTGTGTCTTCTATCCTTATTCCAAGCTTGCCAGGGAAATAAACTCCAGGCTCGATTGTAAACACCATGTTGTCCCTTATTTTGTCTTTTGAATTCAGCGTGAGGTTCGGCATTTCATGGATTTCAACTCCAACCCCATGCCCAAGCCCGTGAGTGAAATTTTTTGAGTATTTGCCGAGGCTTTTAACGGCAAAATCATACAGTTCAGAGCATTTTTTATTTAATCCCGCCTGATTGATCGCGTCATTTTGTATGGCAAGCAGCTTGCTATAAATTTCCTTCTCAGGTTTTGACGGCTTTCCCACATAAATTGTCCTGGTTATATCGGAGCAATAGTTTTTGTGCTTCACTCCAAAATCAATGACGCAGAATCCTTTCTTTATTTTTTGGCCGGAAGGCTCGTGGTGCGGCATGCTGCCGTTGCTTCCTGATGCCACGATAGGGCTGAATGAAAGCTCAAGGCCTTTCTTTTTTGTCTCATACTCTAAAAATGCAGCTGCCTCTGACTCTTTCCTGAAGCCCTTGAAATTTTTTATCAGATTTTGCAGTATTTTGTCTGCATAGCGGCATGATTTTTTAAGGAGCTTTATTTCCTCGCCTGTTTTTATTTCCCTCAGCTTTAGGCAGTCAACTGCTATGTCTTTGGCCTTTATTTTTTTGAACTGCTTCTTGAAATTTGAATATGCATTCAAGGTGAAGCTGCTCTTGTCAATTCCTATGTTTTTTGCCTTTATCCCGCTTTTTGCTATGGTTTCCCGCACAGAGTCAAAAAATCTTTTCTTTTCCATTGAGCTCACATTTTTAACCATTGATTTTTTTGCCCTTTCAAACTCCATCTTTGGGGCTATGAGGAAAGGCTTCCGCTTTCTTGGGACTACCAAAATCCCAGTTCCCTTGTATCCTGAAAAATAAACCACATTAGGGTTCGGAACAGGGCCTGATGAATAAAAAAGTGAGAAGTCAATATTTTTATCTTCCATTATTGACTGAAGCCCGCTAATCCCCATGATAATTCAAAAATCTTATATACCATTTAAAGTTTTCTTTTGGCAATGAAAAAGTACAGGCTGAACAACGGGATCACCCTTATTTTCGAGAAAACACTTTCAAAGTCTGTTGCCGTTGAAGTTATGTTCAAAGTCGGCTCAAATTTCGAGAACAAGCAGACAGCCGGCATTTCCCATTTTCTGGAGCATATGCTTTTCGAGGGCACGAAAAAAAGGAAGGATTCAAGGGAAATCGCAAATGAAATTGAGAAATACGGCGGAGAGTTCAATGCCTACACCACAGGCGACAGGACTGCATTCTTCATCAAGATAATCAGCAATAAATTTGATGTGGCAATGGACATACTTTCTGACATGGTTGAAAACCCAGTTTTTGACGAGAAGATAATAGAAAAAGAGAAGCAGGTGGTGCTGAAGGAGATAAACATGGTGACAGATGACTCAAGGCTGCACCAGTGGGTATTGTTCCAGAAAACCCTGTTTGACAGGCACCCGGCAAAATACCCCACTTACGGGACTGTGGAGGCTGTAAAGAGCTTCAGCAGGAAGCAGGTGGCTGATTATTATCACGAGCATTATATCCCGAACAACATGATAATCTCCATTGTCGGGAATGCCAAAAATGCAAGGGAAACTGTTCAAAAATACTTTGGAAGATTAAAGCCGGGAAAATTGGTCAAAAGGCCAAAGGTAGCAGAGCCGGCACAGGCAAAAATCAAGAAATTTGTTGAAAAAAAGAAAACTTTGAATTCCTACATGGTGCTCGGCTACAAGACTGCGGCAAGAATGCACAAGGACAGCTATGTTTTTGAAGTCATAACTGCCATTCTTGGGAGGGGCCAGAGCGGCTGGATGTTTGACGAGATAAGGAACAAGAGGGGGCTTGCTTACCAGGTGGGCGTAAACAACGAAAGGGAAAGTGACTATGGATTGTTTGCTGTCTACACCGGCCTTGACAAGTCAAAAATAGAGGATGCGAAGCAAATCATCCTGCAGCAGTTCAGAAGGCTAGAGAAAATAACAAAAAAAGACCTTGAAGAAGCCAAGACTTATGTAGAGGGAAGCTATGCGCTTCAGATGGAGGACAATTTCCATTACGCTGACAACATTGCCGTTTGGGAAACAATGAAGGATGCAAGGCTTGCTGACTCATATTTGAAGAAAATCAAGAAAGTAACCATCAATGACGTTAGAAAGGCATCAAAGAAATACCTTAATGACAAGTATACTTTGGTCGTGATAGAGCAAAGCGGCTAAGGAAATGCCTTTTTGATTAATTCTTCCTTTCCCTTCATTTTATGCCTTATTGGCTCGAGCAGCTTGTTTACTTCTTCTGCAACTGCATTTTTTAGGTCCATCGGGTGCAGCTTTTTATCGAGAAAATCATGTTCAAGCTTTTCATAGCTGTCATAGGCTATGTTTCCTCCGAATTTCTCAGCCCTTTTTATTTCCAGAGCTTGGCTGCTGTCGCTTTTGTAAACAAAAATCACATATTTCAGGAATGCCAATACTCCATTGTCTTCGACTGCAATCGGGCAGTTTGCGCTGTTTATTTTGCCCTTTAGGGTCTCAGCAGAGTCCAGCAGGTCTATCTTTGATTTCTCCTCTGAAGATGACATTTTCGAGCCCTGAAGCCCCGGCATCATTGGAGTCATCACCTCTACCCTTGCCTTGTAGCCCAATTTCGGCAGGTTTTCCCTTGCAAAAGCAAGTATCTTTCTTTGGTCTATGCCGCCATACTGGACATCCATGTCCATGTACTGCTCATCCAGGGTCTGCAAAATAGGGTATATGAAGCCGCTCAGCTTCGGATTTTCTCCAAACCTAACAACGCCTGCAGCTGCCCTTTTTGCCCTGTCAAAAGTGTTCAATGCTGCAAGCCTGTACATGTCAAGCGTGTAATTTTTGTCAAGCTCGAAATCACTTCCCCTCTTGAATTCAAGGTTTTTAGTGTCTATGCCGAGAGAGCTTATCATCGCTGAAATTACTTCCTTGTAGTATTTCACCCTGTGGTCCAGCAGCTCGAAAGGCGCTTTCTGGTCGTCCAGATGCGCATGTATGTCTGCAAGAAGTATCGTGAACTTGAAGCCTGCCCTGAGGAAATCACCGACCTTTATCATCGGTATGAAATACCCGATATGCACCCTTCCTGTAGTGGCCAGCCCGATGTACCCCTTGGGGTGATTTTTCTCTTTGAGCAGCTGCCTCAGCTCGCCTTCTGTTATTATTTCCTGGGTGTTTCTCTTTACAAGATTGAGCCTTTCTTCTGCATCCATAAACTGCCAGTTTCTTAGTTAATATTTAAAGTTTTAGTTAAGAAAGAATAAAGTTTACTTTAGTTTTATTTTATAGTATTTTTAATGATTTTTTGTTAATGTTATTCGTTATTGGGTTTTATTGCTATTTTTAAATCCGTCCTTCGGACAGCATTTACTGCTCGGAGGCATCCGACCACCTCGCTTATTTATTTTCAGAAGTATTGTTGACTTTCTTTAATACTGCCTGGGATGCCATCCCTACAGAAATGCCGAGGATTTCCAGCGCAAAGAACACTACCATGCTGAAAGGAAGGTTTGTGACATAAGTGCTGAATCCTGTGGTGCTTGAAATTGCATTGCCTGTTGGCACGATAGTTGCCGGTGTGCCGTTGTCGCTGTATATCGGCAGCATGAAGTATACAAGCAGAGCAGCCAAAGCTCCAAGATACGCGCCTTCTTTCATAAATTAGATTATTTAAGAGGTAAGATTTAAATGTTTTGATAGATATATTTAATAAAGTACTTGATAACTTGTTTAATTCAATGGATAGAAAAAATAGAGAAATTGGTAACAGTCTTTTAAAAGAAGAGATTAACTTACTTAAAAGTTTACAATCAGATCGTGATTTAATTTATGGTTTTATCTTGGGAATTTTAGTCAGCCTGTTAGCAACAATATTTTATGATGAATTTATAAAAGGGTTACAAAAAAATGTAAGATATTCTGCCGAATTTTTGATTTTAATAATGTTTTTCATCATATTAGTACCTTTTGTGAAACGTTATAGTCATAAAAAGAGATTTTTAAATGATATTAAAGGTGTAAGAGAGGAGCTATATTTTAAAAGATAACCACTGGACATCTTCACGCAAGGTTTATAAAGCTGCTTTGCGGCTAAGCTGCTATGAAAATAGCTGTTTCTATGCTGTCTGCATATCTTTACTGCTCAAGAAAGCTGTTCCTTGAGAAAGTGCTGATGATTGAGGAGCCTGACAAGGAAAGTTTGGTGATGGGGACTATAAGGCACGAGTTCTATGAGAATATAAACAAGAAGGAAGAATCCATAGTAAGCTCAATAACTGAAATGGCACCCTTGGAAAACATCCAAGCTATTTACAGAAAAGAGCACCTGGCTGTCTTGAGAAAAGCGATTGTGAGCAGCAAGAAAAGGCTTGATGATGTGGATATTGGAATGCTTGACGCTTACAGGAAAAGCCTGCCTTTTGTGCTGGAAGAGTCTTCGGCAAGGGCAGCAAATATATTCAGCTTCATTGAAGCAAACAATGTGTTTGGAGAAGAATTATGGCAGAAGCTGACTCCAAAAATAATATCAGAGCTAAGGGTTGAATCTAATGAGCTAAGGCTGAAAGGAATAGTTGACCAAATCCATGTTTACGATAATGGCTATGTGCCATTTGAGCTGAAGACAGGAAAAGCCCCGAATGACGGAGTGTGGCCAAGCCACAGAATCCAGATAGCGGCTTACTCATTGCTGCTGCAGGAGCATTTCAGGAAGCCTGTGAAGGAAGGATTTGTATTCTATCTTGATGCAGGGGAAAAAAGGCGCATTACGATAAACCCCTTCATGAAAGAAGAAATTAAAAAAATTGTGGACGAGATAATTGAGCTTCTTGAGAAAAGGGACCTTCCTGATTTCTGCAGCAACCAAAATAAATGCGCCAAGTGTGGGGTGAAGCAGACATGCTACAATGAAGGGGAAATCAATAATCTGCTGAAAATCAGGATGCCGGCTTAAAATGGGCATGCACAGCTAATTCACTCTATAATGATAAAAATATTTACCTGTGTTCGAAAGATTTAAATATAACTTACATACTAAACATGCTTATCAATTAAAGAGGAAAATACTATGCCTGAAGACGACAAGAAATTCTCAAAGCAGCTGATTGGAAAGACTGTGGTTTCAAAAACAGGCAAGCGCTTTGGAGAGGTAGGGGACATAATCTTCGAGACAAGAAGCGGAGAGCTTATACACATGGTGCTTCACAATCCAACTTCCTACACAGAAAAGCTTGAGCTTGAAAAGGACAAGGAAGGGCATATCCTGATACCATTCAGCGCAGTGATTGCTGTTGGCGACTTCATGGTTGTTGCTGAAGAAGATATCATTTAGATTCTAAAATGACGGGGTTAACTACAAGCACTCATTTCTTGAGTTTAACAAGAAGTATTCTTAATGGCTTAATTAAACAAGCAAAGAAATCTCAAATAAGCGAACAGATAATCGGAGAAATGGAAAGTGCTGAAAACTTAATGGCTAAACTAGCGTCTCAGTTACAAACTATCAACGATTATCATTTTCCTTCAGGAAACCCTAAAGAAATAGCTATTAAATTACCTAAATTAAGAGAAAATATTCCTTTGCTCTTTAGAGGAGTAAATCTTCATGCACCTGTGGTTGGTAGGGCTGATGCTGAGTTAGTGGAACTTACAGATGGGGATTATTTAGAACTCAATAGTCGGTAAAAGTCAGCTTTTCCTTTCAAATACCTTTTTAAACGTTCTTTTGTTCCTAGCATTAAAATGCAGCTAGAAAATGCTCTGTGGACCGAGAAGTACAGGCCAGGTGATTTCTCTGAGATAAAAGGCCAGAAGGAGATAGTCAAGAGGGTGAAGGCCTTCGTGGAGCAGAAAAACCTGCCTCATTTGCTTTTTACAGGGCCTGCAGGAGTGGGCAAGACAAGCCTGTCATTGGTCATAGCAAAAAAGCTTTTCAAAGACCTGTGGAGGCAGAATTTTCTGGAATTAAATGCCTCTGATGAAAGGGGCATAGACATTGTCAGGAACAAGGTAAAGGACTTTGCAAGGACAAGGGCCATTGGAGATGTCCCATTCAAGATAATCTACCTTGACGAGTGCGATGCACTGACAAGGGAAGCGCAGCAGGCATTGAGAAGGACAATGGAGAATTACACGCAAACGTGCAGGTTCATACTTTCAGCAAACTACTCATCAAAAATCATAGAGCCAATACAGAGCAGGTGCGTTGTATTCCGCTTCAAGCATCTTGAAAAGAAGGACATTCTGGGAATAATAGACCAGATTGCGGAAGATGAGGGCTTGAAGATAGATGATAAGGCAAAGGAAGCCCTTTACGATATTTCTGAAGGCGACTGCAGGAAACTTGAAAACATACTGCAAAGCTCTGCTGCAATAGAAAAGCACATTACAGAGGATTTGATACATTCAATGGCCTCTGTAGCAAAGCCAAAAGAGGTAAGGGAGGTGCTTGAGCTTGCTTTGGCTAACAAATTCATTGATGCAAGGAACAAGCTCCTGAGCCTGATGCTGAGCTATGGATTGGCTGGCATTGATGTCATAAAGCAGATACAGAAAGAGATTTTGGAGCTGAACATAGACAACAAGTCAAAGATGATTCTGATAGAAAAATGCGGCGAGATAGAATTCAGGATGACAGAAGGCTCGGATGAATTTGTGCAACTAGAGGCCCTGTTAAGCCAGTTCACGCTTGTCAACGCTTAAGAATTGTCAGCCAGGTGCTTTACAAGAACTTTTGTCTCCTTGTTGTCAAGGACATTATAGTCGAGCTTAATTTCAACTACCTTTTCAAGGTCAATCCTGTCTGCGCTTAAGTCAACTGTGCATGTGATTGTTCTTTTGCCGCTTACAAGAGTAACAACTCCCGTGCTTCCGCCATCCAAACCGCCGCATTTTGGAGTCTGCACAACAGGATCTGATGGAGGTATCGTGACTATCTCAACTCCAACCTTGCTCTCGACTTCCCTTCTTTCTCTTGGGGTTCTAGGGCAGCCTGTGTCAAAGCTTGAAGGGGTCCTTTTATCTTTGCTCCTGAAAATATCAACATTTCCGCTCAAGACTATATCAAAGCTGAAGGACAGCTTGTCCTTGCCTATGACACTCTGCCTGAAATTTGAAATCTGCACAGGTGCCGAGGAGCTTTGGATGGTCCTGCTGCCAGTGGGCTTGCAAAGGCTGTCATCCCTAACGTTAATCATGTCCCTTAAAACGCATAATTTTGAGTTTGCTCTTGTCTCGTAAAGATAGCACACATCAGCCCTGAACGTGAATTCCGTGTTGCCGCTGAATTTCCTCGGAATGAAGTCGTCGCTGCCCTTGGGGAATGTCGCAAATGTGGTAGTGCCTTCTATTATGTTGCCTTCTGCATCCCTTTTCTTTGAATCTAAAGTGTCGTCAGGCTCCTGGTCCTTGAGGTCTGAGATTGATTTGCTGAAATCCTCGGGGTCAAAGCCGATGAGGTTGATTTTTATGTTTTGCCTCTCGACCTTTGTTTCGCCGTCATTTTTCAGCCTGACAATTGCCTTGAACCCGAATGACTCGTCGTCTGTGACTTCGGGCGGTGGGCTGTCTTTCTCAAAGTTTATTGTTATTCCCGAGCTTCCGCCTATAAACGGGGTTTTTGGCGCGCCTCCTGTTGCAGCACCGCTTTTCTTGCAGGCAGAAACCAAAAGAATGACGCAGACAAGCAGTATGATTGAATAGTATCTTTTATTCATTTTACCTCTTTGATATTTGTGATTGTTTTATTTTAATGTTGCTATATAAAGTTTTTGGTTGATAGCTAGGTGGTGGTGCTCACTTCCCTCTTTATCTGTATTTTTTTCTCAATGCTGTTCCTGTAGCCGTACTGAAGCTTTATTGTCATTGGGGTTACAAAGGCTGTCTTGACCTGGTCACCATACTCTTCAAGCAGGAGCTCGCAGATGATGTATCCCTCGCCGTTAATCAGCCTAACTTCCCCTTCCTCGCGCCGCACGCTGCCGTCAGCCGAATTTGTAAACGGCCCGCACTTGAGGCTTTTGCTGCCAGCCTTCACCTCCTTAAGATAAACCTTGTCGATATCCTCCCTTAATATTTTTTCCCCGGACGGGCTGCACTTGTTGCTCTCTATCGACTCGAATTTCAGCGCCTCTCCGCCACCGACATTCTTGACAGTTATCTTGAACTGGGTTTTTCTTGCGAAGGCTTCCTCGTCAATTCTTGTCACAGCAATTGGGGCTCCCTGGCTTGACAAAGTGATGTCCTGCACCTGGCAGACTTTCCTTTCATTCGTAACTGAATAAGGGTTGGGGTCAATGCATACGGAGGGGCCTGCAACCGTCTGGTAGAAATAGCAGGCGCTTGCAAGCAAGGTCGGCTCGTACTTGTCAACATTTATATTCTCAACATTGACAGTCCCTTTGAAGGATGCTATGTCCAGGCCTCCATTGGGGTTTATGCTGCTTTTTCCCTCAAGGGACTTGTCATTGAACTCCTGCACGTTTGATTCCTTGAATGAGATTATGTTCGGGTCATACCCGCTGAGGTAAACTCTTCCAAGAGGGGCTGCTCCCTCATCAGGCTGGGGATATGCCCCTTTATTCCTCATCTCCATTACAACTTCAAAGCTGTTTAATTCCTCCGGCGCGTCTTTCTCAACGTGTATTTTGTCAGGAGGCGCATTCTGTATAAAATTCATTGTTATTCCCTCTGTCCCTACCCTCATTTCTTCCAATGATTTATCTGAGCCTTTCTTGCTTTTGCAGCCGGAAACCAATAGTAATGCAAGAAGCAATGCTAAAATCAGGTTTTTTTGGAAGTTTATCACTTTGGTAAAACTTGCTGGTTTCATATATAAAACTTTTTATCTGGCAGTTTTCTGTATTATATAGCTTGCTGATATTGACTGGGTGTAGCCGTAGCTCATCTCCACCTTAAGCGGGGACAGGTAAGGATCCAAAGTTCCGTCAATTCCCTCCCTTAATGTGCACCGTATGATGTCTTTTTTGTCCTTGAGCTTTACATAACCCTGCTTTTCAGTGCTGTCCTTTTTTTCCTTTGGCTGGCAGTCAAGCTCCTGCGGCCCGCTGCTTCCGGGCAGATACGCTTTCACATAAATCACGTTGAATTTCTCGTGCATGATTTTTCCCTGGGTGCAGAATTCCCTGATTGCGTCATTTTTTATGACAAGGCCCGGGCCTTTGTTCTCCAGGAAAATGAGGAAATGAGGAATTACTTTTCCGTAGCCATTGGGATTTTGCTGGGATTCCTGGCTTGGAAGCATCTGCATCTCTATCTTGGTGATTGCGACCGGAGACCCCTGTCCGTTAGAGAAGCTTGCGTCCTGCAGCCTGCACACTTTTTTCCCGGGCCTTAGGCTGTTTGGGTCCGTGTCCATGCATATTGTCGTGTCCAAAATGGTCTCATATGGATAGCATAAGGTTGCGATGACAGCCGAGCTGTGGAATTCGCTTTGCGGATCAACTTTCCCGGCAACTAGGTTGTAGCTCACAATTTCTTCCGCTCCTTTTTGGTTTATCGTGCTTTTTCCCTCAAGCCCGAAAGTGGCTGTGTTCTCTGTTTTGAGTCCAGAATACAAATGCACATTCCCCCCGTAAATCAGCTGGATGCTTTTTGTATAGTCATTCTCAACGCCCAAAGAAATAAAAGCCTGGTCTTCCTTTATATTGGTGGCTCCGGTGTTTCTTATTTTCACCACCACTGGGAACTTGTCGCCTTCAAAGATTCTTGGCGGAGGAGTGTTCTTCAAAAACTCCGCTATTGGGCCAGTAAGCCCTACCCTTACATCAATGTCTTTGGATTTTTTTGTCGTTCCTGCGGTGCAGCCTATAACTAAAAATAGTAAAAGCAGGAAAATTATTGTTTTTTTATGGATAGGCTGATGACTTCTGCCTCTTAATGATTTTTGACTAGCGAATTTGGCTATAAAGGGCATTATAAACCTCCATTATTTTATCTACGTATATCCTAGTGTTAGTTTTTCTATCCTTGCTCCAACAATTGGCTGGATTTTCCCAAGCTGCTACATCTTGGTAGCCTACATCTTTACTATAGAACATAGCCCAGTCCCCACAATTATAGCCTCCTGCTATATTTCTGATTCCTAGCTTTAAGTTATTCCTTTTTTGTATGTCCATCAAATCTCTGATGTATTTAACACCGCACTCTACATTGAGTTTTGGATCTGTTTTGAATTTGGTATCACAACCCAATTTTGAAGCTGTACCTGATGATACCTGCATAAATCCAAAAGAATCTCCACCATCACCTACTGCTAATGGATTCCGGCCGCTTTCCCTTTGTATTATAGATTTTACAAACAAATAATCAACGCCATATTTCTTTGCAATCTCAAATACTATTGGGCT
>JACPMX010000010.1 GCA_016185755.1 Candidatus Woesearchaeota archaeon | reverse complement strand
GTAGTGTCCAAAATGGTCTCATACGGATAACATAAGGTTGCGATAACTGCCGAGGTGTGAAATTCGCTTTGCGGGTCAACTTTCCCGGCAACTATGTTGTAGCTCACAATTTCTTCACCTCCTTTTTGGTTTATCGTGCTTTTTCCCTCAAGCCCGAAAGTGGCTGTGTTTTCTGTTTTGAGTCCAGAATACAAATGCACATTACCGCCATAAATCAGCTGGATGCTTTTTGTATAGTCATTCTCCACGCCCAAAGAAATAAAAGCCTGGTCTTCCTTTATATTGGTGGCTCCGGTGTTTCTTACTTTTATCACCACCGGGAACTTGTCGCCTTCAAAGATTCTCGGAGGGGGTGTGTTTTTCAGGAATTCAGCTATAGGTCCTGTAAGCCCTACCCTTAAATCAATGTCCTTGGATTTTTTTGTTGTTCCTGCAGTGCAGCCTAGAATAAATAAAAGCAAAATTGAAATTGTAAATATTTGTTTATTCATTTTAGAATAATTTGATCTTTATGTTACTACAGTTCCAATCCTGTCCATATCTGTTTTAATTGTCCTCATCCTTCCAATCACCAGATTTGCCCAGTTTGTATCAGTTGCATATTTCGCTTCCCTGATTTCCCTGATCATTTGTTCTGGATTATTTGTATAGAGCATAGCCTTGCTGTATCTCGTTTCTGTTGATATCAATCTTCCAAAATCCCTGAATGACTCGCAATAGTTTTGATATGCTCTATATACATTTGGAGCGCTCGGCTCATAAATTATATCTTTGGTGGTCTTGGAATAGCCCTTGCAGCATAGTCTTTTATCTGCAAATGTGCAGTATTTATTTATGTAATCAGTGGTGCATTTAATTCCGAATAATGCATTGCTCAACCGCGCCAATCCTGACAAGCTTGTCCATTGGCCTCCGCTTTTGTCGCTTTCAAGGTTTGCAACCGACAAGATAACCAAGGCAGGCACTCTGGTTTCTGTTTCAACATCCTTTATGCATTGCCCTGTCCCTTCCAAAATGCTCCCTTTGCTTTTAAAATAGTTGTCTATGTTTGTGAGTGGCCCAGTGTACGGGGTTGGAGGAACTATATATTCTTCATATAATCCAGTGTCAAAATCATAAGTCAGTGTGGGGGATGCAACCCCAGCCGGCGGCTGCTCGACATTTACTGTCACGGAATTCTCAACAACGTAATTGTACCTTGCCCTTACCCTGAAGTACCTTGTTGTGATGGGAGTGTCGCCAAGAACTTCGGGAGAGGGGTCAAACCTGCAGACAAAGCTCCTGTGCTTGTCTATGTCCTTGTTCAAGTCCCTGAAATCCAAGCTTCCAATATCAAGTGCATAGCCTTTATACTGGCCTTTAACAGACTCTTCAGGCTCGAACAGGAATTTGCATTCTTCATTGCACCTGTCAAATGCAGTTACACATTCATTCATGCACGCCCTTTTAGGATCTTCTTTCGGATTGCTGTTTTCGCATGCCTTGTTGCAAGGCTCAAGGACTTTTGACGTGCAGGATGTATAGCATTTGTTGATATCATAAGGCTCAAACGGCATGCTACAGGGGCAACTCAATCTTGCAGGAGAGTCTTTTGGAGCCTTGCACGGGTTAAGGTCGGGGTTGTCTGGATTAATACTAGACAATTCAATGCCAGGGGGGACAAGCAGCACAAGCTCTGTTATGTTCTTTATCTTGCCGTCCCATCTGGAAATTATCTTCTTGTCCTTGTCCTGTATCTCTTTCCTGTTGGTTAACGTAATGCTTATTGAGGGCTTTACAGCATAGCCGTCACTGACTGTTATGGGAGATATAGTTCCCATCCCGATCTCAACAGGACCGTTTGTAAAGACTGCAACCGGGTTTTTGTCCTTGATGCCGAACTGGGTCAGTGAATCAACTCCTTCCCTTGCATTTGCTCTAAATCTTTCCCTGTCTATGAAGTATGCCTTGAGGTATGCATCAGTCGCGAAATTATATTCGGCTGAGAAAGTAACGATGTTTGGACCCGGCTTAGCTTCAAGCGGATCATCTTTCGGCCTTGGCAGGAAAGTGCACTGGGTATCAACTTCTTCCAGCGTAAATATTGGGAACATGATGTTTGGAATTATCTGGTCGGCTCTTATTCTCTTGTTGTCCTTCCACCTGTAGCAGCTGAAATTTATTATGACAGCGTCTTTGTAGGTCTTGCTTCTTATAGTTCCCCATACTGTAATCGGCTCGTCTGTGTAGAATCTTGGGTCAGCAGCCCTTATGTTGCCAAAATAGACTCCAAGGCTTTCATACCTGTTTTTCTCAACGCTTCCCCTATAGAGTCCGGCTGTAGCTATGTCAAGCCTGCTCTCAACTCCTTCCCTCAGCTTGTCTCCCAATGTCCCCAGAAAATCTTTCAGGTCTGCTCCTGTTCTTTGCTTGAACGGCAATCCGCTGCCGCTTTCAAATCCATAAGCCTGTATGCTGAGCACAAGAATAACTGTAATGAGAACTATGAAAGAAGTCAATGCGTAGGCATTTTCTGTTTTGACGTAGCAATAAGTAAGCACAAAGAGGACAAGGGTAGGTATAAATTTTACCCATTCATACTCAAAAGTGTTTATCAAGAGCCCGTAGCCAAAAAAATCAATTATAAGCAAGGAAGGGATTAGTATATGCCATAAGACAGGATTCTCTTTTTCCCTCGGCACAATGTACAAAAACCCGAAAAGAATGATGTATACTGCATGAAGCCATGCTCTTGGAGTGGACATCCACCCGCTGTTAAACCAGAAAAAACAGAAAACAAAAATCATGAACAAATAAGTGAAGAACCCAGGGACCTCCCTTATTATTTTTAAACCAAAATTTTTCCCATTGAGAATCATTGCTCCCATAAATCCGGCAACCACTAAGAAAAGGAAAATCATGTTGCCATAAGGAATCGGTATGTTTATGCCATAAAATCTTGGAAAATAAATTGCCATAAGGCTGTTTGTTATCAGTATAAAGAAGAATACTAAAAGAAAACGGACATACTCTCGTTTTATTATATTAAAAACCATATTAATGTACAAAAAAGCAAATGATATGCCGGAGGCCATAAAGGCTGGCAACGTCCATGCCACAGCTGTGGCTAATTGAAATAATCCAACATCAAATCCTCCGTAAGGCTGGCCCAAGAAAGAGCCGATTACCGGGTTCATATCAAGAAGCCAGATAAACAAAACTGCTGCTACGGCTATCGGGGTGCCTCTGTCTTTTTGATCAGGCTTAAAACCTAAATAAAAACCCCAAAATATAAATCCTACCCAGATTATCAAGCCTGCATAGTAAAAGCTGGCTTTCCATATATTGAAGTACCACAAAATCAGAAGTATGATTAAAACAATAGCAACCCAGAAGAAATAGCTTGTCTTGGATGCTGGCTTTAGGATGCTTGTCACATTTATGAGGCTTCCTCCTTTTCCTGAAGCCTGCTTATTGCGCAGTTCCTCCATCCTTTGATTTATACTTGCCTCTTCTGCTTCTGTTGCAGCCTGCGCTGCCTGATTTTTAAGCCTGGATCTTGCTTTATCCTCTATTCCAGCCTCGTCCATAGCTCTTGCTAGAACAGCCTCTGGAACATCCTCAAGTTTCTTGTATCTTTTCCTGGAAAAGGGCCATCTTACCATTTTTGTTTAGATTATTTGTGTGACATACTAATTCCTAAAAGAATTCTTCCCAAGCCACCTCTTCTTTTTTAATGGAATGAATAAAATAAGCATTATAATCAGTCAAGCTCTACTGTCATCTCGACAACTTCTATGTCGTCCAGGGGTTCCAGCCTGACGAAGTTGTTGCCCTCTGAGATCCTATTGTCTATGTTTTTTGTGAATGTTGCTTTTTCCGTCTCTATTGTCTCTGAATGGCCATTGATGTCAAGCCTTGCCCTTTTCTGTTTTTTATCATCAATGAACTTGATTGTCAATATTGCATCCTTGTCATCATCTCTTATCTGCTTGAATGTTCCGGAGCCTATCTCAAAAAAGTATGTCTTTATCCTTGGCTCCTTAAATTCAAGCGCTATGCTGATCTGCTCCACGCTGTAGCTTCCTTTGCCTGTCTTGAACACTATGTTGTTCTCCCCTTCATTCAATGCGCTCTTCGGCACGCTCTGCCTGTATGCATTGTTGCAGACCGGGACTGATGAAAACAGTTTTTTGTTGTTGATGAATATTTCAAGGGCGCCAAGCTCGTTGACATTGCCGCAGTAAGGTATGAACTTGAGGGTTGCCTTGTCCATGCTTGAGAATTCCGGACCGCTTAAAGCAAAAAGGTTCGTGCTTTCCTGCTTGCTTGTGTCGGTTATGTCGCCGATAACCCTGACGTTCTCAAGACTGTATTCGTTTGTCGTCCAGAATTTAAGGCCTACAGAAGACACGCTGAATTCAAGCGTATTTGTTTTTTGAAGCAGCCTCTTGTCCAGCTTGACAGGCTCTATAATGTCGCTTGCCAATTCATTCTCAAATACTATCTCATTGTTTAGCTTTATTGCCAGAATGCCGCTCCTCTTCTTTGCGGTAAAAGCAAGAATTACGTTGTCTGTATTCTGGGGGTCATCAAGCTCGAAAGGAACAGCCTTTGCTTTCTTGTCGAACCAGCCGCTCCTCACTATGAACGGGTTTATCTTTTGCAGCTCCTTTGCATTGGTTGTTTCCACCAGGAATATGTTCGGGATTTGCTTTTCATCCTCTAGATTTCCTGATGTGCTCAAAGTGCCGGGAAAAACCCTAAGCAAGACGTTTGCATTTTCTTTAGCTGTTGACTCTGACGGCTTTTCAGATGTTATTATTTTTTCCCGCTCAGATGTCGGAAGAAAAATGATGTAAAGAATGATCAAGCCTGCTATTATGGCCACTAATACGGCCGCATTTAACCCGGACTGGGCCTTTTTTTGCATTGCAACACCTTTTTTATACAGATTTAACTACACTGCTGTAAAGAAATTAACATAAACCTATTTAAATGTTTTGAAATTCATGTTTCCAATGAAACTGCTCCATTCCAATCTGAGAAAAGGGGAGGTAAATGTGCTTGTCCAGCAGCTTGATGACTTGTGGTATCTGAGCACAATAATCGAGCCAAATGACATAGTGCAGGGAAAAACCCTAAGGAAAATAAGGGTCGGCTACGGCGAAGAGAAAGCGAAAGATGCTGTGAAGAAGCCTGTTTTTCTAAAAATAAAGGTTGAAAAAGTGGAGTTCAGCAAGCATTCCAGCGTTTTAAGGGTTTCCGGGGTCATAAAGGAGGCCCCTGAAGACATTCCACTGGGGGACTACCACACCTTCAATGTTGAGGACAACACTTCAATCATAATAATAAAAGAGCAGTGGCTTAAGTACCAGCTTGACAAGCTGAAGGAAGCATGCTCGGAGAAGAAATCATCCTTGCTGATATGCGTGCATGACCGGGAAGAGGCTTACTTTGCACTGCTCAAGAAATATGGGTATGAAGTCCTGTCGCATATGCAGGGGGAAGTGATGAAGAAAAGGGAAGAAAACATCAAAAAAGAGAATTTTTATCTTAATGTCATAAACAAGATGAAAGAGTACGCTGACAGGCATGAAATCAGGCAGGTGATTGTTGCATCCCCTTCATTCTGGAAGGAAGACCTGATGAAGGAGCTGAAAGACAATGAGCTTAGGAAGAAAATAATCCTTGCGACATGCTCCTCTGCCACGAAAAACGGCATCGAGGAGGTAATAAAAAGGCCTGAAGTAAGGGAAGCCTTGAAGCAGGAAAGGGCTGCAAAGGAAATCAACAAGGTTGAGGAATTGTTTACTGAAATTGCAAAAAACAATCTTGCAGCTTATGGATTAAGCGAAACTGAAAAGGCTGCTTCAATGGGCGCTGTAAAGGAACTGCTCATTACAGACTCTTTTATACAGAAGTCAAGAAGCGAAAATTTTTATAGCCAGATTGATGGAGTGATGAAAACAGTTGACAAGGCAAAAGGGGAAGTTGAGATAATAAGCTCGGAGCATGAAGGCGGGAAAAAGCTTGACGGCTTGGGAGGAATTGCCGCTATTTTAAGGTTTAAGATGAGCTATTGAGGTTATTTAATGGATATAAACAAACTATTGAAATATGATTTTACTAAATGGTTTGTAGAAGGGAAATTAAGTGAGAAAAAATTTCTAGATGAATTGATAGAAAAAGTTGATACTGATGAGACTTTTCGTGAAAATACTGGCATAATTTCTTTGGAAACTGAAGAGTTGAATAGAGTAGTAAATGAATTAAAAGTTTATAGCAAAAGAAAACATCCTACAAGAAGAGGAATTCTTAAATCCATAGCAGCTGGTATGGCTGCGTCTGTCATTGGACTAAAAGGTATGACAACTAGCGCAGAAGCAAGAAATACACCCTATATTGAACCAAAGACAATTTATAGAGAGCTGCTTAAAATTCCAGAGCTAAAGCCAGAAAATAATCCTATATTTTCTAGTAATCCAAATACCCCTACAATAATACTTATACAAGATTTTCATAGGTTTGCTGATCCAAAACAAGGCTGGGAAAGAGAATTCAGACAACTAGAGTTATTAAGAACCAAATTTGGTATAAATTTTGTTGGAATAGAGGGTTGGGCGGGCCATGAAATTGATAAGAAACGTGGTTTTGTTTTTCTAAATGCTGAAGAGATGCTCATAGAAAAAATAATGCATGATCCTAATTATGAAGTTATTGGCTTAGAAAATGAAGAATTTCAGGTTCATACTTTTGAGGTTGAAATGTCACTTGATTATATGTTACATGATTGCCTTTATCAAGAGATTACTAGAATTCTAAAATATCTTGGGGCATCGCAAGAGGTTGTAGACAAATTTTTTGGCTATTCTTATTCTGTATTTGATAGTACTAATCCCCATGCTGATCCTGGACCAGAAAATAGAAATATTGAATTTCTAAAAAATGCTGCAGGTTGGAATCTTTTTTTGGGAAGAAGAATTGCCAATAATAACCAAATTAAAGATTTAACGAATAGGTTTATTTATCTTCTAAGGAGGTTTTCAGCGAATTATACTAAATTATATGGAATCAAAAAAATTAATAAAGAAATAATAACCAAAAAGAGCTATGAATTAAGGAAAAAAGTTGGTTTTTTATTTTTCCTGCCATGCAAAGTCTTTTACGATAATGGTTTTATATCATCATTCTATAAGGATGAAAGATACAAGAAATATGATGAATATGTTTCAAAAGGGCTGCGAGATAAGTTTGCTGTGAATAAAATGATAGGATACATGAAATCACTAAATAAAAAAATAGGAATCATTGTTTTTGGGGCAGGTCACACAGATGGTTTAGTGAATGAGCTATCGCAGCAAAGTGCAAATGCCGTAAACATAATAATTTTAGAAAATCCTGAAAAAAATAGAAAAAAGCGTGATAAACTTTAAGAATACTTAAAAATTAATCCACTTAAAAAGAGGTGAAAATGAAATTCATAGATTCAATTCTGAAGGAGGGCAGGACTTTTTACCCAAGCCATGAGTTCAGCAGAAGAGCCCACATAAAGAATTTCCAGGAATACTCAAGGCTATACAAAAAATCAGTAGAAAATCCCGAGGCTTTCTGGGCTGAAAAGGCCAAGCAGCTTGACTGGTTCAGGAAATGGGACATTGTTTTAAGAAATGACATGGGATTTTTCAAGTGGTTTGAGGGGGGCTATCTTAATGTGTGCCATAACTGCGTTGACAGGATTGTGAAATCCGGCAAGGGAAAAAAGGCAGCCTTGATTTGGGAGCCTGAATCAGGAGAGCACAAGACTTACACTTATGAAGAGCTGCTGAAAGAAGTATGCAGGCTTGCAAATGTGCTCAGGAAACTGGGAATAAAAAAGGGGGATGTTGTCGAGATTTACCTGCCTATGATTCCTGAATTGCCAATCGCGATGCTTGCATGCGCAAGAATAGGGGCAATCCATTCTGTCGTGTTTGCAGGGTTCAGCTCAGATGCATTGAAAGACAGGATACAGGATTCAAGTGCAGTATTATTGATAACTGCTGACGGAAGCTTCAGGAACGGAAAGGTTTTCCCGCTGAAAGACAATGCCGACGCTGCATTGAAGGAATGCCCTTCAATAAAAAATGTGATTGTTGCCAAAAGAGCAAATAATGGCATCAGCATGTCGGATGGGAGGGATTTCTGGTGGCATGAGCTTGTTAATGACGCAGAAGATTTTTGCGGGGCGGAAAGCCTGCATTCTGAAGAGTCGCTGTTCATACTTTACACATCAGGAACAACAGGAAAGCCAAAAGGGATTCTGCATACGCAAGCCGGCTATCTGCTTTTTGCTTACCAGACTTTCAAATGGGTTTTTGACATAAGGGACAATGACATTTACTTCTGCACTGCCGACATTGGATGGATTACAGGCCATTCATATATTGTATACGGCCCATTGTCAAACGGCGCAACTATCGTTATGTATGAAGGCAGCCCGACATTTCCAAATCCCGACCGGTTTTGGAGAATAATTGAAAAGCATAAAGCCACTATTTTTTACACAGCTCCCACTGCAATAAGGGCCCTTGCAAAAGAAGGGGATGAATGGCCGAACAAGTGCAATCTAAGCAGCCTGAGGCTGCTGGGAACAGTTGGGGAGCCGATAAACCCGGAAGCATGGATGTGGTATCATGAAATGATAGGAAAGAAAAGATGCCCGATAGTCGATACATGGTGGCAGACCGAGACAGGTGGGATTTTAATTTCGCCTTTGCCGGGAGCAACGCCATTGAAGCCAGGCTCTGCAGCAAAGCCGTTTTTTGGGATAGTGGCTGATGTGTTGAGGGAAGACGGAAGCAAAGCAGGCATCAATGAAGGTGGCTATCTTGTGATAAAAACCCCGTGGCCGGGAATGCTGAGGACCATCTGGAACAATCCTGAAAAATACAAATCCACCTATTTTGAAAAATTCGGCGTCTATTTGACTGGCGACAGCGCAAGGATTGACGAGGAAGGGTATTTCTGGATAATGGGGAGGATTGACGATGTTATCAAGGTTGCAGGGCACAGGATTGGAAGCGCAGAGGTTGAAAGCTCTTTGGTAAGCCACAGGGCAGTTGCAGAAGCGGCAATTGTGCCGTATCCGCATGACATAAAGGGCCAGGCCATTTATGCATTTGTTGTACTGAAAAAAGGGTTTGAAAAAAGCGATGGGCTGAGGGAAGAATTGCGGAATCATGTCTCCAAAACTGTGGGACCTATCGCAAAGCCTGACAAGCTGCAGTTTGCAGATGACTTGCCCAAGACAAGAAGCGGAAAGATAATGAGAAGGATCCTGAAGGCAGTTGCAGAAGGCAGCAGGGATTATGGCAACATAATGACGCTTGCAGACCCCGGCATTGTCGAAATTCTTGCCAAAGACAGGATTTGACAGGCAAAGTTCCAAAACATTTATATAGGAGTTCATTCTATAGTGTAATAACTTATCAGTTAAGATAATTGGTTGTCATTTTATAATGAAATTGTCACTAACTGATGAAAAATAATAACATTTTAATAATAGTGTTTTTTATCCCCTTTAAATAATAAAAGGGGGGTGTGTTTAAATGATAGTTAAAGAAGAATTTTTGAGCAAGCTGAGAAGGTTCTTTTCCTTGAACCTTTACGAAGTGAAGATATGGACTGCTTTATTGAGCAGGGGGGTTTCCACAGCAGGGGAGCTGAGCGACATAGCCAATGTCCCGAGGTCAAGAAGCTATGATGTTCTTGAAAGCCTTGAGAAGAAGGGGTTTGTGATAATGAAGCTTGGCAAGCCTATAAAATACATCGCTGTGCCTCCAAAGGAAGTTGTTGAAAGGGTAAAGAAAAATGTTGAAGCCTATGCAAAGGATGAGATAAAAAAATTAACTGATTTAAAGAACACCGATGTTGTTGATGAGCTAAGCGCGCTACATACCCAAGGAGTTGAGCTTGTAGAGCCTGCTGATTTATCGGGATCGCTGAGGGGACGCCACAACCTGTACAACCATCTTGAGCTTACAATAAGGAATGCCGAGGAAAGCGTCACTCTGATGACAACTTCCCAGGGATTTATAAGAAAGATGGAAGGGCTCAAGCCGACGTTCGAGAAGCTCAAGAAAAGAGGGGTAAAGATAAGAATTGCTGCCCCTATAACAAAGGAGGCAATGGGTGCCTTGAAAGACATACAGGGAATTGCAGAGGTAAGGAACACAGACAACAAGGCAAGATTCTGCATTGTCGACGGCAAGGAGATAATATTCATGGTCATGGATGACAATGAAGTGCACCCAACCTATGATGTCGGCATCTGGGTAAACACGCCGTTCTTTGCAAGCGCTCTTGAGAATCTGTTTGAGCTTGCATGGAAAAACATGAAGCCGGCAGCAGAAGCAATCAAGAGATAATTCTTTTATTTTTGATTTTATTTTAATGCAAAAGTATAAAAGATAATGGTAATTCTACAGGCCTATGGCAAAAGAAGCTGTCTTGGAGCTTAAGCAGAAGGCAAAGGAGCTTAGAAAAGAAATTCTTACCATGGTTTACCATGCCCAGTCCGGGCATCCAGGCGGATCTTTAAGCGCAATAGATGTGATGGTTGGCCTTTATCATTACAAGTTAAAAGTTGATCCTAAAAATCCTCTTTGGGGCGACAGGGACAGGTTTGTGCTCAGCAAGGGGCATTGCAGCCCTGCAATATATGCTGTTTTGGCTGACAGGGGATTTTTTCCGAAATCTGAATTAGGAAGCTATAGGAAAATAAACAGCATGCTTCAGGGACATCCTGAATTAAGCACTCCTGGAATAGATTTTGCCGGCGGGGCGCTTGGGCAGGGGATATGCTTTGCCCTCGGAATTGCGCTGGCATGCAGGCTTGACAGGAAAAGCTGCAGCGTGTATGCAATGATAGGCGACGGAGAAGCCCAAGAGGGCGCTGTTTGGGAAGCCTCGATGGCTGCATCCTTCTATAAGCTTGAGAATCTTATTGTAATTCTTGACAAGAACCAGGTGCAGCAGACTGGCAAGGTAAAGGATGTAATGGACATCGGCAATGCCGGGCTTAAATGGAAGGCATTCGGATGGAACGTGATTGACATAAACGGCCATGACATGTCGCAGATTGTAAAGGCGCTTGACAAGGCTTCAAAAATGAAAAACAAGAAGCCTACAATAATCATATCAAATACTATCAAGGGAAAAGGCGTTTCTTTCATGGAGCTGAACCACAAATTCCACGGCAAAACTCCAAATGATGAAGAGTACAATAAAGCTATTGAGGAGATTGATAAGATAGATGTTAAAAAGTTTAGGTAAGCAACGGATTTAAACAAAAATAAATCGAGAAAATTCATTAACGGTTGAACATTAACGAAAAACTCATTAATAAAATCCTATAATAAAAATCAAAAAATGGAAAAACTTGCAACGAGAGACGGCTATGGAAAGGCTTTGCTCGAACTGGGAAAGCAAAACCAGAATGTTGTTGCTCTTGACGCTGACCTGAGCGACAGCACAAGGAGCGAGTACTTTGCAAAGCAGTTCCCTGACAGGTTTTTCTCTATGGGGATTGCCGAGCAGGACTTGATTGGGGCTGCTGCAGGGCTTGCATTTTCCGGCAAAATAGCGTATGCAAGCACCTTCGCCATCTTCAGCGAGAGGGCTTACGAATTTATAAGAAATATTGTTTCTAGGAATAAGCTGAACGTCAAAATAGCAGGCTCGCATGCGGGAATTTTTACAGGGGAAGACGGCAAATCTGCACAGGCTATAGAGGACATTGCCATTTACAGGGCTTTGCCGAACATGATTGTGCTGCAGCCATGCGATTCAGTCGAGGCTGAAAAAATGGTTTTTGCATTGGCTGATTACAAGGGACCTTCTTACATGAGGATGCACAGGAATCCTGTGCCTGTTATCCATAAAGCAGACTATAAGTTTGAGATTGGAAAAGGAGAAGTTCTGAAACAGGGGAAGGATGCTGTAATTTTCGCTACAGGCACTTTAGTTCACGAGGCTTTGAAAGCAGCTGAGATACTTGAAAAAGAAGGAATAAAAGTTTATGTTGTCAACATCCATACAATAAAGCCGCTTGACAATAATCTCGTTATAGAGCTGGCCAAAAAAACTAATTGCGTTGTAACGGCAGAAGACCATAACGTTATTGGTGGCCTTGGATCGGCTGTTGCAGAGGTCTTGAGCGAAAACTTCCCATGCAGAATGAAAAGGATCGGGCTGCAGGACAAATATGCAGAATCCGGCAAGCCGGATGAATTGTACAAGAAGTATGGGCTAGATGCTGAATCGATTGCTGAAGAAGTTATTCGATTTGTAAAGAAAAGATAAAATGCAGAACTGGATTTTATACGGGATTGCTGCATCGGTGTTTTTTGCGATTAATACTATCGTCTATAAGGTTGCTGCGCAGAAAGGAAATTTCTCGCCTTACTATGGCAGCTTCGTGTTCGGGCTTGGAATAGTCTTATTGTTCAGCATATTGTTTGTTTTCAAACCAAGTTTCAGCTTTGAATGGAAATCAGGCAGTTTAGCCATGATTGCAGGAGTTGTTTGGGGGCTTGGATTTTTGGCAATTGCTATTGCCATATCAAAAGGAGGAAATGTATCTCAGCTTGCTCCAATCTATAATACAAACACCATACTTGCCGTACTTCTTGGAATAATATTTTTGAAGGAAATCCCGGATGTTTCCCAGGTTTTTAGGATAATTTCAGGGGCTGTGCTGATTGTGATTGGCTCTGTTCTGGTCAGCATATAGGGAAAGGTTTTAAAATAATAACGGCTTACTCATTAGAATGCAAATCTTTATCGACTCTGCAGATGTTTCTGAGATAAAGCGGGCCGCTGAAACTGGCAATTGCGATGGAGTTACTACAAATCCATCCTTGATCATGAAAGCAGGCCGTGATTATAACGAAACTTTAAAAGAAATCTGCTCAATTGTCAAAGGTCCTGTAAGCGCAGAGACCGTTTCCCTTGATGCTGACGGAATGGTTAAAGAAGGGATTGCATTTTCAAAGATTGCAAAGAACATTGTTGTCAAGGTTCCGATGACTGTTGAGGGCATGAAAGCCTGCCAAAGGCTAACAAAAAAGGGAATAAGGGTCAATGTCACTTTAGTTTTTTCCGCAAACCAGGCTTTGTTAGCAGCAAAATCAGGGGCTTTTATCGTAAGCCCTTTTGTCGGCAGATTGGATGATATCAGCCAGCCGGGGATGGAGCTGGTAAAAGATATAAAGCTGATTTATGACAATTACAAGTTTACTACACAGATACTTGTTGCCTCTGTGAGGAATCCAATCCATGTTCTTGACGCCGCCAAAATAGGAGCAGACATAGCAACAGTGCCTTATTCTGTTTTCGAGCAGCTGTTCAAGCACTCATTGACTGATGTTGGGATTAAAAAGTTCTTAGAGGATTGGGAGAAAGTTCCGAAGAGGAAATGAAAAACTACTGAGGATTTTTAGGGATGGAGATATTGTATACATCTTCTAAACTGATGATGAATATTTCATTGCCTACATCAAATTTAAACTGAGTTATATCTATGACCTTTTCTTTTATAACTATACCTTTTAAAGTTTTCCCATTTATAAGATGTAAAGAAATAATTTTTTTGTTTGCTGCAGATGAGTATAGTTCATAATAGTTATCATCAGAAAGGATTTTTTGAAGATTCTGATAATGCTTAGACCATATTAGTTTTAGCCTTGGAAGCGAGATAAAAGGCAAGGTTTTATCACTATAAGTTATGAAGTCCAATATGGTATTAAATCCAAAGATGACTAAAAACAAAATCCAGAAACCTATAGAAATAAATTCTGCGATTCCTACTGATATGACTACCATTAGGGCCATGTTTTTAATGTTTACTGAACTAAAAAGTTGTTCAATTTCCCAAACATTGAACATTATTGCAAAAGTTAATGCACTCCATAAAATAGAAATTATTGCCTTATCTAAAGTAGATATCTTCTTTGAACGATATTTAAATGGTTTGAATAATACTGAAAAAATCATTAATGTTGTTTGAAATCCTATATAACCTGGAACTAAAAAAATAATTATATATAACACATCTTTTGACAATGCTTCAATTCCTTCTAACATATTGATTTGATTGTTTATTTGTTTAAATATCTTTTCCAAACAAACCTTTTTATAACCTTTTCTTAATCTTTACCGTATGGCGCAGCAGTATAACATAAAGGATGCTAAATCCCACGAGTCTGCATATGACAGGAAGGTAAAGGAATTAGAGGAAGAGCTCTCAACTACAAAGTACAACAAGAAGACACAGGCTCATATTGGCTTGGTAAAGGCAAAATTAGCGAAATTAAAGGAGGAATACCAAAGAAAGGCCTCTTCAAAGGGGAAGCAGGAAGGATTTTCTGTAAGAAGGACGGGGGATGCGACTGTCATAATGGTTGGCTTTCCAAGCGTTGGGAAATCAACTTTGTTAAATGCGATAACAAACGCAAACTCTCCGGTTGGAGCTTACGCATTCACCACTTTGACTTGCATCCCGGGATTGCTGGAATATAACCATGCACAGATACAGGTATTGGATGTGCCGGGAATCGTGGAGGGAGCTGCGACAGGAAGGGGAAGGGGGAAAGAAGTTTTAGCGTGCGCGCAGAGCGCTGATTTAGTCATTATTTTGCTTGATGCTTTCAACCCGCAGCATCTTGAGGTTGTAAAAAAAGAAATCTATGAAACAGGGTTAAGGATAAACCAGAAGCCGCCGCAAGTGAAGATTGCAAAAAAACTGAGAGGTGGAATTGATCTTGGCTTGACTGTCAAGCTGACAAAGATAACAGAGGAAACCATAAAAAACATCTTGAAAGAGTTCAGGCTTGAGAATTCAAGCGTTGTGGTGAGGGAAGACATAACCGATGACCAGCTGATTGATGTGATTGAGGGCAACAAGAAATACGTGCCCGGGATAACTGTGCTGAACAAGATAGACATGGTCGACAAGGAAGAGCTGGAAAGGATAAAGTCCATTGTAGAGCCTGACATCTGCATCTCGGCAGAGAACAAAGTAAACACAAACGAGCTTAAAGATTTAATCTTCAAGAAGCTTGAGTTCATCAGGGTTTACTGCAAGGAAATAGGGAAAAAGGCCGATATGGACGTTCCTTTGATAATGAGAAAAGGGAATACAATGAAAGAGGTGTGCATGAAGCTGCACAAGGACTTCATATCAAAATTCAGGTTTGCAAGAATATGGGGGAAATCGTCGAGATTCCCGGGAATGCCTATAAGAAGGCTCGAGCATGCCCTGGAAGACAGGGATATTGTTGAGATACACTTAAAGTAGTTATATTAATTTCTATATTTACATTATATGCCTTTTCCCGCAACATTTAAATATCACTTCGACTTACCAATCAAAATGAAAAAGATCGAAAACGCGATGGCAAGGATTGGGTTTGCATTCTACAGGCTGTTCTCGAGCTTCACATACATTTTTTTCTTCTTTAAGCACTGATTAGCTTCCTTAAAAACTGCTAATCTCATTGTCTTCGCATGATAAAACTACAAAAAACAAAAAGAATAAATAATGTATAATATAAAACAGGCAAAATGAACATTTCATTGATGGGGTTCGGGGGGACGGGCAAAACTGCCGTTTCAAGGCTGCTTGCAAGGACGCTTGGGAAAAAGCTTGTTTCCACTGACGAAGAAATAGCAAAAAAGACAAAATTAAGCGTTGACAGGCTCGTCAAGAGATACGGCTGGGACAAGGCGCTTGAGATAGAG
The DNA here is from genome assembly GCA_016185755.1 of Candidatus Woesearchaeota archaeon. GTDB lineage: Archaea > Nanobdellota > Nanobdellia > Woesearchaeales > GW2011-AR4. The sequence goes on along the minus strand of JACPMX010000010.1, from coordinate 62,444 downwards.
TCTGATGTCATAGATGAACTGAGCAGCCTTGACGAGTGCATATTTGACACCGGCAGCGTGGCTGTGCTAAGAAACGAGAACATCATAAACCTCAAAAGGAACGGGCTGATTGTGTTTTTGACGTGCGACCCAAAGGTCATAGAGATGAGGATAAGGAAGGGCCAGGAAAAGGCTGATTTCATGAAGAAGAATTACATAGACAAGATGAAGGGCATTCTTGACGAGTGCCAGGACAAATACAAAAGAGCCTCTGACTACACAATTGACACATCAGGCTTATCGCCGGAAGAAGTGTGCGACCTTATAGCGCACTATGTGCAGATGGAACTTCATTAAAGGCTATTTTTATGTTTTTGCTTTGGTATGGACACTAAAAAATTAGCAGAAAGCTTAAATCCTGTTGAAAGGAAAGTTTTGAGGGTTCTTGATAATTTCAGCTCTTTCCATGACATCATGAAAGTGACAGGATTGAAGGATGTCGAGGTCTCAAGGGCATTGCAGTGGCTGCAGAACAAGAATGTTGTGAAATTGAAGGAGCAGCAGAAAGAATTAGTGGTGCTGGACGATAACGGGAGGAGATACCTAAAAGAAGGCCTTCCTGAAAGGAAATTCCTTGAAGCAATCGACAAGAAAACAACAATTCCTGAGATTGCAAAAAAAACAGGCCTGAGCAATGAGGAAATGGCAATCTCCATTGGCGCACTGAAGTCAAAAGCTGCAATTGAGATAGAAAAGGGAAAGGAGCTTGCTGCCACCATAACAGATGACGGAAAGCACTTGATGAAGCATGGGTTTCCTGAAGAACAGTTTCTGAAAGAGAGCTTTCCGAAGGAATTGCTTTCTTTGAATGAAGAGGAAAGGTTTGTTCTTGACAATCTAAGGAAAAGAAAGAGAATTATAAAAGTTGAGATGTCCAAAATAATAAGCGCAGAGCTGACAGAAACAGGAAAAAAGCTGCTGAAGGAAAAGATTGAAGATGATTTGATTGAGAAATTAAGCCCCTCATTGATAAAGACAAGCGCTTGGAAGGGCAAGAAATTCAGGAGGTTTGACGTCAAGATCAACGTCCCCTCGATTTTTGGTGGCAGAAAACAGCATTACAGAAGATTTCTTGATGAAGTCAGGCAGAAATTTATAGCGCTTGGCTTTAAGGAGATGACGGGCCCTATAGTAGAGACTGATTTCTGGGACATGGATGTATTGTTCATGCCGCAGTTCCATTCTGCAAGGGACATCCACCAGGCTTATTACATAAAGGAGCCGAAATACGGAAAGCTGGATGAGGCTCTTGTGAAGAAAGTGAAGGAAGCTCATGAAAATGGGATTGATACAGGATCAAGGGGCTGGCGCTATGATTTTGATGCAAAAAGGACCCACAGGCACATGCTGAGGACGCAGGGAACAGCCTCTTCCGCAAGGATGCTTGCATCAAAAGGGCTTGAGATCCCGGGAAAATATTTTGCGATTTCAAGGTGCTTCAGGTATGACGTTGTTGATGCAACTCATTTCCCTGAATTCAACCAGACAGAGGGAATTATTATAGAAGAGGGGTTAAACTTCAGGCACCTTAAAAGTGTGCTGAAAATGTTTGCTGAGGAATTTGCAGAAACCGACCAGATTAAGATAACTCCGGGGTATTTTCCATTCACGGAGCCGAGCGCAGAATTGCATGCAAAGCATCCCGAGCTTGGGTGGATTGAGCTTGGCGGCTCGGGAATTTTCCGCCCGGAAGTCGTGAAGCCGCTGCTCGGAAGGGAAGTTCCTGTTTTGGCCTGGGGCATCGGGATAGACAGGATTGCGATGTTCAAGCTAGGAATCAAGGATATAAGGCAATTATTTTCGCATGACCTTGGGTTTTTGAGAAACGCAAAAGTGGTTTGAATGGCTGATGCACAATACACAAAAATCTGCCCGAAATGCGGAAGCATAGACTTGCCTGTTAGGACAAATTTTGTTGATATGCTTATGCCGACACCGGAGAAATGCAGGAAATGCGATTATAGCGGATTATTTCCGGAAATAGAGATTAACGAGATTGAAAAATTCAGGAAAAGCCTGATAAAATAAAATGCCGACAATAGCTTTTTCATTGAGGGACCTGCAGCATTTGACAGGTAGGAAAATAACAGTTGAGGAGCTTCATGAGCTTGCGCACTGCGGCAAGGGTGACTTTGAAGGCTATGATGAAGAGACTGATGAAGCCAAGATTGATTTTGGGGACACGAACCTTCCTTATTTGTGGAGCGCTGAGGGATTTGCACGCCTGCTCAGGGGAATTCTCGGCCTGCAGAAAGGCATTCCGGAAATAAAAGTGAACAAAGGAGATTATCAAGTGATAGTTGACAAGTCTGTGATGAATTACAGGCCATATATTGCATGCTTCGCTGCAAAAGGAAAAAAGATGGATGATTACCTGATAAAGCAGATGGTGCAATTGCAGGAAAAATTCTGCGAGAGCTATGGGAGGAGAAGGCAGAAGGTTTCAATTGGACTGTATTCTTACAGAAGGCTGAAATTTCCGGTGCATTACAAGGCTGTTGATCCTTTGTCAATAGAATTCGTGCCTTTGGAATTCAAGGCAAAGATGAATTTGAAAGAAATCCTGGCTGAGCATCCGAAAGGGAAGGACTATGCATGGGTGCTTGAGGGCTTTGAGAAATATCCTGTGCTGATAGACGACAAAAACGAGGTGATGAGCTTTGTCCCGATTATAAACTCTAATTTTACAGGGAAGCTTGAGATTGGGGATGAAGACCTGTTTTTTGAGGCGACTGGAATTGACGAGGAAGCTGTCAACCTTGCTGCAAGCATATTTGCCTATGCGCTTCATGACAGGGGCTTCCAGATTTATTCCGTTGAGGCAAAATACCCTGACAAGAAAATCACGATGCCAAATTTAAAAAGTGAGTCCATCCAAATCAAAAGCGAGCAGATAAAGAATCTTTTTGGATTGGAGCTGAAGGAAAGTGAAATAAAGCATCTGCTTGAAAAGGCGCAATATGACTTCAGCGACTGGAAAGTGAAAATCCCGGCTTACAGGAATGACATTTTGCACCCTTATGATGTCATCGAGGACATTGGGATAGCCTATGGCTTTGACAAGATAAAGGAACTTCCACTGACAACATTCACGCACGGCTCGACTTTCAAATTGAATGAATTCATTGACAAGATAAGGGAGATTGTTGTTGGCCTGGGCTATCAGGAAGTATTGAGCGCGATATTGACAAACAAGGAAATACTCTACAGGAAGATGAACATTGAGGATTTTGGCACTATTGAGATAGATGACTACATGTCAGAGACTTACTCTGTTGTGAGGAGCTGGCTTTTGCCAAACTTAATGGAGGTCTTCTCCAAGAACAAGCACGTTGAATTTCCTCAAAAAATCTTTGAGCAGGGCTTGGTAAATTCAAGGAAAGGTGATGAGATTTTTGAGAGCCACAGGATTGCAATTGCCTCTTCCCATGAAGATGTAAACTACACGGACATGAGACAGGCGCTTGACTACATAATGAGGTGCTTTGGGTTAAGCTATGACATTGAAGAAGCGGAGCATAATTCATTCATCGAAGGAAGGGTTGGAAGGGCTATTGTGAAAGGCAAGAAATTCGCTTATCTTGGGGAAATTAACCCTCAAGTTCTTTCGAATTGGGGACTTGAGATGCCGGTTGCTGCTTTGGAATTGAATTTGACAGAACTGTTTGAAGTGATGGAGCAGAGATGAAAAACTCAAAGGAAATAAAAATAATTATTGAGAAACTTAAACATGATAAAGATACTTTACAATTTGAAATAGATAAGTTTTTGATATATTCAGTGACGATTACTATTGGGATTGCTGCAATTGGTGTATCAGTTATTATAGCAGTAGATACACTATTAAGTAAAGGATTTGCAGCCTCATTTTATTTTCTTTTATTGGGTATATTAGGCTATATATTTAAAAACCCTATCAAATCCAGAACTGATAAGTTAAAAGGCATAAATAAAAAAATTGAAGAAAATTATGATAAATTATTAAAATAAATAAAATCACTCCTTTTTCTTTGGAGCGGTTTTCTTTGGAGAAAGTTTCTTCGGCTTTGTTTCTTTCGGTTTTTCTGCTTTCTCAGTTGTCTTCTTTTCTTCCGGTTTTGCTTCTTCTTTCTCCTCTGTTAAGCCTGCCTTCGCTTCCAAAGACTCTTCTTTCTCAGCCTTCTCATCTTTCTTCTTTGGCCTGAAAACATCCATTAGCTTTCTCTTTTCTTCTTTCTGCTCCCTTATCTGCTCCTGTGTCTTTCTCTTTGCCTTTGGCCTTGCTGTCTTTTGCTTCGGCTTTGAGACTCTTGCCTCTATGCCCAGCTCTTTCAGTGCTTCGGCGACAGCGTCATGACCGGCATTCTTTTCTATCTTCAGGACTTTGTCAAGAGATTCAATATGGACGACATTGCATTTCCTTCTTCTTGTCTCGCCGTCCAGAAGAACAAACTTGTCATCAAGAATATCAACTATGACTGCTTTTTTTCCAGCATCTCTTCCAGCAGTCTTAACAACCAATCTTCCGATTTCAATCATTTTTCCCTCCGATCACCCTAAACGAGCAGTGTCACCATCTGCCCAAGTGATTTCTTTGTTAATTCTTATATTTTATTTTGCTAATTCAATCTGCCTTCGGCAAATATTCATTAATATTATGAAATTTATCTTATTTTACTGACTATCTGCTGCCTCATGCATCTGCTGCACAAGACTCCGCCAAACGGCCTTTCAGGCCTCTTCTTTGTCTTGGCCATGTTTCTCATCCTGAAAGGAAGCTCTCTTGGAACGCCCTTCAGCACGGCGCCGCAGCCTCCGCATCTTGCGGATTTCGGCTTCTTTTTCTTGTATTGCAGGCTAACCCTGTTTCCAGGCACTTTCCTGAATACCCTTCTAAGGCTCCTCGACCTTAAACTTGGCTTTGGCATGGTCTTGGGAAAGTTTAGCTATTTAAAAAGGTTAGCATAATGTTTAAATATGAATACTTCAAAGCAAATTTGAAGATATGCTAAAATTTTACAGTTCAAAAAAAGGGGTATCGCCATTAATAGCCACTGTGCTTCTCATAGCTTTTGCCGTTGCCCTCGGCTCTGTCGTGATGAACTGGGGCCTGAACCTTAATCTTGGGAAATCCACGGACTTGTGCAGGGGCGTTGAAATCAAGACAAGAGACCTTGATGTTGGGGAAGTCTGCTTCGGGGGGTTTGGCCAAAACGGCTACATAAACTTCATACTTGACAACACGGGAAATATGGATATCAGCGGGCTTGCAATCTGGATTGTAGGGGACAAGGGAACAAGGCTTTTTGACATTGACAATATCCTAATCAGGAAAGGCTCATTATACGACAAGAAGGACAAGGAAGTTACATACGATTTCTCAATGTTCGGCAACATAAAGCAGGTGCAGTTCATACCGAAGGTAAAATCAGGGCAATCCACAGAAATCTGCCCGAAGAATTCAATCAAGGCCGAGAAAATAGGGATTTGCACCTAAAATGGGATATGACTTTGCTTCTAATGTAGTTAAAGGTCGGATTGCTGAGACTTTAATTGAAGAGATGTTTAAGAAAAGCGGATACATGGTTTATAGGTTTGGGTACGAAGCTGTTCTTGAAAATTTATCCCAAAACAGAAGAGAGCTTCAAGGCAGCGACACGCTTGAAAGAATAAAGAGCATTCCGGATTTTCTTGTTGTGAGCCCAAGTGGGTCTGTCCAGCTAATTGAAGTCAAATATTCAGGCAACGGCGATATACAAAAGAGCAGATTAAACAAATATGCTGAATTTTGGAAAGAAGCCAGAATCCTATTGGTAATACCCACAAAGCCTCATTTTTTGATAAACTACATAGAGAATTTTCTAAAAACAGAGAAATTGTTTCCATTAGAGACTGATAGGTACACTAAAATTGATTCAAAAATAATAGAAAAATTTTCTGAAGTGGTTAAGCACTACTTTAAGGAGTAAATCAATAAACCTTCAACAGCTTTCTTAATGCCATTGTGAATATTATTGAGAATATTATATAAGTGCCAAGCCATCCTAGCTTCCATCCAAGCAGGTTAAGTATTTTCTTTGGCTTGTAGCCTATCTGTATTGACTTAATTTGTCCCTCGGTTTTTTTTGTTGGCTCAATGTATTTTTCAGAATTTGTTATCAAGACATCCTTCTGCTGTTTTTCATCATTATAGCTAATTTCAAGGGTGTGCAGCCCTTCCTCTCCTTTAAGTTTCCATGTGGATTGGCTATCCTCGATTTTTTGGGCTTTTTCACCATTCAGCGTTATTCCTTCAGGAGCTATCAATTCGGCGTTGCCCGCTGCATTCTTTTCAAAAATGGCTGTGACTGAAAATTCCTGGCCGGGCTTTATGCCTTCATATGCGAAGGTAGAGCTCATCCAGCCGAATATCAGGATTATCGGGATGAATGTTATTATTGTAGGCTTCAAAGAATGCATCATGTATTTCATGTTCAATTCCATCGCCTTTTTTTGCACTTCCATCGCTTTTGAAGGGTTTCCTTTCAGCTCCTTGATCTGCTTTTGGTAGTCTTTCATGTCGTCCTTCAGCTTTTTCATCAAAGTCTGATTGGTTGTGTACTTTGTGATTACAATTATGATCACGGAAACGATAAAAGACAAAAGGATGACTGCCCACAATACTGGCAGCTTAAGCAGCGGGGCAAAAATAATGTTAAGAAAATCGTAGTATGCCATTTAGCCACCCATGAACTTTCTCATCATGGGATTCATGTCCATCATGTGCTGCCTTGCTATGTCCTCGTAAAGCCTATAAACAATCATCACAGTAAGCAATATCCCTGTTCCGCTTCCCAGTGCGCCTGTCAGGTCTGCAAACGCGGCAAGAAATCCCACGGTTATCCCGCCCATTATAGTCAATGGCCAGATGTACCTGTTCAAAAGCCTTTCCAGAACCCTTTCATCTTTCCTGAACCCTGGAATCTGCAGGCCGCTTGAAATCATCTGCTGGGCCTGTGATCTTGAATCCATGCCTGCTGTCTGCACCCAAAATATGCTGAACACCACGCTTCCAAGTATGAAGAAAAACATGTAAAACAGTGCCTGCAAATATGGGGCCAAGCCAATAAGCAGTGTATGCTGCTGTATTATGCTCCTCACAATGTCCGGGCCCTGGAGCCAGTAAACAAATCCCGAGACCGGCTGGCCTGATGAAGAGCTGAAGCTCCCGAGCAATGGCCAGCCTGCATTCTGCAGGAGCCTCCCCCAAAGCTGGAAGTTAGCAATCAGCGCAGCAACTAAAATGACCGGAATGTTAGAAGTATAAATGAACGACAATGGCCACCTTATTCCATGCCCCCTGACCATTCCAAATGACAGGGGGATTTCAACCTTCATTGCCTGGGCGTAAACTGCAATGACAAAAACAAGTATTGTTGCAATGACTGCAGCTGCCATTATCAATGCTGTTGTAACATCTCCGTTGACAAGGCTCACGAAAAATGCAGGTATCGCCCCGGGAGGATAAGTCGAGCCGGATGGCACAATCCAGTTGAATGCCTGCAGGAAAATGCTCTTGCTCACACCTGCCGCTATGAAAAGGCTGATTCCCGAGCCGAAACCCCATTTGCTTACGACTTCGTCCAAAAACAATATCAAAAGCCCTCCAAGGAAAAGCTGGAATATCAGTATCAGCTGCAGCTGGAAATAAAATCCAGTCCCGATGAACTGCTCTGCCGGGGCAAGGCCGCCTAAAAACACGTAGATTGAGCTCTCAAAAATTATGAAAAACAATGCGAGCAGCTTTTGAGTCCCCTGGAACGTCCTTTTGCCATCAGGATTTGTCAGGTCAAATTTCCATATTCCTGAGCCGTTGAGCAGCTGCAGAACAATGGATGCCGTTACGATGGGCCCTATTCCAAGCGATATTATCGACCCGAATTCTGCCCCAAGGATTATAGACAAGGTCTCAAATCTCTCAAGGGCGTTTATCCCAAGGCCGAACAAGGGCAGAAGCCCGAGCACGAAGAATATCACAAGCACAATCCCAGTCCACTTTAATTTCTCCCTGAAAGAAAGCGTTTTTTGCGTAGGTCCTTCAACTTCCGGCAGATTGGAGATTATCGAATTCCAGACAGACATTTTTGTTTCAGTGTATGCTATGATTTAAAATTATTTTGACTCTGCCAGGCCTATGACTTCGCCGCCGGCCTGCTTGACTTTTTCTACAGCTGCTTTTGAGGCATACGGGGTTTTTATCCTGAATTTCATGGAAACTTTTCCATCACCCAACAGCTTGTTGAATCCAAGCTTTTCAAGCTCAACAATATAAAATCCGCCTTCATGGGATACCAGCTTGCCTGAAAGGAATTTGTTAAAATGCTGCTCGATGAATCTGATGTTGACTGCGCTTATCTTTATGCCGGGTGTTTTGCTCACAAATCCGTATTTTCCGAAATAGTCTTCTTTCCAGTAGCTTGGTTTTTTCGCGTCTGACCTTTTCCCGGTGCCGGCCAATCCTCTTCCCCCCCTATGGCCCTGCCCCCTGTGCTTCTTCTTGGAGCCCCAGCCGTGCGTCTTGTAGCCGCGCTGCCTTGTATTTTTTTTTCTTTTGTTGACTGTCATTTTAGATTACTTACAATTTTTATCAATTTATTTTTCAACATTAATTACTAACCTACTTTCTAATTGTTCTAATTTAGGCCTGGCTAAAACTAATGCCCTTTCCACAACCTCATCTGTTGGAAAGCCTGGCCGGCTGCACATTTCCCGAGCCATGAGTTCAGCGAATTCCGCATCGCTTGTTGGGACTTCATATATAATTCTTAATGCTCTTAAAATCGCTGCTCTTGCATGAGGCACGGTTTCTTGTGCGGATGCGTCCCCACTAACAAAAGCATGGTAACCCATTCTTCTTTCCTTATTCTGATAATCCATTTGGATAAAATCTGCTACTTCTAATTCATTTAACATTTAAACCATCCTCCTGATCAAATCGTTTATTTTATCTCCCCTGTAGCCAAGGGCGCCGCCCTGCTGGAAAGAGTGCTTTATTCCTTTCCTTCCAAATCCCTTTACCGGCGGGCTTAGCCTGAAATATTTCTTTATTTTTTTATTGCCAACAACAACAAAGTCATTGTAGTTTATCTTTCCCCTGGAGTCTTTTTCTTTTCCGTTAAAGGCTTCCCCTCTTTTGTCTACTAAAATCCTGAAAGTTTCGTCGTCAATCTCACCCCATGTGATGTAGTCTTTCGCCATTTTTAGCATGCCAAGGTAAGTCTCATTACCGGGGATAACTGCACAATAATTTTTCCTGTAAAGCCTGAGCATTCTTAAAGTGTCTTCTACCTTGACCCTTATTTCTGTTATTCCCCTTACCCTGACTGCTGCCAGCTGTTTTTCCTTTTTGTCCATTTTTATGCTGCCTTCAGCGAGCCTTCTGCAACGCTAAGCATTCCTGCGCTTTTGTTGTTCATCTTGAACTGCATGAGCTTTTGCAATGCGTCGAAGCATGCGTACAACAGGTTAAGCTTGCTTCTTGTCTGGCCTTCTGTCCTTGACCAAATGTCTTTTATGCCAGCCAGCTTAAGTATCTTCTGGCATTCCTTCTCAACTATCAGGCCTGTCCCTTTAGGTGCAGGTATGAGTGTGATTTCAACAGAGCCTGCTTTTCCCTTTACCATGAATGGGACTGTGTGGGCTTCGCCGCAGCCGCATCTCCAGTTTCCGCAGCCTCTCCTTATCTTTATGACTTTGAGCTTTGCCTGCCTTATCGCCTTTTCTCTTGCAGGTACGGTTTCCCTTGATTTGCCGTACCCCACGCCTACATAGCCGTCTTCATTTCCTGTAACAGCGAATGTTGCAAAATTCGGCTTATTCCCTTCCTGCGTTTTTTTCTGCGTCTGCTTGAAAATCCTTTTTTGGCCGCCGCCGAATTTTCCCTTTGACTGGCCGATCATTAGCAAGTCTGTTGTGAGGTTCGGCAGCAGGGCATCGACAATCTCCGGCTCCAGTATCTTTATTCTGCTGTCCAGCACATAATTGATATCCCTGACCTCGCCGGCTTTTACCCTGATGCCAAGCGAAGTTTTTGGCTTCCATGATTCTTTTTCGAAAGCGCCTTTCTTTTTGACTTCTTCTACAATCTCTTCTTCAAGCTCCTTGACCTCGCCCATTTCTGTGGCAAGTCCTTCTTTCGGCTTTTCTATTATTGCCTCTTCCTCCTGAATCTCTTCTACCTTTACTGCCTCGACTTTTACTTCTTTTTCCTCGGGCTTTTCTTCTTTTTTCTTAGCCATGTATTTTCCCCTTGATCTCATTGAAATGTTTTGCTATATTTTCCGGACTGACTCCTTTCTTTATATAATCTGAAAACTGGGCATCGTATTTCTGCTTGTCATTCTTCAGCTGCTGGGCATATTTTGCTATATGCTCCCCCTCGATCCTTTCCTTTGGCGGAAGGACCTCCGGATTGAACGGTATTTTTAATCCTGCATCTATCGCTCCTGCAAGCGCTGCGTACAGCCTGGATCCCTTGACGGAATTGTTGAATCCCAGGTCAAGTATTGCGTCTTTGACTCCTTTTTCAATTGCCTTTTTGCCTGCGAGAAGGCCTATCAAATATGCGCTTGGCAGGTTCCCGCTGCTTCCTTTCCATCCGATCTTGCCCAGGGCATTTGAGTTTATCGTGAGCAGCACTTTGTCGCCTTTTGGGCTGTATTCTATCACCGATGCCTGGAAATTTTTAAGGGATTTCCTGACTACAAACCGGTACTTATTTGATAAAAGTATCCTTATCCTTTTCTTGTAGTATGTCCTTCCCTGCCTTTTTCTCCTGAAAGGAACTGTGAAAACTTTACCTTGCTTCATTTTTGACCATTTCCCTCTCTTTTGTATAAAGCTTCAGGTGCCTCAGGCTCCTGAAAAATCCCCCTTTGCTTTTGGCGTAAAGCTCATGGTACGCCTCATCGGATATCTGCTCATTGTCCCTCAATGACTTGATGAATCCCCTCTGCAGCCTTATCTTGTTTATCCATTCCCTCTTAGGCTCGAGCCTTGCCGTCTTTTTTCCCTTTCTGGATCCAAACCCTTTTTGCCTGCCTGATGCCTTTTGCGCCGCTTTTTTCCTTGCCCAGAACCTTGAGGTGCTCAGCACTCTTTTTCTGGAGATTGCCCCGTTGCTGATTAGCGACCTTATGTCGGTTTTCGTTATTGCCTCTTTTATTTCATCCAGCCTGCCGGGGTCAAACCTTATCCTGTTCCTGCCGCATTTTAAAATTTTGGCAGCCAGTCTTCTTTGTACATCAAGCATTTTAAACCTTCTTGGTCAATATCCTGTTCTTTTCTTTCTTCTCTTCCTCTTTTTTCTGCTCGTCGCTTAGCTCGGGGTTCTTTTCCTGCTTTTTCTGTTCTTTAAGCTCTTTAACTTCCTCTTTCTTTGCGGCCTTTTGCCCTTTCCTCTTCGAGCTTACAAAATCTTTTATTTTTGCCATGTGCTCGTCAGCATTTATGTTGAGAACCATGATATTGAGCTCTTTTGCCTTTTCCAGTATCCCCAGCCTTTTCCTCATGCCGACTGATTTTGGCATTATTATCCCCTCGCTTTCCTTTTTTATTCCTGATACATCGCTGGCGGAAAAAACATGAATCATTTTCAGCCCGGAATGGTGCAGCCCTTTCACTTTTCTTGGCGACTTGTAGCCAGGAGACGGCATTTTTCTTCTTCCTTTGAACTTGTGCCTTATTTTTGAATGAATTCCTTTCGGCTTTCTCCACTTGTAATTGAGCTTCATCCTCTTGGGATTGTCCTGCCTGATAAAAACCGGCTTTCTCTCTTTCAATTCCTTCCTGACTTCCAAAAGCCTCTTCATTTTAGTTCTTTTCCATCCTTGTTTGTTATGTAAATGCCATCCTGGAATATCCTTGTATCATAGCCCGGCCTTCTTGTGAGCTGCTCTATGTCTGCGCTTACCTGGCCGGCTGTTTCCTTGTTCGGGCTTGTGACATGGATTATATCCCCCTCAACTTTGACTTCTGCGCCTGCCTTCAAATCAAGGGTCCTCGGGACCTTTTCTCCAAGAAAATTCTTGATTATGAATTTGCTGCCTGCAACGCTGACATTCATCGGAAAATGCCCGGAGCAGATCTTCAATGTATAAGTATGGTCCCTCTGGCTGCCATTGATCATGTTTTTAATGTGAGCTGCGATTGAGCCTATTATCTTCTTGTCTTCTTTTGTCCCGCTTCTCGATTCAAGCACTACCTTCCTGCCCTCTATCCTGATTGAAACGCTGCGCTGGCTGAACTCCCTTTTGACTTCTTTGAGGCCTTTTATGGTGATGAATTTTTCATTCACAGAAGCCGCTGCATTTTCCGGCAGCTCAATTTCTTTCGTTATTTTTTCCTTCATTTCAGTAGCAATAGGCCAAAAGCCTTCCTCCTATTTTCTTTGCCTTGGCATCATAATGCGTCATTATGCCCCTCGGCGTTGACACCACTAAAATGCCTACATCTTTTGCCGGCAGGTATCTTCTTTCAAATTTTTCAAATCCTGTTCCTTTGACGCTGTACCTTGGCTTTATGACATTGCAGCGGTTTATGCTGCCGGTCAGGCTGAGCCTGATGTAGTTGCCTCTGCTGTCCTCCACCTCTTCAAATTCTCCGACATAGCCGTTTTCTTTCATCACTTTGAGCAGCTCCCTTATCATTTTTGAAGACGGCTTTATCAGGCATTCTGATTTTCCTACTGACTCATTGTTCAAAATCAATGACATCATGGTTGCTAATGGGTCGTTCATCATTTTTAATGCTTAACTGTATTTTTTAAATCCAAGGTTTGTCGCTATTTCCCTGAAACATGTCCTGCACAGCCCAAGCCCGTACTTGCTTATGTATCCCCCGGGGCGTCCGCATCTTCTGCATTTTTTTGTGGATCTTCCGTATTTTCTCGGCTTTGGAGAATTGTGCTTTATGTATTTCTGCATCTTAACGGGCTTCTCCTTCAATTGCTTGAAAACTTTCCTGTAGTCGCTGTAAGTCATTTATTCTGCCCCCACTATCGTGTTGAAATTTTTTGCCATGAATTCCACGGCTTCCTGCTTGGATATCCTGTGCCTTGCCGGTATTCTTCTTTGGAGCATCCTTCTTTTCTTTATCCTGAAGCCCGGCCTTTCAAGTGTTATGCATACTTCAAGCCCCATTATGCCTATCTTTGGGTCGTATTTTACCCCGGGGATCTCTATATATTCCGGGATGCCGAATGCTATATTCCCATTATGGTCAAACTGCCTCTCCATAAGCTTGTTTTCGACTGCGTCCAAAAGCCTTGGAAGAATTTTGGCAGCCTTGTCTTTTCTTAACGTAAGCTTGCATCCGATAGGGAGCCCCGGCCTCAGGCCCCATTCCTGTATTCTTTTTTTTGTCACGGTCTTAATAGGAGTGGCATTTGTAATTGCCCTCAATAATGCAATTCCTTTCTCTAGCCTTGACTGGTCCTTTCCGGCGCCAATGTTAAGCGTCACTTTTTCTATCTTTATGTGCTTCATTGAGTCCATCTTATTCAAGTGAAATTATCGGGTTGTCGCTTCCAATGACAAATGCATAGTCCTTTAATGTCTCGACGAGCTCCCCATCCTTGTTTTTGTATATTATCCTGCTCTCTGCAATATCCTCCACTTTTCCTGTCTCGCCTATGTGCTTCCCCCCTGTCAGGAATATTGCCGATTTTTTGCCAAGCTTGAAGTGCTTGCTTATCTTCTGGTCCGGCAGCGACAGTAACACTGTGTCCCCGACCTTGTAGCCGTCTTTATCCACAAGTATGTTTTTCCCGTCGTAAAGATTCAGCTGGGTTTTTCCCCTGACCAGCCTTTTTCCTATTATCTTGCACGGCTTGAGCGATGCCTCTTCCCTGCCTATTTTTATCAGTCCGACTTTCCCTTTTTTGTCCATTATTATCCTAAAAAATTCATTTGTCCCCTTAAATTCCAGCGTGTCAAACACGCCAATTGGGAACCTAAAATCTTTTCTCGGCTTTCCGTCTATCTTTATTTCGCTTGTGTGCAGTATTTTCTTTACCTCGCGGGTTGTTGCAGCGTAATCAAGCACTTCCTTCAGCAGCGCACTCAGCGGAATTCCTTTTTCAATGCTGTGCGGGCCCGGCACCGGCTTGGTGATGAACTTTATCCCCTTCCTCCTGACATTCCAGGTCTTTGGCGCTGCGAGCCTTTTAAGGTGGTCTTTTCCCATTTTATTTCCTCTCCAATGTCTTTTGCCTTAGCTTGTCATCCATATTTAGCTCGGTTATCATGAGGTTCGACGGGTCCAGGGGAAGCAGTTTTTTTGTGCCGTCCCTTTTCGGCATTTCAACGCCATTAACGAATATCCTGAGCTTTTTTGCATCCACTCGTTCTACCTTCCCCTCATGCTTCCTGAACTGCCCGCGCAGTATTTTCACCTTGTCTCCTTTTCTCAGGCCGGTGTTCCTCTTTCCGTATTTTTTCCTGAGATCTTTTGAAAGGTGCGAATGCAAAAGCTTTTTCCTGATGTGGAGCGGGGCATTAAACCTGTACTTTTTCTGCTTGCCTGCCTTTGTGCTGCTCTTCCATTCCCTTGAAAATTTTTTCATGCTATCACACCACCACACTTGCTAGTTTTGCTATGCCAGGCCATCGTTCGCAGGCTTCCTTTGCAATTGCCCCCTTGAATATTGTGCCTTTTGGATTTCCCTTGTCATCCTTCAGCACTACTGCCGCATTGTCTTCAAATTTTATCCTCATGCCGTCAGCTCTCCTATACTCCTTTTTCTGCCGGACTATAACTGCTAAAACCACCTGTTTTCTCATGTCAGGCCTGCCTTTTATTACAGATGCCATGACCAAGTCACCTACGCCGCAGCTCGATATCCTTCCCTTTACTGTCTTGGACCCCATGACCGTGAATACCTTGATTACTTTAGCCCCTGAATTGTCGCATGTCTCAATCTTGCTGTAAACAGGAAGCGCCTTTGCCACGCGTGCTTTTAGCGGCTGCATTATGATTCCTCCCCCGTTTCAGCTTTTTCGTCTTTCTTCGGCTTCTCTGCCTTTGACATTTCCCTTGCTTCCATTTTTCCCTTGAATCCTTTTTCTGAACCCAGCTTCTGGAGTATTACAAAATTTTTTGTCTTGCTCAGCGGCCTGCATTCCATTATCTTTACTATGTCGCCGTCTTTTGCATTGACACATTCAGGATTATGAACTTTGATGGATGTCCTCCTTTTTTCATACCTCTCATATTTTGGAAGGAAGTACTGCCTTTCAAATTCAATGACTGCCGTCTTTCTCATTTTTGAGGATACCACTATGCCTGTGAACTGCCTGCCCCTAGCGCTTAAATTTCCGTGGAAGGGGCAATTTGCATCGCTGCATTCCTGCTTCGGAATTTCCACAGCAACTCCTATATTTCTTGCTTCTTTTGCCATTTTATTTCTTAAAGTGTTACCTTACCTCAACGCTGCCCGGCGCAAAGCCATGCTCAACCAATATCCTTTTTGCCTTTTGCTTGTGCTCGCCCTGCAGCTCTATCTTGCCGTCTTTTATTGTGCCGCCGCATGCAAGCTCAGACTTAAGCTTCTTTGCCAGCTCTTTCAGGTCTATCTCCTTTTCGTCTATGCCTTCCACAATCGTGTAGTTCTTGTTGAATTTCTTCCTCTCGATATAAACAAAAATCTTCTGGCTTTCCTTGGCTATTGTCTCGCATACACAAAGCTCCTTCACCAAGCCGCACATCGGGCATACTTCAGTCATTCCTTTTTTGTTCCTCCTTCATTCGAATTTTTTGATTGTTTATTGTGAAAATTTTAGCAATTGTTTTTTTCATCTCCTTTACCCTGCCCGGGCTTTTTGGTATTGTGCCTATAGCTATCTGGGAGTATGTTTTCATGAGCTCCTTTTTCAGCTCGGCAACCTTGCTGTTAAGGTCCTGCTCATTCATTGCTTTCAGTTCTTTCTGCTTCATTTTTCTTCTTGCGCGGGCTCCTCCTCTTGGGCTTTTCTTTTGCTTCTTTCTGCTCCGCCTTGTCCTCTCCTTCCTTTACTGCCTCGACTTTTACTTCTTTTTCCTCGACTAATTCTATGTCGTCAGGAAGCTTTATGTCAGGAGGCATTATCTTGACTTTGATTCCGATTATCCCAGTCTTAAGCTGGGCCTGCGCATTTGATTTCCTTACCCCAGTGATGGCTATATCGCCGCATTTCTTGAGGTAGCCTGAATAAAACCTCCATGATTTTGCCCTTGAGCTCGGCACTTTGCCGCTGACAACTATTTCTATACCGAGGGCGCCTGACCTCATAACATCAGTCATTATCTTGTGCCCTATTGCCTTGAATTTTTCTGAGCCGAATTTTTCCAGTGCGTCAACAATTTTCTCTGACACTATATGCGCATCGAGGCTCGGATTTTCCACCTCACTTATCTCTATCTGCGGGTTCTCAAGGTCAAATTTCCTCTTCAAAGTTTTAGTCAGCTGCTTGATGTTCTGGCCTTTTCTTCCAACTATAAGCCCGGGCCTTGATGCATAAATTATTATTTTCTCGCCTAAAGGGGTCTTGACCATTTTCGTGTGGCTGTGGCCTACGTTCTCGAGGCTCTGCGTTATGTATTCTTCAATCTGGAATTCCTTCATTTTTTGCGCCACAAATTTTCTTTCGATCATTTTTTTGCTTCTTTAGCTGCTTTGCTTTCTGTTTTTGATTTTTCCTCGACAACTATCTCGAGGTTTGTCCTCTTCATTCTTCTTCTTGACTTCCTTCCGAAATGCCATGCCTTGCCGGCCTTGTGGGCGCTTGCGTGCGCTATCACGAGGTTTGATGTGTTCAGCCCCTTGAACTGGGCATTTGCCTCTACGTTGTCTATCAATTTGATGAATTCTTTGGATGCCTTTTCAGGGTACCTTGCCGGGCCTATTTTTGTCTTGTGCCCAAGGTCGAAATTGTATCTTTTGAACGGTACTGCTGCCTTTTTTTCTATTACATCCTGCAGCATCTTTTTTGCACTGGAAACGTTCTTGTTCCTGATATAATTGCATATCTCCACACTTTGCTTGACTGATATCGGCAATGCCATGCTCACGGCCCTTGCCATGTGCTCCTTTTGGTATTCCCTAAAAGTGTGCCCTTTCATTTACTTCACCGACAGGCTTGCGCTTGACCTTGTGGCCCCTATTCCAGGCGCGCTGTGCGCAACTCTTTTTCTTGTCAACGCAAATTCTCCGAGGTAATGGCCGACCATATCAGGCTCCACCATAACAGGGACAAATTCCTTGCCCTGGTGCACTTTGATTGTTGAGCCTACCATCTCGGGCAGGATTACCATGTCCCTGCAATGGGTTTCTATGTTTTTCTCGTTTGCCCTCAGCTTTTTGAGCAGTATCTTCTGCTGGTCGGTGAATCCCCTCTTGATAGTTCTTCTTTGCCTTGATGCCAAAAGCTGGGACAGCTCATTCATGCTTAACTTCTTAAGCTCGTCAATTGTCTTCCCCCTGAAAGTGAATTCTTTTTTTGCCATTGCTACCTCTTGTGCCTGCCTGTTCTTTTAGGTGCTATCTTTCCCACTTTTCGCCCAGGCGGTGAATTTCTTGCAGATTGTGTCGGTATTCCCTTTGCATGCGAACTTGAGCCTCCAAACGGGTGGCTTACTGAATTCATTGATGTCCCGCTCACGTTTGGCCATAGTTTGTTCTTGGCTTTCATTGCATAAAATTTGCTGCCGGCTTTCAAAAATGGCTTTTCCGTCCTTCCCGAGCCAGCCACGATGCCTACTGCGGCCTTGCATTCAGGCAAAAAAATTCTTCTCTTGTTTGAAGGGAGCTGCACAACAATTCCTTCGCTTGTCTTTGTTATTATCTTTGCAAATGCACCGCTTGACCTTACAAATTTTCCCCCATCGCCGGGGTTTGACTCTATATTATAGATGGATGTGCCTTCAGGCATGCTTTTGAGAGGAAGTATGTTTCCGGTTTTAACTTCAACATCAGTCCCTACCTCAATCTGGTCCCCTACCTTCACGCCTTCCGGGGCCTGCAACAAGCCTATTTCGCCGTTCGTATATTTCAGCTCCATCAAGGGGGCGCTGTGGCCGCTGCTGTGCACTATGTCTGTAATTGCCCCGCTTATTGCCTTGCCATCATCATATCTTGAAAAGCTTGCCTTGCCCTTGTAATTAAAGCTAGGCGCCCTGTACCTTGGGCTTCCTTTTCCCCTTTTCTGCTGTATAAGATTTTTACCCACCTTACATCAACCCCATCTGAGTGGCTATGTCAATCGCCGGATTTTTGGCAGCAAACTTGACATACGCCCTTTTCTCCCCGTCAGCATTCACGAATGTATTTATGCTGTCAACTTCGACCTTGAACATGTCCTCTATGGATTTCTTGATTTCTTTCTTGGTTGCTTTTTTGTTTACTACAAATATCAGCTTGTTCTCGGCTTCCATCAGCCTTATCGATTTTTCAGTCGACAAAGGGTATTTGATTATAGTGTACGGGTCCATTTTATCTGAATAATTTTTCTTTCTCCAAAATGCTGATTGCGTTGCTGGTCCATAGGGTAAGCCTTCCAGCTTTCCCTCCAGGCGCGAGCAGCTCGGCATTAAGATTCTTGACATCAACAATGTCCACCCCAGGTATATTTGCAACTGCCTTGCTTAGGTGGTTTGTTTTTGACACAACAATCAGCGGCCCTTTTTTTCTCCTGTATTTCCTGCCCCTTGATTTTCCCTTCCCGGCCCTTACTTTTTTCCCCTCGACTCTTTCCAATTCATTTGCCAGCCCAAGCTTGACTAACGCGTCCAGCACGCTTTTGGTCTTGCTCATTTCTTCGAATTTTCCATCCAATGCAAAGGGGTAGTTCTCCGGGACCTTGTGGCCCCTTTCAGCAACAACCAGCTTCAGGATTGTTGCCGAGATAGTGCTTCTGATGGCTTTTGACCTTTCTTTTTCATTAATTTTTTTCCACCATATCTTTTCAGTTTTGGGAGGGTGGGCCCTTCTTCCGCCGACGGTTCCAGGGGCAAATGCGCCGACCCAGTTCATCCTCATACCGCGCCTGGACATTATTTTCCTCGGCACTCTTGAAATTCCTAAACCGTATGAACCCCTGTAGTCTCTTCTTCTTCTCGATAATTTTGCCGATGACCTTTTCCCGGCCTCGTCGCTTGACGCGTACGGCTGCCTGTTGTGGCTTTGTATGGACAATACTGCCCTGTTTATTATGTCCGGCCTGATTTCTTCTTTGAACTGCTCCGGCAGGGTTATCTCTCCAACCCTGTTTTTTGCGGAATCAAAAACATCAAGCTTCATTTTTATCTCCCCTGCTTTGATTCAATGCTGACGTACGCTATTTGCGGCGCTTCGCTTATCATTTTTTTAGCCCTGATTGATTCTGTAAACCTTATCAGCCTTTTTTGCGGCCCTGAAATAGATCCCTTGACAAGAAGGTAGTGGTTCTTTACCAGACCGTAATGCAAAAAACCCCCCTTGGGGTTTATTTCATCAGACTTTTCCCCTATCTTTACTATTATTTTGTTGTATTCTGTCCTCAGGTGCTTGCCGGTCTTGCCTGCATGCGCTACCCTCCACATTACGTGGCCTTGCGCCTTCCATGGCCCCAAAGACCCTGGGTTTCTCCTGCTTTTTTCTGACTTGTGGTGCCTTAGCTGGATTCCAAACCTCCTCATCGGACCCTGGAACCCTTTTTCCCTCGTCAATGAATGGGCATCGAGCCGCTGTCCTTCCCTGAAAACTTCGCCTATGCTTATATCCTTGCCGAGCTTTTCTTTCGCATAAGCCAGCTGCTGCTCCTTGTTTCCGCCTATTGCAATTTCAAAAATTTCAGGCTTCTTCTTCCCTATTCCGGTGAGTTTCGGCTGCGTATGACAGCTTAGCCTTACAAAATCAAAATCTGCCGCTTCTTTTCCCTTTTTCTTGGGCAGCGTTATTTTTCTTTCGGTTTCTTTGTCAAGCGAATCCGCAATAATTTCAGAAACAAGCCTTAACCCATTTTGGGTTTTTTTGTAAAATCGTATAGAAGCAGTTTTGATGGGGGGACATTCGATGACTGTCAGGGGATAAAAAATTTCAGTGCCTTTTGTCAGTGAGTTCGGATTAGCGTCGTTGATGAGGGCATGTGTCATGCCGGCCTTGTAGCCTGCGAAGCCAAGCGGTTTTGCTTCTTTTGCAGACGGCCAATTCCTGATCCTAGGATAGCTTTGCCTGGAGCGAACTCTAGGCCAAAACTGCATGCTTCCTGCTCTCGGGTGTCTTGTTCTGGGCATCTTATAGTCACAGACTATTATGTCTAATGGTCATTTGCTGCAAAATAAGCCTTTTGTTGACGGCCTTTGTAGAAAACAGTTTAATCAACTGTACTGAAAAGGCAATCTTTTCAGGCTATGTGCTTTGTTTAATTGCTTAAACAATGTGCAAATTTATAGTCTAAGAAATAGTGGGTGATTTATAAAGGTTGCGGTGGTTCCCAAAGCAAATTTTTGCTTATGAATTTACCTTCCTTAAGCACACTTCTTCCATATCTTTGGCTAATGGGGTGGTCACCCATACCCCAAAATCATAAGCCGGATGGACTTCATTGCCATCCCCCACCATAAATATAATTTCCCTGCCGTCAACGATGCAGAATCTTGCATTGCTCCCAATATTTGTGGTTTCTGCCATGCCTGCAAGCCTTGCCATATTCTCTCCGGCTTTTGCGCCTGGCTGTGTCAAAAGTTTTATTTTGATATTTTTCCTGTGGAGTTGCTCAAAGAGCACATTAAAATGATCTGCAATGTTTTCCAGCTCCTTTTGTGCCGCTGCTATAATTATTTGGGTGTTTGCTCTTTTAAACATGTTTTCCATATGATTGTATATGTTGGTTCTGCCTTTCAGGGATCCGGAAAGGTCTGGTGAATCCACATGTTTAAGTCCTTGCGCATGTAATTTTTTCAAGTTTGATAAAATTTTTTTACCTTGTGGGTTGTTTAAATTGCTTATTTCCAGCCTTGTTTCTTCCCGTGCTCTTTTCTTTGTTTTTTCAATTGCTTCGTTCGGGGGTATTGAAGTATACTGTGCCGGTTTTCCGGGCTTCATGATCACAAACCCCTTTTTCTCAAGGCTTTCAAGCACGTCATAGCTTCTTGACCTCGGGACATTGGCTATGTCGCTCAGCTCCCCTGCTGTGGAAACCCCCCTGCTCAATAAAGCAGCCCAGATCTTCACTTCGTAAAGGTTCAACCCCAAATTCCTGAGCTGTTTTTCTGTTGTTGGTGTGGGCATGTTTTTGGGTATGTGTCTTTTGTTTAAAAATATTACTGTTTTTATTATTATTAAGTGATAAATAAATAAAAAATTACCGTGCTCACCCCATTATTTCCATTGGAATTTGTTTTTTCTTTTTTTTGTTTTTGTGTTACCTTATTTATTTTCTATATAGATAGATATTATATCATATAACAAAAAACAAAAAGAAACCGGTTCCATAAGAAATGAAGGGGTAGCGAGAGTAAAGGAAATGTTTAAATACCTTCATTTCGCATGGAAAAGCATGACTGAAAAGGGGTTGGATGGTTTCTTTGAGGTATTTCTAAGAAAAGAAAGCGTCTTTTTTGACAAAAAAGTGCTTCAATCAGGTTATATACCCGAAACAATACCTCACAGGGAAGAACAAACAAAACAAATCGCTAATATACTTGCTCCGGCACTAAAAAGGGACAAACCATCCAATATATTCATTTACGGGAAAACCGGCACAGGAAAAACACTTACAATCAAGCACACAACAAAAAAACTGCTGGAAATAGCTGAAAAGGAAAACATACCTATCCGGGTTTTGTATATCAACTGCAAGCTTAAAAGAAGCGCAGACACGGAATACAGGCTGATTGCGCAGCTGGCCACAGAGCTTGGAAAGTCCTTGCCGGCTACGGGATTGCCTACTGAAGAGATTTACAAGGCGTTTTTAAGGGCAGTAAACAAAAACGAGCAGAACTATATTCTGATTCTGGACGAGATAGACCAGCTAATAAACAAAACCGGAGACAGCGTCCTTTATAACCTCACAAGGATGAATGAAGACACAGAATCACAAATCTCGATAATCGGGATATCCAACGACATAATGTTTGTTGATAACCTTGACCCAAGGGTGAGGTCATCGCTTTCTGAAGAAGAAGTTGTTTTCCCGCCATACAACGCGCTGCAGATACAGGCAATACTCAAGCAGAGGGCAGAGCTCGCATTCAACAAGGATGTCCTTGAGCACGGAGTGGTGGAAAAATGCGCAGCATATGCTGCAAGGGACCACGGCGATGCAAGGAGGGCGCTTGAGCTGCTGAGGGTTGCCGGAGAGGTGGCTGACAGGAAAAATTCCAGAAAAATCACAATAAGCCACATAGACGAGGCAGAGGAAAAAATAGACCGGGACAGGATAATAGACATAGTCACAACACAGCCAAAGCAGTACCAGCTTGTGCTTTATTCAATACTTTCCCTAAGGAAAGGGAGGGGAAACAGCATATTCACCGGCGAAGTTTATGAGATATACAAGTCATTGTGCGGCAAGACCAACACGAGCACACTCACACAGAGGCGCGTCTCAGACATCATATCTGAATTTGACATGCTCGGCATAGTCAACGCGAAAGTAATATCGAAGGGAAGATACGGCAGGACAAGGGAAATATCAGTTGAAATTTCCGAAACAGTGCTGCCAAAAATAAAAACAATCCTGGAAGATAATGTAAGGTCATAAAATGCAGGAAGAAATCATCAAAAAGAAGCGCGAGATCATAGACACGTGCCTGAAAAACGGCGTTTTAATCAGCCCCAAGCTGCTGGAGATAAAAGATTACAACCATATTTCCAAACTTTTTGAATTGCTCAAATCAAAGCACACTGATTCTGCAGTGCTGGGCCTGGAGCTCGGCAGGCTTATAGAAGAGCCCCAACCTGAAAAATTAGCGGAGGGATATATTGAGAAGACCGGAGAAAAAGTCAAGGTCATTTTTTCACACAAGGAAGAGCCGAAAAAAAGGGAAACACAGGATTTTGCCGATTACTTCAACAACAGGTACAAGGCAATGGAAAAAATACTCAAGCAGCACCAGGAGCTTAAAAATACAATTTCATTAAACAAGATACAGAACAAAAAAGAGAAAGAGAAAATAACAATCATTGGAATGGTCAGCGACAAGCAAGTGACGAAGAACGGCAATATGCTTTTGATGCTTGAAGACCCGACGGGAAGGAAGAGGGTTCTTGTCAATAAGAACAGGCCGGACCTATTCAAGGAAGCGAAAGACCTGGTTATGGACGAAGTGATAGGGATCACTGGGGTGAATGCGGAAACTATGATATTCGCCAACAGCATTGTCTGGCCGGACACTCCCTCAAGCAAGGAGCTTAAAAAATCAGAGCAGGAAAAATATGCACTGTTCCTGTCAGACCTTCATGTCGGATCGTCCAAATTCCTGCCCGACGATTTTGAAAAATTCCTCAGGTGGATAAACTGCGAGGCCGGCAATGAGCAGCAAAGGCACATAGCAAAAAATGTTGAATGCATATTCATTGCAGGAGACCTGGTTGACGGCTGCGGAATTTACCCCGAGCAGGACAAGGAGCTTTCCATAAAAGACATCTACCAGCAATACAGGGAATGCGCAGAGCTGCTCAAGCAGATACCCAATAATATCCCCTTGGTAATTTGCCCCGGGAACCATGATGCAATAAGAATTTCAGAGCCGCAGCCGCCGTTGTCGAGAAACTTTGCAGCGCCGATGTACGAGCTTAACAATGCAATCATGGTGTCAAACCCTTCAATGGTCAACATCAGCTCATCTGCAAACTTTGCAGGATTTGACGTGATGATGTACCATGGATACTCATTTGACTATTTTGTTGCCGAGGTGGATTCGCTCAGGAACCAGGGAGGGTATGACCGGGCAGACTTAATCATGAAATTTTTACTGAAAAGGAGGCACTTGGCACCATCCCACCTTTCAACACTTTACATCCCAGACACCAAGAAAGACCCGCTTGTGATAGAAAAGGTCCCTGATTTTTTCCTGAGCGGGCACATACACAAAACAGCTACGGCAAATTACAGAAACACCACACTGATCTGCGGAAGCTGCTGGCAGGGCAAGACCAGCTTCCAGGAAAAAGTTGGGCATAATCCGGAACCGAGCAGGGTCCCGATCGTGAATTTGCAGACGAGAGACATAAAAATACTCAAATTCGGGCAATAAAAATGATGAAGGCTGGAATACTTGAAAATGTAAATGCAGCATACAAAGCTGCAAACGAGGCAAGGGCAAAAGGGTACGATCCCGAAGATACGGTAAACATACCGCTTGCAAAAGACATGGCAGAAAGGGTGGAGGGGCTTGTAAGCGTTTCAGCGCCTAAAATAACAAACAAGGGGATACCCCAAAGGATAAAAGAACTTGAGGCAAGCTACGGGAAGCTAGACTGGAGAGTTGCGCTTAAAATATCACTTGAAACAGCACAGGAAAAATTCTGCAAATTCGGCACACAAACAGAGGCAATCGAAACAGGAATCAGGATAGGGCTTGCGTACATGACTCTCGGCATTGTGGCATCGCCCCTCGAAGGATTTGTAGGCCTGAAGATAAACAAAAGGAAGGACAACAAGGAATATTTCTGCCTGATGTATTCCGGACCTATAAGGAGCGCAGGAGGAACGGCAGGGGCGGCAAGCGTCGTCATAGCAGATTACATCAGGAAATCCATGGGATATGATGTATATGACCCGTCGGAAAAGGAAATAAGGAGAATGGTTACAGAGCTTTATGATTATCATGAGAGGGTCACAAATCTGCAGTATCTTCCAAGCGAAAAGGAAATAAGATTTCTTGTGGGCAACCTGCCCGTGCAGATCGACGGGGATGCGTCAGAAGACATAGAAGTCTCCAATTACAAGGACATCGAAAGAATAGAGACAAACAGGATAAGGAGCGGCCCGTGCCTTGTACTTGGGGAATGTGTAGCGCAGAAAGCTGCAAAAGTGTGGACACAACTCAAAAAATGGGGTGAAGAATTCAATCTGGAGCACTGGGCATTCCTGCAGGAATTCGTCCATCTGCAAAAAGAAATGAAGGCAAAAGAAAAAACAGCGAAGAAAGGGATTGTCCCAATCTACACTTACATACAGGATTTAGTTGCCGGAAGGCCGGTGCTTACCCACCCCCTTATGCCAGGAGGTCTGAGGCTGAGATACGGCAGGTGCAGGACTTCAGGATACTCGGCAACGGCAATACACCCTGCTACAATGATTATACTGAACAAGTACATAGCAATCGGCACGCAATTGAAAGTTGAAAGGCCGGGCAAGGCAACAGCCATAACGGTTTGTGACTCAATTGAAGGCCCAATCATAAAGCTGAATGACAACAGCGTCGTAAAGATAGAAAGCGAGCAGCAGGCAAAACAATATTCCAATTCAGTCAAGGAAATAATTTTCTTGGGGGACATACTGATAAACTACGGCGATTTCTTCAACAGGGCGCATACTTTAGTTCCTGCAGGGTATTGCGAGGAATGGTGGGCACTGGAATTCGAGAAAGCAATATCCGAAAAATTCGGCTCGGTGGATTATGAAAAGCTGTCTGAATGGGTAGGCATCGAATCAGGGCATCTAGAAAAACTGGCCAAAGATTATTTCTTTGAGAAGCCTTCAGCAGGAGTTGCAATAAAACTGAGCCAGGCACTTGGGATACCACTTCACCCATGCTACACTTTCCACTGGAAAACCCTGTCAAAGGAAAATTTCATAGAGCTGGCAAAGTGGCTGAAAGAAGGGGAGGCAGAATCGGAAGGAGATGACATCAAAAAAATAGTCCTGCCAAAAAACGAAGTTGCAAAAAGAGTGCTGGAATTGGCAGGGGTTCCACACACTTTTATCAACAATGAACTTACGGTGATTGAAGGGGACACGGCAGGAATACTGCATAAGCTATTCATTTGCAACAATGAATTTCACAGCAAACTCATTGCAAGCGAGCTCGAGGATGTCCTTGACATCATAAATTCAATTTCTGAAATAAAAATGAGGGACAAGTCAGGAACATTCATCGGGGCAAGGATGGGGAGGCCGGAAAAGGCAAAAGCCAGGAAGCTTGACGGGGACCCGCATACTCTTTTTCCTATAGGCAAGGAAGGCGGCAAGATGAGGTCCTTCCAGAGCGCGATGGAATTCGGCTCGGTTGAGGCGGAATTTCCGATATATTTTTGCAGCGGATGCAGGAAAGAGACAATATTCAGCGTCTGCGAGCAATGCGACAAGAAAGCAGGCAGGCAGGGATACTGCAGCGCATGCGGCACGGTTCCAGATGGAAAATGCCCCCATGGAAATGCAGACCTTTACAAGAAGCAAAGAATAGACATAAACAATTATTTCAAAAAGACGCTGAAGAAATTAGGCATGCAGCAGTACCCGGACCTGATAAAGGGAGTAAGGGGCACGTCAAACAAAGACCATGTCATAGAGCATTTCGCAAAGGGAATCCTGAGGGCAAAGCATGATGTGCCTGTCAATAAAGACGGCACCACAAGGTATGACATGACCCAGCTGCCCATAACCCATTTCAAGCCAAAAGAGATAGGGACTTCTGTAGAGGAGCTTAAAAATCTGGGCTATACCAAGGACATTTATGAAAATGAGCTTGAAGATGCGGAGCAAATACTGGAACTGAAGCCGCAGGATATCATACTTCCAAAATGCGAAGACGCTCCGGAACTTGGAGCTGACAAGATACTCTACAACGTGAGCCAGTTCATAGACGAGCTTTTGGCGTCGCTTTACGGCCTGGAAAAATTTTATAACCTGGAATCATGGAAGGATCTTGTGGGGCACCTGGTGGTGGCCCTGGCGCCGCATACTTCAGCGGGCATAGTCGGGAGGATAATAGGGTTTTCAAAAACACAGGCCTTCTATGCGCATCCGCTGATGCACGCTGCAACAAGAAGGGACTGCGACGGGGACGAAGCATCAGTGACTTTGCTCATGGATGTTCTGCTTAATTTCTCAAGGCAGTTCCTGCCAAACACAAGAGGCTCGACGCAGGATGCGCCATTGGTTTTGACATCAAAGCTTGTGCCGACAGAAGTTGACGACATGATATTTGATGTGGACATTGTGAGCAGGTATCCCCTGGAATTTTACGAGGCAACGCTGCGCTATGAGCTGCCATGGAATGTAAAGATAGAAAGGTTTGCAAACATAATGAATTCAGGCCAGCTGGGAAGGATATGGTATACCCATCCTGTGAGCAACATAAACATCGGAGTCAAATGCTCTTCTTACAAGACCATCCCCTCGATGGAGGACAAATTAAAGGGGCAGATGGAGCTTGCGGACAAGATAAGGGCTGTTGACGCGGCCGATGTCGCGAGGCTCGTGATAGAGAAGCATTTATTGAGAGACATCAAAGGCAATTTAAGGAGGTTCTCGATGCAGGAATTCAGGTGCAGCAAATGCACGGAGAAATACCGGAGGCCGCCGCTTACCGGGAAATGCCTTGCATGCGGGAGCAAGCTGATGTTCACGGTAAGCGAGGGCTCGATAATAAAATACCTTGAGCCGGCAATATCATTGTCTGACAAGTACAACCTCCCGCCTTATCTCAAGCAGGTCCTGGAGCTGACAAAAAGCAGGGTCGAGGGCGTTTTCGGAAAAGACAAAGACAGGCAGGAAGGATTGAACAGGTGGTTTGGGTAGGTTTTTAAAACCCTATCTATTTCTGCTGAAGTTTATGGAATACACAGAACTATGTTTGTATGTAGGCTGGTGTGCAGATTTTGAGTCTGTTGGGGAAGGTAAATTAGATCCCAAGGCAACATCAGGAGAAGAGCTCAGAAGATTTCTTGCGGCCGCGAAAAATGTCAGAAGGTTTTTGGAACCTGAAAATAGCAACAAAATAAAAGTTTCAGACCATCCTTCGATAGTTAGAAGTGAGGCTGATGCAGCTAAACTAATAGAGCACGCCGAATCAACAATTCCTAGCGCAAAAGGATCCTTTGTTTTATCGCAGGTTGTTGAATATGATATTATATTTAGAAGAACTATAATATTTGATGGCTACACAATTAATCAAGAAGGGGAGATCATTGAATGTATGAAACGTGCAGGGTACGTTCACAAAAAACCCGATAGGGATTTATTACGAATATCTTTGAGAGATAAAGACTGCCCACCTGGAGAGCTGGAAAGATTATTTAGGGAAGGAGTACTTGAAGACGCCATCTGGAAAAATGCTATTACTCATCATTAATTCTAAAATTAAATCCCTTAAATCTTCGCCTTGACGATGTTCTTCGCGCCGCATGCTGTGCACTTCATGTAGCTCAGGCTGCCTTCCTTCTCTATCTTTGTGTCGGGCTTGCCGCACTCGAAGCAAAGCACGAAGTCATTTGCATACTGCCTTATCTTCTCGTTTATCCTTGAGGCAGGAACCTTCGTGCCCAAAATCAATGCACCGCTTTTCTTGACCTCGCCCGGGGTGGCAAGCTCCTTCAGGACATACTTGAGAAGATGGTCGGCATCCCTCCTCAAGGCAGAGGCTATCTGGAGAAAATTGCTGACTATGGTCCTGTTGCCCTGCATGTGACCAAGAACTTTTGGAATCTCAAACCTTTCCTTGAGGAACACAGCCTCAGGCAGGTTTTTCCTCACTTCCTCGAGCATTTTTTTGTAGTCTTCCATAGGCCTGAAGCAAGCCATGTTTATTTATAAAGTTAATTGAAAAACCTACATATCAGTTCGGTTTTGCCATCGGTTCGCATGTAAACATTTTCTTTAAGGCAAAAATTCCCATTGCAATTTCCTTTTTGCTGGATATTTCCAGCTTTAAGATGCTCACATTTTGATGGCAAAACTGGCAATTCAAAAAATATATAAACTGGCCATTTAAGTTAAACGGCTATGGTTGTCGAGTCTTTACTGTTCCCTTTCAGGGCGGAGAAAAAGCCGTGGGAAATGTTCTTCATGGGATTTCTTTACACCTCAATCGGAATTTTCATCTCGCTGTGGATTTTCAGGGCAGAGGCAAGCCTTATAATGGTGTTCATGATAACAATGGCAGCCCTGCCTATATTCTACAACACAATGAAGCTTGAGGAAAGCAAGGACATGCTGATGGACAAGGAATCAGCCATACTGAAGGAGCACAACAAGGCGATATCTTTTTTCATGTACCTTTTTGTCGGCATTACAGTTGCATGCGCATTATGGTATGCAGTGCTCCCGACAACCACGGTCAACCTGCTTTTTGACAAGCAGACCGGCACGATACAGGCAATCAACAACCAGGTTTCAGGAAATGTGATACACAGCATGAATGCATTCTGGAAGATATTCTTCAACAATTTCAAGGTGCTTGCATTTGCAATCCTCTTTTCCTTGATTTACGGGGCCGGAGCCATATTCATACTGTCGTGGAATGCCACGGTCATAGGGGCTGCAATAGGGAATTTCATAAGGGCGAACATGAGCAATTATACAAGCTCACTTGGCCTGCTTGAAGCAGGGAATTATTTCCATATAGTTTCACTCGGGCTTTTGAAATATTCCCTTCATGGCATACCTGAAATTATAGCATATTTCTATGGCGGACTGGCAGGAGGAATACTCTCGGTAGCGCTGATAAGGGGGCATTTCAAGACAAAAAAATTCCACACAATAACAAGGGACTTTACAGAGCTTATCCTTATAGCAGGAGGATTCCTGATTGCAGCTGCGTTTCTTGAAGTATATGTAACTCCGGTTTTATTCTAGAACTTTAAGCATGCCGGGCCTCACTTCAAAAATATCACCGCTCTCAAGCAGCCTGCTGATAATTTTTTCTGCCATAGAATCATTTGATTTCTTAATTATATCCTCTATTGGCACACCGTCGCCAATGTCAAGCGACCTGATCAATGAATAGATATGCTCGCCGGTATTTACTGCCTCATCAGGCTTTTGGGATTCACCCTTTATATCAGGCAGCCTGTCCAATTCAGCTTTTCTCAGTCCCAGCCATCCTGTATCGCCGAGCTTCTTGAGTATTTCGGGCATGATGTACTTGTCATTGCTGAATTCCCTTATTTTCCCGACCATCAGTACAACATCCCCTATTTCAAGAGCAGAGAAAAGATTAGAGTTATCGAAAGCCCTCAATGATATCCTGCCTGTGCCGTCATCAATCAGGGTGCTCCTGAAGCCGGAATCTTCAGAAATATAAACCACGGTTGCAATTATATTGACTCTTGACACGTTCATGCCATTTAAAATAATATAGCCTGCAGAAGTCTCGTCCTTTTTCAAGGAACTGTCAAGTATATCGGAAATCCTGATTTTGTAGGCTACCTGCCTCTGGAATGTTTTCTGCTCTAGCTCTGGCATTTTATATCCTGCTCAAAAATCCCCTTTTCGGCTCAAAAATGTCACCCGAACGCTTCAGCCTTTCAAGGGCTTCCTCCACCTTGTCCTCGTCCAGGTTCCTTGTTCTTGCCTCGGCAAAAACTTCCTCTACAGGAATTGATTTTCCAAGCTTAACCTCAAGCTCGCCTATGATGTCCTTGACAACCATTATGTGGCTTCTCTGTGTTGCAGCTATTCCGGTTGCAAGCCTGTCTATGTCTATCTTTCCGGTTTCCTTGTCAAGCCCAATCTGCATCAGGCAATAATCAAGAAGCTCTATTGCCTTTTTTGAATCCCTTCTTGTAACCCTGTCATCCAGCCTGGACCTTGCAGATGCCTCGCTCAGCCTGACCAATGCCTCAAGCTGCCTTGCAGAAATAGGCACTGCATGTATGCCGCTTTCCCCGCCGCTGCCGCTTCTCCTCATCTTCAAGTAAAATTCCTTTATCTCTTCCAAAGCCCCTTCTGTCAGCTTTGGAGAGACTCTTTGCCTTGCATAAGCCACGAATTTCCTCAAAATATCAGTCGATATCTCAGGCTCCTGTATGTCAGGATTCTGATGCAATGTAAGGATATGCTTTGCCATTCTCTCGTCCCTTGTTTCCTCTGGCAAATCCTTTATCGGAAATATCAAGTCGAACCTGTTGATCAATGTCGGAGGCAAGTCAATCTGGTCTGCAATAACCCCATAAGGATCAAATCTTCCAAATTTCGGATTGGCTGCCGCAAGCACGGTAGTCCTTGCTATCAGGGTGGCCTGTATGTTTGCCTTTGATATGCTGACAGTCTGATTTTCAAGAGCCTCGTGCATAGCTGCCCTGTCTTCAGAGCTCATCTTGTCAAGCTCGTCAACACACACAAGGCCGTCGCTGCTGAGGACCATTGCACCGGCTTCCAATGCCCATCCCCTCAAAAACTCGTCCCTTACAACAGCTGCCGTAATGCCCGCACCGCTAACCCCTTTTCCGCTCACATAGCGGCCTTTTGGCGCAATTTGCGTTATTCTTTTCAGCAATGCTGATTTTCCAGATCCAGGGTCGCCAACCAGCAAAATATGCATATCACCCCTGCTCACCACGCTGTCTGTCCTTGTTTTTCTTACACCGCCCATCAGTTGGAGCAATAAAGCTTCCTTTACCTTTTCATAGCCATAAATTGAAGGGGCAATCGAGTTCACCAACTTGTCGTAGCCTTTAGGATCGTTTGCAATTTCGAGAATCTGCTTTTCTTCATCCTCAGTTATATTGACTTCATAAAAAGTGTCTTCTGTCGGCTGTATGTAATTGGCATCAATCATCAGGTCAAACCTTGTTGATTTTGCCCCGGATTTTGATATAATAGGCACTTCCTTCACAATTCCAAAAACCTGCACCTTGCTCCCCGGAGAAGTCCTTTTCTCGCTCAACGGGCTGACAAGATCGTCTGTCAGAAGAACGCTTATGCGCTTCGGCTGCTCCCCTCCTTGCAAATTTTCAGAAGCCTCTTCGAGCACGATGCCCTGGGCATCAACAAGATCCTTGTCAAGCATGATAAATTTCCCTTTTCTTCCGCAGCCGCACTTTGTCGGCTCCTTGAATGTGCCTTCAAGCTGCAGCACATTCATTATGTTGCCGCACATAGGGCATTCAAACCTTGCAGATGTGACCTGGGGCCTTACATCGGATTTCTGCCTTATCAGCCCTTCTATAAAGAGAAGCCTGTTTATGTGCTTGCTCCTGATGTCTCTTATCATTACATGCTGGGTCAGGGGCAGGTTATTAAACCGGATCCTGAAATCTGCCAGGCCGTCGACGTCAAACTGCTCAATCGATTTTTCAATTGCCTTTATGGTTTCTTCCGGGGAATCAAGGAGCTCTGTAGCCAAATCAGGGTCGTATTTTGAAAGCTCCGAGAAATCTATAAGCAGCGACTTGGTCCCTTTCCTTGCATTCTCGAGCAGCGAATTATAGTAATTGCTGTCTATAAATTCCTGGAACCTCTTTATCTGCTCTATAGCATTTATTTCCATGATCACCAACTTTGTTTTTGCCCTTTAAATATCTTGCATGGGAATGTCCAGTGGTCAGGCATGCTCATTTCAAATCAAAATTTCAAATAAACGCTGAGACCCATGCTCCGTAAGCAATAATGGGTGCCCCTCAAACTTCCCCTTTTGTATCCAAAAACGGTCGCCTCAATTTGCTTTATAGCCAGAGGCCGTTCTCGTTTTTTAAATTTCCAATTAAATAAAATTGAAATCAGGCCTTTACCCTTTTCAGGTTTTCAATCAGCTTATCCAGGGCTGCATGCACTTCCTTCTCGCTTTTTGTTCCAGTGCAAACGACTTTTCCGTTGCTAAACAACAGGAAAGTTGCCTTTGCAGCAGCCAGCTTGTAGACCAACCCTGGAAACTGCTCCGGCTCGTACTCTGTATTTTCAAGCTTCATGGCCAAAGTATTCAGGTTAAGGTCCATGCCAACGCTGCCTGATGCGACAATGTTCTGTATCTTGATTTCAGGCTTTATGGTTATCTTCACATTTATCTTTTCCAGGCTCTTTATTATCTTCTTTATGCTCTCCTCCACCTTGTCCATTGACCTTGCGCCTGTGCAGACCACTTTGCCGCTTGAGAATATCAAAGCGGATGTTTTAGGCTCTTTTATCCTTATTACAAGCCCGGGAAACTGCTCGGGATTGTATTCAGTGTTGCTTAATGTCGCAGCCATCTTTTCAAGCGGTATATCGTGCTTTAAAGACGTAGAAACTACTATATTAACTACTTTTATGTCTCTTTTGGTTTCTTTCTTTACCATTTTAGATTCCTCCGATTATTAATAGTTAATTCCATTGATAAAGCCTTAAAACACCCCCAATAAACCTATAAGGCTTTAAATCAGCTCTTTTTATGTAATTTCTTTATAAATATTTATAAAGTGGATTTATTTATAAATACTTTTGTTTTTAAATAGAGCGATCGCAAAATGGATTTTTGAAGAAATATGCCCCCTTCATTTCGCATGGAAGCAGCAATAGCTTTATATAAAAAGCGGCTAAAATATTTATATGGATGCTGATTTTGTACTGCCTAGAAACAATGAAATAGGGTTCATTGAAATAGCATCAAAGCTTGGCATTAAAAAGCTCTATTTTCTTTATGATTTTGACGGATTCGAAATGGGAAAAATCCAGGAAAGGCTGGATTCAATAAAAAGCAGCGTAGAAGCTGAAATCGGCATCATTGCCAATGAAAAAAACATCAACACGGCATCGAAGCATTCAAAATTTATTGTAGCGAGAAGCTCGGGCAATGACAGGTTTTTCATCGAAAGCAGGAAAATAAAAATCATCTACGGATTTGAGTTTGTGCCAAGAAAAGATTATCTGCACCAGAGGGCTTCAGGGCTGAACCATGTTTTATGCGAGCTTGCGGCAAAAAACAATGTAGCAATCGGATTTTCCTACAGCTCACTGGTAAGCCAAAATCCGCCAGCAGCATCCTTAACGATAGGCAGGATGATGCAGAACATCAGGCTTTGCCATAAGTATGGGGCAAAAACGGCCATAGGGGCTTTTTCTGAAAAGCCGTATGGGCTGAGGGCGCATCACGATATAGGAAGCATGTTCAAAATTCTTGGAATGGGCAAAGCAAAAGGGCTATGACGAGTTTTCTTTTTTTAAAACCAAGGCAGCTCCAACAGCATAGCTCAGCATAAAAATGAAAGCCATTACAAAAAACAGCACCGGGCCGCTTTGGAATCCGTTATCAACAAGAAATTCGATGAGGCGGAATCCAACAACCATATGGGCAATGTAAATCCATAAAATTCCTTTTGAAAAAACATTAATAATTCCGAACTTGCTTAGTTTAATTCCGGATGAAATAACATCCGCCAGCATTATCAATAAAGTAAAAACTGAAAGCTGCGCTAAAACGGTCAGCGTATGGGGCTGGAAAAGCAACGGGCCCCAAGGATACTGCAGATCTACTGCATAAAAGAAACTGCCCTTAATAAATGCAATAAAAATAATCAACAGGCTCGCAGAAGCAAGAACAACCCTGAAAATATTTTCTTGTTTTTTTGCCTTGAAGCTAAGGTACAGATGCGCAGCCAGGAAGCCGTAAACAACCACGCCATACCACGGGAAAAAAGACCATATATTGTCGCCAAGCCTGTCCCCAACAAGGGCAAAAGCGGGATAGTAATCTGCCCCCTGCAAAAAATCCCTCATGAATGGAGCAGAGAAAATCACCGCGAAGCCGGATATGGCAAGAAGATATGGCGAAGAGTACAAGGCCAAAAAAGCTATTATAACCATGCTCAGGGAAACCAGCTGCAGCACATTCCATAAATGCCAGTATTCCGGCCCGAAAGCAAGTAAATTCATTGTGAATCCAAGGGCAGCAAGCGCAGAAGCCCTTTTTGCTATAGCAGCCATCACTTTTTTCCTGTTTAGCCGGCTGCCATGCTTATCCAAATAAAATCTCAGCGATGCCCCGGCAATGACAGGTATAGACATCACGAAATGGCCGGAAAAGGCAACAACAACCTGGAGAAAGTAAGGCCACGGCGTGACACCAACCATAAGAAGGCTTTTTCCAACTGCCGGGTTCAGATTGGCCCACCAGATTGAAAGGTGCCATGATATCATGACAAAAATCGCGGCAGCCTTGAAGCAGTCAAGGGCAACCCACCTTTTTGGCTCCATAAACCAAATCTTTGCAAATATATATAAAAAGCTTCGTTTTGGGATTTAAAATGAAAATCAGCAAATGTGCACTGGCATTTTTATTTTTCCTGCTTTTGTTTGCATGGCAATTCATCACTGAAAATACTGCAGAAACTTCTTCTGTAGTATGGATTAGCCTTGAAAAGGAACCAATGAGCAAAAACCTTGAATATGCCGGGGATATACGGGATTATATTGCAGCTAGCGGCAAGATAACGGAAAACATAGACGACAAATTCCTGCTGCAGAGCTTCCGGCAGCTTTCTAAAGTGCACGCTCAGAACCCTGATGCTGAAACAAGAGAACCTGAAATTGAAAACATAAAAGAAAGGGTGAATATACAATACAACATCTCTTCTTTGGAAAACACCACAAGGCTGATCATGCAGTACAGCGCAGAGGAATGCAGCCCTGATTACAGAGAATTGATGCTCAAGGACACTGAAATATACAACTCAACTGAGGAATTTGCTGGAAAAATCACAGCATGCATAAAGAGATTAATTTCAGGCAAATATTCCAGCTACATATTCATTGGCACGGACCATGGATTGTCTCTCCTGACTTTCAAGGCAGCAAAAGAAATCAATCCAAACGCAAAAATAGGGATAATCGTTTTTGACGAGCATGTTGACATATACGGCACCAGAGACAAGGAAAACATAGTAGGGAAAGAAAATATATTTGGAAAGCTGCTCATAGAGGGGTATGCAGATTACATCGTCTTTCTTGGAGCTTCAGAGGCTGCAAAGCAATGGGCACAATATTCTGTTGGCCAGGATTTCACAAGATACGACATTTTCAAGATAATGGAAATATACTCTGACAAGAACTTAGCGGATGGAAAATGGCAACCGGTTTTGTCAGGCAGCATTAGAAACATGAGGGAAGCAGGTATCACAAACATAATGATAAGTGTGGACCTGGATGTGCTTCCAACCAAATATGCTGGGTTTGAATACTCCATACTCGCCCCTGCAATAGCATCAATAAGGTTTGAAAACAGAAGCCAGCCTAGCTTTGCCGAATCAGAAGAAGGGTTTTCAGAGGGGCTTGAGCCAATTGAGATTAAACATTACATCAGACATATCAAATATCAGGCAGCGGTAAATGGCATAAAATTTGGAACTTCTAATGGCAACATCACCATTCTTGGAGACATACAGGAGCTTCTCCCAAAGCAGGATTTAAACAATGAAACGGCAAGAGCAGCCAGCCAGATAGCAACATTCCTTGCCAGGTGATTGCCATATATTTAAAAACAAAAGATTTTAATAGGAGATATTGGAGTATAAACCTATATTTGACATACTTTAAAACCAAAAAAGAGGTACTATGACGGGCAGCAAGAATAATACGTGTTCTAGGATTTATTCTATCTTATGCATTGCAATAATACTATTTGCATCTTTTTCAATTTTCGCTGAGGCAGGGGGAGGAAGGGGAAGAAGAGGAGGGGGAAGTCCGCCACCTCCACCTCCATGCCCGGTACAGAGCGCAGGCTGCTATAAAACAGGCGACGCAAAAGCGGGATTCGGAGAATTAGGCCCAGCAGATTTTGGATATTTTCTTCCGGAAAATAAGTGCAAAAGAGGCGATGGCTGCGACTGCAGAGGCGTTTCAGAGTCAGTGCCTCAGGAAAGCAATCCTGATGACTCAAGCGGCGCGTGCAACTGCATTGCCGGAACAGACTGGAACGCAAAGGCAAAATGCTGCGGCGACGATGCAGAAGACTGCGGCAAGGTAAGCTCAGGGGTATTGTGCAATATAGATTCAAACGCAGAATCTGCGCAATGGCTGCCTTCAACCCCGAATTTGGGGGATATAAGGTTTGTAGGCTGCGCAGGAATAGAATACCTGTCTGACGGAGTCAACTGGATTAAGTGCGACGGCACATTCTGGAGAAGAACAATCGGTAACAGCGAGTACGTATGCATCGGAAAAGGAAGGGAATCAGTTGTAGAATGCTGCGGCGACGGCTCATGCAAATCAAGGGTTGACGGGAAAAGGCTCTCAACAGGGCAATCTGTAAACCCGGAGAAATCCGAGAACGAGGCAGCCCAAAAAACCATTGCAAATCGTGATGAAATCACAGGCAATGCTGTTGCAAATGAAATAACGGCAAATGCAGTCTCAACAAATGATGCAAAAACCTATTACTGCCGCTCAGACAGGAAATTTGTCACTGATTTGGATGTTCCAAATTCACAAATCAAAGATAAGACACTAATAGGAAAAAACAAGGCAACATGCGAGAAGGCAGGGTTCACATGGACTGGCACAAAATGCTGCAGCGAGGATGATGACCCTGGGGAGAACTATAATGACATTGGAGGGACAGGCGGATGCTTTGACAAGAAGCCAGTCATAAGTGTTTCTTTTGTTGAAGGCACCGAAGAGTCTGTTGTGAATTTCAACGGGGAATTCCATGGCTGCGCAGTTGATAAAAATAATTTCAATAAGAATAATGACGGCTTATCGAGCCTCGCTGACAAGCATACCGGAGCAGCATTGATAACAAACCACGAATACTGCTTCAATGACCCGGGAAAAAACTATTATTGCTCATACACTGAAAAATGGATGCAAACTGACGGCACGGACAAGGCGCATGTCAGCTTTGCACCAGTCCAAAATCCAAAGCAAGCCGCAGACTGCTGCGCTGCAGAAGAATGCTGGGATGGTGAAAAATGCGCCGAAAACCAAAGAGACGATCCATTGGCGCAGCCGACAGGCGCAAACTCCAGGTGCATTGACGGCGAGTGGACAGAATCGGAGCTTAGATTTACTGTTGATGACGGGGCTTCAGGATTCTGCCCGAAGAAATCACAATGCCTTGCAAATGTTTTTGGAAAAGAGGAACGAACACAATGCCTGGAATCAGGAGACTATTTTGACGATAATTTCTGCGAGAACGGAGCATGGTCCACAAGGACAAAATTGCTGGCCATGAAGCTGCTGGAAATGAAGAGCGGCGACTTTGCGCTTTCCTGCGACAACAAGGAAAACACGCTTAACGACCTCCAGTACCTCACTGAATCCAATGCTGCAGCAACAAATATCCTGTCAAGCCTCAAATCAAATAATTTCTGCGTTTTGAAAACCGGCAGCAAAATAGCGGCAGCCACATCCATAAACAAAAACCTGTCGGAAATCACAGGGGACAGCCTGAACATATTCGGAGTGGAAAGCTGCGATGATGCCCTGATTGATGACGGCCAGTACCACCCTTGCGACCCAACGAACAAGGTGTGGTTTAACAAGAAGCTTAAGAGCCTCATCTACAGCGCAAGCGCAATAACAGTGCCTTCCGGGCAGGATTCATCCGGCCCTTTCAGCGAGCTTATAGGCGGCCCCATCAGGAATATAATAGATTCAATAAAAAGGCTCGTGACAACCCCGCCATTTGACGAGTCATACCTAAAAGGAGTAAATAAATTTGACAAGCTCTATATCTCACAGGACAGCGGCAAGACAATAAAGGGAACAATAGAAGGGGCAAGGTTCAAGAATGCAGTTATTGAATACTCGGGCTTTGACGTGGATGTATGCAATTTCCTGGACCAGTTCAGCGAGGCGAAGAAAGATGTGTCATCAGGAATATCGTGCAAGAAAGAAGGAAACAATTATTATGTTCTTGTCCAGGGCAGCCAGTTCACGAATATAAATCCCGAGACAATATGGCCTGATTTGACTTCAAAGCTGAGGTTGAAATGAGGCTGAAGCTGAAGTCACAGGTCACGATGCTGCTCATTGTAGGCCTGGTTATTTTCATCGCGATCAGCCTTGCCCTGTACCTGTCAAAATCGGCTGTCAGGAAGCAAAGCCAGCAGAACATAAAAAGGACGCAGGACGCAGCAGCTGAAGTGCAGCCGATCAAGGAATTTGCCGCAAAATGCATTGACAAGCTTGCAAAGGACGCGATAATTTTGCTCGGCAGGCAGGGGGGATACATATATGCGAGCCAGGGCGGAACTTTGGTCGACTACCAGGATACTGACGAGGGAATTTTTTTTGCCAACCACAACAATTTCAAAGTGGCATATAATATTTTACCTCCAAAATTTGCGGTGGCGCCGTACGCATCAGATGCCCCGGACTATCCATGGGCGGCATTCCCTTACAGGACAGCAGCTTCAAATGCAGAAATTTTTGACGGGTTTTTCGGGATAAGCAACATGCCGCCGCTGAACTCTTCCGAGGGGCCAAACTCAATCCAGGTGCAGATAGAATCATTCATTGACAAGAACATGGAAAGCTGCGCTAATCTTGAGCCTTTTGAAAAACAGGGCCTGGAAATTGAGGTGCAGCCCTCGAAGACAGAAGTGACTATAGGAAGCGGCGATGTCAGCATAAGGACAAAAATGCCCATAACAATAAGGAACCCTGCAACAAATGAGCTTGCGGAGATGAATGAATTCTCGGCAAATGCTGGCGTAAGGCTCAGGGACCTTTACTTTTTTTCGAAAGAGCTGATTGAAAACGACATCAAAAACATAAAATTTGACATAAGCGATGCAAAAAACAGCAAGGATTTTTTTGAAGTTAAAACAAGGAAAAATGAAATTTCCAATGATGACATCATAATTGTAGAAGATGCCAAATCACTGGTTTACGGAAAGCCGCTCGAGTATATTTTTGCAAGGAGGAACAGGATGCCGGCACTTTATTACATAAGGAAGGGCACACTTGAATTTCCGCACAATTTTGAAATAAAACAAGATGATCTTTTAGATAATTACCGGCTGAAGGCGGAGGATCCTG
Organism: Candidatus Woesearchaeota archaeon; assembly: GCA_016185755.1. Lineage (GTDB taxonomy): Archaea > Nanobdellota > Nanobdellia > Woesearchaeales > GW2011-AR4. Next base: position 22,530 of record JACPMX010000010.1, on the reverse strand, counting down.
ACGAGGACAACATTACTTTCACCATAACCCCCTCATTGCCGAAAAAACTTGAAATTCCGCAAATCAATTTCAGGGTCGAAGCCAGCGACGGCAGCCTTTCGGATTACCAGACAGTAACTGTCAATAGAATATGACAAGATTAAAAAAAGAGGCGATTGTATTTTCAGCTTTTTTATTTTTAATTAGCCTGCAGGCTGTTTATGCCGATGAAGTTGGATGCTGCAGCAATCCCGGTGCCGGCCAGCTTGCATGCTCCGCTGACAGGCTTGCTTTAAGGGACAAAGAATGCTGCCCAAAGCCTGAAACAAGCTTCCCGGGATATTACAAGTCGCAGCAAAATCCCGATGGACCTGCAAACTACAATGACTGCTCAACAACATTCTTTTTCCCAAACAAGGCATGCCTGGCTGTTGACGCGTGCTCTCTTGGCTGCTGCTGCTCAGAGCTCGGCGGCTCGATTGCCCCGGAAGCCCAGTGCAAAGGAACTGGATTGACGTTCAACAAAGGCCAGACAAACTGCAACCAGGTTTGCCCGGTGCCGCAGTGCAACGACGGAATAGACAACGACAATAATGGCTGCGCTGATTTTGAAGGAGGTGATTTTGGGTGTACAAGCCCTGCAGACAGCGCTGAATCAGGGGGGAGCTGCTCTATTGAAGGAGTAGGATGCAGCAATCCAAGCTACCTGCCAAAGCTGAGCAATCTTGAAATAATCCCGGCCAAAGGGCAAAAAAAATTCCAGCTTAAATGGAAAGACGAGTGCAGCAGCAATGCAGTCTCATATGATGTGATGAGGTGCAAGGACAGCGGCTGCACAAACTTCGCTATGGCAGGAATAACAAACACAAATTCTTTTGAGGACTCTTCAGGAGACCTGATGTTTGACACAACATACACCTACCAAATCAAGGCAAGGTACAACCTGCAGACCGCAACCCCCACAATAACAAAAACATCCACATTGGGCAATGTAGAATGCATGGACCATCCTGCAAGCAACAATTTCTGCATACATGAATCATACTATACAAGATACAGTAATTACCTGAACACAAACTTCCCCGAGCTATTCCTAAAAAATTTCCAGCAGGGCGTGAAAAACAAATTCAGCGATAAGTTCAACAAGGCATTCTCCTGCGACGCTTCAAACAGGCTCATAGCAGAGGGCACGGCATGCCTGCCAACACAGATATGCATTGTGAGCAACAACAAGCCTTCATGCCTGAGCAAGGTCAGCTGCAATTACAATGCAGCGAACCCGTTTGGGCTGTTTTACAATCTTGACGACTGCGAATCAAACAGGTACTGTTTTTATGACAGGTCGCACTCTGCTGTAAACTCATGCTTCGGCTGCGATCCCTCAATGGGCTGCTATGACTACAAGACAGAAGACGCATGCGGCAGGGACAACTGCAGGGTCGGCGGCTGCAAGTGGAAGAAACTGGCCGAGCAGATCGGGATAGGGGCATGCGTAAGCACAACAGAATACAACTGCCAGTGGTGCGAGGAAAAGGGAACGCAATCTTTGGAAAACTTAAGGTCATTTAACGAGGTTTTTGACTTCTGCACAAGGGAAAAATCAAACGCGTTATCTGAAGGCAGCTTCATGTGCTATTTCCGCAACGGAAAATCAAAAAACTGCGAGGAGGTAGTGTGCAAAGACTATGATGCAGAGCAGTGCAGCAATGCACAAATAACTCATGACGAAAACAACAGGATAACAAACCCGTCACTTGATGAGTGCGGCATAAAAGTATGCCAGAATATAAACAGCGCTTGCTCCAAGAACGCGGACGGAGACGCAAAAGCTGACTGCACAACAAGCTCATGCGAGGCTGATTTCTTTGCCCCAAACACCACATTGCTCCCGATAATCAAGAAAGGGATAATAGACAGCCTTATCATACAGATTTACGACAGGACGAGCATCAACAGCTCCGTAATACTAAAGACATCGCAGGACTACGCTACTTTTTTCTGCATCGAGCCTTGCGGTGCAGGCGGGCACCCTTACAACACTTCAACTACAGGCAGGATTGCCATAGTAAGCAATCTCAATGTTTTTGACGGCAGCAACGGGGACAAGCTTGCCACATTGAACGAAGGCACAAATGTACTGAGGTATTATTCCCAAGACCCTGCAAAAAACATCGGAGAGGCAAAAAAACTGCTGATAGAAGCCCACAGCACAACAGGCGGGCCGAGAATATTGAGCATCAATGTGACAGACGGCCTAAAAGCCCTTGACAAAATATTCACAAGCAATCAAAAGCCGGCCATAGACGTGCAGTTTTTCGAGCCTGCAGCAATAACCCACTCAAGGCTTGTGAACAAAAAAACAGGATTGATCGTCACCCTGCAGGCCGGCGCTGAGCTGAATATAAAGGCGTCATTTTCGGTCGCAGAAACACTGCCGAATGGGGAGTACACGCTAGAGCTGGATGCAAAAAACAAAAACAACATATTCATGGACCCTGCAGTATCCCAGATAATAGTCATAGACAACAGCAAGCCGCTGCTTGAAATAACCCCCCCTGACGGCAGCATAGTCAACACCTCGGCGGTAAATATAAAGCTTGCATTCGACAAGGAAGTCAGCCTGGAATCAGCCAAGATAAACTCTGAGGAGATAAAGCAGTCTTTTTCCACTATAGACAACAAGGCATTCACAGCAACTTTGAACATTTCTGACGGGAACAAAAATCTTGAGGTCACAGCAAGCGACTTTGCCAGGAACAGGGCCACTGGCTCTGTTTCATTTGTGGTTGACGCAAACCCCGGCGTAATCAGCCTTTTAAAGCCGAGGTTTGGAGTCGCGCCCAAATCAGTCTTTGATGTTGTCGCTGAAACAGACAATGACGCATCCTGCAGATTCTCGCTTGACAATAATTTCGAGTTCGAGTTCATGGAGCCTTTCACAAACACTTCAGGAACAATCCATACAATACTGGGCTTCAGCAAGATAGCGAGCGGAGATGCAAATGCACACAAGCTTAACATAAGATGCAAAGACCAAAAGGGCATAACATTCAAGTCGTTTGATATTAACGTTGACCCGACAATTCCGCAGCTGAAAAGCGCATTTGCATTCCCAAATCCCATCATTGAGGAGCCTTTTGAAACTGCGTTTGCTGTCGAATCGGACGAGCCTGTCAGGTGCAAGTTCAGCACCACCACAAAGGAATTTGCCAATATGGAGGGCAAATTTGAGGGATTTGATGAGGGAAATTTCAAGCTTATCAGCAGGCAGCCAATAACTGCCGGGAATGGAAGCAGCCATACATACTTCATAGCATGCGAAAACAGGGCAGAGCTTGTTTCAGATGCAAAAGAGGTGCAAATCAAGATTGATCTGACAATTCCAATTTCAATAATCTCCCATACGCCGGAATTTTTCAATTCAACAAGTGCTATACTTGCCATAGAGACAAACAAGAAATCACAATGCAAATTCTCCGAGACAGACAATACAGCGCAGAACGGCGACATATTTGGAGCGCCCGGATACAGCCATACAAGGCAGCTGAGCTCAACTGCCGGAAAGCACACTTTTTATGTTGTATGCAAGGACCAGTTCCTGCAGAAATTCTCTGATGTGAAGCAGGTTGAATTTACAATAGACCTGACCCCGCCGGCAATATTATCCATCAATGACAGCAGCTCACTCCAGGACAAGCCAGAATTCACTTTCAGCACTGATGTACTCAGGGTCAAATGGAACAGCATAGACAATGAATCCAGAGTCATCTCCCATGTTTACTCTATTGTTGAATCTGGAACATCAAGAGTTGTACTAAATAATACCAAAAGCCTGCTTAATAATGAATATGTAATAGCAACAAGGCCAAACGGGACGAGCCTGGGGCTACTGAACGGCAACAGGTATCTCTTCAGGGTCAAGGCGCAGAACATTGCCGGGCTATCGAGCAATATAAGCGAGAGCGACGGAATAACCGTGGACACAAGCCTAAAGCCCCTCAACTGCACAAACGGCATAAAAGATGAAAAAGAGCCGGATGTGGACTGCGGCTCCGGATGCGACTTGTGCATCACAGGCAAAAAATGCTCGATAAACAGCGACTGCGTATCGAATTTCTGCAACAGCGGAATATGCTCAGCCCCAAAATGCGACGACAATGCAAAAAATCAGGAAGAAAGCGATGTTGACTGCGGAGGGCAATGCAGAAAATGCGAAATCAACAAGGCATGCTCAAGCAGCAACGACTGCGACAGCGGATTCTGCAGCTTTGGATTCTGCAAGCCGCAGGAAAGCTGCTCCGACAGCAAGCTAAGCCCGGGCGAATCAGATGTTGACTGCGGAGGGCACTGCCCATCCAAGTGCCCTGAAGACAAGAGCTGCGGCATTAACGAGGACTGCGGAGAGGGCCTGCAGTGCATACTGTCTGCGTGCAAAAGGTGCCAGAGCAACGATGCAAACTGCAACGGAATTCCTGACGAGCAGGAAAGCGCAGGAATAAAAGACACTGACGGCGACGGAATTCCTGACGAATGGGAAATTAAAAATAATTTCGACCCAAATAATCCGAATGATTCAGGGCTGGATTCGGATTCTGACGGGCTTACAAATCTTGAAGAGTTTAATGTACAAAGGACTTATGGCGAAAGCACCAACCCAAACGCTGCAGACACAGACAAAGACAGCTTTACAGACAAGGAAGAAATTGACGCAGGAACAAGCCCTGTAAACCCTGACGATTTCCCAAAATCAAGCTTCGCCAAGGTATTGGCATTTGCCATAGGGATAATTCTCCTGCTGTCAGGATTTGGATACCTGGCCCATAAAGCAATAACCAAAAGAAAAGCAGAAAAATTTGAAATGCCAAAGGGGGAGGAGCACCCAAAACCTATTTTCCAGCCGCAGCAGCAGGCGAAGCAAACAATCCAAAAGCAGGAAGATGCAAATATAAGGGAAGCATTAAAAAAGAAAGAGCAGCAGAAAGAGCAGGAAAGAGCAAAGCTTTTCGAGCCGTTCGGCGCACCTAGAGCTGCGGAAAAAACCATAAAGGAGCAGCCAAAAGAGAGCAAGGAAACAAAAAAACCCGAGCAAAAGAAGCCAAAAGAGGATGCTATCTCAAAACTTGCCCAGATTGCAAAAAAAGACAAGCAAAGGCAGCCAAGCGCAAAACCTAAGGACAATATTGGAAAACTTTACGAGCTTGCCAAATCAAAATCCAAGAGAAAAAAATGATATGGCAGCGAAAAAATCCAAGGCGCAAATCTACAGCCAGGTGTTCATATACATACTGACGATAATACTCATATCTTTCATACTGGTCTACGGCTATAACGCAGTCCAGAACTTCAAGAACAGGGCTGAACAGGTGTCCTGCCTCAAGTTCAAGAACGACCTGCAGAATGCAGTGGAAAGCATATCCAGCGATTTCGGAAGCGTAAAGAGAAAAGACCTTCAATTATGCTCCGGCTATACGCAGGCATGCTTTGTCGAGAGTTTTGAAAGCCCCAACATTCCGGGCAGCATTGATCCTATAATCAAAGACAGCATACTCTCCAGCACTGGAAAGAATGTTTTTCTTGTTGAGAACATAGCCAAAGAATCATTTTTTGCCGGAAAGATATCTGTCGAGCCGGACGTGCTGTGCATAAAGGCTTTAAACGGCAAAATAAGCCTGAAACTGGAGGGAAAGGGGAATCATGCTTCGCTGGGGCAATGGAATTAGCTTTTCAAAATGAACAAGAAAGGATTTGAAGTGCAGTTCAACTGGCTTTTCGTGCTGGTTGCAGGCGCCGCCATACTTCTTTTTTTCACTGTTGTAGTTGCAAAGCAGAAAAGCGTGTCAGAAACATCCACAAAGGCAGCTGTGCTCAAGAGCATAGAAGCCATAATAACCGGGGCAGGCATAAGCTCTGACACTATAAACACAGTAAACATACCGGAATCGGATATTGATGTAGGCTGCGGCAGGATATCAATAGGCGGAGTGTCAAAACAATACCAGAGCCTTATTTTGTTTGCGCCTGGCTCCATCAGGGGAAGCAGGATAACAACACAGACATTGTCTTTCAACGCGCCGTACAGGGCAACAAACCTTCTTTATGCCACAAGCACAGGGGCAAGGTACATAATCATAGGCAATACCAACCTTGCAAGGGAGATAAACAAGACCCTTCCTGCAGAGCTTAATAAGGAATTTTATCAAACAGCTGCCCCAATAGTAAATGCCAACAACTACAAGGTAAGGATCGTGGCTTTTGAGGAAATGATTCCTCTTCCAAGCTCGCTGGGAAAAATGCGCGATGAGGATGTTACTTCCCTTAGGGTTATTGGCGATGCAGAAAAAGGGGCTGTAGAATTCTACCAAAAAAACGGGAACTCATGGCTTTCTAGAGGCAGCTCTATTTATATCGGCAGAAATTCCCTGGTTGCTGCAGTATACTCTGACACCCTGGAGGCTTATGAATGCAGCATGCAAAATGCATTTTTGAAGCTCAACCTTGTGACTAAAATATACGCTGAAAGGACAAAGAAACTTGTCCAAAGCGGCACTTCAAGCAGGCAAGTTCAGTGCAACCAATTCTATAACAGTGCACTAACCCAATTAAACAGAATCCTCGCAGCTCCTGACTTTAACAAGGAGAATGCAGATATAATATCAGAATCGGCAAAGATTCTGGCAGGTGAAAACAAGAATGCGCAGATATACTCGTGCACCCTTATCTACTAAATCACAAATCCAGATAGGGGAGACTATAGCGGTCCTGTTCGTATTTTTCATACTGATAATCATAGGATTCATTTTTTATGTAAAAGTCATCAAGAGCAATATAGAGCTTGAAAAGGAAGAGCTGTCCCAGCTCAAGTCTGTCGGCATAGCGCAAAGAGTGATGTTTTTGCCTGAAGTCCAGTGCAGCGGGGACAATATAATAATTGACAACTGCGTTGATATCATGAAGCTTGATCCTGCGCAAAGCCTCATGAAGCAAAATGAGATTTATTACTATGACCTGCTTGAGTACAGCAACGTAAGCATAGTGCAGATATACCCGAATGAAGCCAGATGGAACCTATATTCCAGGAAAACAAGCGACTTCAAGAGCAAGTTTGTTACAAATGTCCCGATTTCAATATACGACCCGGCTGCAAGAAGGCACGGGTTCGGCATAATGACTATAGAGACCATGACAAAATGAGAAAAGCCCAGATGGAGATACTTGGATTGGCCATAGTGGTTGTTTTGATACTTGTGGCTGCAGTCTTTGTTGTCAGGTTTCTGGTTGTCAAGGCCCCTACAGAATACAGGAAAGGCTTCGTAAGCTCAGAGACGGCATCCAATATGCTGAGCACCCTGCTGAAGACAGCTGCCAAGGACTGCTCGCAGCTTACAATGACAGAGTTGCTGCAGGACTGCGCCCAGGCGAGAAGCGTAGTGTGCGACAACGGCCAGGATTCATGCAGGTTTGTAGAGGCTGTATCCAAGGAAATATTTGAGAGCACATTTGACAAGTGGAACATGGAGTACGAGTTTCTGGCATATACTGATGCAAACCAGCCGCTCATAAAGCTCGGAAAGAAGTGCGGGGCTGAGAAAAGGTCAAAGCTGTTCCCTATACCGATAAGCACAGCCACTATGTACACAAAACTCGACATTTGCGGATGAGGATGCCATGTTCCGATATATTTAAATATAACTTGCTCAACAGATTAGATGTCAAAGAGGCAAAGATATGCGCAAGAAAGCACAGGGCATTTCCATCAATGTGATAATAATAGCAGCCATTGCGCTTGCCGTTCTTGTCGTCCTTTTCATGATTTTCACAGGCAGGCTCGGCCTTTTCAGCAAAGGCCTTTCAGAGGCGACTGACTGCAAGCAGGCTTGTAAGTCAGCAGGATATGCAGACGGATCAGCAACTGATGAGACAGCAACAGATTGCGGCTCAGGAAGGCCTCCATTGCCGGGCTACTCCGTCATTGTTGACGGCGTAAGGAAGAAGTGCTGCTGCACTTAGCTCAGTTCTAAATTTAATTTCGACATATTTATATATCCGGTTCTGAAGTATTTTGGCATGGTTAGAATAAATAACATCCAAATTTTTAACAGCAAAAAAGCCTTTGAAATAAACCTCAGGACATTATTTTACATTCTTGCAGCATTATTTACAGTAGGCGTAATGGGATTTATCATTTTAAGGGCCATGAACATAATCTTTAAGTAAGATGAACAAAAGAGGAGTAGAGCCGCAGGTTTTGGTCGTTCTGATAATAGTCATGGCCGGCGCCCTAATTTTGTTCAGTTTCGCATATTCAACTGCCGGCCAACTTAAAGAAAATGCAGATGTAGATACATGCAGGCTGAGCGTTTTGGCGCAGGCACAAACCAAGTTTTTCGGGAAAAGCGTTGTAAAGCTTGACTGCCCAAGAAGAAATATTAAAATCTTTGAAAATAAAGTGGAATTGAATGGAAAGACTTCTAAAAAATACAGCTTTGGAAAATTAACACAAGAGGAAGTAAACAAAATAGCTGCAGAGGAGCTCAGGCTTTGCTGGTACAAAATGGCAGAAGGCAACAGAAACGTTCTCGAGCAGTCAATCTTTTTCAGCGACTCTAAATATTACCAGTGCCTAATCTGCTCAGAGATAGAATTTGATGAAAAATTAAGAGGAAGAATGTTTGAAGGCCTTGATGATTACCTTAAATCAAGCAAAATTCCAAACGAAGCCATCAGCTATTTCGAGTATCTGATAAGGTCACAAAGAAATCTGTACCTTTTATGGGGCGGCATCGGCTGGACCCAGTATACTCCATATGGACACGGAAAAACTGGAAAAATAGACGACCAAAAATTTGACACAAACAGCAGATATTTAATCTATTTTCTGGCGATGAAGCCTACGTGGCTGGTTGAGCAGACAGAGGCTTACACATCAGCCTATTACATAGGCCTGGGCAAGCAGGATAAAATCAGAGAGGAATGCGACATTTTAATGAACTAATATGGACAATACAATTAACTACGGATTCGTTTTTGTGGTTATTTTTATATTAATACTTTTTGTCGCAGCCACATCGTGGGCAAGCCTCAAAGAGGCTTATAACAAGGCAGCTGAAAAGCAGATATGCAAGACAAGCGTGCTTACCCATTCAAGGCTGAAGCTGAAATATGCCGATTTTTCAGGGAAAATAAACTGCCCTAAAATCGAGCTTAAGATAGATGACAAAGACGAAAATGCAGTCAAGGGTCAGATAGCCTCGTCGATGTTTGACTGCTGGGACAAGTATGGCAGGGGAAAGCTGGAGCTTTTTTCAGACGACAATGTATACTGCACAATATGCACAAGAATAACCCTTAACAAAGACATCAAGGTAAAGGGCATCACAGATTATCTCAGCAATGCACATCCAGAAAATGAGAAATTGAACTATCTGCAGCTATTCACTACAGAAAAGCCCGGTGAATCGGAGTATTCTAAATATCTGGCCTCGCTTGGCAACAGGAAAATTGAGGATGTGATTGATGCCTCTGTAAATAATGAGTATGCTGTTGTATTCACTTACATCAAAGGCAAGGAAAAAATCAAAAATTACTGGGAAAAAACAAAATACACTGCCCCTGCTGTCGGAACTGTCGCCCTTGGATTTGCTGTTGTCAAGCTTGGCATCGGCGCCGGAGGGGTGATTTCAGCTTTCTTAACACCATTTGTTGGAGTTCCAGTAGGAACTTTTATCTCCCTAACCGGCGGAGCAATGATTGTCGGGGGGACTTATTGGGCCGGGTTCGCGGCGTATTTCAGCGGGGTTCCTTTTGAGCACGCCGCATTTCTGTCTTTTATCCCGTATGATGCAGAAAGCCTGCAGAGCCTGAACTGCAATGAAATACCGGTCAAACAATAAATTATTTATATTGCAGGCAAAACAAATGAAAAACATGAAAAACAGAAAAGCTGATGTAAACTATTTTGCGCTTGGGGTAGCGGGAGCGGTAATCTTGCTTATAATATTGCTGTATTTTGGGATTGGCCCTATCAGCGTCAGGATGGCAAATCTTGGAAAAGCGATTGGTGGCGCATTCACATGAACAGAAAAGGCCAGGGAAGCGGAGTACCTTTCTGGGTTATACTGCTTATATTAGCAATACTTGCTTTTTTGATTTCCATATTTTTTGGGGGCTATATAAAACAGCTTTTGGGGATAGGAACATCATATGGCTCAATTGACTTTGATAAGGACAAGACCCCAGAACCAGGCAAGACAAAAAACTTAATAATAAACGCTGGCAGGCTTATCACATTACCAAGCTTTATTATTTTTAATTTAAAATGAAAAGAAAAGCGCAGGGATTGCCAATAAACATAATTGTGATAGCAACGATATCCTTGATAGCAGTTGTAATTTTGATATATATGCTTGGCAATGCATCAGGAGGATTTAGCAAGGCTGCTTTCTCCTGCGAGTCCAAGAACGGAGAATGTGTTGATGAATCTAGCTGCCAATACGAAAAAACCGAATTTACATGCCCTGAAAAAGATAATGCTCAGAAGGAAGTATGCTGCATTAACCCGCTAAGAGGCTGAAATGATGAATAAAAAGGCTATTGGAATCGGATTTATAGTACTGCTTGTTTTAGGAGTGCTCGTCCTGATTACAGGCACTAATCTCATAAGAAGGCCTACCTCAGAAGCTGCAAGAATAACCGCTTCTGAGCTTTACAAGGCAGCGCTCGCGAGATGCGGATTTGACACCCAAAGGGCAATGGAAAGGGGATTGGTACTAACACAATCCAATGACAGGGATGGAGATGGGCTTAAGGATGACTGCGACCCGTGTGTATGTTCTGATGCAGGATGCAAGAATAATGATGTTACTCATGACGGCGATGGTGATGATGTGCCAAGAAGCTGCGATAAAAATGACAATGACAAGATTGCAAGGGACTGCGATAATTTTGTCATGACAAGCGACCGAAGATGTGTTGAAGGCGGTGCCGCACCTGTTGCCAAGGTATGAAATGCCAAAAATACCTTTTTTCAAAGGCAAAAGATCAATAATAGACCTTTCTTTATGGACTCTGATCGAGATTATAGCTGGAATAATAATACTTTCTGTATTGTTTTATTACATCTTAAGGCTCAGCGGCCTTTTTCTCAGCGGCCAGGAGTACCAGTCAACAGTTAATAACCTTGAGGCATTGTCAAACAGGGTAAAAGAGCTTGCAAACGACAGAAAAGCTGTGACAACACAAACAACAGTGTACAGCATTACAGATGACTACATACTTGCGGGCTTTAGCTATAATGATAATGGGGTTAGGACAGAATGCACAGGGGAAAGCATAATTACATCAAGGCCGAAATTATGCCAGTCAAAGTCATGCCTGTGCATCTACCAAAACACAGGCGGCATAACAGACTGGTCTGGAAATGATTTTGACCTTAAAGGGGATGCAGCACCGGTAAAGTGCAAGCCATTCGAAGAAAAAATAGTCTTTTTGGCATCAACAAGAGACTCAAATTTTTTCGGCACCCAAGCCAATGCCAAGCCGAGCTCGAACAGGTGGCCCAGCTACAATTATCTCGTGCTTTACGGAATATGCGGCGGCTTCTGGCGCAGCAGCTGGGGAATAAAGCAGGTTTCTCTTGACAAAATCAGGGAAGGGGAAAATATTTTCATTGTAATCGGAGAATTAAACAAAAAAAGCGATTTTAAGCCAAGCGGCGGAGCTATTGGCGGTGCTGGCGCTCAAGGAACAACTCATTAGAAAAGCATTTAAAGTGCAATTCTAAAGAATAATTATGAAAAAAAGAGCAGTTTTGCATTTCTCAAGCAAAAAAAGCCAAGTTACCATAAGGCAGATGCTGATTCATATTGCAATGGCCGCGCTGCTTCTTTTTGTGGTTGTATTGATGGTAATATATGTAAAGTCCATAGAGAACGATACAGGATTCCAGAACATTTTTCTGAGCAGGGATATTGCGCTTTTAATGAACACTCTCTACAGCGCGCCCGGCAATGTTGACTATGAATATTCTTTTAACAAGCTTGATTTGTCAAAATTCAATCTGCAAATCACAGAGTATGAGGATGACAAAACACCGACAATAAGGATAGGCGCTGAAGGCATGCCAAAGAACTACCATTATGGAAGAAATCATGCTGATACAGAGAAATATTCTGTTGCAGGCGCCAAGTCTTTCAGGTTTTCCAAATCCGAAGGAAAAATCAAAGTGAGCAGGAATGAATAAAACAGCATCAATGGACGACATACTGAACTTTTTTAGGATAATCTTTGCAATTTTCGTGTTTTACTCCATCACACTGGTTGCAAATGCAGCCATCAAGGAAAAAATAGATGTTTTCGAGACAGAATCAAGATTGCTGACGCATAGCTTGCTGCTGTCAAAGGATATCAGCCATGTTGATGATGAGATTAAAAGGCAGTACATCGGAACAATAGACCTGGAAAAATTCTCATCGGAAGAATTCAAAAGCAGCATACTGAACTCAATTTATTACGGCAGCGTAAATTCGGAGGCATCTGCGAAGCTTGAGCTGGAAGATATTGAGTCAGGTGATGTGTACACCACCTATTACAATGAGCCACTCTATAAAGAGAAAAAAGTGCTTGTTGAAGCAAAATTAATCGGGGAGGGCGCTGCAAGGGGGCTTTCAACAAACTTTTACGTTCTGATAAAAGACAAAGATAATATAAAAAAAGGGGTGCTTACTGTTGATGCAGTTTTGCCGAACTAGAAAAAAGGGAATGGGATTCCTTGACTTTTTTTCCATCCTAGCCTACGCTTTCGTCATCCTGGTGTTTTACCTGCTGATAAAGCTTACACTTGGAAAAGCCACTTTTCAGATACCAGAAGAATCAGGCAATGTTGCAGACACAATCTCTTTGATAAATATACTCAAGACACCAGTCGAAATAAACAACTCAAAAATGAGCATAGCAGAGCTTATAGCATTGTCAAGATTTGACAGCTCGAAAAATCAATTAGCTGAAAAGAGCATAATGCAGATCATGGATGATTATTTCGGAAATAAATGCAGCATTTTTTGCATAGACGGAGAAAAGCTCAAGAGCAGGGGATGCTCAAGCCTGCAGCATTTTGGATGCTCTGAAAATGTCATCTCTGTCCCAGCATATGGCGCAGCGATAGAAGTCGCATTTAAATCAGACATAGCCCAGCCATCAACCAAAAATATACCTCTAAAATGAAAAATAAAAAAGCATCATTTTTTTTCCTGCCTTTACTGGTTATTCTGTCATCATTAATCCTGATTTACTTGTTTATTGTTCTTTTGTCAAAGACAGGGACGTTTTCCAGCTCCCCGATCGGAGACAGGCAATTCACACTGCTCAAAGTTTACATGAAAGCCGAGGGAGCCTTGTTTTACATCGACCAGTCAGCAAAGTATTCTTTGCAGCAGGCAGTTTACGACCTTGCGAGAGACGGGGGATTAAGCGAGGTTTATGCAAGCGAAATCCTGACTCCAAGAGAGCACCCAACCCTGCATTCTCCAATTAAAGAGTGCGGAAAATATTACGGCTATTTCCTATGGAATGACAAAGGTGTTGACTGCTTCAGCGAGAATAAAATAAAATTAAACCTTGAGCTGCAGTTCAATGAAAAATTCAGCGGATACATTGCCAATTACCCTTCAGAAATCCAGCTTAACAACTATATCTATGACATAAGGGGCAGCACAGAAATTATCGGTATTTCGAAAGATCCATTGAAATTTGAGATTCTGAAGGATGAAAGCATAAAGAAGAAAGAAGAGACGCTGAAGCGAATTCCCAAAGAAGAGAAAAGAATAATCGGCCCGGAGCAGATGCCCACTCTGCAGGAGATTTCAGGCTTCAAGGACTTTAGCGACGAGAATTTGTGCGCAAAAGGAATCAAATGCAGGCTGACATTAGAAGCTTACCAAAAAGCAGCCGATGCGCAAAGGATTGCAAAGGAAAAAGGGAAAGAACTTGAGGTTTATTCAGCTTTCAGGTCTGAGCAGGAGCAAAGAGACCTGTGGGAAGGAAGGACTCCTGAAAAATACGCGCAAAGATTCCCAACTGATGCGGAAAGAGCAAAGTATGTCTGCAATCCCAATAAGGGGCTTGCTTCATGCCCGCACATGAGCGGAAAAGCCGTTGATGTCAGGTTCAAAAAAACAATGACGGTTGCAGACTGGAAAGAGCTTGAAGGGGTAATGTACAAGGCAGGCTTCAGAAGATATTCTGCAGAGCTTTGGCATTACGAATGCTGCGGAACTGACAGGTACAACAGGGCAGTCGCTCTCGAGCAGAAAACAGGACAGGAGGTAAGGGCAATATCATAAAATGGAAGCAAAAGACCTTTTTTTGCTGATGCTGATCCCGGCGCTGTTGATGGGGCTTGTCGTATATACTGATGCCAATAAAATAACCGGGGCTGTTGCAGCAGGGCAGAAAGATTCCAATCTGCTCGGGACTTACTCCATAAACCCTTCGTTCAGGGCAAAGATTGATTATGGCCTGGATGATTACAGGAAGATAAAGGAATCATTTGCCTCTATTTCAAGCTGCGCCAAGGAAAAAGACATTTACCTGTGCCTGAATGAAATTAATGATAATGACAAGTCTTTTGCATGGTCATTGAACTGCGACAAAGGGACTGAAAAAGTCCTTTACGAATTTGCAGAGTTCTTCCAGGACTGCATTGATTCCGGCAGCAATAATTGCATATGCACTAAGGAGTTCTCATTGACAAAATGGCAGATAGAGGATTATGGGCTTTTGAACAAGAACTTTGAGCTCAAGTTTGAAGAGGCAAGCTTTAAGAAAATAAAGATAGAATCAGATGCCGGGACGTCGCAGGATATAGGTACAAATGGAATTTCAATATGGTCACCAGCGAGGTATGTATTCCATTACAACCAATACGGAACACCAAATATTAACCTATTTTTCAATGACGCAAGCGGCAACTATGAAGGCCCCGGTCCAGTGGAAAAGATCGTCCTTTACAAAGGGCAAAATTCCATAATCTTTGCCAAGCAGGAGAATGACAACCTTAAAAATCCAAAGGACGGCCTTATTTTGGATGCCGGCAACAAGCCTGTTGAAATAAGCAAGCTCCAAAGCTGCAGCATAAATCCTAAGAGCATTTACAGGCTTTGCGCTGAAAAGAAGGATTTCAAGATAATGGCTTATGACAAGACAGACGGAATGATGAAGGAAAGGCCTTTGGTTGTGAAGTTTGCAGCTTATATCCCTAAAAAACAATAGATATATTTCAAAATTTTTAAAATTACCAAATCCATTGAGCAACGAACCAAACCAAAATACTTATAAAGAATCCGGCACCCTCTACTCCCATGATAAAGATTCCTTACGAGGAGATAATTCTGAAGATAAACGAGAAGACGCAGATGTCAGTATCGGAAATCGAGGAAAGAATAGAGAAGAAGCTGAAGCAGCTTTCAGGTCTGATAAGCAAAGAGGGGGCTGCCCACATCATTGCGAACGAGCTTGGAGTGAAGATTTTCGAGCCCCTGAGCGGGAAACTGCAGATAAAGAACATTCTTAGCGGAATGAGGGACGTGGAGACTGTAGGAAAAGTTCTGCAGATTTACGAGACAAGGGAGTTCATGAAGGGAGATTCATTGAGCAAAGTCGCTTCCATGCTTGTCGGCGATGAAACAGGAACGATAAGGGTTGTGATGTGGGGCAGTCAAGCAGATAATGCAGCCAATCTAGGCCAGGGCTTTATTGTCAAGGTTGTCGGCGGCTATGTAAGGGAAAATAACGGAAGGAAAGAAATTCATCTTAATGACAAGTCGCAACTATTGATTAATCCGAAAGGAGAGGCTGTAAAGGAAGTCGCTGTCGAAGCCAAGAATGGCACAAGGAAGGAGATAAAGGAGCTGAAAGAGAACGACAATGAAGTTGAATTACTGGGCACAATAGTGCAGGTATTTGACATAAGGTTTTATGAAATCTGCCCGAGATGCGGAAAAAGGGCAAAACCGACTGCAGCCTTGTTTGAATGCTCAGAGCACGGAAACGTGATTCCGGCCTATGCTTATGTCCTTAACTCCGTGCTTGATGACGGAACTGAAACTATAAGGTGCGTGTTTTTCAGGAACCAGCTTGAAAAACTGCTTGGCAAGAACCAGGAGCAGATGCTTAATTTCAAGAACAATCCTGCCGACTTTGAGGCTGTGAAGAACGACCTGCTCGGGACTATTGTCAAGCTGAACGGAAGGACAAACAAGAATTCCATGTTCAACAGGCTCGAGTTTGTCGTGCAAAGCGTCGATACAAATCCAAACCCTGAGGAAGAGATGAAGAGGCTGCAGGGATAGATACCACTGGACATTCTTGGATGAGATTTATAAACTATAGAAGTTTGATAAATTTTTATGAAAATTAGTTATACACTGCATGCTGAAGAGCAGATAAGGGAACGTAAAATACCTAAAATCTGGGTCGAGGAGGCTCTTAAAGCTCCCGATGAAACAAGAGTTGAAGGGCGCAAATTTTATGCAGTGAAAAGGCTGAATGGCAACACTCTCAAAGTCATTTATGTAAAAGAAAATTATATAAAGGTAATAACCTCCTATTTCATAAAATGAGAATAAGATATGATTCCGATGCGGATGCAATGTACATATCCCTGAAGAAGGATAAGGTTGCCAAGACGAAAGAGATAGACGAAAACACAGTGATAGATTTCAACAAGAAAGGTGATGTGATAGGGGTTGAAATATTGTTTGTCAAGGAAAGAAATCCCAATATTCTAAAAGAGCTGCAGGTAGATAATCTTATTTCTATGTGAAGAATGGCTAGGTTAAATCGTTAATCTTGCTCCTTAAAATGCTTACAAGCGTTGGATTATTGTAATGGTAAATGTCCGGTATATCGAGAGAGACTATGCGCTTTTGTAATTAAAGAAGATTAGATTAAGCTTCCTATCTCCTCCAACATATATATTCCACAACCACTGGACACTGGACATCTCTGCCTAGAATATATAAAGAAACTCGTACTCTATACTTTTGAAATCGTAAAAAGCGATTTTACCCAGCCTCTGGGAATGCAGGTTAATGGCGTAAATCCGCCTAATACCTTTGCATCCATAATCAAGGAGGCTTTGAAAAAAACGCGAATAGCAAATGGGTGAAGAAAATGAACGAAACTAGAAACGTGCCTGAAAAGAAATTCAGCACAGGAGTTATAACTGCAACTGTCTGGCAGAACCAAGGCAAGAGCAGAAGCGGAGAACCAGTAGGTTACAGAACCGTTTCTTTGCAGAGAAGGTATAAAGACAAGAGTGGAGTCTGGCAAACAGCTAATTCTTTGAGAATTAATGACCTGCCAAAGGCCGCATTGGTCCTTCAGAAGGCATACGAGTACCTTGTGATAAGGGAAACAGCAAATGCCTCTGACTATGAGGTGGATGAAGACATAATAGAAGAAGTCATTTAAGACTTTTTTTTATTTTTTTAAAAAACATAAATATAAAAAACCAAAGGTGATACTAGATGGAACAGGAACTTATAGAAGTGCAGGAAACAAAAAAGAAAAGAAAAGAAATAAAGATGGAAAAAGAAGAAAAGACGATATACGATCTTCCTGGAGTCGGGGCTGCAACAGCTGAAAAGCTGATAGCAGTGGGATACTCTGACCTGATGAGCATTGCAGTTGCATCGCCGGCAGAGCTCATAGAGGCAACCGGCATGGGAGATGCATTGGCCAAAAAAATGATAGCTGTGGCCAGGTCTTCTTTAGAGATGGGTTTCGAGTCAGGAGAAGAGCTCCTGAAAAGAAGGGAAAGGGTCATAAGGATACCGACCGGAAGCAAGTCATTCGACACATTGATTGGCGGCGGCCTGGAAACAGGAGCTATAACGGAATGCTTTGGTGAATTTGGAAGTGGAAAAACCCAAATCGGCCATGTCCTGGCTGTTAAGTCACAGGCCGCTGACAAAGATGCAGTCGCTGTCTACATAGATACAGAAAACACCTTCAGGCCGGAAAGGATACAGCAGCTTGCAAAAGGCGCCGGACTGGACGAAGAGCAAGTGCTGAAAAACATCAAAGTGGCAAGGGCATACAATTCTGACCATCAGATGTTATTGGCTGAAAAGGTTGAAGACCTGATAAAAAAACAAGGCTTGAATGTAAAGCTTGTTGTCATAGACTCTTTGACAGCCCATTTCAGGGCGGAGTTCATCGGGAGAGGAACTTTGGCTGACAGGCAGCAGAAGCTGAACAAGCACATGCACGTTTTAGCTAAATTAGCCGATATGTACAACCTGGCTGTTTATGTCACAAACCAGGTCATGGCAAAGCCCGACATGTTTTTTGGAGATCCAACACAGGCCATAGGGGGTCATATTGTGGCGCATGCCTCAACGTTCAGGCTTTACCTAAGAAAAGGCAAGAAGGGAACAAGGGTTGCAAAGCTCATTGACAGCCCATCAATGCCTGAAGGAGAGGCTAATTTCTACGTTGACGAGACAGGGGTCAAGGACGTAGAATAATTTTTTTATTTTTCCCTTTTTTCCAGCCCAAGCAAAACATTTTTAACCCGATACCTATAATTCTGCCTTATGGCTTACCCTATTGGCAGGATATTAATTCCTGCTGTCTACTGGCCGTGGATAAGGAAAGTTGAAGGAAAGGAAAATATTCCAAAAAACAAGCCATTCATAATAGCGGCAAACCACTCAAGCTATTTTGACACCTTGCTTATACCTGGAATAATGGTGAGGGTGATAGATGGAAAAATGAATGCATGGGTAAATTCATACTACTGGGGAAACTTCATGACAAGGGCATTCCTTGATATGTGGGGCGCAATACCGGTGCATGTCGAAAAAGATAAAGATGCAAAAGAGAAAAACAAGGAAGCTTTCAGCCTAACCATAAAATGCCTGAAAAACAACGAGCCTGTCATGATATTTCCGGAAGGAGGAAGAAATGACGGCAAGCTAAGGAAAGCATATCCTGGAATCGCAAGATTGGCTTTGTCTGCAAAAGTTCCCGTGCTGCCTGTAGGCATAATAGGGGCAAGCAGAGTGATGCCGAAAGGAAAAATGCTTCCAAGGCTTGCGAGATGCGAAGTCAAAATAGGAAAATTGATGCATTTTGACAAATATTACAATAAGCAAAGCGAAAAAACATATGGTCAAGTTACAAGAAGCATAATGAAAGAAATAGGAAGATTAATCGGCCAGGAATACAATTACTAAAATGGTTTATCCTATAGGAAAAATAATAATACCTGCAATTATCAGGCCCTGGATAAAAGAAATAAGCGGGCTGGAAAACGTGCCGAAGAAGGGGCAGTTTATTGTTGCGGCAAACCATGCGAGCTACATGGATCATTTCATTATAATGTGCACCCTGGTGCCGTACCTGGACAAGAAAATACACCATCTTGCGAAGAAGGAGCATTTTGACAACATATTCAAGAAAGCATGGCACACTTATGCAGGGGCAATCCCCCTGGACAGGCAAAAAGGCGGAAAAGAAACCTTGAGATGGGCCATAAAGGCTTTAAAGGAAGGGAAGATAATAGCGATACATCCCGAAGGCACAAGAAGCATGACAGGAAAACTGCAGAGAGCTAAGACGGGAGTTGCAAGGCTGGCATTGATTTCAAAAGCTCCTGTGATCCCTGTCGGACTGATAGGGACTTTTGAGATTTTGCCGAAAGGAAACTTAATTCCAAAAGCAAAAAAAGCAACAATGAACATAGGAAAGCCGATGCGGTTCAATGAATATCACGGCAAGAGAATAACAAAAAAAATATTAAGGGAAGCCACGACAAAAATAATGATGGAGATAGCAAGACTGTCAAAGCAGAGATACAATTTCAGGTAAAAACAAAATGAAGATAGCAATTATAGGGGCAGGAAGCTGGGGCACGACACTTGCAGTTTTATTGGGGGAAAAGGGATTTGACGTAAAGCTGTGGGCAAGAAGGGAAGAGCTCGCGAAAGAAATCGAAAGCAGGAAAGAAAACAGGCAATACCTTCCTGGAATAAAAATACCGGACAAGGTGATTGCAGAGCACTCATTAAGCAGCTGCACTGAAAACAGCGAAATGATAATAACTGCTGTTCCAAGCGAATTTCTCAGGAATGCAATGAAAGAAATAAAGCCCTGCTTCAAGGACCAAATCATTGTCAGCGTCACAAAAGGCGTGGAGCACAACAGCGGAAAAAGAATGTCGCAGGTGATAGAGGATGAGCTGGGAAAAGCGAAAATAGCGGTATTGTCCGGCCCGAACCATGCAGAGGAAGTCAGCAGGAAAATGCCTACCGCGGCAGTTGCAGCATCGAAAGACAGGAAGACAGCAAAAATAGTTGCAGAGACTTTGGCAGCGCCTTACTTCAAATTATACCAGCTGAATGATGTTGCAGGGGTTGAAATCTGCGGGGCATTAAAAAACACCTCGGCTATTGCAACAGGGGTCTGCGACGGGCTTGGCTTTGGTGACAATGCAAGGGCATCCATAATCACGCTTGGGCTGATGGAAATGAACAATTTCGGAAGGCAGTTCGGGGCAAAAAGAGGCACAGTCTACGGCTTGGCAGGAGTCGGGGACCTGATTGCAACGTGCACGAGCAGGCACTCAAGAAACAGGTTTGTTGGAGAGCAGCTTGCAAAAGGAAAGTCAATGGATGAGATAAAAAAAGATATGCATGGCATGGTTGCAGAGGGAATTCCGACGACAAAGGCTGTTTATGAGTACAGCAAACAGCATGGAATAGAAATGCCCCTGACGCATCAGGCTTATGAAGTTTTGTTTGAGAAAAAGGATATAAACAAAGCCATAAATGACTTGCTGAACCTGATTTGAAGTTCTTGATATGAATGAAGAAGATCTGTATAAACTTTGGAAAAAATATATTAACATAAACTTATACAGGATCACTTCTTCTGAGCACCTAAATAATATTTTAAAAAATGGTCTTAATCCGAAAAAGAACCCCTATCAAAAATTAATCCCCGATATTAAGAAACTATTCAAGCTTGTCTTAAAATTGGAAAGAAAAGGATTCATTCATGAGCAGGATTGGGGATTTAAGAAAGTAACGGGCAAATACATCGTAGCTGTTAGTTCTGAAGATATAAATTCCCATTTCATTGATTTTACGCCAAATTATAAAGAAACACACTACTACAAAAGACATAAAGGAGGCGCACTAGCTCAAACCGTAGAGAGAATTACAGATGACATTTTGAATAGGGAGCCAGCATTGTCGGAGAAAGAAATATCACTGATAATGAGGCTACATAAATGGTCTAAGAAAAAATCAAAATTTAGCAATAAAATACTTTTTGTAAAAGGCTCATCAATTTACTTTGAGAGCGCCCTGTTCCAAAACCGACTGGGGGAAAAAGCAAAAGATAAGTATTGGAAATCTCCATTTGGAAGACTTGAAAATTTTAAGAAAATAATCGGTAAATTTGGACTTAAAAGGTATGAGCCTTATTTAAAGGGGGAAAAATTGTTCTATCTAAGAACAATTGGGAAAATCCCTCCAAAGGAAATCTACAAAGTAGTATAAACCAAAACTATTCCTCTGTAAAATCCTCAAGCTTCTCCTTTATGTCTTCGCCCTCTTTTAAAGCGCCTTTTGCCTTCAGGAACTCTTTTGTGAGGATGTAAAACAACAGGCCAAGGCTTTTCTTTCCCTTGTTGTTGCATGGCATTACAAGGTCAATGAAATTGCTCTGGTTGTTCGTGTCGCAAAGGGCAATTACAGGAATTCCGACTTTAACGGCATCAATGACCGCGTTCCTGTCAGGCCACGCGTCCACAACAAGGACGATCTTTGCCTCAGTGTACTCCTCAAGGTTCGGGTTTGTCAGGATTCCCGGGGGGTACCTTCCGGCAAATGTCCTTACCCCTGCCAATTTCCCGAAAAGCTCTACAGCCTTCCATCCGTTTTCCCTCCTGCTTATAATGATGATTTCTTTTGGATCATACTGGGCTAGAAATGTCGCAACAATTTTTACACGTTCATCTATCTTCTGCAGGTTCAGCACGGACAGTCCGTCAGGCCTTGTCTTGTAGATGAACTGCTCCATATACCTTGTCCTGAACTTAGTGCCTATGTGTATCCCTGATTTTAGGTAGACGTCCCGGGGAACCAAAAATTTTTCTTCCTGTGTCATTTTTTGATTTGTCCTTGCAATTCTTTGATTTTAAATCCGTCGCTTTTTGCGATAATATTTGTGCTCGGCAAAATTGATTTGCACTAATTTTGCCTCGCTTACCTATACATTAAATAATCTAAAACAGTCCAGAATGCTGAACTGAATTTTATAGCCTCTCAGTTGCTGAAGCAACATGTGCTTCGTAGGCAATGCAATGAAGTATAGCAGACCTATTTAAAAATGTTATGGATTGGAGGGCTCTGTCCCGAAAGTCCATAAATCCAAAAAAATAAGTTGTGGCAGGCTAGCCTGCCATAAACTTCTGTGCGGATTGTCCGCACAGTTTTGGAGCTTACGCTAGCTCCAAACTTTCTTTTCAAGGCAGAAAATCCAGAT
>JACPMX010000009.1 GCA_016185755.1 Candidatus Woesearchaeota archaeon | reverse complement strand
TATTCATCAGGAGTGTGTATGCTCTCGTGTATGTCCACCATTCTTGCTGTTTTTCCTGTCAAGTCAGCCCTTCTGCCCATGAAATTCTCCCCAAGATATGTGAAGCCAAGAACTCCGCCCATCATGCTTTCAGGGAGGATATTGAGCCATTTGAGCGGCACTCTGTTTGTCATGTCCTCCTTGTCCTCAATGTGCTTTTTAAGATAGTTCTTGAGCTGCTGCCTGTAAGTTATGCTTAATCTTTCTTCACCATACCTGTCCTCATAAGAAATTGATATTCCATAAGGCGCAACCCTGTCTTTTAGCTCCTTTTTGCTATTAGATTCGGCAGAATAGATTTCCTTGCCGTCTTTTTTTATTTTTACTGATTGTTTTTCATGCCGGCTGTTTTCCTCATAGTTGATAGAGACAGAGTATTTTCCTGTATTTTCATCTTTTTTCCGGCGCCTAAGGTTTATTGAATAGAAGATGTCCCTTGAATTTATCGCGACTTTTTTGCCAGCTGTCGCATTCTTGCTTAAGTTTTTTAAAATCAGCGATTCCAGCTCCTTGAAATCCTTGACGCTTATTTTTGGCCGCTGGTTGACCAAATTTTCAAGATTGCCGGGCTTTGGCTCTTGTCCGGGCCTTGAATCAATCTTCCCGCTAAAGAAAGGAATGGCATACCTGAACAATGCGGATAATAAGTCCAGTTCAATCTCCCTAAAAATCCTTTCAGAATTTTGGGGCACAAAAAATCTCTGATTTTTTTGTGTTTCAATGATTTTTGAATCAATTTTTTTGGCCTGCATTTGCCTTGCTGAAAGCTTGTACAGCTTCCTCCATCAGTTTTTCAGCTTCCTGCTCATTGTCAGAGTCAGCTATTATCCTGAAGACATCGCCTTCTGTCTTTGAAGCCCTGAACCATACAAAAGAGTTCCTGCCTGTTATTATTTTGAGGCTTCCTTTCATTCCCCCCATCTCTATTGCATCAAGGCCTTTTCCGGAATAATGCTCTTTCAGGGATTTTTTGATATTGCCGTGCTTCGTTCCGTCAAAGGGGATATTCTTTCTCAACGTATAATATTCTGGCAGCTCTTTAACTATGCCAGAAAGCTTTTTTTGCTTTTTCGCTGATATGGAAAGCAGCATAAGCATTGTAAGAATTCCGTCCCTGCATCTTGAAGGGAAGACTATCGCTCCCCCGCTTGAGCCTTCTCCCCCAACTATCGCCTTTGATGCTTTCATTGCCTCAATGACGTTTGTTTCCCCTGCCTCAACATATTTTATTTTGGCTCCGAATCCCTGCACAACATCCCTCACCAAGTTTGATGTCGCATCATTTACAACAACGGTCTGCCTTTCCGGATTCCGGGTGTTTGAAAGCACTTCCTGAACAGCCAATGCAAGTATGCAATGGCCGGACAGAAACCTGCCGTTGTCAAGCAATATTGCAATCCTGTCCGCGTCGCAGTCAAAGCCCGCTGCAAAGCCCGCATTATGCTCGTCTATTATGTTCTTCAAATAAAACATTGATTCTTCCGTAGGCTCCACTTTCCTGTTGAATTCCCCGTACTGCATGTTGACTGCAGTGACATTTACACCGATGCCCTCGGCTATCTTTTTGGCGATAGCCCCTGCCCCCCCGTTTGGGTCAATGACAATCTTTTGTTTTGAGCCCTTGATGTTTTCCAAGCTGCCCCTGCCCACTATGCCTAGGATGAAGCTCCTGTAGCCCTCAATGGCTTCCTTGTTGCATTCTTCTATCTTCCGGTCATGAATCTTATGGAAATTTTCCAGCCTTTTTGCATTGCTTATCACAAATTCCATGTCTTTTGCGCTGAGCACAGCGCCGTCACCGCCAAGAAACTTGAACCCATTCCAGTAAGGCTCGTTGTGGGAAGCGGTTATTATGATGCCGCCATCAGCATTGAAATGCCTCACCGCAAATTCTATCGCAGGGGTGGGCGCAATTCCTACATCAATTATGCTGCAGTCAAGCACTCCAAGGAGCGCATCGGTTATTTTTGCGCCTGAAGGCCTTGTATCCATTCCGATGACTATCGTAGGAATGGCTTTTTTTGTCCTGCTTCTCAGAAAAGAAAGGTATGAATATGCATACTTGACTGCAATGCTTTCATTGATGTCTTTGCCGTATATGCCCCTTACACCTGAAAATGATTCAACAAGCATATTGCTGGTTTGGAAACTGGATTTATAAAGCTTGTTGCTGCCATAAGCAAGCTTACCTGAAAAAATGTATCCTGTTCCTTATTCTTATTTTGCAATTTCTTCTTATCATTTTGCCTTCTCCTGCAATTGATTTGGGACATTCCGCCTTGCGCTAAGGGTTTAGGGGAATCGCGCTCATTTCCGGGCTTGCACTCCCTTTCCATTCAGCTTCCAGCCTGGAAAGGCTCCTCCAGAGAATGCTCCTGTAATATGCGTATGCTGCAATCATCCCGGTCATCACTCCCAATTTATAAGGAGCCTCAAGCAGCCTGTCAAGCGACATAAAAAAAACTGCAAGAAAAAGGATGCATATAGCCATTGTATTAAGCCAGAAAAATTTCCTCTCGAAAACATTCCACCTCTTGTATGTTTTTATCATAAAACCGCCTGCGCGCCTGATTATCCAGGAAAAGCTTAAAATGAATTTATATGTTATGTTTGGATAATATGGTCATGCGCATATATTGGGATAATCCGATAATCACAAGGTTTTTATATTTGAGAATCCCAATGCAGCCAATGAAACAGAACGCCGGCCAAAAAATAATCATGTCAGGCTTCAAGTCAATAGATGATTCTGCAATGGCTATCCTCAACAAGATGATAGCCACCCATGCCAAAAGAATCGGGCATTTGGCCAAGAACCTTGACAATGTCCACATAACTTTGAAGGAAGTGCATCAAAGGGAGAAAAGCGAGAAATACGAAGTGCACGCCAAGGTGGTGGACGGCGGCAGGGTGTTCGTATCCGAAGTTACTGAAAGAAACCTTTTGGCCGCAGTTGACAATGCCTTGAGCAAAGTTACCAGTGAGATGGATTGATTATGTTTAATGGTTGCCGGAGTCAAACATCAAAATTCTTAATCCGTTGCTTTCGCAACAAAAGTTACACTCGGCAAAAATTGATTAGCACTAATTTTTGCCTCGTATTTATTCAATAATTAATGAATAAATAGGCGAGGCTGCGAATACTGGCAGGGAATGAGCAGCCGAGCACAAGATATTGTGAGCGAAGCGAACAGATTAAAATATTTGAGAAATAAAAAGAATCAAAAATTAAGAGAAAAATACTAAAAATCTAAGCTTGGGGCTGCTCTTCTGCCTTCTGGGTTTTCTGCTTCAGGCTTATGATTTGTATTAATTTCAGGGCGTTTATTTCCTGCTTTAGCTCTTCTATCTCGTCCTTCAGCTCGTAAATCAGCTCATAGTTGTGCTGTATGTTGTCTGCATTCTCGCTTACCATTGAAGGCAGGTCTGAGAAATCGGAGAATTCCCTTCTAATCTGCTTTATCCACGAATCGACATTGTCCCTGAACGTTTCAAGTTCCTGTTCCATTTTTGCCTTTTCTTAAAGAGGGGACGGGGCAAAACTGACAAGTAGGCTTTTGGCTCGCATTAAGCAAGCTTTCAGTCACTCATGTGTCATTGCTTTGCCGCTGCCTCGTACTTCAAAAAAGATGCTTCTTCAAAGGCTTGAGATTGTTTCCTTTGCCTTCCAAGCGATGGCAAGATTAAGTCCTGCATCCAAGCTCTTTTTTGACCACTAGTATACGCTTTTTGTGTATGCATATACTAGTATACCTTTTTGTATATTCCTTATATTTAAATCTTTTGGTTTTGATATATTCTGGAAAATATATGTTAAGAAAAAGTTGATAAGAAGTTGGTTTAAATACTCTCGTGTAGATTTATATATTTCCTGTTTCTGGATATGTCTTTGGAGTTGAATAAAAATGAAAATCAAGCAAATCGGCTTTGTAATGATTGTATTTGGACTTGTCTCAGGAACTATAAGCCTTTTAAAGGTTATTTGGCTATTGATTTGGGCAAGCATTATTGTGACCCTACTAGGAATAGTTCTATACGTAAGAAATAGGTAATTCCTTGTAACAAATCTTAACTCAGACAATGCAATTGTCTAATTTTAAAATTGAAAAATAATCAAGTTTGAGAAATATCTACCTTTCCCTGTCGGACCACTGCCCCTTTACCTTGTACTTCTCAGAATTCAGTATCTCGTTGTACATCCTTTCATATTCCTTTTGGTAGGGGTTTTTCTTGAAGAACAGCAGGTACAGGACATAACCTGCTATCACGAGGTAAATTGCAAAAAGAACCAGCTTTGTTATTTCCATAAAAATGCTAATGCATATTATGTATATAAATTTTGCCTTTTGGCAGCTATATCCATTATATACTTAAAGAGACGGCTATATAGAGATTGAATTTTTGCTTTTTGATATGAGTTTATGGGGAAAATATGCCTTATTAATTGGATATAAGGGGGCAGCAGTAAACTTTCTATGGAAATATATTTCCCGCACCGAGAAAAGCTTAAATAAGCAGCCAGAATAACCATGCCGCATGAAAAAGCTTGTACGGAAGACAGTTGAAGCCAGCCTGCCGACGAAATACGGGAATTTTAAGGTTGTATGCTATGAAGACTGCAACAAAGGGCAGCATCTGGCTGTTGTAAGAGGCAATGTCAAAAACAAAAAAAATGTTCTTGTAAGGGTTCATTCGGAATGCCTCACAGGGGATGCGCTTGGCTCGCTAAGATGCGATTGCGGGCCCCAGCTGGAAAAAGCTCTTGAAGTTATAGGAAAAAAAGGAGGCGTTCTTTTGTACATGGCCCAGGAAGGCAGGGGCATAGGATTGATGAACAAAATAGCCGCATACCATTTCCAGGACCATGGAATGGATACAGTCGATGCCAACCTCAGGCTTGGCTTCAGGGCAGACGCAAGGGATTACACGATAGGAGCACAGATACTTGCAGATCTAGGGCTTTCCACAATAAAATTGCTGACCAACAACCCCAAGAAAATCGAAGGGCTTGAAAAATACGGGCTTAAAATATCTGAAAGAGTCCCAATAATCATAAAGCCCAACAAAATGAATAAAAAATACCTTTCCACCAAAAGAGAGAAGCTGGGGCATTATCTGGAAAGGAAAGGTGTTGTGAAATAATGTCTGCAATTCTCGAGGGTCTTGTTTGCCTCAACGAATGTGTTAAAGCTGAAAATTTGCAGCTGAATTTGCCTCTTGATGAAGCTGTTGAAGCCACTTATTCGGAAAAGCTAGCAAATAGAATAGATGCGATTATTGACTGCAATGCAATTGACGGGGACACTTATAAGGTGCTTAAAAAATTCCAAAAATTTATTTCGGAAACCAAAATAAGAAATTGTGAAGCCAGAGATTACCAGTTGGGAAGAATAAACATAGGACAACTTCCTCCGGGATTGCCTTGCATAATGCAGCCCTATATTGGTCTTAGGTTCGATATTGATGGGAAGATATACTTAAGAGAAGTCAGAAACTAGCTCAAAACCTAAGCAACCCCATAGCCTTTCCGACATCTTCCTCCTTCACCAAAAATATAGTGTCTGTATAGCAGCTCAAAGTTTCAACTATGTTAATATTGTTTTCCCCGAATAAAGAGCATAAGTAGGCATAAGTTCCGGGCGTTGACTCGATTTCCTTCGGGCTTTTTATGGTGATTTCTGCAAGGCTCCTGTTTTCAAGGATCACTTTGTTTTTGAAGTATTTTTTGACCAGGTCCGCAAACTCTTCTGTAGTTATTATCGTTATCGCGGAGATGCTCTCGATTATCCTGAATATCTCGTTTTTCTTCTTCAGCTCTTTTTCAAGGCTCAGGAGATTTCCGAAATAAATGTCTTTTTCAAGAACAACAGCCGCTATCTTGTTTTTTATCTCAATCTTGCTCTGCCCCAGTATCTTCAGGATTTTGCTTTCGTGGATTTCTTCGCTCTTTAATTTTCTTTTCAGGCGGCGGCATGCAATCAATATCGCATCAAAATCTTTCTTTACGCTCAGGCTTAAGTCAGAAGCTATTCGCCTGGATAGTGATGAGTAATTTATCAGCCCGCTTTTCAGGCAGTCCTTTATTGAAGGGTGCTCAAGAATGTAGCTTTCTGCCGATTTTGTTATGCTCATAACACGCTTAAACAGCCTTTTGCTTATAAATGTTTTGTTTTAGACATTTTTGTTTATTTTTGTTTTGGGCCGGGCATCAGGCTTAAAAATCAGGATTTTTTTGTTATGCGGATGGCAGGCGAAGCAGTTTTGGAAAGCAGGAGTTTGCGATTTTTGGAGCCGGCCCAGGCAGATGAAGCGACAGGAAAAGGCCTTGAAGGGATTGTCCGTGATTCTTTTGGCGTAGCAGTATCAGATGATTACTTCCCTTATTTAATCCAAAACAATGCGCAGGTTTATTTCGTGCATGAGCCGGGCAATGGGATGGTCGGGGCCGCTGTGGTGATAGAAAACCCTGCAGAAGGCATGCCTCCCCATTTGGTCACGCTGGCTGTAGCCTCTGCTTACAAAAGCCAAGGCATTGGAAAAGATATTATGGCAGAACTGTTGAAGTATTATCCAAAACTCAACTGGCGCTCAAAGCCGGACAGAATGCCTGCTAGAAACTTATATAGGGGAATAACTGATGACACAGCACCCTTCACGGCAGTGG
Organism: Candidatus Woesearchaeota archaeon; assembly: GCA_016185755.1. GTDB lineage: Archaea > Nanobdellota > Nanobdellia > Woesearchaeales > GW2011-AR4. Next base: position 33,963 of record JACPMX010000009.1, on the reverse strand, counting down.
ACGGGATAAATTACAATGGTTATTTTGTCAATCATACTCCGGAAGAAAAGCAAAAGGCGACATCATATATGGCAGCCCAGCCGTCGCATTTCAAAAAATAAATTTCCGCTGACCAAAACCTTTATTAATGTGTCCGGTTTATACCCTTTTTTTAATGGATGGATTTAAGGAAGCAAAGCTTATTCTTGAAAACGGCGATGAGTTCAGAGGCTTTTCTTTTGGCGCTGAGCACTCTGTTTCAGGCGAAGTGGTTTTCAGCACAGGCATGGTAGGCTATCCGGAATCCCTGACTGACCCAAGCTATAAAGGCCAGATACTTGCCCTTACTTATCCTTTGATAGGGAACTACGGCGTTCCGGGAAAGGAAATTGAGAATAACATCCTAAAAAATTTTGAATCTGATAATATACAAGTCCAAGCCTTGATAATTTCCGACTATTCTTTTGAATATTCCCACTGGAATGCAAAAAGAAGCCTTGCAGACTGGCTGAAAGAGGAAAAAATTCCCGCAGTTTACGGCATCGACACGAGAAAGCTGACAAAAACTTTGAGGGAAAAGGGCGCAATGCTCGGAAAGATTGTTTTTGATAATGAAGACATAAATCTTTATGATCCAAATGCTGTTGATTTGGTTAAGCAAGTAACGATAAAGGAACCTATGATATACAATGAAAAACTGAACCAGAAAAAAATTGTTGTTGTTGATTGCGGAATCAAGAATAATATTATACGCAATTTAATCAAAAGAAACCTGACTGTTGTAAGAGTCCCTTATGATTATGATTTTCTGCAGCAATTCTTTGACGGCCTTGTTGTTTCCAACGGCCCGGGCGACCCAAAAATGTGCAAAGAAACGATTTACAACATAGGAAGGGCATTAAAGCATGGAATTCCAACTTTTGGGATATGCCTGGGAAACCAGCTTCTGGCTCTTGCCGCAGGAGGAGACACTTACAAGCTCAAATACGGGCACCGCTCCCAGAACCAGCCATGCACCCTTGCAAATACAAAAAGATGCTTCATCACAACCCAAAATCACGGTTTTGCTGTTGACATGAAATCTTTGGATGAAAACTGGGAGGAATTTTTCATAAACGCGAATGACGGAACAAATGAAGGCATCAGGCACAAGACAAAGCCATTCTTCAGCGTGCAATTCCATCCAGAAAGCACTCCAGGCCCTGTCGACACTGAATTTTTGTTTGATGAGTTTGTGAAGATGATGAAATGAAAAAGATAAAGCAATTTTGGAAGGAATTAAAATATTGGCAGAAAGGTGCAACAATTGGGTTACTTATAGGAATTATCTATATAATCTATTTATTTAGTACCTTATTATTAATTACACATAAGGAAATATTTGCTCCTTTAAATGATTTAATTCTATATTTTCCTAGAGAAATAGGAGATATTGCATTTGAGTGTTGGTTCTGTAACAGTTTGTTGGCGTTTATATCAATATTGTCTATCATTCAATTTACTCTCTTCGGAGCTTTAATCGGACTAATTATGGGAAAAATCAAGAAAAAATGACACAAACAACCACTAACCACTGGACATCTGCTGGCGTGAACTATATAAAGGAATCTCTTAATTCCAATTATACGCTCAGGGCACACGCAGAACTGCCAAATTATGATTTTCCCCTCTTTGAGGGTCGGCTTTCGAGTCTAAAATCAATTATGCAGTTCCGCTTAAAGTGCCCTTCGTCCCAGAATAAGAATTCCTCTTTAAATGAAGGAATTCTTACGTTTGATAAGCGTTCTGGAGATGTGAATATGAAAACAGATTTTGCCATACATTTTTGGGATTTATCAGAAAGGCTAAGGTACAAAGTAGAGGACTCATTTATGCGCTTTCTGTTTGATAAAGCTGGCAGTGGTGATTTAAAGAGTTTAGCTACAAAAGTTAATGTTTCGTATCCATTCATTTGCCAGTTAAGACGAGGGCTTTATAGCATCCCATCTAAATTGTTAATTGAAATTGCTAAAATAGCGAATGAAGATTTATTTATTGTAGAAATGAATATTGAATATGCTAGGACCAGGCATGGCAATGTTAGCAAAATAAATTTTCCAATTATTCCGTCTAAGGCTATGGCTTCACTAGTGGGTCATGTGTTTGGTGATGGGTACATAGGTAAAAAGAAAAGACAATTTGAATATTGTAACGATAATACCAATCTCTTAAATGAAGTAAGAACCTATGTGAAGGAAATATTTTGGTTGGAGCCAATGACAGAAAGGACGAATAGATTAGGATATTCAACAATCGTGGGAGAAGTTCTAGAAAAATTTGGTGCTCATTTGGCACCCAAGATATATTCTGAAAAATTAGTACCGGACTGGATAAAATATGGTTCCGATGAAATAAAAATAGCGTTTCTTAAGTCGCTTTTTGACGATGATGGTTCAGTTATGTATTCAAAAAACTATCATGCCAAAGGGATAAACTTTTATCAAATACGTGATAAATCAAAATTACAAAGTTCACATAAATTTCTTAGTGAAATAAGAGAGCTACTTAAAGAATTTAATATTATGGCTGGAGAACCGCATTTAAGGAAGTTCTACATAATTCATGGTGAAGAACATGCGATAAGTTATATTAACATAACAGATTATAAAAGCATATTGAATTTCTACTATAGAATCGGTTTAATTGACGGAGAAAAGTTCAACAGACTAAAGAAAATAATATCACGAGCACCTGAGAATATAAAGCAACTTGTGGAGGTAAAAAACAAAATTGAACAAACCTAAAAAAGTTTTGGTCTTAGGTTCTGGGTCATTGAAGATCGGACAAGCAGGCGAGACCTTTAAATAAGGCGCTTATTCGACTATTCCGGTTCGCAATGCCTCAAAGCCTTACGAGAGGAAGGTATAGCAACAGTACTTATAAATCCAAACATCGCAACCATCCAGACAAGCGAGGGAATGGCTGACAAAATATATTTTCTCCCTGTAACCCCCTACTTTGCTGAAAAAGTGATTGAAAAAGAAAAAATTGATGGCATCGTGCTTTCATTCGGAGGCCAGACAGCCTTGAACTGCGGCGTTGAGCTGCACGACAATGGAATTTTTGAAAAATACAATGTAAAAGTTTTGGGCACGCAGATTGACGCAATAAAAAACACGGAAGACAGGGAGCTTTTTGTCAAAAAGCTGAATGAAATCAATTTGAAAGCTCCTGAAAGCGAGGCAGTCAATACAGTTGAAGAAGCAATTAATGCCGCAAAGAAGCTACGCTATCCGGTAATGCTGAGGGCAGCTTATGCTCTTGGCGGCCAGGGCTCAGGCGTCGCGCTTAACGAGGAAGGGCTGAAAGCCAGCGCAAAAAAAGCATTTGCTTATTCTTCCCAGGTCCTTGTTGAAAAATACCTTGGCGGCTGGAAGGAAATAGAATATGAAGTTGTAAGGGATGCTTATGACAACTGCATCACAGTCTGCAACATGGAAAACTTTGACCCTATGGGGATACACACCGGAGAAAGCATTGTAGTTGCACCCTCCCAGACTTTGACAAACAGCGAATACCATAACTTAAGGGACATTGCAATCAAAGTCATCAGGCACCTTGGCATTGTTGGGGAATGCAACATCCAGTATGCACTTGACCCGCATTCCGAGGATTACAGGATAATAGAGGTCAATGCAAGATTATCCAGAAGCTCTGCCCTGGCGTCAAAGGCAACAGGCTATCCATTGGCTCTCGTTGCTGCAAAGCTTGCTTTGGGATATTCATTAGCCGAGCTTGACAATGCAATAACCAAGGTTACAAAAAGCTGCTTCGAGCCTGCGCTTGATTACATCGCTGTTAAAATGCCGAGATGGGATTTGCAGAAATTCAAGCATGTAAGCTTTGAAATAGGAAGCGAGATGAAAAGCGTCGGGGAAGTCATGGCGATAGGCAGAAAATTCGAGGAAGCAGTGCAAAAAGCCATAAGGATGCTCAGCATAAACCTGCATGGGCTGGTCGGGAACAGCATTGAATTTGCCGATTTGGAAAAAGAGCTTAAAAACCCTACTGACAAGAGGCTGCTCGCGATTATTGAAGCGATAAAGAAAGGCATTTCAATTGATGGAATACACAATTTGACAAAAATAGACAGGTGGTTCCTGCATAAAATAAAAAACGTTGTTGAGACGGAAAAGCAGCTTTTGGGCTGCAGCATTGGCAGTGTCCCTCCCGGGCTGCTCAGGCTGTCAAAGCAGCAGGGCTTCTCGGATTTCCAGATTGCAAAATTGCTGTTTAAGGACAATGCAAACATGGAGGAAAAGATGCTGCAAATCCGGGATTTAAGGAAAAATCATGGTATAATCCCGGTAGTGAGGCAGATAGACACTTTGGCAGCGGAATACCCCGCAAAGACAAATTATCTTTACCTTACTTATAATGGAGAAGATGACGATATTGAATTTAATGCCAAAAATAATGTGATTGTTCTCGGCTCAGGAGCTTACAGGATTGGAAGCTCTGTCGAATTTGACTGGTGCTGCGTCAATTCTGTTTTAACGCTCAAGAAGCTTGGCTACTCTGCAGTCATGGTAAACTGCAATCCCGAAACTGTGAGCACCGACTATGACATATGCAGCAGGCTTTATTTTGAAGAGCTTAGCCTTGAAAGAGTGCTGGACATTTATGAAAAGGAAAGTCCGCTTGGCGTCATAGTGTCCATGGGCGGCCAGGTTCCAAACAACCTTTCAATGAGGCTGCACAAGCTGAATGTAAGAATCCTTGGAACATCGCCATTAAGCATAGACAGCGCAGAGGACAGGCATAAATTTTCCGCTTTGCTTGATTCCCTCGGCATCGACCAGCCTGAATGGGCAGAGGCAAAATCAATCGAGGAAGCTGATAAATTTGCTGAAAAAGTGGAGTATCCGGTTTTAATAAGGCCGTCTTATGTCCTAAGCGGCGCTGCCATGAGCATTGCGAGCAACAAAAAAGAGCTTGAGCAGTATTTGCAGAAAGCAGCTGATGTCTCAAAATATCACCCGGTTGTTATAAGCAAATTCATAACGAACGCAAAGGAAATTGAGATGGATGCTGTTGCCCAAAACGGGGAAGTGATTATTTATGCAATATCCGAGCACATTGAAAATGCGGGAGTTCATTCTGGCGATGCAACGATGGCGCTTCCCCCCCAGTATACCTACTTGGAGACCGTCAGGAAGATAAAGGAAACTACAAAGAAAATTGCAAAGTCTTTGAAGATAACAGGGCCCTTCAACATACAGTTCATTGCCAAAGACAACAAAATAAAAGTCATAGAATGCAATCTGAGGGCATCAAGAAGCTTTCCTTTTGTCTCAAAAGTTACCAAGTACGATTTCAGCGATTTGGCGACAAAGGCGATGCTTGGCATTGACATAAAGGGGAAGTACAACACCCTGGACCTGGACTATGTAGGCATAAAAGCTCCGCAATTTTCTTTTTCCAGGCTGCACGGCGCAGACCCTGTCCTGAGCGTCGAGATGGCATCCACAGGGGAAGTTGCTTGTTTGGGAAATGACATAAATGAGGCATTTCTAAAGTCACTTCTTTCGGTCGGGTTTGCGGTTCCGAAGTCCAGTATCCTCCTTTCAACAGGACCGATAAAAAGCAAGGCTTACCTGCTTGAAGAAGTCAGGAAGCTGGCAGAAATGGGGTTCAGCCTTTATGCGACAGAAGGCACTGAAAAATTCCTGTCCGACAACGGAATAAAAACAACAGCATTGAACTGGCCGCTTGACAGGAAAGAGCCAAACACATTGACTTATCTGCAGGAGAGAAAAATTGACCTGGTCATCAACATCCCGAAAAGCCTTGAGGAAGAGGAGCTTACAAATGATTATTTGATAAGAAGAAAAGCAGCTGACTTTAACATTCCATTGCTTACAAATGAGCAGCTTGCAAAACTGTTCATAGAGTCAATCTATAAAAAGAAAATGGAAGATTTGGAGATAAAAAGCTGGGGGGAATACTGATGAACAAAGGCTATGCCTACATAACCATAGCAGCCTTGACTTGGAGCTCTTTAGGCATATTTGTAAGGTCTGTTAGCTTGTCGGGCCTGCAGGTTTATTTCTTCATGTCAATAATAGCGTCGCTCATATTCGGGTTTCTGCTCTTAAGGGAAAAAAAGCTTTCAGGCGTTTTTGACAAAAGGCATATCTGGCTCCCATTGTGCGTCGGGCTGTCTGGGGCTGTAACTAATGTGGCATATTTTTATGCATATAACTTGACAACTATCGCAAATTCAACATTCGTGCATTATCTTGCGCCTGTTCTCATAAGCTTGCTTGCTCCAATAATGCTCTCGGAAAAAAATGAAAGAAAAGTTTGGTACTCTACTGCATTGGCTTTTTTGGGGCTGTTTGTTTTGCTAAGCCCTCAAAGAGCTGCAGAAAGCCTAAATTTGCTGGGCATCTTGTCTGCTTTTATTTCAGCTGTAGCATACGCATTCAATGTGCTGCTCTTCAAGAAAGCTTCAGGCAGATTTGATGAAAAGCAGATAGTCTTTTCCCAGGTGTTTTTCTCATTTATCATTTTACTCCCTTTTGTGCTTTACCGGGAATTTGCAATACAGCCGGCAGACATCCTGCCTTTGCTGGTGCTTGGAATATTGCACCAGGGAATCGCTGTCCTGCTGTTCATAAAGGCTTTGAAAATGATCCCGGTGCAAAGGGCTTCCGTGATAACCTATCTTGAGCCTGTCGGCGCAGTCATTCTTGCAGCCATATTTTTAAAGGAAATACCCGGCATCCTTACATTAATCGGCGGCAGCCTGATACTTGCTGCTTGCTATTTTGTTGTTAAGAAGGGATAAGGATAAATCCATGATTGATTTTATTACTTGCTAAAATATAATCTTGTAATCTCCTCAAAAGTAGGTAGGTGTATTTTTTCCCTTTCTTGGATTACCAGACAATCTTTCTCATATTTCGCGACAAATCTGCGGAAAGCTTGCTCATCTGTTATTTCAAGAGCACCCTGCGTAAAAATTGCGGCTTTCTTTGCCTGGTCCGTGACTCCATATTTCCAGAACAAAGTAAGATTGTCTGCTACTCGAAAATATTCAGGAAATTTACGAGGAAATGCAAGCCCCTTATTGACTACATCCTCAGGTGTAGATTGGTAATATCCTTGCACATTAGCACGGTATTCTGCCGCCTTTGCACGAATATCATCTTCTGCGTTGCACAGAAGAAGGTCAATTTCATATCCTCTTTGTTTAAGCGCATTGAGAAGATCCCCTGCATGAGTGCCGGTTGAAGTTGTTCCATGAGCTATATCAAGTAAGCGCTCAACAGCATCATTCAATATTTCGAATGCTAGAATGTTGGAGCCGGGACGGGCTAGTTCATACGCTTTTACTTGGGCTCCCCTAAAATCAGCTGACTTTGCGACCTCTGCAGGATCCATTAAATGATTATGGTAAGTGTGCAGCATGAAAAGCATGCCCCACCTGTCAGGGTCAACTTTGACTGTTGCATCATATCTAGCAGGATTATCTTTTATTTGCTGGCTTAGTATAGTAGATTTTGCAGCCAATGGCGGGCCAGCAGTTGCGACATAGACAGGTTTGCGATCTTTAACATGCCTAGCATCTTTAAATGCCATCATTCGAACAAATTTTCTATCTTCATTAACTAATTTTTCAATACGAGATATTTCTTCTTCCCCATATCTATCCACCAGGGGGCCCTGCCTATATTGGTCTCTCCACCCTTGAATTGTTTCTTCCGGTATTAATCCCATTCTGGTGATAATGATAGACAAACGAATTTTTAAACCTTCCTATTTTAACCACTTCCAAATAACTATTTCTAAACCCTTAACTTTAAATATACCCTGCATAAAACTTCATTATTTAAGGGGTGGAAAATAACTTGATATCTCACAAGAAATATATGGACTTAACGATAAAGCTTGCCGAAAAGGGGCGCGGCTTAACGTCTCCAAACCCTATGGTGGGCTGCATAATAGTGAAGCGCGGCAGGATTGTGGGAAAAGGCTTCCACAAGAAGGCAGGCACCGAGCATGCTGAAGTTCTTGCTTTGAACGATGCGGGAAAAAAGGCCGTCAACTCGACAATGTATGTCAGCCTTGAGCCGTGCTCCCACTGGGGGAGGACTCCGCCTTGCACTGAAAGGATTGTGGAGGCTGGGGTGAGGGAAGTCATAATCGGGATGAAGGACACCAATCCGCTGGTTGACGGCTTCCGCGAGCTGAAATTCAGGGGCCTCAAGACAAAAATAGGGATTCTCGATAAAGAGGCTAAAAAGCTGAATGAGGCTTACATAAAATACATGAAAACCAAAAGGCCTTTCGTAATAATAAAGGTTGCCATGAGCGCAGACGGCAGGATTGCAACGAAATCCGGCGATTCAAAATACATAACAAGCACTGAAGCAAGGACTTATGTCCACCAGCTCAGGACAGAGGTTGATGCAGTCATGGTCGGCCTTAACACTGTGCTGAGGGACAATCCCGAGCTTACCCCGAGGCTTGCAAAGGGAAAGGACCCGATGAAGATTGTCGTGGACAGCAGCCTTAAAATTCCAAAGAACTGCAATCTCATGAAAAACCCTGCAAAGCTGATCATCGCAGTCACAAACAGAGCGTCAAAAGGGGACATCAAGAAAATGCAGCAGAAAGGCGTGACAATAATACCTGCAAAATCAAAGATGGGGATGGTAGACCTGCAGGACCTGATGAAGCAGCTTGGAAAGCACGAGATAACCAGCGTCATGATCGAAGGCGGCTCTGAATTGAACAGCTCTGCCATAAAAGACAAGATGGTTGACAAGATCATCATATTCACAGCCCCAAAAATAATAGGCAACGGCCTTGGAGCCATAGGCAACCTGGGCATAAACAAGATAGACAAGGCAATCAATCTCAAAGACTCATTTGTCAGGAAAATAGGGAAGGACATAATGATTGAGGGATATCTTTAAGTGTTCATTCCGCCAATCTTAAAATTATAAAAGATAATAACCATCAATAAAATGGATTTCTCAAATATAAAATCGACAATCGGGGATTTTAAAAAAGGAAAATTTGTGGTTGTTGTTGATGACGAGCACAGGGAAAACGAAGCTGACCTGGTGCTTGCTGCGGAGAAAACTACTCCTGAAAAAATAAACTTCATGATAAAGAATGCTAGGGGATTGGTATGTGTTCCAATGCTGGGTAAAAGGCTTGATGAGCTTGAATTGCCCATGATGGTAAAAAAGAATACCGAATTTACGAAATGCGCGTTTACAGTTTCAGTTGATGCAAAAAAAGGCACGACAACCGGGATTTCAGCTTATGACCGGGCAAGGACAATAAAAGCACTGGTTGATAGCCGGACAAAGCCTTCGGATTTGGCAAGGCCGGGCCATGTTTTTCCTTTGAGATGCGATTCAAAAGGCCTTACTAGCAGGCCAGGCCACACAGAAGCATCAATTGAGCTTTGCAGGCTTGCCGGCTTGTATCCTGCAGCAGTCATCTGCGAGATTGTAGGAGAGAATGGGAAAATGGCAAGGATGCCTGAAGTAAGAAGAATGGCTAAAAAGTTTAACTTGAAGGTAATCAGGATAAATGATTTGATTGAATTTCTGAATTATGGCTTTAAACTTAATTATCGAAACCTTTAAATCATACCTTTTTATTGAAATTTCATGGACGAGTTCAGGGAAGCAATCATAAAATTTCTCAGAAAAGAGACTGGCCTGGAAAATGTGCAGCTGGAAGTCCCTCCAAGCATGGAGATGGGCGACTATGCCTTTCCGTGCTTTGTCCTTGCAAAAGAATGGAAAAAAGCGCCGAATGAAATAGCTCAGGAATTAGGCAAAAAGTTCAAGCCGAATGATTCAATCACGGAAGTTAAGGTTATCGGCCCCTACCTTAATTTTTTTGTAAGCAAAAGCTCCATTGCCGAAAGCACCATACATCATGTTTTAAAGCAGAAAGCCGGATACGGCTCTTCAAATGAAGGCAGGGGCAAAAAAATAATTGTAGAGCACACAAGCATAAACCCGAATGCCAGCCCGCATGTCGGAAGGGCAAGAAACGCGCTGATCGGGGATTCCATCGTTAGGATCCTGAGGTTTCAGGGCTACAAGGTTGAAGTTCATTATTTTGTAAATGATGTCGGGAAGCAGGTAGCAATGCTTGCCCTGGGAGCAGAGGGAAAAAAGAAGATTGCATTCAATGACCTGCTCAATATCTACATTGAAATAAACAAAAAAATCGAGGAAAACCCGGAGCTGGAGAAGAAAGTGCTTGAGCTGCTGAACAGGCTGGAAAAAGGCGACAAAAAAATAAAAAATAAGTTCAAAAAGATAGTTGAAACATGCGTGAAAGGACAGGTAAAAATATTTTCCGAGCTTGGAATCAGGTATGATTTCTTTGACTATGAGTCAAAGTACCTGTGGGACAAAAGAACCGAGGAAACGCTAAGGAGGCTTGAAAAAACAGGCAAGCTGTTCATAGACGGATTCAACCGCTGGGTTATGGACCAGAAAGGATACGAGCTTGGGATGAAAATCCCGGTCCTGGTCTTAACCAGGGGAGACGGAACCTCATTGTATCCCTTGAGAGACATAGCATACAATCTTGACAAGCTAAAAAAAGGCGAAAACATAGTTATCCTGGGGGAGGACCAGAAGCTTTACCAGGAGCAGATTGCAGCTGTGCTGAAGGAGCTTGAGCTGAAGCAGCCAAGGGCTGTCCATTATTCCTTTGTCCTGTTGCAGGACGGCAAGATGTCGACAAGAAAAGGCAATCTTGTCCTGTTGGAAGACTTCATGAAAGAGTCCTTGGACAAGGCAAGCGGGGAATTAAGGAAAAGGCATGGCAAGGCTGACCAGAAAGCCGCAAAAGCAATCGCTTACGGCGCTGTAAAATATGCCATACTCAAAGTCAGCCCTGAAAAAAACGTGGTTTTTGACTGGCAGCAGGCATTGTCTTTTGAAGGCGAAACTTCCCCTTACATCCAATATGCTTACGCAAGGATAAACAGCATACTGAAAAAAGGAAAAATCAGCAAAAAGGCTGACTTGGAATTGCTGAAGGAAAAGGAAGAGATTGAGCTTGTAAAAATGCTGTCAAGCTTCCCTGAGATAGTGGCAAAATCCACAAGGGAGATGAGGCCTCACATGATTGCTTCATATCTTTATGCTTTGGCGCAGAAGCTCAACGAATACTACCACCTTTACCAGATACTTAAATCAGAGAAAGGCACCAAGGATGCAAGGCTGCTTTTGATAAGCGCTGTAAGGCAGGTGCTCAAGAACGGGTTGGGCTTGCTTGGCATCGAAGTGCTTGAGAAGATGTAACATGGATACCTACATACAGATAACCCTGTTTTTTGTCATGATAATCCTATCTGCTTTTTTTGCCATGTCAGAGACTGCGCTTGTTTCGCTGAGCAGGTTCAAGGTGAGGCATTGGGTCGAAAAAAAAAGGCTGGGCGCAAATTACGTCAAAAAGCTGAAGGACAACCCCGAGCTTCTTCTTTCAACCATTTTGATAGGCAACAATCTTGTAAATACGGCAGCAGCTGCGATTGCAACCACTATCGCAATAGACATGTTCCACAGCAATGCAATAGGGATAGCGACCGGAGTTGCAACGTTTTTCATACTCATTTTCGGGGATATAACCCCAAAGTCAATCGGCACCAGCAATAACGAGATTATCGCCCCGCTTGTAGCCCCAATAATATGGAATTTGGGGACAGCCATCTATCCAGTGATAAAAGTCCTTGAGTATTTCCTCAAGGCAATAAACAAGCTGATAGGCGCGAAAAAACTCCCGCTTATAACAGAGGAAGAGCTCAGGAGCATCGTAAAAGCCAGCGAGGAGGAAGGCTCTATAAAGGAGCTGGAAAAGAAGATGATCCAGAGGGTTTTCGACTTTGACAACACAAATGTAAGCGATGTCATGACAAGAAAAAAGAGCATGGTCCATGTCAGCTCCGACATGAAGATAAAGGACGTGCTGCAGCTTCCCACAACAAAGATGTATTCAAGGTTTCCGGCTTATGAGAAGAGCAAGGACAACATTGTAGGCATATTATACCTGAAAGACATGCTGAAATACATCAAGGACGGAAAGCTTGATGTTGCTGTAAAAGAAATCATGAGAAAGCCGCTTTTTGTTTTCTCGAACAAGAAGATGGACACTGTGCTCCGCCTTTTCCAGAGCAGGAAGCAGCACATGGCAGTAGTCATAGATGAAAAAGGCCATGTTGTCGGGCTTGTCACCATAGAAAACATACTCGAGGAGATAGTGGGTGAAATAATAGACGAGACAGACAGGCTGAATCCCTCAATAGAGCAGGTTTCAAAAAGCGAGTGGCTGGTAAAAGGCAGCACTGAAATTGAGGAAGTTAATGCAAGGACAGGCATGCTGATAAAAAAGGCTGATTTTATTGATCTGGACAACTTCATACTTGCAACTCTTGGAAGGGCCCCGAAGCCCAGCGATGAGATTGAATACATGGGCTATAAGATAAAGATGGAAGACGTGCAGGGAAGGAAGGTTGTCCAGGCCAGGGTTCTAAAGAATTGACTACCGGTTGTAATTCTCTGCATTTTCCAAAAAATTTAAATATGCTATATTTAAATAAACTGATTGGGGGTTAATTTAACAGCCAACAAGTATTAATTTGCGGCACTAAAATGTCAGACAACAACATCTTTATCGGCAACAAGCCTTTCATGAACTATGTTACAGGGGTTGTGATGCAGTTCACATCCAAGAATGCAGATGATGTAATCATCAAGGCAAGGGGAAAATTCATCTCAAGGGCTGTGGACGTGGCAGAGGTCTCTGCAAAGAGGTTCCTTGAAAATGCGGTTTCAGTCACCGGTATAAAGATTGACTCTGAAGGTTTCAAGACAGAAGAAGGGAAGGACGTAAGGGTATCGACAATTGAGATAACCCTAAGCCGGCGGTAAGCTTTTTCTCATAAATAGCTTTAAATATTCTGCTTTATGGTTTGTTTTTGGGCCTGTGTTGTAACGGACAGCAAACTCGGCTTCGGACCGGGCAGTCTGGGTTCGAATTGCGGAAAGCCCTGCTTTCTGCACGCATCTCCCAGCAGGCTCATTTTAATCAACAATTTTAAATAATAAGCAATAAAGGCAGAATACTATGGAACACCCTATCGTTGAAAAGATCATGAAGGAAGGCCTAGGCTCCGTAAACCTGTCAATGCTCGATGATGAGGCAAGAAAAAGAATCCTGAGTGATGTCGGCGAAAAGCTTTACAGGCAGAATAAATTCACTGAGGCAATCGAGGTGATGGCAAAGGCAAGCGACATTGAGAAGCTCACCAGGCTGGGCGACTCGTTTTTGGCGGAAAACAGGGTAGAATTAGCAGTGCTTTGCTTCATGCCTACAAAAGACAAGCAAAGGCTGAACAGCGCTGCTGTGCTCTGCATACAATCCAAGAACTACAAGCTGGCGGCAAAGGCGTACGAAGCTGCTGACAACAGCCAAATGGCTTCATTTATAATGCAGAATTTTGCAGAGGGCAAATGACAGTGCAAAAAAAATGGGGGTTCGGATTGGGCACCATATTCAGCCTGATTGTTGTTTATTTCATCTTCCTATATTCAAGGGACCATGGATGGGCCTTGCTGGCATTCATATCAAAATGGTATTTGATCATTGTTGGGGGCTTGATTGCGCTGTCTTTTGGAATCATCCTGCTGGTTTTACTCGCCGCCATTTTGATGTTCTTAATTGCAATGCTGAGGCTGCGCATGCTTGGCAAAAAGCACAGGCAAAAATCTAGCGAATATGTAGACATCGAGTACAAGGTAAAGGAAGAATGATAAGCAAAAAGAAGGAGCTGGTTATAGCAGTTGTTCTTGTTTTCCTGCTGACCGGAAGTTTGGCCTTCTACTTCAATTACAGGATCAGCGCTGTAAAGCAGGATTACGCGGCAAAAATACTGGAGCTGAACCAGCAGACAGCGGCAAATTTGCAGGCTTTAAGGGCTGCAATGGATGATTTGGGAATAAACCTGTCGTCTCAAATCGGGCTTGTTGATGTCAATCTTAAGAATTTCAAGAGCCAAAACCAGCAGGAGATAAAAACGCTGTCTGGCTTAATCGACGAGATAGAAAGGCAGAGCAGCATACAGCTTACAGAGCTCAAGGACGAGCTGAAAAATATAAAAATCAAAAGCGCTGATTTCTCGGCAATTGTGAATGATGTCCTGCAGTCGGTTGTAAGCGTGAAGACAAATGTCGGGCAGGGTAGCGGGGCTATAATCGACAGCAAAGGCTACATCGTTACAAACGTGCATGTCATAAACGGGGCATCTACAATCAAGGCCACTACCTTTTCAGGCGACACTTATGATGTAACGGCGATTGTGGGCTATGATGGAAATGCAGACATTGCTGTGTTAAAAATAGATGCCGCAGGCTTGAGGGCGCTTAATTTCGGAGACTCCGATAATGTAAGGGTCGGGGAGAAGGTTATTGCAGCAGGCAATCCCGCTGGCTTGGCTTTTACAGTTACAGAAGGCATTGTGAGCGCGTTCAGGACGTTTAATGGGGTAAAATACATACAGACTGACGTTCCCATCAACCCCGGCAATTCCGGGGGGCCATTGATAAGCACAAAAGGGGAGATAATAGGCATAAACAATTTCAAGGTTGGCGGCTTTGAGGGGCTTGGATTTGCAATTTCATCAAACAATGTCAGAAGCATAGCCGGCAGGATAATAAGCGATTACGAGAATCAATAACATCGAAACCAAGAAAATCGAAGATTTTCTGGTCCCGAAAATTCCATGAATTTTCGCGGAATCGTCGGATTTTCGGGGTTTTCGGAAATCTATGATTTCCGCAAAGCTTAAATATTAATTATTTGATGAATCCCAGAATGGCAAAAAAAGAGGTAAAAACAGCAGGCACTCCGCACTGGTTTTACTACGTTTCCATATTGGCCGCGTTCCTGTTCACGATTTACATGTCAGTCTACTCAGCCATTCATTTCGAAAGCATAAGGTACATGAACATCGTGGTGGTTTTCTTGTTTATTACGGTAGTGTCATTTTTCATTGTTTCAGGGGTATATTTTAAAACGGAAAAGATGGGCTACCATGCTCTTGCCCCGGTTTTATTCTTCGCAGGAATGGTTAGCCTTGTAGTTTACGCTTACAAGGCTGCTGACGCCTCCGGCATGGTAAGATACTCGATTATTTACACCATTGCCGTTGTCGGGATATCCCTGTTCATTTTGCTGCCGAAGAAAAAGTACACAAGGCCTGCTCCAGGGCCGGGCAAAAATGGCCAAAAAGCCGAATGAGGAAACTGACAAAGAAAGCAGCAGTTTTTTTGGCTTTGTCTGCAATAGGGCTGGCATTTGCTGTGTATTCAATAAAAGCAAAGAACTACATATTGCTGGCTGCCTCCATCCTGTTTGCAGCTGTGAGCGCAGACAACATATTTTGCAGCTTGAAGGGCGGCGCAGCAAAGAATAATCAGCAAATAAAATAAATAATAGCTAAAATGGAAGGCATTCTCGAGGCATTCATCGCATTGTTTGTTGTCATGGACCCTTTTGGAAACCTGCCGATAATAATGAACTTGACAAAGGGCATGCCTCTTAAAGAGGTGAAAAGCAACATTGACCGCTCTGTTTTTGTTGCCGGAATCCTCCTTTTTATGTTCCTCTTCTTAGGATTGGAGATTTTTGATTTGTTTGGGATAAATATTGAAAGCTTCCAGATTGCCGGGGGCCTTATTTTGCTGGTCATGGGCATCCTTTATGTATTCGGCGTCTCGCTAAAGTACGTGAAATCCCACGGCGCGGACCTGACCGTCCCCATAGGAACTCCGCTGCTTACCGGCCCGGGAGTAATCATGACAACCATAATCCTGGTAAAGGAAAATGGAACCATGGTGACGGTTATTGCTGCCTCCCTCACTTTGATTGCCACATGGCTGGTCCTCATAAATTCCTCAAGGATTTACAGGGTTTTGGGCAGTCACTGGACAAATATCATATCAAGGGTGATGGGCGTCATACTGGCGGCCATTGCAGTTGAATTCATAACGAAAGGCGTCCTTAACATTTTCGGGCCCATTCTCTAGCAAAAACCTTTTAATTGGGCCAAATTTCTATAAATTTCTTTGGGGCTGTAGTATAGCTTGGTAGTATCCGGGGTTCGGGTCCAATACTTTGTGAAAAACTTGGAGAAAAGCCTCGTGGCCGGAGTTCGAACTGCCGAAGCCCATGCTTCGCATCGAAATTCTCCGCAGCCCCATTTATTGATACAACTTACTTTGCTTTCCCCCCCATATAATAGTGCAGAAGCAGCGCCTTCTTCCACATATAGTGCCTGAGCTTTGCGTCTAGAACCTCCCTTATTTCTGCACGGGTAGATTTGCCAATGTCATAATTTAACTGTCTTGCTGCCCAATCTTTTGCTTCAGCTGTCTCAAAGATTGTTGCATAGAATTTGGACTCTTTTTCGGCTATTTCCTTTTTTGATAATGGGTTTTCCATTTTTCTTTTGGCGGTAACGTCAGTCCACTTATCAAGAATCCTATTATAGGTTTCAGTTCCGGGCCCATAATACACGCCAGTCCCGGCGTAGTCGTTATAATCTCTAACACGCTTCACATTACTGACAGATGCAATCTTTTCAAGTTCAAATCTAGAGACATCTCTAGAACTGCCTTCTAATACTTCCACCATCTTTTCCACCTCTTTTAAATGACTGCCGAAATGGCAAAACTGAAAAAAGAAATCTGATTCGGTTTAAATAGGAGTATTGAAATTTTATCGTCGATAAATGTTCCATATTGAAAACCATACTGAAAACAAATATCCTGTATGCGGGAATAAATCGAAATCAATCAAAATCTTTATAAATAAAATAGAAGCATTCAGGCATATGGAGCAAAAAGAAGACCAGCTTGGGCTGACTGCCAAAAAGTCAGAGGACTTCAATGAGTGGTACAGCCAGGTTGTGCTTAAGTCAGACATGATAGACTACAGCTCCGTATCCGGATGCATAATCTTCAAGCCGAATTCATATTCAGTATGGGAAAAGATACAGGAAATTTTCAACGGCAAGATAAAAAAGTCAGGGCACAAGAACTGCTACTTCCCGATGTTCATCCCGGAAAGCCTGCTGAAGAAGGAAGCGGAGCATATTGAGGGGTTCTCTCCGGAAGTTGCGTGGGTGACGAAAGCCGGCAACACGGAATTGAATGAAAGGCTTGCAATAAGGCCGACATCCGAGACTGTGATGTATGAAAGCTACGCAAAATGGATAAGGTCATGGAGAGACCTGCCCTTGCTGCTGAACCAGTGGAATTCTGTTGTAAGATGGGAGTTCAAGCACGCAAAGCCTTTCTTGAGGACAAGGGAATTTTTATGGCAGGAGGGGCACACAGCGCATTCAACCAAAGAGGATGCTGAAAAAGAGGTAATGCAGCAGCTTTTTGAGTATGTTGACTTGATAGAGAATTACATGGCCATTCCCGTCATTGCCGGGAAAAAAACAGAGAAGGAAAAATTTGCAGGAGCTGATTATACAACGACTGTAGAAGCAATTATGCCTGACGGCAAGGCGCTGCAGATGGGCACTTCGCACATGCTGGGGCAGAATTTCTCGAAAGTGTTCGGAATCAAGTTCCTGGACAAGGATGAGAAGGAAAAATTTGCATGGCAGACTTCATGGGGGTTAAGCACAAGAACAATAGGCGCTGTTGTTATGGCACACGGCGATGACAAAGGGCTTGTTTTGCCACCAAAAATAGCGCCAATCCATATAGTGGTTGTACCGATAGTCTTCAAGGAAAACAAGGAACTTATTATAGGAAAGGCAAAAGAAGTGATTAAAAAGCTGAAAGCAAAGAATTACTCAGTAGAGCTTGACGATCGGGACGGCTACACTCCGGGCTGGAAATTCAACGAATGGGAGTTGAAGGGAGTCCCTTTAAGGATAGAGATAGGGCCCAAGGACGTGGAAGCCGAACAGCTTGTCCTGGTGAGGAGGGACAACAACGAAAAAATGACAATCAAGGTAAAAGACTTGGAGAAAAAAACTGAGCAGGCACTAAACGACATACAGGACAATCTTTTCAAAAAGGCGAAGGACTACCTGAATAAAAGCATTGTTGAAGCGCACAATTTCAGTGATTTTGCTGATGCAATAAAGAATAAAAAAATGGCAAAAGCGCTTTTCTGCGGGGCTGGAAGCTGCGAGGACATCATAAAAGAAAAGGCAGATGGGGCAACTTGCAGGTGCATCCCATTCGAGCAGAAGCCTGCACACGGCAATTGCGTGCAGTGCGGCAAAGAGGCAAAATTCTGGGCACTGTTTGGGAAGGGGTATTAAATCATCTTAAAATAGCGGCTAAGTCAGCTCTTATTTGAGTATAATGCTTCTGCCCTTCCAATTTCCTTTCTTTTTCTTTAAAATAGAATTTTTTTATTCCCATGCCCTTAGCTTTTTGCATAAAAACCGGATCCATATGGCCTATCATAAAAATCCTTTCACTTTGTATTCCTTTTCCCCTCATTTCTTCAATAAGCTCAAATGGAGCTTCATAAGCAGGCAATGCGCCCGGCTTCTTGGGAAACATTGTGTCTAAAATATAGGCATCGTAAGGCTCATTCAACCTAATTGACTCTTCAATTTTGGAGACGGCATCATCAGAGTTACTGACTGCATTAACGATGCCTTGAAGCCCGATCAGATATTGTTGAAATATTTTCTTCCAGAGAGGATCATCCTCTACAACCAATATTTTTGGCATTTTAAAATTAGTATAAACACTATTTTATAAACATTATCTTTAAATATTTATTTTAGAGAATCAGCAATCACGCCGCTCACGTCAATCTTCGCAGCCTTGCTCGGAATTGTGCTTGTTGAAACTATTTTTATTCCCGCCTTTCTTAGTTTATTCATAGCGCCATCGGCGAAAATCCCATGGACGCAGATGCAGTAGACGCTTTTTGCCCCAAGCCTCTTCAGGATTTTCGCGGCTTCCAGTATTGTATGGCCGGTGCTTACGATGTCATCAACAATCACTGCATTTTTGTTCCTTAGGTCAATTTTTTTGTTGAGCCTGACTTCAACATTATATGATGAGTATCTTTTTTTCCTCATTATCCTTGATTCTATTCCAAGAATTTCCGCGACATTCCTGGCCCATTTGTAGCTCTCCGAGTCAGGGCCTATTGCAACAGGATTCTTTACGTTCTTCCTTACAAAGTCCGCAATCAGGCTGTTGGCGCTCAGCTTCACTGATTTTATCTTGAAGATTTCTTTCAGGCTGTTTTTCCTGTGAAGATGGGGGTTGATAATAAACACCGAATCAAAATACTTGTCAATCAAACCCGCAATTATTCCCTGGCTTACTGCCTCTCCTTTATGGAATCTTTTGTCCTGCCTTAGGTATGGGAAATACGGCGCAACAAGGATTACTTTTCTTGCCCCAAACTCCCTTGCAGTCCCGGCTGCGAATATGACCTCAATAATGCAGTCACTTATGCTTCCGTAGAAAGACTGGACCAGAATAACTTCTTCTTTCCCGATATTATCATAGAATTTTATCCTGAGCTCGTCATCAGGAAATTTTTCCACAAATAATGTTGAATGCCTGCTTCCCAGCCTTTTCGCTATCTTTTTTCCAAGATGCCTTCCGTGGGAGCAGCTGACTACAATCATTTTCAAAGGCCCTCCACAAATTTTTTCAGTACGTCGCTTAGCTCCATTGCAATCGCAAGCGCGCCAGTCTCGGCGTTTTTGCCGCTGCCGGAGAAAGCAATTGCCACAGTATCATTTTTTCTTAAGTCAAAAAGCAGTTCAAGCTCCCTGTAATCCTGCATGTAATCTGATTCAGGAGCATAGAGCTTTTCCTCAAATTTCAGTATGATTGCGCCCTCGGCGCCGTTCTTTACTGCAATGTCCCTCAGCCTGTACAATTTGCCAAGGCCTGAAGCGCCCCTTATGACAACACCCACTTTTTTCAGGCCCGGATAAATGGAGTTTAAGCTTATTCTTTTCGGCATGCTTATGCAGGACTGCAGTTTTGCCAATTCATCGCTGCCTTTTTTGCTCAGGAAGTGGCCTTTTTTCGCGGAATCCAGGAGCTTTTTGGACTTCAAAATTTCAAGCATGGTCCTGGAAGTCCCTTCCCCCAGCTCCAGGCTCCTTGCAAGCTCCTGCCTTCCTATATTTTTATTTAGCCTTAAGAAGCATCTCAAAACATCAATTTTTGTAAAATTCGGGATGTTGCCAACCATAAAAATAAATTTAGAATAAGATTTATAAACTTTCTGTAAGCCTGAAAAAAAATGGATGCAATAAGCTTTGTTTTGCTTCTTGTTGTCAGCTTCCTCTCTGCAATAATGGGCACCATGGCTGGCATGGCGATGGCTGTCATGGTTCCAGTCATGGTGTTTCTTGGCATTCCGGTCCATACAGCTGTTGCAACCGGAAGATTCTCGATGATAGGGATAGGGGTTGGCAACATAAGGACATTCTCAAAAAGAGAGAAAATGGAGGCAAAATATATATTGCCGCTCGCAATTGCCGGCATAATAGGCACTTTGATTGGAACCTCTTTTCTTAAGTACCTTAGTGAAAATGCCCTTGAAAATATCATAGGGGCGTTTATTATCGGAATATCAATTGTTGTCCTGTTCGAGGAAAAACTGAGGCCAAAAGAAAAGGGGCATGGCGTAACTTACAGGCATCATGCCTTAAGCGCGATAGCCGGATTATTCATCGGAAGCTATATAGGCATAGTGGGCGGGGGGGCTGCAACGATCATAATATTTGTCCTGGTGCTGGTTTACGGCCTGAGCTTTCACCAGGCTGTAGCTAACCAAAAAGCAGTAACATTGCCTATCACTATAATAGCCACATTGGTTTTCATATACCAGGGGCTCGTTGATTACAGGATAGGCATACCTTTGCTCATAGTCAATATCCTGGGCGGCTATGTCGGCGCAATATTGATTCTGAAGGTCAGGCCAATATGGCTCAAGCTGATACTTGTGCCCATAAGCATAGCCCTTGCTGTCAAGCTAATATTCTTTTAAAGTTACCATTCTAAAATAGTAAAATTTAAATAGTGGAGGCTTTTTGCAATGAACATAATGAAGGCGCAAAAGCTGTTGCTGTTTTTGATTATTTCAATGTTTTTGGTCAATGTAGCATATGCTGCAGGCTCGAAACTGATATTTTCTGATGTTGATGTGAAGGTTGGAAGCAAGACTTCCAAAAACCTGAATGACAGGGATACAATTGATGACGAGGCAGAGCCCGGAGATTCTATTGAATTCAGGGTGGAAACAAGCAATAATTTCACAAGCACTGAAGACCTGAAAATTGAGGATATTTCAGTTACAGTGACAATCGAGGGAATTGATGACGGTGATGACCTGGAAGAAGAAAGCCAGGACTTTAATTTAAACCCGGGCAGGGACAAGAAAATAACGCTCAAATTCCAAACGCCGATAGAGGTTGATGAGGACTCTTTTGATGTAACGATTCACGCTGAAGGCGAGGATGAAAACGGCACGGACCACGAGGCTGACATGAGATTGACTCTCGAGGTCGACAAGGAAAGCCATTTGCTGAAGATTACAAGGGCATCGCTGAGCCCTGCTGAAGTCTCATGCAACAGGAAAAACGTGCAGGCCGCAGTAACTGTTATCAATATTGGAAATGAAGATGAGGAAGATGTCACAGTGCAGGTCCTGAATTCCGATTTGGGAGTTGAACTAAGCCAGGATGCAGGGGAACTGACAGCCGAGCCAAACGAGGATGAAAGCAGGTTCTCGCACATATTCGCATTCAATGTCCCTTCTGACGCAGAGGCCGGAAGCTATCCTGTTGTTGTAAGGGCTTTATACGATGAAAACAGGAAAAAGGCAGAAGAGACAATCACATTGACTGTCAGCGACTGCGAAACAAGCGCAAATAATGGCGCTAAAGAAAGCAGCGAGGGCGAGGATGTAACAGTCATAACCCCGACAACAGGAAGGACAACAACGGTTGTGCAGCCGGAGCCCGGAACTGCAGTAACCACTGAAAGCTTCTTCAAGAGCAACGCATTTGTTGTTGGAATAATAATCGCGGAGATAGTTGCTGTGATTGTTGGGATTGCCTTGGTGGTAAGCCTGTTCAGGAGAAAGGGATAAGCTTCTTTTTTGATTCTTAAAATTTTTAGCCCACAGGATTGGAATTTTTATTAACAATAACCCCTTTAAAGTAGTTACAATAGAAAGGTTTAAATACAGACAATAAATACTCCTGACTGATAATGCAGCAGGAAAAACAATTTTTGACGGATTTGAAGAAGCACTTCAGGCTGAACATTTATGAAGTCAAGATATGGACTGCTTTGCTCAGCAGGGGTATTGCCTCTGCAGGCGAGCTTGCCGACATTTCCGGAGTGCCGAGGAGCAGGTGCTATGATGTTCTCGAGACCCTTGAGAAAAAGGGTTTTATAATAATGAAGATAGGGAAGCCGATAAAATATCTTGCCCTGAAGCCGGAAGTCATACTTGAAAGGGTCAAGAAAAACATAAAGGACGAGGCCGAAGGGCTTTCAAGCCAATATGAAAGGATAAAGGAAACTGACGAGTTCAAGGAGCTGGAGCTGCTGCACAAGACAGGGGTCCAGCACATCGACATATCAAGCATGTCAAAGTCGATAATAGGGAGGGCAAATGTCAACAGGCATATAAAAGACATGCTTTCAAAATCAAAGTCAAGCGCTGTGTTTGTAACAACCAGCGAGCACACTGAAAGGATAATCAAGCTTCTCAAGAATTTTGCATCAAAAAAAGGGCTGACTGCGGTGATTTACGGGCCGTACAGCAAGTCTTTCTCGAAAAAGCTGCAGGACATAGAGCATGTAGAGTACAATGCAAACGGCACATTCCTGACAATAGACGGAAGCGAAATGCTGTTCATAGTCTCCAACGCAGGCGCTGCTCCCGACTACGAGGTTGCAATCTGGATAGACAGCCCTTTCTTCGTGAATGCTGTCAACGTTCTTTTTGAAGAGAGCCTGAAGTAAGAAGCAACCGAAAATGAAACTTGTTTATCTTGTTGATGATAATCAAGATGTTCTGGAAGAGCTTTATGGACAATTAAGCATGCGTTATGATATTATAGCAACTATAAATCCAAATAACGCTTTAAGAAAAGCTATAAATGAAAAGCTAATTCCCAGCTTGCTAGTTACAGGTTTGCTGAGGAATAGTGCAATGACTGGTTCGGAATTGATAGGTAAATTTCATGAAATTGATCCACGAATCAAATTTGTCTTATATAGTGACCATCCTGAAAATGAATTAAGAGAGGTTATAGGCCAATTGAGAGAAAGCGGAGCTGATGTTAGATATGTCAGGCTTCAAGATATAGTTCACCCATCAACGCCGGAGACAGGTTTAGTAGGTGTTGTTGAATCAATAACTGGCAGTAGGTAATCAAATCTAAATTAAGAAAATCTGCAAGAGCCTGACCACAACCTTTAAATACTACCTAGATATCTTAACTTCATAAGAAATTCTTCTGTTTTAAAGATGGATAAGGAAATGAAGACAGGCACAACAACTATAGGCTTAGTCTGCAAAGACGGGCTTGTGCTGGCAGCGGACAAGAGGGCCACATCAGGGTACTTGATATCATACAAGAAATTTGACAAGATAGTAAGTATAACGGACAATATAGCTGTAACGGTTGCAGGCACAGTTTCTGATGTCCAGCTTCTGGTCAAGTACCTGAAGGCAGAGCTTAAGCTGAAGGAGATAAGGACCGGAAGGGAATCAACTGTAAAAGAGGGGGCAAGCCTGCTTGCAAACTTTGTCTACAGCAATATAAGAAAGTACAGCCTTATACCCGGCATATCGCACTTCATCATAGGCGGAAAAGACGCAACAGGGGCGCATCTTTATGACCTGAGCCCGGACGGCTCCATTGTAGAAGTTGACGATTACATCTCTTCAGGTTCCGGCTCGGTGATGGCATTTGGCGTTCTTGAAACACTGTACAAGAAAGGGTTAAGCGTGGATGAAGGGGTGAAGCTTGCTGCAAAATGCATAAATGCAGCTGTGCAGCGCGACATAGCATCGGGAAACGGCATAGACATAGTCACCATAACAAAGGACGGCATCAAAAAGGTATTTTCAAAAGAGCTGGACTACAGGATTGAAGTGTAAATTTTCTAAACAAATAAAACAAAATCTCTTGTATTAGCCCGATTTAAATTAAATCATTAAGAATTTTTTCAATCCGTGAAAAATTAAAAAACAAATCCATTGACTATCAACAAAAATCCAATAACTAAAAATCATTAATAAAAAATAACCAATAAAAATATAACAAAAAATTCTAGTGGTATAAATGGGAGACATAATAAAGGAAATTCTGAAGAACCTGCCTGAGAACAAGATCAGCGACGTGAACTTTGAAGGGGCAAACATAGTCCTGTATACAAAGGACAAGGACTTCTTCCTGAACAACAACGGCATTATTAAAAGGGTGGTTGACGACATAAAGAAAAGGGTTGAACTGAGGCCGGACCCAAGCGCCACTATGGACTCAGAAGAGGCTGAAAAGATAATCCGCTCGATAATACCGGAAGAGGCAGGAGTCGACCAGGTCATATTTGACTCTCAAAGAAGCAGGGTCATCATCGAGGCTGACAAGCCGGGCCTGGCCATAGGCAAGCAGGGCGCAATTTTAAGAGATATCAGGATGCAGACTTTTTGGGTTCCGCTGATAAGAAGGAAGCCTGCAATAAGGTCAAAGCTTATAGAAAACATAAGGGCAGTATTGTACCAGAACAGCGACTACAGGAGAAAATTTTTGGACAAGGTAGGCCACAGGATTTATGACGGCTGGAGAAGGGAAAAGAAAAATGAATGGATAAGGCTGACCTATCTCGGCTCAGGAAGGCAGGTAGGGAGAAGCTGCATATTCCTGCAGACCCCGGAATCAAGGGTTTTGCTTGATTGCGGAATAAATGTTGCCGATTCAAACAAGCCATACCCTTACCTTGACGCGCCTGAATTCAACATCAATGACCTGGATGCAGTCATTTTGAGCCACTCGCACATAGACCACTGCGGGTTCATACCTTACCTTTTCAAGTACGGCTACAGGGGCCCTGTTTACTGCACCGAGCCCACTAGAGATGTTTCTGCATTATTGCTTTTGGATTACATAAAGATACAGAGAGCAGACGGCTCAGACCCGATTTTTACTGCTGAAGAAATAAAGGAGATGATGAAGCACACCATCACATTGGAATATGACGAAGTCAGCGATGTAACTCCGGATGTGAGGATCACGATGTACAATGCAGGCCACATTTTAGGCAGCGCCATGGTGCATCTTCACGTTGGAAACGGCCTTCATAATATCCTGTATTCAGGCGACCAGAAATACGGAAAAACGCTGTTGCTCGAGCCTGCTGTCACGATGTTCCCAAGGCTTGAAACCCTGATGCTTGAGGCAACTTACGGGGGAAAAGAAAACTTGATGCCGCACAGGCAGGAAACCGATGAAGAACTGATGGTTATAATAAAAGAAACCACCGAAAGAGGCGGAAAAGTTTTGATTCCCACACTTGGAGTCGGAAGAGCACAGGAAGTGATGCTTGCAATTGAAGCAATGGTCAGGGAAGGGAGGATGCAGCCGATACCTGTCTATATCGACGGGATGGTTTGGGATGTCACCGCAATCCACACAGCTTATCCTGAGTATTTGAATAACAACATAAGGAAGCTTATATTCCACAAGGACCAAAACCCGTTTTTGCACGACATTTTCAAAAGAGTAGGCTCGCAAAAGGAAAGGATGGACATCATCGAGAACACAGGCCCATGCGTTGTGCTGGCAACATCGGGAATGCTGACCGGCGGGCCATCTGTCGAGTACCTAAAGCATTTGTGCGACAACCCAAAGAATGCGATAGGATTTGTCAATTACCAGGGAGACGGCTCAATGGGGAGAAGGATACAGCTTGGGGAAAGGGAGTTTACATTCTCTGACGGAGGCAAGCAGGAAATGCTACAAATCAAAATGCAGGTGCATACTGTCGAAGGCTTTTCAGGGCATTCCTCAAGGAACCAATTGATGAACTTCGTTGCAAAGTGCGAGCCAAGGCCGAAGAAAGTCATCATCAACCACGGCGAGAATTCCCGTTGCCTGGACCTGGCTTCATCCATCCACAAGCAGTTTAGAATTGAAACAGTTGCCCCCAGGAATCTGGAGACAGTGAGGGTGAAATAGGGCCACTTCCGCTAAATTTCGTGGGGCTGAATTGATTGTTCTTTGCCAACGCGCTCTATTAGCTTCCTTGACTAATGTTAATGATTCCTAGCATTGCTTATATTTAAAATTATCGGTTGCGTTTATCCAACTTGTTCTTGCACTTTATTGCACTTTGAGAAATATTATGCCTTTGTTAAGCAGGGGTTAACCATGGATTTACTTAAAGAAGTGCTTTTATTCTTCCAAGAACGGAGTGCTTTCTTCTGATTCGACTATCTGCCCATTGTTACGGGGGAATCCATCCAGGTACACAACTAGCATATTTCTCCCCAACGTGTCCCTTCCAACATAGGCGTAAAGCTGCTTGCCTTTGTTTATGTTGTTGCCTAGGGCGATAAGCTTGTTAAGGGCCACGAAAAACGAATAGCCCCTTCTTTGGACCCTTGTTTTATAGCCAAGCTGGTTGAATTCAAACTTTTGGTCGTAAGTTTCTTTTCCCGGCACTATCTGCTTGTTCACAATGGAAACTTGGGTTGAGAGCCTGAACTTCTTGGGCTTCATTCGTCTTAGAAGTTCTATCATAGATTGATTGTCAGGCAGCACAACCGTTAGATAGAGCGTGGCACCATCCTCATGTACGCTGAAGTCCTCATTTGGTATTTTTGAAAGTATTTTGAGCAGGTCAGGCTTTTCTCCCTCAATCTTATACTTAACTCTCAGCATCTTTTCCACCATTTGTCTTTAGCTTCAGGTAATAAAAATTAGGATCTTCATCAATGATTTCGATTTGGCAGCTTCGCCTGAATGTCTGGATTATCTTGCCATTATGGTCATGAAGCTTGGGACTGATAAACGGCTCAAGGCTTGGGTCTATGTTTTGGATTGCCTGATTGACTGCATAAATGCTTTTAAGAATTAAGTCATAGAATGAGTTCTTTGGAATCTTTGCCCGAACTTCCCTGATTGATATCTCTGATTTGTGTTTGAAAAGATTGATGAACTTTCCAAACTGCTTTTTCCCTTTCCGCTCTATCAGGATAATGGTTTGGCTTTCCATTCTTTTTTCATTTGTCCATGAATTCCTGCATTTTGTCTTCCAGGTCAAAGTCCTGAATGATTATGCTCTTGATTGGCATCACCCTCGTGTGAATTTGTATCTATTGGTTTTATCATAAGTGCATAAACTCCCTCACGAAGCCTTGGGGCAAATCCCAATGCCTCCTCTGCAAGGTAAATTCTCGTATCTTCGTAGCCTTCAACGCCCTCCAAGCGATTTTTGACATCCTCGAATGCAGACCTTACAGTTGCCGCTCCCATGTACATTACAAGCCCAGCGATCTTTCCAGTTGAATAATGATGGTTTGTGTACAGCTGGGCAATTCTTTGGTTTATGGGATTTGAAGCAGAATAATAGAACTTGTACCTTCTAAGCTGGCTGGGTATGAGGAATTTTAGGTTTCTTTTTATGGTTGGAACGGAGCAGCTAAAGGATGCTGCAATCTCCTTGATTGGAACCCCCGAATGGTAAAGCTGCTGAAGCTTTTCGCCATCCAAAACTATCCTTTTGAAGCGGCCGTGATTATACTGGCGCCTATCGGTGCACCTAGTTCCATTGTACCATCCCATCAAAATCTACCTTAGAATTAGCCCTTTGTGCTCCTCAACGTGCCTTTGAATGGATTGCAGGATTTGCTTGCGGATGCTGACTCCTGACTTCTCGCGAATCAGGAACATGTCATGGACAAGCTCAGGAGGAATGATTAGGCCGTATGCCATGATAGCACCTCAATGCCATTCATCGTAATCATCCTCATCAGCTGCCATTTAAACCACTCTTTAGTCTCTGTAAGCATGAGAGTGCCAAATTGCCCTTAATCTGGCAATTTGCCTGTTCCTTTCCCTTATCTTCTGCCTAATCTCTGCTTTCCTATCCTTATCCTGGGTGGCATTTGCCATGGCAGCCAGCCTTAAGGCATAATTGCGAAACCTGGCGTTGACAAGGGCAACGAACTTTGCCTTAACCATTTCCCTGCCCTCTGGGCTTGAGATGCAGCTGTGCATAATTGCAAGATCAGCGGCTCTTTCAGCCACCTTGTCGGTAAAGTACCTGTACTTGTCAAACTCCCAGCCTTGGAAGCCCTTTATGAAGTCCATGGTGTTGAAGGCTGACGTGTCAACGATCTTACCATTCATCCCCTCTTCAAACTGCCTCAAAAGGAAGAAATCCGATATAACCGAGGGGACTTGAAGCATGCCTGCCCACTGTTCGCTCAAAAGGAGCGCTTCAACTTCTCCAAGTGTAATTGACTGCTCAAATGTATCTCAGTATACTTATTCAGCAATTCCGTGACATTTACTCCTTCTTCCTCAAGCTCGCTTAAATTGTAAAGCTCTTCCATCCTTCTTAAGCTGTCACCGAACTTGGTAAGAGCCGGGCTCACCGGAATATCGCTAACTTTTACTCCGAGCTCTTCCGACATCCTATCGTGGGGCCTTCTCGCTGGCTCTTGCAACTCCCAAATTTCCTGATAACTAAATTCTTGCATTTTGATTACCTCCGAAGATTTTTTCTTCATAACCATGAGAAAAAATCTCAATTAAACATATTCAAACAGAAAACAGAATTTTTGTGTGGGCATCCACGCCCAGAGTGGACAATTGAGCTCGGCTCACAAATTGCGGGAAACCAATTTTCAGAATGGAAATCGGCGCTGGTCACAGCGGGGTTAATAAGGGAAAACAGAAGGGGTTGTCTCTTATTTCGTTGGGTTTTAGACCCGACACAGCTTTAGTAGACAAATGCTTGCAAGTGAAGCACCCGTCAGCCGAAGGCAGCCCTCGCAACTAGAATTATGGAATTTGCGAGGGGAAAAATTTATGTTAAAGTTTTTGAAGAGAAAACTAACAATAAATTTTTCGGTGCTGAACGACATAATTACGAGAAAGATTTTAAAAGAGCGATATAATTGTTTTACAGCAATGAGATGGAGCCAAAGGAAGGTATGGGTACTTTCGACGATTTTTATAGTTATTATCTTAACAATCGGGATATTCTGGTTTGTATCTTATAACAAGTCCAAGAATTATGACACTGTAAATAACAACTTAAAAACATGTCTCGATAATTTAAAACTTAAAGAAGCCGAGCTTAATGATACTGTCAAAGTTAAGAATGCTGCGATTAGCGCATTGACTCAGGATAAAGACACCTTGAATGCCAAACTACTTCAACTTGGGAAGGATATTGAAAAATGTAATTCTTCATTGGAAAATGCCAATGCACTGATCAACCAGAAAAACCAAAAAATATTGGAAATCAGTGGGAATTTGGAAAAATGTGCTGGAAATTCTAGCAGTATGCCTGTAAATGAGTTAACAAAATGCAACACTGAATTAGCTAAAATTTCACAAGGTACAATAAATTATTTTGGATTAAATTTAAGTGTGTATTTTATACAAATCGTTCAAATAATATTTTTATTTTCCCTAGTTATAACCATCCCATTATCTTTTGAAGCTCATATAGAAAATAAAAGAATTGCGTGGAGTTGGATTTGGGCTGCGATATTAACTGCAATAGTAATGATTATTCTGGAAAATTTCATTCAAAAATTGTATTTTTTATGGCACGCAGGGATAGCATTGATTGTATTTATTTTATTCTACTGCTTATTCTATTTTGGAATAATCAAGAATGATTAGGACTAGTCAACGTTAATAGAAATAACAATAAATTTTTCGCTGAAGGGCAAGTAAATAGAAAAATTTTTAATTACGCCATCTTAACCGATAGGAATGACAATCGCAACTTATACACGTGCAGAGAATAGAAAGAGTTACATCGATAACAAAGTAAATAAAGGGCGGCAAGCTATTCATAATTCTGCAATTCTAAAAGAAGCAATGGATAATTTTAATTCCTTGGAAAAAGTAGATGAAGTCAATAATGTATTCCTCAACATTGCGTCAAGGGCTATGGACCAACCGATGTTAGGACATGACAATCATTGGGCTAATGCAAAAATACAAGAACTTGAGGAAGTACTAAAATTTATGAATCCAGGGACTTGGCCAGCCGATCAGAAGAACTACCTATACAGTAGAATGAGGAGCAATGTAGTTGGACAAAGCTCATCCGTCTTGTCGGAGATGGAGTTATTATCATCACTAAAACAAAAGGGGCTTCACTTGGATATCAATCCATCCCTTGCCAACGGGAAAAATCCCGAGGTAAAAATAAAGATTGAAAACAGGGAAATTTTTGTCGAGCAGACGGAACTATCAATTTCCGAGACCGAAATTAAGCTAAAAGAAGTGTTCCGCCAATGCTGCAGATGGCTGCATGACAAAGCACAAACGAATGATATAATTGACGTACAAATTAATTCATCTAAATTAGTTTGGACAGTCGAAGGTCCATTGGATGTACATGGCAGTGTAAATAAAATCCAACAATCTATAGAAAAGCTTGGTTTATGGCCCTTCTTTCAAGTGAAAGTGACACCTGGCGACTTCAAGCACCATTTTCGTCTAGCAGATTTATCGAATTTGTCTGATCCAAACAAACCGCTTGAAGAGGGTGTAATGATTGTTGAACACTACGGGGAGATTGGGCGGTACCTCAAAGAAAATCTAGAAAACGAGACCGTAAAAGATTTTCTTCATAAAAACACTTCGGGCGACATAATCGAAAGTCCAATATATTCGTTTTACACAGCACCTGCCAAACATGGACTTGTAGAGATGAAAACGGAAGAATCGTATCCAAACTTGGCATCAATGGCTCAAGAAAGGAACTTTATAAGGCGCATAATGTCCAAGATTAAGTTAAAAATAGCGGAAGGGCAAAGGCACAGCAATTGTCCCAAT
This sequence comes from Candidatus Woesearchaeota archaeon, assembly GCA_016185755.1. Classification (GTDB taxonomy): domain Archaea; phylum Nanobdellota; class Nanobdellia; order Woesearchaeales; family GW2011-AR4. The sequence continues at coordinate 2,834 of JACPMX010000009.1, read as the reverse complement.
ATTTTGGCTATCAAGGCTGAAAACTGGATAACTCATGGGTTTACCGATGAATCAGACACTTTACTAGAGGAGCTAATGTTTAACCCAATAAAAAATAGCGTCAATAAAATATTTGAAACCGAAAAAATAGAAAACCTATCTGCTGTTGTGCTTTATGAAGGAGATGTAAGAAAAGGGAGAGTTATAATAAACCCCTACGCAAAAGACCAGTGCAAGCTATTGGATCAGGATATGATCTCCATTTTTTCTTAATCTTATGACCGCAGGATATGTGTAGATACAATCTCGGCAATCATTTTCACAAAGCCCAAACTTAATCAACGTCTTCTTCTTTGGCGGCTTCATCACCTTAGTCTCGCAAGTTCCTTTCCTGAAGTGCTTGTTAACATAAAATGCAGTAATCCGGGGGTCATAATCCGACCATCCAGTGTATTTGTCAATTAGCTGAAGAATCTGCTCCTTATTCAGGTTCAAAGCATATTTCAAAAACTTGACCAGGAACTGCCTAGCATACCAAGTCGCATCCCTATCACGCAACATATTCCAATAGCATTTGCAGGATCTCACAAGATTAAAGGCAGGGTCGTTCTCCGGTATAGAATCAGTAAACTCGGCTATTTGCCTGTTAGCAAGCGGTTCAATGGAAATTGCTTCTTTGACAACTGGATTATCAGGCTCTTCCAAGTTCGCATTCTTGGCATCTTCGTAAAGCTCTTCCGGAATGATAAATGTTTCATACTTTTTCGGGTATTTTACATCTTCAAATTTGTCGCAGAAAGGATATGACTTTGCCTTAAAGAACTCGTCAACAGAAAGATAAGTTGCATAATTCAAATAATCAACCTCTTTTTTAAAGTCCTTTTTGAGCTTATTCCAGCTGCCGAATTCTGATATCTTCCTGTCGGATGAAAGTATTGTGTCCCTGTCAAGGCCAAAGACAAGCTCCTGCGTATTTTTTGTATTGGGCAGCTTGGATTTGAGGATGAAGAACTTGGAAATCTGCATGAACTCGTGCATTCTTTCCAAGCCCTGTCCGAAAAAGATAATGTGCAATCCGGTTCCAGAAACCCTGATGTAAATTTTGTCCTTTGGAATGTATTTGAGAAGAAGAAACAGAAGCCTTTTGGCAGCCTTCTTCAGTTTTAGAAAATACTGGTTTACGGTTTCCTTTGTTGCAACCTCAATCTTTTTGCCATCTACTGTGAAAGGGCTCCATTCAACATCAAAAAAGAACTCCTGGACGCGGAGCATGTTGTCATTGAAGTTTAGCCTGTACCTGCCTTGGATTGGCTCAACTGAAATGTCTTTTGCAGAAACAAGGTTGTCCCCATCTTTGCTCCTGTCGTACCATCCTGTCCTGATGTTAAGAAAAATCTTGCGCTCAACCTTAAAGTCTTGCTCCATTGCCTTTAGCAAATTTGCCTGTGTCTGCATTTTTATCACCTTTTGCTGTTTTGATGCACCACTCCCAACAGATAGCTCAAATAAAACCGTAAATTCAAAGTTACAAAACCCTGGCAAGCCAAAATCTTTTCTTGAGCGAATTTTTGATGATTCCAATATTCTCGAACGCATGGCCGCAGCTGCTGCAGAACTTTCCATCTTTTTCAATGGAAGCATTGCATGCACTGCATGACTTGACTAATTTTGCTCCGCAACTTGAGCAAAATTTGCATCCAACCCTGACCAGATTCTGGCAGGCGCACACGACGAAACCGAACCTTGCATTGCCTCCGACATCGCTGTTGAACTGCTTGACATCACCAACAATTCCGAACAAGGAATAGATGTAAATGCAGATGTTTATGTAAGGGACAAAAAGCAATGCGGACAGCACCAATGCCTTTCTGCGCTTTCGGACATAGAGGAAGCTAATCGGACCTGAAAATATTGCAAACAAAAACCCTATAAATTTGCTTTTTCTTTTTGCCACAGATTGTTTCTTGTCCATTTTAATATTAAAATTTGACTAAGCTGTTTTTGGAGCCTAGCGATAAGGTACTGGAAGGCATCTATATCAGTAAGCAATTTAGGCTCCAAATCCGCAGGCAGGGCGAAATCTCTCGACGGCAATTGCCTTTTGGAGCCCGATTTTTAGGGTCCAAAAGGTCTCGTCGTGGTCATTTTCTAAAGTACCTCCTGATTTGGCTGCAAACATTCTTTCTTGTGAAGGTTTTTCCCAGCTTGGAGTAGCCATAAGCCATATCTGAATGAGTAACAACAAAGAACCACTCGCTGTAGTATTTGTTCAAGGCCTTGATTTTTTCATCAATCCTGTCTTTGTAATTCAAATTAATTCCTGATTCTATTTCAATGGCAATTTTCCTTTTTCCAGCAACAAATACAATATCTGGCTTGTTTGCTTCGTAAGTTTTAATGTACTTTGTGAATTGTTGAAGGTATTGCTCAATGGCTTTAACAAGAAAGAAATGGGCATTGCTTTCCTTCAATCCGGGCTTTAGCAAATAATATTCCTGCCTTCCCCCTCCCAAAGGCACATGGGAGCTAACAACATATCCTTTGCTTAAAAGAAATTGGATTTCCTCTTCTTTGAGATTTTTCTTGGCAAAGAATCTTTTGTTTTCATCAACTTTGATTGAAACTTCCTTTTGAACAATTTCTTCTTTTTGCTCAACTGTCTTCAATAGCTCATCTGCGTTTGTAGTGATTAATTGATGCTCTTCTGCTGATGCAATACTTCGGATTTCAGTATGCTCGTTTTCCATTAGCAGAATTCCTTCTCCAACATTTGCCGTAAGAAGTTTTTCTTTTTCTGCCTCGCTTAGGTTGAAAATCTTCACAACATTTTCAATGACAGCAGCTTCCTGCCTCAT
>JACPMX010000011.1 GCA_016185755.1 Candidatus Woesearchaeota archaeon | reverse complement strand
TGCGAGCACAGGTTTTACCAGGCTGAAAAAAGCCTTGAGCTTTGGCAGGAGATGCAGAAGGCAAAAGCCGGAAAGTATGTATTAAGGCTGAAAGGCCACATGCAGAGCGCGAACACGACCTTGAGGGACCCCGTAATATTCAGGATAGTTGATGAAAGCCATCCAAGAAAGAAGAAAAAATACAGGATTTGGCCTAACTATGACTTTGAAAGCGCCATAATGGACGGCATTGAAGGAATAACCCATCGCTTGAGAAGCAAGGAATTCGAGCTTCGGAATGAGCTGCAGAGGCTTATCCAGACAATGGCCGGCTTCAGGGAAACGCAGATTTACGAGTTTGCAAGGTTCAACCTTGAGGGCGTTGAAAGCTCAGGAAGGATAATAAGGGAAAAGGTGCAGAAAAAGCAGCTTTTAGGCTGGGATGACCCCTCATTGACTACCTTGGTTGCATTGAGAAGAAGAGGTTTTTTGCCGGAAGCGATAAAAGAATTCGTGCTTTCAACAGGCCTGACAAAGACAGAGTCTGTCTTAACATGGGATGACCTGATTGTGCACAACAGGAGGCTTTTGGATGCAAAATGCGACAGGTATTTTTTTGTTGAGAACCCAAAGGAAATCAATGTGGAAAATGCGCCTGAGCAAGTATGCGAATTGAAGCTCCATCCGGAATCCAAGGAAAGAGGGGCGAGAAAACTCAAAACAAAAAGCAAATTTTACGTCACAGAAAAAGACTTCAAGGAGTTCAAGGACGGCAAATTGGTAAGGCTTATGGATTGTTTAAATTTCAAGAAAGCCAAAGGCAAGCTTGTTTTTGACTCATTGGAGTACGAAAAATACAAAAAGCACGGGGACAAGATAATCCACTGGCTGCCTGTGCAGAAAGATTTAATCAAGGTCGAGGTCCTGATGCCGGACAAAAAGATTGCAAGGGGATTGGCAGAGCCTATGGTAAAAAACTTGAAAGTTGGAGATATAATCCAATTCAGCAGATTCGGGTTTTGCAAACTGGATGAAAAGAAAAAAGACGGGTTAAGGTTTTGGTACACTCATGGTTAGCCAAAAAATCTGCCCGAAATGCAGGAGCAAGGATATAACTACAGATTGGTCAGATACTATGCTCGGAAAGCCGACACTAAGCAAATACAAGTGCAATAAATGCGGCTATGAATCCAGGATTTTTCCTGAAGTTGGTTAAATCTCCAATCTTAAAATAAAACGCGCCGCGGCTGGGATTTTCACCCAGAAAAGGTGTCCTTTTATAGGATTTGAACCCAGATGCTGTTTCCAGCAGATAGGTGTCAATTATCCGCTCCACCGGATTGAGCGACCGCGGCATAGTAAGTTTTATATAATAGCTTGCCTTAGATAAATTCGGTGTCAATTATCTGTTTCCGCCAGATTGGGCGGCTTTTTCTTTTATTGTTATGCTGGACTCCTTTATAAATTTCACATGAGAATGTCCAGTGTCCATTGCTACATCAAAATATATATTAGAGAATCAAAAACAGAAAATATTTAAGGATTAGCCCAATGATTGTTGTTTATGGCAAAATCAATAATCGTAAAGTCGCAGGTGAAGGAATCTGCCAGGCTGGAAGGAAAGCCGTTGAGCGTTTCAGAGGAATTCTACAAGGCTTTGGAAGATAAGAACAAGAAGCTCATAGAAGAAGCCTGCAGAAGGGCAAAGCAGAACTCCAGAAATACAATAATGGCAAGGGATTTATGAGCGGTAATACCTGTGCACGTCGACCTTCTCCCTTATCTTAGTCTCTATGGCATTAAGCCTGTGCTGCCTTCTTGCCTTTTCCATGTGAAGGTGCCTCATCTGGCCCCTTATGCTTTCAAGCGATTCTGTAAGCTGCGCAATTTTCCCTTCGTTCTCGCTGATTATGCTCATCTTTTCTTCCCTTTCATTTCTTAGCTCCTGCTCAAGCGCAGCTATCTGGCTCTTCAGCTCCTGCATTTCCCTGTCTTCAGGCCTGAACAGCTTTGCGTACTTCCTTTCCCAGTCAATTAAATTTTCGATCTTGCTTCTCAGCCTGTCGATGTCGCTGTAGCTCAGCTTCATCCTTATTATTGATTTCCTCATTGAATGAAGCTGATTGTCGACGTCCTCTGCAGCCTTTTTCCTCTGGACATAGGCCCTGCCGGCAAGAAAAAGGTGCCTTGCAAAATGCGCCAGTGATTTTGTGTTTTGCGTTTGAAGCATTTTATTTAATGAATAATAGGCGAGGTCGAGCGTGTGTGCCAACAGCGAGACCGAGCACAATCTTGCCGAAGGCGGATTTTATTTTCCATTGAACTATTGCAATGTTTTACAAATATTAGCTGAATGTTTTACAAAATATTTTCTTTATTTCATAGCCATTAAATAAAACTAAATTTCAAAAAATAAAATAAATCATTTCTTGAACATCCCGAACAGCCCTTTCTTTCTTGGCTCTTCCTCGTCCAGCCCTAGATCCGGAAACTCAAGGTCGGATGAGGGCGTTGGCTGCATGGGTGGCATCCCGAAGTCTGGATTGGGCATTGTCGGCGGAGGAGCCATCACAGGCATCTGAGGCGGCGCCATCATAGGCTGCGTCCTTTGGGCAGGCTCTGTCCTTGGCTGCCATTCCTGCTGCGGCCTCATGAATGGCCTCGGCTCCGGCCTTGGCCTGAAAACAGGCTCTTCCCTTTCCTTTGCAGGGGCGACAATCCTCTCCTTGACCATCTCAACAATTGCAACCATCCCCTCTGCAATAGTCTTGTTCTGGTCTATCAGCTTGTCAAGCTTTGAAATTATCATCTCGTGCTTCTTTGTATTTGACTCAAAGCCCTGCTCCTCAAGCTTCATCTGGTCCGCAGCCGCCCCGAAAACTTCCAGCATGTCTGCCATGGTCTGCGAGAGCCTCTGCACAGCGTCGTAAAGCTCTTTTGTAGAAATATCCTTTTTGCCCTTCATTCCCTCAAGCTCTTTCTTCAGCTCGGAAACGTCCTTGTAACCCAAGTCTTCCATTTCAATCAACCTCTTTTTTTATGAACAAGATTAATTTATTTAAAAACAATCAGAGACCCATGAGCTGCCTGCAATAATGGTGCCCCTCAAACCTATTTGCAAATAGAAAAATAGGAGTATATAAAGATTTTGGAAATTTATTCTGACTCAAGGAAATCCGGCTCCAGCAAGAAGATCTTCCCCTGAAAATCAGCCTTCCTAACTGCTTGTTCCAAGTCCGGGCGGCAAAGTCCATTTAATGGCCCAACATAGGCATACTCGACGCCTGCAAATGGCCTGGCTTCCCCGATAAAAACCGCAACGCCCACATAGGGAGTTTTGTCTTCATGCCTGTATTGCGCCGCCAGTATTTTGGCATCGCCAACAGGCACGACACCGTATCTTTCAACAAAAAAGCCTTTTGGCTGGGACATTTTACCAAGATGAAGAGGATACTCTCTCATTTCACTTTTCCTTGAATTCTTCCATCAGATCATTAAGGTTTATTGTCTGGAATTTTGAGGGCATTTTATGCAGTTGGGCTTCCAATAAAATCATGGAAGGGTATGAATCTTGGATTGCCATAATCTGGTTTCGATTTTCCGTTTCCATCATGCTCGTAATGAAAGTCCGGAAAAAACACGCCTGTTGCTCCATCCGGTACTTTATGGTGTTTTCTTGCATCGCCGCGTTTTCTTCTTGGCAGTAATTCTACACTCGCTGGCCGATAACCGTCTACAGGCACCACCCATTTTGGAGTATTGCCTTTAAATAGGATAGGGTAAGTTCCGCCTAAAGGATTAAGTTCTATAGCCTGCATACCCATAATTTCTTGTTTTCTTGCAGTTTCCATTGCTACTTCTAAACATGGGCCTGTCATTTTTTAACCTCCATTCTTGTCTTATAGCTTTATCTCACCATTTTTATTCAGGCCAGAAAAATCGGCCTTTTTAGATAATAATTGAAATAAGGATATCATCTATAGCTATTATTGAACTTTGGCTTATTGATAGTTTATTTTGCATTTTCATTTTGTCCTATAATTCACTTGGCGCCCCAATCCATCATACATGGTTGGCATAGGAAGGGTTAGTCTTTCCACTCCGTCGGGCACCCTGTAGGTCCTGAATATTCTAAAATCATTGCTCGCCACCGCGTCTCCAATGCTCTGGTAACCCCCATATAGCCCGGCATATTTTGGATTAATTTTTGTGAATGTTCCAACCAATTCGTTTCTGTCTGAAGGCCTGAAAACCACAAGCTTCAGGTTTCCTTCCGGTACTGGAATATCAATTGAATGGGCAGAGTAGTTTATTCGAACGGCAGTCCCTATTTTTTTATACCCGGCCATCTCTCTTCTTCGCCTGTTAAAGTGAGGTGCCCCGACTTTCTGTACAAATCTCCACCCATCCTCTGTAAGGCCATTATATTTTTGCTTTTGTGCCTTAGCTAAATTATCTTTATCAGCATGGGTCTGGGTTGTCATAGGGTATGCAGCATGCCCATTTCCATTTCTAGGCATATCTATGACGTGCAAGCCATTTGTTTGCTTCATGGCCTTAAAGGCAGCATTTGTTATATCAGAAAGCTCTGCATTTCCAGTTTCCGTAGCATTAGGGGTAGTCATGTTTTTTCACCTTTAATCGTTTTATAGAATTTTAAAAATCAAAGGTGGGCTTTACAGCACCACGATAATCAGCACTAGCAAAATCAGAATACTTAAAGTTAATTTATTGCTTTGTGCCATATTTATGTTTATTTTGAGTTGGTTATATTTAAAGCTTTCTACATCATCGGCGGCATCCCGCCCATGCCCCCCATTCCGCCCATTCCGGGCGGCATCTGTGGAGCTTCCTTCTTCGAGCCTGCGACAACATCGTCTATCCTTAAAATCATGATTGCAACTTCGGATGCAGAGCTTATTGCCTGGGTTTTCATCTTCAAAGGCTCAATCACCCCTTTGCCCCATGCATCAATCACCTTGCCTGTGAAAACATCAATGCCTGCCCATTTCTGCTTCCTGTCATGGGCTGCCCTCAAATCAGTCAAAACATCAATTGGGTCAAGGCCCGCGTTCTCAGCCAAAGTCCTCGGTATCACTTCAATCGCATTTGCAAAAGCCTTTGCAGCAAGCTGCTCCCTTCCGCTAAGCGATTCGGAAAATTTCCTCAGCTGCCTTGCAAGCTCTATCTCGGTTGAGCCTGCGCCTGCAACGACTTTTCCGTCGCGCAAAGCAGATGAGACATCCCCAATAGCATCCTCTATTGCCCTCTTGGTCTCGTCAACTATGTGCTCTGTCGAGCCTTTTATAAGAATTGTAACGGATTTTGGATTTTTGCATTCCCTTACGAAAGTCATGCTGTCGTCGCCAATCTTGACTTCCTCAACAAGCCCGGCTTTTCCCAGGTCTTTTTCAGCAACATCATCAATGTTTGAAGCGATTGAGGCGCCTGTGGCCCTGACAAGGGCCTTCATGTCGGACTCCTTTACTCTTCTTGCGGCATAAATTCCCTTTTTGGCCAGGAAGTGCTGCACAATATCATCAATTCCCTTCTGGCAGAAAACAACATTCGCGCCTGTCTTTGCTATCTTTTCGGACATCTCCTTGAGCATTTTTTCCTCCTGGTCGAGGAAAGTCTGCATCTGCGAAGGCGCCTTTATCTTTATTTTTGCGCTTGTAGTTGTGTTTTTTATCTCCAAGGCGGAGTCAATCAGCAGGATTTTTGCATTTTTAACGGATTTCGGCATAGAGTCATTCGCTCTTTCCTTGTCCAAAACAAGCCCCTGCACCAGCTCTGTCTCTTCAACTCTGCCTCCGGCTTTTTTCTCCAGCTTTATGTTGTCTTTGTCAATGACATTTGATTCGCCTTTGTCCATAACTTCCTTGACAGCCCTTACGGTTATCTCGCTCAGTTTTTCCTTTGCAGTCTCTGCCCCTTTTCCGGTCATGGCAGTCATGGCAATCTGCCTCAGCATCCTGTCGTCTTTCTCTGAAATGGGCTCTGAAATGCTCTCAAGAATTTCGTTTGCTTTTATGGCAGCTAATCTGAATCCTCTTGCAAGGATTGCAGGATGTACATCCTGGTCAAGCAGCTCTTCTGCATTCTTCAATAATTCTCCTGCAAGAACAACGGCAGTTGTTGTCCCGTCTCCGACTTCGTTCTCCTGTGTCTTGGCAACTTCGACAATCATCTTTGCGCTTGGATGCTCGATCTGCATCTCTTCAAGAATTGTGACGCCGTCGTTTGTAATAGTGATGTCTCCCGTGGAATCGACAATCATCTTGTCCATTCCCTTTGGTCCAAGAGTTGTCCTCACAGTTTCAGCCACCAGCTTGGCAGCCATTATGTTGTTTCTCTGTGCATCTCTCCCTATGCTTCTCTGCGTGCCTTCAGGCAAAATGAATATCGGCTGTACTTGATTTTGCATTAAGAATCCCTCGAAATTGGTGTATATCCGGTCTATTTAAAGCTTTTGTTCAAATGTTGTTACTAAACAAAAGTAAAGAAATGGAAAGGTTTAAAAGTGATGTTTTTGTTCCGATATTTTATGGCAAGAACAAGCACTTGGGCAGGTAGAAATTATGAGCGACTTCAAAGGGTTAAGGAGGAGGCCGCGAGGCTACAGCTACAAAACCCAACCATAATCAACGTAGGCCCGGGCGGAGTTGTGGATTTTTTATTTGATTATTTTCCAGTTGGGAAGATGAAAGGCTGGACAAAAAAAGAAAAGTTAGCATGGCAAATTCTAAGAGTTGTTGAGAACACATTGCGAAGAGCAGAGCTATTTGACTTAAGAACTTCGGAGCCACAAGAAATATTAAACATTTTCCAAGAATTGGAGCCTAAACAGATTTATGTAGTTGATAGGGAGCAGAAAGTTTTAGATGCTGTCAAAAGACTGAGTTTTGTAAGGGAGTATCCATTACTTATAGATTATGCTCTGGTTAATGTAGCAAATCAGCCGATACCTTTTAAGGGCGACATTGTAGTAGCTTATCGCGTAGCTCAGAGAACAAGTAATCCAAGGAAGTCTTTAGAAAATATTGCAGAATCTGTTAATAACGGGGGATTATTATCACTAAATGAAGATTTTGAAGTTCCTGGCTTCAGAAGATTAGATTCGGGTTTGTATGTAAAAGAGAGGGAAGTGGCTATTTCTTCAAGTAACACCGTGTTGCATGATGACCCGGAATCAGTGGTTACTTTAAATGAAAATGGGCTAGTCAAAAAAAGAGTATACAAAGTTATTGGCAGTGGATTAAAGTTTGATATTTCAGCTCAAGGGGCGGTTGACAGAGAAATAAGGGCTTTAGAGCTGCTTGCTGATGTCCCGGGAGTTCAAAAATTGGTTGCAAGAGAATCTGGAACATCATTCACATCGCATTATATTGAAGCTGACCCCTTGAAACGTCGTAAAGGAGATGTACCAAATCAATATTTTGATGATTTGGCTGCAATTACAAGAATATGTGAAGACAGAGGGGTTTATAGGATAGGGCAAAACAGGGCAGATTTCTTGGTTACAAAAGAAAAAAAACCTGCATTGGTTGATTTTGGCAATGTAATATTTAGGGATGATCTCATTGCACAAATACCTTTAGTTTTATTGTTAGCAAAGATTTATAGTAGGTTAAGAATTTATGATCTTAGAAGAAGGTATGCTGCAAAATAATCTTAGAACTCCTTCAGAAACCTGACCAGTTCATTGGCTTTGTCGAAATCCATGAAGTCCTTTTTCGTCATGGACGGGATGTTCTTAGGCTTTTTCTTCCTGAAAATGACAAGATTGTCTGCGTCAAGCAGCCTGGACAATGACTCCATCTGCGGGTTCACCTTGTCGCTGACTTCAGTAAGGATTATGTCGTCATCTTTTCTTGCGATTATGTCGAATGGTGTTTTCTTTGTCTCTGTGGCGTCAAACCCGAGCTCGACGTATTTCTTTGAAACTTCCGTCTCGAACTTGCTCTCCGGATTCGACCTCTGCGAGAATACATCGACAGAATTGAAGACCTGGTAGCCAAAAAGGTCATAAATTTTCATGGCCCTGTTTATGGTAACTTCAGAATTCTCATTTTCATACTTCATTATCATCCTGCTCGTTACCCCTATTTTCTTGGAAAGGGCGTTTAGCGAATAGCCAAGCTCTTCCCTCTTCTCCTTCAGCTTTTTCCCTACAACGGATGCTGTCAGCCCTGCCTTGCTTCTCCTGATGAACGGGAACTTGTTGTTGATGCAGCTCAAAAATGTGCTGAAATTCAGCGTGTAGATGTCAAACCTTGAGTAAACTATGTTGTCATCGAGCCTGTTTCCTGCCTTTTCCGCAATTATCAGGGGGGATGCGTTTATGTACGACGCAACGGCAATCATCTCCTCGGTGTACTGCCTGCTTACCGAGTTTGCGTCCTCTAGGATTTTGATAAGAAGAATCTGGGTCCCTTTCCTTGCAAGGACATCAAAGCACGTCCTTGTCAGGTTTTTTATTGTAAATCCTTTCTTCAGGAGGAAAATGCTGGCTTTATCGAGCAGGTCATCTTTCATTGCATTTTGGTATGAAAATTATCTTTAAAAATGTTTTTATTTGGGGAATGCTCTGTTGAAAATCTCACTTTCGTTCTGGTTAGCAGCTTCAAAGACTTTAATTCCATTGCAGGATTACTGACATTTCCCGTAAGGAGCATCCCCTTTGTCAGTTAGCATATTCCTAAATTAGTCTTTGACCTTATGCTGCTAACCTGCATTTTCAACAGAGCTTATTTGTGGAAAAAACAAAATATAAATATCAATTGCAACATCAGGGCTGTATGAGGATAACAATTTCCGGAAAGGCAGGCTCGGGCAAGAGCACTGTTGCAAAGCTGCTTTCGCAGAGGCTCGGGCTGGAGCATTACTCGATAGGGGACTTGATGAGGGTGATGGCAAACGAGAAAGGGATAAGCCTTCTCGAGCTGAACAGGCTTGCCGAAAAAGACAAGTCCATAGATATTGAGCTCGACAGCAAGCTGAGGCAGCTTGGAAAGGCAAAGGACAATTTCGTGGTTGACGGCAGGCTTACCGCATTTTTCATACCAAATGCCGACGTGAGGGTTCTCCTTGACGCTGACGATGATGTAAGGGCCGGAAGGATTTTGAAGGACAGGAGGCAGCAGGAAAAAAACAGCAGCCTGCAGGAAACTCTGGAAAACATCAAAAAAAGGGAGGAAAGCGAGAAGAAAAGGTACCAAAAATATTACAAGGTGGATTATCTTGATAAAAAGCTGTACAACTACGTGATTGACACCACCAAATTAAACCCCTTGCAGGTTGTCGAGAAAATAACCGGTTTTGTCAGCACAAAGCAGAAATCTTTATAAATTATCCATTAATTCAAAATTTAATTCTATGGCAGTTGTAAAAAAGCATGATTTTGTGGAAATAGAGTATACCGGAAGGCTAAAGGGAGACGGCACAATATTCGACACCACAGATGAGAAGGTTGCAAAGCAAAACAATTCCTATGACAAGAATGCCGATTACTACCCTGCAATAATCTGCGTTGGGGAAAACAGCATAATGAAGGCTCTTGAAGAGCAGCTTGTAGGAAAAGAAACAGGGAAGGAGTACACTTTTGAAATCGGGACTGAGAACGCCTTCGGAAGGAAGGATGCGAAGCTCATACAGATGATACCCCTTAACAAATTCAGGCAGCAGAAGATACAGCCAATTCCGGGCCTGCAGCTGAACATTGACGGGGTGTTCGGCATTGTAAAGACTGTCAGCGGCGGAAGGTGCCTTGTTGACTTCAACCATCCGCTGGCAGGCAAGGATATAATTTATAACATCAGTGTCAAAAGGATTGTGGACGACAACAAGGAGAAGCTCGGCTCCCTCCTTAGGATGCACTTGAACATAAAGGATGCCGAAATAGAGCTGAATGAAAGCACCGCCAAAATAAAATCCAGCCATAAGATGCCCAAGGAAGCGCAGGAAGAATTCAGGAAGCTTGCTGAAAGGCTTATAGGCATAAAGAATGTGGATTTTGAGCTGGCTGAAAATAAAAACAAATAACGCAAATTATCTGTGAATTTGCGGAATTGAAAATTTAGCGCGAAATTTTCAATAAATTTAAATAGTAGTTATAACCATTTTTCAATAGCAAAAGGGTGAGTTTGTGTCAACAATAATCGAGCAGGCAGTGGAAGCTGAGCTGAACAGCGACAACCCTAAACTTCTTTCTATTGACAGGAAGCAGATTCACCATGACAAGGACATCAAGGACATAGATGCAGAGCTTGAGCAGCTTCTTTCAAGGCAAAGAGCCACTATAAAAGTAGTCGGCTGCGGCGGCGGGGGAAACAACACAATCAACAGGATGACTGAAGTGGGAATTGTGGGTGTTGACACCATAGCCATCAACACAGATGCCCAGGACTTGCTTTACACAACAGCCAATAAAAAAATCCTGATCGGAAGGGAACTCACAAAAGGCCTGGGGGCAGGCTCTGAGCCAAGACTGGGCGAGGAAGCTGCCAGGGAAAATGAGTCTGACATCAAGAAAGCCCTCCAGAACTGCGACATGATTTTTGTCACATGCGGGCTTGGCGGCGGAACAGGAACAGGATCCGCACCTGTAGTTGCAGAGATTGCAAAAAAGCTTGGGGCATTGACTGTGGGTGTTGTCACGATGCCTTTTGCGATGGAAGGCCATCGAAGATATGAGAATGCTGTTGTCGGCCTTGAGAAGATGGAGCAGGTTGCCGACACTTTGATTGTCATTCCAAATGACAAGCTGCTGGAATTGGCTCCGGAATTGCCATTGCACACTGCTTTCAAGGTCGCCGATGAAATACTGACAAATGCCGTCAAGGGGATTGCAGAGCTTGTCACAAAAGCCGGCTTGGTCAATTTGGATTTTGCCGATATAAGGGCTGTCATGAAAGGCGGCGGAGTTGCATTGATTGGTGTTGGCGAGAGCGATACTGAAAACCGCGCTGTCGAGGCTGTTGAAAAAGCCATCAACAACCCGCTGCTTGATGTCGACATTTCAGGGGCAAACGGCGCCTTGATCAATGTCATCGGCGGGGAAGACATGACCTTGGACGAGGCTCGAAAAGTTGTCGAGACTATAACAGAGAAGCTTGACGAGGACGCAAGAGTCATATGGGGCGCTCAAATCTACAAGGACATGGAAAAGACAATAAGGACAATGCTCATTGTGACCGGGGTCAAGTCATCGCAGATATTCGGCTCCAGCAAGAAGACTGCCGAGAAGAAGAAAAAGGAGATAGAGCAGCATCTTGGGATTGAGTTCTTGGATTAGATAAAATTTATTAATAGGGCAGTTTATCATCTAAAAATGGAAGAGGAAAACGCGTCTTCATGGCAGTACAAAATTAAATCATTCATCAGGGAATGCATAAGGGTTTTGAAGGTAACAAAAAAGCCAAACAGCGTAGAGTTCAAGACTATAGTCAAGGTAAGCGGGCTCGGCATCCTGATTATCGGCTCAATCGGCTTCATAGTGCAGATGGCTAAGATACTGTTTTTTCAATAGATTTATAAATAAGGGAAAAATCCAAAGTGTTATATATCTAGTTTTTTTGCTTCAAAAACTTAAAGTGTAGTTCGTAAACCTAAAATGACACGAGAAGACGAGACGGTGTTTGCCAATCTTTTTGCGTTCGCAAAAAGCTTGACCAAAAATTCAGATTGCTTCGCAATCAAACTTTAAAAATGACACGAGAAGACGAGACGATATTTGCCTTGAGGACAACGGCAAACAGGGAAGACCAGGTCATGGACTTTGTTACAAGCAATGCCCAGAAGAAAAAGATAGAGGTCTACTCTGTGATAAGGCCGCACGGCATGAGGGGCTACATCTTCATTGAAGCAGCCACAAAGGCAGACGCAGAGCAGGCTGCATTCAACATCCCGTATGCAAGGGGGATACTTCCGCAGACTGTCAAATATTCTGAAATAGAGCACATGCTCGAGCAGGTGAAGCACGAGATGAACATCCAGAAGAATGACATTGTTGAGATCATAAGCGGGCCTTTCAAGAGGGAAAACGCAAAAGTCACGAGGATAGACAAGACAAAAGAGGAAGTCGTTGTAGAATTGCTGGAAGCAGCCGTCCCAATTCCAATCACTGTAAAGATGGACGCCGTCAAGGTAATAAGGAGGGAGACGGAATCTTCCTCAGCGGCTTTGGACGAAGATGCCGGGGAAGAAAGTTTATAAATTAAGAGATTTTACTTAAAAACAAATCAAAAATCACAATTAAAAATGCCAAAGGAAAAAGTTGAAGTCTTGGTTGAAGGCGGAAAAGCCACGGCAGCCCCGCCGCTTGGACCTGCACTTGGGCCGATGGGCGTCAACATAGGCCAGGTTGTGTCTGACATAAACAAGAAAACTTCTTCGTTCCAGGGCATGCAGGTGCCTGTCAAGATTTTCATAGACAAGGAGACAAAGCAGTACGAGATTGTGATTGGAACTCCGCCAGCCTCCGGCCTGATAAAGAAAGAGGCAAATTTGGAGAAAGGCTCGGGCAAGGCAAAGCACGAGATGGTTGCCGACATTCTTATCGAGCAGGTCATCAAGATAGCAAAGATGAAGGAAACTGCCACTTTGGGAAAATCATTGAGGGAAAAAGTCAAGGAAGTTATTGGAACGTGCCAGTCAATGGGAATCCTTGTCGAGGGAAAGCATGCAAAGGAAACCCTGAAGGACATTGAAGCGGGAATTTTTGACGAGGAGATAAGGCTTGAGAAGACAGAGCTTACCCAGGAAGAGCTTGCGAAGCTTGAAGTTGAGAAGAAGAGGCTTGCAGAAGAGCTTGCGAAGAGGAAGGCAGAATTCGAGAAATTGGCCAAGGAAATTATTGCGCAGATGGCCGGCAAGTCAAGGGGAGAGACCAAGGCAAAGCTTGTACAGGCAGGCATACCGGACGAGATGATCAAGGAACTGCTGCCTGTTGAGGGAGCTGCAACGCCTGGAGCAGAGGCTAAGCCCGGAGCGGCAGCACCGGCAGCAGGAGCTGCTGCGGCAGCAGGGGCAAAGAAAGAGGCCCCAAAGAAGGAAGAGAAGAAAAAATAAGCAACAAATATTTATACTGATTTCTAAAAGCCTGGCTTATGGCTTTGCTTGGCATCGAGAATGGCGAAATTTTTGCAGGGATTATAGGGATAATTCTCCTGATTGTTTTTGTTATTTGGCTGATGAGAGGCAAAGGCCGGCTTGCAGAGGAAAAAGAAGAGGAGAAAGAGACAGACAAGCTGAAGCAGGACGAGAAAGAAGCTGAGAAGGCCCAGAAAGACGAAAAAAAAGTATGCAAGGCAATAAAGAAATCCTTAGATGAAATAGAAACGCTAGCAAAAAACATAGATCCTGATTTTTATCTAAAGGATGTTCAAATGGGCCCTAATTTGGTAAAAGTATACCAGCTCAAAGAAACTATAAATCTAGCCCTCGACCGTATGATTAGTGAAAGCATGTCTGTGGAGATTGCCCTCGAAACATTTAAGCTGCTGCACGAATCAATAAATTTATTTTTGGAGCACGTGCCAAGAGGCAACGCCGAAATAGACAGGCTGATTAAATTTATTAATGACTATCAAAAAGCATATTATAAAGACCTGATTACAGAACTCGAGATGGATCGGGACAAGAAAATAAGGCTGCAAAAATTATGGAAGGATGTTCAGAATGAACAAAGCAGCGGGGGGCGAGTAGGAACTGCTTAGCTACAAAATTTGGTCTGTCCTTTTATATTCCAAGTTCATTGACTTCAGCATATCAACAATCCTCTGCTTTTCCGCTCCCAATCCTTTCCAGTCCAAAACGACAAAATCAAGCTTTTCTTTTGTTTTTTCTATTGCTTGCTTAACTAAATCTTCGTCTAATTTATCCAGATGATATTTTGGGCAGATGTGCGAGAATGCAATGTCCGTCCTCAAGGCCAGCTTGTTGAAGTTATTGCAGTAATGCGGCCCTCCGATGCCGACGGCAATTTTGTAGCTCTGATTTTCATTTTTCAATCCGTTCATTATTGTTTTTGCAATTATTTTTCCGTTTTCCGCATCGCTCCACTCAGCTTCCGTGCTTCCAACCTCAACAAAAACAGCAGGCTTCTCTGTATAAGGCCCGTGATGCGTCGCTTCCATGGTTAATTCGTAGCCATAATCTTTTGCTGTATTATTTAATTCTAAAAACAGGTTTTTCAATAAAACTGCTGAGCTTGGGCATAATTTCTTCTCCTGCCCTCCAAAGTCTGGATTGCCCCAGTTGCCTATCGCATGCACGGCAAAGGATTTTGTGTTTTCCTTGCTCCTGTGCTTTGACGCGAATACAAAAGCGTCTGCATCAATCTTTTTGTCAATCCTTTCAGAGAAGATCAATTCATCATTTATTAGATACAATCTTATTATTTTGTTTTGGATTTCTAGTTCGTATATTGGATTATTATCAAATTTATCACTGCTCTCTTCAAAACCAAACAGTTCAATCAGGTTTTTCCTTATATTGACTCCGGCCGGGTCTTTGGAAGAAGAGATAATTGCTACATTCATAAAACTGAAGATAATTCCTTATTCTTAAATGTTAGCAGAAATCGGGTTTTAAATGTTATTTGCTAGAAGGTATATCCAATTTTGCAAGATAATCTGACATGCCTTTCTCCTTTAATTTGGCGCCCACATAAATATCAAAAATTTCTTTTAGGTCCATTATTTCCTCAATATTGCGGACTGCACTATGAGTTTCATAAGTCGGTCTCCATAGTTTTATTGTACTCGGCCTTTTGGGATTTCCTTGCGAGTCTACAAGTAGATGGGGCTCGATGCCCGCATCATGAATTGTTTTTCTTCTGGCTGCCTCAAGACATATATGGAACAGGGTGTATGATCCAAAAAATGTATACGACTTAACGCCTTTGAAAGAATCCTCTTCGTATGTTGCATGTCGAGCATATGCATGGTCGATAGCCCTGTCAATGCAGTCTATTCCGTTGGGCTTGAGCCCATCCCTGTCAAAAGTGTCTTTATTATCGCGAACTAATTTGATTATTGCTTTTGGATCAGAATCTGATACCCTTTTCAGAAGATACAAAAGCCTTTCTGTTTCCATTATTCATGGAATAGCTTCCGTATATATTAATTTTCGCCTATTATCTATTAACAAATAGTAAAAAATAAATAAGTATTTAAATAAGTGATAAAATAAGTATATTACTCTTATTGTGTGTTTTTGAAATAGCAAATCTTTATAAATAAGTATTTTAATAAGTAATAAAATAAGTAAAATGGAATTCAAGAGGAAACTTTACAGGAGGGGCTCAAGCTTTGAAACCACAATACCGATGCCTATTCTTTTGCTGCTTGATAAAAGCAAGAAATACAATGTCATTTTTGCATATGACGAAAGCGCAAACAAGTGGTACATAAAATTCGAGGAAGCTGGAGGTGGCAAAAAGGGCCTTGATAAAAGGCTGTAGGCTGTTGATTAATTAATATTGAATGAATAGGCGAGGCAAAATTAGTGTAAGGCAATTTTGCCGGGCAGTAAATAAGGTCGCGAAGCGACGGATTGAATTTAATTTCAGAACAAAATCAAATAAAAAACTTGAAAATGAGGTGGGACAATGGGCAGGAAATTCGAGGAAGTTGTTGACATACTTGATTACAACGAGCTGATGCGCTTCAAGAGCGACCTGGACAGCGGGGCAGTAACTCTGAAGAGGCTGCTTGAGGACAGGATAAAGAGGAAGCTGAAAGAGCACGAGAGGATATGCGCAACCTGCTCAAGCGAATTAAACTTCTACAAGACAAGCAACTACACCCTTGTTTTCGGCCCTGACGACTTCAAGAAAAAGGCAAGCTTCTGCGGCCTGGATTGCCTGGGATATTTCATGATCAAGCTGAAGGACATGAAGTCCAAGCCCAAGGAAGACAATGTAAGCAACACGGACAATTATTTCTGAAATGCACAATAAATCCACGGAGCAGGCATTAAAAGAGCTGGGCTCGTCAGGCAAAGGCCTCTCCGACCAGGAGGCAGAGTCAAGATTAAAGGAATACGGCCTGAATGAGATAAAAGAATCAAAAAAAATTCCGCCTTGGAAGATTTTTCTGGACCAGTTCAAGAGCGTTGTGCTGTGGATCCTGATTGCAGCCACGCTGATTTCGGCTTTTCTGAAGGAATACATTGATGCGATGGTCATCCTGATAATAATCATTCTGATAGCTGTGCTTGGATTCATACTTGAATACCGGGCGGAAAAGGCGATTGAGGCATTGAAAAAACTGTCATCGCTAAAAGCAACTGTCATAAGGAACAGTCAAAAGAGGGAAATTGATGCAAAGCATCTCGTGCCTGGCGACATAATATCCGTAGAAACAGGCAACAAGGTTCCTGCAGATGCAAGATTGCTTGAAGCCTTCAATTTGCAGGCCCAGGAAGCAGCCTTGACAGGCGAATCGCAGCCTGTCAAGAAAAATACAGGTACTCTGCCGGAAAAAACAGCTATAGCTGACATGAAAAACATGATTTTCTCGGGCACGGTTATAGTGAGCGGAAGGGCAAATGCAATAGTTGCCGGAACAGGCATGAAGAGCGAAATAGGAAAGATAGCCACCCTCATAGAGGAAGTCAGGCCAGAGCCCACTCCTTTGCAAAAAAAGATGGACAAATTGGGAAAATTCCTTGGAAAAGTTGTCATAGCAGTTGCAGTTGTGATTTTCGCGGTTGGAATGCTCTTCCATGAAAAGCCGCTTCTTGACATGCTGATCTTCGCAGTTGCAGTTGCAGTTGCTGCAATTCCTGAAGCACTGCTTGCGATAGTGACAATGTCGTTGGCATTGGGAACCCAAAGGATGCTGAAAAGAAACGCATTGATAAGAAGGCTTCCAAGCGTCGAGACTTTAGGCTCGACAACAGTCATATGCACTGACAAGACAGGCACATTGACTATGAACCAGATGACCGTAAGAAAAGTCTTTGCAAACGGGAAAATAATTGATGTCACGGGCTCAGGATATGAAACAAAAGGCCAGTTCCTGTGCAAAGGCAAGCCTGTCAAAACTGAAGAGATTGAGCAGCTTCTCTTAATAGGCTCCCTGAACAACAATTCCGAGCTGAAAGAAGGCAGCGTCATAGGCGACCCTACCGAAGGCTCCTTGATAGTCAGCGCTGAAAAGGCAGGCATTGGGAAAAAAGATCTGGATATAGAATACCCAAGAACTGACGAGATAGAATTCACAAGCGAAAGGAAGCTGATGACAACCTTGCACAGCCATCATGGCGAAAAGCTTGCTTTTGCCAAAGGCGCCCCTGAAGTAATCCTGAGATTATGCAGTTATATCCTTATAAACGGCAGGGTCAAAAAACTGGCGGAGAAGGAAAAGCAGAAAATCCTGGATATAAACAGGGAGTTTGCAAATGGCGCATTGAGGGTTCTTGGCTTTGCATACAAAACCATCGTGACTGAAAAAGACCCTGAAAAGAATTTAATTTTTGCAGGCCTGCAGGGAATGATTGACCCGGCAAGGCCGGAAGTCAAAATAGCGGTTGAAAAATGCAAAAATGCAGGCATAAAGGTTGTCATGATCACAGGAGACCATGAGATAACTGCAAGGGCAGTCGCGAAGGAGATAGGCCTTGAAGGGAAGTCAATGACGGGGCAGCAGCTTGAAGAGATAAAAAACCTTGACGAGATTGTGGAGGAAATTGCAATATTCGCAAGGGTAAACCCGGAGCACAAGATAAAGATTGTTGATGCATTGAAGAAAAAAGGCCATGTTGTTGCAATGACCGGGGACGGCGTTAACGACGCCCCTGCGCTGAAAAAAGCCGACATCGGGATTGCAATGGGCATCACAGGGACTGATGTCGCAAAGGAGGCATCTTCCATGATCCTGCTTGATGACAATTTTGCATCAATAGTCAATGCAGTCGAGGAAGGCAGGGGGGTTTATGACAACATAAGGAAGTATATCGGGTTTTTGCTCTCCGGCAATATCGGGGAAGTGCTGATAATCTTCCTCGGAATAATATCGGGACTGCCGCTGGTTTTGACAGCAACCCAAATTTTGCTCATCAACCTTGTGACAGACGGATTGCCGGCCCTTGCATTGAGCGCAGACCCCTTTGAGCCGAATGCAATGTCAAGGAAGCCAAGAAAGCAGAATGAGTCGCTGTTCAGGGGATTGAATCCATTCCTCATCTACTACCCAGTTGCGCAGGTTGCAGTCGCGCTTTCGATTTTTATTTATATATTTTTCAGCGAAGGAAACCTGGCTAAAGCCCAGACAGCCGCATTCCTGACAATCGGCATGTTTGAGCTGTACCAGTCCATTGCATCAAGGTCAACAATTTACCCGGTATTCAAGGTTGGGATTTTCAAAAATAGATTATTGATACTTGCTTTCGTAAGCTCCTTTATCATCATGGCAGCCTCGATTTTTATTCCGTCTTTGGGGAAACACCTTGACATGCATCCCATTGCCATTCCGATGTTTTTATTTATAGTTGCTGTCTCAAGCATTGGGGCAATGATAATAGAGGTATGCAAGCATTACAAGACAAGGAATGAAGTGATTGAAATTAATAATGGTTAAGGTTTAAATATGGTGCTTTACTTCTAATCTTCATGAACGATTTCGAGCAGGCATGCATTGAAATAGCTGAAGAGATTAATAAAAATAATCCAAAGACCCAGCACGAATTGAACCAGTTGAAATTGAAGGTCTTGAATAAGTATAAGGCTAATGGATTGGCGCAGATTCCCAAAAATGCGGACATTTACTTTGCAGCATCTGAAAAGGAAAGGGAAAAATTCAAGGAATTGCTTTCCTTGAAGCCGGTAAGGACAATAAGCGGCGTTTCCCCGATTGCGCTGATGTCAGAGCCTTACCCATGCCCTCATACAATGAAAGGAATCGGCCCCTGCACTTACTGCCCGGGCGGCCCGGACTCTGCCTTTGGCAATGTACCGCAAAGCTACACCGGAAAAGAGCCTTCAACAAGAAGAAGCATAAGGAACAATTACGACCCTTACCTGATAGTATTCAACAGGCTGGAGCACTATGTTGCAATGGGCAAGGTGCCTGACAAGGCAGAGCTGATAATACAAGGGGGAACGTTCACCTTTTTTCCAAAAGCATACCAGGAATATTTTGTGAAGTACGCGCTCAAGGCAATGAATGATTTTTCCAGATTGTTCTTTAGCAATGATGCAGAATTGGACATGGCCAAATTCAAAAATTTCTTTGAGCTGCCAAGGCTGGTTTTGGGAGAGGATGAAAGGACGCAGAAAGTGCATAAAAAGCTGCTGCATATGAAGAACATTGATTTGAGTGATTTGGAAGCAAGGAAAAATGCCGATAGTTTATTTTTTAACAGCAAGTTTAGTAATGGGCATTTTGATGATGGAAAAGTGTTAAATGCGCCGAGCAAGATGGGGAATAATAAGCAAAATCAAATAAATTTGCCTGAACATGGTAATAAGCTAAGCGTTATTGAAAATCAAATAAATGATGCAAATATACTGGCAATAAAAAATGTCCAAAACAAGCTAAAAGCAGAAGACAATTCAAGCTTGGCATTAAAGCAGGTGCAAAAAGAAAATGAAACTGCCTTGATTAGATGTGTTGGCCTCACAATAGAGACAAAAAGCGACTTCGGCAAGCTGTATCATGGAAACTTGATGCTTGAGCTTGGCTGCACAAGGGTTGAGCTTGGAATCCAGTCAATTTACGACGATGTGCTTGAAGCCACAAACAGAGGCAACACTGTAGCTGATAACATCGAGTCAATAAGGATCCTGAAAGACTTGGGTTTCAAAATAAATGCCCACTACATGCCGGGGCTGCCATTGACAACAAAAGAGATGGACTTAAAAGGATTAAAAACATTGTTTGAAAACCCCGATTACAAGCCGGACATGCTGAAGCTCTATCCGTGCATGGTGATGGAAGGCACGAAGCTTTACGAGGACTGGAAAAATGGCACCTTCAATCCTTTGACAACAAAAGAAGCTGCTGAGATAATCGCAGAAGCAAAAAAATATGTTCCAAAATGGTGCAGGATAATGAGGGTCCAAAGGGACATTCCCACATTTGCAACAGCATCGGGAGTTGACAGGACAAACCTAAGACAATACGTTGAGAAAATCTGTGCAGACAGGGGCATAAAATGCAGGTGCATACGATGCAGGGAAGCCGGATTCCATTCAGGGGCAAATTTCAACAATATCCAAACAACAATAACGGAGTATGAAGCTTCGCATGGAAAGGAATTGTTCATAGCAGCAGAGGACGTTAAAAATGATGTCCTGTTCGGCTTTTGCAGAATGAGATTTTCATCACAGTTCTTAAGAAAAGAGATAACTCAATCATCTGCTTTGATACGGGAATTGCATGTTTTCTCAGCAGCAGCCCAGATTGGAAAAAAGACAGAGGACAGCTTCCAGCATCGCGGCATCGGAAAAAATCTTTTGCTGAAGGCAGAGGAGATTGCAAGGCAAAATGGAAAGGACAAAATGGTAATAATTTCTGGAATTGGGGCAAGGGAGTACTTCAGGAAGTTTGGCTACAAACTGGAAAACGTCTATATGTCGAAAATATTGGATATTTTCGAGCATGCTCAAAAACCACTAGAAAATTTGCGATAGCAACAGCTGCATTCCCTTAACTGGCGGTTTTTGACATGGCAAAGAAATTAGCCTGATTCTTTAAAAGGAAAGGTTTATTAGGCAGTTCTTTCAGGATTGTATTCAGAGTTTGGGAAGAGAGTTTCAGTTATGGGAAAACTAGAAACTGAGGTTAGTAAAGGCATAGAAGTTGGAAATGATCATCAAGTCCAAACCGAGCCTATTGTAATTAACAATGGAGCACCTAATAGGAAATATAAAAATTTAAATCTCTTGAAAAGGACAGCTGATAAATTTTCTCCTGAAATATTTTATGTCGCAAAGCCTGCTTCAGACTCCAGCGGTATAAAAAGAGCTTCTCTGGAAGAGATTTTAGCTTTTGGTTTGCGCACTGGGCGACTCCCAACAAATGGAGATGTAACTTTTGTTGGAGGTGGCGGCTCAGCAAAGGGCTATTGGATTCTTGGATTTGCTACTGAGCTTAGAAAGCATATTGAGATAAGCAAATATGTAACAACATCCGTATCATCGCTATTATCGCTCGGACAAATAACCGATGAAGAAACCTTTGTGAAATTTGCCCTAAAAATTCCAGAGCTTCTGCCAGAAAGGGATTATCATAGAGCCATCAGGCTGATAAAAGCCGCAATAGGGTACTTGCCGGGTGGATATGTCAAAGACAGATTTGATAGGTTATTAAAAATCATGCATTATTTTCAGGCAGAAGACCTAATGACAGAAAATGGGGAACTTGTTAGGAATCCAAAGGGGGTTGTTCAGACAGACGCTTTTGTTGAGGCCGTAAGAAGCATCTCAGGAGAGCGGACCATAGGAGATTTAGGGAATTTTATTATAATGGCAATTGACTATATTCACAAGCGTCCAGTTGCTCTTGGAAAAGAATACCGCGAAATGCCTTTGTATAATGTTTTGGCGGCGGCAATTGCCTTGGCAAAAATAATTCCTTATAAGGGATATAATGGCAGCCTCCTTGGGGACGCTGGAGAGGTGTATAATTTTCCTCTGCTACTTAAACATATCGGCAAAAATGCTGGAACTGTTGTGGGGGTTGATTTGAATTACAATAATGGAATTTATAAGGGCTTGCCATTTTTCGCCGCAGACGAGGCTTGGCAAGGGCATGTTCGAAATGTAATAGCCTCTACAGAACAGGTAGAAAAATTCTCTGAAATTCCAGTAGATGTATTAACTCAGGGTGATGACTACCATAAGCAGCAGCTGAAACTGTTTGCGCCCAAAATTGATGGTGTATTACCTGGTCAAATTAACATACCGATGCCTGAAAGAGAAAAATTAATAGAACTGGGGAGGCAAGCTGCAAAAGCATTTATTTCCAGGCTACGCCAACCACTATGGAGCATCCCTTATAGTTTCCAATATGCCACTTAATTCAATAATGTTTATATTTTAATGCTTAACACTTCTTCTAATGCACTCATCAATCACCGAAAGCGGCAAGGAAGTTCATTTCAAGGAGAAATTTGTAGAGCGCTACTCAAAGCTTACAGACTGGGAGGAATTCAAAAAGTCTTCGTTGTCTTTCCTGAGGCGCTCCATAAGGGTGAATACTTTAAAGATTCCCATCAAAGAGCTGAAGGAAAGGCTCGAAAACATCTGGAATCTGGAGCAGGTTCCGTGGTGCAAAGAAGGGTTCTGGATCGAGCACATCAAAAAGGAAAGAAGGGACATTGGCAATTTGATTGAGCATTCTTTGGGATATTTTTATCTGCAGGAAGCAGCCTCGATGATACCACCTATCGTGCTGGAGCCAAAGCCTGATGAGATTGTTTTGGACATTGCAGCATCTCCAGGCTCCAAGACAACGCAGATAGCGCAATACATGCAAAACAAGGGAATTTTGCTCGCAAACGACTACACTTACGAGAGAATGAAGCCATTGTCAATCAACTTGCAGAGGTGCGGGGTTACAAACGCGATAATCACATTGATGGAAGGCCAATGGTTCAAAAATTCCGGCATTGAATTTGACAGGGTATTGGTTGATGCTCCCTGCTCAGGAACCGGCACAATAAGGAAAAGCCTCAAGACAATCGGCATATGGAATCCTGACATGGTCAGAAGGCTTTCCATAACGCAGAAGCAGCTTATAGAAACAGGCTTTAATTTATTGAAGGAAAACGGCACTTTGGTTTATTCCACATGCTCTTTGGAGCCTGAGGAAAATGAGGAAGTCGTTGATTTTTTATTGAAAAAATATGAAGATGCAAAGCTTGGCGAAATAAAACTAAATATTAAAAAATCAAACCCGATCCTGGAGTTTGAAAACAAAAAATATTCTGAAGAGCTGAAAAAATGCCTGAGAATCTGGCCGCAGGACAATGACACAGAGGGATTTTTTGTGGCGAAGATAAAAAAGGTAAGCTAGCGCGCACTATATTTCGCAACCCATTCCCTCATTCTGTCAGGATAGTTTGTAAATACTCCATCGGCTCCAAGCCTAGCTACTACTGCAGCCTGTTCTTCGGTATTTACTGTCCAAAAATTAACTTTTAGCCTGCCTTTATGTGCGTCTTTAACAAGAGTGGCTAATCTTGTTTCTGTAGAGTCTAATTCTGGATGTAGGGCATAGGCACCGTCTTTTTTGAAACTTTTAGCATAGCCTCTTGGTATTCCTGAAAAAAGATACCCAACATTAACCAAACCCTTACTTATCTTTTGGAATTTTCTCAGTTCAGGATGGTCAAAAGAAGAAACCAAAAATCCGTCATAAGGCCAGCCATTTTCCATTACATACCTGTCGATTGTACTATAAACTGCTCTAGCAGTGTTGGGGCCTTTAAGCTCTACATTCACAAAAGCTCTTTTGTCAACAACATCCAGAACTTCATCAAGCGTTGGTATTATAATTTCATCATGAGGTATGAATTCTTCTTTTTCCGGAATAGGGTGTTTGACTTTCAATCTTTTCAGTTCAGCCAATGTTTTGTCATAAACATGTCCGCTTCCATTTGTAAGCTTGTCAAGCGTTTCGTCATGAAAAACAACAAGCTCACCAGACCTACAAACCCAAACATCAAGTTCAATCCCGTTAGCTCCAAGCCTTAAAGCTTCTTTAAATGAAGAAATCGTATTCTCAGGCTTGTAGCCCATAGCACCCCTATGTCCGATTATCTGCATAGAAAATAGCAAAAAATGTAATCTTATATAAACTTTTTTGTAGTGACAAAAATATGCTAAAAACGCATCGTGCTTCAGTTCCTTTTAGTTTTTTAAGAACTAGCCAAAGGAAAACCATCTTGACTTCAAAAAAAAGCTTCCTAAGGAGTGGCCACTTTTGTCGTAAACTTCAAAAACCTGCTCGTCAGGCTTTAATTGTATCTCGACTTTGCCTGAAGATTGCCTGACTTCATGAATATCTTTTTTATAGCTTACATTTCCATTTCTTTTGGTTTTCCTGTCTTTTCCCGTCATTGCCCTAAAATCATAGTCTAATATTTCCCTTACCTCAACTTTGCTTACTCTCGGTAGGTATGGTACAAAAATGATTTCCCCGGAATCTCTTTTTTGCAACATGCCAACCAACCCATGAGGAGGCTCTGCTTGATTTTTATCAGGAAGTTTATCAATGGACGGCCTTCTTGTTTCATTGTTATAATCTTGGGAATGAACTACTTCAAACAATGAGTTACCGTTTGAGAAAATCCCATTAAATGCGCACATAGCTGGATATCGCACTAATTCGTATGGCATAAAAATATAAAAACATAGTTTTACTTAAAAAACTTTTTCCCTATATAAGAAAATAAATCAAGCCCTTCTGGCCAGATGCTTTCCGTTGCCGTTCAATTGCAATTCTCTTATCTTTGTCCTCAGGAAATCAATTGTCTTTGTGTTGTCCTGGTGGTTGAGTATGTTTCCGCACTCGGGGCACCTGTATTCAAGGTCAACAGCCCTCTCGAAGCCAACCCTGACGCATGCATTCGGGCAAAGGTAGAAATTGCCAATGTTTGACTCCTCTTCCTTAAGCCTTACGCTGTACCTGGCAAGCTTCTCCTTGTTTGTCTTGTCGAGCAGCTCCTTGATCTTTTTCTTGTTGAAAGTCCAGTAGCTTATGTACCATCCCTTCTGCCTGTCCTTTTTCCTGTAATAGCTCACAAGGTTATGGTTGTAAAGCCTGTAAAGTATGTTCCTAACTTCATGTATGTCCCGGTCAACCTTCTCGGCAATCTTGAAATCAGAAATGTTCTTCTTGTCTTTGAGGTACTCAATAACCCTTATAGAGTCCTCCCCGATTACTTCCTTGACTGTGTCGTATATTTTTGTGTTTGTTAACTTCATTTTTAGCTGCGCAGTTGCCTCCATTTTTGCCTCGTATTGTAAAATCCCGCCCTTTTAAGGTTGAGCATAGAAGAAAAGAGGTGATAGAAAAACTCCTACACTCCCTTAAAAGGTTGGGATAAGTTAAAACATGATATCCCTATCTCTAATATCTACACTCCGCCTTTCCACCCCATTTTCTCCCAATATGATATATAACTTATGAGTATGAAAATTGCAATAGATAAGAATGACTATTGCATTCCTTAAGAGTACTTGTTATATATAAACTTTATCATTATACAGTATATATGTTTAAAAGTAGATATTATATTGTATACCTTGTATTTAAAGGTTTTGGCTCAAAAATGGAATGTATATCCCAAAAGTTATTCAAGCCTTTAGAAGAGAGTTTCCTGATAAGATTTTTAAACAGTCAATAGTTCACACCAAAAATGGCAAAAGAGAAGAGCTGCGGCGCAGTTGTCTTCAAAAGATACAAAGACGGCTCTGTGAAATACCTGCTTCTGCATTACAGCACCGGTCACTGGGACTTTGCCAAAGGCGGCCAGGAAAAAAACGAGAAAGACGAGATGACTGCCTCAAGGGAGATCAAGGAGGAAACCGGCATTGAAGACATTGAGTTTGCTGACGGCTTCAGGGAAACCATAAACTACTTCTACAAAAACGGCGATGAGACAGTCTTCAAGGAAGTCATTTTCTTTCTTGCGCAGTCGGCAACAGATGAGGTAAGGCTTTCCAGCGAGCATATCGGCTATGCATGGCTCAATTACGAGCATGCAGAGAAAAAGCTGACTTTTAACAATGCAAAGGAGCTGCTGAAGAAAGCTGATAAGTTTTTGAATAAGACACAATAAAAAGTCAAATAAATATATTAACTCAATCCCGAGAACGACCTCTTTATGCAGGCAGTTGGAGGTAACCCGTTTTTTCTGGAGAAAGTGTAGAGGAGGCACCCATTCAACTAATATTTTGCATGGGTCTCATATTTTTTATTTTTTAAAGTTCATTTCAAAATCCCAAAATTTTAAATACAATTGAAAAAGTAATCTATTTATGAAAAATCTTGAAGTAGCGCAACTTCTCAATGAGATAGCCGATTATCTCGAATTCAGCACCGATGCAAAAGACAGGTTCAAGATAAGGGCTTATAGAAAAGCTGCATTGGTCATTGAAAGCCTCTCGGAAGACATAGAAAAGGTCTGGAAAGAAAACAGGCTGGAGGAATTGCCCGGCATTGGAGAGGGCATTGCAAAAAAAATAGATGACTTCCTGAAAAACAGCAAGTCAAAGTATCTCGATGAGCTGAAAAAATCAACTCCGGTTGACATAGAGCAGCTTGGCACAATAAGCGGCCTTGGCCCGAAGACAATAATGAAGCTTTACAGCAGGCTGAAGATAAGGACAATTTCAGAGCTTGAAAAGGCTGCCAAGCAAGGAAAGATACAGAAAATAAAAGGCCTCGGCCCCGTCGTGGAGCAAAATCTGCTGAAAAGCATAGAGTTCTCAAGGAAAAGCAGGCAGAGGATTCCATTGGGGTTTGCCTTAAGCGATGCAGAAGAAGTCCTTGGCTTGATGGGCGCTTTAAAAGAAGTGAAAAGAGTCAGCATTGCAGGCTCCACAAGAAGGATGAAGGAAACAATCAGGGACATTGATATCGTTGCAACATCAGCAAACCCCTCAAAAGTAATTGACTTCTTCACAAAAATGCCGAATGTCGCAGGCATTCTTGCCAAAGGCCCCACAAAGTCTTCTGTAAGGCTGAAAGAAGGCATACAGGTCGACTTGAGGGTGCTTGATGACAATGTTTTTGGCGCAGCATTGCTCTACTTCACAGGCAACAAGGAGCATAACATAATTTTAAGGAGGATTGCAATTGAAAAGGGGCTTAAGCTGAGCGAGTACGGGCTGTTCAGCGGGAAAACAGGCAAGCTTGTTGCAGGAAAGACAGAAGAGGAAATATACAAAAGGCTCGGCATGGATTACATCGAGCCGGAAATGAGGGAAGACGAAGGCGAGGTTGAATTGGCCCAGCACCATATGCTGCCGAAACTGATTGGCTACAACGACATAAAAGGCGACCTGCAGATGCACACAAAGTGGAGCGACGGAAGCAATACAATTGAAGAGATGGCGCTGGCTGCAAAGAAATTAGGGCATGAGTATATCTGCATAACAGACCATGCAGGTTCTCTTGCAATTGCAAAGGCATTGGATGAGAAAAGGATTCTGGAGCAGAGAAAAGAAATAGAAAAGGTGAACAAAAAGCTCAGCGGCATTGTTGTCCTGCAGGGCACTGAAGTCAATATAACAAATGATGGCAAGCTTGATATGAGCGGCAAAGTGCTGAAAGAGCTGGATATTGTTGTTGCAAGCATACATTCCGGCTTCAAAAATTCAAGGGAAAAGCTGACATCAAGGATGATTAATGCGATTCAAAACGACAATGTTGACATAATAGCCCATCCTACAGGCAGGCTTCTTGGAAGAAGAGAGCCTTATGACATTGATTTGGAAAAGGCCTTTGAAGCGGCAAAAGATACTGGAACAGTCATGGAGATAAACGCAGAGCCTTACAGGATGGACTTGAAGGACACCAACGCAAGGGCTGCAATAAAGGCAGGAGTTAAACTGGCCATAAGCACGGACTCCCACAACGCAGGCCAGCTTCATTTCATAAAGCTGGGCATCGGAATTGCAAGAAGAGGCTGGGCAACAAAAGAGAATGTTATCAACACAAGGAAATTGAAGGATATGATTAGGATGCTGAAAAAATAGCACCCGCAATCTTTTTATATAAGTTGAAAAGTTAGCAAGTATGAAGTTTGCGGGGCACCCATTTGACTGATGTTTTGCATGGGTCGCATTTGTTTTTAAAATTTAAAGAGAAGCCAATAAAACAAAAACGGGAACGACCTCTGGCTGCAAAGTGATTGAGGTGACCCGTTTGTATAATAAAAAGGTGGTTTGATGGTCAATGTCGCAATAAACGGATTTGGCAGGATAGGAAGATTAGTTCTTAGGGCAGGCATAAAAGACAAGAATATAAACTGGGTATGCGTCAATGACATCACGGACTCAAAAACTTTGGCTCACCTTTTCAAGTACGATTCCGTCCACGGAAAATATGAGGGAACTGTGGAGCACACAGAAGACTCATTGATCATTGACGGCAAAAAAATAAGAGTATTGTCGGTTCTTGACCCGCAAAAACTGCCGTGGAAAGACCTGAAGATCGATGTTGTTGTCGAAAGCACCGGAAGATTCACTGACAGGGAAGGGGCCCAGCAGCACCTTGATGCAGGCGCAAGAAAGGTTTTGATAAGCGCTCCTGCAAAAAACCCGGACTTGACAATCGTTATGGGAGTGAATGAAGAAATGTATGACAAAAGCAAGCACCATATAGTCTCAAATGCATCCTGCACCACAAACTGCCTTGCCCCTGTTGCAAAAATCCTCAATGACAATTTTGGAATCAAAAGGGGATTCATGACCACAATCCATGCCTACACGGCAGACCAGAAGCTTGTTGACTCCCCGCATAAAGACCTTAGGAGGGCGCGCCAGGCTGCTTTGTCAATCATTCCAACAACTACAGGAGCTGCCAAAGCCGTTGCAGAGGTCATTCCTGAACTGAAAGGGAAGCTTGACGGCCTTGCATTCAGGGTTCCTGTTGCAACCGGCTCTGTGACAGACTTTGTGTGCGAGCTTCAGAAGAGCACATCAAAAGAGGAGATAAACAAAGTATTCAAGGAATCTGCAAAAAAGCTGAAAGGCGTTCTTCAGTACACAGAAGAGCCCATTGTTTCAGTTGACATAATAACAGATTCAAATTCCTCGATCTTTGACTCGGATCTTACAAACGTCATAGGGGGCAATTTTGTAAAGGTTGTCGCATGGTATGACAACGAATGGGGCTTCAGCGAGAGGATGGTTGATGTGATAAAGCTGATTGGGAAGTAATTTATGAATGAGCCATTGGAATGGGAAGAGCAAGCTAAGGACGCCTTATCCGAAACAAAAGAATTTCTTGACATTGAAGGGGGCATTGTAAAAGAAGAGCATTTATTGGCAGAAAGGCTACAAGCTCTAGTGCATGTTTCTGCACATTTGGATGAAATAGTAGATGATCCTGAAGCCAACAGGATTCTAGGCCAAATTGCTCATTTGTTCCATCTTTTAGATAGAAAGCTAGATAGATTAAAATTAAGGGGATTAAAGATAATGAAAGAAGAAAGGAATGTACTGGACAAAATAAGTGGATATCTAAGTTTTAGAGAATGGCGTGCGGCAATTCATCAGATACCTGAAGAGGAGTCATTGCAGGCTACATCAATCAGGCTGCACAAGCGTGATTTAAGGTGGCTGTTTAAAAAATTCAATGGAATCGCAAGTTTAACTGGCGAGTTGCTTAAAATTATACCTGATACAAATGTAAAAGGGCAGGCTGAATTTTTCATAAAACAATTCGGAGACATAATGAAATTTTATGAAAGATTGTTTTGGAGCCTTCTTCTTAAGGAAAGAGAACTGCACAAAAAATTAAAAGAAAAATCTAAAATATCAAGTTAAATAAGAGTCTTCATGCACCAAATCAAGCAGCTTCCGGAAGATTTCATAGTAAAAGAGATAAGCAAAGTTAATCTGGATAATGGGCAATACACATACTTCACTCTCAAAAAGACCAATTATACCACGATTGATGCGCTTCAAGTTCTGTCACAAAAATTTAGAATCCCATTGAAGCATTTCGGCTTTGCGGGCAACAAGGACAGGAATGCGGTTACAGAGCAGGCTATATCAATCTTCAGGGGCAGCAGGAATTTTGAGAATATTGTGTTGAAAGGCATTGAATTAAAATACCTGGGCAACGGAAAAAACCCGGTTTCGCTTGGAGATTTGGAAGGCAACGAGTTCACTATAACAATAAGGAATTTAAATAAAAATCACATTGAAAAGATAAAAAAGCTTGAGAATAAAAAGCTGAAAATCCCGAACCTTTACGGCCCGCAGAGGTTCAGCAGAAACAACCATCTGATTGGGAAGGCGATTGTAAAAAAAGACTTCAAAAAGGCTGTTGGGCTAATTCTTGAAAGCAATGGATTTATCGAGGAAAAAATAGGAGAATATCTGAAGGCCAACAAAAACAATTACATTGAGGCATTAAGGCTTATCCCATTAAAAACACGGAAGCTTTTTGTTCATTCTTACCAATCTTATTTATTTAATGAGATTGTTAATGGACATTTAAAAGTGAATTGCAATAATAAACCAAAAAATGTTAAAATTCCAATCATTGGGTTTAATTTTGAAATCAATGAAATTAAAAATAAGCGATTGAAAATACTAATTCAAAAAATCTTAAGTCAAGAAAATCTAAATCCAAGGGATTTCATAATAAGCCAGATTCCTGAGCTTACGGCAGAAGGCACATCCAGAAGCTTGTTTTTTGATTTAAAATTCAGGATATTGGAAATTAAAAATGACGAGCTAAATCAAAAAAAGCAGAAAATTAAATTAAATTTCATATTGCCGAAAAGCTGCTATGCTACTGTTGCTTTGGAATATTTGGTAAATTAAAAAAAATACGAACTTTTTAATATATTTTTACTATATAGAAAATAAAGTAGCTTATTACTGGTAGAAAGGAAAGATTTTTATATAAGTTATTACTTATTAGTAGTTATAAATCAAATGTCAACACAAATTACAAGAAGGCAATTATTGGGATATTTCGGCATAGCAGGAGCAATAGCAACTTCTTTTTGGGGTTGTGCGCCAAGAGCAGAAAGTGTTGAGGAATTAGAACAAAAAGTAGCAAAATATTTAGTAGAAAAAGGAGAAGATATAACTAATAGATTTAATCAGTCACCTAACGATATTTATCAAGAGTTTATACCCTCTAATGATCCTTTACTAGCTCCACTAAGAATAACAGTACGTAAAGCACGCACTCAGAATGAAAAGCCTTACTTATTTTGGTTTGAAGGGGATTTAGACCCATCAGAGGTAAATGAGATTCCATATTCTCTTCGGAGCTTAAGAGGACATGATTTTAGTGAAAGGGTTCATTTTAAATTTACAAAACAGGCTGAAGATCCACATAAGCCATTTGACCAAAATCCAAATGGCGAAGTTTATATCAGTTCAGGCAGATATGTACTGAATGATAAGCGTGTACTGAATAATATGCTTGGAGACTTAACTATGGAAGGAAGAGAAGCTGTAAAAAATCTATATGTATATATTTTGAGAAAAGCAGTTAAATTTTATGAGACTAAAAAGTAGAATGCCAATAACACAATTAACTATAATAGCGGACATAAATAAATCATAAATTAATTCGCTATTATATCAGGAGGGCACAAAGTATTTTTATCAATTATTTGTGCCCTACATTATAGAATCGATAGTCCTTTGGAGGAAAGAATTTTTAAGCCTTTCAAGCCAAAACTGCCAAAATCTTATAATTAAAAATAAGCTATCTGTCGTTCTTATTTATTCTTTTGTAAAGGTTTATCTACATAGATTAAATTCTTCCTTCTCTTTTTAATGCTTGATAATTTTGCCAACATTCTCTCTTGTAGAAATCGTATATTTGAAGAGTAAAGAATGGTTTTATTTTTAAGTTAACGCACGCTTCTTCATAAGCCTTCAAAAATCCCAAATGGCTCATCCCGTATATATCGGCTATTGTTTGCTCTACTATCCTATCGGTTTCCTCATCATCGTAAGTGAAGTATAAATCAAATAATTTAGTGTTATAAAATTTCCCTATTTCAATTGCATTATAAGTCCTTCTTCCAAACCAAACTCCGTATATTTTCAACCATGCATAGAATTTTTTGTTATTACTAAATAGCTTATGAAGAACAATAGTGGCAACTATTAATGAGCCTATTTTATAGGCAGCACGGGATTGTTCCAGAATTTTAGTTGCTTTATTCGTTACCTCAGGTCCAAAATCAGTGCATAACAAATCCAGTATAAAGATTATTTCAGCAAATATGTGTTTTTCAAAAGGTATTCTTTTCCGTTTTTGATATTGAGCCGCAAATTCTGCTATTCCTTCGTTGCTTACGCTGTCAAGAACAAAAATTATACATTGTGCGTTAATCAAGTAGGTTATTTTTGATGGATCTCTTTGTTCTTGTTGAGCTAATTGGTCTATTGCCTTGTCAATCCATTGATAAGCATTTTTACCATAACAATTTCTGAGATGGTGTATGAATTCGTGATAAATAATCTCGCTTAAATTAAAGCGACCATAAAACACTATTTCTCTTATTATTCCAATTGGATTAACTCTAAAAAGTGCTTTTTCAAGCCCCGATAGCTTATCAAAATATTTTCCTAAATGTGTTGAATTTTGAAAAATTAAGTTTATATTAACAATAAAATTATTGGAAGTAATAAAGCTGGGATTCTCTTTAAGCTCTTCTATAAATACCTGTGTTACCATTTTAATGCAATAATCAAGAAAACTGCCTACGTCATTATTCAAATAACCCCCTATGCATTCTTGCAAATACGGTATTTTTATTTTTGTTCTTTTTAATTGACTTAATACTCTTTTAGGATTTTTTCTGAGATTTAGTGGGTCGGAACCTACTATGCCAGAAGGATCTCCTTTTTCTATAACAAAGTCTACATTCTTGCCATGAATAATCATAAATAATTCAGAAAGAGAGAGATATATAAATTAATCCATTTTTTGTTGCTTTGGAATATGTTTTTCAATAAATGCAACACCCTCGCCAAAGACTGTCCTTGGCCTTTTTGAGCCGTCGATGTCAGCAAGCAGCTTTTTCTTCCTGTAATGCTCAATCAAAGGGGCTGTTTCACTGTTGTAAACCTGTATCCTTTTCCTCACTGTTTCAGGCTCGTCATCCTTCCTTATCGCAAGCTGCGAGCCGCACTTGTCGCATATGTCCTTCTTTTTTGGCTTGACAGTTATTAGGTTGTACAATGCGCCGCATTTTGGGCAGTGCCTTCTTGCAGTCAATCTTTTTACGATTTCGTCCTCAGGAGCAGCCAGGTTCAGCACTAAGTTGATCTTCTTCTTCAGTTTCCAAACTGCATTCTCGAGAAATTCCGCCTGGTCTGTAGTTCTGGGGTAGCCGTCAAGTATGAACCCGTTTTTGAAGCTTTCCTGCTTGAGCGCCTTTTCAATGACTTTGTTGACCACGCTGTCCGGCACAAGAAGCCCTTTCTCGACATACTGTATAAGCTCGCTGTTGCCGCTCTTTATCTCGCTCCTGAAGATGTCTCCTGTAGAGATGTGGGGGATTTTATACTTCGCAGAAAGCATGTCTGACAAAGTCCCTTTGCCCACTCCCGGCGGCCCGAATATTACAAGCTGCATTTTACCCCAGATAACCCACGTTTTCTTTTATGTCAACTTCATTCTGCCATGACTCTTTCATTTTTTTGACAAAGCTCAGGAGCCCTTTCTTTATGGTTTTCCATTCAATTAAGAATTTGCTTATAAAGTCAGCTTCAAGGCCTTCATTGCCGTTTCTTTGCAAAGAGATCTCTATTGACTGCCGGTTTAGCTCCATAAGCCTGCTGTATACTTTATACATATTATTTTTCTCGTCTTCGGTAAAGTACCTTGTTTCATGCATGGCATAAAGGTTGGATGTGTCAGGCTGCAGGATCCCCTCAAGCATCGTGCTGTAGAAATCAAGCCTTTCGCATATTCTTCTTATTATCTCCCTAAGGAGAAAATTTGTCTCCTCAATGTCGCTTATCTCGAATTCAAAGTCTATCTCTTTGAAGTCCGGCAATTTGAGCTTTTTCTTCAGTTCGTCGTACTGCTTCTCTATTTCGTTCGGCATTTTGAAAGCTGAAATTAAGGTGGTTTTTAAAGTTACTGAATATGAGAGCCTCCGGGGAGAGTTGCACTCCCGACCTTCTGATGGCCTGCAATGATACAAGTCAGACGCAATAGCTACTATGCTACGGAGGCGAAGCTCTTTCCAGAAATTAAGTCGGTTTAAATAAGTTTTTATCTATTCCTCGAAGCCGAACTGCCTTGCAAAGAAGGGCTCCGGAACAGGGACAAAGCTCTTTAACTGCAGGTACTGCTTGACTTTTGCCTGTATCCTGTACGCATCCCGCCAAAGCTCCTTTTCCCGCTTTTCTATCTCGGTATGCAAAATTCTTTTCTCGTAGATGGGCTTCATGTATTTCAAAAGCCAGTGCTTATCCCATTGGTTGTTGTAGTCGGATTCTATCCTTGCCCTGAAAAAAAGTTCAATTTCCCCCTTGTGGGCGTTCATTTTCTTTCCCTGATGGACTATTTCAACAGTCTGGAGGTATACCACATGGGCATCTATGTCCAGCTTGTTGATCAGGTATCCGCTGTGCTTGCCTTCGAAGAATTTATGCGCCCGCCACCAGAACCAGAGCTCCTTGCCTCCCCTATGGATTCCTTTTTGGTATACGTTCTCGGAATAAAGCGTCTCTATGTCCTCGTGCCCCTGGTCATTTTCAGCGCCTTTCCAGTTCTCCTCAAGCAGGAACTCATGGAGCATGATGTACAGGTTTCTTAAAGAGAATACGTCGTTGTATTTGACCCTGAACTGCGGAACCTCGGCTATGACTCCCATATCCTGTTTTACTGAAAAATGGCTTTATAAAGATTTCTATTTGGCGGAATTAGTAAACATTTAAAATAAATAGTCATTTCCTAAAATCATGCTAATCGGGATTGTAGGCAAGCCAAGCTGCGGGAAAAGCACTTTCTTCAAAGCCCAGACGCTTGCAAATGTTGAAATAGCGAATTATCCCTTCACCACAATAAAGCCAAACCACGGCACCGGTTATGTAAGGATTGAATGTGTTGATAAAGAGTTCAACACCAAATGCAATCCAAGATTCGGCTACTGCATTGACAGCAAGAGGTTTGTGCCTGTAGAACTGCTCGACGTAGCCGGCCTCGTGCCAGGCGCTCACGAAGGCAAGGGAATGGGCAACCAGTTTCTTGATGACCTGAACCAGGCTGATGTGCTTATACATATAATTGACGTGTCCGGCTCGACAAACGAAAAAGGTGAGCCAGTTCCGCCATTAAGCTATGACCCTGCAAACGACATCAGGTTTCTTGAGCACGAGCTTGACATGTGGTATTTGAGGCTTATAGAAAAAGGCTGGGAAAGGTTCGCAAGGAGCGTGAATCAGGAAAAACCCGAGCTTAACAAGGCGGTTGCAAAGCAGCTGAGCTCGATGAGGGTTAATGAAAAGCTGATGGAAAAAGTAATCCAAAA
This sequence comes from Candidatus Woesearchaeota archaeon, assembly GCA_016185755.1. Classification (GTDB taxonomy): domain Archaea; phylum Nanobdellota; class Nanobdellia; order Woesearchaeales; family GW2011-AR4. The sequence continues at coordinate 94,202 of JACPMX010000011.1, read as the reverse complement.
GCTGGCTCTTGGCCCTGACATAACGAAATGGGACAGGAATATTCTTCTTAAGATAGCCACTGAGCTTAGAAGGGCGACAAAGCCGATGGTGATTGCGTGCAACAAGATAGACGTCAAAGGCGCATATGAAAATTTTGAGAGATTGAAAAAGGAATTTGGGCATCAGCTGCTTGTACCGTGCAGCGCAGAAGCCGAGCTTGCATTAAGGGAGGCTGCAAAGCATGAACTAATAAGATATTTGCCCGGAGACAGCGATTTTGAGATTTTGCATGAGGAAAAGCTGACTGAAAAGCAGAAAAATGCCCTTGGCTTCATAAAGGCAGAGATACTGCAAAAACACAGCTCTACCGGCGTGCAAAAAGTTCTTGACATTGCGGTTTTTGAGCTGCTGAAGTACATTGCAATCTTTCCCGGCGGGGTAAACAAGCTCGAAGACCAGCACGGCAACAGGCTGCCGGACTGCTTTTTGATGCCTCCCCAGACAACAGCGCTTGACTTTGCCTTCAAATTGCACACAGATATTGGAAATCACTTCATCAAGGCAATTGATGTAAAGTCAAGAAGGCCCGTGGGCAAGGAATATGTGCTGAAAAACCGCGATGTGATTGAGATTGTGACAAGCAAATAAAGCATTACTTTTATAAATTGATAAAATTTCTACTATTAGCGCCGCGCTGGTGGTCTAATGGCTATGACTCGAGCCTTCCAAGCTCGGTATCCGGGAAACGGTGGGACTGACGTTCGGAAATTCGAATCCCGGCCGGCGCATTTTCAGTTCCCTTTATATTTCTGGGCTTTATTAATTTGATGAAATTGATATAATAAGACCCAGGAATGCCAATATGATAGATGTCTTTTCTATTCATTCTTTTTTCCTTATACAAACTAACATAATATTTTATCTCTAACTTAGTAAGAAATTTTGTTATATCTTTCATTAAATCTTTTGAAACAGTGGCAAAACTAATCTTATTATTAGATAGATATCCGTCACTATCTAAACAGCCTCTAATAAAGCCTATCATAAATTCCCTTGAGTATATCATTTTCCTTAAATGTACTTTGTAAGTTTTTTTATCGTTTATATCCCAAGTTAAATATTTATAAATTAAGTTAGCTATATTCTTTGAATAATAACATAGATTTATTCTGTGATATGGCCTAAAAACCATAGGCTTCCTGTCAAAAATCTTTACCAATACATTTTCTATCAAATCAAACACGAACTTTTCTTCTGTTATATTAAAATATAAATAAATCCTATACTTATAATCTTTTGTTTTATTAATACAGCCATCGCCGGCAAATAAACCAATAAATTCACCAATTAACTCTTCATCTTTATAATTTACAAAAATAGTTTTAACGGTTTTTCCCTTAATTTTTACAAAATGGTAGTATATGGTGGTTTTGCCTCTGTCCAATATTCTTGCTATCTCATTTAGGGATTTAGAATCTCTGGTAAGCTCTCTTATTTCTTCAATTTCTTTTTGACTGAGTTTTTGCCTAATCATTTTCCTTGGTAAACGAGGTTAATTCTGAGTTAAGAGTTAAGGAAACTTATTTAAATAGTCTATGTGAACATGTCCAGTGGTAAGTGAGCAAATTATGGATGCTTAATCCTCTTTTCTAAAGCGAAAGATATTTAAATGAATTTACTACTTATAGGTAACAATGAGTGAAGTGGAAGTTATGGAAGCAGAGCAGCCTGAGCTAGACAGCGAGCCGCAGGCCAACAGCTTGGAAGGGAGGGTTATGAAAGCACAAGACAAAATCTTTTCAAGCATGGACGACGATGGCAATGTTTTTCCAGCTTATGAAGGCAATGGAATCGGCAATAAAAGCTCTGCAAAAAGCAGCCGATATAAAAAAAGCTCAAGGGCAAATTACAGCGAATCTGATGCGCCGGTAAGGCATGCAGGCAAGAGCACTGACAACGGCTCTGTTGCATTCATCTACAACGAGGAAACAGGCGAGGTTGCTTTCGAGCAGAAGTCATATGACTATTCAGTCAAATCTGAGCGTGGCAAGCTGCAATGCACCGGGGGCCATGTTGATGAGGGGGAAAGCTCGCTTGAAGCTATTATTAGAGAGCTTGAAGAGGAGGCTGTTAATTCGTCTGCTGTGATAAAAGCGCTGAAAGAAAAAGGATACAGATATAATACTCAAACTGCAGAATTCAGCGGGCAAGTTGTTTACACAGATTTTTGGGTCATACCCCTCTCAGACAAGGAATGGAAAAATTTTGTGGAAGGCGGATTAAAGGGTGAGGCTACCGGTCCCTTGAGGACAATTCCATTAAATCAGGCTTATGATTTGAGCAATGATTTTTACGCGTTTAAAAGCGGGCCTATAGTGAAAGAGATCATGGGCAGCATTCAGCCATATGCGTCTCATGGCAGCCATTCTTTGGGAGCAATCGCATCCAGCCCTTTCAAATCAGCCTTGTATTCTGACAGCATAATCCCATCCTATGCACAATCAGTTTCAGTCAATCCGATGCCGATGCAGAACAATTATTTTATAAGAAACAGTTCAAATAATTAGCTTATTTTTGCACTATTTCAGTTATAGTCTTTCTTTTCGGGGTTGTTGTCTCTGTAACTGTCCTCTTTGGAGTTATTGTCTTCTTGATTGTTTTCCTTGGAGTTATTGTCTTCTTGATTGTTTTCCTTGGAGTTATTGTCTTCTTGATTGTTTTCCTTATAGGCTTAAATCCGCTTATCCTTTTTCTCAAGACAGCTATGGTTTTTTCCTGCCTTGCTATCTTTTTGCTTATTGCGCTCCTCAGTTTTTTTATTTCATTCTTGGATTTTTTTATTGATGAGTCAGTTTTCCTGTTTTTTGCAGACTGCCTCTTTGAGCTTTCCAGTATTCTTCTTATCGACTTGTCATGGCCGGATATGCTGCCGGATATGCCTCTTTGCCTTGAAAGCACGCGGCTTACTCTGCTGCTCATCAAGCTGATGGATGCCGCAGCGCCTGACATCGACTTGTTTATCTGCTCAATCTTCGACTGGATGCTTAGGTTTTGGCTGTGCTGCATCACTGCTTCTGCCGCGCTTTTCTCAAGCGATCTCCTGAGCCAAATCATCTCATTGTCAATTGCCGATATTCTCGCCTCGATTGAGGAAACAGAGTCCTTGAGGTGGTTCACATTAGTGCTTATAGCAGAAATGTCAGCCCTTGCATACCGGAATGATTCAACGGTTTTTCTTCTGTGTATCAAAAAGTCTTTTCTTAGCCCCAACTATACCACTTCAGAATGGCAAAAACATTGGCATATTTAAATCTTGCGGCTTTCCAGGCTTGCTCAGGTTTATAAACAATTAATGAAATCCTCTGCGGATGATAAGCATAATTATCCCGGCTTATAATGAGGAGAGATATCTCCCAAAGCTGCTGGACTGCATCAAAAGGCAGGGCTTCAGGGATTATGAAATTATCGTGGCTGACGCAGACTCGGCTGACTCCACAAGGAAAATCGCGAAAAAATATGGCTGCAGGGTTGTAAAAGGAGGCATGCCGGGAACAGGGCGCAACAGTGGGGCAAAGGCTGCAAAAGGGGGCATTTTGCTGTTCCTGGATGCCGATTCACTCATAGAAAAGGATTTTCTGGAGAATGCGCTGGAAGACATTGAAAAAAGAAAGCTGGACGTTGCCGGCTCGTATCTCTATCCGTTAAGCGGCAATTTGCTTGACAAAATATTTCTTCATATTTTCAACGGATGGACATTCATTACCCAGTTTTTCTACCCGAATGCCTGCGGCAGCGGCATATTCTGCAGGAAGGAGCTTCATGAAAAAGTAAGGGGCTTTGACGAGTCCATAAGGCTCAGCGAGGACATGGACTATGTAAGAAGATGCGGCAGGCATGGCAGGTTCAGGATGATCAAAGGCTCAAGGCTCATTTACTCCATGAGGAGGTACAGCAATGAAGGCAGGCTTAAAGTGGGCCTCAAGCTGCTGCTGTCTGCAGTTTACAGGCTTATTTTCGGCGAAATAAGAAATGACATATTCAAATATAATCTAAGGTATAGAAAATAACTTGAAGCTCATATCTTCAGGCTAAGCACTTGTGAAATCCCGTCAGCATTCATTGAAACTCCGTACAGAATGTCTGCCTCTGAAATGACATTGTCATTGTGGGATATCATGATGTACTGCGCCTTTTCAGCGTATTTCCTTATCAGCTTTGCAAGCTTCTCGCTGTTGTGCTTGTCCAGCGCAGCATCAACCTCGTCCAGAACGTAAAATGATGCCGGCTCGTGCTCTTGTATAGCAAAGATGAATGCAAGCGCGGTCATGGTCTTTTCTCCTCCGGAAAGGCCCCTTATGTCAAGGAACTTGCTGCCGGTTATCTTTACATTTATCCTTATGCCGTCTTCAAAGGGATTTTCCTCGTTTTCAAGCACGAGGTTTGCCTCAGCTCCTTTTGTGGTCAGCATCCCGAAGAAATTCTTGAAATTATTATTTACAACTTCGAATGTCTTCATGAACAGCTCTTTTTTCTTGCCTTCTATCTCTTTCATCATTGAAAGCACGTCTTCCTTCTCTGTGCCAAGCTTCTCCTTTTTGTCCAAAAACTCGCTGTATTGCTTTTCAGCCTCATCATAAACTTCCAGCGCCCTCATGTTGACAGAGCCTATCTCTTCCCTCATCTTCTCGAATTTTGAAATCTCGCTTTTCAGCTGCTCCTCTGTTTTTTCGGTGTCAAGCTTCACCCCCTCGTACTGGGCGAATTCCTGGCTCATTGCTGCCAGCGAGGCTGCAAATTCCGCGTTTTTCAGCGAATGGAAGTTCACCTTGATTTCGGCTTGGCGGCTTTCCTCTGCAAGCTTTTCGATTGAAATGTCATTCTTCTGTATTTCCTCGTTTATTTTTCCCTGTTTCGCAAACAAGGACTTGAATTTTGTGTAGAATTCCTTTGCAAGGGCCTCTTTTTCCCTGAGCAGTCCTTCCCTCTGGCTTATTGACTCCTGCAGCCTCTTAAGCTCGCTGTTGAACTCCTCTTCATCCCTGTCCAGCTGCTTCAAAATCTTCTCTGTCTTTTCCCTGTCAGGCAAAAATATGTTTATTATCTGCGCATCTATGTTCTTTATCTCGGAGCTTATCTTGATTATTTCTTCGCTTAGTTCCTTGAATTTCTGCTCAAACGTGTTCAGCTCTGCAAGCAGCGTCGGGTCGTTAAGCTGCGCTATGACATTCCTTAATCTTTGCTTTTCTATCTTCAGGGTTGTAAGCTCCCTGTTTGATTCTGAAATTTTATTGCTGATTTTGCTGATTTCATTGTCTATTCCCTTTTCCCTTGCCTCTAGCTCCTTCTGCTGCTGCCTTGAAATTTCCATGTCGCCGGATTCAAGGTGCATTGAGGCTTCCGATTTTATTATCTCCCCTTCAAAAATTGCTTTTTTCTCCCGGAGCTCTGTGATTTTGGCTTCGTTTTCGCTCCTTTTTTTTTCCAGTGCAGATATGGCATTTTCAAGCTCCCCTGCCTTTTTCTCATTTGACCCAAGGCTTTCAGCCACTTCCATTTCCTTGAAGCCGAATGCCTCTTTTCTTCTCTCCCTGAAGCCGCCGTGCATTGCGCCGCTTGCTTCTGCAACGTCCCCGTCCAAGGTGACGAATTTTGCCTTCCCGATTCCAAGCCTTGCCGCAACATGTATATTGTCAACAATCAGGGTGTCCGAGAAAACATATGAAAATACTTTCTTGAATTTCTGCTCGTAAGAAACAAGGTTTATTGCCAAGTCATGCACGCCTTTTGCCCCTATGTATTTCTTCACTTCATCATTTGCCTCCCTGGCGCTCAGCTTGTTCAATGGGAGGAAAGTAGCTGTCCCCAGCCTGTTTTCCTTGAGGTAACTGATAAGCTCTGCTGCCAGCCTGTCATTCTCCACAACTATGCTTTTTATCCTCGGGCCAGCAGCCACTTCAAGCGCAACTGCGTATTTTGAGCTTACATTTCCAAGGTCTGCAACAGTTCCGTAGATTCCGTCCCTTTTGCCCTTGAGCTCAAGGATTTTCTTGACGCCCAAATCAAGCCTTGCAAATTCCTTGATTGTGATGTCTTTTGCGCGCAGCTTTGCAAGCTCTTCATTTATTATGTTCAGCCTTCTTCTCGAGTCAGAAAGCTGTATCGCCAAGGAAGAGTCCTCGTCAAGGCATTTGTTCAGCTCCAAAGTCGTGCTCTTGAAAGCCTGTCTCTTGTCTTTCAATGCATCAAGCTGCTGCCGGTATTCCTTCTCTACATCAATAACTTTTTTTATCTTGTCATCTATGACCCCTATCTCATGCCTTAACCTGTCCTTTTCCCTTATAAGATTGTGCTGGCTTTCCCTAAGGGCAGTTATTTCCTTCTGGAAATCATCCGCTTTTCTGTCTATCTCCTCAACTTTTCTTTCTATGTCGGCAACATTATCGAGCTGGTTTTTTTCCTTGAATTTTATTATCTTGCTGCTGATTGTCTCCCTGTCCTTGTTTTTTGACCCTATATGCGACTCGTATTCCTTTTTTTCATTGGTAAGCTGGGAAATCCTTTTTTCAACGTCTTCAATGCTTGCCCTCAAGTCCGTTCTTCTCTGCTTTATTTTGCTCAGCTCGTTCCTTAAAACATCAATTCTTGAATTGTTCTTTGTAAGCTCTATCTTCAAAATCTCAACATCCTTGTTGAGCCTGACCTGCTCTATCTCGCCTTTTTCCTCTATTTCTTTTGAAATTGACTCAATCTGCTTCTTTTTGTCCTCGTTTTCAAGCTTCAGCTTGCTGATTTTTTCCCTTAAAACGCCCAGGCTGCCGTTGCCGGAATCTATTTTTTCCTGGATTTCCTTCTTCTCAGCTTCTTTCCGGTCCACCTGTATCTTCAGGTATGAAGCCCTGTTTTGCCTTATCCTGTCGCTCATGTCCTTGTACTTCATGGCCTGGTCACGGTCTTTTTTGAGCTCCTTGAGATAGGTGTTTCTTTCAGTAAGGATAAGCTCAGTTTCCCTTAAGTGCTGCTCAACCTTTTCCAGCTCGAGCATCGCCTTGTGCTTTCTTTCCTCGTAAACTGAAATGCCGGCAATGTCTTCTATCAAAACTCTCCTTTCTTCCGGGTGCATTTCGACAAACTTCACAATGTCCCCCTGAAGGATTATGTTATAGCCGTCAGGATCTATCTTAGCCAAAGAAAGCAGGCTTGTCACCTGCTGCCTTGTCATTGCCCGGTCATTTATCTTGTATATGGACTGGCCGCTTTCCCTCACTATCCTTGTTATCTTGACTTCATTGTCTTCTGTGGGAAAAACTTTGCTGGAGTTGTCAAAATATATGCTTACCTCCCCGTGCTTTGCCGGCTTCTTGGACTTGCCGCCATTGTAGATTAAATTTGCCGATTTTTCAGCCCTTAAATCCCTTGAGGATGATTTGCCGAGCACAAAGCAAAGCGCGTCCAAAACATTGCTTTTTCCTGCCCCGTTCGGCCCAAGAACGCAGTTGAAATTGCCTCCAAAAAGTATCTCCGTGTGCTTGGCAAAGGACTTGAAGCCCTGCATCACCATCTTGTTGATTCTTGTGGCTTTTACTGCCTCTTCCGCAACAGTTATCTGAGGCGTTGCCCGGACATCATTAGAAACCTCTTCCATGAAAAATACCCTGCATTGGTATTATTTAAAGTTTGTTGTTGCAGCCCTCGCTGTTTTGCCCTGTAAACAGCAATAAGTATTTAAATAAGCTTGCATATAGGAAAATAAACCGGGGTGGTTTACATGGAGCATGATTACAGGAACATTATTTCTCACATTGACATAGACCGGAGCTCGGATGCTATTGAGTATTCGGCTTTCAGCGGCATTGAAGATGACGGAATTCTCGAGTTCAGGGGCGATTTTGAGGCAGGCAATGACTCCATTGAACTGCACTTGATCAAGTCAAAATCCTACAAAGAGGCTTTGGTTTTGAGGCTCGCGAAGAGCAGCGGCGCATCAGACGCATGGAAGGACTTCCTCAGGGAGGAGCAGAAGACATTCGGCGGAAGCAAGATATTCTATATGAACAATAACTGCACCAAGCTGCTTGTGCTTTCCCTGCCAAGCGAGATGCCCAACAAGCTCAACATGCTCGTCACAAGGCTGAACAAGATCAACGAGAAGATATCAAGGATAAACTCCAGGATAAAGAAGGAAAACCTTGACCTGTACTCTTCCAGGATGAAGGACAAGGAATCCAACAGGAAAAAAGACGAGATAATCAACTTCATCAACCAGAATTTAAGGTTTTGAATCTTGTTATGACTTAAGAGTAGTTTAATTGCAAAGATTTATATTTAATTTCTTTTTTTAATGTATAATGCAAGCAAACCGCGCTTACGAGATTCCCGGTGGCAGAAATGTGGCCTATTTTAGAGATTATCATCAATCTATCCCGGCCCAAGTTCAGATAGCAGAAAATATCGGCGGCCTTCTTAAAGGAAATGGCAGGCATGTGGTTGCATGTGAAACCGGTTTTGGAATAGTCCCTAATTTAGTCGAAAAAATTGCAGAAGCAGCAAGATATGTCCCCCCGCACATTTTCCTGGAAGACACATGGAGCATAGGGGAGAGGACATCTTCAATTCATCTCCTGCAGTTGAAGCATCAAAAAGGTCTGAAAAGCGGAAAATTCCAAATTTATGGAATTGAGGACAGGGAGTTTCTTTACGCTCAGAGAAGACTACATGAAGAGTATAAAGCATTGCAGAAGATAAATCCAAGAAGCAGATTGGAATTAAAAATGAGCAAAGCCCGAATAAGCTGGCTAGAGGGGCAGCTTACTGAATTAAACGCAAGAAGAGAAGATGCTGATGCCAGGAATATATGGAGATTGATGAATGCCAAAAATTTGGCTTTGCTGCCACTAGTTCTTGGAACAGACCATCACGATAGAATGCGTTTGTTGCTAAGGTATTTGTACAACATTGGAACAATAACTTACGACTTTGCCTCTGATTAAATCATCTCCCTGAACCTTCTCAGGAACTCCTCAAAATCCCTTGTCTTGACATTAAGGCCGCATGCATGCTCGTGCCCGCCGCCGTAGCCTTCAAGCCCCACAAGGCATTTATCCACCAAAGGAGGAAGCACTATTTTTGACGAGCGGATGCTGCATTTCATCTCGTCATTCTTTTCCCTTGCAATCATTATTATCTTGTCAGGATGCCGGTAAATTGCCTCATTGGACAGTTCGCTTGTAAAGCTGGTCCTGTCATCGGCATACTTGAACACCGCAAGCTTTTCACCTGACTTTTCCGCTGTTTCCAGTACATCCTTAATCAAGGGCTCGTACATTTTATTGGCTTCCGCATACCTCTTGTAGATGAATTTGCCCTGCGCAGTTTCTTGTTTCAGGATTTCATAAGGGCTGTTTATTCGCGTCAAAACCTTAATGGATTTCATGACATCATTTGTCTTGCCTTTCAGCACAAACGCGAATATCCTTGTCAAAAAACCAAGTTGTGTATTGTAGATTATATCTCCTGCAGTCCTGTACGGCTTGTCTATCAGGTCAGGATATTCCTTCTTGAAATCATTGATGAAAGGGGGGATGAACCAGTCTGCAATGCATCCAGTCATCCCTATCCATAAATCCTGCTGGACAATCTGATGGCACATGTATGAAGTCGGATGATTGTCTTCCCGGTTGGAGACCCTGGGATTGAAATATTTCACGTTGCTTCTTTCAAAGGGCCCGTGGTGGTCAATCCATATGACAGGCACTTTCATCTCATCAAGGAATTCCTGCTCCACAACCGCAATGTCAAGGATGAAAACCTTGTCAGGCTTGTATTCATGCACCTTGCTGACAAAAAAAGTCCCGAGCTTAGGCGTTGTCTTTACGATTATTCCCTTGCCTTCACCCTTGTAGCGGTAAAGCTGGAGGAAAGAGCACAGCCCATCCTGGTCGTCATCAAAGAAGAACAATGGGTTTTTGCAGCTGTCCAGATGCTCCCTCAACTGCCTGATTTGGTCCGATGATAATGCCATATCAGCCGAGTTGGACTTTAGTTATTTAAGGGTTTTTGTTTGAAAAATAAAAAGAAAAGGAGAATCATCTTAGCTTTTCTTCTATTCTTCTTACCATTTCCTCGATTTTGCCCAGCCTTTCCAAAATTTCCTCATGCGGCGGCCTTTCATCCATTTCATGCGGTCTTGGCATATTTCTCACCTCCGTGTTATTTTTCTGTCTGCATCATGTACCCTATAGTCAATGTGCTCATCCATACCGGGGCAGTAGACGGTATTATGACATTTATTGATATGCCGGAAAATCTTAATGACAGGGCAAATCCTAGGGCGAAAAGGCTCGAAAAAACAAAGCTGATAAAAAGGAATTTTATCTTGTTTTCATTCCGGATAGGCAGCGCATGAGGCGGTATATGCAGGTGAGCTGCTGAAGGCTCATGGTGTGGCGGCATTTTCACCATCTTCCAAATTTATTGTTTCCATCAAATGCTTAACCTTGGCGTCAAGCTCATCTCCAAGTGACCTTGCTGCCACTACATATTGGGCAAATTGATATGTCGCTAGTCGGTCTATTGGTTTCTTTGGAACTCCGCCATAGTCCATCATTCCTTCGACAATTCTAGTTGCCTCTTCCCCTGAAACTGTTAATAGTGTGCCAAGCCCGCTATAAACAACTCTTGCCAAGTGTGCTTTTTCTTCAGCAGCTTTTCTTGCCATGCTTGCATATTGTTTTGCTTGTTCCATTTTTTGCCTCCAAGAAACTCTTTCGGGTTTCTTATGAAAGTGGAAAGTATAGCAAGTATTTAAATATTTCGGTTTTTCTAGTTTAATCGAAAAGAAAGATTATTATAGTAATCTCGAAACTTAGTTTTTATGCCGCCACTACATGACGAAGTTTTCCATAAAGCCCTTGCATCAGACATAAGAAGAGAAATTTTGCTTAGCCTTTCAGGCAAGGAAAAATATCTCAGTGAAATTTCCAATGAGATTAAGAAAAAGCCTCAGACGATTGATTTTCATCTCAATTTGCTTGTAGAAATCGGGCTTGTGGAAAGCGAATGGAAAGAAGGCAAAAAGTATTACTTCTTAAAAGACAAAAAAATACTGGATTTCCTAAGAGGCGGGAGACCTGTGCCATTGCATTTAAGGCCGAAGCCACCGCACGAGATTGTTATTGATGCATGGGATGACTTGTCAAAAAAACTGGACAGGATAGAGAAGAAGATAGATGTGTTAATTGATAAAAAATAGGTTTACACCCAAAAATTTATATTAATTCTTTGATTGTGCTTTTTCATGCAAATCCCGTTCAGGCAGCACAAGGGCTATGATCCATTAGGAGACTGCGGAAAGGGAAGATGCCCCATATGCGCGAGAAACAATGCATTATTCAGGATTAAAAATACGCTTGAAAAAGAGGAATTCACAAGCGATGCTGTCTCCCCATTTGTCGGCAGGTTCGGCTATCCCAACATAAACGTAGGGATTCTCGCTCCTCCTGAGCAGAAAGATGATGCATGGCTTTATGATGCGCCTAAATTTTGGGCAAACAGCCAATTTGAAATTCCGAAAATCGTTGATTTCCGCTCTTCATTGCTGAATTCAAGGTACAATATCAATATAAAAAAGAGAGTGAAGCTGCTCGAGCTGTCGCAGGACATTGCAATGTCCTCCAAGCCGGTTGACGTTGACATTCAGTTGCATGAAAAGCCAAAGTTCAGGCTAAACTTGGATTCTCACATGGCGCCGACCGGCCCGAATGCGAAATTAAAGAAGGCGCAGATAACCGAAAACCCAAAAATACACACAAAAGTTTACAAGGTATTTGATGACATTGACTTAAAGGCAAATGAGGCTGTCAATTACCTCTATGAAAACAATTTTGACGAGAATTTCCTTAGCAGGATATTGAGCGTTGGAACTCTTGGATTGAAAAAAGACAGGAAATTAGTCCCCACGCGCTGGTCGATAACAGCAACAGACGACATTATCGGAAAGAAATTAATCAATGAAATAAAGGATTTTTCTGAAATGAGCTCTTGCTCTTCATTTTTTGGAAGCTATCTTGGAAATTATTACTTGGTTTTGATGTTTCCCGAAATCTGGAGCTATGAATTGTTTGAGACGTATGCGCCTTCAAATTGGGATTTCAGCAAGCCGTTAAAGTACACAACAGATTATGAAAGCTATAGCGGAAGAAAAGATTACGCGGAAAACACTGTAGGAGGGTATTACACAGTCAGGCTTGGAATTCTTGAAAAATTAAGGGAGATAAGAAAGCAGGCTTCTGTTCTTGCATTAAGGTTTATAACGGATGAATATTCAATGCCTTTGGGAGTTTGGGTTACAAGAGAAGCTGCAAGAAAAGCCATGAGCATCAAGCCGATAGAATTCTCCTCAAAGGAGCTGATGCTTGAGTATGCAAGGAAGCTGATAAAAAGAAAGTTTGGCTATAATGTCGATTATCTGCTGAATCCAAGCAAGCTGCTGAAAAACATCAGGCAGCAGGCAAAACTTGAAAAATTTATATGAAAAAGCTACATTTCTTGGTATGCTTGTTCCAAATTTTAGTTAAAAGATTTATATAAAATTAACCTTCACCTTTAATCATGCGAAGTATTGAAAGAAAGAGCATGCTTCTTGATACGGGCGGACCCGATAATGGTCCTATATTCAAATTGGAATTCATAGTTGATGGAACAGCTAAAAGTGCAGAAATCAGGCCCGGCATCAACCTTAAAAGAGAGTATTTGCAGGATCCAAAACGTTTTGTTTTTGCTGCTTTAGAGGAAATCTTTGACTATAAAATTGAAAATCATTCAATGAGTAGAGAGCCGCATGAATGGAAAGGCACAGTTTCAGTAGTTGTTTCTTCTAACGGCTCACGGCATGAGGGGCATGCTTCATTTGACGACCCAATAAGAATATTAGAAGCCTATAGCGATGCCTATGTTAACGCTGTTCTGAAAGTTGAGCCAGCAATTAGGTCAGCATAATACTGCTTTCTTCCCAGGTCAATGGAAATACCTGCGCGCCTGTAAAACCAAAAATTCTCAAAACATTTAAATACAAGCTGCATTTTCAAATAAAAAATAAAATGGCTGGCAAAACATCATTAAAAAATTCTGTCTTGCTTTTGTCAGCTCTAAACCTGTTGCTTCTGCTGCTTTAAGCCCCACAAAATCTGACATATTCTATAAGGGGCATCGCATCGTTCAAAATTCTAGAGTGTGTTAGGGAAAACAAACAACGAGGAAATAAAATGCAATCAACAATAAATTCGCCGTATGCCGGATACATAAATCCAAAAATCTTTGGAGAACCAGATATCAGGAGATTATTGATTTTTGATACGACGTTGCGAGATGGAGAGCAGACTCCGGGCGCCGCTCAGGGACCTCTGGAGAAAGCACATCTGTCGAAATTTATTGAAGCAATGGGAGTTGATGCAATGGAAGTTAGTTTTGCTATATCGGATCCTAATGAGATTGATGCAACTCATAAAGTGATTGATGCACTTAATCAGCATGAAGACACCCCATCAAGCGGTAGAGATATATTGATTTATAGCTTGGCCAGGGCTCTTCCGGCAGATGTAGATGCTGCATGGGAAGCTGTGCAATCAGCACGATTGCCCGGTATTCACACTTTTGTTTCGACATCCGATGAACACAGAATGGCAAAATTTCCTGGAAAAAAGCCTGAAGATTTAAAGTACATGATGGCGGAAAGCGCAGCGCGGGCTGCTGAAAAATTTTTAAAAGCAGGTAAATATGGGATGGTTGAAGTTTCAGCAGAAGATGCGATGAGGACACCCATTGATTTATTAATTGAAATCTATAATCATGTAATGGTTGCCATAAGACCATACGTGGGTCGAGTTGGATTTACTTTTAACATTCCAGACACAGTGGGGGTGGTTGTTCATCCGAGAATATATGCAGATTATATAATGGAATTAAAGAAAAATGTCCCAGGAATAGAACACCTCCTTATGAGTGCACATATTCACAATGACCATGGATTAGCAGTCGCTTCAAGCTTGGCAAGCATAGAAGAAGGTGTAAGACAATTTGAATGCACTGTTAATGGAATAGGTGAAAGGGCAGGTAACACTTCACTAGAGCAAGTAGCAATGAATATTGCACATGATTCAAGAGGGCTTTATGGAGTAAAAACCGGAATACATACAAGAAAGATATTTCCAGCGAGCGTTGAAGTCGCAGGATTTACCGGATTTCATCCAGGCAGAACTCAACCCGTTGTTGGTTCAAATACAAGATCACATGAAGCAGGAATACACCAGGCAGGGCAAATAAAAGGGCTTAAACTAGGGAATGCCCATGTTTACGAAGGTGTTACTGGTGATGAAATTGGTGCTGGAGGTTCCAAATTTCCTCTTGGAAGAAGATCTGGGATTAATGCTCTTGAATATCATTTAAATTTGCTTGGTTATGGACTCCAAAAAACACCAACAGGAGCATGGAATCAGGATGAAAGCGCAAGAGTTTATGATAAATTTGTTGGTTTTGCAAAAGACCAAAGAACAGTAACTCATCGGGAATTAAAGATTTTGATGGGTGAAGAAGGATTTCACACTGAAGTTAAACTACCTATTGAATATGTAGATCATTCTTATATTAAAGCTCAACATAGAGACGATCCGATAAAAATAAGTGTAGCTTTACGAGTTGATGAGGGACCCGTGACAGAATATGTCGGACAAGGAATGGGCCAGATAGAAGCAATTGTTGATGCCATGAAACAAGCAGTTGGCATGGACATGGTGCTAAAAACCTATTCTCAACATAACAGGAACACAATTGGCGCTGAGGGCATACAGTCATTCGCTAGGACTGAAATTCTGTTGCAAGATGTAAGCGGACGTTATATATGGGGTGAAGGTTATGATAGGGACATTGTAAGAAGCGCAGCAAGAGCATTTGCAAATGCAATTAACCTAGATAAATTAGTGATAATGTATGAAGCTAGACAACAAATTAAATAATTTATTTTTTTATTTTCTTTTTATATTCTTCCATCTCATTTAGAAATCTCTTTATGGTCTTTACAACGTGCTCCGGCTGCGTCTTTAATATTTCAGCAACTTTGTCAAGAACGTTTCCCTTGAATTCTTCTTTTGACCTCAGATTCAATTCTTTCACATCAATATCTTTTTTCTTCTCAACAGCTTTCCTTGCAAGCTTCCATTTTTCGAACAATTCTGCAACTCTTGAAGGCAATTGGCTTGCTTCAACGTTCAATAATCTTGCAGCTTCCTCAAGTATTTGCCTTTCTCCATGCTTCTCCTTTTGTGCAGCCTCTCCAGCTGTAAAATACAGCCTTACAATGCCGTCGCTTATCTTCGATGCTTTCAGTATCTTTATCTCGCCAGCCTCTGAAGTGTTTTTCAAGTGAGTTCCGCCGCATGCCTCCACGTCAACTCCTTCAATGTTGACTATCCTCAATAATTTTCCCGGTACAGCCCCACCTTGATAGATGTTCATTCCGTAAGTCTGCTCCGCCTCGGTCCTTGGCAGGAAGCTGCTGTGCACATGAAGCGATTTCTTAACCAATTTGTTCGCCTCTTCCTCAATTTTTTGCAGTTCCTCATCGCTTATGCTCTGGTAATGTGTCAGGTCGATTGTCGCCTTGTCAATGTCTTTTTTGGCGCCGGCCTGGTTTATGTGGTTTCCGAGCACTTTCCTTGCAGCTGCATTTACGATATGGGTTGAAGTATGGTGCTTTGCAAGCTGCAGCCTTCTGTCCAAGTCAATCTCGCATTCTGCGCTTTGATTTTCTTTTAATTTTGTGCTTTCATGCAAAACATGAACAATTATCCCCCCTTGCTTGAATACATCAGTTACTTCTTCCCCGTTTATCGTGCCTGTATCATGCAACTGCCCTCCGCTTGTAGGATAAAAGTATGTTTGGTCAAGAATAATTTTATTGTCAATAACCTTCACAATCCTTGCCTTGAATTTTGTTTTTGCATAATCCTCAAAATAAAGCGCTTTTGTGTCTGGAATGCCTTCAAGATCCAGCTTTTCTTCTCTTTTTGTGGCATGCTCCTGCTCTTTTTTTTCATGCAGTTCCGCAACTTTTGCATAGAAGTTTTCAGGCACATTGATTTTCTTGCCTGATTTCAATGACTCTTCCCTGACTATTTCCGGAGTTATGCCGTAGCTGTCGTAAAGGAGCAGCAGTTTTTTATCATCAATCTCTTCCTTCACCAATTTTGAGATCATTGAGCCCGTTTTCTGCTTTGTAGCCTCGTATTTTGACTTTTCAACTTCAAGTATTTTCTCAACTTCGTCAAGGTTTTCGCTCAGTTCAGGGAACAATGGCTTCAGGTAGTCAGCATGCAGCCTGCACACCTCAGGCAAATAGATGTCCCATTTGTATTTGTCGATAAAGGAAAGGGCCCTTCTCAAAATAACCCTTAGATTATAGCCTCCGCCCACATTGCTTGGCAAAGCGCCATCGCTTAGCGCAACAAGCAAAGCCCTTGAATGCTCTGCAATCGAGTAAAGCGCCGCGTGCTCCAGGACTGGAGCTCTGAGCTCATTTACACCGTATCCTGTTTTTTTTGCAACTTCATTCCAGGTTTTATTTATGTCATCAACTTCATCAACATTAAGATAAGAGGAGTAAGGGAGGAATTTGTGCATCATGTGCTCATCTGTTTTTACCCCGGTTATTGATTTCAGTTTTTGAACAACTGTCGGGAATGTTGTTTCATAGCTTGTAGATTTTCCCTGTGTAAACCATGCATTCCTTTCGTGGCCCATGCCCATGTCAAGGACTTTTAAGTCAAGCTCTTTGTTTCCGGAGGGAGTCTGCTCGTACATCATGTAAACCTGGTTTCCAAGCTCAAGGCCTCTTGAGAAATATTCCATGCAAGGGCCAAAGTTTCCCCCGCCGGCCCACGCATCCTCATGGAACTTGATTTCCTCGTTTTTTAATCCCAATCCCTGTTTAAGCCAGTTGTGGATGTCTGTAAAATATTTTGCCTGGTTCCAGTCTTTTGGCTTCATGAAGGCGTGCTGGCCTATCATGACGAAGCAGCAATAATGGGACCCGGTTATGCCGACATTGTCTATGTCATTAAAGCGCAGGACTGGCTGTGGCACAACCAATGGGTTTGCAGGGGGTTCAACTGCTCCGCTCACCACATAAGGCTGAAAATCATAAATAGAAGCCTGCACAAAATCGGTATCATCCCTCCATCTTGCAACAACGGGGTATCTTTTTATTGGAGTGTACCCCCATTTCTTGAACAGGCCTGAGAACTCTTTCCATATCCCGATGTAATCAAGTTTCTTTGTTGCCGGAGTGTTGCCTATGAATCTAAATCCCCCGGAGCATGCCGGATTGCCGCAGACATCGTCATTTTCTGTCGACCAGTAAAAAGTGCCGCATTTAATGCATTTCTTCCTTTCGAATCCTTCTGCTTTTAGAACAGAGGTTGCATAATACTTGTCAGGCTCCTTGCTTGCTTTTGCCTTGAATTCCTTTTTTATTTCCTTGTCTGTTGGCATAAATTAAGCTAGAAATAGTTTGTTTTTAAAACTTATTGGTCAGAAATCAAATTTCCTTGTAAACGGCATCATGCTGCCTGACCGGCTCATTCACTTTAATCCCGATAGACTGGCCGGGCTCTGCAATCTCAATCTTGTCCTGCTCTATCTGCATTGAAGCCACTTTCTGCTTGAAGTCAGTGGTGTGGCCTTTAATGTGTATTTCATCGCCGACTTTTATGCTGCCGCCCGTAACATCAATTACAGCAACCCCTATTTTAGAGAAATAATGGCTTACTTTGCCGACCTGCATCTCCTCAGGCTTGTCCATACTGCAATTCTTGATTCAGAAGTATTTAAGTTTTGCGGTGTTTGTATTACAAAAACTTCTCAGTTGTTGCCACGAGGCTTTTGACATGCTCCACAGACTTCTGGAACATTTCGCTTTCTTCTTTGTTCAATTTCAGCTCGATGACCTTCTCAACGCCTTTTCGTCCAAGCTTGACAGGCACCCCTACAAAATAGCCATTTACATCGTATTCCTTGTCGCAGTAGGCTGCACAAGGCAGAATTCTTTTCTTGTCCTTCAAGATTGCCTCGACCATTTCCGTAACAGCAGCCCCTGGCGCATAGAAAGCAGAACCTGTCTTGAGCAGATTTACAATCTCTTCCCCTCCTTTTCTAGTCCTTTCGGCAAGAGCAGTTATCCTGCCATGGTCCATCAATTCTGTTATTGGAATCCCATTGACTGTGGAGTATCTCGGCAAAGGCACCATTGAGTCCCCATGGCCTCCAAGAACCATTGCATCAACATCCTCGACAGAAACATCAAGCTCCTTCGCAATGAAAGTCCTGAATCTTGTGGAATCTAGCACTCCTGCCATTCCGATAACCCTGTGATGCGGGAAATTGCTCACTTTGGAGGCTACAAAGACCATTGCATCAAGGGGATTAGTTACAATTATCAAAATGCAGTTTGGGGAATGTTTTGCAACATTTTCAGTCACTTCCCTAACAATTTTTGAGTTGATTGAAATTAAATCGTCCCTTGACATGCCCGGCTTTCTCGGCACGCCGCTTGTCACAACAACAATGTCGGAATTTTTAGTGTCTTCATAATTGTTTGTTCCCTTTACATCGACATCAAAGCCCTCGACAGGGGCAGATTCAAGCAAGTCCAGGCTTTTGCCCTGAGGCATGCCATCAACAATATCAAGAAGAACAACATCTCCAAGCTCTTTGCTTGCAATCCAGTGGGCTGTTGTAGCCCCTACATTGCCTGCTCCTATGATTGATATTTTTGGGCGTGATGACATTTTATGTGTGGGTTTTTTGCTGATTTTTTAAACTTAATGTTTTGTTCTGGATTAAATCATATTCTTCTGTTCCATGCATGCCATTCTCTGACTCCCTTAGCAGTTGGCCTGAATCCGCCAACGGTTTTTTCCAAGCGCCCCGTATCTATTAAATCTGTTCTAACATGCAGCCTATCGCTGTCAGACCTGATTCCAATATCAGCCAATATGCCATCAACTTCGGCCTGGGTTAGTAGCGGAAGTTGAGCTGGCTGACCAGATAGTCCTTTCGCATGGTATATTCCGCACATTCTGTCATAAAATCCCCATACATCCAGCTGCCTACCGGAAGGCATGGTGGCAATCGAGTATTTCATTTTTTACAAATTTTCCAATATCTTCTTATATCCCTCACTGTTCTTAATCTTAAACATAATTTCCTTGTCAGCCTCTTTCGGCTGCGTCATCTCTTCAGGTGACAAAATCCTGTTAAGGTCTTTCTCCTCAATCAGGCCGTATTTCAGGATAGTTTCCTTGATTGAATTATTGTTTTTCAATGCCTCCTTCACTATCTTGGACACAACCTGGTATCCGATGTAGGGGTTCAATGCAGTCGCTATTGCAGTGCTTTTGTCCAGCAATTCACGGCATCTTTCTTCATCAGCCTGTATTCCGTCAATGCAGAGCTCCCTGAACATTTTCAAAGTGGAAATAAGGATTTTCATCGACTGAAGAATATTATAGGCAATAACAGGGCACATGACATTTAGTTCCAGGATTGAGTATTGCGCAGCCAATTCAACAGTCTTGTCCTTGCCCATGACGTCAAAGCTTACCATAATGACACATTCAGGAATGCTTGGGTTTATCTTGCCGGGCATTATGGAGGAGCCCGGCTCCACATCCGGCAGCAAAATCTCGGAAATGCCTGCTTTAGGGCCTGAATTCATGATGCTCAAATTGTTTGCAAACCTGAACAGGTCAATGGCAAGCATCTTCAGCGAGCTTGAGAATGAGACAAAGCAGTTGTAGTTCTGCGTCAATTCAATCAGGTTTTTTGAGGTTTTTAATTCCAATTTTGTCAGTTCATTTAATTTTCTAACTATTGTTTCATGGAATTTTGGGTGTGTTGTTATGCCTGTGCCTATTGCTGTCCCCCCAATGCCGAGTTCTTTAAGCTCTTCTGCAAACTTAATCATTCTTTCAATGTCTTTTGCAGCAGAAACAGCATATGCTTCAAATTCCTGCCCGAGCGTTACAGGCACGGCATCTTCCCAATGGGTTCTTCCGACTTTTAAAATCGGTTTGAATTCTTCTGCCTTTTTTCTCAAGGACCATTCAAATTTTCTTGCTTCGCCAATCAGCTCTTTAAGCAATATTAAAATTGCAATCCTTGTTGCTGTGGGGATCACATCATTAGTGCTCTGCGCCATGTTGACGTGGTTGTTAGGGTTCACAATATACTGCCCAAGTTTTCCTCCAAGAATTTCAGTAGCCCTGTTGGCGATTATCTCGTTGCAGTTCATGTTGAAAGGAGTTCCGGCACCAGCCTGGTAAACATCAAGGACAAAATAAGGGTCAAATTTGCCTTCAGTAACCTCGTCAGCAGCATTCACTATTGCATTCCCGAGCTTTTCATCAAGCTGCTTCAGTTCCATGTTCGCCAGTGCAGCGGCCTTTTTTATAATGGCTAATGCAACAAGAAATTCCTGATGGGCTTTGATGCCGCTTATCTGGAAATTTATCTTTGCCCTTTGCGTGAAAGCCCCATAATAAGAGTCTGCAGGCACTTCTATAGGGCCCATTACGTCTTTTTCTGTTCTGTACACCGAACCACCCAAGAATAAAGGATTGACAATCTATTTTAAAATATTGTGGTTTGCTACCACTCAATGTTATTCACAGCCCTCTGCACAACTTCAGAAAGGGCAGGGTGGATATGGACAGCTTCCCTTATTGAATCAACCGCCAAGCCTGCTTTCATAGCGACAATCACTTCATGGATCAATGTAGAAGCATCAGTCCCAAGAATATGGCACCCAAGGATTTTTCTTGTTTTTCTGTCGGCAAAAATCTTGACAAAGCCGTCATTGTCATGCAAAGCAATCCCCATGCCGGAATTGATGTAACTATAAACTCCTTTTGCATAATCAATCTTTTTTTCTCTCAAATCCTGCTCCCTTAATCCGACTCCTGCTATTTGCGGTGATGAAAATATAGCATGAGGCATTGCGCCATAATCAATTTTAATCCTTTTATTTAGGATGGCATTGTAATAAACATGCTGCGCCTCAAGGTTTGCGCTGTGCTTGAAAAGGTATTTTCCTACTATGTCTCCTAACGCCCATATATTTTTTGCCGTTGTCTCCAGAAAATCGTTAGTTTTTACAAGCAAAGCATCGGAAATGATTTTTTTCTTTTGTTTTTTCCCTTCGGCGACTGCAACAAATTTCTTGCCTTTTTTTGAAGCTTTTATTGTAGTATGCTCAGTTAAAACATTATATTTCTTACTGAATAGCTCTGTAAATTTCTTTGATATTTCCTCGTCCTCGTTTGGAATCAAAAACTTGCCTCTCTGTATAATGTTTATCTTCGTTCCCAACGCCCCATAGAAATGCGCCAATTCAGCAGCAATATAACCCCCTCCAAGAATCGTCATTGTCTTTGGCTGTTTTTTCAGCCTCAAAGCCCCGTCGCTTGTTATAAAATCAACTTCGTCCAATCCTTCAATGGGCGGGACAGAAGGCCTTGTGCCGGCTGCTATGATTACTTTGTCGCCCCTTATGGTCTCTTTTCCGGATTTTAGCATCCTGTCGCCAATAAACTCGGCTTCGGTCTTGAATAAAGTGGTATTTTTGTCTTCTTTTATTCCTTCCTCAATCTCTTTTGCATCCTTGTCAACTATGTTGGAAGCCCTCGAAATTATCTTCTTAAAGTCAATAGAGCTGATTTTCGAATTAATCCCGAACAATTTTGACTTTTTTATTGTCTCGGCAACATCAGCAGAATGAATTATGATTTTAGAGGGTATGCATCCCCTGTTCAGGCAGGTGCCCCCCATAGGGCCTTTTTCGACAACGGCAACTTTCATGCCCATTTCAGCAGCTGCGGAAGAAACATTAAGGCCGGAGCCTGCCCCTATGACAATCAAGTCAAAAGTTTGCATAATAAGAAATTATTTTTGCTGTTTTTAAAGATTTGGTTTAAGGGTTAAAATCTATTTCTGACAACACCGCTTTCAACAGCTGCTTTTCTGACAGCTTCTGCGATTTTCGGCACTACCTGCTTGTCCAGAGTGTAAGGCAGAATATTGTCCTTTGTGGGCTTGACACAATCAGCCAAGGCATGCGCTGCTGCAATCTTCATCTCATTGTTTATCATCGTTGCCTTTGCATCCAGAGCGCCCCTGAAAACTCCCGGGAAAGAAAGCGAGTTGTTGATTTGGTTCGGAAAATCGCTTCTGCCGGTGCCTACAACAGCAGCAACTTTTATTGCCTCGTCAAACATTATCTCGGGTACGGGGTTGGCCATTGCAAACACTATGGAATTTTCATTCATTTTCTTCAAGTCATCCGCATTGAGTATGTTGCCTGTTGAAACGCCGATGAATGCGTCTGCCCCCTCCAAAGCGTCTTTCAAAGTGCCTTTTCTTTTTTTCCTGTTTGTTATTTTTGCAAGCTGCATCTTGTACTTGTTCAAATCCGGCCTGCCTTCATAGATAATCCCGCTGCTGTCGCAGACTATTATCTCCTTCACAGAGGTGCATATCGTCTTGTCTATCCCGAGGCATAGCAACAGCTTTGCAACAGCAGTTCCTGCTGCCCCGGCGCCGCTTATGACAACTCTTAAATCATCGATATTTTTCTTTACAACCTTGGCAGCATTCATCAGGCCCGCAAGCAATACAATTGCTGTCCCGTGCTGGTCGTCATGCATGAGCGGAATCCCAATGTCAAGCAATGCCGATTCAATCTCAAAGCACCTTGGCGCTGCAATATCCTCGAGATTTATGCCTCCGAATGCAGGAGCAATGTTTTTCACTATATTGATTATCTCCCCGTCATTTTGGGTTTTGAGGCAGATTGGAAAGGCATCTATATTGGCTAATTCCTTGAAAAGGACGCATTTCCCCTCCATGACGGGCAATGAAGCTTCCGCACCTATATTGCCAAGCCCGAGCACAGCGCTTCCGTCAGTGACAACAGCAACAGAATTTGACTTGAAAGTGTAGTCATAAACGCTTTCAGGGTTTGCAGCTATCTCCCTGCACACTTCAGCAACTCCCGGAGTGTAAACCAAGCTCAGGTCTTCTTTTGTCGCAACCTTCACTTTTGAAGCTGTTGCAAGCTTTCCCCTGTTTGCTTTGTGGAGCTTTAGCGCTTTTTCCCTTAGGTTCATTTCAATCAATCTTCCTTATTTCAAGTATATCGACATTCTGCCTCGGATTCACGTCAGAAACTATTATTATTTTGTCGTCCTTGACAAGAAACTTGCTTTCTTTCAGCATGTTTATTGCATTTTCCGCCATTAACTCAAAATTATCGTCGAAGTCAATCCTGAATGGAAACGTGCTCCAGTAAATCATCAGCTTTCTCTTTACTTCCTCATTGTCTGTGAACACAAAAATATCTATATTGGGCCTGTTTTTTGTCACAAGCCTCAGCAGTTTTCCTGTCTTGGAAAAAACTATTATGGCCTTTGCATCAAGGTTCTCTGCATTTATGCAAGCCCCCAGCGTTATGGCTTCCTTGGCATCTTTTGTCTTTATAGCGTCAGGAGGCATGTAGAATTTAAGCCTGCTTTGGACATTCTTTGCTATCCTGTGCATCGTGGCCACGCATTCAACCGGGTACTCGCCTTTTGTTGTCTCGCCTGAAAGCATTATGCAGTCGGCTTTTTCAAAGACAGCGTTTGCAACATCCGTCACTTCAGCCCTTGTAGGCCTTGGATTTTCTATCATAGATTCAAGGAGATGGGTTGCAATTATCACTGGCTTGCCAAGCTCTATGGATTTCTTGACCATGTATTTCTGCACTATTGGAATCTGCTCAAAAGGTATCTGGACTCCCAAATCGCCTCGTGCAACCATCACGCCGTCAGACTCCTCTATGATTGCATCCATGTTTTCTATGCCTTCCTGGTCCTCAATCTTTGCTATCACCATGGCATTCGAGCCAAGGCTTTTGAGAAGCTCCTTCATCTGCTTTATATCTTCTCTTTTTCTCACAAATGACTGGGCTATGTAATCAGCCCCGTTTTCCACGCCAAGCTTTATGTCCTGCACGTCTTTTTCTGTTATTGACGGCAGTCCTGTTCTTATGCCCGGGAGGTTCACGCTTTTCCTTTTTCCCAGCTTCCCTTTATTCAATACCTTGCAAGTGACAGAATAAGGCTCTACCTTGAGGACTTCAAGCGCAATCAGTCCGTTGTCTATGAGTATGATTTGCCCTTTCTCGACTTTTTTTATCAGATTGGCATAGTCTACAAAAGTGTGCTTTTCCCCTTCCTGTATATCGCATGCGCTGCTCACAGCTATCCTGAATATATCGCCTTCCTCTAAGCCATACTCGGTCTTTGCGCTTGTCCTTATTTCAGGCCCTTGTGTATCGAGCATCAGTCCAATTGGAAAAATAGCCTGCTCGCTGATTTTCTTGAGCCTTTTCATGACAACTGCATTCCACTCTGGCTCGCCATGGGACATGTTGATTCTTGCGATGTTCATGCCCGCGGATGACAAGTTCCTTATCATATCCTCGCTCTCTGTTTTTGGCCCTATTGTGCAGATGATCTTTGCCCTTCGCATAGCAAAAAGCGAAGAAAGGGTGTTTTTAAAGGTTTTTCAATAAGGCAATGAGGCTAAAGGCTATCCGCCCCTAATTGCAGTACTTATATTCCCAAATCCTATCAGCGCAAGAATAAATAGTATCAGGAATATGAAGAACAATATCTTTGCTATCCATGCTGCCGTCCCCGCAATTCCGCGAAAGCCGAAAAAGGCTGCCACAAGCGCAATGATCAAAAAAATGACTGCCCAGTAGAGTACCATTTTTATTCAAATATCTTATAGAAAATGACAATTTATATCTTTAGTTATATAAATTACAATAAGTGGCATGATTTTTAGGATTTGTAATATTATTTGCAATATTGCACTATTTCAAATTTCCCCTAAGCCTTTCAGCCTCCATGATCTTCTTGATTGCGTTTATGTAAAGCGAGCCCCTCATGTCGCACCTGAAGTCAGTGCAAACAGTTGAAAGCTCGTTAACGGCATTTGTCATGTACACTTTCAGCCTGTCCAGAACTTCTTTTTCGCTCCAGTAGAAATTCTGCGAGTTCTGCACCCATTCAAAATAAGAGACAACAACACCGCCGGCATTTGCCAGTATGTCAGGCATCACAAATATATTTTTATCGAGAAGTATTTCATCAGCTTCTGGCGTAATCGGCCTGTTGGCCATCTCAAGTATGAGCTTTGCCTTGATTCTGTCGGCATTCTTTTTTGTTATCTGGTCTTCAAGCGCAGCAGGAACAAGCACATCTGTCTTGAGCTCCAGCAAAGCCTCGTTTGATATTTCCTTTGCTCCCTTGAATTTTGCCAGCTTTCCTGTCTTTTCCTTGTGAGAAATAACCTCTTTGATTTTAAGGCCCTGTGGATTAAAAATTCCCCCTCTTGAGTCGCTTACCGCAATGACTTTGTAGCCCCATTCGTCAAGTATTCTTGCTATATTCATCCCTACATTGCCAAAGCCCTGCACTGCAACTGTAGTCTTCTTTGGCTTCATGTCAAACTTTCCGGCCATCTCCTGCAATACATAAGCCCCGCCCATGGAAGTTGAGAATTCCCTTGCCCTGGAGCCATGAAGCGCTATCGGCTTGCCTGTGATGACAGCAGGGGCGTGCTTTCCTTCAAGCTTCTCATATTCGTCAAGCATCCATGCCATTATCCTTGAGTCTGTATTGACATCCGGAGCAGGTATGTCGATCCTTGGCCCGATGAAATTGTAAATTTCCCTTATATACCCTCTGCTTATCCTCTCAAGCTCCTGCTCTGAAAAGTGCTTTGGCTCAATCATTATGCCACCTTTTGCCCCTCCGTAAGGCAGGTTGACCACAGCGCATTTTAAAGTCATCAAAAAAGCAAGTGTCTTAATTTCCTCGAGATTCACTTCAGGATGAAACCTTATTCCCCCTTTGGTAGGGCCCCGGGCATCATTGAACTGCACCCTGTAGCCTGTGAAATACCTTATTTCCCCTGAATCAAGCCTGACCGGAAAGCTGAAGGTAAGGATTCTTTTTGGGATCGTCAGGATGTCAAGCTCTGCCTGCCCAAGCTTCAGCACCTTGGCAACCTTGTCAACCTGGTTGTAGCAGTTGATGCAGACATTGTCTTTCTCCATTTTTATTAAGTCAAATTATATGGATATGTTTATCTTATTTATAAGAATATTGATTATTAAATTATATTTTTTATGATTTTAAATAAAACTTTATCGGGATTCTTAAAGACATCGTGCTCCCATATTCTTATAACCTTCCAACCCTCTTTTTTTAGCGTTTTATTCAGTTTTCTATCTCTATTTACATTTTTTTTGATTTTCTGTTTCCAATAGCTTGTATTGGATTTTGGAGCCCTAAAACAAATTGGACATTTGTGCCAAAAGCATCCATCTATAAAAATTGTCACTTTTTGAGGTTTTAATATTATATCTGGCTTTCCTTCTAGTTTGCGGTTAGTAGTATATTTTATTCCCGCCATTGACAACAGCTTTTTCAAATTTAGTTCAGGACAGGTATTCTTCCCTTTAACTTTAGCCATTATACTGCTTCGTTGTTCCTTCGTAAAGGTATCTGCCATGTTTTATCCTTTTACCACTGGACATGCGCACATAAAGTTTATAAAGCTTACTTTTACTTTTATATATGTTATGGCAACTTTTAAGTTTATAGATTTGTTTGCGGGAATAGGCGGAATTAGAGTGCCATTTGAAGAATTGGGAGGTTCTTGTGTATTCTCATCAGAATGGGACGCGGCAGCTCAATTGGTTTATAAGGCAAATTTTGGCGAACAGCCTTATGGAGATATAACCAAAATAGATGCCAAAGACATACCTAAACATGATATTTTATTGGCTGGATTTCCATGCCAAGCCTTTAGCATAATAGGGAAAGGATTGGGATTCGCAGACACAAGAGGAACTCTTTTTTTTGATATAGAGCGTATCCTATATGCTAAAAAACCTGAAGCATTTCTATTGGAGAATGTTAAACAATTGGTGAAACACGATAAAGGGAGGACTTTTAAAGTGATTTTGTTAAAACTTAGGAAATTGGGTTATTTTGTGCACTGGAAAATTCTCAATGCTTTAGATTATGGTCTTCCTCAAAAGCGAGAGAGAGTCATACTTGTTGGCTTCAGGAAGAATTATCCTTTTGTGTTCCCAAGTCCCACAAAAGAAAGGTTGACTTTGAAAGATATTTTAGAAGAGCATTCAATGGTTGATAAATCTCATTTTGCTTCTGAAGCCATTGTTAAGAAAAGACTTGAGAAAGTAAAGAATCGGAAAATACCAAAGCCAGCTATTTGGCATGAAAATAAGAGAGGGGATATAGGGGTACATGAATTTTCTTGCGCATTGAGAGCTCAAGGTTCATATAATTACCTCTTGGTTGACGGGATTAGAAGATTAACGCCAAAAGAACAATTAAGATTGCAAGGATTTCCTAAAAATTTCAAAATAGAAGGAGCGAATGGGCAAATTAGGAAACTCATCGGCAATAGCGTTCCAATGCCAATGATAAGTGAAGTGGCTAAGAACATAATCTCAGCTATGAATAAAAAGCCTCTTCTAAGCTATAAATTAAAAAGCAAAGAAGTTGAGCAAACTTCCTTGGTAGAGGTGATTTCCAATTAAAAGCAAAGAGGCGTTAGATAAAATTATACGAAAAAGCAGAGTCCATCTTTACAAGCCAATTCAGATTGCTGAAATATTATATCATTATAGAAAAGGCGATAAAATAGACCCGCTTGACTTGGACACTTATAGGAACATAAGCAAAAGATGGCGCGATGAAATAACAAAAGTTTTAGTTGGAAGGATATCTACATCTTCTCAAAAATTTCAGGATAATTTATTTGAAAAGAATGCCATGCCTCCTGAATTATTAAAGGAACTTGCTGAATTCAACAAAAAGAATGATGGACTTGTTGAAGATTATATTTATCATAATCTTGCTGCAAGGTATGATTTGGTGCTCACAGCTGTAAAATATATAGAGAAATCTAACGCAAATACATTTGATTTGGACGAATTTCTGTCGCTTTTCATACACAAACCAGGATTAAAAAGAAGCATAGACAAGGCGTATGAGATGACTATATACGCATTATTCAGCACAATAGTAAGGGCATTACAAGCCCAGATAAAATTATCTTTAGGGAATCCTAATAAGGAAATACTATCCGATTTCAAACAATTTATTAGATTAGTTTTAGGATTATCTGAGAATAAAATTAAGATTACAATACCGGCTAAACTATTTCGTGTAGGAGTTACAAATGCTGCAGATAGGGGTCTAGATATGTGGGCTAATTTCGGTCCTGCAATTCAAGTAAAACATATTTCACTAAGCGAGGAAGTGGCAGAAGACGTTTCTGAAAATTTAACAGCCGATAAAATTATTATTGTTTGCCTTGATGGCGAAGCTGAGGTTATTGAGAAAATAACAAAGCAATTGTCATTTAGCGATAGGATTCAGGGAATAATAACACTATCAAACTTAAGAGAATGGTATAAAATTTGTTTATCAAAGAAATATTCTGCAACTCTTGGACAAGATCTGCTTAGAGATCTTAAAAGAGAATTCAGTTTTGAATTTCCTGCCACTTCCGCTATTGAGCCATTTATCAAAGAAAGAGGCTATGATTCCAAAAAATTAAAAGGAGACTGGTTGATATTAGAATGACCTCCTCTGTCGGACTAAAGTCCGCAGTATCCCGTATCGGGAATTTCAAGCTAAACCATGATGCTTAGCTTGGTTCAAAATGTACAAAACCGTATCGCTTAGTTGGTTGTAGCCGACGGTAACAGCAGAACCGCCTCTGCTCCACAGATGTCCTTGCGGATATCTAAGGCGAGCTTTTGGATGGTTTTTGAAGAAGCTGTATGCAGAGCCTCCTTTCAGGAGCTGCATGGCTTTTTCATCACTCATGCCTTTCGGCAGAGTGGCAAGCATGTGCAAGTGGTCAGGCATAACAGTTATGAAATGGATTTTGATTTTATGCCTTGAAGCTGCTTTGCGAATGCAGGCTTCGCAAAGGTTTTTGTACTCGAACTTTGCGAACATGGCATAGCGGTACTTTGTTTGCCAGTTCATGTGCCAGAAGTTTATGCCAACCTTATGGTTGTAATGTTCCAATTCAATGTTTACATATTCCATTTTCGTTGCTCCGTGCAACGAAAGCTAACGCTAAATCGAGGGAGATTGAGCGTGCCGAAATTTCGCTGCACGCTCAATTTTTTATCAAGAATGAAAGAAAAAAGTTACGAATCAAGCAAGGCAATTCCTCTAAAGGCTAAAGCCTGTACGAGTATCCTTGCCTAGTACAATGAAAAAAATAATAAACAATTTTTATAAACCAAGCGCTTTTTTCAGGGCTTCCTTGTCAAAGCCGACAATTATCGTGCCATTCACATCCGATACAGGCACTCCAAACTGGCCTGACTTTTCAAACATTTCATTCCTTGCTTTCTCGTCTGTGCCTACATTTGCTTCCGTGTACTTTACATTATAGGCTTTCAGGAACTCCTTTGTCTTGACGCACCAGGGGCACGTGCTGGTAGTGTACAGTTTCACCTTGCTTGGCTTGCTCTTTTTTGCTTTAACCATTATACCCTCCTTTTTTATTGTAAAAATAAAAATTTAACAGCATCCTTTTCCTTTCATCTTGTCTTTTCCCATTTTTTAAGCCTCCGCTATTCCTTATAATCTTGGTGCATGCCTAATTTAATAATCTTTCTTTTTGGCTTAATATGCCCATGCCAGGTATATCACCAAAGTGTAAAGCAATACCCCTACCATGAAATACAGCGGCTTTTCAGCCTCGTCGCTCGGCAGAGACTCCCTTATTATGATATAAAGCAAAGTCCCTGTAATGAATGAAATCAGGATGCCAAATATGCTGTTGACAGCGTCTATGAAATTGATTCCTATGACAGCCCCAAGCAAAGGAGCCATGGAGTAAAAAATCCTGAAAGTCGGGCTTTTGAACTCAAATTCCTGGGGGAGTATCTCGGCTATGATGTAAAGCAGGAACGGCACGAAAAAAAGCAGTGTTTGCGCAAGGCCTTTTGACGAAAAGCTTGCAAGCACGATACCTATGAAAAAGTTATAAATGAAGAAATAAGCCACGTGTATGCTTTTGTGGTAAACAACGGGCTTTTTCAGCTTTCCAATTGATTTATAGATGTACTGCTCAATAAGGTTTAATGATACAAACCCTAGCAATGCATAAAGAAAAACCTTCTTTCCTTCAATGAGCGCATACGATGATATTTCAGGAAAAAGGCTTAGGATTATGTAGGAAATCGCCACTCCTGCAGAGAACGAAATCAGCTTCTGGTTTTTCCTGAGTTTTTTCGAATATATGTTCTCAGTAATGTAGTCTGCAAAGCTTAAGATTCCTGCCAGCAGCAGTGACAGCAGATGGAAAGCCATGACAAGCTCTGCCTTATCAGAATATTTAAACCTTTTTATATGGCGAAATATTTAAATAGGCAAAAATTACTATATTGAATAAAATGGCTCCGCCTGTTGATATAAACTATTGGGCAGTTCTAGTTGCTGCAGCTGCAGCCATGGCCGTAGGATTTCTGTGGTATGGTCCTTTGTTCGGAAAGCAATGGATGAAATTGACGGGCATTGACAAGCTAAGTAAAAAGGAAGTGGCCCAGATGAAAGAGAAAGGCAAAAAATCCATGGGAGTCACCTTCATAACATCTCTTGTTATGTCTTATATTCTGGCGCATTTTGTCGATTACGTGCAGGCAGGCACGATAATGGACGGAATTATTCTTGCATTCTGGCTGTGGATTGGTTTTTTTGCCACAACGCAGCTTGGGGTAGTATTGTGGGAAAACAAGCCGCTTAAACTATATTTGATGAACACGTCGCATTACCTTGTCTCCTTGGCGGTGATGGCCTCTATTCTGGCAGTTTGGGCATAAATTAATTCCAACACCTTTAAAAAAACATTAAAATCCCCATTCTTATGAAAGAGCTGCTATTCGGCACCGCAGGCATTCCATTGAGCGCAAATCCCCGGACTACAGGCGACGGCATAAAGCATGTTAGCAGCCTTGGCCTGGGCGCAATGGAGCTTGAGTTTGTCCGAAGCATAAACATATCAAAAGAAAAGGCACCCTTGATAAAAAAGGCTGCGGAAGAAAGCAATGTAATTTTGACGTGCCATGCGCCTTATTTCATAAATTTGAATTCTTTGGAAAAAGCCAAGATAACTGCAAGCATTGGCAGGATTTTGAATTCCGCCCGCATAGCAAACCTGTGCGGCGGCTACAGCGTCTGCTTCCATGCAGGATTTTACATGGGGCAGGAGCCAAAAAAGGCTTATGGCACAATAAAAAGCAATCTTAAGGAAATTTCTTCAGCATTAAAAAAAGAAGGCAATAATATATGGGTAAGGCCCGAGACAACAGGAAAAGAAACCCAGTTCGGCAATGTTGACGAGATTCTGCAGCTAAGCCAAGAGCTTGATAATGTGATGCCATGCGTTGACTTTGCGCATTTCCATGCGAGAACAAACGGAAAATACAACACATACGATGAATTTGCAAGCATTCTGGAAGCGATTGAGAAAAAGCTCGGCAAGAAAGGGCTGGAAAACATGCATATCCATGTGACAGGAATAGCCTACGGCCCAAAAGGGGAGAAGCATCATCTGAATCTTGAGGAGTCTGATCTCAATTATAAGGAGCTGCTGAAGTCGTTAAAAGACTTCAAGGCAAAAGGCGTTGTGATTTCCGAAAGCCCGAATATAGAGGAGGATGCTTTATTGATGAAGAAGGTTTATGGGAAATTGTAAAATTATGCTTTAGCATTTTTGGCTGGCTCAGATAAGTTTAAATATCTCGGTTGTTTTATTTAGACGAGGGGAGCAAAATGGGGGGACAAGATGGATGATGATGAAATAAGTGAAGAGGATGCTCTTTTAAGACTCTATAATCTAAGAGATGGTGAAAAGATAGTAATTTATGATGGCCCTTCTGGTTTTGGATATGCACCAAAACAAACAATTGTTAGAAGAGGTAATAAAATACATGTATTTGATGGTTCTTATTCTGCTTTATTTAACTCCCCCCCTCGAAGAACAATAGTAATAGAGTCATCATCAGATTGTTTTGTTGCAACTGCGGTTTATGGCGACCCTGAAGCGCCGCAAGTGCAAGTGTTGAGAGACTTTAAAGATAATGTTCTAATGAAACATCCTCTTGGAAAAAGATTTGTTGATTTCTATTATAGCGGCGCTGGAAAAAGAACTGCTGGTTTTATTAAGGAACACTTGCCATCTGCAATTCCTTTAATTAGAAAAGGAATTGATGTTTTGGTTGAAAGATATTCTGCACAAAGAAAGTAAAATTAGTTATATTTAACTTTGAAGTCTAATTTTTAATAAAGTCAATATACTTAGTATTTAGCCAATCCTAATGCTTTTCTGTATAAGCTGGCATACCCGTTTATCTCATTCCTGTAATGAAAGTTTTTCCTGATGAAATTTTTGGCATTTTTTCCAAGCTTCTTTCTTAGCTTATAGCTCAAAATGAGCTTTTGAGCATTTTTATAGAAATCATTTTTGCCTTCGAAAATCAGTCCATTGTAATTGTCTTTTATCACGGACCTGTTGCCTTCAATTGCCGAAGCCAGAACTGGCTTCCCAACGCTCATCGCCTCCAGGACAGCATTTGCCATTCCTCCTTCTGTTATGGATGTGTTCAGCGCAACGTCAATGTCCTCAAACACGCATTTAATCTCATCATGCGGGATCTTCGGGATGTAATAAATCCATTTGTGCTTTTTTATTTGGTCAAGAAAGCCTTTTGCAAAACTTTCATCCAAAACAGGCCCTGCCAGAACAAGCTTTATTCCGTATTTTTTGTTTAATTTCACGAATTCCTGTAGGTGAAAATTTTCATATTTAATCTGCCTTATTGCCGCAGGCAAAAAGAAGACAATGTCATTTTTTGAGATGCCGAGCTTTTTCCTAATCTCGCAGTGCTTGTGCTTCAGCTTTACTGTCTGCTTTATTGTCCTTATTTTATTTTTTATATGCGGAAGCTCTTTGAGTATTTTGGCCTTAATTGACTTGTGGAAGACGACAATGGTTTTTGCGAAATTCAGTATCTCCTTGACCTTGTCTTTTTTTTCATCCTGAAAAAGATTGATGTTAACATCAGTTCCTGTAATAGTCACGACAAGCGGAATTCCGAGCTTTTTGCAGGTTTCAGAGCCTATTATTCCGGATTTATAGGCATGAAAAGCCTGCACAATGTCCGGCTTGGATTTTTCAAGCTTTTCTAGGTTTTTCTTTTCTTTCAGCTGCTCCGGGAGAAATACGGTCGTTTTTATTCTCTTTGATTTAAGCCCGTCAGCCAGCCTTGCAGATGTTGTTGCATTCCCTCCAATTGAAGGTGGATACGAAGGTGTGATTATTGCAATTTTCATAATGTGGAAAAGTTCGTAAGCTTTATTTTTAGTTTTTTAATTGTTCGCATTGTTTTTTTGCTTGTTAAAAGGCTTATTTCAGTTTCCCTTTGCCCTGAATTATGGAAGCCCGAGCCTTTTTTGTCCATGTAAGATGGGTGCACCATCAATTCGCTTGCTCCATCATCTATTGATGATAAAATCCTTGACAATCTTTCAAAATCCATGCAGCTCATGTCCAAAATGCCGTAAAAGGCGTTTGTTGCCTTGAGCCTGTTTTTAAGGATTTTGCTTTTCGCAAGCTTTGAGAATTTTGATGCTATGTTTCTTTTTTCAATTTCACCTGGCAGCCTTTGGCTTTTGTCAATGGCTTTTTCATCAGGCATCCTTATATATTTTATTCCGTATTTCCTTGCCAGTTTTATGACAGCTTCAGCAATTTTTGGAAAAATATGGATATGGTTGTGCCCGTTGATGTGCGTAATTTTCAGTCCCGAAGAAATGGCCCTGATTATTTGCGCCTCAATCTCCTTTTCAATTTCTTTTTTGTCTGCATCCTTAAAATAGCCATCAAGCCATTTTGCCTTGCCTGCAAAATTTCCATCATTTTCAGTCAATGTTTTTGCTTTAGTAAGCGGCCTGAATTCAGTCAGGTTTACATGGATTCCAATATCGAGTTTTTTGTTCTGCTTCAGCAGTTTCACAGATTCATTAAAATATTCTGTATTAACGAGCAAAGAAGTGGATGTGACAATTCCTTTCCTGAAGCATTCAATTATTGCCTTGTTTGTATAAGCGCTGTAGCCGAAGTCGTCTGCAGTTACAATTAATTTTTTCATCAGAATTTTGAATTTTAACTGTTATAAAAATCTTCCCTTAACCAAAAGTGAAAGTGTATATCTTGAAGCCCCTGCCAATAGCATCTATCTGGATTACATGCTCCCTATAATCTTCTCCGGATACAAGGTTGTAAAGCCTGAACTCATTGACATTCGCTATGCTTTTGCCGTCTTTCATGGCAACATCTGTGCCTTTGTTTTTATCATTAAGGGATTCAGTGTCTAGAAATGCAACAGCTGTTGAATTAGTCTCGGAGCCTGCCACGATGTTGACATCCTTTGCCCTGTATATGAGGAAAATTGAGCCGTCATCGCCGACAAGCTCCATGTTGTCCGCATTGTATTTCCACTTGCCGTCAAGATACACGAGATTCCTGAATGGCTTTGGATTTAATTTAAAATCAGAAACTGCATCCGGCTTTAATCCTTGGTACCCTAAATTGCCCCTGTCAAATTGGTAGCCGAAATATATTTCAGGCGTGCCGATGCTTCCGTGGATTGCCGGCTCGCTTGGCTTGGTCATGTTTGCATCTATGCCGTTTTTCTGGTTCAGCCTCTTCATTCTCTCCTGAAGCAGTGTTTGTATCATCTTCTCAGTCTCCTCATATGCACCCTCGCCGATATGGTCATACCTTATGTACCCGTCAATGTCTATCAGGAACTTGTGCGGCCAATACCTGTTTTGGTACATGTTCCATGTCACGTAGTTGTTGTCCTGGGCTACAGCATACTTCAATTGGTAGTCATTGACTGCTTTAAGCACATTCTCATATTTTTTCTCGAATTCAAATTCAGGGGTATGCACTCCGACTATGACAAGCCCCTTGTCACTGTACTTCTTGTCCCAGTCCTTGAGATAAGGCAAGGTCCTGATGCAGTTTATGCAGGTATACGTCCAGAAGTCAACCAAGACAACTTTTCCCCTTAGCTGCTCAATTTTCAAGGGCTCTGAGTTAATCCACCTCTCAATGCCGGCAAAATCAGGGGCCCTTGGATATTTTGTCTTTTCGGTGCTGTTTTGCTTTACAATGCTCACGTCCGGCTTCTGTGATTCAATATAGAAGATGGCTGCGACTATAAAAATCAGGACCGCTGCAAGCAAAAAGGGTTTTTTGACGAAGTTAGTCGATTTCATGACAATAGGAAAGCGGGCGCAAAAAAATTCGCCACTACATTAAGCTTGTTCGTGAATACGAGTATTCCCAGAATCAGCAGCAGAATTCCCACTATGATGTTGAAATATTTCAAAAAAGTTGCTGACTTGCTGATTAAATTTGCTGCCTGCGTTGTGAACAGGCCGACAATCAGAAACGGTATTCCCAGCCCGAGCGCATAGCTGAGCAATAAAACGAATCCCAGCCCGGGTTTTGTGACTACCAATGCCAGCACGCTGCCGAGGATCGCGCTCACGCAAGGCGTCCAGCCAACAGCAAAAGCAGCCCCAAAAACGAATGAAGTCACATAAGTTATGCTGAATTTTTTCCTGACAGCAATCTTGTGCTCTCTTTCAAGGAAGCCTATTTTTATCAATCCTAAAATATAAAGTGCAAACAAAATAATGATGGCTCCCCCGATCCTTGAAAGCCAGGTCTGGACATTGTAAGAAACTGACTCAAGCACTGTGTTCAGTAAAACCCCAAGCAAGGCAAATATTACTGAAAATCCAAGAACGAAAGCGGCGCTGTTCAAAAACATTTTCAGCCTTGCTCCCTGCTGCCCTGTTGATGTGCCTGACAAATATGCCAGAAAGCCCGGAATCAGGGGCAGTACACACGGGCTGGCAAAAGACACTATTCCGGCAGCAAATGCAACTATTATTGTTGGCTCGACCATTTTATTTTAAAGTTTATTTAATTTTTTCCAAAATTTTTAACCTGTTCGCTTCGCTCACAATAAATAGTGCTCGGCTTTTCTCCGCCTGCCACATCGAAAAGCCTCACCATACATTGCAATAAAAATCAAAAACTGGTTACCTCAATCAATTATACTTAAAGAGGTCGTTCTCGGGTTTTTAAATTTTAAATGTGTTGTTTGTATTTAATGAGTTTTTTAAATCTTGCCTAACTCTTCCAGATATCTTGCCTTGTCCCATGAATCAGGCGCTTTGAGTATTCTTTGGCCATCTTTTAAAATGACTTTTGTATGCTGGTAGCCCACTCCAAATTCCTTTGCCAAAGCCTTTTCAGACTCATCATCATCGCCGTCCCTGTAATTTACCCTAAACCCGACCAAGCCAGGGTCATTTAATTCATTAAAGGCCGCAAAAGTATCCGCTTGTTCCTTTTTGCATATTGGGCACCAGTTGGCATAAAAATAAAGCAATATTTTCTTTTTCTCCTGCAATGCCTTGTCATAATCGGCTTTGCTGAAATCAAGATACTTTGTTGAGCCTGTTCCAGCCAGTACTTTTCCTGCATAAGGGGATTTTTCCATCATCGTTTCCTCTTTAGCCATTGCAGATGCGTTTTTTTCCATCATGGCTTCTTTTTCCATTATAGAACTGTCTTTCTCCGCCATTGCGTCTTCCTTTTCCATTGAAATTTCAGCCTGCGTGCATCCAAGCAATGCCGCGCTGAAAGCTAATACAAAAACTAAGCAGATTATTGTTTTCATTTTATTCACTCCCACGTTATTTTCAGCAACACCAAAAACCCTATCGTCTGCAAAAGCGTCAAAATAAAGACATGAAGCTCAACTTCAGGGCTGTAATACTCCATCATGGTCAGATAATAGTAAAGTGAAACTAGATTTTGTATAAGAAACAGCAGTGCAAAAATAAACAATCCAATTGTGAAATTAGATTTTATTTTTTTGAGGTTTCTTATGTAAATGTGCAGGAGCCCGGCAAGCGCGATAGAGGAAACGACAGCCATCATTGTCGTCAGATTCATGAGCATTGCCATATTAATGAAGAAAGAATGCCTATTTATTTACTTTTTCCCAAATTTAGCCCAAATCTCGCCAAAAAGCTGGTAGTTAAGCTTCATATCCTCTGACAAAAAGTAAACTGCTCCGTAATTGCCCTTATTGACGGCTGTTATGATGTTGTTCTTTTCGAGCACGTTTATGTGATGCCTAACCGTCTTGTAGTCCAGCTTTAGGGCCTCGGCAAGTTTGTTTGCATTGGAAGGGTTCTTCTTAAGAAAATCAATAATTTTTCCTCTTGTTTCCCCTCCCTTTGTGCCTGCAATCAGGTACCACAGCAGGTTTTTCATCAAAAACTAGTTTTCCCGGAGGTTTTTATATTTTATGATAAATCAAGCGCTTGTCCTGAGCTTAGAATTCTCGATTCTGTTGTATAAAAGGAAAATGATTCCGAGGTATGACGCCCATGCAATCACTTCAAGCAAACTTGGGTTTCCATTGTAGCCAAACAGCCCCTTCAGGAAGCCTCCAAAAAGCCCCTTCTCATTTAACACATGATTTATGTCAAACAAAGGAGATATAATCCCGCTTATAACTCCAGCTTCCTCAAACTCATGAAATCCATGCGCCACAAGTCCTGCTGCAAACAATATCAGCAAAATGCTGCTGACACTAAACAGTCTTTTCAGATTAATTTTTCTTGTGCCTAAAAAGAAAAGATAGCCCACAACTATGGCTGCCAGGATTCCAAGCGTGCCTCCTATGAAATTTATGCCGCTTGCGTAGTTTACTGCGTTCAGGAATATGACAGTTTCAACGCCTTCCCTTATGATTGCAATAAAAATGAGCATGAAAATTCCCATGTGGGAAAATAAAGGCTGCGCGCTCATCAGGTGCTTCTCGACTTTTCCCTCAATCTCCTTTGAGATGTGCCTTTGCTGCATCATCCACAGTATCATTGTGGTAAGCAAAAAAGCTCCGATAAGCATTGTTATCCCCTCAAAAATCTGCTCCGCCTTTCCCTCAAATCCGCCTGCAAAAAAAGTGAAGATTACGGCTGCAACAATGCTTGCAAGAATTCCAACCCCGATGCCATAATAGACAGTCTTCCTGTAATTTTTGTTGTTAGTCCTGTTGAGATAAGCCAGCACAATCCCTATAACCAGGCTTGCCTCCAAAGTTTCCCTTGACGTGACTAAAAAAGATTCAAGCATTTTTTCTTATTATCCATTTAGAATATTATAAAGAGTTGTGGCTGCATAAACTCCCAAGGCAGCTACTCCCGCCCCTGTAAGGCCGGCTATAACATAGCCCGCAATTCCAGCTCCTAAAGCTCCTGCGCTGGAATGGCTTAGTGAAATTTTGCTTTCTAATCCTCCTGCCATAAAACCACCAAACTTAACAATTGTTAATTTGGAGTTGTGGCTTATATTTAAAGCTTTCTGGATAGTTTCCTGTTTACGTTAAAAATAGTGCGAAATTCGCATTGCTATAAAGCGCCTTTAAGCGTATCTTTTACAATGGCAGGGCATATCCTTGTAACCCCTTCTATCCTTCTTATCTTTTCAGAAATCGAGCGCAATTCATCATCATCCCTGGCAAGTATCTCAAGCATGAACATATGGTCACCCATTGTTGAAGCCGCATATTTTATTTCCTCGAATTTTGTGAGCTTTTCAGCCACTTCAAGGTATTTTTCAGGCATGATGTCAACTCCTACCAAGGCAATGTTTCCCATGCCTGCCTTGTTATTGTCAAGAACAAGCGAGTATTTCTTTATTATGCCGTTTTTCTCAAGATTTGCAACTCTTTTCCTTATGGCTGACTCAGAAACCTTTAGCCTTCTTGCCAATTCCATGAAGGGTGTCCTTGAATTCCTTGACAAAAATTCCAGAATCCCAAAATCCAGCTTGTCCATGAAAGCACCTAGGAGGCCTGCCTGAACAGGACATGCCTTTTGTCAACATTGACATATTCTGACTTTGTTTTTGCATCAAGCCTGTCAAGCAGCGTATTCAGCAAAACAAATGATATTGCAATGCCTCCTGCAAACAGCAGCCTTTCATATATTACTATGGGAATAAGCGTGACCCATGCGCCAGGAGTCATTGGAACAATGTAGTTCCACATCGCGCCTCCGGCTGCATGCGCTGTGAACGTGGCTCCAAGGCTTCTTAAAAAAACGCTTTCGCCGTATTTCTTGGGAAGCAGCTTTACTATGATTGGTATTGTCCAGAACAATGAAAAAAACCAAACTTGCCTTCCGACAGGATGCGCAATGAACAATGCGATTGCCGCAATTGGAACAAAAAAGCTCAGCTTGTCCTTTTTAGCGCCAAAGTACCATGCCGCGAAAAGCATCGGGGTGAGCCTCAAGACTGTAACAAAGTCAAATGCCGCATTATTTGCAATCTTGCTAGCAATCTCGGCAATCAAAACTGACAAAACCCCTACAACCGGCCCCAGAAATGCCCCGGCAACCGGGCCGAAGAACTGGAACAGTGTGAAGAACTGGTTTTCAGCTCCGACGAGCTTTGAGAAATTTATTTTATCCCCTATAAAAACCAATGCGCTGAATATAAGCAGAAACAATATGCCTTTCTTTGTAATCAGTTTGTTGAGCTTCATGAAACCACCTTTTGGCTTTGATTAATGCATAATTTAAATAATTTTCTAAAACTAGAAATTCTCTGTCAAGTAAACAGCATAAGTTTTTCCCTTCAATTCCCTTCTCACAAGCTGCTTCTTCTCGAAATCTGTAAGTATCTGGCTTATTTTTGCCTTTGACAAGTCTGCCCTGAACTTCAGTGTTGACTGGGTTATCCCGTCCTGCTCCCTGACTGCCTTCAGCACTTTTTTCTCGTTCTCGTCCATTGACTTCAAAACAAGCTCGAACTTGTCGCCTTCAATCTTCATGTTTTTTTCGTGCTCAAGCCTCTTTAAAATAGCTTCCTCGCTTGTGCTGAAGAACAAGAGATATATCCCCAGCGCCCCTATAAATGAGATTAATCCTACTGCTATGTGCGACAGGCTTATCAATGATGATACTCGCTGGCATTCGCTTGTCGGATAACATTGAAGGGCAGTTGTCTGCCTGCCAAGGGCTCCCATGAAGCTGAATGCCAGCACGCTTGCAACTACGCTGATGGATAAAATTACAAAACCAAGCTTCTTGTTTTCCATATACAGCTTATCATCCTTTAAACTATTTAAACCTTTTGCATAAGAGAATCTCCAACATGCATAAACATTTAAAAACACAATAGAATAAACAACACAAAAATGAAAAAGAAATTTTACATCACGGCAGCAATACCCTACACTAATTCAGCCCCTCACCTTGGCCATGCCCTTGAGATAATACAGGCGGACGCGTTTGCAAGATTTAACAGGCTTCTCGGCAAGGACGTTAGGTTCCAGACAGGGGCTGACGAGCACGGGCTGAAAAACTGGGAAACTGCAAGGAAGCAGGGCAAGGATATTATGGAATTTCTTGATGCAAATGCCGCCCTATTCAGGAAACTGTACAGGGAACTGAATGTCTCAAATGACGATTTTATCAGGACAACTGACAGGAAGAGCCACTACCCGGGCGCGATAAAGCTGTGGGAAGAGCTGGTAAAAAGCGATGATATTTACAAGAAAAAATACAGTGGCCTTTACTGCACCGGATGCGAGGCCTTCAAGGCCGAAAGGGAGCTTGAAAGCGGGAAATGCCCTAACCATCCGACGAGGGAAGTCCAGCTCGTCGAGGAGGAAAACTATTTTTTCAGGCTTTCAAGATACCGCGAAGAGGTTGCCAGGCTGATAGAATCGTATGAGTACAGGATAGTGCCTGAGGTAAGGAAGAATGAAATCCTGTCTTTCCTCAGGATTGCAAATGACATAAGCTTCTCAAGGCCAAGGACTTCTTTGCCATGGGGGATTCCCGTCCCAAACGATGAAAGCCATATCATGTATGTATGGTGCGATGCGCTGTCTAATTATATAACTGCTGTCGGTTACGGCAGGGATGAAAAGGAGTTTAAAAAATTTTGGCCGGCCGATGTCCACGTCATAGGCAAGGATATTTTGAGATTCCATGCCGCTTTCTGGCCTGCAATGCTGATATCGGCAAAAATTACGCTTCCAAAGCAGCTGTTTGTCCATGGATTCATATTGTCCAAGGGAACCAAAATGGGCAAGTCGACAGGCAATATAATAGAGCCTTTTGAGCAAATGAAAAAATATGGTGTTGACCTGTTCAGGTTTTACATCCTTGGGGCAATGCCTCTCGAAAGCGACGGCGAGTATTCTGAAGATTTGCTTAAAGAAAGGGTAAATAATGAGCTAGTTGGAAATTTTGGCAATTTCTGCTACCGGGTCCTGAATTTCATCAATAAAAGTTTTGATGGTGAAATCAAAGGGATAGACAAAAACGAGAAAGTAATCGCTGAGATAAATGATAAGGTGGAGAAAGTAAAGCAGCATTATGAAGGCTTCAATTTCAGCCTTGCCCTTAGCGAGATAATGGCAATTTCTGACCTTGGTAACAAGTATTTCCAGGAAAGCGAGCCCTGGTTTTTAATAAGGAAAGACAGGGAAAAAGCCCGTGAAATATGCGGCCTTTGCGCAAATATAGTCAAGAACCTCAGCATTTTAGTGCAGCCTGCAATGCCCGGCATTTCTTCAGCTTTGCAGGGCCAGCTTAATCTGAAAAACCTGAAATGGAAGGACATAAGCTTCAATCTCAATAATCACAAGATTGGGAAGGATGAAATCCTGATTAAAAAAGTTGAGGATGTTCAGGAGGCAAAGCCTGAATTTCCATTAAGCCTCAAGGCTGCAAAAATTATTGATGTCAGGGACCATCCCAATGCCGACAAGCTTTACATTTTGGATATTGATTTAGGAGATGAAAAAAGGCAGTTAGTGGCTGGAATTAAGGGTCATTACTCGGCAGACGAGTTGAAAAACAAGAAGATAATTGTTGTTTCTAATTTGAAGCCGGCCAAATTGAGGGGTGTTGAGAGCAATGGAATGCTCCTTGCAGGGGATGACGGAACCGGGTGTGGATTATTGACCGTTGAAAAAAGCGAGCCCGGAGACAAAGTTTATTTTGAGGGATTTGAAAATGCTGCAAAACAGATTACATATGAGGAATTCGCAAAGCTCAGCATGATTGTCAAAGGCAGCAAGGTATATTTTGAAAATAAAGAACTAAAAACAGATAAGGAAACAGTCAAAGTAGAAAAGTCAAAGGACGGCGCAAGAGTCAGATAGCCTTTATGGCCTTGTCAACTTCTTTTTCTGAATAGCCTTCTTTGTAGAGAACATCCTTTATCTGCTGGAGATTAAATCCCTTCCTTATGTTATCGCTTATGTATTGCCTCAGCATGCCTATTGTTTTGCCTTCCTTCCTTTTTTTGAAAAACAGGAATAGCAAAAGTATGATTATTATCGGCAGCGCGTATAAAGCCCACGATATATAGCTAATGTCTTTTTCAGTTTTTTTTGCTTCCTCAGCCGGCTTATTGCCCTGCAGCTCCGGCTTTCCTGCAGCCGAGGCATTGGCTGATTTTTCAGTTCCTCCGCAGTCTTCATCTGTCTTGGTGGAGCAGTCAGGATCGCAAATCCCGTCCTTCAATCCGTCGCAAAAGTCATCCTTGCCTCCAGAACTGCAGTCTTTTGTGCAGCTTTCATGGCTTTCATGCTCTTCGCAAAAGTTATTTCCGCAGGTGTTGGCAAATGAGCTTACGTCTATGTCCATAATCTTTGAGTTTTTCAGGTTGTAAAGCTCGATCCTTGCGGCATTTTCATTGTAGGGGATATAAATAAGGTAATTCTTGTTTTCAGGCATGTTGTAGTAAATGCTGCTTATTTCGGAATTTTGGAATGAGATGGTCTTGGCCATAAAGCCGGCATTGTCAGTGTACTTCACAGCCCTGTCAATTTCCCTCAGGCTTATGCTGTTGAAAGTCACGGAGCCTATTATCTGGTTCACGTCAAGCACGAAGTATTTTTCTGCATTGGCGGTGTTTGCCATCAGCAGCACCAGGACAATGCAAGCCATTATTTTGTTTCTCATTTTGTTGAGTTCAGCAAAATCTGGGCGAATGCCTTGTTCCGGTTTCTGTCGACTGCCTTGATGAAAACAAGGCTGGTTTCTTTTGTCAAATTTAGGAGGATGCTTTCCCTGGATTCCTCATTTGATATTTTGTTAAATACCAATGAGCTGTCCAAAAACACAGAGGTGTTCAGGGGGTAGTTTGTTGCTGATATGCTGAATGAAAGGTTTGCGCTTGTATTGTACGTGACATTTTCAAGCGTATGGACAACAATCGTCGGCGGCGATGCAAATGCTATTATCTCATCCGCAAGCTTCTGCGGTGTCAGGGTAAAGCTGCAGAAATCGGCGAATGCGTCAGTTGCGTTGAGGCCCGTGATATTCTTATAAAACAGTGCCTTTGGGTTCACCCTTATCATCCTCAGGCCTTCATGGACGCAGTATTTCTCGTCATTGTCAAGCACCA
The DNA here is from genome assembly GCA_016185755.1 of Candidatus Woesearchaeota archaeon. Lineage (GTDB taxonomy): Archaea > Nanobdellota > Nanobdellia > Woesearchaeales > GW2011-AR4. Next base: position 50,476 of record JACPMX010000011.1, on the reverse strand, counting down.
AAATCATGTCCTTCCTGTTGCTGTAAGAAGGGCAGGAGCCTGACGCAATGCTCGCCAAAGTGGGCATATTGAAGTAGGACAGTGACTGGTCAAGCCTGTATATGTTGAGGCTTTGCTTATAGGGTAGCTTGTCTATCGAGAACAGCACTCCGATGAAATTCTGAACATCAGCCTCGAATTTCTGCTGCTCTTCATAATGGTCAGCTGCAAAGATTATGCCCGGGTTTTGATTTGGGTGCCACTCGTTTATTATCGGGAGGCATTTGTTGTTGTTAAGCACCACAGCGCTGCCGGCATCGCCAATTGACTGGATAGTGTTGTCATCATATTTTACAGAAATGCCGACGTCAAGCTTCTTGAAGCCGTCAAAATCCCTTATTTTTGTGCTGGGCCAGTTGTTTCCATAGAGATTGTCATTTTTCGCCCCGTCATTATGCGAGCCGTCGTCATAAAGCTCTATCGAGTCTATTATCTTTCCGCTGTCCTTTATATCTGCCCTGACAGAGATTACATTTGCCTTATCATAGAGGTAATACTGTATATTGAAGGATGAATTGTAATAGTCAGCCACGGGCTTCAATGCAGAGAATCCTGCTGACTTGCTCTTGATGCTGTATCGCCTTGATGTGTAAGACTTGTCTGTTATGTTCCTGCAGAATACTATGTCCTTGCAGTCCTTGTTGATGTTTGTGCCGTTGCTCCCTATGCAGTTTCCGCTCAGGTAATTCGTCAGGCAGTAGCCTTCCTTGTCAATGCAGCACCCGACATTGCACTGCTCCAAATCGGGGCATTTTGCTCCTGGAACAAATTTTCCATAGCAGGCGCTTTTGGAAGTCTGCTGGCAAACTGATGTGCAGCAGCCTTCGTTTGAGCTGCTTCCAACAGCGTAGCCTGTAATTTCTTGTGGTGGACTCTTAATTGTAAATAAATCAAATGCAAAAAAAGACACTATGAACAATAATGAAATAAAAACAGAATAAGCTTTAACAAGCTGCAGTTCCGAGTGTTTTCTAAGCAAGCTGTCAACATAGTTTTCGTCATAGCCATGGCTCACCAGTGCTTTCTTTACTGACTGCCCGGAGTACCCTCTGCCTAAATGCTCCCTTATGTAATCCTTCAGTTTTTTATCTATCTTCTTTTTGCTCAGCATTTTCAATCATAGAAACCAGGTTTTTTGACTTGCCTATGTACTTGACAACTTTCTGCTTTACCTTGCCGTTTATCCTCACGCTTTTTACAAGGTAGTAATAGTAATTGTTGTTGATTTTCTTGACTCTCAGGAATGCCATAAACCGGTTAGGCACTACTAAGGTATATAAAGGTTTTGAATTTAACTATTTTTGATATTATTAGGCATTTTTTATATATTAATTTTAGGCACTACTAATGAGTTTTAGAAATTTGTGTTTAAAATATAGAAGTTTGTTAGGCATTACTTAATTAGGCACTACAATTTAATTTTATTTATATACAAATAAACTGGTTTATTAGGCACTACAAAGATATAATCATATTATTTAGGCACTACAATAAAATTTATATACATAAAATCAAAGAATTAATAGGCACTACCTTATGTGAATTTGGCAGTGCATTTCTGGCTGCATGACTTGCACAGAGTCTTGTCTATGAAATTGCCGCATGATTCAACCTGCGCGCAAATATTGACCGGAGTTCCGGCAGCAACTCTCTGCCCCTGGCCAGGAATGCATTGCCCCTCATCAGCGTCTCCTCCTTCCTCAACAGAAATTGTCTGGTCGCAGGTCGGGTAGAAAGTTTCGCAGTTGTCAGGGGATTTGCCGTAGAATACATCTGTTGTCGCGCCGAGGATTGTGCTTGCTGTTGAAATCAGTACAAAGCTTATCCCTATGGCAGTAGCCACCCCGGTACTAATAGCAGCACCTCCTACAAGAGCACTTCCAAGACTGGCAAAATAGCCTGCAGAAGTTGCTGTAACACCTCCGGCAGTGACACTTCCACCTGCAAGCGCCCCTGCAGTGCCTATAGTGGTGCTTCCGGCAACTACAGTTGCGCTTGAGCCAGCTACAACGGAACTGCCTGCAGCAACAGATGTTCCGCCTACCACAGTAGTGCCTGCTGTTACTCCTCCGGCAACTGGCGCCACTGTTACAACAACTGGGACTATGACAAAAGCAACAACAATCAAAATCAATGCAATGACCAATATCGCCAAGCTTATGTAGCATCCGGCATTCGGCTCAAACAAATGCTCTGCAATGGTTTCCTTTGCTTTCTGCGTTGCGCAGGAAACTGCTGTGAACTCCGTAAATCCCAGAATTCCTGTTGAAACTTTTTTGTTTACAGGATCATGCTGGGAAGTGATTGGAATCCAAAACCCGTTTTTTCCCATCAGGATGCCCATTCCCTTGCTGTCATCTGTTTCAGGGGAATAATACAAAGTTAATTTCTGGAAATTATTGAACAAAAGGCCGCTTGGCTCGAAGCTGTAAACCGGGTTGTCAATTTTATAAGTGATGTCCTGTTTTTGAATCACCTGGTCATTTTTCTTGTAGACAGGAACATCCTTTGTAATTGCCTCTGAAGGGTATGACTGCTGCACGCTTATGAAAGAAACATCCTGCCCGTCCTTGTTTATTGTAGTGCCGGCAGAAATGTCGAGCTGCGCTTTTTTGTCGACGGAAAAAATTGTGTATGGCAAGGGATTTGATACCGAAGCGCTCCTGTTCTGCAAGTCAGTTGCCCTTTTCAGCTCTGAATTGCCGAACCTGGCTGCAAAGCTAAATGTATAGAACTCGTTTGTGGAAGTTATTGATTTTTTGTCCGTTATAATGAATGCCAGGATATCCGTTTCCGGATTCTTGTATGCAGCGTCAAATTCCAGGTTTTTTAGATAGTCAAGGTTTTTCAGCGGATTTTTGCCGTCGAAATCGGCCTCAAAGGTTTTTTCGTTCAATTCGCTTGCAGCCTCAAATATTGCGCGGTACCTTATGTCAAATGTGTTGAAGAATTCAGAGTACTCCTTTGTAAAATCCTGCTGGCTCAGCTTTATGGGATAATTTACCTTGATGGTCACGTCAGCCGTGCCAAACTCTATGAAGGTTGTTTGCCTGCCTTTCTCAACCTTAAAGCCAAGCTGGCTTATTTTCTGCTCATCAACGCAGGATGGGACATTTGCATCGACATACTCTATAAGCCTCTCCTGTGTCTGGTTAAGGAAAGGCTGTATGTTGATTTGGTCAAGATGCCAATAGCCCATTCCCTTGAAATTTATAAGAGTCGGCACTTCAAGGTAACCTCCTGTCTGGCCTAGCTTTTTCAGGCCTTCAAGGCTCGCTTTTCTTATGCACTCGTTCACAAGATTCTTGACTTCCTCTGCCTGCAGGCCTAGGTCAGATATTTTTTTTGCCTCTTCCCCGGCTTTTTTTGAGTTTATGTTGTTGTACACTACAAAGCCTACAATCATGGCAACAAAAAGAAAAATCCCGGCAATGACAAAGAAGGATGATTGGGCTTTTTTTTGCAGTTTTGTCTTATATGGGTTCTGCCTTTTTTTGAAAATATGCATGCTTTCTTTCATTCCATAAAGCTGTATTTAAACATTGTCATTTAATAAAATCGACAGCAACATTTATATATCTGGTTATATAAGCAAAGCCTATGGAACAGGAAGCAAAACAAGTAAAGCAATTGATAACAAAAGACATGACGATAGGCGATGTTGTGGCCAAATATCCTGCTGTGATAGAGCCCTTGCAGTCTGCCGGCGTGCATTGCGTTGGCTGCCATGTTTCCTATCATGAGACTTTGGAGCAGGGCTTCAAGGGCCATGGAATGACAGATGATGAAGTGGAGATGGTCATAGGCAATTTAAACAAGGCAGTTGAGGAATCAAAATTTGATGAAGGGAAGGATTTTATAATCACAAGCAAGGCAGCTGAAAAGCTCAAGGAAGTTCTGAAGGAAAACAGCAAGGAAGGCTCTGGCTTGAGGGTTGAGATTGTTCCGGGCGGCTGCTCAGGCTTCCAGTATGGGCTGGAATTAGACGACAACACAACGGACCTTGACTTGACTGTTGAAGAAAAGGGAGTAAAAATAATAATATCAAAGGAAAACATGAATTTCTTGAAAGGCGCGAAGCTTGATTACGTTGACTCTTTGCAGGGCGGTGGTTTCAAGATAAGCAACCCTAATGTCAAGAGCGGCAGCGGTTGTGGCTGCGGCCAAAGCTTTGAGTATTAAGTGATTATCATGGGGCAGAAAGGAAGGGAAATAGCAAAGCTGGACCATAAATGGCTTCTTAATGAGTTGAACAAGGCTTACGCATTCGAATGGGTTGTTCATTATTATGCTTCTTTGGCTGCAAATATCCTGTCCGGGCACAGGACAGCAGTTTATTCTGAGATTTTTAAGAAGGCTGCCCAAGGCGAATTTGAGCATGCAAATAGGATTGCAAGAAGGATTTCAGAGCTTGGCGGCGAGCCGCCTCAAACTTTAAGCGATATGGAAAAGCTTGCTGGATTCGGAAAGGTCACATTTCCTAAAAAGAGAAGCGATACTGCCGGATTTGTGAAGGTATTTTTGGAAATGGAGAGGCACGCGATTGCATTGTACAATGATTTGGCCAATAAAACCCACGGCAAGGATTTAGTGACCCATGAATTGGCGGAAGACCTTCTTGCTGAGGAAGTTGCTGAAGAGGAAGAGTACGAGAACTTGTTAAGGGAATGATTTTCTGAAATAAATTTATAAACAAAACTGCCAATCTGGTTCTATGGTCAACGAGCGGGATTTTGCCTTGTTCACGGACTTGTACGAGCTCACGATGTGCGCAAGCTATTTTGACAACAGCATAAATGGCATTGCCACATTCGACTTGTTCATCCGCCAGCTTCCAGAAAACAGGTCTTATTTCATTGCAGCCGGCATGGAAGACGCATTGAATTATCTGAAAAAATTAAAGTTTACAGATGATCACATCAAATTCTTAAAATCTAAAAATATTTTCAAGGGTGATTTTCTCGGTTACCTGAAAAATTTCAAGTTTACCGGGGATGTTTTTGCGATGCCTGAAGGCACAGTATTCTTTCCAAACGAGCCTGTGCTCAGCGTCACAGCGCCAATAATGGAAGCGCAGCTTGCAGAGACATTCCTGCTCAACACAATAAACCTGCAGACAACAATTGCAACAAAGGCCTCGAGAGTGGTTTATGCAGCAAAACAAAGGCCGGTTGTCGATTTCTCATTGAGAAGAACGCAGGGTACAGATGCCGGAATGAAGGCTGCAAGAGCCTCTTATATCGCAGGATGCGCTGGAACATCAAACGTGCTCGCTGGAATGAAACATGGAATTCCAATTTACGGCACAATGGCCCACAGCTTTGTAATGGCTTTTGAAAAGGAAGAGAAAAGCTTTGAAGCCTATTCAGGGACATTTCCGGATTCCTCAACATTCCTTGTTGACACATATGACACCTTAAAAGGGGTTGGAAAGGCAGCAGTCATCGCAAAAAAGCTGGAAATGAATGACCACAGGCTAAAAGCGATAAGGCTAGACTCCGGCAACTTGGCCTCATTGAGCAAATCAGCGAGAAAAATCCTGGATAAAAATGGACTGGATTATGTACAGGTCTTTGCGAGCGGAAGCCTTGATGAATACAAAGTTGAGGAATTGCTGGAAAAAGGGGCCATGATAGGCTCATTTGGAGTGGGAACTGCAATGGGCGTCTCGAAAGATGCTCCTTATTCGGATGTGGTATACAAGCTGGTGGAATTAAGCGACCATGGCAAATTGCTGCCTACAATGAAGCTGAGCAAGGACAAGGTGACATACCCTGGGAAAAAGCAGGTTTACAGGGTTGCGGATAAAGATGGAAATTATCAAGAGGATATTCTTTGCCTCAGAGATGAAAAAATAAAAGGAATTCCTTTGCTGCAGAAAGTGATGGAAAAAGGCAAGGTGATGGGCAAAATTCCTTCATTGGAAGAAATAAGGAAAAATGCAATGCATAATTTGTCAAAACTGCCTGACAAATATAAAAAGCTGGAAAATGCCGCCAAATACAGTGTTGAAGTAAGCCAAGGCCTGCAGGAGCTGACATCAAAACTGAACAAAATCCTGAAAGAAAAACTTTAAAAGCAATGCTTCATTATTTTCCTTATGAAAGATATAATATTCTTTGACGTCGACACTCAGTATGACTTCATGCACAAAGACGGCAAACTCTATGTCCCTGGCGCAGAAAGCATTATTCCTAATTTAAAAAAAATAACGCAGCTCGCAAAAAGAAAAAATGTGAGGGTCATAGCCTCGGCAGACAGGCACAGGATGGGCGACTGGGAGATTTCTTCAAAAACATTTCCTCCGCACTGCATGGAAGGGACAAAAGGGCAGAAGAAAATCAGCGAAACAAGCCTGAAAAATTATGCATCCGTGCCTAACAAAAAGCTGTCAAAAAAAGAAGCGGAAAAACTAAAAGGAAAAAATATTGTGATAATAGAAAAGCAGGAATACACCGCTTTTTCAAACCCTAACCTGAAAAAAATCCTCAGCGGCGCAAAAAAAGCATATGTTTACGGGGTTGCAACCGACTACTGCGTCAAAGCTGCTGTGATTGGGCTGAGACAAATGAAAATCAAGACATATGTAATCAAGGACGCGATAAAGCCGGTCTTCAGGAAAAACGAAAAGAAAGATCTGGCCTTGTTCAGGCAGAAAGGGGCAAAGTTTTTAACCACAGGGCAATTATTGAGGAGGAAAGTTTTGTAGGGGTTTATTGTCTAAATAGGCGAGGCAAAATTAGTGCAATACAATTTTGCTGAGCACTAATTATTGTCCGAAGGACGGATTAAAAATCAATAACGATTAACATTAACAAAAATCCAAAATAAAAAATAAATGCAATAAAAAACAAAAAATGAAATTCAAGACCATTAACCCGGCAACAGAGGAAGTGATTGCAGAGCACGAGATAATGCCCAAGGAGAAAGTTTTTGGTGTTGCCGAGGATTCAAGAAATGCGTTCTCCGAATGGAAGCAGCTGGATATTTCTGAAAGGGCAGTTTATTTCAGGAAGCTGGCTAAAGTTCTCAGGGATAACAGGGAAGAACATTCGGGATTGATGGCTTTGGAGATGGGCAAGCCCGTAAAGCAGGGGCTGGCAGAGGTTGAAAAATGCGCGTGGACTGCGGAGTTCTATGCCAGCAATGCGGAAAAATGGCTGGAAGAGGAGCAGGTCATTGCAGACGGCAAAAGGCATTTTGTCGCATTCGAGCCCCTTGGCACGATACTTTCCATAATGCCGTGGAATTTTCCTTTCTGGCAGGCTTTCCGCTTTGGAATTCCGACATTGATTGCAGGGAATGTGTCGATTTTGAAGCACTCGAATGTCGTCCCGCAATGCGCGCTTGCCATTGAAGGGGTTTTCAGGGAAGCAGGCTTTCCGGAAAATGTTTTCAGAACCATAATATCAGACCATGAAACTGCTGCTGATCTTGTAAAGTCCGACATCATAAAAGGTGTTTCATTGACTGGCAGCACGGCAGCCGGGGCAAGAATTGCAGAGCTTGCCGGAAGAAGCTTAAAGAAAGTTGTTCTTGAGCTTGGCGGCTCTGACCCGTTCATTGTATTGGATGACGCAGATGCCGAATTTGCAGCGAAAAATGCCGTATCCGGGAGAAATTTAAACTCAGGCCAAAGCTGCATTGCGGCAAAAAGGTTTATTGTGATGAAAAATATTGCTGATGAATTCTCAAGAATATTTGCTGAAGAGACAAACAGTCTTGTCGTTGATAATCCTATGGACATGAAAACCGATGTCGGGCCTTTGGTAAATAAAGAGGGGTTGGCGGCAATTGAGCTGCAGGTTCACGATGCTGTAATCAAAGGCGCAAAAGTCCTCACAGGAGGGAAAAGGCTGGAAAGAAAAGGCTATTTTTATAAGCCGACTGTCCTGTCCGGCATAAAAATGGGCATGAAGGTTGTTGCAGAGGAAGTCTTCGGCCCTGTTGCCCCTATTATTGTTGTTCATGATGAGGAAGAGGCGATAAGAATTGCAAACAACACGGAATTTGGGCTGGGTTCAAGCGTCTGGACAGGCAATGAATCCAAAGGGCTGAAAATGGCAAAAAGGCTTGAAGCAGGCGATGTCTTCATAAATTCAATTGTCAAGTCCGATCCCAGAATGCCTTTTGGAGGCATCAAGAAAAGCGGCATCGGAAGGGAGCTTTCAAAATACGGATTGAGGGAATTCGTCAACATCAAGGGAATAAATGTTTACGAGCACAAAGTCTTGAAAAAGGTTGAATCGGAATGAAAAATTTTTAAAATGATTTCAGAACATGATTTTAGAAGGCCCGACTTGGAAGAAAGATTGTCTGGGGTAGCTGTTCCAGTTATAACCCCTTTTCTAAATAGCCAAATTGATGCGAACAGCATGAACAGATTAGTGGACTATCTTGTTAGAGCTGGAGTTCAAGGATTGTTTTTCCTTGGGCATACAGGGGAGTTTGAACATTTGTCCGCAGCGCAAAAAAAGCAAGTAATGGACATAACAACTAGACTTGAAGTTGGAAAATCCAAAGTTTTTATCGGAACAACCGGAGAAACGATTGAAGAGACAATAGAATTGACAAAGTATGCACGGCAAAAAGGAGCGAATGCAGTTGTCATATCTCCACAATATAATACGGCTATGACTAGTTTTGATTATTTGAAAAAGGTTTTGGACGAAACATCTGTCCCAGTAATTTTGTATAACAATCCAGGCATAACAGGTGGCAAGTATATAGACATAAATGATTTAAGAAAGTTATTTGAAAATCCAAGATACAAGAGCAGGATAATAGGAATCAAAGACAGTTCAGGCAATGACAAATATTTTTCCGAATTAATAGATTTAAGAAACAAAAGTCATCCTAGAATGGCAGTTTTCCAAGGCAGTGAAAGTGCTATGTTAAATACACCTCTCATCAAAGATGAACAACTCAGATTTGATGGGATAGTCCCAGGAAGTGCAAATTATGATCCAAAATTGCTAATAAACATATATGGTAGATTAAAAAAGGGTCGCATGCCTGCGGGCTCAGGCAGATTAAGGGATTATATCACAGAGTATGATAGAGATGGCAACCCAATTGCTGTAATTAAAAAGAGACTTGCTTTGGGTTTTAAAATATCACGCACTCCTCCAGGATCAAGAGTAAATTTAGGATATGATGATATTACACCAAAAATTATAGCATCAGCAGAATTAGTACCAAGAAAAGCAGCTTAAGAAATTACCAAAAAATGAAAGCATCAGAACTTTTTGTAAAATGCCTTGAGAACGAGGAAGTGGAGTACATATTTGGCGTTCCGGGCGAGGAAAACGAGGACATAATGATCTCTCTCATAAACTCAAAGATAAAATTCATTCCCACAAGGCACGAACAGGGCGCTGCTTTCATGGCAGCAGTCTACGGAAGGCTGACGGGAAAAGCTGGTGTTTGCCTATCTACATTAGGTCCTGGGGCCATGAACCTTACAACAGGACTGGCAGAGGCCAATCTTGGAAACATGCCCCTGGTTGCAATAACAGGGCAGGGGGGCCTGCACAGGTTTGACAAGGAGAATTTTCAATTTATTGATGTATTTGAAATCTTTAAGCCTATAACAAAATGGAATGCATCAATTTCAGCGCCTTCCACCATACCTGAAAGGATAAGGAAGGCATTCAAAATTGCCGAGATGGAGCGGCCCGGGGCAACTCACATGGAGCTTCCGGAAGACGTGGCAAAAATGGACGTAAAAGGAGAACCTTTCCCAAGGACAAAAGTAAGAAGGCCTAGCGCGGACGGCAAGGCTGTCGAGCAGGCTGTTGAAATGATAAAACATGCTAAAAATCCGCTTATTCTTGCAGGAAATGGGTGCGTAAGGACAAGGGTCAGCAAGCAGCTTAACGCATTTGTCGAGGAAAGGGGCATCCCAATAGTCCATACCCAGATGGGCAAAGGTGCTTTCAGCGACAAGTCTGAATATTCATTGTTTACTACAGGGATACATGCCCGCGATTATTATGTATGCGGCTTCGACCGGGCTGATTTGGTGATTACACTAGGGTATAACACTGTTGAACTGTCGCCAGTCCACTGGAACAAGTCAAAAGACAAGAAGATACTCCACATTGATTTCCTTCCAAGCGAAGTTGATGAGTATTACAATCCCGACCTTGAAGTTGTTGGGGACGTCTCAAACACTTTGTGGGTCTTGAGGGAAAAACTGAAGGCCGAGCCAAAAAAGAATCCTGAATATTTTTTCAGGCTTAGAAAGACCATTCTGGAAGACCATGCGGAAAAAGAAAACGATGACGGGTTTCCATTGAAGCCGCAAAGGATAATTCATGACGTAAGAAAGGCATTGGATGACAAGGACATCGTGATTTCAGATGTCGGCATGCACAAGATATGGGCTGCAAGGATGTACAAGACTTACGAGCCCAATACCTGCCTTATCGACAACGGGCTTTGCTCGATGGGCATTTCATTGCCGGGAGCAATAGCAGCAAAGCTTGTGCATCCGGACAGAAAAGTTGTTGTCATATGCGGCGACGGCGGCTTCATGATGAACAGCCAGGAGCTGGAAACTGCAATGAGGCTGGGAACAAATTTTGTCATCGTAATATTCAACGATTCAAAATACGGCATGGTCGAGTGGAAGCAGACCATACACCATCAAAAGACCCATGGCATTGAATTCGGCAATCCCGATTTTGTGAAATATGCCGAGAGCTTCGGGGCAAAAGGCTACAGGGTTGAAAAAGCAGGTGATTTCGCGAAAATGCTTGCAGATGCCTTGAAGCAGAAGACAGTCAGCATAATTGATGTTCCAGTGGATTACAGCGAGAACTTTACTCTTATGAAAAAGCTCGGGCAGGAGATATGCCCTGTTTAATTAATATACTTTTCCCTATACCAATATAGTAAATCATAACATTTAAATATAACCTGTTTCTAAAAAGAAAGAACATTCATTTAATTAAAAATAGAGGTGACTTATGAGGAAAATCGCTATATTCAACCAGAAAGGCGGCGTTGGAAAGACAACAACTGCAGTTAACCTGGCAGCCGGCCTGTCAAGAAACGGCAAAAGGGTTCTTTTGATTGATTTGGATCCCCAAGGTGACATCAGCACGACAAACAATGTAAACGCACAGTATAACATCTGCCATTTCCTGATGGATGGCGCCGGGCTGGGCGAATGCACCACCAAGCTGGGGAAAAATCTTGACATAATGCACTGCGACCACAAGCTCGCGGATTTTGAGCAGCAAATAAGCAGGGAAAAAAGCAGCATGAATTTCCTTGAAAAGAAATTCTCCCAGATAAAAGATTATGACTACGTGATAATGGATTGCGCCCCTTCATGGAGGCTGTTAAATAAGAATGCGCTTGGGTATGCAAGCGAAGTCATCATTCCTGCCTCAACCGACGTGCTTGGCTATGCCTCCCTCGAAAAAACCATAAAGCGCATCATGGAGTTCGGCAGCTTAAACCACCATACTGAATTTGTCAGCTCTATCTTGCCCACGATGTTTGACAGGAGGAGCAGGATATGCGGCGAAATGCTGCTCAGGATGAAAAAGGAATTCACGCCATTGCTTGTTGCAGAGCCGATAAGGGCCAATTCAAAGCTCAAGGAGGCCCCAAAGGCAAAGATGTCCATTTTCACTTACGACAAGAAATCGACAGGAGCAGAGGACTACTGGAAATTCACCAAGCTTGTGCTGGAAAACGAGTACATGTATGACTTGGCAATTCCGCAGCAGCAGAGGGACAAGTCAATGAGGGATTACTTTGTCAACGGCAAGAAAAGGGAGATGATGATAGTCAACAACAAGGTAACTTTCGGCTTCAAGTTCATAGCGGACATTAAGGATTCAATCAAAAGCCACTTGATTGATGCAAAAAAGCAGAAGAGGGCCGGCCATGCTTGACAAGCTGAAATTTATTGGACTGCTCGGAATTAGCCTTTTCTATTTCAACATATTTTACGAGATTGATTATTATTTGGTTAAGTCATTTATTCATTTGATGATAAACAAGATGATTTAGATATCAACAACAACCCTCGCCTTCCACTTTCCTTTCTCTTTCTTAAGCTCGAACATGTGCATGGTGATTGCCTTGATGTCATTCTCAAGGCTCTGCACCTGGGGATTTATCTTGTCGCCCTCAAGAATCGCCTTTAGCTTGTTTTTCTTCCCTTCATTGATTGCAACATGGACATGCTTGAAAACCATGTACTTGGAGTCTTTCAAAAAAAGGATTTCTGACAGAAAATCATACAGCAGATTGTCAAGTTTCTCATTTTCCAGCTCAAATTCGATTTTCTTGACAGCGTCAATTGTTTCAACTTCAGCGCTTAATTCAAAGATTGCAAGCGCGGCATTCTCAAACAATTCATTCAGGTCTTTCCCATAGGCCTCGTATGCAATGTCCGCAATCGCAATGTCCTCAAGGAATTTGTACCTGGTTTTGTCGTTGTTTATGTTCATTATGTCCCAGAATACCTTTCAATTTAAAAAACTAGTGGCCTTCGAAGAAAATGCCTACAAACCATATCAATCCAATCCCCAGCCCAAGCATGAGAAGCTGCAGCATTGATTTTTTAAGGTTCTTTTCCTTGTGTATTTCAGGAATAAGGTCAGTGCTTGCAATGTAAACAAACCCGCCTATTGTGAAGGCCGCAATATAAGCATGGGAGTTTTCCATTATGCTTGAGAAGAAATAAGTCAGAAGGGCGCCCAGCAATGCTGTCAGGGCTGTTAGGAAATTGTACACCAATGCCTTCATTTTTGAAAATCCGCCATATACAAGTATTGAAAAATCAGCTATTTCCTGCGGTATTTCATGCGCAATTATTGCGATTGTGGTTGCAATTCCAAGAGCAGTGCTGTTCATGAAGCTTACAGCTATCACTGCCCCATCAAGAAAATTATGGATTCCATCCCCAATGATGTTGAGGTACGTAAAGCCGTGCATCTCTTCATGCTCGTGTGCATGATGATGATGCCAGTAAAGGAATTTTTCAAGCACGAAAAAAGACAGAATGCCGCTCAAAATTAGTATCGGCACATTTTCGCCAAATCCCTCTTCAATCACTTCCGGCAATAAATCAAGGAAAGCCGCTGCAAGCAAAGTTCCTGCTGCAAAGCTTACAAGGTAGAACAAAAATTTGTTAAGCGTGTTTTTCCGCAAGAATATGAGGATTCCAAGTATGGAAACCAGGCTGACCAGAATAGACGCAATTACGATTTGAAGCAGTACAATCGCCATTTTATTTTTAGATTAATTAAGAGGTTATAATCCTGATTCCTGTCTTTTCAGGTATTATTGAAACTTCTTTTTCATTTTTTAATTTGTATTTTTCAACAAGCTCTTTCGGAATTCTGAGCCCCAGGCTAAGTCCCCATTTCGAAAGCTTTACATTATATTTTTTCAATGTCCTGTAGTGCTTGGCAACTTCATGCAATTGCTTCATGTCTACAATTTCTTTCCCGTCTTTATTGCACTTATAGTAATAATACTCTATCCCTTCAGGAGTTTTTGCCTTTAATTGCTGCATAGTTCCGCTGCATTCTGTGCATTTTCTCATTTTAATTTCCCTCCTCAATTGTTACTATCTTAAGTTTGTATCCAACAAGCTCTCCAACGCATATTATGGTTCTTTTTGAGCCTTTACTGACAAATTTTATTCCGTGCTTTCCAAATCTCTCCACTTTTCCTTTCAATAATGTGTCTTCAATCAAGTCTGGATGCATCCCCCGCTGCATGGCGCGCTCAAAGACATGCCTTTTGATAATTACATCGTATCTGGATAAGTCCATTAATATCAATAGATATCTCGTAATATTAATTAGTATATAAAGGTATTGGTTTTAATTTATAAAGCATACTATTTTGAATACTAACTATTAGATTAACCCTTCTTGATAAATCAACAAATTAGATTTACCGTCTTGATTTTCAAAAAATGTATAAAGATGAACAGTAACTGAATTTTCTGGTTCAATTAAGTAGCTGTAATCTGTTTTATGAAATCCTTGGCCCCAAACATACTTCTTGTAAATAGACTTGCTATCCACGAAAAATGTTCTCTCGGGACTCCATTGAATTACATTACCTGCTTTGTTTTTAGCTTCCATAGTAAAGAAAAATAAAACTTCTTGATCTTCAAATTTACACTCCTGCTTAAAAATCCTAAAAGATATTTTCTCAAATTCGTACTCAGTTTTTCCAAAATAATTGCATGGAAATCTATTTGCTTCATAATCTGATTTTGCAAACCGATATTCGGTGATGGGGATTCCAAAAACCAGCAAAACCCATATTACTATAAATGATGAAAGTATTTTCTTGATTTTTTGTTTATTTTTATCTATGACAAATCCAATAGTCACACCAACTAACATGTTTAGTAATGTTATAGTAAGAAAGTAGAAGTGCCAATATCTTCCAAAAACCTGTTCAGTAGCTTCTATCAAAGAAGCATTAAAGAGATATGAATAAAGATGCAGAACAAGAGAGCTCCAAGGTTCAGTAAAAAATCCCAGTAACACAATCCAAGCAACAAAAAGAGGCATAAATGCGGTTAGTATAACTACTAAACCTAAAGTTACTATGCTGTATATTATCCCAATTAAAGCTCCCCTTTTCCAGTAATCTAGTTTTTTCCACATATCTTTAATAGACATACTTCTAATTTTAGTTATTACATATAAAAATCTTCTCTAACAAGGACACTAACCACTGGACATCTCTGCCTAAAGTATATAAAGGCTGAATTCTGACTAAATCTTGAAAAAGAGAACACGCAAAACTGCCAAATAATGCTTTTCTGCTTTACAGCACGAAAATCAATTAAGTAGTTTCGCTTCAAATTCTCTTTTTCCTCATTCCAAAATTTTAGAGAAAACAAAAAACTTTGGAGGTTGATTAAAATGCAAATAACAAATCAGATTGTCAAAATTGCTTGTGAATATTATAAGCGAGGTAATTCGCTAACGGAAACTGCTGAATATTTGAATAGAGCATATAACTTTAAAGTCAGTCCATATGGTATAGGTAAAAGATTAAGAAAAATTGGTGTTAAGTTAAGAAGTGATGTGGAAGGAGTAATTTTAAGGACAAGAAAGCATATTGACATCCAAAAACTGCTTGAAAATTACAACAACAAAGTCCCTATAAGAGAGCTTTCTAGGAATTCAAAAATTGCAAGAGGCACTATAAGAAAGATTCTTGTCGAAAACGGAGTAAGTATAATGGATAGTAGATCAGCTCAACTAGCCATAGGCTATATAAAAGAAAAGAAGAAATTTAATTTATCTAGCCAAGAAAAAGCTTATATTTATGGATTAGTTATGGGTGATTTAACTCCAGTAAGAAAATCAAACTATACATTAAAGCTTATAACTCATTCTACTCATCTTACTTTTGTAAAATTATTATACAATATTTTTAATAAATATGGAATAAGCAGCTACAAAGAAACCAAATTAAATGGCATGTTTAGATTTCAGACTCATTTAGACTTAGAAAGTTTTTCTTTCTTATTAGACACAAAGAATGGAAAAGTACCAGATTGGATAAATTCTAATAATTTCTTCTACTTCTTAGCAGGTTTTATAGACTCTGATGGAAGCGTTATGCTAAAAAGAATGCATGGTGGAATTTTTTATGGAATCAGACTTTTTGGCCAGAATTTAAATTTGTTGATAGGTATTAAGGATAAACTGAACAATCTTGATTACAAGTCTTCAATACATTTATCCCATTGTAAAGGTCATAAATATTTTAATAATGGTATATTATTCAAGTATAATAAAGATTATTATATTCTAGAAACAAAAAGGAGTCAAGCAATATCATTACTTAAAGATATACCTATCAAACATCCAGAAAAAATAATGAAGAGAGACCTAATATTTAAGATTTATAATAAGGGTATAGTTCATTGGTGCGAGATTGAAGAAGAAGTTATAAAATTGAGATTTATAATTAAAGATGCAGTTAAATCAAAAACAGATTTAAGTCCAATCAGCCCTTGATATTGGCACAGGGTTTTAGTCCTACCACTGGTTTAGATATCCCAGCTTGTGAAACAGCCTCAATAACATCATTGATGTTCTTGTAAGCAAACCCAGCCTCTTCTGCCAGTCCGGGCATCGAAGTTGCCTTGACATAAATTCCTCTTTTTTCCATATCCTTTTGCAGCTGCTCTCCCCTGACTTGGTGCTTTGCGGCGGCCCTTGACATTGTCCTTCCCGAGCCATGTGCAGTGCTGCCAAATGTGTCATCCATTGCTTTCTGCGTTCCCACAAGCAAGAATGATCCGGTTTCCATCGAGCCGCCTATGATCACAGGCTGGCCTGTTTCCTTGTATAAATTTGCCAATTCCGGATGATGTGGGGGAAATGCCCTTGTCGAGCCTTTTCTATGGACAATTAATTTTTTCCTGTGTCCGTCAACAGTATGCTCTTCCAGCTTTGCTATGTTGTGCGCAACATCATAGACCATGTGCATGTCAAGTTTCTCAGCATCTGTCCTGAAAACTTTTGAGAAGCCTTCCCTTATCCTGTGCAAAATCACTTGACGGTTTGCAAAGGCCATGTTTGCAGCGCATGCCATTGCCTTGTAATAATCCTGGCCCTCATTGCTCTGGAACGGCGCGCATGCCAGTTCCCTGTCATAAACTTCAATGCCGTATTTCTTCATCGCACCTTCAAAAACTCTCAGGTAATCAGTTCCAATCTGGTGCCCGAATCCCCTTGAGCCGCAATGGACCATTATAACAATCTGCTCAGGTGAATGAATGCCAAACTTTTTTGCAATTTGTTCGTCAAAAATATTTTCAGCCCTTACAATCTGTATCTCAAGATAATGGTTGCCCGAGCCCAAAGTGCCCAGTTGGTTCATTCCCCTGTCAACAGCTTTTTGGCTCACTTTTTCAGGCTCTGCCCAGTCTATTTTTCCATGGCCTTCAGTCCTTTCCAAATCTTCCTTCCAGCCATAATTATTTTCAACGCACCATTTTGAGCCGTCAGACATTATTTCCTTGAACTGTGATTTGCTTGCATTGACAAATCCTCTCGAGCCAACTCCTGAAGGTACTGTTTTGAACAGCGAATCAACTAATTCTTTTAGTTTGGGCTGCACTTCCTTGAAAGTGAGATTAGTTGTAACCAATCTCATTCCGCAGTTTATGTCAAAGCCGATTCCACCGGGTGAAATTACTCCTGTTTCTGCATCAAAAGCAGCAACTCCTCCAATTGGAAAGCCGTACCCCCAATGCCCATCCGGCATGCAGAATGCATATTTCTGTATTCCTGGCAAGCACGCAACATTTGTAACCTGGTTAAATACGCCTGCATCCATTTCATCCAAGAGTTTTTTTGTGGCGTAAATCCTTGCAGGAACCAGCATACCTTTTTTATAAGAAGTTGGAATCTCCCAAACAGTCTTGTCTACTTGCTTCAGATCCTTATCCTTTGGCTTTTCCAGGCTGCGTTCCATTTGATTGTTTTTCTTTATGGGCGGTTTACTTTTATTTAGTTGGAAGTTAAAAATTGCTCTGTATTTTTTAAAAGTTTTTATTAGTTGATTATCTTTCCTAAATAAGATATAATCTATACCTTAGCGTAGAATTTGCATTCCACGCACACTCTCTGCAAAAAACTTTATTGCGAGCATGCGCTTGGACACAAGTATGCAACCTCATTATTTAAAGATTTTGATTTAAGGGTCAAATCATCAATAAATTTATATATAATCAGTCATAATTCTGAGTAAAATGCAGATAAAAGACCTTAAGCCGAAGCAGGGCAATGTTGACGTCATTGTAGATGTTGTTGACATAGGTGTCCCTAGAGAATTCCAGAAATTTGGCAAGGCTGGAAGGGTTTCAACCGCGATAGCGAAGGACGAGACAGGCGACATCAAGCTTACATTATGGAACGAGGACATTGACAAGGTGAAGGCTGGCGACAAGATTCATATTACAAACGGCTATGTTAATGAATGGCAGGGGGAGATGCAGCTCACAACCGGAAGGATGGGGAAGCTTGAGGTTGTCGGAAAGGCTGATGATTCAGGCGAGCCGTCAAAGATATACAGCAACATCCCAAAAGAAAGTGAAAGCGACGGCGAGGGCCTTAATGTCGAGGAAGAAGACATTGAAGACGCTGATGACGAAGAGATTTGAATTCGAAAGTATACTCACTTCGTTCATGACTTCGTATATGCTGGCGCAATCGAAAGCCTTTTAAATTATTATCTTGTTCTTGAATTTTGCATGGGGCGTTAGCTCAGCCTGAGAAGGAAGCTAGTCTTCGGCTATGGAGAGCACACAGCTTTTAAAGCTGGCTTAGACGGCTGAAGACCGTGGTGAAAGGTTCACGTTAGTGCCCTTCCACAATCATGGATTCAAATTCCATACGCCCCATTTTTTTCTAAGCAGTCAATGTCGCAGTCAAAATCCTTCCTGCAATTATGTTGAACAGCAGCATCACAGCCCCGGATATGAAAACATAGAGTATAGTGCTTCTTATCAGGTTGTTCCCGAGCTGGTACCTCTCATTCAGCTTGTCGCTTCCGTTCTCAACCCCGTTTGCAATGACTGTCAAAATGAATGTGATCTGCACCACGTAAACCCCCACAATGAGCTGGAAATAATAAGTCGGCACCCCGTCGCCGAAAATGCCTAGAATTCCTGTTGGAGCTGCCGCATCCGTTCCTCCAACAGATGATGTGACCTGCTGCAGCTGCCCGCTCAGCTTTCCCAGAATGGCAGTTATCATCGAAGTTATTCCGATAACAACCCCTGCAATTGCCGGTGTCAGGAACTTGATTTGCGACCTCATCGAGGCTATGATGTCAGCCATCAGGTCCTTAAGCCTTTCATTCACTTTATGGATTTCCTTGATGTACCTTGCGACATTTGTCAGTGCCTGCGCCGCAATGAGAGGACCTTTCTTTATTGCCTGCGTCAAAACTTTCATCGAGCTTTCAATCAAATTGCTTGGAAATGAAGCCAAAGCCCCGTGCATTGGGTCGAAAATTGCCCTGTCAATGCTCATTCCAAGCCTTCTTATGTTCAGGCTGACCAGCTGAAAAAAGCTTCCAGAAACAGTTCCTTCCATTACATCGGCAACTTTGCCGACAGCAATTTCAACAGGCAGGTTGTCCCCCAGCCTGTTTCCCAGCTGGAACAGCGCATTGGCAAATTCCATCTCAAGCTGCTTTGCCTTATCCCTTATTTTTATAACATTCTTGGATTTCAACCGATAATAAAGCCCGATTGCGATCCCGAAGCTGAGCGGAATGAAGAGGCTTGCAATTGCAGCACCCAATCCGTACGGGCCTATCTCCTCCCCTGTAGTTGCGCTGTTCCTGTACTCCAAAAAGCAGTATCGCTGCCCGCAGCTTGAGGTCAAGTCCTCCCCCCCAAACCCGAAATCCGGAATTCCGACTGCATGAAAAACCAGCGGGCTTAAGCCTATCAAAAACAGCGCTGCACCGATGAAAATGCTGAAAACCATCGGGGTTATTTGAAGCTCCTGGCTTCCGATTTTGACAATGACATTCCTGTATTTTTTAAGCTCCGGGTTTTCCTCTGCAATGTCCGTATCGCCATAGCCTGTCGGCCTTCTCGACAAAATGTTTTTTCCAAGATAGTAAACGACAACAGTCAATATGACATTGTAGATGACAGCAAGATGGTACCATTTCACTCCTTCCATGAAGCTTACAACCAGCGGCAAGATAACCAATCCAAGAATCGGGAGTATGATCCCGAGCATGTGCAGCATCGTGATGGGATTTTGCAGATTATGGGCATAATGCAGCATCTTCTCGTATGTCTCGTCAAGTATTACATCGAGGCTTTTGTCGAGCGCATTCAGCCTTCGTGACTCCTCTCCCTCGTACAGCGAGCTTTCGATAAGGTGGAATGCCTCTATAAACTCAAGGTTCCATTTTTTCCATGTCTCAAGGTAAATGTCCAGAGATTCCTTTACAGAAGAGTATTTTTCAGTCTCGACATCCCAAAGCACTTTTTTCAGGTCCAAAGACAGCGGAGGGGCAAGATGCTGGCTTGCAAACTCGATCGCTTTTTCAAGATTTGATGTGTGCCTCATGTAGGTTACAGTGTAGAAGATGGACAGCACCATCTGGTTGCTTGCCTTAAGGCGCCAGTTGTTTGCGATGAAAATGGGGGCCTTTCCAAGCGGCTTTATCATGCTTGCAGCACCGATTACAAACAGCAAAACAAAAAAGTTTGACTGAAAAACCAGGAATGCGAACAGGGAGCCGAATAAGGCAGCTATCAGGGGTATAAGGAATGAAAATGACAATGCGCCTGCAGGGGTTATGTTAAGGTGTGTTATGTCAATTGCCTCCTGCAGCTCTGCTGCTTTCTTTGCATCCGGCTTTATTTTCAATAATTTTTCGCTGAAATTGCAGAGCTTCTCGTACAGGCTCATGTGCTTCGGGAGGAATTCCGCCTTGAATTCCTGGTACTCCTTTGTTGTCGGCTGCTCTGGATGGCTTTCAAGCTTCGCCCCCAGCTCCTTCTCCAGGTGCTTCTTGTAAATCTCCATCAATGACAGCAGCTTTTGCTTGTCTATCTCAGACGGCATATCACCAGAATAACTCTTTCACCTCTTTTTTGGAATTTTTATATAATCTTAACCTAGTTTAATCCGTTCGCTTCGCTCATAAGATATTCTATTTTGTCAATTCAAACCAAATTCTATAGCTTGCTGTGGAAATCCATCTTCTTCACATGCCTCTTTGGAAGTCCATCTTCTTGACATGCCTTTTCAGCCATTCGTTCCCGTCGAAAAATATCCTCTTTGAGTCCAAAGTCCCGATTTCTTCCCTTATCCGCTCTGATATCTTGTGGAACTGGTCATTGCTCTGTATCACAAAATCGGCTTCCAGCAGTCCAAGATTGCTTGTCTTGTTCGCAAACTCGACAAGCGACTGCTTTATGTTGGCCCTCAGCATTATGTTTTCCCACACATCATCCCAGTTGCCCGCCCATTCCTTGACATTGCCTGCAATGGCCTTCAAAATCTCGGAATCCCCGTTTATCAGCTCCTCGCTTGCCTCAAGCTCGTCTTTTTTCGAGCTGTATTTCATCAGGTCGACAAATCCCTTTTCCGCCAATGGGTCCTGCTCCCACTGCTTCCTTACCTCTGTTATCTGGGTTATCCTTCTCCACCTGTGCAGGCCGTCTGCGCTCCTCACAGGATTTGCGACGACAACAACATCGGTTGCCTTGAAGCTTGTCTTCGGCACTCCCAAATCATTGACAACCCTGTCAAACACTCCATATGGCGAATCTCCGTGGATTGTTCCGGCCACGACATTTGCCAATGCCCCAATCCTCATTGCCTCGTACAATGCAAGCGCTTCCTTGCTTCTTATCTCGCCGATTATCAAAGCTGAATCTCCCATCCTCAATGTTGTCCTTATGCCTTCATCAGCAGGCACTTCGCTTGAGCCTTTTGACAGTGCAGCAGCCACTTTCATTGACTGGATGTTGTACCCCAGTTTTCTTAGAGAGTTTGTCGGCAGCTCCAAAGTGTCCTCTATGGTTATCACCCTGTATTTCCTCATAAGCTCAACAAGAACAGCGCCAAGAAGGCTTGTCTTTCCTGCGCTCCTTGTACCTGCTATCAGGAGTGACCTTGAGCCGTCAATCAAAAAACTCATTATGCCGGCTGACAATGGGTTCATCATCTTGTTCTGTATGAACAAAGGCAATGTCCATGGCTTGTCACGATGCCTTCTGAAAGCAAATGCCAATCCAGTTGGATTAAGTGGGGGGGAAACGACTGCAATCCTTGAATTTGCTCCTGGAATGGTCAATTCTGTGTCAAGAATCGGGTTTGCTTCATCCAGCGGCCTTCCCGATATCAGCCTCAGCTTTGATGCCCATGAATCAGCTTCTGGAGTTGTAGGGACGATGTTGGTCCTGCAGTCGGCATAATCCTGGTGCACAATGAACATCGGCGTTTCACCCATCGGGGAGTTTATTGTTATGTCCTGTATCTTTTCATCCTGCAAAAGCACTTCTATCAGCCCAAAGCCAACCGTGTACCTCACTAAAATTTTTGTCATTTCGTCTATCTCGGCAGATGTAATCTTTAAATTCCTGTAATTAACAAGCTCCTCAATCAGATCAGAGCCGATATTGTAGAAAACCTGCCTCATCCTTTCAGGATCGACAAATTCCTGCCTTGTGGGCTTGTGCTCCGACATTATCTTCCTTGCAGTGTCAAGGATCTCGTACTTTTCCTCGCTCAGCTTGAATTCAGGAGGTATCAGATGGTACAAGTACTGCACATTGTCCGGCAGCTCAAAAATAGTAACTTCTGTATTCTTGCCTATTTCATAGCTGTCTATCTCCTCACCTTCCGGAGGGTAAGCCGCCATCAGCTTTGTGAACATGAAGTCCGGCCTGATGTCAGGCGAGAAAATCCTCCTGTAGGCAGAGCGGTCGTTTGCCTTATATCCTGATAAGTACTGCTTTGCGGAATCTATCAGCTTTGTTTTCTCCATCATTCCCATGAGATACTGCAGGACGGCAATGTATTTTTGGGCGCATTTTATGTAGGCCTGGTCTATTGTCCGGTCAATCTTTATCCTTTCATCCCGCACATTCCTTTTTAATTCAACATAGGCTCCGATCGGGTCCCTTTTCAGCATGTCTGCCGTTATGTTTTGTATGCCTGAATACCACTGCGCAGCCCACCTCGTGCACTGGGGGTCTGCAAGAAGGCTCGCATACCCTATCAAATCCCTTTTCTTTGTCAGTTGCGAGTACAGCTTCGCTATCTCCTGCACCATGAGGGTCTGGTTGTAGTCATACTCATAGTTTCTTTTCTGGACATACACGATTTTCGTTATGCCGCTTGCCTCAGAAAGAATGTCAACAGTCCTTGACATGCACACTGGATCGTCTTCAATGGAAGGGATATGGGGATATTGCTCTAAATCTATCATCAATATTGTTTCCTCGCCTTCCCTCAGGATGTCATAGCTGAAGGGCTTTTTGGTCTCTCCGAACAGTGCCATTTTCAAGTTTTATTTTTTAAATTTGATTTTTTATTAATATATTTTTTATTGTGTTTTTCGTCATTGAGTTGTTTTAATGCGCATTCATAATGTTTTATTTTTTATTTGCCTTAAGCATTTCAATGGCAACCTCTATCAAATGGGACTTGTTCCTGTACTTTCTTGTATCATTAAGCTCTTTCTCAATCCAGTTGATTAGCTCTTCTTCAATTGTAGCGCTGATTGGCTTTTTCATTATGTTATAATATATATTTTATATATTTTCTACAGATTATATTATTTTATAATATGTGCTATTTAAATCTTGCGGTCTTAAGAATAAAATGTACCAAAAAGTTTATAAGTAACTATTAACTAGTGGTAATAAATCTATAACAAAAATGTATACTGAAGAAGAGCTTGGAGAAGTAAGGGATACACTTGCAGGAAAAAGAAAATTGTCTACTCAGGAAATTGAAATTTTAAGAAACGAATTTAGAGATAATCAAATTCCCAAATGGATGTACCCATTCGTTGGGCTCTTTGCTACTAATCTTGATTTATATAGAAAAATATCTGGTGATGCGAGGGCGCAGAAATATTCTTTTTTTGGGTTTTTTCCTGAGACTTTTGATTTGGTTTATGGTAGCGAGGTTTCACCAGAAATATCTTTTGATGGCGGAAACAGGGGCTTAGTTGGAATTATTAAGCATCCCACAAAAAAAGTTGTTGTTAAACCTACGCAAAATAGCAGAGAACAAGAAGTTGCACAAATAGCGGATGAACTGGGAATTGGTCCAAAACAATATACAAGTATAAGTGGATTTCTAACGGAGCAATTTGTTGAAGGTGAATTGTTTTCAATGCTCAGGGGTGATAGAACCTCTGCCGATAATATATATCATCTAGGGAGGAGAATGGGGGAAATCTTATCAAAATTGCATTCTAGAGAAATTTATTATAATGATGACATCCTCACAGACGATTTAGGAAGATCTCATGTTATAATTCCAGAAACATCACCTGCTGTTTTATTTGATTATGGTGTTGCACTAAGACTTGACCAACATCCAGACTTTAGTGATGAGGAAGTGTATAATTTTGCTAGAACATTACCTATGGTGGGTATGTTTTTGGGAAGGGAGCCATCACAAGAGCAAGTACAATCTCTTGTACAAGAATACAGACCAAAATTACAAATTGCTACAAAACAGCAGATTATAGCTAGGGATATTAATTTCATAAATGGGGGTTTAACATTAGCAACATATAGGCTTGGAAATCATATAGTTGAACCATTTTTAAGGGGATTCAAAGAAACATATAAATTCCCTGCAAATAACAAACTTTAAATAAATCAACAAGGATATTGTCAAAAAAAGAGGTAATGATGGAATCTCCGCAGTCTGTTTTGCCCCCTCCTCCTAAAAAGCATGAGGGGATCCTGAATTTTGGCCGTCAGCAGCAGCCTGAGGCCCCTGACATGAGCGGCATGACTGCTGATGTAAACACTTTAAGCAGGAGATTAAGGCTTCTTGAGGAGGGCTTCACAAACTTGAGAAGGTTCTTCCAGGTGACAGAGGAGAACATGATAGCCAAAAACAAGCACTTCTCTGCCGAGATAAAGACCATGACATCGGACATAACGGAGGTGAGGAAGGAAATACAGGAATTAAAAGACAAATTGATTCTTGTCATAAGGGAATTGCAGACCGTTGCAAGGAAAGAGGAAGTCAAGGTACTTGAAAAGTACATAAACATGTGGAACCCCGTCAAATTTGTAACCCAAAACGAGATAGACCAGATAGTCAATGAAGTTCTCGACAAGAGGCAGAGCAGCGGCAATCTTAAATAAATCGTTCTAATAGAAAGCTTTAAATACATTTATCGAAAGTTTAATCCAAAAAGAGAGGTGCATTAATGGCTTTCTTTAAGTTTGGAAAGAAGAAGAAAGAGGAATCTTTAGACACGCCAATGCCTTCTCCTGAAGTCCAGCAGCAGCAATTCCAAGGATCGCCAATCGAGCAGGTTCTAATGATGAAGCAGCAGGGGTATACAAACAACCAGATTGTCCAGACGCTCCAGAGCCAGGGCTACAGCACTTCCCAGATTTTTGATGCTATAAACCAGGCTGGCCTTAGCGGCGGCTTCCAGGCAAATGAGCCCGAGCCTGAAGTCGGGATGCCGGAATACGGGCAGGAATACGAGCAGCATCCATACCAGCAGCAGCAATCCTTCCAGAGCTTCCAGGCTCCGAAGGACATACAGCCGCCTGTCACGATAGACGAAGAGAGGATACAGGAAGTTGCAGAGGCGATAATTGACGAGAAATGGGAAGAGCTTGCAAAGGACATCAAGAAGGTCATCGAATGGAAGGAGCAGAGCGAGAACAGGCTGGCAAAGCTCGAGCAGCAGGTGATTGACATGAGGCTGAGCATTGATTCCCTCACAAAAAGCATGATGGCAAAGGTTTCAGCCTACGACCAGAACATTGTGGACGTCGGCACGGAGGTCAAGGCAATGGAAAAAGTGTTCCAGAAAGTCCTTCCTTCTCTTACGGAAAGCGTAAACAAGCTCGACAGGATGACAAAAGGGTATAAAGAGCCTGCAAAGAAATAATTACTTCTAACAGCTAACTTCTGGATGCAAGCAGCGCAATAGTGAATATCGCTATCATAAAAATCAATACAGCGCCAAGAAAAGTGGGGTGAAAAATAAGGTTCACAGTGCTTGAAAGGTCAGTCTGCGTTTCTGACGGCACATTAACCTGCTCCCTTATCTTGACTCCTGCGGAAATGATTATTATCAATACAATGAAAATCAGCATGATGCCTTTGAGTGCCGGAAAAGACTCAAGATTTGCCCCGAGCATTCCTGACGCAACTGATATCAGCACAATGAACAGGAAAAGTACCGCGAGGAAAGGCGCCGTATCAGCTACAATTGATGTTGCAATCGGCGATATAAGCACAAATATCCCAAGCAGAAGGCCCACAAGCGCATGTATGAACTTGTTGTGGCCGAAAACCTTGGTCCATGCAAGCACCGCAAAAACGGTTATCCACACAAAAAGAAAAACAAAAATGCTTGAGAAATACTGAAGGCCTGTAACATCAAGAAATGTTGCCATCTTGCCCTATTTCTTTCCAAACAGCTTGCTGAAATCCATGCCCAACCTGTTAAGGATAGTCCTGTCCTCCCTTTCCTTTGAATCCCCGGTGATCCACGCTATGATGATTCCAAAAGTAAGGATCATGATGAATACAGCCACCCCTTCTGTACCGAAAAAGTCTTCCAAAGTGTTGCCCATTCCGCTGCTCCACCAGCCGGCTGCACCGCCGAATATGAGCACTATTATTATGAATGATATCAGAGTTATCCAGCCCGGCATCGTGACACCCAGCATGACAAAATCCTGTCCGAAAACCCCTATCATTATCATGAGGAAAACTATCGCAACAAGCACAATGGAAACCTGGGGCAGCGCATCATTTATTATAAGGACAGGGTCGCTGTCTGCAGGAAACCTTCCGGTGACGTGGGGTATGACGACAAGCAGTGCAACAACAACAGAAACTACTACATTGAGGTTTTTCTTTCCCTCCCCTAAAATCTTCGCCTTCTGCAGCACAGCATATACAATGACAAAAATCAGCAAAAACGGCAGCAGAACATCTGTCAAGCCCCACATTTCCATAGTCCTGACAAAACCTTCAAGCCTTAAGGCCTCTGCAGCCATTTAATCACCTTTTTATTTTTATTTTGATATTACTATATAAATCTTATCAAATTAAGAGTGCTTTACCTCTTTCGGCTGCTCCTTGACAGCATAAACAACAAAAAGCACTATCAATGCAAGCAGAACGATTGAGCCGGCCAGCTCATCTCCTCCCGAGCCTGTGAAGTCCCCGATTCTTTCAAGCCATGTCCTTCCGTCAGGGCTTTTGATTGCATCAAGGAAAATGCCGACTATGGCTATGAATACTATGACCATGAACACCACCTTCCATCCCCCTTCAAGGAATATAGGCTCGCCTTCCTTGTGGAAAGAGCCTACAAGCAAAAGGAACAGGACTGAAAGGAACAGCACGACAACTGCATTGGACGACACTGTCGTTATCACCTCAACAAGCTCCGAGGATGCGATGACCAAAAAAGCGATCACAAACGACGCAATTGCATTAAGGTTCTTCTTTGTGTATTTCTTGCCATCTATATCCTCTGTGCCAAGCACTTTTGTCTTTTCAAATATCGCAAAGACTATGGTAAACACCAGAAGGAAAGGCAGCACCACGTCAAACAGGCCTATGCTGTCAAAGAACTCTATAACTTGCCTGAAAGGAGTGGCCATGCGATTTTCAGGCTGAAAGAGATATTTAAACTTTTTGTTTTTGCCTTCAATCAAAAACATTTATATACAATTAGAGTATTTTTACAGGCATGCTCAGCAAAAAGGAATTTGGCAAAATAAGGCATGAGATGCACAATCTGGACCTTAAAAGGGAAGCAATAATCCAGACCTCAAGGGAAATAATCACAATTTCAAAGCAGGTAATCTATGCTGCCCAAAGGAATGACCTGAAGGCAGCTTCTGATGCAATAAGGGACATCAAGGAAAAGGTCAGCAAATTAAGAAAGATAAATGTCTCAACAGACACCAACATAAGCGCTGTCGCATTCCAGGAATATGTCGAGGCCGTAGCATTCTATGAATTTGTGAAAAACAACAAAATTCCTACAAAAGCAAGCCTTGGCGTCTCTGCAGAAGATTATTTGAGCGGAATTTGCGATTTGACAGGGGAACTGGTAAGGAAAGCAATATATGAGGTAATCCACAAGAAATTCGATGAGGCTGAAAAGATAAAGGAATTGGTTCATGATATTTATGGCGAGTTTCTAAAATTGCATCTAAGAAACGGTGAATTAAGGAAAAAATCCGATTCAATCAAGTGGAACTTGAAGAAGCTGGAAGAAGTTATGTACGACATTTCCATGAAAGGAAGGCATTAAGGCAAAATTTAAATAAAAAATCCGGATTCCTTTTCCTGTGGGGCTGGAAGGACAAGTTGCGGCGGCGTTGATTGGCACATTATTGGTAGGCACAAATCCTGCACAAGACCCTCAAATATTTCTCAAAGTTACTCCTCTTTCTCAAAGAGGATTTGCCCCTTATCATGCAGAGCATACAACAAGAAAGATAGCAGGGGCAGCAGTTTCTGAATCAATTTTTTATTACCGAATAAGAAGAAGCATTGTAGTAGAGAATGCTAAGGACGGCAAGGTAGTGGATGCATTCATATGCAGCCCAGGCTTTAGGCTCAGCTATCTTGTAAACAATGGTGAAGAAGGATTTGAGGATATGAGCCCTGACCCAAAGCCTGCATGCAGCCAGAATGATTTTAAAAAGCCTTAGTTTCTGCTACAATAAGATTTAAATAACTTCTTCAAATCCGTTTTCTTATGAAAAGAACGCATACGTGCGGGGAGTTAAGCGACAAGGACATCAACAAAAAGGTAGTCCTTGCAGGCTGGTGCTCCACAAGAAGAGACCATGGGGGAGTTATCTTCATTGACCTTAGGGACAGGTACGGGATAACACAGATTGTATTTGACCCGAGCAGCAACATCGAAAGCCACAAGGCTGCTGAAAACCTAAGGAGGGAGGATGTTGCGGTTGTAGAGGGCATTGTAAGGAAAAGGCCAAGTGGAATGGAAAATGAAAGGGTAATCACAGGCAAAATAGAAGTTCTCATCAGCAAGATTCTGGATGTAAACAAAGCTCAAACACCCCCTCTTGAAGTGGAAGACAGGATTGAAGCCACAGAGGAAACCAGGCTGAAATACAGGTACCTTGACTTAAGAAGGCCGAAGATGCAGAAGCAGCTTATGTTCAGGCATAATCTGGCGGTTGCAGTCAGGGAATACCTGAACCAGCACGGGTTTGTTGAAATCGAAACTCCGATGCTGATAAAGACAACTCCAGAAGGTGCAAGGGATTATCTTGTGCCGAGCAGGATACACCCAGGAAAATTCTATTCATTGCCGCAGTCTCCGCAGATATACAAGCAGATTCTGATGATTGCGGGCTTTGACAGGTATTACCAATTGGCAAGATGCCTCAGGGATGAGGACTTGAGGGCAGACAGGCAGCCCGAGCATACTCAAATTGACTTGGAGATGTCCTTTGCCGATGCAGAAGACATATTCCACCTTACAGAAGGGTTAATCAAGCATGTATTCAGGAAGCTTCTTGACAAAGACATAAAGACTCCTTTCAAGAGGCTTGCTTACCATGATGCAATGGAAAGGTTCTGCACTGACAAGCCTGACACAAGGTTCGGGATGGAAAGCTGCACTGTAACGGACATTGCAAAAGATTCCGAGTTTAAGGTTTTTCTTGACGTGATTAAAAAAGGAAGCATTGTAAAAGTGCTGAATGCAGAAGGCTGCGGGGAAAAATTAAGCAGGAGCCAGATTGATGAGCTGATAGAGTTTGCTAAGCAGAATGGCGCCCAGGGGCTTGCATGGATGAAAGTAACAAAAGAGGGATTGGAAAGCAACATTGCAAAATTTTTCCATGAAAAAGTGCAGAAGCAGCTGCTTGAAAGGACAAAAGCAAAGCCAAATGATTTATTGCTTTTTGCAGCCGACAGTCCGAAGATTGCCAATGACGTGCTTTCAAAAATAAGGCTTAAGCTTGCTGGCTCGCTTGGATTGATAAAGGAAAATGACTTTGAGTTTTGCTTTGTGACTGATTTCCCGATGTTCGAGTGGAGCGAGGACGAGCAGAGATGGGACTTTGCCCACAACCCCTTCACTATGCCAAAGGAGGAATACTGGAAGAGCCTTGAAAAAGATCCAATCAAGGTTATTTCTTACCAATATGATTTTGTCATGAACGGCTCTGAATTGTTTTCCGGCTCTGTGCGGAACAATATCCCTGAACTGCAGATGAATACTTTCAAGGTTACAGGCATGTCTGAACCTGAGATAAAAGAAAAATTCGGGTTTTTGCTTGAAGCGTATAAGTATGGCGCTCCACGGCATGCAGGCTTTGGCTTGGGCTTTGACAGGCTTGCTTCCTTGATGCAGGGAATACATGACATAAGGGAAGTAATTGCATTCCCAAAAAACAAGTCTGCAGAGAATCCAATGGACGGCTCGCCGAATGAAGCCTCTGAAAAGCAGATGCAGGAATTGCACATCAAGCTTGACTTCGTAAAAGAGCAGGTAAATGTCGTTTTTGGGAAGATAAGGGATGTTCTGAACAAGGAGAAGATTGAATTTGAGGTGCTGGAGCACAAGCCTGTTTTCACAAGCAAAGAGGCTGCTGAAGTCAGGGGGACAGAATTAAAGCAAGGGACTAAAGCATTGATAGTCAAGACGGAAGAAGGATTTATACAGGCAGTTGTTTCAGGCGCAAAGGAAATTGACCTTGCAAAATTGCAGAAGATTACAATGTTCAAGAAGGTTGAGCTCGCAAATGCAAAGGAAGTAAAGCAGGCAACGGGCTGCAATATTGGAAGCGTTCCTCCGTTTGGAAACTTGTTTAATTTGAAAACTTTTTTTGACAATTCAGTTGTCGAGAATGATGTTGTTGCTTTCAACGCCGGCCAGCACACCAAAAGCATCAAGATGAAGGCAAAGGACTTGGTAAAGGTCGTAAATCCTGTTGTTGAGGAATTTTCTAAGTGATATAATTAACTTTCAACAATACCTATTCCTTCCTTTTCGAGCAATTCTCTTTCTGTAAAATTAATTTTTTCTCCAGGTTTCGTTAAAATTTCTATCTTACCACTATTTTGGCTTGCTTTAACTTGAAAGGCAACACCATAGTCTTCAGGAATTTTAGGGATAGTTATAAAATTCATACTTTCCTGCGGGAGTCCACTAAGACAAAAACTTTCTCTTACATTAATTATATAATCATATGTTCTTTTGTTATCATTAAGCAAAACCATTCGTTCAAAATAAGCACCACAGGAACCGGCAGTATATTTTCCTAGCAAAGTTTTTTGTGAAAAATTTATATAGGGCAAGGTAAAATTTGTGCATATTTTATTTTTACTTTTGAATTGAATTAATGATTGATACTCATCATCGTTATTGATTACAAATTCTCTAGTTTGCAAATTTTTATCAGTATAAGAATAAAAGGGCAAACAATAATAGAATAAAAGATTCTCTTTACCTTTAATTTCGGTAAATGGAATTTCTGTGCTAGAACAGCCTAATAGGAATACTAACATCAAAAGAATTATAAGTAATTTCATTTTTATCTTCATTATTAATCGGAATACAGTAAAAGAATAATTTAAATATAGAGTTTAAAAATTTTACTAATATGCCAAAACCAACATCCACAATCAATTTCGTCACATCCAATATCAACAAAGTAAAGGAATTCAGGCAGATTTTGGAGCCGGAAATAAAAATTAATCATATCAAAATTTCTTATCCTGAATTGAGAAGCGACAATCCCCAAGAGATAGCAAAAATGTCAGCAGAAATGCTGGCAAACAAGCTGAAAAAGAATATTGTTGTCGAAGATTCCGGATTGTTCATAAAAGCACTGAATGATTTTCCCGGCACCTGCTCTGCTTACATCCACAAAAGAATCGGGCTTAAAGGAATATTGAAGCTGATGGAAAATGTGAAAGACAGAAC
The DNA here is from genome assembly GCA_016185755.1 of Candidatus Woesearchaeota archaeon. Lineage (GTDB taxonomy): Archaea > Nanobdellota > Nanobdellia > Woesearchaeales > GW2011-AR4. Next base: position 18,733 of record JACPMX010000011.1, on the reverse strand, counting down.
TTGCTTATACAAAAGCGCTGTTGCATACTGCGAGCCAAGCAAAAAGCCGGTAAGCTTTCTTGGGCAAGAAAAAGGCAAAGTTGCTGAAAGCGTAAGAGGCTCTTATGGTTTTGGGCATGACCCGATATTCATCCCTGGAGGCAGCAATAAAGCATATGGCGAGATGAAAAATGTAGAAGAGATAAAGAAATTCAGGAGAAGAGCTGTTTTAAAATTAAGATATTATCTCCTAAAAAAGAAAAGCATATAAATCCAAACAAACAAACTTCTCCTATGCTCCAGAAAATAAAAGGGCTGATGAATGTAAAAGAGGATATTGGTGCTATAAACAGGAATATAGAAGAGAACAGCAAAGTCATTTCTGAATTGAAAGCCGAGCTTGAAGCATTAAGGAACGGATTGGCTGAAAGCAACAAGTCACAAGCCGAGTTCCTGAAGAATTTCAGGGAAAACCTGTCAGTAATCAAAAACCTGAGGGAAGATTTCGGGAAAGAATTGGTCGAGTTCAAATTATTAAAAGGCCAGCTGCAGAGGAAAATCCTTGACAGATTTGAGGAAGAGCTGCAGAAAGACCTGCAAATAAACAGGGAAGCTTTGAAAAAAGATGCTGAAGACTACAGTGAAGTAAGGAAAAAGGTCAGCGAAGTCCTGTCAAGGCTGAGCTTGACAAGCGAGGAAATCAGCAAGTTCATGGAAATCAGCAAAAGCATCAAGAAAGAAGACTTTGAGCTGACAAGGTTTGCAAGGCAGCTGGTTGATATGGACAGGGAAAAGCTCGAGCTGATGAGGAAAATTGATACTTTGGAAAGGCTTGTTTCAAAGATTAGGAGAAGGGAGATAGTAAGATAGGTTTATTTCTTATGCGGTTGATGCCCGTGCTTGTGCGATATGTAATTCGCAAGCGCAATCAATATTATGCCTGCTGCAAGGTAAAGTATGCTTAATGGCGTGTCAAACTTCATCACTACCACACTCTTAAAAAAATAGACCATTAGGATTATTATTATCACTTTTGTAAGCACTCCTTTCAAGTCCTCTAAAGAGCGGAAGATCAGCCAGTTTGGATATGGGATGTCCTTGTCCTGCAGGACATCAAGCTTGCTGATGAACAACTCGTATATTCCAAGCGAGAAAATTATGAGGATTATTCCAAGAAGGAACTCATCAATTGAGGAGATTATGTGCACAAGGATGACATTGGATGGGATGCTTTCATTATGCTGCCTTGCATCTGCAATTTCACGAAAGGCTTCTATAGTGCTGTTGAGCCCAAGATAGAAAGCAATCAAAGACGAGAATACAAGAGTTACTATTGCGACAAGTATGACATACCTGAAGTTCCACAACAGCCCCTCAAACAGTTTTTTCCTGACGATTTTAAGGGATATTAAATTTTGAACTTAAAAAGTTTTCCATTTGATGGCAAAACAAAAATATATATAAACAGCTGAAAATCATCCAGTGCTATGGAAGTGGACAGGAAGCTTCTTGAGCATGTGGCGGAAGTTGCAAGGATAAAGCTTACAGAAGAGGAAATAGGAAAATTCCTGCCGCAGCTGAAAGAAACGCTTGAATTCTTTTCAAAGCTTAAGGAGATTGATACAGACAATGCAAAGCCCAGCTTCCAGCCTGTTGAGCTGAAGAATGCAGTGCGCGAGGACAAGGAAGGCAAGTGCATTTCACAGGATGAAGCATTGTCCTTGACAGAACATAAAAAAGACGGCTATTTCAAGGGGCCGAGGGCTGTCTAAGATGAAAAAATCAGTTATTTTTGTTTTGGTGGTTTTGACTTTGGTAAGCTCATGCGCACCGAAAGGCCAATCAGCAAATATGGAAAAAAGTACGGAGAGCAAAATGACAAAGTATGCAATAATTGAAACTGAAAAGGGGATTATAAAGGCAGAGCTTTACACGGGCAAGGCGCCGGTTACAGCAAAAAATTTCATTGATTTGGCAAATTCAGGATTTTATAACGGACTGGCTTTCCACCGGGTGGAGCCTGGTTTTGTTGTGCAGGGCGGCGACCCAAAGGGAGACGGGACAGGCGGCTCCGGAAAAACAATCCCGCTTGAAACAAGCCCGGAACTGAGGCATGTTAAGGGAGCGCTTGCAATGGCCCGCTCGCAGGACCCTGACAGCGCTTCATCCCAGTTTTATATCACGCTGGATGAAACTCCTTTCCTTGACGGGAATTACGCTGTTTTTGGAAAGGTTGTTGCGGGGATGGAAGCTGTGGAAAAAATAAAAGTTGGCGACAGGATGAATAAAATTTACATAAGCGACAAGTGATGATGAATGCACAAGCAAAATAGGCTATTTTTGATTATGTTCTCATTTTTTGGATTAGCTGAATCCATGTTTGGACCAATATATGCAATTTATATTAAAGGAATTGGCGGCGACATACTTGAAGCAGGAATTGCATGGTCTATTTTTATGCTTGTCTCAGGTATTGGGATATTCATAATGGGAAAAATACAGGACCATAAAAGCGATAAAAAATTCATACTTTTCGGGTATTCTTTTGTTAGTTTAGGGTTCTTAGGATATTATTTTATTTCAAACATTGGTCAACTATTTTTAGTGCAGGTGGTTTTAGGCATTGGAACAATGATTCTTGTTCCTGCTCGTGATTCTTTCTATACAAAATACCTTGAAAAAGGTAAATTTGCATCACAATGGGCTGCTTGGGAAAGCTTATGGTATGTTATAGCCGGAATAGCAGCCTTAATTGGGGCTTTCATAGCTAATCGTTTTGGATTTCAATTTTTATTCATTGTTATGTTTGTGTTATCAATGATAGGTTTAGTAATAGGAACTCAGCTGAAAGAAAATGAGCGCTAAAAACTTTATAGATAAAATAAAAAATCAAGAAATCGACATAGTAGAGCATACTGAAAAAATCCTTGGGGAATGCAAAGAAATTAACAAGGAATACGGCTATTTCAATACAATTTCTGAAGGTTTGGCTTTGGAGCAGGCAAAAGAAATCAGGAAACAATTAAAAAACAGCAGCAAAAACCTAAAAAATAAAAAATTATTGGGAATTGCGATTTCTGCCAAGGACGCAATTTGCGTAAAAGGTGTTGAAACAACGGCAGGCTCTAAAATCCTGCAAAATTACAAGCCGCTGTTTGACGCCTTTGTGATTCAAAAAGTAAAAGAGGAAGGCGGCATTATAATCGGAAAAACTGCCCAGGATGAGTTCGGGTTTGGCACATTTTCCATAAATTCTGCATTTGGAATTCCAAAAAATCCTTTTGATACTGAAAGAAGCTGCGGCGGCTCTTCAGGAGGCGCAGCCGGACTGAGCCAAAAGCTGGCCAACCATATTGCTTTGGGCGAATCAACAGGAGGCTCTATAACAACTCCAGCTTCTTTTTGCGGGGTTTATGGGCTTTGCCCGACTTATGGAAGAGTTTCAAGATGCGGCTTGATAGACTTTGCGAATTCATTGGACAAGATAGGCCCAATGGGAAAGACCATAGAAGATGTTGCTTTGCTGATGAATGTCATAGCCGGGCATGATGCCAATGACAGCACATCCTTAAATGAAAAAAGCGAAGATTATGAAAAATATGTAAAAAAGCCTGTAAAGGGTATGAAAATCGGCATCATAAAAGAAGCATTTGGCTCCGGTGTTGAAAGGGAAGTCGAGAAAAATGTCTACAATGGAATTCAGGAGCTTGAGGAAGAAGGCGCAAAGGCAGAGGAAGTTTCTCTGGAATTGCCAATAAAATACGGCATCCCGACCTATTACATGATTGCGACAAGCGAAGCAAGCACAAACCTTGCAAAATACTGCGGAATGCGCTATGGAGCTTTTGAAAAGCTTGAAGGCTCCTTTAACGAATACTTCACAAAAGTCAGGAGCAATAATTTTGGGGAGGAAGTGAAAAGAAGGATCATACTTGGCACTTTTGCCAGAATGGCTGGCTACAGGGATGCTTTTTACCTGAAAGCGGCAAAAGTAAGGACATTGATGATTAATGAATACAAGAAAGCATTCAGGAAATTTGATGCTTTAGTGTCTCCAACCATATCTATATTGCCGCCAAAATTCTCGGACATCGAGAAACTGAGCCCGCTGCAGCACTACATGATTGATGTCATGACAGTTTCTCCGAATGTTGCAGGCCTGCCTCATCTCAATGTTCCGGTCGGCTTTGAAAAAAATCTTCCGGTCGGGATGCTTTTGATTGCAGACCATCTGCAGGAAGGGAAATTGATACAGTTGGGGAGCGTGTTTGGAAATGAATAATCAAAGAAGGAATTTGATAATTGCATTGGGAGCGATAGTGGCTTTGGGCGCAAATAGCGTCAGGGTAAGCTCCCAAGAGCCCAAAAGCAAAATTCACCCGGAGCTTGAAAAAATGCTCAGGGAGGGGAATTACCCAAGATATAAAGGCACAGACTTGGTCGATGTTTATATAAAGTACAACTCGACAATTGGGGGAGATGATTTAAGGCAAATACGCGAGCTTGGTGGGCAAAGGGATGAAATAATAAATCAGATTAACTATATTCGCGCAGGACTTCCTTTAAATGCGCTGGATGAGATTGTAAAAAATGGAAAAGTTGCAGCTGTATTGCCCAATATTGAATATGTAAGAGAGCCATTCCTCAAAAAATGAATCACAAAAAATTTACAAGCGACATCGTCATAGGCCTTGAAATCCATGCTGAGCTAAACACAAAAACAAAATTATTTTGTAGTTGCCCGACAAAAGGAAATGAAGAGCCCAACACAAGAACGTGCCCAACATGCTTGGGAATGCCTGGCTCAAAGCCTGTCCTGAACAAAAAAGCAGTTGAATTTGCATTAAAACTGTGCCTTGCATTAGGCTGTGAAATTTCTCCTGAATTGATTTTCTCCAGAAAATCTTATTTCTATCCCGACATGGCCAAAAACTATCAAATAACCCAGTATGAAGTTCCGCTTGGAAAAAAAGGAAAATTGAAGTTAAGCAACGGAAAGGAGGTTGGGATAACAAGGGTGCACATGGAGGAAGACCCTGCTTCTTTAATCCATCCTGCCGGCATGAAGGAAAGCCAGTATGTCTTGGTTGACTACAACCGGAGCGGCAATCCGCTTGTTGAAATAGTTACAGAGCCTGACTTGACATCTCCTGACGAGGCAAGGGAGTTCATGAAACAGCTGATTACAGTCCTTGACTATCTTGAAATCTTTGACATTAATGGGGGAATCATAAAAGCAGATGCAAATATATCGATTAAGGAAAGCAGCTACAAAAGGGTTGAAATAAAAAATATAACTGGATTCAAGGAAATTGAAAGGGCATTGCTTTACGAGGTGAAAAGGCAGAAAGAGGAAGCCCACAAGATTGAGCAGGAAACAAGGTCATGGGACTCTGAAAGAGGCGTTACATTTTCTTTGAGAAAAAAAGAGACGGAAGAAGATTATGGGTACATAATTGACACTGATTTAGTTGCCATAGAAATCGAGGATAAATGGGTTAGCGGGCTAAGGAAGCACATGCCTGAGCTTGCGCAGGATAAGGTAAGGAAATTTATTGATAAATACAAAATAAAGAAAGATGATGCTGAGATACTTGCTTCTGACAAGCAGCTTGCTGAAATGTTTGAGAAAGTTGCAGAAGAAATAGACCCATTGCTTGCTGCAAAATGGATAAGAAAAGAGCTGTTAAGAGTATTAAATTATAACAAAAAAAGCTTAACTGAATCAGGAATTACAGAAATACAAATGATAGATTTACTTAAACTTGTAGAAAGAAAGCACATTACGGAAAATGTAGCATCTAAAATTCTTGAAATGTTGTCGGCAGATTTCGATGTGAACAAATACGTTAAAAAAGAAGGTTTAGAAGCCGTTTCCGACATTTCAGAGCTTGAAAAATACTGCAGGGAAGCCATTGAAGAAAACCCAAAAGCTGTCGAAGACTACAAAAAAGGGGGGGCAAGGGCATTGAACTTCATTGTTGGAGCTGTCATGCGAAAGACAAAGGGAAAAGCAACTCCGAAGGAAGTGAATGAGATAATTCTGAAGCTAATTAAGTGATTTAATCAAAAAGCTTTTATATATATTTCTAAAAAGCAAATCATTATGAAAAAAGAGTCTATATTTCTATTGGCTATTCTTCTAATTGTTTACGGCTGTTCCCAAGGTGCAGACAGGGCTAAGACTGCAGAGGAAAGGCTGGCGGAAGGAAAATACACTGACCAAACAACAAATCATATGACCTCTAGCGATTATATCTCCCTAGAACGGGGAATTGATACTTTGCTGCAAGCCGGCAATATGATTGGCGATAGGCATTATGATGAACTGGAAGCGGCTGTAAACAAGCTGGAACGAGAAGGTGTAGATGTTTCTAAATTAAGGGAAAAACTGGCGAAATTGGTGGTTTATTCGCGAACAGAAGAAGAAAAGAATGAAATAGGGATTAGTGATTCGGAAAGCAAAATCAAGGATTTAGAGAATCAGTTTTCTATAATAAAAGAGAATAACTGGCAGGTTAGCCCTGAAGGATATAACCAAATCAGGGAAAAATTAGAGGAATTAAAGGATATAAACAATGAAAGAGTTAATAATTTAAGAGAGGAATTCTCCAAGCTAAAGGTAGGAGGTGTTCACGAAGAACAAAATACAGCACAAACTTCGCCTGGCTTTAAAATGGGGCTTATGGCACCAAGAGGGTGCGAAGGCAATGGGTCTTTCCTGTTGGGAACATCGCCAATTGCGCTGGAAGACTTGCAGAAGATTTTGCCGATGGGCATCATGTCAACGCAGCACATAACCCCGACAGACCACCAATACTTCCACACGATCGATTTTGCTGGTCCGAAGGAGGATGAAATAGACCTGGACCGATTCAAGATCTATGCCCCGGCTGATGGCGAAATCGTGAGCATCGGTAGATTATACGAAAGGAAAGATTACAGGATTGTAATTGCACATACGTGCACCTTCTATACCATTTTCATCCATATAGACAAGCTGGCAGACAGGATAGTGAATGCGATTTCACAAAATGGAGTGATTCCAGAGTACTCATGGGAGCGGATTCCTATCAAGGAAGGCGAAGTTATAGGAACAATCGGAATCGGAAAATTTGACTTTTCTGTTGTCGATGAAAATGTCACATTAAAAGGCTTTGCAAGGCGGGAAACTTACGATGACAAAGAGAAAGGCGAGGTGTGGAAAACCCATACAGTAGACACATTTGACTATTTCAAGGAGCCTGTAAGAAGCCAGCTCCTTGCAAAGAATCTCAGGAAAACTCCGCCTTATGGCGGCAAGATTGACTATGATATTGATGGAAAGATTGTCGGCAATTGGTTTGTGGAAGGCACAGGAGGCTATAAGGGGCTTGGACAGTGGGATTATTGGGAAACGCATTTGAGCATTGTCTACGATGGATTGGATCCGGAACACATAGTGGTTTCAATTGGAAAATTTGAGGAAAGAGGGGAACAATTTGAGGTCAGAGGCAATGCTCCAGACCCGAAAGATATCGGAACTGGAACGCTGATCAAGTATGAATTGATGCCTTATGATTACTATTCTGGGAATGCAAAATGGGATGGGATGAATTATGCTGAGAATATCAAGGCAAGAAACAAAGATGAAGTAAGAGGAACCGCTTTATTCGAATTGATAGAAACCAGAAGGTTAAAGGCCGAATTCTTTCCTAGAAAAAGCGCAAATCAAGTCAGCGGCTTCACAGCCAATGCGAAGATTTATGAGCGGTAAAACATGAAAAAATCTATCCCGATAATTGCTGTCTCTGTAATAGTATTCTTAATTGTGGCGTACTTTGTTTTTAATTACACTGTCAAAAAAGTAACTGAAAGAATCACAAAAGAGCAAATTGGAAAAATAACTGGCGAGGAAACAAGCAGAATCACTGAAAGTGAGATTGACAGAATAACACAGGAGATGATTAAGCAAAAAACCGAGGAAATAACAAATCAGATACTTGGGGGCAGAAGTGCAGGCAAATTAAAAGAAGTGGAATGCAACAAAACCCAAACAAAAAGGCAATTTGATTCCAGCCAATATTATGCAGGCCCCTTGATAGATGCGCACCTTCACATGCCGTTCACATTCCAGGCGCCAGCAGAACTCTATAAGCAGGCTGACTGGCCGGCCCCTATCCTTGAAATTGAGGTAGCTGCTGGCGACATAATCTGCGGCTTTGATAAGGAAAAAATTAATTCAGCATTCGGTTTTTATGTTGTGCCAAATCTTTTGAAAGGATCGGCATTGCAGCCAATAAAGCAGGTTGACTTCGAATACAGTGGAAGAATTATCCCATTCCTAATGCCGGCCCACATCTCTGGCCTTGACCTGAAGCCAAGTGAAGCAGAAGAAATATTAAATTCAAACAAGGGCCTGTTCAAGGGTTATGGCGAGATTGCGTTTTACAAGGGCTCGTTCAAAGGCATAAGCCCCGATGATCCTTCCATGCTTGAAATTTACAAGATAGCAGAAGAGCATGATTTGGTTGTAATGATCCATCCAGACTATGGCCAGCAAGCTGCCATTGAAAACATCCTGAAATTAAATCCGAATGTCAAGTTTCTCTTCCATGGGCATGAAATTGAATCTTCATTGATGAGCATTTTGGACAAATACCCGAATGCTTATTACACGATTGACACAAGCCTTTTTGGCATTCAGGGCGAGCATACAGTTGCAACCCTGTACGGTGTAGAGGATAAGGAAGAGTTGATTTCAGAGCTAACAGGCAGTTTCAATGAAGTTCTTGAGACAAACCTTGTGATCTGGAAGCCCAGAATTGAGAAGCATCCTGGCAGATTTTTATGGGGAACCGACAGGGCATTCGACTGGCATTTTGACCAAGACACAGGTGCATTGCTTGAAGAAATATCACGTTCATTTATTGGTCAGTTAAGCCCTGAAATACAGGAAAAGTTTGCGTATAAGAATGCTGAGAAATTGCTGGAAGAAAGATAGTCACAAATCCAGCTCCAGAATCCTTCCGGCTTCTTCTCTTACCCTTCTCTCAAAGTCAGGAACTGTCTCTCCCTCCTGCTTTTCCGTGCTTAAAATATTCATCAGGCTTTTTACCAATTCTTCCTCTTTCTCAATGCCAAAGCCGTCAATTTTTATCTGCCCCAAATGCTCCTTTATCAGGAATGATTCTATATCCTCGACATTCCTTGCATCTGTCTTGATTTCTTCAAACTCTTTTGAGGATACTGCATGCGAGCTTTTCATCACAAAATACGCTGATTTTTCATAAAGCGCATTGAAAATCTCCTTGAAATCTATGTCGCCCGGCTTGCCGGATTCAAGAATTCCCTGCAGCCTTATCAGGACAATGGTATTATTCAGCTCCCTCTTCCTGAAATGCTCGAGAATTTCATTCTTTACCTGCTCTGGATTTTTGTGGTCGCATTTGACAGGCAATTTTTCGACATTGTAAATCTGTATCGGCTCCCACCTTAAATTTCCGTCTTCAAATATGTAAAATCCCCCCCTTTCCAGCTTCTCCAGTTCAGAAAAGCTGTTTGGAAACAATGGGCCCGGATACGCAATCCTTCCGTATCCTTCAATCTGCCTGTCATCAACAATATGGACGTGCCCCCCTGCATAGTAATCAAAGCCTTTCGGCAGCAATGACAATGGCTGGGAAATGATATTTTCCATCTCCTTAGGCTTCAGCTCATCAATGCCTGAATGAAACATGAAAATCTTGTAGCCTTCTTCCTTTTCCAGGTTGTCCAGCACCAGCTTCTCGTAATAAGTTTTTTCCAAGGAGCCCCTTTTTCCAAGGATTCCTGTTATCTTTGCCCCTGTTTTCCTGTCAATTGTAAAACGAAGCTTAAGCTTTCCATCTTCAGCAAATCCCTTGAACACATTGGTAAACAGTCCGGCCTCCTCCAAAACATCAAGTATTGTCTTTCCGCTCGGGCTGTAGTCATGCGAGCCCGGCACGATATATACCGGAATTTCCAAGTCCCTAAGCTGCTTGAATTTTGTGACAACTGATTTCAGATTGTCCAGCCTTGGAAAAGATGTATTGAACAAGTCCCCTGCAATCAGGATAAAATCAACCTTCTCTTTTATGCATTTGTCTATTGCCTTCACAAAGGCATATGTGCTCGTATCTTTGAGCTTCGGGTACCTCCACGAGCCTATATGGCAGTCTGCCATGTGCGCGAATTTCATAGGCTGGGTAATCCCTGTTGATTTTTAAAGATTTGTAGAGAAAAATAATTCAGGAACCGCATATCTCCTTTAGGTCACCTTTGTTGTGTTTTTAAAAGAATACCTTATGCTTCAGGTATTCAAGGTGGTTTCAGAGACCTTTGTTGTGGAGTGCGGCTCCTGTGATTATGCAGCATCTTCCAAAATAGCTTATCACCTGCCGATTTTAATTCCAAGTAACGCCTTTATCTTTAATCTGGTTAAGCAGTTGAAGGATTTATATCTTGTGCATTTAATCCATATAGCTGCGCAAATATTCCGGAAAAAGGCATATATTGCAGAACTAGCCAAGCTCGCTGAATTCCTGTATCACTTTTTCATTCTTCGCAGCGCTTTTAACCACATCATCAAAATTGAGTATGCTTATCGGCGTGACAAACTTTGCAAAATTGCTTGTTATCAAGGCCTCTCCGATATCCAAGGAAGCTATTGTCCGGTCATCATCGCTTAAGTCCTGGGAAGCGCTCTCGATTATTGCCTGCCTTTCAGGCTTCATCTCGATTCCAAGTATTATTTTGGTGTTTATGTTTGCCAGTATTTCACGCGGAATGAGCGAAGGCAGCTGGGTGATTGCGCACAAGCCGACTTTGAATTTTCTTCCTTCCCTTGCAATTGTAGAGAATATGTTCGGACCGGCTTCAAGGACCTCTTTGCCAAGCACCCTTGGCGCTTCTTCAAGGAATATGGACACGACAGGCTTGCTGCCAAGATTTCCAAGCATCTTGTAGCTTCTGTACTTGTTGAACGCTTCATTTGCAATGAGGCTTCCTATCAGCAGCTCAACCGCCCCTGAAAAATTTGATGTGTCAACAATGACTATATTTCCATCTTCAAGCTGCCTGCAGATATCCCCTATTGTTGCAAAGCCTGAATTGAGCTGGAATATCCCGTTGCAGAAAAGCTGGTTGCTGGAAAAATCCAGATCAAGAAGGTAAAGCAGCCTTCGCCTGACAACAGCCATCGTATCGTCCTTGAACATCTTCCCGGATTTAAGATCCTTTTCAAGTATTATGGCTTCTATCCATTTGTCGCCGTGCTCCTTGTAATAAAGGTTGAGGCATTGCCTCTGCGCGTCGCTGAAATCAACGACCCCGTCAAAATGGTGCGGCTTTATGATGTCAATGTTAATCCTTAATGTATTGGTCCCTATTGGGGCATTTTTCGATGTGTAATAAGCAATATTTTCCTTGTTTGGGTGGTCTTTCAGCCCTGTCCTGCTTCTTCCGTAATACTCGTCATGCGGGTCGAGCACAAGAAGGCCGCAGTATCCTTTCCCTACTGAATTCCACAAAAGGTTTGACACAAGCACGCTTTTGCCCCTTCCTGTTGTGCCTGCAATAAGGATATGGTGTGAAAAAACTTTTTCCCCGTCAAGGTAAATTGGCACATCAAGAAGCTTTGAGCCGCTTCTAAGGCTGCCTATGAATAGCGGGTTTTCCGGCTTTGCCAAAAAAGAAAGGTCATTCCTGCTTATCTCCCTAACTTCAGAAAAAAAGCCCGGCAATGACTTGCTCACGAATGCATTTTTGCCTTTTATTGCCACAAGGCTTTTCATCATTGCAAGCATGTAATTTCTCAGGCTTGGATCAAACAGCTCAAACTCCGTGTTTTCCTCGAGCTTCATCCCTGAAATCATTTCAAGGTTCTGCTGGGATATCTGGCTGCCGTAGACAAGGTCATAAACCTGCATCAGGATTTTTCCGTCTCTGGAATCTGCTATAAGCAATTCCCCGATCTCGATGATCTCCCCGGCTTTCTGCCTTGCAATTATTTTTCCAAATTCTCCTGAAATAATCTGGCCCTTTGTCAATATGCGCACCCAAAAGCAAAAAACAAAGTATTGTATATAAAAGTTATTGAATACGCACAGGCTATTGATCTATTTTAGGGAAAAGTCCCCTTCTTTTCATGAGCCAATACACAAAAAATACGGATGCCGAGGTTGAAATAATTATAATCCATAGCTGAGTGCGCCATCCAAGATGATCTGCAATCGGAGTTCCAAAAACAGTCGCGATTGTGTTCGGCACCAGAAATGCTGTGCCAACCAAAGCCATCCAGACTGCCAGAAGGGAAAATCTGTTATTGAGCTGGGTGAGCTGGTTGTTGTAGATGCTCTGCAGCACTTCAAGGCCTGAAGCAAGGACGGATGACATCTGCTCGCTTATTGAAATCTGCCTTGTCAGGTCAGTGCTTAACATCCCGACTTTCTGCAGTATTATTGTGTCATCAGTTATCAGCTCAGCATCGCCATACCTTAAGTAATGCACCACATCAAGAGAAGCCCATAAAGCTTCGAGATAAGATATTAAAGCATGCTTCATCTTGTAGATGTCGGAGCCTAATTCCTTCCTGAATCCGGTTGTTTCTATCAGGTACTTGCTTATCTCTTCGCCCTGCTCCTGTATTGCCCTTATGCCGTCAAAATTCCTCTCATTGTTCTCGTCAAGGATCCTTATCAGAACCAAGGATATCTTGTCTATGTCGTCAAGGTTTTTCGGGATTTTCTTGAATGATGTGACGGCGTATCTTGCAAATTTTATCAGCCTTGTTATTCGCTCAGTATGTATCGTGACTATAAGGTTGCTCTTCATAAGTATGATAAGCTTGTTTATCTCCACCTCCAATTCTGTGACGTGAACTGCCGGCAGCAATAAGCCAAGTTCTGTTGTCTGGTCGTCATAGCCTGAGAATCTCTGCGCCACAAGCTCGTGCACAATAGATGGGGTGAATCCAAGCATGGAGGCAACTTTGCCGCCGTCTTCTTTCATGCTGCCGACCTGCACATTCACCCATGTAAAATCAGCTTCTTTTATTGTCGGCAGGAATTCCTCTGCATTGCCCTCAATTTTCACGGTGCTTCCATTCTTAAGCATTGCAACACAAAAAGTCGGGCTGATGTTACTGGTTGGCTTTAGCTGCTGCTCTGCTTTTGCCTCTGCTTCTGGTTCATTTGAATATTTCATTTTGCCTCTATCCTCATTATCTGCTCTATCTCGTCTTTTGACACCGCGCACCCGTTCAGCTTTACCCCCCATAGGACACTTTCCAGCAGGTTCTCCCTTGCGTTTGGAATGTTTGTTAGGTACCTGTCCAAAAATCCGAGCTCATAAGCGACTGTCACAAGCTCTACGGACCTTATTGCTTTTATTCCCCTTGCAGAATTGTTGAAAGCTTTTAAATTATTTTCGTTTATGCTCACCGGGCTGTGGAGCGTTTTCCTCAAAATCTCGAGAACCCTCCTTGGATTCTCTATCAAAAATCTTGTTGTCTTTTCATCTATGGCTATTGCATCGGCATTTATGTTTACGGCGGCTGCAATGACGGACATCTCTGCAAAATGCACAATCCTCATGTAGTAATCCCCGTATGCCCTGAAAATCTGGTTTGCCGTGTTGAGCAGCTTGGGGGTGTTTTCCGCTATGTAAGGGTTGTCTATTATTTCCAAAACTCCGCTTTCAACCAGCTTCTCGACCTGTATTGCCTCGAACTTGAATTTTTTTGTCTCAAGGGGCCTGTCGACAATCTCTTTCCTGACAGCCCCTGTTATGTAGAATTTTCCGTTGAACTTGTTTTTCAGCGGCTCAAGAATCCATAAAAGATTGTTGGTTGCCAGGCTTATTATTGGCCCTGCGTCAAAAATCAGAGATTTCATGAGAACAGGCTCCTTGCAATCTTCAGCCTTTTTAAAGCATTTACGGGCTCGCTGTACTGCTCTATCAAGGTAGTCTTGCCTATGTAGTGCATCAATTCCCACTGTGAAATCCCAAGCACCTCGGCAGACCTTGCTACAGAAATGCCGTGCTCGCACAATTTGCAGCCTTTTTTTATCTGCGCCTGGTTTATGACTTCATGGATATACAGCTTCAGCCTTTCATCCATTGTTCTTATAAAGTCAAATATGCTTTTTATCGATTTGCTGAACCCTTCGTCATTGCCATTTTTCAAGTTTGATATGCAGGAATTCAGCATGCTTATTATCCTGCCGTAGTCAATCTCTTTCTGCTTTCTCTCGATTATTTTTGACAGGGAATAAATCAGCACGGCAACAGAGATTGAATCTTCATCCTGGAATATGCTCGCATTGTGTATGGTGTGGTTGCTGAGCTCCTTAATCTCTATAATGTCGCTGTCTTCCTTTACTCTTAGAATTCCTGCCAGCTCACTGAGAACGGCAAGTATATCCTTTTTTATTATGTCGTTCATTGAGATTTTTTTGGCTATTTGTTATATAAAAGTTTTGTTTTTAACCGGAGCCAAGAAGATTGCTTACGGATTTTTTAGCGTCATCCTTTCCCTGCACAAGCAGTTTTCCGTTCTTGTAAAGAATAACAGTTGCAGGCCCTTTCATGACTGCAAGCTCATGCTCTGACTTGGGCTTTTCGAAGTGATAGCCGAAATCCTCGAGCTTTTTCAGGTCTTCCAGGGTGTGCCCTTTGTGCTTCTTCTCTTCCTTCAAAAACTGAGTGAAATCTGAAAGGCTTTTCTGGAATTTTTTGTTCACAAGCTCCCGGTATGGAAACCAGCTTTTCCTGAACATGTCAGGATATTTTTCGAAGTTTTTTTGCAGGAACTCCACTGTCTTGGGATCTGACATGTAGCCGGAGCCGAAATCAATGCCTATTTGCTTTTTTAATAGCTCTATTTCAGTGTCTCTGGTCACTTTAGCCAAAATAGAAGCGGCACTAACAATCGGATAATTAACGTCTGCTTTATGCTCTAAGACTAAGTTAATCTTCTTATTATTTATCTTCTTTGAAAGATAATTCTTATATTTTTCAATATTATTTCCTGGAGCATCTATGATTGCCTTATCTGGTGCTAAATCATTTAGTATTTCGGCTGATTTATCAGCTTCTAGCCAATTTAGGTTTAAACCATCATGACCTTGCACAGCTCTATCAATTTCTTGTGAATTTATTATTACTATTTTGTATTTATCAGAAATTTTAAGTATTTGAGTGTACAGGTCTTCCCTCTCTTCTCTAGTTAAAAGCTTTGAATCCTTTACTTTTATCTTCCTTAACTGGATTTCTTGCTTCTCTTCTATCTGAAAACCACACATTACTAAGGGACCAATGATGGGGCCTTAAGGCGAACCTTTAAAGCTCTCTGCCTGCCTCATCAATGCCACAGACTAATGTCATAAAACAATCACCTTTTTAGCAGGATTAATTTTTTCCCATTTTTTATCTATTTTTCTTATGACAAGACCTAATTTTTCTAATTCTTTAAGTCTCTTTTTTGATGAATGAAAATTCACATTAAAAAACTTTGCTATTTCTGCCGTATTTGTTGGTTTGTTTTCTAGGAAATTGAGATAGTTCCATTTTAATTTAGATATTATTACAACATTTTGGTCATTTTTTATCCAATAAGTTTTTAGACCACATTTAAAATTATTGATAACGCCCCTACTTTTTAAGTCAATTAAAACATCTTGAATTCTGGCTTCTGTTCTATCAAAAATAATTGCAAGTTCAGAAGTCATATAAGGGGCAATTAACAATCGAAGTGTATCCTCCATAATATGGTGGCTTTTATAATGGCGTTCCTTAAATTCATCATAAATTTTCCAAAATTTTTCTTTCTTTGCCGAATGTAAATCAGCTATTTTGATTTTGGCTAGTTTATCCCAATTATCCCAGTGAGTAATGAAATAACTCCTATTTCCAGGATGATACTTAAATTCTATTTCAAGGTGTCGAAGCATTTTTTCTAAGAAAATGCTGGGTAATTGAGAAATCATTACTGATCTGCTGTTATGTGAAGTTGATTTTATACTTCCTTCTCCAGCAAAGAATCCTCTTAGTATGTCTACATAGAAAGTAGAATTATTTTTATACAATTCTACAATATTCTTCCATTTTCTATGTAATTCTACGGATGCTAATCTCCAAATATAATAAGGCTTATTTGCCCTATTGTCTATGTACCTATTTACTTTAGTAACTTCTAACGGAACTGTTACATTTTCGCCATTAGGAGTGTAAACATAGATTCTTATATTGAATTTATAATTTAAGAACAATTTCTTGATATTTTTATGGAAGAATTCAATTAGCTCAAACTGGTTATTAGTAAAAGTAATCTCATTATTGCATTTATCATCACCTTCTGCTAGCCATAAGCCAACACATTCTGCTATTTCTTTATTTTCTTTCATTTTAATCAACCTCCAAAGTTTTTTGTTTCTATAAATACTTTGGAACCAAAAAAAAAGAGAATTTGAAGCGAAACTGCGTAAAAGGATTTTGTCGAAGGCGAAATACTTAATTTGGGAGTTTTGCGTGTTCTCTTTTTCCAAAATGTAAGAATTCTTCCTTTATAAATGTGACCTGAAGATGTCCAGTGGTAAGATAATAAAATAGCGGGAGGAAGATTTGAACTTCCGACCTATGGGTTATGAGCCCATCGGGCACTCCTGGTTAGGCGCTTAGGAACAGAATCCTAAACTCTGCCCTATCCCGCTATAAGTTTTGAGAATTAAACTTCGTTTATAAACGTTACTGAACATTCAAAAGCCCATACACTTCTTCCCTTGCCAGCTGTCTTATCTCCCCAGGCTTTAAATCCTTCAAAGTGATTCCTCCTATCGAGACCCTTTTCAAATAAACGACTTTGTTTCCGACAGCCTCAAGCATTTTCCTTATCTGCCTTTTCCTGCCTTCTGTTATTGTTATGTAAATTTCTTTTTCGCCAGCTCTTTTTATCTTTGCAGGCTTGGTCAGGTAATCTTCATCGTCAATTTTTATCTTGACTCCTTTTTTCAGTTTTTCGAGGGCCTGCATTTGCAGGGGCTTCTCAATGACAGCGTAATATTTTTTTTCCAGCTTGTTTTTGGGATTTGCTATAAGGCTTGCAAGCTTCCCGTCATTTGTCAACAACATCAGCCCTTCAGTCTCCTTGTCAAGCCTTCCCACAGCAAAAAGCGATTTTGATTCTTTATCAATCAAGTCATAGATTGTTTTTTCATCAGCTGATTTCTGGCTTAGGTATCCTGCCGGCTTGTTCATAATGTAATACAGGTTTTTCGTGCGCCTTATTGTCTTGCCTTGTATCATGACATGCGATTTTTTCGGGTTGAGGAAATGATTTGGGTTTGTGATGATTTTACCATCTACAGTTATTTTCTTGCTTTTTATCGCAGCAATGCAGTCATAAACCTTGCCAAATGATCCGCTTCTCATGAGAAACTGCTTTAGTGATATTTTTTTTGACATTCCTCGGAAAAATCGAACCAAGGTTAAAAAGGTTATTGAAAATTGACGCAAGATAGTATTATTCAAACCGGCAATTCCGCAATTCGGCCCAAAAAGATAAAATAGCCCGAATTTGCCTTATCTTTTATCTAAAATTTCAACTCTCCCATTCACTTCAATAAAAGTAACCGTGTCTCCCTCATTTATGTCATTGATCAGCTCTGCAGGGAGGCTTGAGTCCAGTGTTTCGTAGCTCATATTATCCATTAATTGCACCTTATTTCCTATTTTTGATATTATTTGCCCGTTCTTTCGCATTATTTCTATCTTGTCAACCCTGTCAGAATGCTGGAAT
This sequence comes from Candidatus Woesearchaeota archaeon, assembly GCA_016185755.1. Lineage (GTDB taxonomy): Archaea > Nanobdellota > Nanobdellia > Woesearchaeales > GW2011-AR4. The sequence continues at coordinate 957 of JACPMX010000011.1, read as the reverse complement.
ATGGCAGTTCTTTCGCCTTTTTCCCTTAATCCCTGAATGTAAAATTTTAATTTGCTGTGGGAATGCGTCCCGACAACAATCACTTCTTTTCTTACGACCCTTACAGGCTCATTATTGTAGATGAAATAATTTCCCTTTTCCAATTCTGAAGCGATTGCCATTTTATTACTTTAATATTTGATTTTTTATTTTTTCCAGAAGCTCATAAAATTTTGCATACCCGGCACTTTCGTTAAAATGCCCTGCTTTTGGTATAAATATAAGTTTTGTATTTAATTTTTTTGATAATTTCTCTCCATTTCCAATTGATATATAGGGGTCATTATCTGAATGAAATATAAAAAATTTTCCGCAATGATTTTTTATCTTTTTCCAGTCAAATGTAAATTTTCCTAAAAATAGCCTATCACTTTCGTAATTCTTTATTGGTAATACGCCTATTGGCGCTGCAACTATGAATGCTGCCTTGACTTTAATATCATGCCTTTCAAGAACGCGAAGCAAAAAAGCGCCGCCTAAGCTATGGCCGACCAGTATTGTATTTTTATTATAGAATTGCCCATAATTCTTCAAAATGTTTAGCCAATTGTCTAATGTTTGGTTTTTAGGTGTAGGAAACTGGGGAACAATAACATTACAGCCAAGTTTTCCTAATTCTTGTTTCAGCCAGGGAAACCAGTTCTCTTCCGGATAGCCTCCAGTTCCATGAAAAATAAAAACATTGGTCATTTTAAAATAAAAAGCGCCGAGGGGGAGACTTTCAATGTGGAGCATTGAGCTTGCCGCAATTTGAACTCCCGAGTCCTTGCGGACACTGAATTTTTGTAAGGTATAGTAGGTTTCTGACAAACAGAAGTTTGTAGCAATCCAGCGCTATACCAGGCTAAGCGACCTCGGCATAGGGTAGCCCCTCTTTAAACAGAAATCATATTTATTTAAATGCTTTTTGATTAATTG
>JACPMX010000013.1 GCA_016185755.1 Candidatus Woesearchaeota archaeon | reverse complement strand
TTTTTGAGAATCACGCCGAAAACAGCAAAAGGCAGGTAAAGCAGGAACAAGCCGAATATTGGAAAAAACACTGAAAATGCAGCCAGGATATAAAGCAGGTTTTTAATCTCGCTTTTTATTCCTGTAAAATAGTCCAGAAATGCAACAATCGCAAAAATAATGACTGGATAAAAGCTGAATGTTCTTATTAACAGGAAGGCTAACAGGAAATACACTGCCAGCATTATAGGAATGAGCTTTATTTTCATCTTAACCAAGTAGTCTTCCTAGCTAGTAAACTGCACTATGACACTAATTTCTGTATAATCCAACAATTTTCTTTATCAAACCGGAAGTGGAATACCCTTTCTCCATCTTTGCGATTACAATTTTTCCCTTGTTTTTTTCAACAGCATCCTTTTCTATGATCTGGCTTAACTTGTAGTCGCCGGCCTTGACATGAATGCTCGGCTTTATTTTTTCAATCCATTCTCTAGGGTCTTTTTCACTGAACAGAAAGACATAATCAACGCTTTCCAGCGCAGCCAGAACTCCAATTCTTGACTTTTCATCGTTAATGGGCCTTTTGTCTCCCTTGTTTTGCTTAACTGACTTGTCTGTGTTGACACCAACGATCAGGACATCCCCAAGCCTTTTTGCCTGTTCAAGATATTTCACATGACCAAGATGGAGAATGTCAAAGACGCCGTTTGTTGTCACTATTCTTTTATTTTGTTTTTTTAGTTTTTGGACTATTGTAATCAATTGATTTAATGTTTTGATTTTTTTATTGATTGTCATTTTCCTTTATCCACTTTGCAGCATCAAGCAAATCATCTGCAAAATAATCTGCTTCTGCATTTTCTTTTTCCTTCAGCCCATTGCCTGTCAAAACCAATATTGATTTGCAGCCAGCATTGCGGCCCATCTCAACATCAATTTTCTTGTCGCCTATCATGAAAGACTTGCTTAAATCAATGCCAAGCTCTTTTTCAGCGTCTTTTAAAAATTTTGTCTTCGGCTTGCGGCACTCGCAGTTGTCATCAGGCGCATGCGGGCATACATAAGTCTTTTCTATCTTTATGCCGTTTTTCCTGAGCTCTTCCACGACGCGATTGTTATACTGCAAAAAATCCTCAAACCTGAAATAGCCCCTTCCAATGCCGCTTTGGTTCGTCACAATAATTAATTTATAATTTTTTAACAGCCTTAACCCTTCAACTGCATTTGGAATTAATTTGAAATTTTTTATTTTGTGGACAAAACCAATATCTTCAGCAATGCAGCCGTCTCTGTCAATGAATACCGCTTTATTCATAAATTTTCAATTCCTTTCTTGATTTCTTCGATGCTGACAGATGCAGTACCTATCTTCCCCACCTTTATTCCTGCTGCGATGTTTGCCAATACGGCTGCATCCTCAAGGCTTGATCCGGAAGCCAGCGCAAGGGCGGCAGTTGCAACAACAGTGTCACCTGCGCCTATAAGGCTGTAGACTTCCCTTGCCTTTGCAGGAATATGCGTAACTTTTCCATTTCTCTCAAACAAGGACATTCCTTTTCCCCCCCTTGTTATCAGCACATTTGTATTCAGGTATTTGAGCAGCTTGTTCCCAATCTCCAAAGTGGCTTCATCGCTTCCATCTTCAATATCCGCCATTTCACTTGCCTCATTGTTGTTAGGGGTTATCAGGGTGACATTAGAGTACAGATTCATGTGCTTTGGCTTTGGGTCAACAATAATTGGCTTGTTGTGCTCTTTCGAGATTTGAACCAAGGCATCACAAAGCATAGGTGTTACGACTCCCTTAGCATAGTCTGAAATCACAACAACGTCAACATCAGGCACGTTTTTCCTCACGAATTTTATGAGTGAAGCCTCAATGTCCTTGTGCACATGCTCTTTCTTTTCATAATCCACCCTCAATAATTGCTGGCTTCTTCCGACAATCCTTACTTTTTGCGTTGTCGGCTTGTCATTGTCTGTAAAAATCCCGTCAGTGCTTATCCCCATTCCCCTTAGCTGCCCAAAAAGAATGTTTTTGGCTTCGTCATTCCCTGCAATGCCTGCCATGAAGGCTGCTCCGCTTAATGCCGATATGTTGCTTGCAACGTTTGAAGCCCCCCCCGGCGCATAAGTCTCCTTCTGCACATGCACAACCTGCACAGGCGCTTCAGGGGATATCCTTGAGACATCGCCCCAGATGTACTTGTCGAGCATTATGTCCCCTATGACAAGAATTTTCTTGTTCCTGAACTGCTCCAGCACTTTCAATAGCCTTTGCTTCATTTTATTTTGTTTTTATGAGTTTATTTTGGTTTTTCAATATTTGATTTTGATATCTTTTTGTTGAATGTGAGTTTTATGTATTTGTTCTGTTTTTTATCTTACATAGCGCATTAATTATAAATTATTTTAAAAAATTGCTAAATTTTATCAATAATCTTCCTGTGCAATGTCGGAATCGTCTTTTCGTGCCTTTCAATTATAATAAACCCTTTTCCCCCCAATGAAGTCGGCCTTGTAACAACATTCTCCCTAGGCCTGTAATGGTCGGTCATGTCAAGGTTTGCTGCCGTTATCTTACTGACCTTGAACCCAAGATTCCTTGCGATTGTCAGCGCCTTTAAAAAAACTTCCGGCAAGATGACAGCGCACCCGACATTCAGGACAACCCCGCCTTCAAGCCTGCTCACGCTTTCAGCAAATATCCTGAAATCCTGATAGCTTGTCTTTCCGACTGCAGCCCCGTCACAGCTCGGGTGCTGGTGTATTATGTCCGTGCCGATCGCAGCATGAACAGTTGCAGAGACATTTAATTTGTATGCATTCCACAAAATGCTGTACTCTTTGTTTGGCAAATCCAACTCATCAATTTTCTTTCCGATTGAATAACCCATCCCGAAATTGCTTTCTGCCCCTTCCTTTATTGCATCATTCAAAATCCTTCCAGTCTCCTCAATCATGCCGAAAGTGCCATTTTCAATTGTCTGCTCGACATATTCAGAAGTCTCCCCAATCAAAGCCAATTCAAAATCATGTATCGGGCCAGCCCCGTTCATCGCAATATGCTTTATCACTCCTTTTTTCATCAAATCAATTATCAATAAGCTCATTCCAACCTTTATCACATGCGCCCCCATCATAAAAATTACCTGCTTTTTATTTTTATGCGCAGTTGCTATCCTGCTGGCCAATTCGTTAAATTCACCTGAGCTAATAATCACCTTGGAATTTTCCGGCCTGACCAAATCACTTAGCCTAACCTTGTTCTTTCTCTTTTTTATTGAGATTGTTTTTATCCTGCTGAAGTCGAGCATTTTATTAATTTGAAAATTCATTGTCAACAATTTCGCATATAATATGGAAAGCCATGAGGTGGTTTTCCTGTATAACGGGGGTATTATCAGAAGGAATTATCATGTCTATATCACCGGTGCCTTTCATCCTGCCGCCTCCCTTGCCGAGCAGGTTTATCACTTTCATGCCAAGGCGCTTTGCCTCTCTTACGGCCCTAAGAACATTCTCTGAATTACCGCTTGTTGATATAGCTACAAAGACATCCCCAGCATTTCCAAATGCCTGCAACTGCCTTTCAAACACTGAAGTATAATCATAGTCATTAGACCATGCAGTGAGCAGGGAAGAATCTGCAGTCAATGCTATAGCGGGCAGCCCTTTTTTTTCTTTTTTGTACCTTCCTACAAATTCGGCGGCAAAGTGCGAGGCCTGGGACGCGCTTCCGCCGTTTCCTGCCAAAAGGACTTTTTTTCCGCTTTTAAAGGCGCTTACAATCATTTGCGCAGCGCTTTCCATTTTCCCAATTATATCGCTGCTTAGGATGGCTTTTTTTACTTCCATGCTTTCCATGATTCCCGCTTGGATTTCATTTTTCATATGCTTTTACCTTTTAGTATGAATATTTCATACCTTATTTATAAGCTTTTCGCTTTTAAATTATATACTATAGAATATAAAACTATATAAAGTAATACTTTTTATTACTTTTTCATACCAATCTTTTTGGGCAACATCATAATAAGATGAGCAAGGCAAAAATAGCGATATCGGTTGAAAACTCTTTATTGAAGCTTGTTGATTCAAAGGTGGACGGCTCTGTGATAAGAAGCAGGAGCCAAGCAATAGAATATTTCCTGAAAAAAGGACTGCGGGAGCAGTCTGTAAGCGCTGCGGTTTTGCTGCTGAGGGGAGAGCACCAGGCTTTTGCGCTGAAAAACATCAAAGGCATGCCCCTCATAAAGCAGCAGATAGAATTTTTCTCAAAGCACGGGATAAAAACCGTTTACATCGTGACGCAGCACACGAGAAACATGAACCTGCTTTTAAATGAAATTTCAAATGCAAAGATAAACGTGGAGATTATTGAAAAGCAGTCAAGGGGAAATGCAGACGCATTAAAAGCCCTCAGGGAGAAGATAACCCACAGCTTTATAGTCATGTCAGGGGACACGTACAATAATTTTGACTTGTTTAAAATGATAAAGAAGCACGCTGAATCCGAAAAACTGGCAACAATGGGGCTGATGACAAGGGAAAAGACAAGCAGCTACGGAACAGCAATCCTTGACGGGGACCTTGTCGTGGACTTCCAGGAAAAGCCAAGGCATTACTCTACAAACATAGTCAATGCGGGAATATATATCTTCAATCCCGAGGTTTTTGAATTATTTGAAGATGCAGTTTCACTTGAGAAAGACCTGTTCCCGAGGCTTGCAAAGATAAAGCAGCTTGCAGGATTTTTCACTTATGGGGAATATGTGCACGTTACCGGCTGACCAGCTTCTCAACTTCCTTCAAAGCATCGTCAACGCTTATGTTCTTCATGCATTTCTGGTAATCGTTGCTGTTTCTTGGATAGAGGCAGTCCGGGACCTGACCCTTGTGGACATTTATGCAGGGGCTGAACTGGCAGTTGTAGCCCTTGTACAGGCCGGTGTTTCCTTTCCCATAAGGCCCGAACCTCAAGGGCAGGTTAGGCCCGAACAGGCCAAGCGTTTTAATTCCCTGGGCAGCTGCAACATGCATAGGGCCTGCATCATTGCCTATGAAAAGGCTGCATTTGCCTATCAGGCAGAACAGCTGGGTTAGGCTCAGCTTTCCGGCAGCATTTATCGCCTTGTTCTCCATTTTTTTCTGTATTTCCTCAATCAATTCAGACTCGTCATGCGTTCCTGTAAAAATCACCTTTGCCTTGTGCCTTGCCATTATCTCGTCGCAAAGCTCCGCATACCTGTCATAAGGCCAAATCCTTGATTTGGCGGACTCCGCCGCTCCGGGCGCAACGCAAACAACAAAATCATTTTTTTTAATGCCGCTGCTTTTCAGGAGCCTTTCAACAAAATTTTCATCATTTTTTGAGAAATTAAGCAGCGGCAGCTTGTCAGTGTCATAGCTTATGCCCATCAGCCTGACCAAGTCCAGGAATGTCTGCACCACATGCTGCTTGTCATTGTACCTGACCACTTCACTGTACAGCTTTGCCCTTGGGCCATGGGAATAGCCTATGGAGCTTTTTCCTGCAAAGAATGACATTATTGCCGATATATTGAGGTACTCTTCCGTGTCTATCACCAGATCGTACTTTTTCCAGTTTTTCAGAATGAAGCCAAAAACAGAAAACGGATTCAGGCTGATTCGCATTATACTGTCTATATCCTTGTTTTTGTAGTAAACATCACCGTTTCTTGGCGTGGACAGCAGGCTTATCTCTGCTTTTGGGAACCTTTTCCTCAGGGCTTCGATTGAAGGAAGTGTAAGGATTGATTCCCCTACGCCCCAGAGCTGGATTATCAATATTCTATTGACATTGCTTTTGCCTATGGCCCTCTTCTTATTGAAAATCCCCAAAAAGCCGCACAGCAGATTACCCAGATGCCTGTCAACAAATTTTACGATTAACACCATGGCGGAGAGTAACCAAGCGCATTATTTAAACGTTTAGAATATTTTATTTTTTCCTGCCCTTAAGCGACATTTCCCTGACGAGGGTTTCCAGCTGCACCTGATTTTTCCGGGTTATGGTGTATGTATAGAAGCTTATCAAAATAAGAAGCATGAATCCAGTTATGACAAGCAGGTCGAGGGCGCGCAAAAACCTGAAATAAACTATGAACGGGTCCAGCACCGGCGGGTACACTGCGATGAGCACAAAAACAATCCATATCGAGGACCAGAATGCAAACTCCTTTTTTGTGAACTGCCTTCTCTTGTAGTTCAGGAACGAGTAATACATCATGAACAGGCCGAAGAGCGTCCCTCCAATCTGAATTCCCAAGACCATTTTATTTTCCGTTGTTCAAAAATTTCCACCAAAGCATGTTCAGCACGATTTTTATCCCGTCCATGACTGTCGTGCCCTTATACTTGTCGGAATAGACTGTTTCTATTGGAATCTGGGCATATTTTAATCTTTGCTTTCCGGCATTGGATATCATCTCAGACTCCATCGAGTAGTCAGAAGCGCTCCACCTGATTTTCCTGTAGGCTTCCCGTGAAAAAGCACGGAAGCCGCACTGGGTGTCCTTTAAATCTATCCCGTACAAAGCCCTTGCAACGCCCGATATGAATGAGTTGCCGAATTTAAGCACGAGGGGCATTGAAGCGCTTGATTTCCTGAAGCTGAATACGATGTCATTCCTTTCCAGCTTCTCTGCAAGCCTGGGAATGTCCTCGGGATTATGCTGCGCGTCCGCATCCAAAGCTACTACAAATTTTGCGCCTTTACTGAAGGCAAAATCGCAGCCGGTTTTCAGGGCAGCGCCCTTGCCAAGGTTTACCACATGCCTCAGCACAATTGCACCCGTATTTTCAGCATTTTTTTTTGTGGAGTCAATGCTCCCGTCATCGACAACTATAACCTTATCGACATATTTTCTTGCTTTCTGGATTATGCCGATTATGCTCTTCTCTTCATTGTAGGCCGGAATCACCGCGTATAAGTTGCTTATTTTCATTTAGAATTATTGCTGCTTGGCTCAATTGTTGTATTTTCAAGGGCTATATTTTCAAGTGCTCCTGCCATAGCCGGCTTCCTGAAATAATCCACATAATCCTGGACTACAGCCTCATTTTTGCCTCCCCAGTCGATCTTGTAAACGTAAACGTTTGTCTCAAGCGAAGACCCCTGGAGTATGAGCTGATGGTCTGCCAGCTTGAAATACCTGAGCCCGTGGCCCTGCATGTAAAACATCCTTGTAAACATGCCGCCGGTAAGCTCTTTGCTTGACAGCACGGCCCTTACTTCATTTTCATTTACGGGTATTATTGTAATCCCAAAATCAAGGGTGCTGTTGCCGAATTCCCTGATTAGGAGCCCGCTTTCAGTCGTGAATGCGGCAATCTTCGGCCTTACAGTCCCCTGCTGCGCTGCTGCATATACATCATGGCCTGCCATGTCAATCTGGAAGCCGTTTCCGCAGATATAGATTCCCTTGTCGTTTTTATTGCATGAGACAACACCGCCATAGCCGGGCCATGGCGCAATCCAGTCATTTGCCTCCTTGTCGCTGGATATGGACTGTATCTCAAAATAAGTGTTCTCGGCCTTTTCCCTTGTGTAGTTGAATTTTTTCATCATGTATTGGGCTGCTTCTTCCTGCGGCATTCTCCTGGCATTTGCCCATATGTCTGCCTTTTCAAAATTCCAGCTGCCGAAATGCCCCCATACCCCGCTTTTTCCAATCATGTCATTTGACGCGATAAAATATGCTTCAGGCGGCTGGCAGTGGGTGTAAGACAAGATACTCTTAATCTGATCCCCGCTGAATCCAAGCTCCCTTAATTTTTTTTCAGCTTCTTCCCTTCCCAGCAGGATTATTTCCTTCAAAATCTTCAGCGACTGGTGGGTGTCGGATTTAACCTCGTTTATTTTGCTGAATCCGCGGTTGCTGCCGCAATCAAGCATCCTCAGAATCCCGGCAGCCTCTTCCTCGCTGCTTGTCATCAAAAGCTTTCCGACCCAGTGGGCTGCCTCCGATGTCTGGGTTGTGCCGTCAAATGTAACCCTTCTTTCAGCCAATGCCTTGAAATGATGGCCGAAGTCCCACCACGAGGTTATAACTGCATCCTTGCCGGATGACTGCTTTATTGAAGTGAGCGCATTGTACCATGCATCATTCACTATGGGAATATCTGAGCTTGCAGCGCCTAGGGCAGCCTTGGTAGGGCCTATGTACATCAGTAACAGCAGCATGATGAGGATGCTGCTCCCCACAACTTTGTGTATTTTGAATTCCTTCGAAAGCATTCTGGACAGATAAAAATAAATCTTTCCGAGAGCAACGCCGAATGCAACGCTGAATGCAGGGGCCAGCAGCAAAGTGAACCTTATCCCCTTTATGCTTGCAAAAATAGTCGAGACTATCCAAAGCGACAGGAGTATTGCCAGCTTAAAATCATAGGACGAATCTTTCCTGTAGACTGATATCCCGATCCTTATGATGATGGGAAGGAGTATCCATGCAAGCAGCACCATTATGGATATGCTGAACCCCAGCCTCCTAAGCATGAAGTACAGCCCATAAAACATGGCTGTGCCGATTATGTAGGCAAAATCAAACCTTTTCATTCCGTCGCTTCTTGATATGGACAAAATTAATCCAAGCAGGCTGATATAAAACAAAAACTTCCCGCCGATGGAGTTTATTATCCCATCAATTGAGCCTTCATTAAGCTCCGCAACGGTTGTGAGCACGTTTGGCCACAATGATGTGGCCTGAACCGGCGCCTTTATGGACTGAAAGCTTAACGGCCCGATGAAGCTGTTGCTGAACTGCGAAAATCCCGAAAATAAGGTGGCAAACAATGCTGTCGAGACAAAATAAACCAGCCCGACGATAATGACGCTCCTCAAATCCGGATTCGAAAAAACAGACTTTACGCTTTTCCTTATATCGGAAAAATTTGCCAATGCCAGATATACGAACGTGAAAAAAATAGTGGCGAGCAGGAAGTCAAATATATACCACCATCCGCTCCATGCATTCGTGAACAGCCCTGTAAAGAGGCCTGCAATAAGGGATATAATGATGATTCTCAGCGTATTTTTAAGGTCTATTGTAGTGACAAAAAGCCATGTAACCAGCAGCGGGAAGAATATGACCCAGATGTCATTATCGGGATGGAGGCTCCTTGACAGGAAGGCGCCGTTGACTGCCATAATCAGGCCTGCAAAAAATCCGCCAGTATTTCCCGCTATTTTTCTTCCGATAAGGAATACAAGCAAAACGCATAATGCAGAAATGAATATGGTGAGATAAAACATGGAGCGCATAAGCTCAAGGCCGGGAATTAAAAAATGCAGGAACTTGTAGAAATAAGCTGAGGAATAGGAGTGGAACATGTCGGGAACAACGAACCTGCCGTTTGGAGCAAGCTGGTACGTGTCAAAAGGCCTTCCGTCTTTCAGTATGTCGCCGGGATGGCCGTGCTCGGCAATGTTTTTCGCGTACCTGTACCAATAATACGGGTCTATGTCCGGCATGTAAAGCCTGCCGCTGTCGTCCTGAAACAGGGATTTGAATGATTTGGAGTAAGATTTTATTGTCTCATCAATCTGCCCCCTGCTCTGGCTTATCACCTTTTGAAGCTCGGCTTCGACAAGCGCATTCTTGTTTGCATCCGGAAGATTTGGGTACTGCTGGTCTATGGAAGACCTTATCTGCAGCCTTACGCTGTTTATTACCGTGCTTGCCGCCCAGTCGTCTGTTACAGGGAGGGAACCTGCCTGGGCTCTTATGTAAACTGCGAGAATTATGGGAACCAGGGCAATAAAGACAACGCCATATTTTTTGAAGAAATGCGTGAACTTGTTCCAGTCTACCGATATATCATCATCTGCCTTTGGACCCTTTTCACCAGGCTTGAAGAATTTCTTGATTTTGGCCATGTCAAATGAAAATTCAATATCATCACTTTTTTCTTCTTTGGAGGCTTCCTGCTTATCGCCTTCCTTGCCCTCTTCCTTCTTGCTTCCCTTGAAGAAGTTTTTTATCTTGCCAAGATCTATGCTTATCTCTTCATCTTCTTTAGAATCCATGAGTCATAACCACCACGCCAAAGGTAAAGAGCATTTTTTAAAAAGCTTTTGATAAATAAGGCTCTGTCCCAAATCTCATTATTTTAGTAAAAAATAATAACCCAAGCAGCCGTTAGGCTGCTGGGGGTGGGGAGTGCACCCCACCATGAAAAAAGAGATAAAGCTTGTAAATAAAGTTAAGCGTTTACTGAGACGCTTA
>JACPMX010000008.1 GCA_016185755.1 Candidatus Woesearchaeota archaeon | reverse complement strand
GAATATTACGGGGTCCCTCAAGGTCGTGTTCGCGCTCTGCATGTGGCCTTTCAGCCTTAATACATACTTTCCGGCTTTTGCCTTCTGCATCTCCTGCCAAAGCTCAAGGCTTTTTTCAGCCTGGTAAAACCTGTGCTCGCATTCCGTGCCTTTTTGCCTTTGCTCCTTGATGGCTTCCTGTTTGCAGCTGCACACATAAGCGTGGTTTTCATTGATGAGCTTCTCAGCGTACCTGTAGAACTCTTCCATGAAGTCTGAAGCGTAGTCTGTCTTGTCAGGCTTTATGCCAAGCCACTGGTAATTGTCCATGTGTATATTGTAGAATTCCTCGTCCGCAAGCTCCGGGTTTGTGTCTTCAAACCTCAGGTAGAATGTGCCATTGTGCCTTTTCGCAAGCTCGTAGTTGACGATAATGGCTTTTGCATGGCCTATATGAGGGTACTTGCTCGGCTCCGGGGGAAACGCTGTTATGACTTTTTGGCCTTCCCTTATGTCAATAAACCCAAACAAGTCCTTTTCCGCTGCCTCCCTCTTCTCAAGAAGTTCCGGGGCTGTTTCCTGCAGCTTCTTTTCCTGCCTTTCCAAGGGCATCTTGTTGATTTCAGCTATGATTTTTACAATTTCCTTGCTTATTTCCTTGGCCTCACCCTTTAATTCCGGGTTTTCAGCCAGCACCTTGCCTATCACAGCTCCTGGATTGGCCTTCCCCCTGTACTTTACTGCATTCTGCAAAGCGTACTTCCTTATTGCTGCTTTCAGGCTTTCATCCATAAAATCCAAAAATCGAAAGTTATTTAAATAACTTATGATGGTTGTGGGAGATACACAAAGGCTAAAGGGGTTCTTTTGATTTTTCTCCCTTAATTTTTTTCAAGGGGATTTTATGGTTGCGAAAACAAAGTTTTCGAAACCCCGAAAATCGTGATTTTCGATGGGAAGAAAAATTTCTACAATTCCAAAGGCTTCAGTCGCAAGAATTCTCATTAAGGCAGGCGCCAAAAGGGTCTCGCAGGATGCAGTTGATTCCTTTACTGACGTTTTGACCGGCATCGCAGCCAGGATTTCCTCAAGGGCGTCGGAGATTGCAAAGCACTCCGGGAGAAAGACGGTTCACGAAGGGGACGTAAGGCTTGCTGCAAAGAATTGAATTTGTTATTTTATTTAAATTCTTTAATCGCTGTGAACTGCAAAGCCGCTCCAGTTTTTTGAATTTTTAATTCGTAATGCGTTTTATTGGGAAAGTATTTTAAATTGATAATCCTGCCCTATACTTTATGGGCCGGTAGTTAAACCTGGCATAATGCGCCCATGGCATGGGTGAGGCTCCGAGTTCAAATTGCGGAAAGCGGGCAGCGCTTCGCATTGCAAGTCTCGGCCGGTCCATTTTTATTAAAATTTTGAATATGATAGAACAAAAATCTTGTTTATATTGCGAAAAAGTAATAATAAGAACTACTGAAAATAACTTTAATTGGAAAACAAAAAAATATTGTGGCGATAAGTGTAAATGGAATTATAAGTTTTTTAAAACTTCTAAGAATGAGAGAAAAACTAAGTTAAATAGAGTATTTCCTGCTTTTGAAATCAAAGGAGGAATAAAGGTAAAAACTTCTTACACAGGTAATGAAAATTTCTCACTTTTTATATTAAAGAGATTAATAAAGGATGTTAAATTGGTATATAACCCTTCAAATATAGAAGGCTCATTTATACTCAATAATCCAAATAATTATAGTATACCCAATCATAAAGAAAAATTTTTGTATTATAAACAATTTATAAAAAATGGTAAATTTAGGGAAAAAGTTATTAAGTTTTTATGTTTATTAGAAGGGCAATGGGTTCCAGATGGTTATACAGAAATTGACGATAATTTCTTTTTGGTAGAAACAAAACCACCTTATTCATCAGGACTAGATGAAGGACAAAGAAGTGCTATTAAGAAATGTTATGGAAAGAATATAAACTTAATTATCTTTAGAAGTTATGAATATCTAAATAATATAATGAAAGTCAGAATAATGTTTTATACAAAATTAAATCCAAATTATCTATTAAATTTCAATTTTATAAAACAAAATAATATTCAATTAATTTTAGAATAGTATATAAATAAGGTTATAGTAAAATGTCCAAGCTAATCTATTCGGCAGACCTGCACGGAAACGAGGGATTCTACCACGATGCCGACATTGTCCATCCGCAGCAATTTACTTTTTGTCATGGGGTTATTGAATCAATTATTCTATTTTAATTTTCTTCTTTGGTGTCAAATTCTCCTAAAACGATCCTGTTCTGACTTCCCCCGTACGCTCATACTTGGCAAAAATGACTCCGCCAAGTGAAACTTCACTTGATGATAATTTGAAAGCTGCAGGAATAGCGCCTTCGGCAAACAAGCGCTTGCCTGTCCCGAGTGTAATCGGAAATATCTTGAGCCAGAATTCATCAACTAAATCATGCTTCATCAGGGTCTGAACAAGATTGCCGCTGCCCCACACCTTTAAATCGGGGCCATCCTGCTGCTTGAGTTTTTTTATTTTCTCCACAACATTGCCTTTTATCAGGATTGAATTGCTCCACCCAAGCTGCATCTGAGAATGAGAGACTACATACTTTTTTGCACTGTTGATGCCGGGCCATCCCTCGCTGTGGTGGGGCCAGTATGATGCGAAAATTTCATAAGTTTTTCTGCCAAGTATCAACTCAAACGGCAGCTTCATTTGCTCAGACATGACTTTGCCTGCAAACTCATCAAAATAAGGAACTGTCCATCCGCCATATTTGAAACCTCCAGATGTATCCTCCTCAGGGCCGCCAGGCCCCTGCATGACGCCATCGAGGGTTATAAACTCCAGAACGATAATATTCCTTATAATCTAGTTGTATGATTTTAAGTTTATTAAAGCTTTTGTTTCAGCCCCCAAACTTTTCTTTCGGGGCATACCGAAGAATGATGCCACCTGCAGCAAGAGGACGGGCTTCAAGCAGTTTGAGTTTTTCATGGGGGATTCCCTGATTGAACAAAAGCCTCCCCTTGCCTAAAAGTACTGGTGCGATGCATAAGCGAAACTCATCAAACAGCTCTGCTTTCATCAAAGATTCAGAGAGATTACCGCTGCCAAACACAAACATATCTCCGTTGCCTTGCTGTTTCAATTTAGGAATTTCAGCCACTGCGTCATTTACAATTATGGTATTGTTCCAGTCTGCAGTTTTGAGTGTTGTTGAGCAGACGACCTTTTGAATTTCATTCATGAACTTGGCGATTTCTCCTTCCGCCTTTGTCCAGTAATCTGCCATGCCTTTGTATGTTGTCGCGCCAAACACAAGCAAGTCGGCTGATTTCAACTGAGTAAGACTGAGTTCCTCAAGCTCTTTGCCCCAGACAAGTTCGTGAAAACTCAAGTCCCAGTTTTTCTCGCCCTCAAAATATCCGTCCAGAGTGACTACATTCCACATTATAAGTTTTCTCATAATAAATTCCTTAACGATTAAAAGTTTATAAATAATTCGTTTTCGGGAGAAAACGCTATATTACCCCCCCTACAATAATCAAATTCTTTGAAAGCCTACATTCTTTGTTCTCGTTAGAAAAAATATTTTTTGAATTGCGTATAACATATGCGCGCTGTTAAACTCTTTTACCCTGCGTAGTGGGGTGAAATTGCGTCCGCAAAGTAAATCTGGAATCCTCGTGTTCTATATCGAGCGATGCATCAAGAACGTGAATCAAGGCGAGAAAACCGTTTGTTGTAGTAGTTAGGGGTGAGAAAACTCAGTTACATATTTTATTGAATTCTTCAGGAGTTATTATTTTAATTCCTCTGAACTCTTTTAACTTTAGTAAATGGTTATCTTGTGAGACTATATAATCTACATTTCCAGCTACAGCAGTTTCAATGAAAATGTCATCTTTTGGATCGTCTTTGACTATTGCTATTTTTTCTTTTGGCTCTACAATTACAGAATTTCTTACAATCAAATCAACCCATTCCTTAATCATTTCATCCGAAAGCTTGATTTTAAAGTCTTTGAGAACTTTTATTATTTCTGAAACTGCTTCCAATGAGGTTACCAGTGTATATTTCCCTTCTTTCCAGTTAAGTATGATTTTATTAGAGGTGCCTTTCCAGAAAATACCTGAGATGAATATATTCGTGTCAAGAACTACTTTCATTTCCTAGCTCTCTTTATGGCACTTTCAACGTCCGCTTTAGTTATACCCTTTTCTTTAGCAAATTGCTGCGTTTTTTGAAGCAACTTATCAAAGTTTTTGAAGGAAGGCATTGTTACTTTTTTAAGTATAACGGTATCATCCTCTCCAACAACAACAAATTTTTCCCCTTCCTTTAATCCAAGCTGCTCTCTTATATCTAGAGGTATAACTACCTGCCCTCTTGAACTCATGCTTGTTATTTCCAGTTTTTCCATTTTATTTGCCTCCTTGATAAGAATATCTTACTAGTAAGATTAACTTATATTTAAATGTTGCGAATTAAAACATTAAACAAGGCCACTAGTAAGAAATTATTCAAAGAGAAAAAAGTCGTATGTTTTTTTCATTATAATACCCTTTAATATTCAATAAATATTGTCGCTCTTTATTTTTATTGGTAATAATAGTCGTGGGGGTTGCCCCCTTCGGGGTGTCAAGCGAGGCGAAGCCGACAGCCGCCATTATTGTTGTTGACGACTGATAAAGATGGCTTGCAAAGAAAAATTGAAATTGCGTATAATTCTTGTTAAATGCCTTTTGAGCTACGAAGTTCTCAAAAGTTTCGTCAGAAAAGTTCGAAAACCCGCCGTAAATCCAGTTGTCGCCGTAGTTTTTTCTAAAAGTTAGTTACAACACAGTTTTGCGTTAGCAGAGTAGAATTAGGGAGTTGGGGCTTTCGTTTATCGTTTTCTGAATTTAAACTTTTTATTATATTCATCATGGTCTATAATATCTAAAACAAACGTAATAATCTCGATTTCATCACTTTCAAGAGTGTAAATCATTCGCCAATAATCTGGTAAATCGGCAATGAATAAATTGCCTACATCATATTTCTGTCTATATTCTTTTGGGATTAAATCTTTCTTTGCATTTTCTCCATAAAATGGATTATTGACAATTACATCAAATAACCTGTTAATGGAATTAAGGAGTGTTATATCCTTTGAACTTGTGATTCCTTGATTGCGTTGCTCTCCGACTATTTTATTTAAGTCATTGAATGCTTTTTCTGCATCACCAATCAATTTAATGGAAATCTTCTTTTTTATCTTGCCTTTGTAACTTTTCATCTAACAACCAGTCCTTGCATTTTTTTCAGCTTGCTCTGCGGCTTGAATGTCCAAAGCACTTTATCATTATTAACTACAATCTTGCCGCTATATTCAAGATAATCAATAACTGCCATTAGTGTTTGGTGCATGACCTGTTTTGGAAGCATCCTTTTGAGTTTTCCAATACTCAATAGCTCTCCTGTTTTGCTTAAAGTTTCCTCTACCATCAAGACAGTATTAAGTGTTGGGCTTCTTTGCTCGGTATAATCCCTTTTCTTCATTATAAGTGTTTCTGGGCTCATTTTTACCTCATATCAACTGATATGGTATCAACTGATATATAAATGTTTCGGTTTATTGTAGGCAGTCTATTTTTTGAACTTATCTTTAATTTTCCACCATGAAAATCTCAGAATATTGGAAAGCACAGACAAAAATAGGCTACCTATGAAGAACATTATTAAATAGAATATTGAACCAGCAGATGGTCCAGCTCGGTTTACCATTTCTTGAAAAGTGCTTTCAGTGTTATCCATAATAGAACGAAAAAAGTCGAATGCAATAAGAAAAAAGAATAAACCCCATGTTAAATCAAATGATGTTTTCCAAAACCCTCTTTCTTTTGCCCGTTCAATTTTTCTTAGTTTCTCTTTCTTCTTATATTGCTTCCTTAATTCATCTGATTTCTCTGTTGCTTTTGTTCTCTCTTTTAATGACAGATTATTCCAACAATTATCACATAACAATCTAGAATTAGTATCATAACGCCTATCTGCAAAAATTCCAAAAGTTTTTTGACACTTAAAACAAATTTCCATTTTATCAGATTATCTGGGACTACACTTAACAAATTCAGATTGATTATCATACTCTGGTTGGCATAGTGGGAATAAGAAAAAACTTTGTTGCTTACAAGATTTCTCATCAGGAAGATTACACGATTGTTCTTTTGCAATACTACAACTAGATAAAAGTATTAAAATAAATATAACCAGTATTAATACTGTGCTCTTCATCTTGATTTTTTTGCTTTTATTAGCCACAATGATAAGCCTAGGATTATCCAAAAAAATCCTCCAATCAAAGTGTAAATATTTATAGTATTTATTCTAACAATCATTCCTGCTAATCCCATCGAAACAAAGATTATTCCAAGCCAAAATCTCCAATTTTCTTTATATCTTAATTTATATTGATTTACAATAGAAAGTATAATCACTAATGCAAATGTCAATAAAAAAGTTTGAACATCCTTGTCATATATCAATGAAACCATCATTAATTCATTTATAATTGTAATACTATTTAAGTTTTTTGGGAACAAACAGTAGTATGTTTCGACTGAGGTTAGCCAAATAAAGCCCCAACTCCCGTCGTTTAACTTTTAGAAAAAATTTGAGTGTAGTGAAACGAAACCGTTAAATTTTTGTTATAAGAAGTGCAAAGCATTTCTTCTTTCTTTCCGTTTGTGAAATTTAACGAAGGCGACAATCACAAGGGATTTTCGGTAATACATTACCATTAGGCAGTAAGAAAATTTAGGCAAATCGGTGTTATACTCTCCCGAATGCTTGGAGGGACGAGGAGCGAAGCGACGAAGAGTTTCAAATTTTTCTATCAGGCTAAACAGAAAGCACGGAGTGCAATCTGAAGGAGGAAACAACAATGGCGCTGGCTTGACGGGGGTTGCCCCCTTCGGGGTGTCAAGCGAGGCGAAGCCGACAGCCGCCATTATTGTTGTTGACGACTGATAAAGATGGCTTGCAAAGAAAAATTTGAAATTGAGTATAATTCTTGTTAAATGCTTTGCCAGTTACGAGCGAAGCGGAGTTCTGGCAAACTGCGACCGCAGAGTTTTTGAATTACTCATAAATTCGACCGAAGGGAGTGTAAATGTCCGAAGGACACGAGGGGGATTTTCGTTCAATTCAGCGAACAAAGTGAGCAATCAAGAACAAGCATCAAGGCACACTCTTAGGAATGATAAGAATCTGGGGTTAAAGGGGAAAAATCTTTAAATTATGGCTCAGTTTGCATAGTATAATGGTCAAAGGGCATAGGATTGAAAAGAGGGTTGAAGTCAAAACATTTCTTGAGACTATCAAAAATTACACTAAAGAGCAGATTATAACTACACAACATACTTTTTTCCGTTTGAATGAGCAACAAAGAAAGATTTTTAAAGAATCGGTGCTTAAAGAGTATTTATTAGCTAAAATACCAATATTAGTTGGTATTCAGTTTAACGGAAACTATGCTGTATTTTACGATTATAGCAAAAATGAGGTTTTAAGATTAATGCTTGATATTCAACCAAATAAAATCGAGATAGTTACATTTTATTTACCAGATAAAACTCAAGTACCGAGACTATAAAAATGACAGGAAAAAGATTGGAAGGGAAAGGAGAAGTTGATTATGATTTTAAACATGATATTCTATTCTTTAAAACTAAAGATAGAGAGTATTCTAAATCCATAGAATTGTTGGATAATTTGGTTGTGGATGTAGACAAAGAAGGATTTTTAACTGGAATTCAAATCTTTGATGCTTCCGAATACCTAAATCTTGATAAAAAGAGTTTATTGAGTATACCTAATTGGCAATTTATTATTAATGTTCATGAAAATATTATAGAAATTAGATTAGTATTCCAGATTAAAGTAAGAAATAAGATTGTTGAAAAGAATCCAATTATTTCTCAACAAATAAACCAGAAATTGCCTAATTCTGAAATGGTTTGTGAAGCTGTGGTTTAATTATTAAAATCAACTAGGAGTAAGACCCACCACATTTATAAAAATTTATATATTGAATACTATTAGTTAGGTATATGCTTGGACTGAATTATTGTAAATGGGCATTTATAATTAGCTTGGTTTTACTTATAGTCTTCTACTTGGGATGGAAAAAGTTTCGTAAAACATTTAATTCTATACCAGCTAGGATATGGAAAATACTTAAGATTGTTTTAATTATACTGAAAAAGTTGATTAATAAATTAAAAACTTGGATTAAAGAAAAACATGAGGAGAATCCACAATTAAACCTTATAGAAGAAGCATACACATTTGTTATGATTATATTTGCGATAACTCTTTTAATTTATATATTAATTCCAGTTAGTACAGATTTGTACAAAAATAACTTTGATGAAGAGTTTAGAAATTATTTTTCGCTTGGATTGGTTTTTGTTGCTTTTTTAATTTATATTATTTTTGCTTTGATTTATAGAAAATTAAGACCACTACATTATATAATTCTACCCACAATATTTTATTCAATATTATGGTTTATTGAAAATTACAAAGATTATAAGACATTTGCTTACGTAGTCTTTGTTATTATAATTATTGTTTATCCTTTTATTTTAGTAAAAACGTGGAAAGGGGCAAATTGGTGGATTATATCGGCGGTATTTATTGGCTTATTATTTTTATTATTAGGTTTTATTGGCATTGATGCTCAATTTGGAGAAAAAAAGATGCACCTTCCTCTAAATACATGTACAAATACTACTAGAACTCATTGGGAGCTTAAATGCACAAATAGAGAAGACAAAATAATTGTTGGTTACAATGTAACGTGTAGGATTGAGCCAGAGATGCAAAATAATAAAGGTATGGTTATATTCCAATTTCATAATGGAAGCTATAATATGATGGACTATTCAGGTTTCTTATTACCAAATGATGTTGGATGGATTAGATTCGAAATTAACGGAAAAGATAATCAAAAAGATACTTGTTTATCTGTATCTAAAACCATAAGAATACCGACTTATGAAGAACATAAATCTGATAAAGACAAGTTTATTACTTATTTACTTGCACTATTTGGTTTTATTTTTACTTCAATTCCAATAATCCTTAAAAATATAAAAGAATTAATGAAAAATGATTAGTATTTTGGATAGAAGAATAAAATGGAATATATTATTAGTTATTGCATTACTATTTTTGGTAAGCTGTACAACTCCAAAAAATGAACCTGTCGTTTCTAGTAATATTAATCTAACTTTGGAAATCAAACCAAATCCTATTAAGATTGAGAATGGGGTTAACATAACTTATGAATATTGTGAAAAAATTACTACTGACTATATTAAAGTTAATTGTTACCATGATGTTGGTCTTAAAAAATTAAATATCTCATTATGCAAAATTGGAGGTTGCATAATTGATGTGGCAAAAATAACAAAAAAACTAGATTATTGTAATCTCTTAACAGGCGAGGAACGTGATGGCTGTTATTATGATTTTTCTTTCATTTTGAACAAATCTATTTTGTGTGATGATATATTAGGCAATGATTTAAGAGGAGATTGCTACTTCAATTTCGCTTATTTTACCAAAAACACCTCATTCTGTGATAAAATAAATATAAACAAAAGAATTCTACGCGACCCGCCTGATGTAAGATTGAAAGAGATGGACACTAGATATTATAACACTTTGATGCAAAAGCACAATAAATTTATGTCTGCAACAGAGAATAAAACCTATAAAGAAATATGTTATGGTAATATAAAAGGTGACACTGACATTTTATGCGCTGGAGCATTTTGCTTTGATGAGGTTACAGGAATCTTCGGAATTGGCGCTCCAGCTAAAACTTATTATAATCTTAATTATTCAGATTGTTCTGTCAACAAAGATGAATGTTTATTAAAGGAAATTAGCACTAAAAAGACATTTAGCAAGTGCGACTTATTAGAATATGAAGGATATAAAATTTCATGTTTGGCTATTAAAAATAAAAACTCCTCAATTTGTAAAGACAATAGTGAACATTCTAATCTTTGTTTTTTTGAATTTGCTAAATCACAAAAATCTTTTTTAGATTGTGATAAAATAAATTATACGATTCTTCGTGATAGGTGTACAGCATTGATTGCGTTAGATACTGCTTAATGTCAATAAAAGTTAGTTCCTTTGTAGAGTTAATTATTACAAGCCCAAAATTCTTTCTATTAAAAAATAAAGTGCGAAGCACAATAAGAGTGTGCCCTTTTACGTCGTCGAAAATCCCCCTCGTCGTTTTAGTAATTCAAAAATTGCATTTAATTCCTGTTATACGCCCCGACTGAAAGGAGAATGCAATGAGGTTGCGAAGCAAAGTTTTTGAGTCGGCCGTTAATCAAGAACGAAGTTCAATAAAGTAAAAGAAGAAAGGGCAAGAATTATTTTTTATTTGGTTTGGGTTGAAGAATGATCCCCATCCAAGTTTCTATCAACATAATCCAAAGCACGGTCCAAATAATCAAGACCCTTATCAAACACATAAATCACTTTATCTGCTGGTTTTTCTACCCATTTTGGGATTGGTCTACTAGTCATTCTAGGAATGTAAGCCCAAACTAAACCTGCTCCAATTAATTGTCCACCAGTAACTGTTAAAAGTTCATTAACCCCTTTAACATCAGAAACATTCGCTACTCCGGCAGCTGCTAAGCCTGTACCGACTGCAGCAGTACCAAATCCTAATATTTTTATTTTGTTTTCAAGACTAACCATACCGAGTGGGATGTATTTTGAGTATTTAAATCTTTCTAATTTTTACCTTTAAGCAGTAGTAATAATTCTTGCCCAATCCAAAAAATAGGCCGACTCAAAAATTGCGTATAACAGTATATAACCTAAAGTCTTTGGATTTTAGGGTTATAGGGCTTGATTGTCCTGGATTTGATTGCCCATGACATGATTTTCCGTATCCATTGTAAAGTTATGAAACGAATGATGTTAATATTTTCTATATTGTAAATAACCACTGGACACTGGACACCTCTGTGTGAATTATTTAAACCTTAAGCGCACTATGGCTTTAACGAGGTCAAGATGGATATACCTGAATTGATAAGGAAAGAAGGGCTTAGGAGGGGATTAAGCCACAAAACAATAAGGACTTACCGGTATTGCGTCAGAAAATTCTTCAATTGGTGCAAAAAGGAGCCAAATGAAATCAAGAAGGCCGATATCAAGTCCTACCTTGACATCATGATTGGGAAAGGCGCATGCGGCAACACAATTAATGTAAACTTAAACGCATTGAAGTTTTTTTATGGCAGCACCTTAAACCGGCTGTTAATGGTCAATATAAGATACTCAAAAACCCCTAAATCACTGCCAATAGTTTTAACCAAAGAAGAAATTGCAAGGCTGCTCAATTCAATAAGCAATCCTAAGCACAGGCTTATGGCAAAGCTGATGTATTCTGCAGGATTGAGGGTGAGCGAGCTTGTTCACCTTAAGCCGGAAAATCTTGACATCAAAAATGGCTATGGGTGGGTGAGGCACGGCAAAGGCAACAAGGACAGGATGTTTGTCATAGCAGAGAGCATCAAGGAAGATCTGGCTTCATACATTTCAAAAGAATGCACATCATCTGGTTCTTATCTTTTTAGGGGATTTAATGGCCACCTTACAACAGCGTCCGTAAGATCCGTAATAAAAAATGCCGTTAAAAACGCAAAAATAGCCAAGCACGCCCATCCGCACACTTTGCGGCACAGCTTTTCAACCCACCTCATAGAGAACGGAAGCAGCGTGGCAGAAGTCCAGTCATTGCTGGGGCACAGCAGCGCAGAAACAACAATGGTATACCTTCATATTGCATCTCCCAAAATGATTGGCACAAAAAGCCCGATTGACAGCCTGCCGATAATGTAGCTGCATTGCCAAACACAAAAATATTTAAGTACGCTTTCAAGTAAATCATGCCACGCAGATTTACACCCATGTTGCAAACAGGGACATTAAAAAACTGGCTAGTTTATTGCAGTGAAAATGATAGGAATAATATCCGATACGCATGAAAATGAAGAAGGGATAAAAAAAGCTGTTGCAGTATTCAGGGAAAAGAAAGTGGATTTTGCAGTGCACTGCGGGGACATAGTGTGCCCGCCGATGCTGGAGCATTTTAAAGGTTTAAAAATGAAATTTGTATACGGCAATAACGACGGCGAGAGAGCCGGGTTGAACAGCAAGTCCAAAGAGCTTGGCTGGGAAGAAGTTTCAGATGAAAAAGAGTTTGAATACAAAAACAAAAAATTTTATGCTTATCACGGCACAAAAATGGAAAAGCTTGATGCAGCAATCAAAAGCAATAAATATGACTATGTGCTCACAGGCCACACCCATATAAAAAGGGATGAAAGGATCGGCAGGACAAGGGTGATAAACCCGGGCGCTTTGTTCAGGATTTACCCTCATACGATAGCCCTGCTTGATGCTGAGAAAGACGAGCTTGAATTCGTGAAGATCTAAAATGGAAGGCTGCATTTTCTGCAAGATTGTAGACAACAAGATTCCGGCAGCCAAGGTTTACGAGGACTCCAAAGTAATAGGATTTCTGGACATAATGCCGGCCAACAAGGGGCACTGCCTTGTCGTCCCCAAAAATCATGCCCAGACTTTGGCTGAGATGGGCGATGATGACTTATGCGCCACTATAAAGGCTGCAAAGAAGGTTGCAAGGGCGTTGTCATTGAGCTTTGGCAACGGCAGCTTTAACATGGTGATGAACAACGGCAAGGAAGCAGGCCAGATTGTAGGCCATGCCCACATCCACCTGATTCCAAGATTCCAGAAAGACAGGCTGAGAATAAAGTGGAGCCACCTGAAATACGGGGAAAACGAGATAAACGAGTATGCTGACAAGATAAAGAAGTTCATTTAGCAATATTTTTAAAACAGCGTATTGTTCTTGGAGCTGTCGCCGGTGTAACTCAGCCTGGCAGAGTGACACTCTCATAAGGCTTTTGCGCCTGAAAGGTGTCCGTCGGGAGTTCAAATCTCCTCACCGGCATATCATAATCAAAAACTTTTAATATGCCATAAGCTATACTGCCGCTTGGTGCTTTTCATGGAATCGAATCTTCAGAACCTAAAGCTGAAAATAGGGGACAAGGCTCCTGATTTCAATTTGCCGGGAGCTGACGGCAAGGCATACTCTCTTGATTCTTTCAGGGGAAAGATGATCCTTGTGATTGTCTTCATGTGCAACCACTGCCCATATGTTCAAGGGAGCCTGGACAGGCTAAAGGCGATACAAGCTGATTTCGGCATAAAAGGGGTCCAGATTGTCGGCATCAACTCGAACGACGAAGTCAACTATCCGGAAGACAGCTTTGACAAGATGGTTGAATACAGCAGGATGCACAAGCACAACTTCCCTTACCTCAGGGATGAAGACCAGAAAACTGCAAATGCCTATGGCGCCCAGTGCACTCCTGAATGCTTTGTCTTTGACAGCCACAGGGCTTTAAGGTACCATGGCAGGATTGACAACAGCCCAAAAGATGCAAATGCAGTCCAGACAACTGACCTGAGAAACGCGCTGGAGGCGATGGTCCACAACAAAAAAGTAATGATTGAGCTGACCCCTGCAATCGGATGCTCGATAAAGTGGAGATGAGTTTTATCTAAATTCTAAATCTGTTCCAAATCTTGCTCGGGCGGCGGCTAAATTTGCTATGTTTCTGATGTCAATCCATTCAAAAATGCCCTCATAAGGAACAAACTTCAAACTTTGGTATGCTCCGTCAAATGGCGGCGTGATATGATCTTTCCTAAACCACCTGCTTAAAGGTAAATCAAAAAATTGTCGTCCTAGAACATAGGTTCCTTCATGCGTATACACTCTCTCATTTTCTTCAAGTTGCTTGGATAGAGGGGGATTCACATATTGTGATGCTGAAACAACCATGCCATTTTCAATTTTATAGATTCTTGTATTGCTTCCCCTTACAAAACCTTCTTGCATGGGCATCGTAACATCAGATGCATGGGCGTGATGAAATCTTAACATATCGAAGTAGTCTAACCCTTCCACAATAATATCTCCTGGGACAAAGATGATGGGATCAAATTGCCTTATGATTGCTGAATTCCTCGACACTGCCGGTGGAAAAAATCCCAAATAGTATGCTAATGGCAATTCGCTGAGATTTAGACTTCCTGGTAGATATGGTGAAGCAGTTATCCTATCTTGGTAAAGAATATCTTCGCTTTGAAAACCTAACTTATCCACTAAATGCCTTTCTAAGCCTTTAAATTTCCTAGTTCTCTTTATTAATACGGCTTTTTTGATTCCCTTGGGCAAAGCTTTTGCAACTTTGTCGATTAATTTCTCATCTCCAATATCAACAAATGGTTTAGGCGTATCTTTAGTTAAGGGATATAATCTTTTTCCTTCCCCCGCAGCTGCAATCAATATTAATGGCTCCATTGTATTAATTTTTCAAATTCTTCAAACACTCTTCATGATTCTGCTTCAAAGCCCCGTTTTCCGGATGCCTTTTCAGCTGCTCTTCAAGAATTTCCTTCGCCTTGTCAAACTTGCCAATCGACATGTAAACAACGGCAAGGTTGTTTGCAGGAGACGGATTGTCCGGGTTTTGCTTTATGCTTTTTTTGAAGTTTTCTATTGCCCTGTTCTTGTCATTCATCTGCAGATAGATTTTTGCCATCTCTGAAAATACAAGCTTGTAGTTCGGGTTTATTTTTGCTGCTTTTTCAAAGTATTTCAATGCATTGCTGAAGTCATTTTTTCCAAGAAACATCCTTGCAGCCTGGTAGTTGTATCTTGCGCTGCCCGGGTCATCCTCCAGCTGCCTGAGCAATATTTTTGAATACATGTCCACCTTGTCCTCTATCAGGCCTGCTTCCTTTACAGAGCCGAAATGATGAATTATAATTCCCGCTTTTTCATACCTTAAGCCCTTTTCCTTTATTGAGTCTTCAACCAGCTCGTGGACTTTATGCCTGAAACTAAGCCCTATGCCGTTTCTGAACAGCCTTACAAGATTGTGCAAAATGTAGAATGGATATTTTTTTGAAGCTTCAAACTCAGAGTCGTTGCCAACGGCGCCTTCAAAATACTCTTTTATATAAGAGCGCTGCTCAATAGAAAACCCAGCAATATCTCCGGCATTTTCAATCTCTTTTTTTATTTTTTCCAAATCCTCTTTATCAATAGCCTCGTCAGCATCCAGCACCAGAATCCAGTCTTTTGTAGCGTGCTTCAGGCTCTCGTTCCTTGCAGCGGAAAAATCATCAATCCACTTGAAGTCTATGATTTTTGCATTGAACTTCTTCGCTATTTCCTTTGTCTTGTCGGTGCTTCCAGTATCTACAATGATTATTTCATCAGCTAAGTCCTTGACAGAGTCAAGGCATTGCTCCAGGTATTTTTCTTCATTCTTGGCTATCATGCACAGTGAGATCGTTTGTTTTGGCATATTAGTGAAATTTTTTATTATTGAGTTTATTGATTTACTTACTTAAAATCCTGAACGCCAAGGCCCGGATTACTTGGAATTGCAATTAACGCCACTGCCCGGATTTGAACCGAGAATCCCTTTCGGGAAGCGGTTTTCGAGACCGCCGCACTACCAGATTATGCGACAGTGGCACTTGCAATTCCAAGTTCTCAAAAACTCTCAGTTTTTGCGATGAACCGAGAAGTCCTTGCGGACACACGCTTTCGAGGCGAGCGCAATAGCCGGATTCTGCCACCTTGGCAGTCTTAGTGGGGATATGGCATTTTTAAAGCTTTGTCATACGCTTTTGTATGTTGAGAATACAACAGGGGTTGACTCTCCAGTATGCGCCAATAACAATTCTGGAAACTCCAAAAGAGAATCTGCTTTTTTTTGGATTTCAATTCTGTTTAGGTTATTTCTAGCCCAAGGAGCCCATAATGATGAGGTTTGCACGCTTCTGACTTGAACCTGCCCACCATGGTGGCGGCTTTCCACAACCTCATTAATAGGGGCCTAATTTGCGGACCATATCCGTCCAGCATCTCAATTTCCAAAACTCCAACCCCCCCAATTCTTAGTACCCTATGAGCCTCCCTCACTGCCTGCAATTTGTCCCTGGTGTATGGGATTGCCATATATGAAAAAACAAAGTCAAAACTCCCGTCCCTGTAAGGAAGCTGCTCAAAATCTCCTGCTGTAAATTTAATTTTTTTGTGCTGCCCGAACAATTGGGCCAGATAAGGTAAAATTCCCCTGTATTTTTTAAAGTCAATCCCGTGCGCCTCGATGTCAAACTTGCGCAGCATGTCACTTAATGTGTTGCCATAGCCGCACCCCATATCAAGAACAACTGAGCCGGGTTTTAAAACATCATCCAGATTTATTCCCTGGAAAAAGGTCTTGAGCTCGTATCCAAAACCCCTAAAGCGGATCATTTCATCCCAGATGACTCTGCTTCTGTGCGCAGCAGTGTCCTCTCCAAGAGCAATATAGCCTGTCATCAGTGATCACTGCAGTCCCACTTGAACCCGCAGTTAGGGCATATCAGCTTGCAGTGCTTCTCGTACATCTCAGTATTGCAGATTTCGCATATAACCTTATGCTTTTCCTTCACATTTGACGCCATATGAACCATAGCTCAGGCTCAGGTTGAATTTCCTGCACAAGATATTCATGACTATCAAGTTTTTCTCTGTTGAGTCCTTGTGGATGCACTGCCTGAAGCCCGTGCTGTCCCAGACTGGCACACCATCAACATCCTTGCAGAACTTGATGAAATCAGCCGGCTTTTCTATGCTGAAAGTCTCGGTGGAGTTCTTGAGCTCCTTTTCAAGCTCCTTGACCTCCTCAGGAACGGTGATATATGCCCAGAACAGGCTCGTGACTACAACGCCGATCACGAGGGCTCCTATAAATATGGCCCAGGCTTCCAGCTCACTATAGGTCTTTGCCATTAATGGACAGAATTGAAATAGGCTTTAAAAAGGTAATGCTCCCCCAGGCTCTGTCCCGAAAGTCAGTTTTGCCATCAAAATGTGAGCATCCTAAAGCTGGAATATCCAGCAAAAAGGAAATTGCAATGGGAATTTTTGCCTTAAAGACAATATTTTTGCATGCGAACCGATGGCAAAACCGAGCCTTGGCGAGATTCGGGACAGAGCCGCTCCCCCATCGTGCATGACACCTTGAGTAAGATGCTCTGCTGCACAATTGGAGCATTGAACTGAAAGGTAAATGCTCCCGCCGGGAAAATCATGGCAAAGATTTTTTCTTCCGCCAATTTGAACCCAGGTCTTCGGATCGAAAATCCGAAATGATTGGTTATCCCAAAAGAACAACCACATATTGTGGATTTTCTTCAGACCGGACTACACCACGGGAGCGATAAATGCCTAGATTTTTATGTGCTTTTTAAATTTAATGATTTTTAAAAGTATTCAGAAAAATGGGCCCGAAGGGATTCGAACCCTCGACCTACGGCTAGCCTAGGATATGCTTAAAGCAGAGTCATATAAGACCGTCGCTCTAACCAGACTGAGCTATGGGCCCAAGCAGAATGAAAAGATTTGACAGCAATTTAAAAGGTTTTCTAATGATATTCTGGCTTCAGGATTCTAAATCATTAATGAATCAATTCGAGGCGAAAAATTAATGGCAGGAAAATTTTTCGCCGAGCGTAACTAAGGCCATGAAGTGGCAGATTGAAATTTTAATATAAATTTAATCAAAATTTTTATCCAAATTTCCCTTCCCTTGAAAGCCCTTCGACAGCAAGCCTTAATTTCTCGATGTGCCTCTCCAGGTCCTGCTTCAGCTCCTTGTATTCCTCGGAGCATAAGGGGTGGCCGTCCTTGTCAGCGTCCTTGATTGCATGCTTTTCAATGAAAGAAACAAGTTTCGCAATCTTGTACAGGAGCTTGGCCTTGTCATAATTGCAGTTTGCCAGCAAATAATATCACCTCTTTGGAATCCCGGCTTTACTGCATATTTAAACTTTTCCACAACTTATATAAATAAGTAAATGAGGGTTCTGCAAAAGAGATGGTAAACATAAAAAAGCGCCTTCTGTTCCTGCTGCCTGCCATAGCCCTCATTGCCTTGGCAGGCTGCTCAAAGCCCGAATGCAGGACAAGCGCCGACTGCGGGCAAAAGGCTTGTTTTTTATCAAAATGCCAGGATAAGAAATGCGCCTATGAGCTGCAGAGAAACTGCTGCGGAAACAGGATAAACGACAGCATTGAGAATGGCAGGCCCGGGAACCAGTGCACCTGCCCCACAGACTATGGGAAATGCGAGGGAAAGGGCAAGATAAAGATAGGCTCAAGGACAGAAGATGCCGTCTTTGTCCATTACTTCTGCAGCGTTGACAGCCAATGCATCCTGGGCGCAGACAGGAAAGATGCTTCTTCCCAGAACTTCCTTGACCCCATAAGTGCTGGATTTTTCAAGGCCAGCTCTGTAGCAAGGTACAGCAAGCCCTTTGACGTGGCAAGGGATTCTTTTGAATTCAAGGTTTCATTGGATGACATGAGCAAGGAATTGGTGCTGCCGGTAATGCTTACCAAAGTCAAGCTGCTTTACAGCAGCGAGTTTTCAAGAGCCGAGCTGCTGATAGCTGAAAAGGAGCTGAACGGCGTCTTGAACGGCGTTGGAGACGAAGTTTCAATCAGCCTGCCGTTGACTTTAAGCTACAGGCCGCAGGAGCTTGAGGAGCAGGGCTCTATAAGGTACAGCATTGATTATTCCTACATGAAGCAGGTCTTGAGCGGCAAGACAGCAAACGGGACAAGCATATACGCCAATGAAACGGCAAGGGCCACATTCACGGCGCCTGTAAAGCCTGTTTTCTTCGTGAGAAGTGGTTAAATTGCTCAATAAAAAGGCAATAGAGCTGTCGCTTAATTTCATTGTCATACTGATAATCTCGATCATAATCTTCGGCTTTGGAGTGCAGTTCATAAAAAAGCTCGCTGCCCAGGCCACTGAGCTGCAGGAGATAACGACAAGCGAGCTTGACGAAAGGATCGGAAACCTGGTATGCGAAAGCTCTGACAGGGTTTGCGCGGGCATTGACCGGAAGACGATAAGAAGGACAAAGTTTGATGTTTTTGGGCTTAAGATCATCAACATTCTCGACAGCCAGAATTTTGACATTGGAGTGTCAAGGCCTTCACCTTCAGGCTACACCAAAAACAAGCAGCCAATACAGGAAGACGGCCTGATATGGAACCCCAAGGCAAGAAGCGTGTTCATAGAGAAGAACGAGGAGAAAAATCTTGGAATCGGGATCCAGGTTCCCGCAACCGCTGTTTCCGGCACCTACATCTTTGACGTCAAGATTCAATCCGCTGACGGAAAGCCGTATTCCGCAACGCAGAAACTGTATGTTGATGTGCCTTGAAATATATTAATAGAATTATCAACCAATAAATACAAGTCTTGGATGATTCAATTGCCTTTCTCTAGAAATAGCAAATGCCAACAAGTCATCAATGGTGCGCTTTTCACCTGAAGAAAATGGTTTTCCCTGCGCTTGGGCAATTCGCAAGTCTCTAACAATTTGAGGAATTACCATTGTAGCTAAATTATATGCCCCCACCAAATCTTTTTTATCTAGTAAAAGAGAGAAATAATGTGAAACTAAACCATCTTTAAGTTCACCCCAAGTTTTGAATCTTCCAAATCCAGCTTCTTGATATTCAGTTGCTTCATTCAACACTGATAGTTCTTCTGCCAAAGCATAAACTCTCCTTGTTTCAGATTCTGACAAAACATTTTTTGGGAACATTCCAATAAGGTTGTCTACTTCTTGAAACTCTATACCGATGTCTCGTAATGCTCCGACAACCGCTCCTCTGTGGGCTTTAATTCTTTCAGCATCATATCTCATTGCATAAAGAATTCCACCTTCTTGGTCTGGATTATTTTCAGCAAGATTAAATTCTTCCCACAAAGTTTTTTTAGCCATAGTTTCTTATCTCAGAATTCGTGCTGAGGTTTCACGTCACCTCTTATTTAAAGTATAAAAATGGCATTTGCTTTAAAAATGTTCCTTATTTTGCACTCTTCACAATCTCCGCAAAGCTTTTTGCATCCAAAGACGCATTGCCAACCAGTCCACCATCAATATTTCTCATCGAGAGCAGCTCTTTTGCGTTCTCGGGCTTCATTGACCCTCCGTAGATTATCCTTGTTTCCTTTGCGGATTTCTCGTCATACATCCCCTCAAGCAGCTTCCTTATGAACAGGTGGGCATCTTCTGCATCGTCTTTTGTCGCGGCCTTCTGGTTCGGATTGCCCTTGCTTATTGCCCAAATTGGCTCGTATGCAATCACCACTTTTTTTATTTCTCCAACATTTTGCAGGCATTTTATGAGCTGGTTTTCAAGCACGTCTTGGGTTTCATCTTTAACCCTTTGCTCATGGGTCTCCCCAATGCACAATATTGGCGTCAATCCGTGCTTCAGTGCTGAAATCACCTTTTTGTTTATCAAGGAGTCATTCTCGCCCATTTCCCTCCTGTCAGAATGCCCCAAAATGACATAATGGCATCCCATTTCCTTCAGCATCAATGGAGAAATTTCTCCTGTAAAAGCCCCTGCATTTTCAAAATGCATGTTTTGCGCTCCCAGCTTTATATTAGATTTTTTTAATTCTGCTGAAACAGCGCTCAATGCAGTAAACGGGGGGCAGATTGCAATGTCGGCATTTTTGCCGTCCCTAACAAGATTTTGGAATTCTTTCATGAAGGAAACAGCCTCGTCAGCTGTCTTGTTCATCTTCCAGTTTGCCGCGATTAGTTTTTTCATTTCGTATGGTGCAATTTTTATTTGCTTATATTTTTATCTTTTTTGCCTGATTTCAGCATCAAAAGCATCCCGATGACTATGACGGCGGCAGACGCAAAAAACACTCCCTTTGATATCCTCAGCCCCAGGTCCATGAAAAGCTCCTCGGGATACAGCCTTACAATCATCTCTTTTGCAGGGTCGAAAGTGTAGGTGCCCTGCCTGAAAAGCGACACATGGAGCGACTCAAAAGCCGCGTCAAAATCAAAATAAATAAGGAAGAACAGCGCAGCAGCCAAAACTATGGTGAGAAACCCACCGAACACAAGGACCTTGCCGGCAAAATTCATTATGTAGCTGTTGAATTTTAAGACAAATGACGAGGCAATAAGCAGCATCACGAACAAGGTTATAAGGATGTAAAGGATTATCGTCGAAACCCTTACAGCATTCCTTACATCGGCAAGATGCTCTTTTTCCCTCTCGTTGAGCTGCCCGGGAAGCTCGCCGCTGTTTCCCTTCACGAAATTGATTATCATTTCATGCAGCAGGCCTGACTGGGGGATGCTTTTGCTTATCCCGTATTTGTCGAACTGCTTTTGAAAGAAAGAATCGTTGAACCCCGCAAGGCTGAGCACGAGCAGGAACAGCAAAACCGGCAGGATAATAATCAGGAGAAACTTTGAGATTGTGATGAACTTCATCTTTAGCTGTCCATTATGATTACTTTCTTTTCCTCTTCCACTGCTTTCTTGATCGCTTCCTCTATGGAATTTATGTCTTTTCTTTTCTCGGGCTTTGCCTCGTGCCTTTTCTCGCTGAACAGCTGGTTTGCAGCCCTGAATGGAATCTCTTCGTCCTCTATTTTCTGCTCTTTTTTTTCTTCCCCGAGCTCGTCCAGGAATCCCGGCTTCTTTTCCTTTTCATCCTCTTTGCTTTCCTCTTTCCTCATGTAGTCGGATGAAGAATCCTGGTCCTTTGAGCCGTATTTCTGCTCGTGGTATTTTTTGTCCTCCTTCCTGCCCTCTGCAGATGTGCTGCTGTAGCCTTTGGAATGTATGTCCCACTTGTCCTCGTCCCACAGCTTTGCCTTGTACATTTTAATTTTTATTTTAAAAAATTTATTTTTAATCCGTCGCTAAGCGACCTTATTTTGTGCTCGGCAAAATTGTGTGACATGCGAGTGAGCTCGTTTTGTGAACTCGCTCACAACTCACTCCACTAATTTTGCCTCGCCTATCCATTCAATAATCAATCAACTAACGGGTCGCCTCCTTCGCATTTGCTTTAAGAGGCCGTTAAGTTTTTGTTTTTATTATTTTTTGTTGCAGTTTGATTTATTTGCCATGATTTATGAGGCAATCAGCCCTGTCCACACTGATTTTTTTATCTTGTAGCCTTTCTTGATGAGCAAATCGGCTTCCCGGTTATTTTTTTCCAGGACCTGCGCCTCGAACTCAAAGTCCGGGGCTAACTCCTCCAGCTCGAAAAACGGGTTTATCTGCTTCATTTTACACCTCTTGCCCTTTATAAATCTTTCTATTTTTACTACTTCTAAGTAGCATTATTTTGAAAGTATAAGGTCAATCTTTTTCCTGAGCTCCGTTTCAGGATAAGCCCCTATGATCCTGTCCGCTTCCTTTCCATCCCTGAAGATAATCATGCATGGAATGCCCCTTACATCGTATTGTGCAGCGATTTCCTGGCTGTCGTCCACATTGAGCTTTGTGAATTTCAGCTTATTGCTGTACTCGCTTGACAGCTTTTCAAGAACCGGGCCAACAATCCTGCAAGGCCCGCACCATGGAGCCCAGAAATCAACGAGCACAGGAATATCATTCCTGAGGACTTCTTTTTCAAAAGTGTCTTTTGTTACGTCGAGCATTTTATCCAGGAGCCTTGATTATTATATAAATTTTTACTTGCCTTTTTCACCTGAATATTAGGTATCTTCGCTTGTCTGCGTCCAGGTCTATGAACGAGTCGCATTCCTGCCTCAATACTCCGGAGCTTGATTTCCCGAATGCTATGACTTCTATCCTGCAGCCCAAAGCATGCCTAAGATGGAAAAGCAATGGCACGTAATCGCCATCGCCGCTGACAATGACTATTGTGTCCAGCCTTGGGGCAAGCTCTATAGTGTCCATTGCCAGCCCTATGTCCCAGTCTCCTTTTTTTGCCCCCCCTGCAAATACCTGCAAATCCTTGGACTTCACTTCAAAGCCTATTTTTTCAAGCGCGTCGAAAAAATTCTGCTCTTCCTTCACATCCGCTTTTATCACGTATGCGATTGCCCTTATCAGGCTCCTGTCAGCCACAGCGGCTTTCAGTATCTGCGCAAAGTTGACTTTTGCGTTGTAAAGGTTCTTTGCAGAATAGTACATGTTCTGCACGTCTACAAAAACACCTATCCTCTGGTTCTTGAAATGCGCCATTTTATCACCTTATTGCCGGAATTTTTTCTTCGTAGCCGCAGTTCGAGCAGATTATCATCCCCTGTTTGAATGACAGGCTCAGCTGCCGGCATCGCGGGCACTCCTGGACAACAGAAAACTTCTGCAGGTTTTTTTCAAAATCAGGCCCGCCGCGGTTCATAGCCACCGCAACATTATATCCAATATATAAAGATTGTGAAAATTATTTTAGCCGCTTAAGCCAAGAAATAATCCTACCTTATAATCTCGTATTCCTTCACAACAACCCAAGTGAAAATAAGGAGTATGACAGCGCCTGCAATCATCCATGACAGGCCAAGGGGTATGGTGGCAGTGTACATGAGGTACATCCCATAGGCCATTATGCCGAAGCCAATCCACAGGAACTTGTCCAAAACCATCTTCATGATTTCAAATTCCTGCTGCTCTGACAGTCTTCTTTTCATTTAGCCCCTCACCACGATGAAAAAGTCCTTCTGCGCATACACGTTGTTCGGCGGCGGCAAGTCGTCGTCTGTAACGTCGAACGTCAAAAAGTAAGAGCCGGATGCAACCCTCGTGGGTATGCTGAGCCTTATATTCCTCGTTTCAGAATCGGCAGCTGACAATGTGTATACCTGCGACTCCGCAAACTGGAACCATGAAGGATTGTCAATGCTGAAAGGAGCCCCGTCAGGTCCTGAAATCGGGTTGAACCTCATCTTGTAGTGCAATGGAGTGTCTTTCTTGTTCCTTATCCCCACTGTCAAGACGCTTGAGCCTCCCTTGTCTATGGTTATGTCTGTTTTTGGAAACGATATTTTTTTGTCGCCTGTGATCAAATCATCGAGAATCCTCTGCCTAACCTGCTCTGTGACATCCTCTGTTGTGCTGCCTATGTTCTTGAACATCCCCCTTATGAATCCCAATCCTAGGCCAAGAAGAGTCATGGCAAGCACTACAATGACAATAGCCTGTATTGAAATTTCTAAAGAAGCCTTCTTGTTAAACCGCATCATACACCTCTTTTTAATATATTTCTTTATTGGATAACTTGTTTATAAAGGTTTTGATTTTTCCCTCAAAATCAAAGCCCAGAAAATTAGTCGAATGTGAGCAAGTTCGCAAGCTCACTTGCAACTCACTGAATTTTCGCTGGTTTCGAAAAGATGGAAATACTGATAAGGCGAACAGCGATAAAGGGTAGGTTTTGTTTGAAAGGCAATAGTTGGATGGAGTTATTGGAGAAAAGCTTTTAAATTTCTTTAATTTTTATTTGTGTAAGATGAGTGATGATTTTATCTATCGGATTGATAAAAAATTATCAAAAAAATATTTTGAAGAATTAATAAAAGAGAATATCTGGAAAGCTCTTGCTGTTATACATGCAGGAATACATCATCAAATGAGAATGATACATCACATTCATAAATTTAAAACTGAAAAATTATTAATAAATAATCCAGAAAAAACTTGGGCGTTTATTCAGAAAAAAAAGTTTTCTCAAATAACAATAGATTTGTATACCATTGGATTAATAAATGATGATTTAATGGAAAAAATAAAAGGATTTAACACAATGAGAAACCATAAATTAGGTCATATCGATATATATTCCATATCAAACATACCTTCTGATAAAGATATAGAAGAGGTTTGTAAAAAAGGCATGGAAGTTGCCATAGAATTGGATGGAGTAATACATTCAATACTTTTCTCTAAAAAGTGACCCCCTTTTTTGATATTACCATCCATAACACACCAAAAACGTGCAATTATGTCAAACCATTCCTTAACGCACCACTATCCTTTTCCACAACATTTAAAAACCTCGTAAAAATCCGATTGTTATGGCACGCTTAAGGAAATTTGTAGCATACAGGAGGATTGAAAGGCCCTACACAAGGACTTCGAAGTTCAAGGCAAAGTCGTACATAAGGATGAACCCCACGGTCAAGGTTGTGAGGTTTGACACAGGCGATTCAAACAAGAGCTTCGAGTGCACTCTAAACCTGCTGTCGAAATCAGACCTGCAGATAAGGGACAATGCCTTGGAAAGCGCCAGGCAGACATCAAACAAGCTGCTTGAGACCTATCTCGGGCTCAATGGCTTCCACATGAAAGTCAAGGTTTACCCATACCATGTTTTGAGGGAGCACGCCCTTGCAGCAGGAGCAGGCGCCGACAGGTTCAGCTCAGGAATGGCCCACTCATTCGGAAAGCCTACAGGAGTTGCTGCCAGGATAAAGAAAGGCCAGACCATCTTTCAGGTCAGGGTTGACAAGCAAAATCTTGGGGTTGCAAAGCAGGCCTTGGAGAGGGCATCAAAAAAACTGCCGTGCTC
The DNA here is from genome assembly GCA_016185755.1 of Candidatus Woesearchaeota archaeon. Taxonomy (GTDB): domain Archaea; phylum Nanobdellota; class Nanobdellia; order Woesearchaeales; family GW2011-AR4. The sequence goes on along the minus strand of JACPMX010000008.1, from coordinate 40,901 downwards.
GTGCACGATACAAGTTGCCTAATTCTATACGTACAAATATAATAGCCGTTCGTAATTTATGCCTAAAATTCGCCCTTTGCTGCAATGCAAAAATATAAATACTTCTTTAAATCAATAATTTCATGGTTCTCGAGCTGCTGAACAGGTTTACAACAAACAAGTACGTTCATTCTGCCATAATACTCGCTGCGTTCTATATCATCTCGCAGATTTTTGTTTTTATCTGCCAGAAAATCATACTCAAGATTACCGAGAAAACAAAGACGGATATAGACGATTTGATAGTGTCCAAGACAAGCAAGCCGATATCGTTCATTTTGCTGCTCATTGGATTGAGGCTTGCAATAATTCCCCACCCGATAAAGCAGGGCATACTTGACATAATAGAGCATTCCATCTCATCCCTGATCATTGCTATCATAACTTACATAGTAATCGTTGTTTTTGACATCCTGATAAGCAACTGGGGCAGGAAATTTGCGTCCAGGACTGAGTCGACAGTTGACGACGAGATTGTTGTTCTTTTCCAGAGATTTTCCAGGATCCTGCTTAGCTTCATAGGGCTTATCTTCATACTTGAGGCGTGGGGCATCAAGGTTGGCCCGCTGCTTGCAAGCCTCGGGATTGCAGGAATTGCAGTCGCATTCGCGCTTCAAAGCACGCTCGGCAACATCTTTGGAGGGGTATCATTGATTGTTGACAGGAGCGTCACGGTAAATGACTTCATAAAGCTGGATGACGGGACCCAAGGGACTGTCCTTGATATAGGGCTTAGGAGCACCAAGATAAAAAGCATCGACGGGGACCTGATAATAATGCCGAATGGCAAGCTGTCTGACTCGAAGATATACAATTATCACAAGCCGCTGCCTAATACAAGAGTCACAATCGATTTCGGGGTTGAATACGGCTCTGATGTCGAAATGGTGAGGAAGATTGTGCTCAAGGAACTGAACAGTTTAAATTCTGTCCTGAAAGAGCCGGCTCCCCAGGTGGTATTCTCGGAGCTTGGCGATTTTGCCCTTCAGTTCAAAGCTTTATTCTGGGTTGCTTCAATAGACAAGAAGCTGGAGGCAAGGGAAACAGCTCTTGTAGCAATGTACTCTGCATTGAACAAGAACAAGATAACAATACCCTTCCCTACAAGGAAAATATACATGGCTAATGGGAAATAGTCATTTCTTCAGAATATCAGCCACAATTCGGTAAGTCTCATTATACTTGTCTATGTCAAGCAAGGCAGTATGCAGTGACTCTCCAAAAAAACCGCTGCAGGTTCCATCCACATAAAACGATTCAGCATTCTTCATGCCTGCGCTTTCAACAGTTGCAATTCCGTCCCCGTCCTCAAGATTTGTCAGGCAGCCCCTCCCTATTATGCTGTAAACCCTGACGTTTGAAGGCTGCTTTAACGGGTCGTTCAGCTTGTTGAGGAACAAGCTGTTTTCAAGCATATCCCGGCATTCCCTTCCTTCCCCTATAAATCCGCAATAGTTTCCTGCAGTTCCCGATACGCCTTTATTCGGGGTGGCTATGAGGATTAATTTGTCTACAGAATCTTCTCCGAAAATCTGGATGTATCTTCTTGCAACCAAGCCGCCCATTGAATGTGCAATTATGTTCACTTTTGGCTTGTCTGTCCTTTCTTTTGTAAGCTCGATTAATTCCCTGAGCCTCAGCGCATAAGTGTCTATGTTCTCGCTTTTTGTCGGCACTACAATATACTTGTCCTCTTTGCGGAAAGCATCATAATAATAGCTTGCTTTTACAGTCACAGGCTTTCCGGACAAGCCCCAGACTCCTTTTTGCAGGGGCTCGTTTTGGGAATAAAGGGAGATTATGCCGGCATTAAGATAGCCGTCATCCTGCAGCCTTGACTGCAGCTTGTTGAACGCATCCAATGAAAATTCAGGCGAATTTCCGCTTGCCAGCGAGTGTCCGTGCAGGAATATGGCCGGAAACGTCTTTGGGTCGTTCCTGCATGAATTGCTTCTGCAGCAGGGCCTGCAGTCGTTGAAGACGCAGCACACAGGGAAATTGTCAGAAAGGTTCGTGTCTATCCTTGGAACTATTGTATAGTTTATATCGAGGCTTACCGGCTCAAAATTGAATTTCCCGATTTTGCTTGGGATTTTGCCAAGCCCAGAACACTTTTCCAGCAATGCCTTTGTCTCTTCCGAAGGCATCGCTTTTGACAGCAGGTACAGCGACAAATTTAATGATTCGTTGTAGTTCAGCTGCACCACATCCGTCTTATTCTTAGGCAAAACATCTTCAGAAATTTTAATGGCATCCTGGCTTGTTTTGTTCCCTGATTTTAATTTTTCAAGCGACTCGTGGTATGAGTTATTTATTTTTCTTATTTCATTGTCTTTGAAGCTTTCAGCAAGCGCCATGAATTCATTATCGCCCGGGAATTCGGTGCTTTTGTTCTGAATCAGCTTCAATGTCTCATTTTTAGCTGCAATATAATCATTGTTCAGCTCGTTCAATGAGCTGCATGTTTCCTTCAGCAGCAGTTCATTCGGATAATCTTCAAGGAATATCTCGGTTTTTTTGGCGATGCCATAAATTGAAATATTTTCCCTGCAGCTCTGCACAAGGCTGCACAAAAAATCGCTGTCGCGCTTCAGGAAATATTCCGCGCTGAAAAACAGCCTTGCCGAAGACAGTCTTGTGCTGCTTACAAGCAAGTCCTGCTGGATTTTTACCCCTTCAACCTGGCTGGACATGGTGCTGTAGTTCTCAAAAGTATTGTTTGTAAGGGCTGACGAGGCTGCATTGAACCCGGTTTCATCAATTGTTTCACTGCCTGAGAAGGCTGAAAAGCTTTCCACAGCCTGAAGATTTTTGCCTATGGCGTCAAGCGCTGAAAGTAATAGATTATGCGCCTCAGCAATGCTGTTTATGCCATTGTCCAGCCTGATTATTGATTTTTCAATATCGGCAAGCTCTTCAAAAAAGCTCCGGTTGAAAAGCTGGCTTAGCTTGTTGTAGTTCTCGACAGACCACAGGCTCCTGAGGTTTTCTGCCGAAACCGCGAATTTATCATAAGAATCGTCAGTTTCTATCTTGTCTTTTGACAGGTTCTTGAGATTGGCCCTGAAGCCAAGCTCAAAATACTTTTGGCTGATCTTCTGCTGCATTATATCCGTATCTGCCAAAAGCAAAAGCAGCATTGTCACATTCTGCTTCAGCGAATCCTTCAGCTTTTTTTCCGTTTCAGTCAGGTCGTAGTTCACAGTGACGAGCGAGGATCTTGACTTTCCAATGCCTTTTGTGAGGCACAAAAGAGAGCGTATGCTTTGGCAGCTTACATCAAAGCTGTACAGGTCCTGGCCGCTCCCAAGCCTTTTGACGCTCAGGTTGTATTCTTTTGTGAAATGATTTCCGGGCTTGATCTCGAAAATCCCTTTGTCAATGACCTCATTCCTGCTCCTGTCATTAAATTCATAACTGCATGAAGCCCGGCAATAGGCGAAATTTTCTATGCCGGTATCAATCTCAAGCCTGCTTACATTGCCATAGTGCATCACAAATGATTTTTCATTCGGCGTCAGATAAATAATGAGCTCATTGCCAAGAAGAAAATTTGCTTTCTGGTTGAAGAAAAGGAGCAGGTAAATGAAGAGGAGTGTTGCTATCGCTATGATTAAGAATTCAAACCTTTTCCAGAATGATTTATCCTCTGCCACAATGTTTCATATTTACGGATTAATAAAAATGTTTCGGGGAATGAGTCTGAATTATAACGTGACTTAAGAATTAATCAAATAATTCCGCTTTGATTCCTCTCGCAATATCATCTAATGGTTCTCCCTGAGCGTCGAAAAATCCTTGGCTGGGCAGCGCATCCATTCTGGCTCTGTAAAAAACCAGAAAATCACCCGGTTTGACACTAGTCCCCCCATTGTTCATATATTCTGCAGGGCTCCGATGCCCTACAATGGTAACAGACCCGAATATAGAAGGCGGAAAATTTTCAGTTGGTAATACTAAGCTCCTTACTTGATTGCAAAGATGTTGTAATTCATCTGGCGCTCCAGGGATTCCCTCATTCAATCGAAATCCCCTTTGCTGTAACCGTGCAACCCACCTGTCTAGTGTGCTTGGCTCACTCGCTGGTGCGTTTGACATGCAATCAGATATCCCATTAATATTAAAAATTTTTCTACATTGACTACCTTGTAGTAAATTCTATGTTCTTGAATTGAATAGTTCCTTTACTTTCTATATAGTAAACAAATTATCTGATTCTATCTTAACATATATTAAACCAAAACCTTTATATATTAGTTCTTACTATTTTCAGCTATTAATATACATTTTTGTATACCAATATAGATTAGAACGTAAACAAACGTTGGGAATGTAGATACTTTCCTGAAATTCAATGGCAACTGAACTCATCAGCTTAGGAATATTATTCTTGTGCGCTATTATAGGCGGGATTATAGCTGCCCGGTTTAAGCAGCCTGCGGTGTTCGGCCTGCTGCTTGTAGGCGCATTGATAGGCCCGAATTTACTTAATCTTGTCAAGGATTCCAGCATGATAGTCATGATGGCTGACTTCGGGGCAATACTCCTGCTTTTCATCATAGGGCTGGAGTTTGACGTGTCAAAGCTGATGAAGCTTGGCGCCAGGTCGATATTGATAGGACTCTTGAAATTTGCCATAGTCCTCTTTTTTGGGTATGAAACGACATTGCTTCTCGGCTTCGGCTCAAAAGTTGCACTTTTCGTCGGAGTGATACTTTCGTTCAGCAGCACTGTGGTGATAATAAAAGTGCTTGAGCAGAAAGAAATGTTCAGCAGGAGAGAAGTTCCCCTGCTGATTGCGGTCCTTATAATAGAGGACATACTTGCGGTGTTCGCATTGACATTTTTTTCAGGGATCAAGGATGCAGGAAGCAGCATGCTGTCTACATTCGAGCATATAATCTTCTCGATAGCGATACTTGTCTTCGCATACCTGCTCATGATGAAAATACTGAAATATGGCGTTAGCATAATACTGAAAAATAACAGCGACGAGTCTGTGCTTACATTCCTGTCCCTGGGGATAGGGGCACTGTTCAGCTATTTCGCGTTTTCCCTTGGATTGACGCCTTCTGCAGGGGCATTTTTGGCAGGCAGCCTTATTGCGTCATTGCCTAATGCAAAAGACTACGGCAGGGCAATCCACCCTTACGCGATGATTTTCACGTCCATATTCTTCATATCGATGGGCACGATGGTTGATTTCAGGTCTGTTGAGTCGAACGCTGCATTGATAGCGGCTTTGATATTCACGATATTCATATCAAGGTTCATAGCCGTGGGATTTTTGACCTTCATGCTTGCAAACTTCAAGGACGAGCAGCCTTTTTTTTCGAGCATAGCCATGATATCCGTAGGGGAGTTTTCACTGCTTGTCGCCAAGGAAAGCGAGAAATTCGGCCTGGGGATTGATTTGGTTACCATAACCGCTTCAATCATATTCATCACCGCAATACTTATGTCCATCGGGATAAACTACAGCTCGAACCTTCATTCAATGCTCAACTCAAGAGTCCCTATAAAAGCAAGGCTGAAGATGGAGAGGCTTTCCAATTACATGAGGAAGTTCTTTGACCAGATGGAAATAGAAAATTTCTTCACCAAGAAGCTCAGATATGATTCTAAGATATCATTGATGCTGCTGATTGTAGTATTGCTGGCATTTTTTGTCCTGAGGAGAATCTCGCTCATGGTCGAGGCAAATTCCATGGTATTGTACGCCTTTTATGCCGTCGGCGCAGCCCTGGTGATTTATCTGCTAAGCCTCCTCTACAGAAGACTGAATTCCATGCGCCACACATTGTCTGTGATCCTGACAAACGTTGACAGCTCGAGGAACATGAAAAAATGCACGAGAATACTCAGCAGCCTTTTGTTAGCTTTGCTGCTGCTTTTTTCAGCAATGCTGTTCCCGTTTGCAATGTTCGCATTAAATTTAAGCCCCTGGATGAATGCAATACCTTTCGTGCTTATGGTCATTTCCTTTTATTACTTCAGGGACTTAGTGGTGCTCATAGACGGAACGCATCATCAAATGCCCAGCTACAGCCCCGGCTTTTCGGTGTCAAAGGTTTAAGGCATAAAGTATTTAAATGAACATGGGTTTTCTTTTTCAATTCTAAAACTAAGAATCGGAGGTTTACATGGCAAATTTCAAACTGTGCATTTCAGACCCATCCACGGGAAAAACATTTCAGAAGGAAGTTAAGGACAGCGCTGCAAGCCCCCTGGTAGGCCTTAATATAGGGGAAAATGTAAAAGGCGACAGCATAGAGCTCAGCGGATACGAGCTCCAGGTAACCGGCGGCTCGGACTACTGCGGCTTTCCGATGAGGAAAGGAATCCTTGGGCTGAGGAAAAAAATAGCAATATACGGCGGAGTCGGCTTCAGGGGGGGTTCCAAGGGCATAAAAAGGAGAAAAACAGTGTGCGGGCACAAGATACATGACAAAATATCCCAGGTCAATCTAAAAGTAGTGAAGCAGGGTCCGAAAAAGCTTGCTGAAATATTTGGCAAATCAGAGGAAAAACAAGAGGGTAAGGAAGCCAAGGAAGAGGCAAAGCCAAAAGAGCACAAGAAAGAAGCAAAAGAAGAAAAAATCGAAGCCAAGGAAGAGTCCAAAGAAAAACATAAAGCGGCTGAGCATAATGCTGAAGAGAAAAAGCACGAAAAGCCGAAGGAGCACAAGCACGAGGCAAAAGAGCCCGAGGCTAAAGAGCATAAAAAAGAGCACAAAGCCGAAGAGAAAAAAGAATAAAAATAATGTTTACAAATTAAAATTTCAATCCGCGACTTCGTCGCAAATTTTAGTGCTCGGTCTCGCTGTTGATACACACGCTCGACCTCGCCAATTTATTCATTGAATAAATGCGAGGGAAAAATTAGTGGCAAAAGCAATTTTTGCCGAGTGTAAATTTGGTCGCCTCAAGGCGACGGATTTAAAAGTTGCGTAATAAACTGAAAATTCCAAATAAAAACATGGCTAGAAAGAAGAAAGAAGACCAGCAGCAGGAATTGTTAGAGTTGCCGGCGCAGCCGGTGCTTAACATAGGCATGGTCGGCCATGTAGACCACGGAAAAACAACCCTTCTTGAAAGATTAAGCGGCCGGTGGACAGACACACACTCTGAGGAATTGAAGAGGGGAATAACAATCAGGCTTGGATACGCTGATGTAACCTTCCGCAAATGCGAGAAATGCGAGGGTGCAAAATCCTACACTACAAAGGAAAAATGCCCTGTTGACGGCTCAGACACCATCCCGTTGAGGAAAGTCAGCTTTGTTGACGCCCCTGGCCATGAGTCCCTGATGGCAACAATGCTTGCAGGCGCTACAATCATGGACGGAGCATTGCTCCTTGTCGCAGCGAACGAGCAATGCCCCCAGCCGCAGACAAGGGAGCACCTGATGGCCCTCCAGATAATCGGGCTGAAGAATGTCATCGTAGTGCAAAATAAAATAGACCTGGTTAGCGAGGAGCAGGCCATGAAAAATTATGGCGAGATTACAAGCTTTCTCAAGGGGACTGATTTTGAAAATGCCCCGATAATACCAATTTCTGCGCAGCACAGGGCTGGGCTGGACTTGCTGATGCAGGCAATCGACGAGAATATACCTACTCCGTCAAGGGACTCAGCTAAGGATCCCATAATGCTGGTTGCAAGGAGCTTTGACATAAACAAGCCCGGCATCACATCAGAAAAGCTTGTCGGCGGAGTTTTGGGCGGGAGCCTCAAGCAGGGCATGCTCAAGGTTGATGATACCATAGAGATAAGGCCCGGAAGGACAATAGTGGAGAAAAACCAGCAGGTGTGGAAGCCCGTGACTGCAAAGATAGTCAGCCTCAATGCCGGCGGTGAGGATCTTGAATCTGCAGGGCCCGGAGGCTCCATAGGAATACTGACTTCTCTTGACCCTTCAATCGTGAAATCAGACCAGCTCACAGGCTCTATTGTCGGATTGCCGGGCAGGCTTCCAAAAGTGTGGAATGAGCTGGTCTTGAGCGTTCATCTGCTGCAGCGGGTTGTAGGCACCAAAGAAGAGCTTGTCGTGGAGCCGATAAAGATGGGTGAAACCCTGATGCTTAACGTGAATTCGGCAGCTACAGTCGGCGTAGTCATTGAACTGAGAAAGAACAAGATAAAATGCAGGCTGAAGCTTCCTGTTTGCTCCGACACAAGCTCCAGAGTGACTATCTCCAGGAGGATAGGGAACCGGTTCAGGCTGATTGGATATGGGGAGATATTGGAGAAGTTATAACTTATTTTTAATTTCCATATGCATTGACAAAATTATTTATTGCCATTCTGTAAGCATGATCTACATTTTTCCTTTATGGTCAGCTGGTTCCCTTGCCAGAATTTCCCAAAGTTTTGCTTCTTAGATTTTGCATAATCTCTAGGAACCATGTCAATTATAAAAATAACTTAGATGGTTTTTATAAAATTATTTCATCACATATTCCGCTACATAAAGAACTGTTTCGTTTTGGACGCCAGATATGCCCCTGATATTAATATCAGTCAAGCCGGTTTCCTGTCTAAGCGGGAATTTAGTAAGTTTTGTCAAAGTTGCCCTGCCTCCAGCAAGATCTTTAAACATTTCCTCCATTGTGCCAACTCCCATTCTTGAGGAAATTTGTTCTGCAAGGGGATGCATCCTCATTGCCAAATAAAATCTCCCCCCAGATTTCAATATAGCTGGAAGATTATCCATGAGCTTGTATTTCGTCAATCGCGCTGCTGATTTATAGTCGAATGAGCCTGCATTTTGGTCCAAGAAATGAATTGTTTCGTAAACATTTCTCCCTCCCCATAGCATGCATGTAACTATGTCTGCCTTCGCTTTTTTATGTTCGAGGACTTGTTTAGTCATTCTTAGTTCAGTAATATCATCAGTAAGGAGGGTGACTTGGTCTAAATGCAAATCACCTTCCAATGGCAGTATATCCAAACCTTTTTCTGGATTAGGCATAATGGAAGATTTAGAATATCTCACAACCGGCAATCCTCTTTGTCTGAGATTGGTTTCAGCTAGCTGCAAGCAATATCCGTTTAAATCCACACCCACCGAGGGAATATCGCCCCATTCTGCAAGAAAATTTCCATTGCCGCTGCCCAAATCAATTAATAAGCCCCTAGGTTCACCTATGAATTCTACGATCTTCCTGTAGGTTCCGTATTCTTTATGCATGTCGGATAGCCTTTGCCATTCAAGAGCGTACCTTTGCAAATCGAGATCAAGCTGTCGAATAATTCCTTCCAGTTTATCCGCTGAGCGTAATGTAGGGGGAAATGCGTCTCGCACAGCGCGTTTCTTTAGCACTTCTGCTAAATTTGAATGCCACGTGCCAAAATAAGTTTCATCAAATGCCATATTTCGAAAACGCTCAGTATGATTTATAAATCTTTCTATTTTAACCACTTTCTAGTAGTATAAAACGAAAGATTTAAATATAGCCAATTCTACTTGTTTCCTATGAAGGGGCTGGTTTTGCTTTTGATAATTGCATCAATCATTTCTTTTGGCTTGGTAGCTGCAATCCTAAGCGGTGAAACTCCAGAGGAACCGCCAAAAATATCAAAATTCAACATATTCACTTCAGCAGTTTGCGAAAGCAATGGGGATTTTGTGCACTGCAAGGACGAGATTTTTGTCAACTGCAGCGGAAAAATAACAAAAGCAGATGATGTTGCTGAATGCCATGGAATAGAAATCGACCTGCCAAGCACAACGGGCTTTGCTGTTTTCGGGAATGACTGGGAGGATCCGAGAAATTGATTATTCCCCTTCAAACTTGACCAATGAGAATAATTTATGGCTTCGGTTTTCCATTTTTTCCCTTCCGTGAAGGTCAGGCAGCTCGATTATTACTGCGCATTCAACCACCTTACCCCCCAATTTCTCAATAAGATTGGCAGCAGCCACCATTGTGCCGGCAGTTGCAATCAAATCGTCAACAAGAAGGACTTTTGCGCCCTTCGGTACGGCATCAATATGTATCTCAACCGCTGCCCTTCCGTATTCCAGCTCATAGCTTTCTTTTTCTGTCTTGTGCGGCAGCTTCCCTTCTTTCCTTATCGGTATAAAGCCGCTGTGCAGCCTGTTTGCAAGAGCGCCTCCTATTATAAAACCCCTGCTTTCAATCCCGGCAACCAGGTCGATCGGCACATCTTTGTATCTTTCATAAAGCCGGTCAATCACATAATTGAATGCATTTGCATCTTTTAGCAGGGTGGTAATGTCCCTGAACATTACTCCATGCTTGGGCCAGTGGGGGATGGTCCTTATGGCTGATTTTAGGTCCATACATAAAGACATTTCTAAACGATTTATAAATTTTTACATTGGCAATATTTTTAAAAGAAATAATATTACTAAGGCGAATGTTAGTCAACAATCAAAGCTATCGCACAGTCTGGATGCAGGATCCCTCTGTTTACATGATAAACCAGCAGCTTTTGCCGCACAGGTTTGAAATCTACGAGTCTAAAAATCACCTTCAGACAGCGGACGCAATAAGGTCAATGATAGTCAGGGGGGCGCCTGCAATCGGCGCAGCAGGGGCTTTTGGGATTGCGCAGGCTGCGTCTGAATTCACCGGAAAGGATTTTGACAATTTCAAGATACATTTGAAGAAAGCAGAGCATGTTTTAAAGTCAGCAAGGCCGACAGCTAATGACTTGTTTTATGGCGTAGATTTTGTGATGAAAAAAACATTTGATAATTTTGACGCTGGAATTGCAAAAAAATATGCGGTAAATGCCGCAAATGAGTACGCTGACTGGAATGCTGAATTGTGCAGGCAGATTGGGGAGCATGGAAACAAATTAATCAAGAATGGCCAGAATATCCTGACTCATTGCAATGCAGGAGCATTGGCCTGCGTTGACTTCGGAACTGCTTTGTCGCCGATAAGAATCGCGCATTACAATAAGAAAAACATATTTGTTTATGTTGACGAGACAAGGCCGAGAAACCAGGGGGCTTCATTGACAGCATGGGAATTGGCGCAGGAAAAGATAAATCATGTGATAATTGCAGACAATGCAGCAGGATTTTTCATGAAAAACGGAAAGATTGACTTTGTGATTGTAGGAGCGGACAGGATTGCAATGAACGGCGATGTGGCAAACAAGATTGGAACTTATGAAAAAGCAGTTTTGGCAAAGGAAAACAATATTCCTTTTTACGTTGCAGCGCCTTTGTCGACTTTTGATGCAAAATGCAGCTCAGGCAATGAAATTCCTATTGAGGAGAGGCATGAAGATGAAATATTATTTATGAGCGGAATGGACGAAAACAGCGAAATAAAAAAAATCAGAATTGCTCCAATTGAAAGTTCTGCAAAAAACCCGGCTTTCGACATCACGCCGGCAAAATACATAACAGGAATCATCACGGAAAAAGGAGTTCTGAATCCGGTTAAGGAAGAGATTGAGGGGTTTGTTACTGGTTAATTCAACAAGCTTTATAAACCATAAATCATTATTCAATAAAATGGATTGGGGGATGAAGAACAGGCTGGCTAGGATTTTCAATCCAAAGAGCGGCAAAACCGTTATGCTTGCAGTTGACCATGGCTATTTCCAGGGCCCAACAACGGGATTGAAAAAACCCAAAGAGACGATAACTCCTTTATTGCCATATTCTGACTGCCTTTTTGCAACAAGAGGAATTTTGAGAAATTGTGTGTCTCCAGCTATAAATACCCCCATCTTCTTAAGAATGTCCGGAGGGCCAAGTATTTTGGGTGAATTGTCAAATGAAGACTTAACAACTTCCATGAAGGAAGCTTTAAGGCTGAATGCTGCTGGTGTCGGAATGTCTATTTTTGTCGGAGAAAAAAACGAGGACAGGACTATCTCTAATCTTGGAAGGCTTGTCAATGAAGCAGAAGAGTATGGAATGCCAGTGCTTGCAATAACTGCTGTTGGAAAGGAAATGGCAAGGGATGCAAGATATCTTGGATTGGCATCGAGAATTGCAGCTGAAATCGGCGCTCACATTGTCAAGACTTATTATTGCGCAGAGGATTTTGAGAAAGTTGTTGAAGGCTGCCCAGTTCCTATTGTCATTGCCGGCGGCAAGAAAATACCTGAAAAGGATGCATTGCAGATGGCATTCGATGCAATAAGCAAGGGCGCTGCAGGAGTTGACATGGGCAGAAATATATTCCAGTCAGAGGCTCCTGTTGCAATGATACAGGCAATAAAGGCAGTTGTGCATGAAAAATATTCTGTTGACGAGGCTTTTGAGATGTTTAACAAGCTGAAAGGACAGGAGATTTCTAGCATTGTGGAATAGTCATCCTTTTGAAGTAGTAACCTTTTTAAGCAATCACTAATTATTAATTCGGATGGCAGGTATCCTTTTGATTGGCACCGCACATCACGATCCCAATACTTATGGCAGACTAGAAAAGGAGTTGGCTGAATTTAATCCTGATTTTGTCATTCTTGAAGGGCCTAGGGAGAAATATGAAACTGACTTGTTTGCATTTCATTTAGTTCAGAAAATGATGCAAAAAAGAAGATTTCCGCTAGATATTATTGCTGCTGCTAAAACACATTTCAAGCTGGAATATGCTATCTCTTTGGCGAGTACCGAACATTGCAATGAAACGGGAGCTAAGTTGCAGCATTTCAGCGATAGATATCCAATAGATACCAAGACTGATGTAATGAAATCTGTGCAAATTTTGGTTGATGTGTTTGCTGCTGATTTTGAGGTTGCAAGATCTTATTTTGCGGAGGAGCCCGGCCGAAAAATAGCATCACTCAAAAATTTGTGGGATAGGGTAAAATATCTGGTTGAAAACGACATGGAGGAACAACATTCTCTGGAAACATCATCTTATTATGATTTACACAATATCGGAGAAAGAGATGCGCAAATGGAACGGGTTTTAAGAAGAGAAATCAAGAAACATCCAACCGCAAAAATTGCCGGAATAAATGGGTTATCACACTTAATGAGAGATGAAAGAAGAATGAGCCTGTATAGCAGGGTCATAGACCTAAATCCAAAAAGAGTTTTTCTTTATCAATAACCTTTTTATAAGCCTATTTATTCTTTGTTCTAATGCGCGTTGCAGTCTATTACAACAACAAGGATGTCAGGATAGAGGAAAGGCCGATTCCAGAAATAAATGATGACGAAATTCTCATAAAAGTAATTGCAAGCGGCATATGCGGCTCTGATGTCATGGAATGGTACAGGATAAAAAAAGCTCCTTTAGTTCTTGGCCATGAGATTGCAGGTATTGTTGATAAAATTGGAAAAAACGTCAAAAATTTCAAGATTGGGGACGGGGTTACAGCAACTCACCATGTGCCGTGTATGAAATGCCATTACTGCATTAATGATCATCACACTGCATGCGAAACACTCCATAAAACAAATTTCCATCCCGGGGGATTTTCTGAATATGTGAGAATTCCAAAAATAAATGTTGAGCTTGGAACTTTAAGGCTTCCAGATAATGTTTCATTTGACGAAGGCACTTTTGTCGAGCCGCTGGGCACCGTTATAAGGGCGCAAAGGCTTGCAAATCTGAAAGAAAATCAAATGCTGCTCGTTTTTGGAGCCGGTATTTCAGGGGCAATGCACATAAAGCTTGCAAAAGCAAAAGGAGTCAAGAAAATAATTGCTGCAGATATAAACGAGTATAGATTAAATAAGGCAAAGGAATTTGGAGCTGATTTTGTCTTTGACGCAGGGAAAAACATCGCTGAAAAAATAAAAGCAATAAATGAAAACAGACTGGCAGACTTGGTCATCGTCTGCACAGGCTCCTTGGCTGCGGCAAGGCAGGCACTGCAATGCGTCGACAAAGGAGGCACAATATTATTTTTTGCAGTTCCAAGGCCGGATGAAATATTTGAAATTCCAATAAATGATTTTTGGCGCAATGAAATAAAAGTCATGACCTCTTACGCAGCCGCTCCTGATGACTTGAAAGAATCTTTGGAATTGATGGCGAGCGGAAAAATAGACATGAAAGACATGATAACCCACAAGCTGAAATTTGAAGAAATCCAGAAAGGATTTGATCTTGTTGCAGAGGCGAAGGAATCGTTGAAGGTTATTGTTGAAATCAGCCGCCAATTATAGATGTTTTTATATCTTCCTGGCATTTACATTCTGTGTAATTGATTTTAGGTATAACTTCTAAAATAAGTTTCTTAACATTATCAGCATTTTGTTTCATGACTTTTAAAACCTCTTCAATTGTAACAGGCGGCCTATCTTCCATAAAACAGTCATAATCAGTCGACATCGCAACAACAGAATAGCAAATTCCAGCTTCCCGCGCAAGAACAACTTCAGGCACAGTTGACATGTTAATCACGTCGGCATTCCACTGCCTGTAAAGGCGGCTTTCTGCCTTTGTCGAGAATCTTGGGCCTTCAATGGTTATCATTGTCCCTTTTTTGTGGTGATTGAGCTTCATTTCGGCTGCAGTTTCAGAAAGAATTTTCCTAAGTTTTGGGCAAAACGGCTCTGCCATGGGAATATGGCACACTTTGCCAACATCATAGAATGTTGAATCCCTTTTTGTCGTCCTGTCAATGAATTGATCCAAAAAAACCAAGTCACCCGGCTTTATTTCCTCTTTCAATGAGCCGCAAGCAGAAGTTGCAATTATGTGCGTGCAGCCTTGCTCCTTCAAAGCCATTATGTTTGCGCGGAAATTTACATTGCTTGGCATTATGGAATGCTTCTTCCCATGCCTTGCAAGAATAACGACATCAACATTGCTTATCTTTCCAGTTGTCAAAGAGCTGGACGGCTTTCCAAACTTTGTGGAAACAGAAACTTCTTTTGCCTCTTTCAGTATTTTAGGGTCTTCCAGCCCGGAGCCGCCTATGATTCCGATTTTTATTATCTGCTTCACCTAATTTTCCTCAGCTTTCTTTGCCTTGAAATGGCTCTTGACAGCCTTGTCGCTTATAATCGCGGAATTGCCGCTTGGGTCTTCTATGATCAGTTTCTGCTTTTCCTTGCCCCATGTGATGTTCAGTATTTTTTTCAGCATATTTTTTGCCTTTTTCTTGTCTGCTTCATCCTCTTCCATCTCTTTGGCAGACTCAACCTGGTGCTTGACCCTGTTCAAAATCCCTTCAACGTTTGTCACATACCCCTGGGATGCAGGGCCCGGAGTTATAGTTGCAAGGTGCGGCAGCCTTACAGTTGCCTCGGAAGATTTCACAACCCTGACTTTCATGTCATCCTCGCTTGAGATTTCGAACTCGTACTTTACAGGCTCCTTCTGGTCCGTCGCTTCCACATCTGCCTTGTGGTACTTGCAGTTGTTGCATGTCATGGAAAAAAGGAGGACCTTGCCGAAATAAGGCACCTCAGTTTCCCTTTCTGTAAGAATCAAAGTAGTTTCATGGCATAGCGGGCACTGCTGGTGCTCGAAATCATCTTCCTTGGGCATAAATCACAGAATGAATATTTTGTTTTTATAGTTTTCGAATTTAGAATTCAAAAGCCAAGAAAATCTCTGATTTCCGATGTTTTTGGAAACGAAACTCTGGAAGTTATCTTTAGACCTTATCTACGGGAGCTGCAGAAACATAGCCTATACTTCTTAATTTTCTTTCCAATTTATGATGGTGCTCCCAAAGAATTTTTGCCCGGTTGTAAATTCCATCAAACATCAGTCTTCCTACAATTTCCTCTTTTCTTTCAACGACTTTTCCGTTAATCTTAATATCATTTGGATAGTATATCTCATCACTCCTTACCACATATCCAGAATTGCGCAGCATTCTTAATGCCGCTCGCCTTTCTCTTGCTCTGTCTAACCATTCTAAGAAACCGAGCCTTGGAGATTTTTCGACATTAGCAGGAGCTAAATATATTTGACTGGCTTCAGATTTGAATTGCGTTGGCGATGCTGATCCAGTGAATACCCTTGCCAATTCGCCTAGATTTACTCCCGCCCTAAGTTCATTTCTTAAGAATGCACTAACATAGTGCGGAAGAGGTCCTACTCCGTCCCTAAGCGAGGTTGGCACATCAGAAAAATATTTTAAGGTTGTATCTTCCAGCGGTAAAATGAGACTCCACCCTTTTAATTAAGTAAATAAAATAAAAACCCTACTCTTCGTATTCCGTGACTTCCATGCCTTCCGCTTTCTTGCCTTCTTCCTTCGCTGCCTTCTGGCCCCTATATATATAGGCGAAGTTCGGCACGGCTGCAATCCAGTTCTCCCCGAATCCGGCAATGTCGCCCTCGATTGCATCGCAGGTCTTCTTGAGCTTGTTGATTGCCCTTTTCAGCTCAACCAGGTCCTTGTCCTTGAGCGGCTTGATGTTTATCAACGCTACTGTGTGGCCTTCCCTCAGGGAGTCAAGTATCGGCTTTATGTGCTCAAACTCCTCAATCACAAACGGCCTTACCATCAGCCTTGACCGTGTGTCAATATGACTTTCGCTTCCAAGCTCAACATATCCCTGCTCGGCTTCCTCGAACATCTCAGAACCGGATCCTGTTCCCAGCTTTTCCTTCAGTTTGCTTAAAAATCCCATCAAAAATCACCTTTTAATTTTATTTTTAAAAACAATTTTTCTGTTGATAAGGACATATATAAATCTTTCTATTCCGTGGTAGTGAAAAGAAATCCAAGTAAATATCAAAACATTTTTAAAACACTGCTTCTTCCAAAGCGCTATGGTAAAGAGAATAGGCGGAATAAGAAGAAAAACAAGGTACAAGCTCAGGAAGCAGAAGAGAAACAAGGGGAAAATCAGCATGACCAACTATTTCCGCTCTTTCAGTGCAGGCGACAAGGTATATCTTGGCGTTGAGTCTGCAGTGCAAAAAGGAATGTACCATCCGCGCTTCATGGGGAAATCCGGAGTTGTCAAGGACAAAAGAGGAAAATGCTACGGAGTTTCCATAAGCGATTCCGGCAAGGAGAAGATTCTTGTTGTGCATCCGGTTCACCTGAGGAAGGCTTAAAATGGCAGACACGCAGATAATATCAGAGAGCCCGATTAACATCTACCAGCTCAGGAAGGAGCTTGAAAGAATCAAGAAGAGGGACAGCGAGCTCAATTTCAGGGCTGCGAGGACGGAAGAATACCTGGGCCAGGTTGCCACGCAGAAGGATGCTGACGAGCTTTTTGACAAGCTTATGAAGCTGAACATCCCGAGGCTGAAAGAGCAGCACATCCACAAGATAATTGATATCGCGCCAACCACGCTCAACGAGCTCAAGGTCGTACTGCAGGGATACACAATCACCATAAACAACGAGTCAATGAAAAAAATTGTCGACACCGTCAGCGAGTTCTTTGGAAAAAAGTGACCTGGGATTTATGCGTAATCTTTATAAAGACAAAAATTTCTGAAATCTAAAATGGCGGGGGTAATCAATAGGGGGCATATCAGGCTGAGCGATAAGCTTGCAGGCGAATCAAACAGGCTTTTGCAGAGATTCAGCGTCAAAAATTACTCAAGAATCGGGAGTGTGGACAAAATCCTGCTGAAGCGGGACATATCAGTCGGGAAAAAAAAGGAAATTTTGATCAAAAAGCTCCATGAATCCATTGTAGTTGCATTTTCGATAGACAAAAAAAAATTCGGCAGGTCATTTGGGGTGCTTGAGAAGAGGATTCATTCCATAAGAAAAATCATAGCCAAGCTCAGGAGCATAAATTATTATCTTGAGGCTGCCTTTGCCGAGGAAACCTCCCTTTCAAGGAAAAGCCCCGGTAAAAGCGGCTATACTTCAAGACAGCAGCACACTCTTGCAAGGGACGAGCTGGAAGCGCTTGAATACACTGCTTACCGGCTGATAGGCGAGGCCGTGGTGCTGGACAAGAGGCTTCTTAAGGAATACAGGCAAAAGGAAAAAAAAGTGCTGTCAGAGGAAAAAACAGAAGCAAGGGATATCCTAAAGGTGCTTGCGAGAGAGTCAGTTGCCATGGAGCATCTGGAAGCCAAGATGCCGCCTCCAAGGATGGCAAGCCCCGCCCTGCTGAAGGACCCAAACTTCACTAACTGGGTTTCAAGGGTTTTTTCGCTTTTGTCTTATATTGAGCACCTATATTCCAAGGAAAAATATGTTTTTGGCAAGCTGAAAAATAACATGCCGGTGAAAATAAGGATAGGCAAAAAGATAACCCAGCTGCTGGAAGAGAAATCCAGGCTTATAGAAATAATGGAAGAGAAAGCCCATTCGATGGAAAGGCTTGATGCTCATGACAGGAAAGAGCTGCACAGCCTTACAACCACAATAAACCTGTAAAAATCAAAAATGGAAAATCAGGAAAAAACTTCAAAGGAGGAAACAGCAATTGTGCTGGATTTCCTGCCGAACGGCTACCCTTATGACGACAGGCCGATGTACATGAAGACCCCTATAGCGCAAGCTGTAGGCAAGGAGCATTTTGTCCTTTTGGAGCTTGTCCCAAAAAAAGGAGTGCATCTCCGGTCGTTTGAGGAAGTGTATATAGGGGACGGCAAAAGGGACAAGGTACACCACATAGTCGGAAAAATAACTCTTTCAAAGCTTACAGCAACTGCAAAATCCGAGCTTGAATTTGTGGTAAAGGACGTGATCAAGAAGAATGAAAAGAGGTTTATAGACTTCTTCAACAGGGCCAGGCCGCTGAGCACAAGGATGCACCAGCTGGAGCTTTTGCCGGGATTGGGGAAGAAGCACATGTGGCAGATAATTGAGTCAAGGGACGAAAAGCCGTTTGAGGACTTTGCCGACCTGAAGAACAGGGTGAAGCTGATGCCGGATCCGGAAAAGACTGTGCTGAAGAGGATTCTTCAGGAGCTTGAAGGGAGCGAGAAGCATAAGATATTCGTCGAGGGCTAGCTCTAAAATGTATCGTGCGCAAAAGCAGATAAAAATAGCGGATATTGGCACATCTGAAAAGGAGATAAGGGATTTGCTCAAGGCATGGGTTGCAATTTCCATAGCATTTGCCGTAATCCTGAGCGATTCTGTTTTTTCAGGCGATTTTTACTCGAAATTCATAATAGCCTCGCTGACTGTAGGCGCCGGTTTTCTGCTTCACGAGCTTGGCCACAAGATTGTCGCGCAGAAATACGGCTGCTTCGCGGAATTCAGGTCATTTGATAACATGCTGCTGCTTGCCATAGCAATGTCTTTCCTGGGGTTTATTTTTGCAGCGCCCGGTGCCGTCATGATATCTGGAAAGGTGAGCAGGAAAAAGAGCGGATTGATTTCTGCAGCGGGGCCTGCCGTAAATTTGGCTTTGGCTGCCTTGTTTTTAGTTATGATCTTCATTCCATTGCCCTCTCTGCTCAGGCCGGTAGCTTATTACGGGTTCATGATAAATTCATGGCTGGCATTGTTCAACATGATACCTTTCTGGCTTTTCGACGGCTACAAGATAATGAAATGGAGCAAAACAGCTTATGGAATAATAGTGGCGGCGTCTTTGGCAATGATGCTCTTGCAAAGCCAGGTTGGCATGCCGAAATAAAATGGAAAGCAGCGAAAAATGCCCGAACTGCGGCAGGAATTTGGAGGAAGGCGAGCTTTACTGCTCTTTCTGCGACATGGACCTGTCCGAATCAGGAAAAAAATCAAAAAACAAGGAAGCCCACTAAAATCAAAGATTCCACGAAAATCGGAGATTTTCGGGGCGCCAAAAATCCGCAGGATTTTTTAGCGAAAAAGGGCAGAATAAGCATTGAAAAAAAGGGAAGCCCGAATCATAAATCCAAAAAATAAAATTTTTTTGCAAAAACAAAAAAAATTGCCGGAAATTTTGGATTTTTTTTTATCGTCGGAGAATTCAAAAGAAAAATTTTTTCGGCAGAAAATCCGTTGAATTTTGGAATTTTTTCCAAAAAAAATATCGTCTAAAAATCAAAAAAAAGAAAAGATTTAAATACTACCTTTATAATTAATTTTTAATTCAAAATATAATTTTAAACGAATCAAAAATGAGCGAATTTGGATTGCACGTCACAATTGATGCGTCAGGGTGCAACAAACGAAAGCTGGCTTCTGTAACCTTGGTTTATGACATCCTGAACAAGCTTCCCGACAGGATAGGCATGACAAAGATGACCCTGCCTTATGTTGTTAAGTGGCTTGACAAGTTTGCCAACGGCACGGAAGGCATATCCGGTTTTGTAATGATTGCCGAAAGCCATATCAGCATACACACTTTCCCGGACCAGGATTACGTGTTCATGGACATATTCTCCTGCAGGGAGTTCAACACCGAAATGGCCGTAAAGTACCTCACACAGGCTTTTGAGGCAACAAAATTCAAAAAGAGCATCCTTAAGAGAGGCTCAGATTTTCCGCGCCAGATGATTTTAAGCCATGTTTAGCCAGTTTTCTTTGTTTAGTTTGAGTTGTTTTTACCATGGACTTCAGAATCTGCAATGATATTGAAGAATGCCAACGGCTCTGGAACATGTTCAGCCCAAACGAGAGGCTGTTTGATGTCTGGGATTACAGGGCTTGCTTTTTTGACGGGAATGGCCAGGAGCTTAATTTCATTGCCGGCTTCAGCAAGGGCAATCCTGAAGGAATAATTCCGCTGGTTTTGTCTAAAAAAACCAATCAATACAATTATTTCGGCGGCTGGTTTACGGCTGAAAGGAACTCGCTATACATCAAGGATAAATCTAAAATCACCCAATTTCTGGAGCAATGCCCTGAAAACACCTGCATGGAGGGCCTTGACCCTGCAGAAGGAAGGTCCTATAATTTTCCGGAAGATGAATTCACGCATTACCTTGATTTGTCGAAGTTCAATTACAGCTTTGACGAATACTTCAGTTCTCTCGACAAAAAAAAGCAGAAAAACCTGAGATATGACCTCAAAAGCATCCCCGAGCACAAGGTTCATTATAATAAGACGGGAGACTTCAAGAGGCTTGCGGAGCTCAACATAAGGCGCTTTGAGGAAGATTCAAAATTCAATGATCCTGCGGTCATGAACGGGGTATCAAGGCTGATCAAGCTGGCAGGCAAGAAAGGAATTTTGGACATGATAAGCGTTGAAATTGCCGGTAAAGTGCAAGCTGTAGATGTCTGCGCCACGTTCAAAGGAAGGTATTACGCTTTGATAGGGAGCTCAAACTACCAGAAAGTGCCTAACATCGGAAAGCTTATGACTGTGCTGGACATCAAGAGCGCGATGGCAAAAAAAGCAAGGTTCATAGAGTTCGGGGCAACAGCCGACCACTGGAAAAAAATGTGGAACTTTGACAAGGAAATGCTGCTTAAATTTGTAAAATGAAAATTTATGACATCATAAAAGGAAGGCGAAAAGCAGTCATTTCAATCAGCAAATACGGCTTTTTTCCGGAGCATAATTATTACAACTATCTTTATCTCCAGGGCAAGGGCAAAAAAGGATTTTTCTTTGATTTTGGGGAAGGAAAAGGGTTGATAGCATTTCATAACCAGAAAAACAGCACATGGCGCATCATAAACGGGATTTTCGCGCCAAGCGGCGAAAGGCTCAAAGTGCTTTTGGATTTTATTGACTGGGCTTTCAGGGAAAAAGGCTCAAAGAGAATTTTTGCCGAGCTGCCTGAGGAGCTTAAAACAGATGCGTTCAGGAAATTAAGAGGCTCCTACAGGCTTAACACCAATTACCTGCTGCACTGGCCGGTCTACAATTTAGAGAAGCTTGACGAAAAGCTGGCCGGCAAAAAATGGAAAAAGCTCAGGAACATCAACAACAGGTTCTGCAAGTCTTTCAGGATTGCAATCAAAGACCCAAGAAAAGTCAGCAGGGAAGTGCTGAAGGGGATTCTCCTGCGGTGGACAAGGAGGAGATACCCCCGGGACAGGGCCAACTATGGCTATTATACCAACCTCATAGGGGAAAATTTCAAGGGGCTTGATGTCATAAGGGCAGTTTCCCTGGATGGGGAGGTATGCGCCTTTTCCGGAGGATGGGCTGTGCCGAACAGCAAAACTTTTTATTCCGGAGTCGGAATTTTCGACTACAAGCACAAGGACCTCGGGGATTTTGTCAACCTGGACGATTTGCTTTATTTGAAGAGGCTTGGCTACAGGCATGTCGACCTTGGCGGCTCCGAAGAGTCGCTGCTCAATTTCAAGAAAAAATTCGGCCCTGAAAAAATACACAAGACCTATGTATTTTCCATTTCCCCGAAAAACTGAATTTATTTTTTATTTTTTGGGAAAAATTTAAAAAGAAATGCAGTTTAATTTTTTTATAAATGGGAAGTGTGCTGATTATAGGGGCCGGGGGGGTTGGAAATGTGACTGCGCACAAGTGCGCCCAAATCCCGGAAGTTTTTTCGAAGATAGTTCTTGCAAGCAGGAATATTGAGAAATGCAGGAAGATACAGCAGGATGTAAAGGAAAAGAGCGGAAGAAATATCGACATTGCGCAGGTGAATGCCGACAATGTTTCTGAGACTGTTTCTCTAATAAGGAAAGTAAATCCAGATGCGGTCATAAACGTGGCCTTGCCGTACCAGGATTTGGCAATCATGGATGCCTGCCTTGAAACAGGAGTCCATTACATTGACACTGCAAATTATGAGCCTAAAGATGTTCCGCATTTCGAGTACAGCTGGCAGTGGGCTTACCATGACCGGTTCAGGGAAAAGGGAATAATGGCAGTCCTTGGATGTGGATTTGACCCGGGAGTTTCAAACATTTTCTGCGCATACGCGCAGAAGAAGCTCTATGATGAAATAAAGACAATAGACATTGTTGACTGCAATGCAGGCTCGCATGGCCACCCATTCGCAACAAATTTCAATCCCGAGATAAACATAAGGGAGATAACCCAGAACGGCAAATACTGGGAGAAGGGAAGATGGATTGAGACAAAGCCGCTGGAAATCAGCATTGATTTTGATTATCCGGAAGCAGGAGTGAAAAAAAGCTACTTGCTTTTCCACGAGGAGCTTGAATCGCTTGTGAAGCACATAAAAGGGCTGGAAAGGATAAGATTCTGGATGACCTTTTCTGAAAATTACATCACTCACCTGAAAGTGCTCCAAAATGTCGGCATGACAAGGATCGATGAAGTTGAATTTGAGGGCAAAAAGATAGTGCCTTTGCAGTTTCTCAAGGCTTTGCTGCCTGACCCCGGCTCATTGGGCGCAAATTATAAGGGAAAGACAGTAATTGGCTGCGTTTTTGACGGCGTCAAAAGCGGGCAGCGGAAGAAAATATTCATCTACAATGTATGCGACCATGCTGAATGCTATAGGGAAGTAAAATCCCAGGCAGTCTCTTATACTGCAGGAGTCCCCCCTGTGCTTGGCGCAATGCTGGTTATCAATGGCATCTGGAAGGGGAAAGGGGTTTTCAATGTTGAAGAGCTCGACCCGGAGCCTTTTATGGAGCTGCTTAACAGGCATGGATTACCGTGGAATCAAGTAAACTTTCAAAGCTCGATATTGGAAAAATAAGGACGCCGTCCTTTGTAATAGAAGAAGCCCTGCTGGAAAATAATCTGAAGATTCTCAATATTGTAAAGCAGCGCACCGGCGCAAAAATCCTTCTTGCCCTGAAGGCTTACTCTGCCTTCAGCACATTCCCTTTGATCAGGAAATACCTGGATGGCACATGCGCAAGCTCTCCAAACGAGGCAAGGCTCGGCCATGAAGAGTTCGGCAGGGAAGTCGTTGTTGCAGCCCCTGCATACGCCGAAGAGCACATTAAGGAGCTCGTAAAGCATTCTACATGCATAATCTTCAATTCCTTCGGCCAGCTGAAGAAATACAAGAAATTTGTCCTAAGTCACGGAATCGAGATAGGCGTTAGGATAAACCCGGAACATTCGGAAGCTCCCGCAGAGCTCTACAATCCATGCGGGCCGTGCTCAAGGCTCGGAGTAACAATAAGGAATTTTGACGAAAAAGCACTTGATGGAGTATCTGGAATCCATTTCCACGCCTTATGCGAGCAGGGAGCCGATTCTTTGGAGCGCGTTCTGGAATCCGTAGAGAAAAAATTCGGCAAATACCTTTCCAAAGTAAAATGGGTGAACTTCGGCGGGGGCCATCATATAACAAAAGAGGGCTATGATATTGATCTGCTGTGCAGGCTTATCAGCTCATTCAAGAAAAAATACAAAGTCCAAGTTTATCTTGAGCCTGGCGAGGCAGTTGCGCTGAACGCAGGCTTTTTGGTTGCATCTGTTGTTGATATAGTCAACAACGGCATGGACATTGCGATACTTGACACTTCTGCGGAAACCCACATGCCTGATGTCTTGGGCATGCCCTACACTCCGGAGATAATTGGCGCAAAAATTGCTTCCAAACTAAGGGCCAAAGATAAAAAAGGGTTTACGCATGTTTACAGGTTAGGGGGGTTGACCTGCCTTGCAGGCGATGTAATAGGAGACTATTCTTTTCCCCAAAAGCTTTCTGTTGGAGACAAGCTGGTTTTTACCGACATGGCCATATACAGCTTTGTAAAGACAACAACCTTTAATGGTGTTGGCCTTCCGTCAATATCAGTCCTCAGGTCAAAAACAGGAAAGATAGATATAATAAGGAAGTTTGGCTACAAAGATTTCAAGAGCAGATTGTCCTAATAAAATGGTTGAAAAATTACTGTCAAAAAATGTCAAAAAATCCGATGTGCTCCTTCTTGGGATAGAGTACGATAAGACATCTTCTTTTGGCAAAGGCGCTGACAAGGGGCCAAGAGCCATTATTGACTGCTTTGACACCCAGCTCGAGCTTTATGACCATGTTGCCAGATGGAGCCCTGCAAGGCACCTTAAGATTTCAAGCATTATAATTCCTGATTTAAAGAGCAAGGAGCCGGAAATCATGGTTAAAGAGGTAAGCTCTGAAGTCAAAAAAAGGCTTGGCAGCCATAAATTCATGATTTGCCTTGGCGGCGAGCATTCAGTGAGCATTGGAATTTTTGACGCAATGAAAACAAGCTCAGGAAAAACAACCATACTTCAGATTGACGCTCATTTAGACCTGAGGGATGATGATTCAGATTACAACCCCGAGCCGAGCAGGTTTGCACATTCATGCGTCATGAAGCGGGCATTGGATATGGGCTTTAAAATAGTGGCAGTAGGGGCAAGGGCTTATGCGGATTTCGAGCTTGAAACAGCCAGAAAAAATAACGTGAAAATTTTTGAATGGCCCTGTGTTGAGAATAAGCAGCTTATTAACAAGATTGTTGATGCAATCAAGACCAAGAACGTTTACATAACATTGGATGCTGATGGCATTGACCCATGCCACATGCCTGCGACAGGAACACCGGTTCAAGGCGGCTTGAGCTGGAAATTTGCTTTTGATTTGCTGAAGGAAGTTTTTGAAAAGAAAAATGTTGTCGGAGCAGACATTGTTGAAGTTGCGCCAAGAGAAAATGACCAATTGACGGAGTTTGGCGCAGCGCAGTTATGCTACTATATGGTTGCTTTGAAGTTTAAGAAAAAATAATATATAAATAATATACAAAACAAAAAATCAATAAACTATCTTTGCTTCTGCCTTCAATGGCTTTGACAATCCAGCTTCAAGCCTCAAAGTCTCTGCCAAATCGGTCTTTTCCCAGGTGAAGTCAGGGTCTTCCCTTCCAAAGTGGCCATAGGCTGCTGTTTTCCTGTAAATAGGCCTTCTCAGGTTCAAGTGATCGATTATCCATCTAGGAGTCAGCTTGAAGTGTTTTTTAACAAGCTCAACAATCTTTGCTTCGGGCACTTTGTTTGTGCCGAAAGTGTCTACATTGACCGATGTAGGCTGGGCAATCCCTATTGCATATGAAAGCTGCACTTCGCACTTGTTTGCCAGGCCTGCTGCTACAACGTTCTTTGCAACATACCTTGCTGCATAAGCGCCGCTCCTGTCAACTTTTGTAGGATCTTTGCCGGAAAAAGCTCCACCGCCATGCCGTCCAACTCCGCCATAAGTGTCTGCAATGATTTTTCTTCCTGTAACTCCGGAATCTCCTTCAGGCCCTCCGATGACGAACTTGCCTGTTGCGTTGATGTAAACCCTCGTGTTCTCGTCAATCCATTTTCCGCAAACCGGGTCAATGACCTTTTTCCTTATCTCTTCCTTTAAGTCTTCTTCACTTATATCATCAAGGTGCTGCTGCGCTATGACAACCGCGCTAAGCCTTTTTGGGATGTTGTCATGGTATTCAACGCTAACTTGTGATTTTCCGTCTGGGCCAAGGCCGTGAATAATTCCTTTTTTCCTTAATTCTGAAAGCCTCCCGGTAAGCTTGTGCGCCAGCATTATAGGCAATGGCATGAGTTCAGGTGTTTCATTGCATGCAAACCCATACATCATTCCCTGGTCGCCTGCTCCCTGCTCCTTGTTTGAAGATTCATTGACACCCTGTGCAATATCCGCGCTTTGGCCGTGGATGCTCACCAAAACTCCTGCATCCTCGCAGTCTATCCCGAATTGGGGGTTTGTATAGCCTATATCCTTTAAAGTCCTTCTTGCAATGCCTTGTATATCAGCATAGCCTTTTGTCGTGACTTCACCTGCTACAACAACCAGTCCTGTTGTAGTCAGGCATTCGACAGCAACCCTCGAATAAGGGTCCTGCGCGAACAAGGAATCAAGAATCGCATCGCTTATCTGGTCGCATATCTTGTCAGGATGGCCCTCTGTAACGCTCTCGCTTGTAACATATGTTATGTTTGCCATTTTACCTCCGCCTCAAACTTATAGAATAACCCATATTGCCTTTGTTTGCCTGTCTTTTTAAATAAGTTTGTGAAAGAAATATTCCAAAAGGAATAATTTTAAAAAGGGGCTAGTAATACCGAACAAACTAAAATGACCTACGAACTGGAGGAAGTCAAGAAAATAAGGAAAAAGCTGGGAATGACCCAGACAGAGCTTGCCGGCAGGGCAGGAGTCTCGCAATCGCTTATTGCCAAGATAGAGTCCGGGAGAATTGACCCGACTTATACCAAGACAAGGAAGATATTTGCTGCCTTGAGCGACTTGGAGAAAAAGGAAGAGGTAAAGGCAGAGCAGCTTATGACAAAAAGGATCGTAAGCATAGGCTCAAGCACCCCTATGAAAGAGGCCATATCCAAGATGAAGAAATATGAAATATCACAGCTGCCGGTCATAGATGGCAATAAGCTTGTCGGCCTGGTTTCCGAATCTACAATCCTGAATGCTTTGCTGGATTCCAGGGCAAGCCGGGTAAGGGATATAATGCAGGAAGCCCCCCCAATAGTGTCAAAGACAACATCGATAAGCGTAGTTTCAAACCTTCTGAAGCATTTTCCTTTGGTTGTAGTGTCAGAAGGGGGCAAATTAGCTGGCCTTATCACAAAATCGGATTTGCTTGGGAAGCTGTATAGAGAATAAAATTTACTATTTTTAAGTAGTTATAATGAGAAGATTTAAATATTGGTTCTGAATACAATGTCCATATTTTACTAAGATTTACCAAGAAAAATGACCCAAAATATAGATATTAGCTTCAAAGAAGATGGACAAATTGTAATTAAAGGGATTGATGAATTGGGTGATGAATCAAAAAATAAACCGCGAGATATAGCAGCAACTGTTAAAGGTTCAAACGCCGCGATTAGTGGTAAATATAAGGGTATTAGGTATGTCCGCCCTATTGCGGAACCTGACTATGATGTTCCAGATACATTTACTGACCATCTTTTACCTAATTTGTTTGCGATTGATCCCCATAGCGGAACGATATATTTTGTTTTTATAAAACCGGGACATACTCAATTATATGTTGGCTCACCAAATCAACCTCTTAAAAGTATAGCTGGTACGGAAGTTATGCCCCAGCAAGATTCACCACCGGATAATTTTTATTTAACAAGTGGACCAAGACATAGGGGAAAACTCATAAAGTTTGATTTGGATGAAAAAGTTGGTGAGCTTTTTGTACCAGATAAAGATAGACCCAAATTGAGGCCTTTTGTTAGATATAATGACCAACCTTACACATTATTAAATAAATTTAAGGTATCTGCTCCTTAGTTATAATCTTTTCCTTAACCTTTTCAGCTTGCCAAAATTATATACCTTATCTTCCACAACATAAACCTCAAAGTTATCCAGATTCTGCCTGAGAAAGGGGCTTAGGATCTCATTTTTTAATATATCCGTTCCCTCTATCATGCTGTTAAATGAAGGCTGCACTATCAAGTTCTTTCCCTTGTACTTGCCTTTGAGAAAGCACTTGAACTGCTCCACCCTGGCATTTTCCCTTAGGGAAACAGCAGGATGCTCATGCCCTATAATGATAGTTTCATGGTCTTTTAGATTGTGCGGAATTTTATCTCCATGAGCTATTAATACATTGCCAATTCCAAGGCTTTCCACCACCTTTACATTTCTCTTCCTGGCTATCGGCCCAAGTATATTGTCATGGTTCCCCTTCACAAGCACTACCTCATCACAATGCTTCGCCAGAAGATCGATGAACTTGAGGGTGTTCCTCCACTCCTGCTCCGATATTGTGCCAAACTCATGCTTCAGGTCGCCATTGATGATTATCTTCTCTACCTTTTTGCCTTCCAGCATGCTGAATATATTCTCCACTCTTTTGACCATCTCTTCGAACTGGAGCCTTGGGACTAAAACACCCTGCTTGTTAAGCGCCTCTTCGTATCCAATATGGACATCGGCTATTATCAGTGCAGAGCCAACGAACAAGCCCAAATCCACGATTTCAATGCCCGGCATTATATCCATGCTGCAAAGAAAGGGCAGTTACTATAAATAATTTAAGAAATAAAAAATAAAAGAAGCCAGAAACTTGCGTTTCTGGGCAAAATAGCTTACTCGCCTCTTGCCAGGCCCCAAACATCCTTCAGCCCAACAACAACGCTTGCTGGAACTACGAATGCAAGGATACTGTCAAAAATGCCCTTTATGTAAGGGCCGATTAGCTGGACATTGCTCCATGAAGTAATCTGAGCACTGCCTGCATAGGCTACTACAACTAAAGATACTGTTACCAGTAAAAATTCCTTGGTCTCTTTTCCCGAAACATTCAGGAAACCAACCACCAGGCCCAGTACAATCAGCAATGACCACAGCCATGCTGTTGCTGCTCCCAGCTTTGGTGCTGCTAAACCAAGCACTACAGCTAAAATAACTCCAACGATAAAGGAGTAATTTCCTATTTGCTTTTCCATTTAGTTTTCACCTCCTAAATGCCCAAGCATTTAGAATACCTACTCTGAAAAGACCTCTATTTAAACTTTTCGGAAACTTTTAATAAAATATAAGCGATTTTAGCCTTTTAATCATCCCCAAATGGCTGAAATGAGCCTTTTTAGCTAAAAAAAGGTTAAGCCAGCCTGTATTTTTTTACTTTCCAGTTAAAAATTAAACAATTTGATTTCAATAAAGCAAAATTTAAATACAAGTTCCTTTATTTTTGTAACTTTAAAACACGGAGGTGGAATATCAAAATGGCAAGCAAGATGGGTGAATGGGCTTTTATTGTAGGTATTGTAGTTGCTGTTGTCGTTAGCCTCTTTAATGTTAGCGACACAATGGCAGGCTGGTTAGTGCTATTGCTCGTAGTGCTTGGTTTGGTTGTGGGCCTTTTGAACGTTACAGAAAAGGAAACTACTCCATTCTTGGTAGCTGCAGCAGCCTTGCTGATAACAGGAACCACTGGGTCAAGCCTTGCAATAATCCCTATGATAGGCGGTTACTTGCAGAACATTGTCCAGAACATAGCGGTTTTTGTGACACCAGCTGCTATAGTAGTGGCATTGAAAGCCATACAAGCTTTGGCTAAGGATTAAACTTAGCTTTTTTTCTTTTATTTTTTCTTTTTTCTTCAAAATATTTATATACAAACTTATTGTCCCAGTCCTAATGGGATCCGCGCTCTATATGGATGACTCTTACTTGAAAGAGTTTGAGGCTGTTGTTCAAAGCGTAAAGGATGACAAGTTTGTTGTTCTTGACAGGACTGCTTTCTACCCCCAAGGCGGAGGACAGCCATATGATACTGGAGTTCTAATCATGGGTAATGAGGAGTTTCCCGTTGTTGCTGTCAGAAAAATGGATGGGCAGATAAGCCACGAAGTTTCAGTATCTGGATTAAAGGCAGGGGACAAGGTTACGGGAAAGATAGACTGGGAAAGAAGGTACACGTTCATGAAGATGCACACTGCAGCCCACTTGCTCAGCGCAGTCATGCACACCCAAGACAAGGTTTTAATTACCGGTAACCAGATTGATCTGGAAAAAACAAGAGTGGACTACAACATGGCGGAGTTTGACCAGGAAAAGATAAAGCAGTACATAGAAAAAGTCAACAAGATAATAGAACAGGATTTGCCTGTCAACGTATCTTATATGGACAGGGAAGAAGCAATGAAGATACCGGGAATGGTAAAGCTGGCAGGCACCTTGCCTCCAAATGTCACAACTTTGAGGATTGTTGAGATCCCCGGAGTTGATATGCAGGCTGATGGAGGAACACATGTCAATTCCCTAAAAGAGATAGGCAAAGTTGAGTTTGTCAGGGCAGAGAACAAGGGGAAGGATAATAGGAGAGTGTATTATACTGTCAAATGAGTTTTATGTTCTTTGATCCATGACCGGAGTGCCTCATCAATGGCCTTGCTCAATGAACCTTTTTCATTTCCAAATTTTTCTTTGGCAGTTTCCTTAAAGTTGTTTAAAATAATATCATTTATTTTCACAGTTAATCTCTTCATAGCATTGGTCCATGTAGTGGAATATTTAAATTTGTTTACATAACTTTCTAGTAGTAACAAATAGAAAGGTTTATAAAGGCTAAAAAACCTAATTCTGGCTCTGTTTTGTACGGAGTGGGAAAATGATTGAAGGAATAAGATTTGAAACTAGCACATCGCCAGCTTTAGATGAAGGGCTATTAAGAGATGTTTATAGTGTAGTCGCGCCTTCAATGAGGAGCAACTTTCGACATTACCATCCAGCATCAATAGAAACTGCACTAAAAGCGTACACACCTCTAAGATTTAAAGATTGGTATGGCCCATTGTTGTTTAGAGTTTTTGCTTATGATGAGGATAGGTTAGTAGGAGTTGGATTTTTAAAACAAGGAAAAACCGAAGACGTTGCTGAATTGGGCGTAAGTCCAGAACAGGTGGCTTATTCATTTGGAGGCTTTGTTGATCCCGCCAAACATGGGAGGGGAATTGGCAGTGAAATGCTCAGGAGACGAATTGAATATGCGAGAAAACTAGGGGTCAAATTTATTAGGGCCAATGCCAGCGAGGCTTCAATAAAAATGACTAAAAGCATGGGGGCAGCTGAAATCGGAGAATTTCTTGATGAAGCTTTGAAAAATCATGACGGAACTCCGGCAAGACTGCACAAACTTGAATATAGGTTGTAGAAAAAATGACAACTTTAACAAGAAGAGTACTATTGTTTAACTCAAATATCACCTTTAATCATATGCCTAATATTACCAATATTCCATCCAGCCAACGTTTATACGCAGATATAAAATCAAGGAGGCCATGAACGAAGTGCTAATCCAATCACTCCAAATTTTGAAGCAAATGCAGTACCCCACAGGCCTTTTTGCAGCCAGCAGGATGACAGTCAGGACAGGCTACAACTTGGCATGGATTAGGGACAATGTCTATGCGACTCTGGGACTGGAAGCGGCGAAGAAATATGGCGATGTGAAGAAAACCCTGAGGGCATTGCTTGATATCCTTCTAAAGCACGAATACAAGATAGACTGGGCAATAAAAGAGAAGCCAAAGCACCATTACCAATACATACATGCAAGATATGATCCAATCACGATGGATGAGGTATGGGAGCAGTGGGGCAACAAGCAGAATGATGCGATTGGCGCTTTGCTGTTCAGGATAGGCGACTTGGAAGAAAAGGGCATAAGGATCATAAGAAATGAAAACGACTTGAGACTTCTCCAAAAACTTGTAGATTACCTGCAAAACATTGAATACTGGCACGACAAGGACAACGGAATGTGGGAAGAGAATGAGGAAGTGCATGCATCTTCAATTGGGGCCTGTGTTGCGGGACTGAAGAAGATTGGCAAGATTGTAAATGTTCCAAAAGAATTAATTAAAAATGGGGAGAAAGCCCTGAACAAATTGCTGCCTCGCGAATCAGAAACAAAAAATGTTGACATGGCCTTGCTGTCTTTGATTTACCCATACAATATTGCAACAAAAAAACAAAGAAATGCAATTTTAAAGAACATAGGGCAAAAATTGGTCAAGGAAAAAGGGGTTATAAGGTACATTGGCGACAAATACCACTACAGGAACGGCGAAGCCCAATGGACAAAAGGGTTGCCGTGGCTTGCAATAATATGCAAGCAAATGAATAAGCCCGATAAATACGCTTTTTACATGAGAAAAACAATAGGGGCAACGAACGAAAAGGGTGAATTGCCTGAGCTGTATTATGCAGATGGCAATGAATATAATGAGAACTGCCCGTTGGCTTGGTCGCAGGCGTTGTATATTGCAAGCCTAGGGGTTTAGCATGGCA
Organism: Candidatus Woesearchaeota archaeon; assembly: GCA_016185755.1. Taxonomy (GTDB): domain Archaea; phylum Nanobdellota; class Nanobdellia; order Woesearchaeales; family GW2011-AR4. The sequence goes on along the minus strand of JACPMX010000008.1, from coordinate 8,379 downwards.
ATTGATTCTCTTATAAGATTGGCTACTGGAAAAGAAATTCAGTCGGCTACCGCAGTCTCTGAAACTGCCCGCGAGCTTGTTGAAAGCGGGCACCAGCTTTATATAGGGAGAGAATCAGGGCATCACCCAAACCATTATTGGCTACTGCCCAGAAAAGTGCCAAAAAACGACACATATGTTTTTGATGTTGATAACAACATTAATGAAGCTATTGGGAACCTCCTCATACACATAAAAAAATTCTTGAGCGAAGCAGAAAAAGTAGGTTTTGGAAAAATTTCTACAAAAGTAGTTAATTTGACAGTTAGTTCTCTGGCATATTTAAGCAATAATCTGTCCGAGCAACTAATGGTTCTAAACAGCGGCAGAATAGGCTTAGACGGCCAATCATTCGGATATGGAAATCGCGGAATAAGGGATGACGTTGAATACATGCGCTCAATAGTGGCCAAATTACTTACAAGAACAATCCCTTCCAAAAAAACTGAACCTTTGCCACCATTCGTCACATACCCAATACTGTCTGAGGATTTCAGATTAAGGGCTAATACATTAGTTGAGTTCTTCGATGAATGGATCACTCCAAAATATAGCCCTGAAAATAGATCTCATCTGTAAATTTTATCCACCATCTCAATGAACATCGCACTGCTCCATGCCTGGCTGAAGCAGCCTTCGCTCCTTAATTCCTTTGCAGAGCTTAATTCCGAATGGCATCCGATGCAGCCTTTCCAAAGTATTTCTTCTGTGCTTGCATCGATTATTTTTTGAATTTGTTTTTTGAATTTTATTTTATTATTCCTGTTAAGGACCAGCGCAGTTAGATTATTTATCCAAAACCAAGAATCTCCCCTGTGGTAGCTTTTAATATTTTCACCCGTATTCTCTTCAGTAAACAATGGATGATTTTTGTCTATCGTTGACACTCCGCCCCATCCAAGCCAGAGGCTTTTCAGGGCATTTTCAAAGCAAATTTCCCATTCTTTTTGTGATAACAATTCAGGGTAGGCATATGCCGCGATAAAGGTATTCGGCCTTGCTGTAAAATCCCCCAAGCCGTCTGCAAGAGTTTTGCCGTCCCAGAGCTTGTTTTTCACGTTATTCTTGAGCAGATTTTCAAGAATTCTGTATTTTTCATCTCTTGTTATTTCAAACATCAATTTGTACATGTTCAGCCTTAAGGCCTGTACCTCTATTCTTGCGCCTTCCCTTGCATCGCCGTCAACAGAAGTGTCCATCCACGTCTCAAGCTTTTCATTGGCCTCAAAAGTGTTTTTAGTGTGGAATTTGAGCAAATTAAGGACTGATTTCTCAAGCGCACTTTCTATCTCATACAGGAACTTATGGTATTCATCTTCCTTTTTGCCTATGATTGAATTGCATTTTTTGATATAGTCTTTAATCCTTTCAGGATTCGTGTTAATTTTTTTTATGGTTGCAATTGACTTTTTTATTGAGCTTATTATTTCCTTATTTTTGCTTATTTCCCTGACAAATTCATTGCACCTCAAAAAAAGCCAGCCATGGGCGTCAGCATTTCCAAGGCTTATGGAAGCGTGCTTTCCGGCCAGATTAGGCAGCCTCCCGTCATTTCCAATTTTATTTAGGTAGCCGAACAGCAGTTTTTTGGAAAAATCCTTGTCAATGCCGGATAATGCCATTAATGATATTCCGGTGTCTCTGGACCAGAACTGGAAAAACCACGGAAATCCCGCGAATAATCCGAAATTTTCATTGTCAACAATCAGATTATTCAGGGAGTTCAGAGCGCTTACATACGCAACCTTTGCCTCCTTGGCGATTTTTTCACTGTTTATTATTTTTTTAACGTTCTCCTTTTTCAGCATTTCAAAAAAATTTTCTTTTTCTTTGCTTTTTACCATGCCAATATTGCTGAATAAATAAATGCATTCTTTTATTGCCTTGTTTTTGACTTTTGACATTGAAAAAACAAATTTCGAGCCATTCAGCTTTAAGGCATTGTAGACGTGCCTTCTAAACGGCATCGAATTCCTATGCTCATCCAGGCCATAGTGCCTTTCAACCCACTCGTCATTTTTTTGAAATATATTGCTGTTGCTTTTTATTGCAAGATAGAGGGAAAATTCCTCAGCTCCGTCGCTTGCATCTTCCCTTCCGTCAGTCTTTTTTGTGAATTTTATTATTATGCAGCCTTTTTCTTCCAGAATCTCGTAATGCCTTCCCCACTCCCTGTTGTCAAAGGATTCTTTGCAGTCCAGTATAAGATTGATATCTTCTTCGCTGCTCAATTCATAAATCAGCGAATTGAAGCTTTTCGGCATTAAAAACAGCTCAACAATACCCTCCTTTCTTCTTTCTGCAAAATAGAAGCCGTTCTTGAGGCCGGAAACGTCATTGTTGTTCAGCTCAATGTTCTCAATGAGCTTGTACATATTCATCGACTCTTCATCAAAATAGAATAAGCCCTGGTACCTTGAGCTTGGAAAATCAAAAAAGCTGCAGTAGCTTCCTTTTTTGTTTGCCAGCACGAAGCCCGCATTGCCTTCTGCATTTTTCTTTATGCTCAGAATTCCAAGATTGTGGATGATCTCCATGCAGCTCAGCTTTTGTATGCCCTTTCAATTGCCAGATTATGCGCCCGGATGTAGTTGTCCGCAAAAATCTTCCAGTCTGCCATTGATGCGATTTTTCTTGCCTGCATCTTGTTGGCTATCCTCTCCTCTTTTGACAGGCTTGCGAAATTGAACATCACATCAACTAACTGGTTGACTACATCATCGTCGCTTTTGTTAAGCCTCTTCAGCACGAATATCCCCGGAGTGTCGCTCTGCCTGCACTCAGAGCAGAAATGCCTTCCAAAGCCGGCAAGGTCTGTAGTGACAGAAGACACTCCAAGAGCGCCTGCTTCAAGCGGGGTGTAGCCCCAGGGCTCGTAATAGCTTGGGAAAATCCCCAGATGGGCGCCCTGCATGCCCTCATAGTAATTCAGGTTCAGCAGGCCGTCTGCGCCGCTTAAGTAAATCGGGTAATAGACAATTTTTACAGGGTCGATGGAATTATTCCAGAGGCCTGCTGACTTGATTGCATTCAAAATTGCGTCATTCCCGTCATAAAGGTCGTGGGTCAGCAGAGGCGGATTTCCCTTCCTGACAAACCTTGCCACCCTTATCCTCATCTCCCTCTGGAAATCATCATCAAACAAATCCTCAGAGGCAATCTTCCTGTTGGATACAAACGAGTAAACAATGTTCTTGTCCACATCGTCATGGACCTCTTCCAGCGCGTCCTTTATGTCCTGGTATAGTGTTTTATTCTCAAGCAGCTCCGGCCTTATGTTCCTGAAATTTGCAGGCACCCAGATGAAGGCAATTATTGTTTTTTTGCTCTTCATCTGCTTCAGCTTTTCATTCAGCCTGCCAAGCGCCCTGATGTATATGTCTATCCCCTTGTCATGGAATTCATACCTTCCTGCAATGAAGTAAATCAATGTATCTTTTGGGTCAAACGTGTAGTAAGGAAAGAAATAATAGAGCATGAACTCCCTTATCCTGTCGCGCTGAAGCTTGTGCTTTATCACAATCTCCTCAAAGCTTGGAAACTTGCTTATGTCAAGGCCGTTTGGAAGCAGCGCATCCGGCTTTCTCTTCAGGAAATGCTCGGCTTCCATCCCCGTTATCTCGCTGACTGTCGTGAAAACGTCGGAAAGCGCTGCTGAAACCTTCTCCACAAGATGCTTGGCCTCGATGCCGTACCTGTAAACCTCCTCGTCAGGATTTATCCTGTCCCATACATTATAAAGGTCGACATTCGAGCTTGCAAGGGTCCTTCCGAGCATAGTGGCGTGTGTTGTGAACACGGCTGCCATTTTCACATTTTTCTTTTTGATGTAGATCAGCCCGGCTCCCGAAAGCCATTCATGGAAGTGTGCAATTTTTTTGCCGCTGAAGCAGCCCGACAATTTTTCCAAAAGCATGCCGACAGCATACGCCCATACAACAGGCTCGTCATAGTCAGCAGGCGCCCTCAATGAATCAATTTTGCACCAGTCCCAAAGCTCCCTCTTTATTTCATTGGCCCTGTGCTTGTAGTTTATAAAATCAACAAGTATGGCGTTTGGGCTGCCTTCGCTTACCCATTTTCCGAAATGGCAGATTATCCCGAGCTTCTTCAGCTCCTCAAAAGGCGCTTTGCAGAAATCCGGCGGCAGCTCCTCATGGAAATCAGCAAGGGCTTTTGACGGAAAGTAAGGGCCCACCATGAAATAATTGCTGCCGTAGGCTTCAGCCATCTTCGCTGCCTTTGACTTGACGACAGTGTATATCCCCCCTACCTTGTTGCACACTTCCCAGGAGATCTCAAGCAAAATGTCAGCTTTTTTTTCCATTATCCAAAATCACCAACTTTTTATTCCACTATCTAGCTTAACCATTTATCTTGCCTGTTCTTTATAAATCTTTGACACCACTTACAAGGAAAATCAATTGATTTTTGAACCAAACCAACAATTATTTATACTACTAACTTCTGACTATAATAGGCATATCATAATAATAAAAAAGGGTGGGATAATTAGCGGCGATTTTGCTATAAAGAGGACTTTTATAGAGATACGGAACTCAATTCTTTTATGCCTTGCTGAAGGACAGAAGACGATAAATCAGATTTCCAGCGAAACGGGAATAAACTGGCGCACTGTGGACAGGCATCTTACTTACCTTATCGGCAAGGGATGGGCAAGGGAAGTTTTCAGCTCTTCTTACGTCAGGATTCTTGAATTGACAGCATTTGGGAAAGACTACGTTAGAAAAAGAGTGTCAAAAAATGTCCGGATATCTGACTATAAGATAATAAAAATCAATGGTGATTCCCGATGAAGGTGCTGATGTTCGGCTGGGAGTTCCCCCCATTAAGCAGCGGGGGCCTCGGGACTGCATGCCACGGACTGGCCAAAAGCCTGAGCAGCAAAGGAGTTGAAATAACTTTTGTGCTGCCGTATTCCTTTGAAGCTGACAATGCAGGCTTTGTAAAGATGGTATCTGCTGGCAATGTAAAAATAAGGAAGATAGATTCTGCACTGCATCCGTACATGGGCCCAAGCGGCTACAAAACAGCGCTGGGAAAAATGCCCGGGCCGAAAATTTACGGCTCAACATTGTTCGATGAAGTGCAGCGATACACCCTTGCCGCTGAAAAGATCGCTGAAGAGGAGGATTTTGACATAATACACTGCCATGACTGGATGACTTTTGGCGCAGGCATAAAGGCAAAGGAAAAAAAGGGCAAGCCATTGGTGCTTCATGTCCATTCAACAGAGCTGGACAGGACGGGCGGGCACCAAGTCAACCAGCATGTTTACGACCTTGAAAAGCACGGGATGCACAAGGCAGATAAAGTGATTGCCGTAAGCAATTTCACGAAAAACAAGATTATTGACCATTATGGAATGCCCCCTGAAAAAATAAAAGTCGTGCATAACGCAGTTGACTTTTCGCAGCATTACTTTGATGACAGCATCGACCTTAAAAAGACGGGCAAGATCGTGCTGTTTTTGGGGAGAATGACCCTGCAGAAAGGCCCGGACTATTTTGTAAGCGCGGCAAAAAAAGTGCTCGAGCATGACGGGGACGTAAAGTTCATCGTCGCAGGCACAGGAGACATGGAGCCCTTCATCATTGAGAAGGTTGCAGAGCTTGGCCTTGCAAATCATGTTTTGTTTGCAGGCTTCCTCAACCAGGAGGATGTTGAAAGAGCCTACAGGATGGCCGATGTTTACGTCATGCCGAGCGTTTCAGAGCCTTTTGGGATAACTGCCCTGGAAGCCATGAAGAACAAGGCTCCTGTAATCGTGTCCAGGCAGAGCGGAGTTTCTGAAGTGGTAAGGCACTGCCTCAAGGTCGACTTTTGGGACACAGAAGAGATGAGCAGCAAGATAATCTCGCTTTTGAGGTACAAGCCGCTGCATGATACAATGAGGGAAAACGGCTATAATGAAATAAAAAAATTCAGCTGGGACATGCCAGCGGAAAAATGCATGGGGATTTATGACGAGCTTATTAGCAAAGGTTAAATACAAGAAATAATTTATGTGAATAAGCAAGTCAATTAAGAAATAAAAAGCCAATTCAAAAATAAAAAATTCCAACAACAAGATTAGATCAAATAAAAACATGAGAGCGACTTTTTGCTTCAAAGCAAGAAAAAAGTAAACCGCTTTTGATTTTGTTAGTTAATGTATAGGCGAGGAGGTCGGATGCCTCCGAGCACAATATTTTGCCGAAGGCAGATTTAAAATTAAAATTAAAATTTAATTATGAAATAACAACAAAAATGGTAAGTGTCTGCTTTTATTTCCAGGTGCACCAGCCCCTGAGGCTGAGGAAATATTCCGTATTCGAGATTGGAAGCCATAACGGCTACTTTGACGAGCACAAGAATGAGGCCATAATAAAAAAGGTTTCCAGCAAGTGCTATCTCCCGGCAAATGCGATTATTCTTGACCTGATAAGCAAGACTGACGGGAATTTCAAGGCTGCATACAGCATGACCGGGATTGCGCTCGAGCAGCTTGAAAAATACGCTCCCAAAGTGATTGACAGCTTTGGGGAGCTTGTTGATACCGGCTGTGTCGAGCTCCTGGATGAGACATACCACCATACCCTTGCCTGCCTTTACTCAAAAGAGGAGTTCAGGCAGCAGGTTGAGCTGCACAATAGGAAGATAAGGCAGCTTTTTAATTACAAGCCGAAAATATTCAGGAACACGGAGCTTGTTTACAGCAACGAGACAGCAGCCCTTGCCGGGGAAATGGGCTACAAGGGTGTTTTGGCAGAAGGCGCCGACCACATACTTGGATGGAGAAGCCCGAATTTTGTGTACAGCCCTAAAGGCTCAAAAAACATAAAGCTGCTTTTGAAGAATTACAGGCTGAGCGACGACATAGCATTCAGGTTTTCTGAAAAAAGCTGGAAAGAATTTCCGCTGACAGCTCCAAAATATGCGCATTGGATCAATCAAATAAATGGAAACGGCAATGTCGTGAACCTCTTTATGGACTATGAGACATTTGGCGAGCACCAGTGGGAAGACAAGGGAATATTCGAATTCCTGAAGCACCTTCCTCATGAGGTTTTGAAGCACAAGGACAATGACTTTGTAACCCCGAGCGAGGCCATAAGAAGATACGATTCGGCTGCCGAGCTTGATTTTCCGCACCATGTGAGCTGGGCTGATGTTGAAAGGGACCTGAGCGCGTGGCTTGGCAACAAGATGCAGCAGGAAGCGATAAAGGAAATATATTTGCTGGAAAACAATGTAAAATTGTCAAAAAATCCCGCTTTGATAGATGAATGGAGAAAGCTGCAGACAAGCGACCATTTCTATTACATGTGCACAAAATGGTTCAATGACGGCGATGTCCACAAGTATTTCAACCCATATGACAGCCCGTACGAGGCATTCATCACCTACATGAACATTTTGAATGATTTCAGGATAAAAGCGAACAAGCTGGGCGAGGTTAAAATAACGGAGTAAAAAATGCGCATTTTCGAAAAGTATAAAAACAACAAACATCAGAGTATAGTTAGGTGACATATTTTGGCTAAAAAAAGAGGCAAATCAGCTAAAGGTACTTCTGGAAAGCCGTTACAGAGAGTCGAAGTCATCATTAGAAAAAAGATCCTTGGGGAAGCTCCTGAAGAGCACCATTTCATCGTTGCTGACGGAAGAAAGCTGAGGAATATAATGGAGCTGGCCGACGCGCTTGAAACCATGAGCGAGGAGATATTCAGGCATCATGCCAACGAGTTCAAGAACGACTTCAGCAGCTGGGTGAAGGATGTTTTTTACGACCACAGCCTTGCAGAGGACATTTCAAGGGCAAAAAACAGGCTTGAAACCCAGATTGCCATATTAAGAAGGATGGTCAAGGAGCTGATGTAGTTGGTAACCAAGGATGAAGCAAAAAGATACTTGTGCGATGTTTCTCCCGAGCAGTGCTTCTGGGTAAATAACGGGCCGATATTAAAAAATCTGGACGAATTGGCAAGCGCATTGCCTGAAATGGGCGACGACACTTTCCACCACCATGTCAACAAAGAAAAAAATGACTTCAGCAGCTGGGTCAGGAACATATTGGGCGATGTTAAGCTCGCAAACGACCTGTTAAGCTCCAAAAACAAGGAATCAATTGCTAAAAAGATAAGAAACAGGCTTAATTCTTTGAAAAAGACAGCGGGATAATATATAAGAAAGCACCGGCTCTGTCCCGAAAGTCCATAAATCCAAAAAAATAAGTTGTGGCAGGCTAGCCTGCCATAAACTTCTGTGCGGATTGTCCGCACAGTTTTGGAGCTTACGCTAGCTCCAAACTTTCTTTTCAAGGCAGAAAATCCAGAT
>JACPMX010000006.1 GCA_016185755.1 Candidatus Woesearchaeota archaeon | reverse complement strand
TCGGCTTTTCCTATCCTGGGTGTGCAGAAGCATCCAAGGGTGCGGGTGTTCACCGATTAAAAGGGATCATGAGCTGGGTTCAGAACGCTGTGAGGCAGTTTGTTTAATATCTACTGGAAATGCTGTTGTCAGAAAGGAAGGATTTTCTAGTACGAGAGGAACGGAAGTTCGTCGCCTCTGGTCCACCTGCTATCTAGCAAGGTACGCAGGGCAGCTACGCGATAAGGGATAAGTGCTGAAAGCATCTAAGCACGAAACCCGCCTTGGAAAGAGACAACATAGAATACTCCAAAAACAGGAGTTTGATGGAAGCGGTGTGTAAGCACGAAGCTTCGGCGACGTGTTCAGCATGCGCTCCCCAACAATTCATAAACTTTTGTGGTTTGTGTTTATGGCAAAAGCTTATGCATGGTTTTCATTTTTTTCTTTTGAATTTTTTTAATTTTTGTTGTTATAGTGTTAACTCTTCGTTCTGAACCCAGTTCTAAAAGAAATTAATTTAAATCAACACCCGCACCATTGTACTATGATATCCCTGGGCATAGAATCAACAGCGCACACTTTCGGCTGCGGAATAATTAGCGATAAAGGCAAGATTTATGCCAATGTCACGGATGCGTACAGGACAGAAAGCGGGGGAATCCATCCCAGCGAGGCAAGAAAGCATCATGAGAATGCGAAAGACAAGGTTGCTGAGGATGCCTTGGGCATTGCAAACCTTAAATTGAGCGATATTGATTTGATTTCTTTCTCCCAAGGGCCCGGGTTATCGCCCTGCCTGCTGGTCGGCATGGCAAAAGCTAAAGAGCTGGCAAAGAAATTAAATGTGCCACTTGTCGGGGTGAATCACTGCATCGCGCATCTTGAAATTGGAAAATTGATGACAAAGGCAAAAGACCCTGTTTTGCTTTATCCGAGCGGGGCAAACACTCAAATCATTGCTTATGAGGCTGGCAAATACCGTGTTTTTGGCGAAACTCTTGACCAAGGCGTTGGAAATTTCATAGACTCTTTTGCACGTTACATCGGCCTTGGATTTCCAGGCGGGCCAAAGATTGAAAAGCTTGCATTGGATGGAAAAAACTACATTGAGCTGCCTTATGTCGTCAAGGGAATGGACGTTTCATTTTCAGGAATCTTGACAAATTTGAAGCAGAAATATGGCTCCAAAAAATATCCTGTTGAGGACTTGGCATTTTCTCTTCAAGAGACTGTCTTTGCAATGCTTGTTGAAGTCTCAGAAAGGGCAATGGCGCACACGGGAAAAAAAGAACTGGTTTTGGGAGGCGGAGTTGCATGCAACAAAAGGCTGCAGCAGATGTGCAGGATAATGTGCGAAGAAAGAAATGCGAAATTTTCCGTCCCTCCTAATGAAGTTTTGGTGGATAATGGACTGATGATAGCATGGCTTGGAATTGTCCAGAGAAAGCAAGCGGCAAAAAACTATGACAGAATAGACATCCGGCCATATGAAAGGACTGATGATGTTTTAGTGGATTGGAGATAAAATTTAGAGATTTGCAACCTCATCAATTATTCTTCTTACAAATTCGTAGTATTCTGGCTTTTGCTCAAGAATCTTCATGAAGGGGCGATGCAATCCCGGATTATCTAAAATTTTCCGCGGCCACGGCCTAAGAGTTCCTGTAAAAACTCCGAGCGCAAAGCCAAAATTTTCTGAGTTTTTTTCAGTATTTTGGATTAGCAAAGAAGGGTCAATGCCTGTCTTCAGGTATTGGAGAATAAGGGAATCAGTTGCCGGCTCTTTTGGATGTTCCTGAACCTGCTGCCATCCTCTCTTAAACCCTTTAAGAAAGTGCCTCTCAATATCACTCCATGCAGCTTTTGGAATTTCGCCTCTCTCAAAATCCCTGTAAAGCGCGCGCCGTGCAGCCTCGATGTCATGAGAAAAAAAATCCATAAGCCAAAGTTTACGGCACAATTTAAATTATTTATGATTAAGCTAATCAGGTCAGTCTGCGGCAGCCACCATCTGCCTCAAAATCCTCTGCTTACCATTCCAGTCCAATACAACCCTAAGGACGTCAATGATTGTCTCAACAGGAATTATGTTGATTTTTTTCATCTTGTCGCTGTCAATAATTATGTCTTTTAAATTTGTTTTTGGAACAACAACATTCTTTATCCCGGCTTCGATTGCAGCCTCGACCTTTGCTGTGACCCCCCCAATCGGCAGAACCTCGCCCCTTACAGATAATGAGCCGGTCATTGCAAAATCCTGCCTGACAGGAACTTCCTTGAATGCTGAAATCACGCTTGTTGCGACTGCAATGCTGGCTGAATCGCCTTCAACGCCTTCATAAGTCTGCAGGAACTGCACATAAATGTCATATTTTTCCTTGATATCCTCGCCGAAATATTTCTTGATTATTGCAGACACATTCTTTATTGCTTCCTTGGCAATCTCGCCCAGTTTTCCTGTTGCAATTATCTCTCCCTCTTTTCCTCCAGGTGTAACTTCAGACTCAATTGGAAGTATGATTCCTGAATAAGGGGGAGTTACCCCAATTACAGCCAGCCCATTGACTCTTCCGATCCTTTTTCCCGATGTGACAATGACCTCGTATTCTTTTTTCTGCTCAATGTACTTGTCTGCAAGCTGCTGCTCCAGGGTCCTTGCGATTTTTTTGGCCCCCATTATATGCTTTTTCATGACGAGCTTTGCCTTCTCCTCCAAAGCAAGGTCTCCTGCTGCCCTTATCAGGCCGCCAAGCTCCCTAAGCCTCAAAGTCAAATGCCCTTTCCTGTTTGCCCTTCTCTTTGCCTCTTCGATTATTGCTTCAACAGCCTCTTTGCTGAAATGGGGGATCTTCTTGTCCTTTGTAACCTCCTGCGCCACAAAGGTTGCAACCTTGTTCCTGTTATCCTCATTGTCGGGCATTGTCTCCTTCATGTAAATCTCATAGCCATAGCCGCTTATCCTGCTCCTTAATGCAGGGTGCATGTGCTTTATCGTTTCCAAGTTTCCCGCAGCCACAAGCACGAAGTCGCATGGAACAGGCTCTGTCCTCACCATTGCCCCTGCGCTTCTCTCGCTTTGGCCAGTTATGGCGAACTTTCTCTCCTGCAATGAGGACAGCAGTTCCTGCTGCGTTGAAGGCTGCAGAGTTGCAATCTCGTCTATGAATAACACTCCCATGTGGCTCTTGTGTATCATGCCTGCAACAACCCTTTCATGGGCCGGCGTGCCTAATCCGCCGCTTTGGAATGGGTCGTGCAAAACATCCCCAAGCAAAGCTCCTGCATGGGCCCCCGTTGCATCATTGAAAGGAGCCTGTTTTCTCTTGAAATTGTCAACTATCAGCCTTGGCACCTTTACTTTCCCCTCGACTCTTTTTCCAAGATTGAGGAAGATGACAAATGAAGCAAGAAACACCATTCCTCCCAAAAAGAATGCTGCAAACATGATGTCTGACTTGTAGTATGAGCGCACCCACCACGGTGCAAACATTGCAAGAAGCACGAGGATGAACACAATTATGTTCTGGTTCTTGAACATGGTCATGCTCTGCAGCTTGGCCTTTGCAATTAAATCACGGCCCTGGCCTGCGGGAACTGTCCTTATCAAAGGCATGTTCTCGTCATTGGCATTCGGAAATGATATGATGTCTGCAAGCTTTTCCATCGGCAAAAGCTCTGCCAAAGCCAGCCCAAGCATTGATTTTCCTGTGCCGGGCTCTCCAATCAATAAGACATGACGTCTCTGCTGCGCTGCCTTTTTTATGACCTTAACGGCATCTTCCTGGCCTATGACCTGGTCTATGAGCTGCTTGGGTATTTTTATGTCCTCAGTTGAGCTGAATTTAATAGTAACCATCCCGGCTTTGCAAGTATTTTCTTGTTTTTAAATGTTTGGTATTGGTAATATGGGGCCTAAAGTTAAGGAAAATAATCGCTAAATATTTATACACCTATTTCAAAAGATTTTTCATGCCAAGCAAAAGAGGGCAAATAGGTTTGTTTCTTATACTTGGGTTTGTAGTTTTTGTGGCTTTTGGCTTTATTTACTATGTATACGGGATTTCGAAGAAGGACAATGTTAAAGTTGAAGCTGGGAAGACAGCAATGGCCCCATTTTCTGCGGAAAATTCCAACAATTTTTTGGTTTTTTGCCTCAAAGACTTGGCTTCTGAAGCCATTGACTATTTAAGTATGCGCGGCGGATATTTTACCCTTCCGAAGAAATCCTATAGCGGGGGAATAATAAACACCCCTTTTTATTTTTATGAGGATGCTGGCCTGTTGCCGAATATCGAGGTTTGGGAGAATTCGATTTCACAGTACATAAACACTTATGGGGATAAATGCTTTGAGGAGTTAAAAAACATAACCGAATACGGAGATGTCTCATATGAACTTGAAAATACAAGCACCAAGATACTGGGCATCGGTGTTTTCGTAAACGTTCGCGCCCCTGCCAAAATTTTCCTTGGGCCAACCACCAGTGAACTGTCAAGATTTGATCTCGAGCTAAACAGCAGGCTTTACGACTTTTATGCCTTCAGTGATTATCTAATCAAAAAACAAATAGAGGACAAATATAGCATTTGCCTGAGTTGTATAGTCAATAGTGGGACAGAAATGAATTTTTCAGTGGATATTGAAAATGCTGGAGACGGAGTTCATCTGTTTTCCATCCAGTATAATGACAGCTTAAAGGGCATGCATAAATTCATGTTTGCCAGCAAGTTCAGGGAGATTTCTTGCGCCAGCCTCCCAATCGACGCGGAGGAGAATTTGCTGGATAGGATTGTGGATTATTGTGCCAAGGCAAAAATTGAAAGCTACAATTATTCATTATCAGTAAAAGAAACCCGGGCTTTGTGGGTATTTTGATATTGGTAATAGCAACTTCGATCGGGTTAATCCCCAACATTGTTGACGTGAGCAGGAGCAACTCGATGGCCTGCCTGCTGGTGCCCATAATCCTGCTGAACATTTTGTGAGCATTTATGCCAAATATGCGCATAGGTATAAATACACCAAATGGCACAGATTTCCCATGAGAACAGGTCTTGTAGGTTTTGGAGTGGTGCTTTTGGTATTGGGCGCAGTGTTTTTTTACATGCCGATAGCCACAACCGCAACTGCAGCGACAACAACAGAGGAAGGCACGACAACGAAGTCAGTTCAGGCAGCAGCTGCAATTCCCCCTCAGCTTTCCATAGCATCCATGATAGCGGGCGTGCTTCTAATCATGCTGGGGCTTGTGATTCCAGAGCCCAGGGTTTATATAGCTGAGCGCGCTGAGGAAGAGCCTGAGCACGGGCGCAGGGAAGCCGGGCACAGGCATTGAAATTTTTAATATTTTATTTGAACTTTCTTCAATATGTCGCTTGCGACATTATTTTCACTCGGCGAAAATTTTCCTGCCAATAATTTTCGCCTCGGATTATTCAATAATGAAAATAAGGTCTTATTATATAAATTACAAAACAACAACCTTTTTAAAATAGATAATATTCCAAAAGCGCATGGAAGCGGTTATAGTGAATTTCAGGGGCTCCAGAAGAGTCAAGAAGGGCAACCACATGATTTTGCATGCCAAAGGAGTTGACAGCAAGGACAAGGCTTCAAAGCTTGTTGGCAAGAAGGTGGTCTGGAAAACATCTGCAGGCAAAGCGATAACCGGCAAAGTGGCATCCATACATGGCCGCAACGGGGCTTTAAGGGTCATATTCGAGACAGGCATGCCGGGGCAGAGCCTTGGCACCAAGGTTGCCATTGAGTAGTTCTTTCATCTTCTTTACACAGTGCTCCGCCAAAATCTTTAAGTTTATAATGTCATGCTCATTATAGTCTACCAATAAATTAAGATAGTAATCATCGCCTGTCGCCCTGTACATTCTCCACAAAGTAAGCGCATCACCGCCATAGAACTTTTCTATAGCATGTGTTCTTTTGATTCCCAGTGTTTTTTCTATTTCCTTCAAGCCGCCTTTCAACCCCAATCTGCCGGTTATTGACTTTACATCAAAATTAGGTATATTCGGGAGCAAGCCGGGGCATGTTTTTTCTATGAACGGCAGGTCAAAAGAAGCCCCGTTGAATGTCACGATAAGCTTGTATTTTTGAAGCTCTTTTTTTAAAGCATTGAAATCAAGATTTATCCCCTTTATCATTATTTTCGTGCTTATTCCGTCATAAAGCCCCACAACAGTTATGTCATTTTCTTTGCCTAAGCCTGTTGTCTCTATGTCAAGGAAAACAGCGTCTTCTTTGAAGAAATTATAAAGCCGCCACATCTCTGACTGGGGAATCAAATCAAGGAAATAGCCTGAGTTGAAGCTGTACAGCGCCTTTCTTGCATTGAGTATTTTCCTGTTGTAATACAGCTTCCTGTGCATTGACATGCCTTTGATGCTTTTTGCCCTTAGGAAAGAGTCCCAATTGCTTATCCCGCTGCTCCAGATATTCTGCTCTACCTTATCGCCTACTTTTTCCAGGAAAATGAAGCTGTCGGTTATCATTGATAAAAACGCGCCGCGGCTGGGATTTCCACCCACAAGCTAAATCAAGCTTTGCAGGATTTGAACCCAGATGCTGTTTCCAGCAGGAAGGTCTTAGTTTCCCGCTCCACCGGATTGAGCGACCGCGGCATAGTAAGTTTTAAATATATGGGTGTTATTTGGCATTTAGGTCTTAGTTTCCTGTTCTGCCGCTTTTGAGCGGCTTTTATTTTTTAATTTGTAGAATTCGTCCTTTAAATATCTTAGGCAAGGATGTCCAGTGTCCATTGATACTGGAAAATATAGTTTTTAATTATAACAAATCACAATTTGAGAATTTCCTTTAAATATGGTTAAGCCATCAGATGTCCAGTGGTCAAGAACTATAAAATAGCATAAGGCTTCATCTTTAATTTAATTGCTTCCTCAATGTTTTTCTCATCTTCGGAACTTATGTAGATGTGCTTCTTCTTGTGCTTCTCATACTGCTTTATCTTCAGCTTCATGACTTTTTGGTATTCTTTCATGTAATCATAAGGGTGGTGGTCTATGTAAAGGTCAAGCTTCGGTATGTAGAATGACGCTCTGAAGTCGTCCTTGTCAGCCCATGTTGCAACAGCATTGTACTGGAACAAAAGGCTGTTGTCAAAGAGGAAATTCGCGATTTCCATTTCTGCCCTTGTCCTTACAAGATGGCCTGTCTTGGTCCTGAAGCTTGGATCTGAGCTGTCCCTTTCCATTATCTCAGAAGCCTTGATTTGTATTCCTTTTTCTCTTTTTATCTCATCATACAAGGATATGTTCTCCTTGTTCTCATAGTTCTTGTTTGTGTTTATGACATTGTCAAAGGATTGTACTGCTTCTTTTATTTTTCCCATCAGCACTTCCATGTGGCCCTTGCTGTACCATGCATCAACATGGCTTTTGTCCAGCTCTGCTGCCTGGGAAAAGCACTCATGTGACAGCTCTATGAAATTCTTTTTCCGGTCTTCTTCCTTGTACTGCTCTATCTTCTTGTCGCTGACTTCCCAGTCAGTGTCCATCGAAATCCTGTATGCCCCTGCCTTGTACCTTCCCTCGACAAACAGCTTTTTCCTGTAGAATGTGCTCCCTTTGCCCATCAGTGCCCTTACTTTGTTTTCATCATCGGCAGACTGGATCTGCAATGCCCTGTCAAAATGCCCTATTGCCTCGTCAAAATTGTCAAGGTATGAAAAGCAGGCTGCCATGTTGTAGTTGCACTTGAAAAGGAATTCTGCTGCATTCTTGAACAGATCCTGCTCATTTCCCTTGTAAGGGTAGAATTCCAGGGCCTTGTTATATTCCTCGATTGCAGTCTGGTACTGCTTTAATTGGGCAAGCCTGTCGGCTTCCCTTTTCAGCTCTTCTGCCCTGCGCATCTCCTCTGTTTCCCTGAAGGATTCTGCCTGGTCCTTTTCCTTCCTTCTTTCTGCAAGCCTCTTCTTTTGGTTTTCGAAGAATCTCTTTATGTGGTGGATTACCATTTGGAAGTGATTTACGCTAAAAGGATATATTTAAAGGTTTTTATTTTCGGGTTGTAGTCATTTCTTAGAGCATCATTTCTTATTTCTCAAAGAAAAGTTACTCTTTAATCTGTTTTATTTTTTTTCTTATAGTATCTATTTGTTCATTATTCAGTTTAAGAAGCGTTTCCTTACACTTAACTAGAAAAGCAGGCGCGCATTTTATCATTTGCGAGTATTGCTCGTCTGACACTCTTCTGTCAGCATAATACTGGGCATCGATTCTTGCCCTCATTGAATTTTCGAGCAGATTTACATCGCCACTGCTAAAAAAATCTTTTAGAAGAATATTCATAAATTCTATTGAGCATGAATGATTCTCGCATTTTATTCCTATTCTCATTAAGATTGAGTACAATGCAAAGTACATGCTGTAATAGCAGGATGATATTTCCCAGTCTCTGTTGTTTTTTAGTGATTTTGCAGCGCTAAGGGCATTTTCAGCTTTTATAATGTAAACTTTGCTTAAGTTTTCATTTGGCTCGACAATTTCTATGCCGCTTTTTATGCCCAAGCACCACCTTATTTTTTCCATTTTAGCATGCTCTTAACGAAGCTTTCTGTATTTTTGATAATTATGTGGGACTTGATAATCTCTTCTATTAAAGGATCATTTGCCATTAACCCCTCCTGAAAAATCTTATACGGGTATTTTTTGATGCTTAGCTCTATATTGTAGAGGGCTGCTATCCCCTCTGCCTTGTCCTTATTGCATTTCCCTGCAACAAAAATGTCCAAGTCTGAGCCTTCCTTTTGCAATCCTTTGGCATAGCTCCCGAATATCGCAACAATCCCCTCAAAGCAGGCATCTGCCTTTGACACGAATTCCTTTATTATGGTGTTCTTTTTATAGAACCTTATTGTTTTTATATGCTCCAATGCTGAAATGAAGCTTATGATATTTTCCTTGTCCTCAAGGTTTAGGAAGTATAGCCTGTTTTTGCCTTCTATCCTGCTTTTTAAGAAGCCTTCCTGCTCAAGCTCGCTTAATGCGTTTGCCGCAGATTTCTGGTTGAGTTTTTTCTTTTTTGCTATATTGCTGCCTGTTGTTTCTATCTCGTAGCTTCCCAAAAATTCGTCAATAACGGCTATTCTCGTATCATTAAGTAACATTTTACTTATGTCAGTAATTAATTACTTATAAATGTTTCGGTTTTTAAGCAATCTAACTTTGGCTTGTAATCGCTGAAATGCCTGATGCAAAAATTGATTAGCCTGTTTGCAAGCTTTATGTTGTTTTTAATTTGATGTTTTCTTCTTTTCAATATTGAAATAAACCACTGGACACTGGACATTCCTCTGTGAAGTTTATAAATAATGGATTCTTATAATTTTAAAAGAAAAAAGCCGCATAGGCGGCACCTTGACGGGATAGAGTTGATTTACCATTTAACTATAAAAAACTTTCAATTATCCTTTCTGGCTCAGTAGAGTCTTCGGATGAAGATTACAGAGTGAATAAGGTTCTGATTGATACGGGGAATCTGGTTGGGATTAAGGTTTTGGATCATTTGATTGTTGGAGATGGAAAATGGGAAAGTATAGAAGAGTTATGCTAAACACCAATATATTTTGCAGGCCTTTTGATGATTTAAAAGACCCTATAATAAAAAACGAGTCGATATTTGCGGAAAAAATATTTGATCTTGCTGAAAATAAAAAAGTTGAGATTTTCACTTCTGATATTCTATATGCAGAACTTAACTTAATCAGCGATCAGCGCAAGAGAGACATAATTTTTAACGAAATTGAAACCATATCTCAAAAAAGGATTAATATAAGCGATGAAGTGCATGATTTAGCGGCAGAACTAACGGATTTTGTTGGCGACTATAGCGACAGCTTACATATAGCCTTTG
The DNA here is from genome assembly GCA_016185755.1 of Candidatus Woesearchaeota archaeon. Taxonomy (GTDB): domain Archaea; phylum Nanobdellota; class Nanobdellia; order Woesearchaeales; family GW2011-AR4. Next base: position 209,130 of record JACPMX010000006.1, on the reverse strand, counting down.
CCGCCATATCTGGCTGCGATTGCCTTATCAGTTGTGATAAACAATTAATAAAAAACAGGATTAAAATAGAAAGCTTTTTAATCTCAAAAGACCTTGAACTAGCCATATTAACACCAGAGGAATTCATTAAATCATTTGATTAAAATGGAAACAACTTTAATTGAGGAAGGCGTGGAAGCTGTATTCAAGAAGCTTGGGCCGGTCAAAGCCATAAAGTTCTTCCAAAGCATGGGCATTAATAAAGGCGACAGTGTCAAGGAGATTGAAAGCATCACAGAAAAAATGACTAGGAAAGAAGTCATTGAATTGATGAAAAAGGCAAAAAAAGGGCAAACAGCCTTTTAATGGCTAAATGAAGATTTTCTTGGTTGAGGCAAAGCGTAGACATAACTAATCTATTTTAGGCTTATAATCATTGAAGTGCTTTGTGCAGAATTCTATTAGCCTGTTTGCAAGCTTTATGTTCTTCTTGATTTGCCCTTTTTCTTTTTTTGTTGCATTTTGAAATTCGCATATGCCTAATTCTTCAAGCTCCTCGTCCAGGATTTCCCAAGTATCCCTGTTTATCAAGCCAAGTATTTGACCATCAGAGTCAAGGTAATCAACGTAGTAAAATTTTCCCTTGTGCTTCACTGTAAAATGCCTTTCCACCACGTTTTGGACTATTTTCAGTTTAACCGCCTTTCCAGAGGAAGTGTTTTAAGTCTTTAAACCAAGAGTGCTTGTCCATTCTTATTATTCTCAGGTTTATTTTTTCTTCTCTGTCTTCCTCAATTGCTTGCACATTTGATTCCAGAAATGTTTTTATCCTGTCTTTTGTGCCGTAGACTATTACTATATTTTGGATTTGGCTGTATTTCATAAAATCACCTCAAAAATCGGATCGATCGAGGATGTATTTAAGGATGGTCGTTTTTGTATAATTTCGACAAATTTATTAATAACCCTAAAAATTGTATTATAAATGAAGATACAGGAAATGCCTTGGTGGAATAGGCCTAGCGTTAGATTAGAAAAAGAAGGAGTGGATAAATTAAACCCAGCTGAATTGTTATCATTGATTATTTGGAATGGTAATAAGGATGAAAATGCTATAGATATGTCTAACAGATTATTGAATAAGTATAGTTTTGGAAAATTATCGGATCTTTCTTTAGCAGAACTTGAAACAGAAGTCGATAAGATCAAAGCTATAAAAATAAAAGCTATGTTTGAAATATTCAAAATTACAAATAAAGTGAAAAGCAAAGGATTCAAACCGACTATAGAAAATGCAAAAGATGTTTATAACTATTTTGTTGATTATTTAAAAGATGAAAGGAAGGAACATTTGTATATCCTAATGTTGGACTCAAAGAATAGAATAATAAAGCATGAATTGATTTCAATAGGAACTTTAGATTCAAGTTTAGTGCACCCTATAAATATTTTTCAGATGTTTGGCAAATTCATCATTTCTCCTCTTAGCCATACTATCATGGGAATTTTCAGGCCTTGCACGCCAATTTTTCGTTTCTTTGTCCCAGACAAGGTCGTTTCCGAAAATTACCCCAATATAATCAAATTCAAATCCCTGTGAGGTATAAACAGTCCCGATTTGTTCCATACCAGAATCATCAGTAGCCCATCTCCAAAATTCATTTTTATTTTCCCACGGCATTTCAAAGTCACCTATTTTCACATCCTTAATAAGTGATCCATCTCTATTAGGCTTGCTCCACCGCCAGCAAAAGCCAGCTGTTATCCTAGCAGAATTTTTTTTCTCTTTGTTTTTTTTATCAATTAAATTTTTAAGTTCATGAGGTGAGTCAACAATTCTCAATTCCATCTTAGTTTCTTCGTCTGCTTCAATATCTGCTCCTTTTTCTTGTATTCTTAAGATAGTTTCAATTTTTTCTAGATAGTTTCCAGAACCGCCGCACCTGAATTGTGTCTTTAATTCAGGCATTTCATATATTTTCGCATTAAATTTTTCAGCCGCTTCTTTTATAAGTTTAATACTTCCAGTTTCAGTTGGTCTAACTACTTGTTTTTCATCTATAAAAAATATAGCCAATTTTGCTGCCCTTAGCAATTCATTTATTTGTGGCTCTCCTGTCCTTAAATTGGCTGGCGTATAAATGCTTTCGCTTGTTTTTCTGATCCTATGCGCCTCGTCACAAATAAGAACATCTATTTCATTGTTATTATACTTAGTTTTATCAATAAAGCTGTTAAAGAACTTGAATTGACTTGCTGATCTGGCTCCGAGAATTTTTCTTAATGTATTTGTAAATGCAGAAGAACCAGTTGCATGAACAACATTCATGCTTTTTCTTAATAATTCTCCCATGACTTCTAAAGCTATTACTGATTTTCCAGTTCCTGGCCCACCTTTTATGATTATAACAGCTTTTTCTTTTGATTTGGATACTTCTTTAGCTTTCGTCATGATTGCTTTATAAGAGGTAATCTGTTCATCTATCAAATGAAAAATTTGTTGCTGATTTATCATTTCGCCAGTATGGTCCAACAATTTTTTAGAAGGCCGCAAAATACTAAGGTTAAATCTCCCAAATACGTCTAATCCTGGGTCTGAGGAAAGCTTATTTTTTAGATAATCTCCAAAGTTAACCATCTCCTGTTTAGAGAATACCGGATATTGGTCAATGTTTTTCTTGAATTTCGGAAGATAAAGGACCTCGTTTTCTCCTTTGTTATAATTATGACAATAAACGCATGCGCTTAACATTATCTTGGGCTCTTCATCAAATACGGTTAAGAAATCTTTCAGATGCCAACAGTAACCTTCCACTTGTAAGGAAGGGTGAGGATGCTCCTTTTTAAATTGACCAAAATCTACAAAAACGTTACCATCATTCTTAGAATCTTCTACATTTTCATTAGACCATTGTTTTAATTCTATAACTATGATGTTGTCGTTTCCATAACTATCTTTCCCAAACAGTAATACATCTATTCTTTTTTCAGAATAAGGTAACTCATATTCTACAACAATCTTATTTTCTTCTATAGGTGCATATTCCAAAACATTTTTAACAAAATTGAGGGAGTTTGTCCACGATCTAACTTCGGATTTATTTGCTTTCCTTTTATAATAATCCTGATACTGATTTGTTATTTTATCTGCTATCTTATTTTGTCCGACATCTTCTTTAAATTTTTTTACAACGTTTTCGTAGAGTTTCATAGTTCCGTGTATTTCTTATTCGAGCCTTTTGAATTTCTTATAGGGTACTTTAACTCATTTTTCTTCAATTTTTTTTCCAATTCTGTTGCTAAATCAATATCATCTTTGTGCTAATCTTAATACAAAATAAAGAACGTCTGCTAATTCCTCAGATAATTCCTGTTTTTTGGATTTTAGAACTTGTTTTATATCTTCTTCTGATTTAAATCTAAAATGTTCTAGCAGTTCAGATGCTTCGGTAATAATTCCAATAGCCAAGTCTTTTGGATTATGATATTTATCCCAGTCTCTATCTTCGCAGAACTTCCTTACCTTATCCTTCAATTCTCGTATAGTAAGTTTATCATCCATAAAAATCAACCGTGTTAGCTCTATTCAAGCCAGATTAGCTCCGTTATTTGATTTTACGATTAAAAATATTCCTTTATAAATGATTTACTAGCTGTATATTATTAAATTTTCGCTTTAGAAGGGGATAATTACTTCTTCTTAAACTTATAAACCAAAAACCCGATTAAAGAGCCGATAAGGAACCAAAAAATTAAACTTACTATTATGGATGCAATGCCTTCTAATCCCAATAAAACACTTGGTAAAACTGGAATTGTTAAATAAATTATACACCCTATATTTTCATTGCATGTGTTAAAGGAAATAACCCAAAAAAGTAACATAAGTAATGGCAATGCAATACCAGAAATCCAAATTATATTTTTGTCCATCTTTTTTAATTACTTTGATTTATCAAATTAATGGTATTTTCATAAAAACTTAATTCTTGTTTATTTAAAGATTTCCTTATTATACTTTTAGTTCTGTCTTTTCCATCTAAAGTGGAATGTAAAGCAAAAATATCAAAAAGCTTTCTAGAGTTGCTATTTTTAGCATTTTGGTAAATTTTTTGTTCATCTTGTATAGTCACTATGCCGTCATCCGATGTTAAAGCACTACCTTGGATTATAATAAAATTAGGAACTGTAACATTGCCAGGTTGTGTATCGGAACTTAAACTTATGATGTCTTCATAAAATTTCCAAAGTTTTAATGAAATTTTATTTGAGCCTTCTTTAGGTATAAATTCTTTGTTAAATAGACCAGCTATTGCTATAGTTTCAAATGTATAGTGGGTTCTACCAATAGACTCTAATTTTCTTGAGATTTCTCCATTTTTTGAAAATACAATCTTCCCAAACGTACTATTCCCTTCAAACGCTCCCGGACACCCTACCGCCACAAACGTCTCGACTTTGCTGGAATCAAATTTGCCTCTTTCAAGGCTGTCTAATGCGCTTCTGCATCCATTACTAAACCCAACATATTGTATTTTGTCCTTTCCGGTGAAATCCAAAACGCCGTTAAGCAATGCAGGCACAAATATATCAGTCAAATTGTAAAAAGTGTAGTCGATGCAGCCGTCGCAATCCTGTCCTGGCCCCCCCGTTATTTCAATAAGCCACGTATCCCTTCCTGTATTAGATAATTCAGCCCCAAGAACTTCCCATGTTGTCAAGTTGCTGAACAAACCATGCGCAAGGACAACAGGTAATTCTACAGGAACTCCGGTGGAATTCAAATATTCAAGAAAGTCACTGCTTGCATTCGGCTTTAAATTCCTTAATCTCAAAGTTATTCCGTTTGCAACAACACTCTTATCAAAAACATTGAACATCTCGTCATTAAGCGCATTCCTGACTATTGCTTTAAACTGCTCATTATTCACATTATAATGCTCTTCATTCCCTCCAAGATGCAAATAATCATAAATCTTTATAGCATCAATATCGTCATCACCAATAAAAACAGCCTCTTTGCCTTTGGCATTCAACAGCAATGCCTGCTCCTCAATGAATTTCTTCGCTCCAATAATGTCGCCTTCAATCTCGTTGCCAACAATCATCACTTTTATCCCATTATTCTCAAAAGCCCCAACAAGCGCGGCATAAGGATTAGTTCCAACCTTGTCATTATACATGACATTCCCAAAATCATAGCCAAACTCAAATTCATCTAGCGTTTTGACATTATTGTCCATGTTTCTGGGGTTGAACTTGCCAATATATATTATGATATCAGCCTCGTTCTCATTTTCAGTATAATAGCCGGAGCTTAGCTTATTTTTTATATAGTTTTTAAACTCCGATTGAACCATGGAAGGCTCAAAATTGACCATATCAACAAACACATGAGGCAGGTCAACAAACTCCCTGAAAGCAGCATTATTGTCCTCATTGCTCTCATTTATCTCGTTGTCAAAGTCAACATTAACCATTATCTTCTGGTTTTCCCTTAACTCCAATAGGGAGCTAAAGGTAAAATTGCCATTTCTTCTAACATCAAATGATGCTGTTTTATTCTCCAATGTTTCAGTATTGTAGATTATTGTTCTGATATTGCTGACCTCGGCTTGTCCGGCATTTTTTATAATTGATGTGACATTAATGTGAGTCGAGTTAAACCTTGAAAAACTGATATCATCAACGCTTAAATCAACGCTGTAGTTAAAGCTGTCCAGAAACACCTTTGTCTGCGAGCCAAAAGTATAAGCCAAATCAAGACCCTTGTTTCCGTCGATGTCGGCAGCTATCGGAATGGCATCATTTAAAAAGAAGTCAAAAATAGAAGTGCCGTTCAGCATGTATATTCTGTCCCTTGTAATAATCTCCTTGCTGCCGTCATTGTTCATGTCAGCCAAAACAGCCCCTTTGACAGTATCGCTGTCTGTCAGCTTTACATTTGCAATTTCATCTCCTGAGTAATTGTAGCAGTTCATGGCCATATATACAAAATCCGAAAAAACCTTTTCATCCTTTATAAAGCAGATGTCATCAAAGCCATTCTTGTCAAAATCAAGCACAAAAGGATTTGTGCCTTCCCATCTCTTGTCAGCGCCCCCTGTTGCAGAGCCATCATTGCAGCCAACATTGTTTACAGTGTTTTTCTCGCATACAGAAAGCAATTTTGAGCCATTTGAATGATAAACATTCAATTCAGTGAACCAGTCTGTTGTAAATTCAGTATTGCTGGAATCATCATAAAACACGCTTGCAGCAATCTCCAATTTCCCGTCATTGTTCAAATCAACCAGCACAGGCTGGCCTTTCAGCTCAAACAGCTGGTGGAACAGCAGTGCATCAGGCGAGGGATCAAGAATAAGAGGAGAGAATATATTGTCCACAACGCCGCTGTGGTTGAAATTAGCATCCAGCCTTCTTTCAGCCAAGTCAAAAGCCAAGAAACCATATCCATTATCGCCATCCTCATTGAACCACCACACTGCTTCCATATTTCCGTCATTGTCCATGTCTCCGACTGCAGGGACTGTATGCCTTCTCTCTTTGTGTACGGAAGTGTTGAAGGAGCTGCCAGTCTTGGACGTCATATTCATGATGTTGATGTAGTTTAATCTGTCCTTAAACACGCAAATATTTGTGCCGTTCAGATTCAGGCACTTAATTCCGCTGAAATTTGCCTCATTAGGCAAGGATATGTTGAATTCCTGTCTTAAGTTTGAGTTATTTAGCTGGTAGGCAAAGAAATAGTCGCTTGAATTCTGCCTTGAATTAAAGATTATCTCAATAAAATTATCATCATCAAAATTAAACAGTGTAGGCTGTCCCTGAACCTTTCCAACTCTTGACTGGTTCATTATTTTTAATTGAGAATTGAATATTATCAATGAATCATTTGAAAATATCACAATTTCATTCTTCCCATCAGCATCCAAATCATCCACAAGAGGCTGGAAACCCATCCCAAGCGAATCATCGCTGAAATTAGATGTCTGCAATGGGAAATATCCTGTTCCGTTAGCAATGCCCGTATTCCTCAGGTCATTCTGGTAGGTTCGCCAGTAAGCGCTTGCATCAATGCCTAAGAGAATAAAAATTAACAAAAATAAATGTAGCCTCATCTGCCACCTCTTTTAATGATTATTTTTAAGAGTTAATATAAAAATTTATTTATAAATACTCTTCCTGTGGTCCAGTTCTATAACAAAAATGAGCAGTTTATTATCCTGGATATCCAAAATAATCCTGTAATCTCCTGCCCTTAGCCTGAAATATTGGCTGTCAACCAGGCGCTTGACAAAAGGATATGGCCTTATCCTAATCCTTTCCAGAGTTGATATTATCCTTGACTGGGCTTCCCTGTCCAGCTTATAGAGCTGTTTTTCAGCGGTTTTCGAGAACTCTATTTCATACATCTACAATCCCAGCTTTTTCTTCACTTCGGAAATGCTTGCAGTTTTGCCCTGCTCTATCTCCTTTCTGGACTGCTCCATGTGCCTTTTTGTTTCCTCTGAAAGCTCCATGCTGTCTTCGAGCAAGTCCCAAATTATCTCTTCATAGCTCTCCTTATCGTAAATTTTCTTCTGCTTCAGCTCTTTTAGAAGCTGTTCGCTTATCTGTATTGTAGTTGCCATAGCAGATATATAAGAGGTTATAGTATTTAAATATTTCGGCTTTTAACTGGTGGACAAATGGTTTTATCTAATCCAGCACCAGGCCGCACTTCTTGCAGTAGAACTCTTCATTGGCATACTCTATATCCGTGCTTTGGCAGTCAGGGCACTGCCTAACCAAGTCTTCCCTCTTGACAGTTTCCAAACTTCTTACATTTCCTGAATAAGCCATATTTTACCCCAACGATATAATATACCCTAAATTTACGCCATTTTTAAAGCTTTCGGTTTGTTTAGTATGTATCGCAGAAAATGCTTTGAATTTTGTTTTGGCTTATTCAGGCCCTAATAAATTTATAATTTTATAGGTTTACTTCGCTGACGTTTGTATTTTTCTCCACCCTTATCACGTTCTGGACAAAGCTTTCTATCTTGCTTTCATGTGAAACTAAAATGATCTGCTTCATGTTCAGCTGCTGCAAAACATCACGAACCTTGTCAAGCTGCTCCGAGCTGAATCCGTCTGTGGGCTCGTCAAGCATTATTATGTCCTTTGTCTTGATTCCTGCAACAATATCATTAACCACTTTATTCAGTGCCAGCCTGTAGGCAAGTGCGACAGATGTTCTTTCCCCTCCGCTCAGGTTTTCTATGTAAGTCTCGTAGCCGTCCTGCTCTATCAGGGGGGTGAATTCCTCGTCAACCCTCACGCTTATAGATTCATCCCCCATAAGAATGTCAAACCAGCTTTTGAACAGCTCATTGAATTGCGAGTGTATGTTGACCATAACGTGCTTTTCCATCGTAAGCATGAGGCTGCTGAACATTTCGTCAATCCAGTTTGCCAACTGGGAGATGTGGGCAAGAGCTTCCTTTGCCTTCAGCTTTTCCTGGAATTCCTTTTCCATGCCTAGGAGGAATCTGTTAATCAGGCTTTTTTGGGCTTCATATTCCCTTTTTTCGCCTTCAAGAAACTTTTCCTGCGGCAGCAGCCCGTCAAGCTCTTTTCTCACAGCCGTGTATTTTTCCTCCGTCTTGGAGTAATTTGCTATTTTTGAGTTAAGCTCGATTTTTGCCGCGTTCAGCGAGCCGATTTCTTTTTTTAATTTTTCCTTTAAGGCTGATTTTTCTTCCTTTTCGCTTTTCTTGTCCTTGAGGTTCTCGAACTTAAGCTTCAGGAAATTGAGGTGATTCTGCTGCCTTGCCAGGATGTCAAGCTCTTTTTTCAGCTCGAGCCTTATCTTTTCATATTTTGTTTCCTTCTCCCTGAAGTCCCTTACATCGGAAATAAGCTCATCGCGCTTCTTTTCTTCCCTCGAATCCACATCATGCCTGTGCTGCTCGTCAACCTTCTGCTCGCAGACAGGGCATACATCAAGCTCATTTATTTTCCTTATTGTATCGCTGCAGGCCTCGATTTTTACTTCAAGCTCCTTTATTTTCCTGATTGTTGACTTGTAATTGAGCTCGGCCTCGCTTATTTCTTTTTCCTTCTCAAGGGTTCTCTTTTCAATTTCTCCCGGGCTTTCCAGCTTTTTGCCCTCAAGCTCCCGGCCCAGGCTTTCAATCTGGCTCTCAAGCCTTTTGGCGTCTTCGTTAAGCCTGTTGTTTTCTTCTACCCTTCGGCTCAGGTTGGTGTCTGTTATGCCCAATTCTCTTTTCAGAAGGTTTAATTCCCGGATGTCATTCTCTATCCCTTCTATCAATTTTCTTTTTTCGCTAATGGATTCCTTCAGTTCCTGGATTTTCGGAAGAATTCCCTCTATTTTTTTGCCAATGCCAAGAATCTCATTCTTTTTTTCTTCGATGTCCCTCTTCTTGTACTCCAAATCAAGCACAAATCCCTCGAGATGCCTTTTCCGCTCCCTTAATGATGCGATGACCAGCCTGGAATTGTCCCTTACCCTCTTGTACTTGTCAATGTTGAACACTTTTCTCAGAGTGTCAAGCCGTGTGTCCTTGCCCTCATATAATATCTGCTTCATCTCCTCCTGCGGCGTATAGACGGTGTAGCGGTAGATGAGATCCTTGCCCTTCCTGACAAGGCCCTGGGGGTAGCCTAGCATTTCCAGAACAACAGCCCTAAGCTCATCTGATGTGCCGTCTTTTTTCAGGCCGTCGGTTATGACATACCCTGCTTCCTGCTTTATGTCATCATTGCTCCTTTTCAGCGTTCTTTTTATCGTTACATCCTTGCCGTCAATCAGCATCTTTAGCTCAACGCTGCCTTCCTTCTTTCCGTGCCTCAGCAAAGTATAAGCCGGCAGCTCTCCTTTCTTTGCCCCGAAAATCGCAAACTCTATGGCAAGAAGTATGGTTGATTTGCCGCTTCCTATGTCGCCTGCAAGAAGAACAGAGCCGATGGGAAAATCTATCTGCTGGCTTTCATAGCTCCTTATGTTGTGCATCTTCACGCTCTTTATAAGCATGGCAGAAGCTAAACTGTAAAATTATATAAAAGTTGTTGAAAGAATGAATAAAACAGTTGATTAGCTATGGATTTTAATATCAACCTGTCTTTTTTGAATTTTCAATAATTGTTACTACTATTCAAAAGTTATGTATCGAAAGGTTTAAAAATTCCGCCATGTTAGAGGTATTGTGGAACTAGAACAAATAATTGCACAAATTCTTGACAGGATGATTGACCCTCAAAGAATGGAAAGATCCTCAGAAATATTTGTTGACCCTCAAAGCATGGGCGGTGCCTCAGAACTGTATGACCGATGGAATATTTCAAATACGCATGTCCATCATTCAATCGCTATTGACTATAGGGGAGATTCCATATACCATTTTGATACTTCCATTGGAGGCCAAATAAACTTTAATGCATCCTTTATTGAAGCTGAAAAAGGCATTGAACATTTAGCTATGCTTGAAAATGCTTTAGCGATTCTTGCTAAAAAGAGGCACCTTCCGGTTATGGTGACATTTAACGTGATCGGACAACCAGAAACAGAAAAGCAACTCAGGCAGAGAGGATACGCTCCTGTTGAACATGCCCAGCCCACAACACATAGGCTATATTCAAAAACTATAAGCCCCTAACCATTCCTTTACTTGGCTTATCTTAATTTCTTCTTCAAGTTCTCAATCACTGTTACAGGTGTAGGATCAACCCTGTTTGCAAGCGCAAGGTAATAAGAGGCAAAGTCGCCATAGTAAATGCCTGAAAACATCCTTGACAGCAGGCCTTCTCCTCTTGTGAAAATTTCCTCCACTTCAACTCTTGAGGAGATTATCTCTTTTGTTATGTCCATCCTGAGCTTTACCCTTTCGTTGTCAAGCTTGTCCCTTATGAACACAGCAATCCAGTCATTCTTGTTCATCAGCTGATAGCCGACGATTTCGTTGTGGTTGAGCTCCGGGAACACATGGTGGAATGCCGGGCTTTTGCTGTTTTCGTTGAACTGGGTTTTCCACCTGTAAGCAACTGGCCCAAAAAGGCTTGATGCATAAATTACAGGAGTTTTTTGATAAGCTTTTTTTGCAAGCCTTTCCCCGGCTGTTTTGAAGTCGTCTTTTTTGCCTAAAATGTCAAGCATTTCTTTTATCTCGCTCTCTTTTGCATCGACAATGCCTGAATTTGCCAAAACGCCCAAAACAGGAAAGAAAAGATAGCCCAGCGCAGCCCTTGGCTGCAATCCTGACGGAATTTTGACTGCTTTCTTCGCTTTTGCCGCAAGCTGGCCTCCAGAAGTCACGGCCACAATCTTCGCCTTTTTCCTTACAGCCTGCTCGTATGCTGAAAGCGTCTCTTCTGTGTTGCCTGAATAGGATACTGCAAAAAACAAGGTGTTTTCATCCACAAAATTCGGAATGCTGTAGTCTTTGACCACAAAAACAGGGATTTTTGAGCTGTGCATGTACGCTTTCAGAATGTCGCCCCCGACAGCAGAGCCGCCCATGCCGGCTACAACAATCTTGTCGACCTTGCCGGAAACAGCAATTCCATTTGCCAGGTCTAATGCAGTCCTGCACTGCTGGGAAAAATCCTCCAGAACTTTGAGCATACCAAAATTGTCAGCAGGCATTTTAAGGCTGAATAATCATTAATTGTATAAAAAGATTTGGGTGTCCAGCGCGGCATTAACTCTGCAAATAATATCTAACATTTCTGCTGCCCAAGTCCCTCAAATACTCTAAAATAGTTCCCCGGGCAATTCCAAGTCTTCGGGACAGGTCATCTCCGGAAAAATTTAGATGGACTTCGCCGTCTTTTATTTCGCCTCTCTTGCCTTGAATGTCATCAGCAATTAATCTAACCATATGGCCGAGATTGCTTATTCTTTGCCTTTGCGATGTCTTGCAAATATCAGCTTGTTTTCGGAACCGAGATATATCTTCAGCAAGCTGTGCAGAAAGTTCTTCGTAAGTGTACATGGCATTAAAATAGTTACATGCATTTTTTAAATTTTGCTTTATGATCTTATGCTCACCCAATACCTTTATAAATCAAATAAAATTCCAGAATTCAGGGAAATGTAGGCAATTGCTCGCCTGAATCCCCAAAAAATCAAATAATTGGAAGCTAAAATGGGAATGTACAAGTATATACGCGATATCTGGAAAAAACAGGAGAACCTTGGAGATTTATGGCAGAAGCGCATTATAGAATGGCGCCAGGAGCCTGCAACTATAAGGGTTGAAAGGCCGACAAGGATTGACAGGGCCCGTTCTTTGGGATACAGGGCAAAGCCCGGATTTATTGTCGTAAGGCAGAGAGTTGACAGGGGCGGACGGCAAAGGCCGCAGATAAGGCACCCAAGAAGGCCCAAGGCAATGTCCAGGAGAAAAGACCTTACCCTTAATTACCAGGCAGTTGCTGAAAACAGGGCAGCAAGAAAATATCCGAATTGCGAAGTTCTTAACAGCTATTATGCAGGCCAGGACGGGTTAAACTATTGGTACGAGATAATTCTTGTCGACAGGAGCAACCCTTCAGTAATGTCTGACAAAAGAATAAGCTGGATTGCAGGACATAAAGGAAGGTCGCAGAGGGGATTGACAAGCGCAGGAACAAGGGCAAGGGGATTGCTGCACAAGGGAAAAGGCGCTGAAAAGATGAGGCCCAGCTTAAGAGCGCATGACAGAAAAGGGAATTAATTCTTTTTATTTTAAAATAAGACATCAATAGTATGTATATTGTGCCAAAGATATGCCCGAATAATTAATTAGCAAGCTTTTCTATATTGTAATTCAATATTGCAAATTTGTTTGGGTGTGGTTTATGTCGTCAGTTCCAAAATTTGTGTTGGTTTTTATTGTAATGTCGGCATTTATTCTTAATTCTGCTTTTGCCCAGGCCAACAATCCGCCTGTGCTGGAGCTGATCGGCGGCAAGCAGGTCGATGAGGGGCAGCTGCTGGAATTTACAATAAGCGCATCTGATGCCGACAATGACACTCTTGCCTTTAGCAAAAATGACAGCAGAGGAACTTTAAATCAAAACACGGGCCATTACTCATGGAGCCCGGCATTCAATGAATCCGGGGTTTATTTTGTGCAGTTCACAGTTTCTGACGGAACAGAAGGCGCATCTGAAATAATAATGGTCAATATCACAGAGACCGGAAACCATGCGCCAACACTTAATCTCATAGGAGGAAAGCAAGTCCTTGAAGGGCAATTGCTGGAATTCCTGATTTCAGCTTCAGACCCTGACAGCGATGCATTGGCTTTTTCCACAAATTCTTCTTTTGGGGCTTTGGATTCAACAGGGAACTTCAGCTGGCTTACAGATTTTGATGATGCTGGAGTATACTTTGTTCTTTTTTCAGTTTCTGATATGAATGAAACAGCATCCGAAATAATAATGGTGAACATAACTGAAGCAGGCAATCATGCTCCTGCAGTATCAGTCACAGAGCCTTCCGGATTGCCGGCAAGCGGAAATATCACTGTGACTTGGAATGCAAGCGATGCGGACAATGACGTATTGGCTTTCTCAGCTTATCTTGTTAGCAGGATTTATGATAACGGAACCCTGATTGGAGAAAACCGCACCAAGATTTGCTACACTTTACAATCAAGCTGCATTTTTGACAGCTCCCTGTTTGCAAACGGAAATTATGCTGTTGCCGTGGCTGCGAATGACAGCGCCAATTATACTGAAGCCTACAGCAATGATTTTGAAGTAAGCAACAGCCAGGTTTCCCAAGCTCAAATCCAAGCCCAACAGGAGCAAGCACAAAGCGCACCAACCCAAAATAATGAGCAGGCTAGCCAGAATACTGGCAGCAGCGGAGGCAATGGGCCGCCCCCATTTTGGTGGATTACGGGGCCCGAACCAGAACATATTGCCGAGACGGAAGAGCAAAAAAATGAAGTTTCGTCCCAAAGCCCTTTGATAAAAGAAAGCATTCAATTTGAATTCACGCCAATCCAAAAGCCATCCCAGCCCGAGGCTAAAAAAGACAGCCAAGTCCCCGAACCAATGTCAATGTACATGTTTACAGGAGTTGTAGCCCTGATTCTTGCCGCTTCTGCCGTTTATGTAGCAGCCTACCGCATGGTGAGCAAATCCAAAATGAAGGGTTTCCAGGCATTCATCAAAGGAAAGCTCTGATTGCCGTAAAATTTATATACTTCTTACTATAAGGTAGTATTATGATGGACTTTGAATGCAGAAGCTGCGGCTACAAGTTCAAGAATGCAAAAATGCCCCAGAGATGCCCTTACTGCTCCAAGGAAGGGGGTGTGGGCTTCAGGAAGACAGCCCAAGATTTGCTTGACGAGACTTTGGGGGAAACAAGCGCCATGGATGAGGAAAGGAAAAGAAGGGGGTAGTTTAGTAAGACGCTTTTATAAATTGACATTTTATTAATATTTTAAAAAACCCGAAATTTTATTCCTCCTCTTTATCATCATCTTTCTCTTCCTTCTTGCCTTTTATCAGCCTCATTATTGGCTTTCTTCCGTACCTGAATACGACAAGGGACACTATTGAAAGCAGGATTATGGGGGCAACAAGGGGGTTTTTTGCAATAACACCGTCTGCGCCTACAAGGGCCCCGCTTATTGTCGAAAGGCCGCTGGCTATTTTTTTGTAAGTCGGCCTGTTGTCATGTATCGTTACACCATCAGCCAGGACTTTTTCCTTTTCAGGCAGGAGATTTGAGACGCTTTCGGCAGCTTCGCTTGCCTTTTCAGTGACGGACTCTTTAACAGGCTCAAGCCCCTCCTTAACAGGAAGCAAGACATCATAAATCCCAAGCGGCACTTCCTTGGACAGGTCGATATTCAGGATTTTGCCGGGGTCTACGCTTATTTTTTTAAGTACGGGGTATTTTTTTGTCTCGCTTTCGAGAAAAAATGTCAGCTCGTCTATAAAAGGGATGTTCCCTATGTTCTCAATGAACACGGTCTCGTTGCCGAATTTTATCTTGACTTCCCTTATCGTAGTTATGTTGATGGCATCGTAATCGTGCAGGCCTTTGTAGGAGCTTTCCAATGTATACGGGCCCGGCTCTGCATACTGGCTGAATTCATACTCAATCTTTTCATTGCTCTGCACGACCTTTGTGAATACTTTCGAGTTGGCCGGGGATGTCAGTTCAAGATCAAGCGAGGCGTTAATCAGTTCATCGGCCTGGTCGTAAAGTGAAGGGGTTATTTCCACTTTTGAGCCGGGCAAAAGTGCTGATGAGCCCAGCTCGGTTTTTATGTAGCTTGGAATTGCCGTTATTTCGAGCTCTATTGACGAGCTTCCAAGGTTGCTTTTTGAGTCGAAGGATTTTATCTCAATAGCATGCCTGCCTGACTTTATGTTTTTTGGGATTTCCAGGGTTAAATTGAATTTGCCGTCTAATGCTTCCAGGTCGTGGGAAATGTTGCCAAGCCTTACCTGAGTGGCGGCTTTCAGAACATTATTCCCAAAAGCCTCATTGACAACGCCTGCAATCTGGATTGATTCTCCTGGCAAAGCTATGATGCTTGCCCTGACAGGAAGCACTGTCAGCCTGTCCGTTATAGTGAACACGCCGGAAACCTTCTCTTCAACAATCAGGTTGTCATTTGTCAGCAGATGCCCTGCAATGGTGCAGTCGCCCAGCATTGACGATGTTGCAGGGACTTCCGGCACGTCCAGCGCAGTCATGAAGCTTGCCTCCAGGCTTACCGGAGTCAGGAAATACTGCAGCCTGTAATTGCCGCATGAAAGTGTTAGCTTGAACAGCCCTTCAAAATTTGAAGGCTGCATGACTGAAACAGAGGCTTTTATCCTGTTGCCAATGTTATAGGTGCCTTGCTCCAGATGAATTGTCGTCTCTGCGAAAGCAGCCGGAATGACAAGAAAAAAGACAAGCAGCAAAATCACTTTTTTCATGGGCTAAAATTCATATTGGTAGTTTATATAATTTACTATTGTAAAATTGTAAAATCAAAACACTACAATCCAAGCCTTTTATCAATCTCTTTTGCAACTTCCTTCAAATCATCGCAGGCCCTCTTGATGTCCTTCTCAACCTCTTCAATCAGCGACTTGAGGTTTTCAACCCTTAAGGTGTAGCTGTTGCCTTCATGTATCACAATGCCCGATTCCATAAGCTTGTTTATGTGGTGGATTATGGTGCCTCTTGACAGGGCAAGCCTTGCAGCAAGCTCGTCGCTTGTCAGATGGCTGTTTGCTTTCGCAGACTTCAAAAGCTCTATGAATACCCTGAACGTGCTTTTGTCCCTGTCCCTAAGGTTAAACAAGCCAAGCGAGGAGCCAAACCATTGCAGCTCTTGGTTTACATTATGCTCTGCAGGCTTTCTTATGTTTACTATAGTTATCCTCTGCCTTATATATGCCATAATGGCTTCTACGAACTTCTTATATTTAAATCTTTGCCGAAAAGTTTATATACTTGTTGAGAATACCTACCTTCTGTTGACTTAAGGTCAACAAAATATAAAGATGGAGGTGCTTAAAAAATGTTCAGGAGCAATATTTTTGACGAGTTCGAGAAAGAATTCAGCAACAGGTGCGTTGCTATTATGAAAAGGCCGGAATTGGAAGCTGTTTCCAGGATTCCAGTGGCTGACATTGTTGAGACAGAGAGCTCTGTGATAGCTACTTTTGAGCTGCCGGGTGTCGAAAAGGAGGACATACGGCTGAATGTCACAGATGACAGGATAGAAGTCAAGGTTGAGAAAAAGGCAGAGAACAAGGTTGAAGACAAGGAAAGCTATTCCTATGAAATGAGGAGCCAAAGCTTCTACAGCGCATTGCCCCTGCCGGCAGAGGTTGCGGCTGAAAACGCGGATGCAAGCTACAAGAACGAGATTTTGAAAGTCGAAATTCCAAAGGCCAATAAAGCGGAAGCAAAGAGAATTGAAATAAAGTAGAATTTTGTTTTTTAATTTTTTAAATTGGGCAATGCGTTAGGAAAGATGGAATAATGGCAGAAATAACATAAAGTTGACATTGGCAAGAACATTACGAAAAATAAAATGGAAGCAAAAAAAGAAAATAAAAAAGCCGAGGCAAAGGTGTCTGATGATAAAAAATCAGAAGAAAGGCCAAAGACAGAAGAAAACCAGCAAAAAATAGACGAATTGACAGACACGCTAAAAAGATTGCAGGCTGAATTCGAGAATTACAAAAAACGGGTTGAGAAGGAAAAAGAAGAATTTGCAAAATACGCAGGCGCATTAACAGTTGGAAAATTATTGCCGGTGCTTGACAGCTTTGAGCATGCAATAAAGAATACAAATGATAAGGAAAAATTTATTCAGGGAATTGATATGATACATGCTCAGCTTATTTCAACCCTTGAAAGCATTGGATTACGGCCTATCAAGGCAGATGGCGAGCAGTTTGACCCTTACAGGCACGAAGTGCTTTTGAAAGAAGAGTCAGACAAGCCAGAAGGCACAATACTTGAAGAGCTGCAAAAAGGGTATACGTTTCATGACAGGGTACTGAGGTTTAGCAAGGTTAAAATCAGTGGAAAATAAAATTTCAAAACAAAAAATCAAAAATTAACGTGGAGGTTAATCAAAAATGGCAAAGGAAAAGATAATCGGAATTGACTTGGGGACATCGAATTCGGCAGCTTCTGCCCTGCAGGCAGGCAAGCCAACCATAATACCGAGCGCAGAGGGCACAACAGCATATGGAAAGGCATTTCCAAGTGTAGTGGCATTCACAAAAGACGGCCAGATTCTGGTTGGAGAGCCGGCAAGGCGACAAGCAATTTCAAATCCTGACAATACGATAATGGCTGCAAAGAGGAAGATGGGCACCAATCATAAGTACCATATTAACGGCAAGGAATACACTCCTCAGCAGATTTCAGCTTTTATTCTGCAGAAGATAAAGAAAGACGCAGAGGAGTTTCTGGGTGAAAAGATTAGCAAGGCCGTCATCACAGTCCCGGCCTATTTTGACGACAACCAGCGCCAGGCAACAAAGGATGCAGGGGAAATTGCAGGGCTCGAAGTTGTCAGGATAGTCAACGAGCCGACAGCTGCTTCAATGGCATACGGCATAGACAAGCAGGACAAGGAACTGAAAATTCTTGTTTTTGACCTTGGAGGGGGAACTCTGGATGTGACGATAATGGAGTTTGGCGGCGGAGTCTTCCAGGTTTTATCTACTTCAGGAGACACTCAGCTTGGCGGAACAGACATGGACCAGTCTTTGATAGAGTACCTTGCCTCTGAATTCAAGAAGACGGAGGGAATCGACCTGTCAAAAGACAACACAGCAATGCAGAGATTGAGAGAGGCTGCGGAAAAGGCAAAAATCGAGCTTTCAACTGTTTTTGAGACTGACATTAATCTGCCGTTTATAACAGCAACAAATGAGGGGCCAAAGCACCTCACAATAAAGCTAACAAGGGCAAAGCTTGAGCAGCTTATCGATCCTATAATCAGGAAGTGCAGGCACCCTACAGAGCAGGCCATGAAGGATGCAAAGCTTTCATCCAAGGACATTGACAAAATCATACTTGTAGGCGGGCCGACCAGGATGCCTGTTGTGAAGAAATTTGTGGAAGATTTCATAGGCAAGCAGGCTGAAAGGGGCGTTGACCCGATGGAGTGTGTCGCGATGGGCGCAGCTGTCCAGGCAGGAGTGCTTGCAGGAGAGGTCAAGGACATACTGTTGCTTGATGTAACGCCGCTTAGCCTGGGCATAGAAACGCTCGGGGGCGTATTTACAAAACTGATTGAAAGGAATGCAACTGTCCCTACAAAAAAGCAGCAGGTGTTCAGCACAGCTGCTGACAGCCAGACTGCTGTGACAATAAGGGTCGGCCAGGGCGAAAGGCCCATGTTTAATGACAACAAAGTGCTCGGGCAGTTTGATTTGGTCGGCATTCCCCCGGCGCCAAGAGGCATTCCCCAAATAGAAGTCACTTTTGACATTGATGCAAACGGAATTTTACATGTCAATGCAAAAGACCTTGGGACAGGAAAGGAGCAGAGCATCAAGATTACTGCATCCCAGAAGCTGAGCGACGAAGAGATTGAAAGGATGAAGAAGCAAGCTGAAGAGTTTGCCGAGGTCGACAAGAAAAAGAAGGAAGAGATTGAGACTGTCAACCAGGCCGATAATCTCGTCTATACAACTGAAAAATTATTCAAGGACCTTGAAGGAAAAGTGCCTGAAAAGGAAATAAGCGAGATAAAAGGCAGGATCATGGAGCTGAAGGAATTGCTGAAGCCCGCGGAGAAGGACACTGGTGCAATCAGGAAGAAGTTTGACGAAATCAACGAGATGGTGCAGAAGATGTCAACTGAGCTGTACCAGAAGGCAGGGCAGCAGCATCAGCAGCAACATGGGCAACAAGCAAGCGAAGAAACAGAAGAAAAATCAAAAAACAACGACAATGTTGTGGATGCCGACTATGAAGTGAAGGACGAGGAGAAGAAAAAGAGGAAATAGGATTTTGCACATATGAGAAAAATCATAGAAAAAATATTACATTTTCCAAGAGAGATTTATGCTGGTTTGATTTTTGTTACTTTAATTGGGTTTATATTACCACCATTTCTTAAAAGGTACGATGTAACAATAAATCAACAATATTTTTGGACTCTAAGTTCTTTAGTTCAAGGCTTTGCAGCGCTTTTTAGTATAATTGTAGTAGTAATAATATTTCGATTTGAATATTTATCACTTGAGAAGAAAAATTTGATTGAAGGCGTTAAAATGCATAATATGACATATAAAGAGGACTTAGAATTCTTGAATGATGGAGAATTGCTAAATTATTGCAATCAATTGGAAAGTCAATTAAAAAATCTTAATAAAAATTCAGAGGATAGTACATTAGAGTACAAAATTAAGTCTTTAATTAAAATACTAACAACAAAAGAAAAATTTAAACATAAATTTTTTCAACCTGCAATAATAGCTTGCTCGACAATTTTGTTAAGTATTGTCGGACTGGTTTTCGCTCCGCTCTTTAGTAACACCCAATTATGGAGTATCTTAATTTTAGCATTTCTTTTTGCTGTATGGTCTTTAACAAGTTTGATAAGATTTATTAGAGATTTGTTAATAAGTGATTAAAAATGAATCTTCCCACTCGCGAACAATGCCTGCAAATCCTGAAAGACAGCAATGTGCCAGGAAATATAGTTGCGCACCTTAAGAAAGTATGCGAGTTTTCATTAAAAATATGTGATTTGCTGGAAAAGAAAGGCATAAAAGTGAACAAGAAATTGGTTGCAGCAGGGGCATTGCTGCATGACATAAAAAAGGCTGATTCTGAAGACCATATTGTTCAAGGCCATGAGCTTGTAAAATCGCTTGGGTTTCCTGAAGTGGCCTTGATAATAAAGAAGCACGGCTTATCCTATCTTGATAATCCTGAATTTGTGCCAAAAACTTGGGAGGAGAAAATAGTTTTTTATGCTGACAAAAGGATAAAGAACGACAAGATTGTAAGCGTTGACGAGAGGTTTGAGTACATAAAGCAAAGGTATAAAAGAGGGGACGTTGAAAAGGAAATAAATTTTACCAAGAAGATTGAGAAGGAATTGCTGAGAAAAGCAAAATTAGAATAACAATGTATGGCAATGCATGGCGAGCAAGGTCGGATGCCTTGCGAGAGTAAAATTTGCCGAAGGCGGATTGAGAATTGTTAATTTAGCTAAAAAAGAGCTGATAAAGATAATTACCAAAAACACCCCTTTAAATGACGTATTAAAATTGGCTGCACCTTGCCAGTGCAATTCATGCAACCACGGCTGCAGGTTTGGAAGCGGCTCTCTTGCCGGAGACGATGCAAAGAACATGGCAAGATTTTTGGGCGTTTCAGGGCAGGACCTGAAAAAAGGGTTTTTGGAGGAAATTGAGCTATTCAACAAAAAACTGCTGCGCCCAAAGCTTATAAGGGAGAAGGGAAAGCCGTATGGGAGATGCGTGTTTTTTGACGATGAAAAGGGCTGCACAGTCCACGAAGTCAAGCCATTGGAATGCAGGACATCTATCCAGTGCAAGGATTACGGGGAAGAGCTGAGCGTGTGGTTCATGCTCAACCATGTTATCAACCCAAATGACCCTGAAAGCATAAGGCAGTATGCGAATTACCTCAAAAGCGGCGGGAAGCTGATTCCTGGCGCAGAGCTGGAAAGCATCGTGCCTGACAAAGAAAAATTGGGCAAAATTTTAAGATATGAGATTTAATAAAATGCCAAAAGAAAAAGACTATTACAAGATTCTTGGAGTTAGCAAAAACGCTTCAAAGGAAGATGTTAAGGCAGCCTACAAGAAGCTGGCAAAGCAGTACCATCCTGACCTGAACAAATCACCGGATGCAGCTGAAAAGTTCAAGGAAATAAACGAGGCTGCTGCTGTGCTTGGGGATGAGCAGAAAAAAGCGCAGTATGACCAATTTGGGGCTGCAGGGGCTCAATTCCAGGGCGGCTTTGAAGGGTTTGACTTTTCCGACTTCATGTCTGAGGCAGGGGGATTTGGGTTTGACTTTGACAGCATATTCGACAACTTATTTGGCGGAAGAGGGCAAAGAAGAAGGCAGAGGGGCTCAGACCTGAGATATGACCTGGAGATAGAGCTTGAGGATGCGGCTTTTGGCGCAAAGAAGACACTAAAGATTCCAAGGCTTGAGCAGTGCCCGAAGTGCGAAGGCACAGGGGCAGAGAGCAAGTCGGACATCATAATATGCGACGAATGCAGCGGGAGGGGAGTTTCCACAAGAACGCAAAGAACGCCTTTTGGGCTGTTTTCTACAACAACAACGTGCAGGAAATGCGGAGGCAGGGGAAAATATGTAAAAAATAAATGCCCTGAATGCAGCGGGAGGGGAGTCGCTGAAAAAACAAGGAACATAGAAATCAGCATACCCAAAGGGGCTGCTGACGGAACCAATTTAAGAGTGCAGGGCGGCGGAGAAGCCGGCGAAAAGGGGATGCCGCAGGGCGACCTGTACATTGTAATTCATGTAAAGCCGCACGGCGTTTTTGAAAGAAATGGAAATGACATCTATGTCAAAGTTCCCGTTTCTTTTGCAGCTGCGGCATTGGGAGGCTCAATTGAAGTTCCCACCCTGAAAGGAAATGCAAGCCTGAAGATTCCTGCAGGAACCCAAAGCGGAACAATATTCAGGATGAAAGGCCTTGGAATTCCTGACCTTCATAGCCATCATACCGGGGACGAGCATGTTGAAGTTTATGTTGGAGTTCCTGAGAAGCTGACAAAAAAACAGAGGCAGCTGCTTGAGGATTTTGAGAAAGAGTCCGGAAAGAAAGGGATTATCAAGGGGATGTTTGGGTAGGTTAGTATAAATTTTCTTTTATGTATTCTTCAATTTCCTTCTTTTTGTCAATATTTAAGGATAGCTCCAAGCCGTAATGAGTAGGCTTTGATAGCAACCATTTGCTTTTGATTAAATCATCAACTGCTTTTTTTATTATTCTTGAATCTCTTGCATGAGGTGGCAAGCCTTGGGGAATGTTATTGATGCTAAAATGCTTATGCATCCAGCATCTTTGGTCAAATAATTTCTTTAGAATATGCAGTTTTATTTTTTCAATGTCAGTTTTGGACATAGCTTTTATATATTTTAACTAATATTTATAGTTTTCGAAACGTGAACTTGAGTTAATGAAACGAAAGATTTAAATATCAATTGTAATTAATTGCGGTTATACTGTGATTAATTGCGGTTATACTGTGATTAATTGCAGTATATCCTAATGTATTAAAGTTCATTGAGATTCGTCAGAGTATATTAATGGCTATTAAGCAAGTAAAATGAAACAGGAAAGCATTTTTGAGGAATACTTTGGAGACACGCCAATGGTCAGGATACTTAACTTTTTAATACTTGGCAAAGACTTCGACTACAGCATGACAGACATTGCGGAAGGAAGCCATGTTGGCTGGACATCGTTTACAAGGGCTTGGAAAGACCTGGAGAAGAGAAAAGTTGTTGTGCGTACAAGGGAAATAGGAAGGGCAAGGTTATACAAGCTTAATACAGAAGACCCGACAGTCCAGAAGCTTGTAAAGCTGCATTGGGAGATTATAAAGACTGAAACTGACAAGATGCTTGGCAAGAAAAAGATGCTGGCTACTTCTTAGAATAGATTCTTTTAACCCTATCAACTCCTTTCAATTTTTTAATGTAATCAGCAATTTCCTCCGGCACCATTTTTTCCCAGCTTTTGCCCTTGGCAATCATTTCACGTATTATGGTGCTGTTGATCCCCCTTATGAGCCTTATCTTCTTGACCTTTGAATCATGCTTTTTGAAGCATCTCAAGGTCCATGGGTTGCCTGAATAGACAAAATCATATTTTGGAAGGTTTTTTTTGATGTAAGAAATCCATTTTTTGTCATTGTACAGGTCAGGCACGGGATAAATCCTGTAGTTTTTTATTTTGTTATTTTTTAGCGTGTTTGCAATCATCTGCTTCCTTTCACTGTAGCTGAAGGGGTTTTCTTCAGTGTTTTTCTCCTGCGAGCTGCCTACTGCAATCAGGATTTCATCGCATTCCTTCAGGATTTTCTTCACATCGGCAAGGTGCGCATTATGGAAAGGCTGGAACCTGCCTATGAAGAGGGCGCGTTTCATACAAAAACAATAAAAGAAATTGTTTATAAATATTTGTAGGATTGAACCGGGTTAAGCTAGCTTCTTTATCTGCTCCCATGGAAAATCAGGGTTTCCGAAGAAGTGCTGCCTTGCCGTGGCAGGATAAAGCGCAGGATTCTTCAAATCTAATTCCTGCATCATCTCTTTTGGGGACAAGGGGAAATTTCTTCTTACAAGAGCTTCAATGCCTCTTGGCTTGTGTCCGCGTACATCAAAATCCAAAACGACAGGCTCATCATGTCCTATAGCATAGCCAAGCTTGACTTCTCCTTCGTCAAAAACGCCATTTGCAACCAAATTTTTTGCTATATACCTTGCGCCAACCAAGCCCTGAAAATCTGCCTTTGATGGATCTTTTCCAAACGCGCTTCCGCCTGTGTGCCTTGCGTGATCGCCATAGGTAGAGTCTGCATCCTTCTTGCCTTTTATGCCTCTGTCAATAACAGGCCCTGCATGGTCAAAAAGGCCAGCTCCATTGATGATTATCCTTGTATATGCCGGGTTGTAGAAGTTGCCAAGTGTTGGAATAACCACTTCATTCAATATCCTTTCCCTAAAAATATCCAGGTTTGTGCCTTCAGCATGCTGAGCAGCCACAACTACATAAGCAGCGTATTTTGGTTTTCCCTTCTCGTATTTCAATCCTATATTCAGCTTTCCATCCGGGCCAAGCCCTTGAATCTTTTCCTGCCTAAAATAATCGTCGAGCTTGTTGGCCATTTCTCTAACCAATACATGCTCAAATGGAAGATAATTTGGCCCACCCTTTACAGCATAGCCATGCTTGATTATAGTATCGCCTGCGCCTCCATTTCCGACCGCTTCAGAAATATTGGGAGATTGCGAATTTACATCTATCACTATTTTTCTTTTTTGAATTCCATCAGGATCAGTGCTTGGCAGTTCGTATCCATTGCTGCCATTATATCCTACTTCCCTGATTGTGCTTCTTGCCAGCCTTCCCAATTCCCTTCCGCTAGGAGCATCAAAAGAGCGTATTTGCCCGCTGATTAAGATTATTTTATTCCCAATTGTGGCATTAATGTCTGCTCTCGCGCTAGGATCCTTGTCAAGAACTGCGCCAACGGCATCCTGGCTTAAAATGTTGGCCAGCACGTCAGGATGAGCTTGCCTGCCAATCTGCGCGGTTCGCACTTGATATCCAGAAGTTAAATATGCCATTCAACAACTAAAATAAAACAGTTTATTTAAATATCCTTTTGAAAGAATTATTCTAAAAGGAATAAAAAATAAAAATAAAAATTACTGGAATAAGGTAAATGCTATTTATTCCTAAAGGAATAATTTTAGCAATAACATTTATTAATATCCCATTAGGTAGGGTTAATAAAATGATTGATGCTTTTGTTAACGGAAATAAAAACCACCCCTCGCCTTCTAATGCAATTAAAGATCCCCTTGTCCAGCAAGTGCAAGCTGCTGTCGGCAAGACAGAATTTGTTTATGCTTTAAGACAACTGTCAGCTACTCGCCCGGTAGATGTTTTGATTAAATTAGCAAAGGACTACAATGCCACTAGGGCAAGGCCAGAATATCAAGTTGAAACCTTTGTTATAGATAATGGAAAAGGCGGCTTTAGCGAAGTGGATGTAAAAAGCGGTGAAGTATGGCATAAAGGACCCTACCCGATTCTTCCTATAATCTAATCCTAACCCTTAAACCTATTCGTTACCGGCATTCGCCATTCCATACCGTGGAATGATCTTTCTGAAATCCTTATGGGCATCGCGCTTCTTCTCTTGTGCTCGTTCAGCCTTACCCTGTCAATTACATTTCTTACAAGCCTTTTGTCAAATCCGTTTATCTGGTCAGAAGAAAGGCCGTCTTCGATGTGCATTTTTAAAATCCTGTCCAGGACTTGGTAAGAAGCACCAAGCTCCTTCTCTGCTGTGACTCCTTTGATAAGCTCAGCGCTGGGCTTTTTCTTCAGGATTGATTCGGGAACGCCAAGGAACCTGCCCAGTTCTATAACTTCCGTCTTCCATAAGTCCCCTATTACAAGTATGTCCGCTGCATTGTCTCCGTGTTTTGTCGTGTACCCGAGCGCAATCTCCGACTTGTCTGACGTCCCTATCACCAATGCATTTTCAAGATTGGCGAAATAGTAAAGAACCATCATCCTTGTCCTTGCCTTCACATTGGATATAGGATATAATTTGCTTTTATGATTCATTCTTTTGCTTAAGTTTTCAAAAAACCTGACAAAATTGTTGATTTCAACAGAATGGCTGCTTATTCCCAGCTTCTTTGCAAGCATCCCTGCATTTTTCATGCTTTCCGGAGAAGTTGTCCCTATGTCCGGCATCAGGATCGCTGTCACATTTTCCTTGCCTAGGGCATTTGCAATTAGAAATGCTGCAACAGAGCTGTCAAGGCCGCCGCTTAAGCCAATCACCGCTTTTTTAAAGCCATTTTTCCTGAAATAATCCATTATCCCGAGCAATAGCCCATCATGAATCTCTTTTGTGCTCATTTTAAATCTACAACCAGAATTTCTTCTTCAAAATCTTTGCATTTACTGGCAATTTTTCCATTCTTGAAGTGCATGCTGTGGCCGTAATATACAATGCCATCCTGTGATCCTGCCTGATTTACAAAAACAATTGGGATTTTGTTTTCTTCCCATCTTTGCTTTAGGGCATTTTCAATAGCTTCAATCTTTCCCTTGCTGTAGGGGGAAGCAGATATGTTTATTATGAGTTCAGCTCCCTTGTGCTTCTGCCTTTTTGTTGTTTCCGGAAACCATATGTCCTCGCAAATGCTCACCCCTATTGTTTTTCCCCTGAAATCAAACACGGTGGCATACTGTCCTTCATTGAACCATCTCTTTTCATCAAATATGGTGTAGTTAGGAAGGCAGATCTTCCTGTGTATCTCAAGAAAATGCTGGTTTTGTATCACAGCCGCGCTGTTGTAAATAAATTCATTGGCCCTCTCTGCAAAACCCACAATTGCAACCTTATCTCCGGTGCTCCTGACTATCTTTTTCAACGCACTTATGTTGCTTTCGACAAAATCTTTCCTCAAAAGCAAATCCTGCGGGCTGTACCCAGTTACAGAAAGCTCTGGGAAAACAACAATGTCCGCTTTTGCGCTTTTTATGACTGATATTATTTTTTCTGTGTTGCCGCCAATGTCGCCGACAATTGGGTTGATTTGGGCTAATGCTATTCTCATATGGTTTGGGTTTTTTTGTTGTTTAAAAAGATTGTTGATATTATCTTTTTCCATAAATAGTTTTATAAATGAATTATAACTCACATAGATTGTAAAAACAAAATGAGACTAGTTTACCCCAAACTTCCTAATGAGGTTGCTACAGTAATTGGAAGAAATATTGGAATTGATCAATTAAGGCCGAGTTTTATTCCTGACGAGTATTTGATGCAAGCTAATTTGTGCTTTAGAAGTCCGGGGAGAAGGGACTATAGTGCAACATTTCATATTCTACAAATGGATTCAAGAGAAGTTGGTTTAGTTTTGTATAGCGAAGGAGCAAGAGATATCCACGATTATAGAGGAGTTGTAAAGGCTATAGAAAAAGTAATAGGGGCTACTTTTTCTAGGGTAATTGATGAAAATCATAAATTTAGAAGGGGATTCCATACCTATACAAAAAGGCCACTAACCCAAGAACTTCTTGCAGAATTTCTGGGAACACTTGGAAGTCCGCCTTTAGGTTTCAGTGTCAATAGGCTTGAGGATATAACATTTGTCAATGTCCCAGCTGCTTACGGTGATTTTCTACCCCAAGGTTTTGAGATGGGGCCAACCACGTCAGCAAGAAGAATTAATGCCGCCAGGATAATCGATAACTACCCAAATACTTTTGAATAGATAAATATTTTTTAAAAGATTTTTTGAATTTTCAAAACCTTTATAAATAATTTAACCCCACTTTTTGCTATGGACGTCGCAATTCTATATTCAGGCGGAAAGGACAGCACTTTTGCCATACAGCACGCAAAGGAAAAAGGCTGGAACATAAAATACCTTATTTCCGTCAAGCCTACAAGAAAGGACTGCTTCCTGTTCCACTATGCCACAGTCGAGCAGACCAAAGACTTGGCAAAGATGCTTGGGATCCCCCATTTCTATGTAAAATGCAAGGTAGCGGATCCTGCAAAAGAAGCCAATATCGTCAAGGAAGTCGTTGAGTCAAACCAGAAGAAGCTAAAAATAGACTCCGTTGTCCTTGGCGGCACTGGATTGCAGGAAACCCAGCTAAGAAGCATACAGATTGCATTAAGGCCCCTTAAAGTGGATGCCTTTGCCAGCCACGCGGGAGAGGACCATGACTTGGTCATGGAAGAGATGCTGAAAAACGGGTATGAGATATTGATCACCCAGATTGCTTCTGACGGATTGAAGGACTGGCTTGGAAAGAAGATAACCGGGGAGAATTTTTCGCAATTAAAAAAAGATTCTGTTAGGTACGGCTTCCACATCGGCTTTGAAGGAGGCTACGCAGACACCTTGGTTCTTGACTGCCCGATGTTTGCCAAAAAGATGGTAGTAGAGGACCTATCCGTAATATTTGAAGACGACTACTGCGGCCATGTGCAGATAAACAGGTACAGGCTTGAAGGCAAGAAGCAGATTCCCAGGAAAAAGAGGGGCTTGTTTGCCGGGTTTTTGAAATAATTAAATTCTTTATTTTTGATTGTTTACTTAGAAATCAACTTAACTTATTCACTGCAGCCATTTGTTCTTCACAAATTTGCCAACAGCCAGCTTTCCCGGGCCGTTCAATAACAAAGCAATCAGCACTGCCAAAATAAGAAGCACGTACTCGTATCCGTAAGCCTGCTGCGATATTAAGAATCCCTGCTTCAAATGAACCTTGAAAAACGCAACGAGCATTTCTATAATAAGCACAAGCGAGGCAAGCCTTGTAAGCAATCCCAAGACAAGCAAGATGCCTCCAAAGAATTCAGCAAAAGCAACAATGACAGCCGCATAGTTGGCAAGAGGTATGCCGATAGCAGCAAAGAACTTTGCAGTTCCGGGCAACGCGCCTGCAACAAACAGCTTGGAATATCCATGGTATGCGAACATGAAGCCCAGGACTACCCTTAAAAGTGTTAATGACAATCCTTGAAACTTGCTGTTCTTTGCCATTTTATATGATTAAAAGCACGACCAAAATCAATACTGAAGCAACTGACGAAACAATGCAGTATTCGCACCATTTCTTCAGCACAAATGCCTGCACTGCAGCCAGATAGGCTGAAAACAAAACTGATCCAATGCTTGCAATTACTATGAAATAGTAAATAATATTTACTTTAAAAACATTTCGGTTTAGAAGAAGCAAAATGCCGTAAACAAAGACCAAGACATAGTAAGCCATGCCCGGAATCGTGTTTTCTATGCCAAAAGTCTTTCCATACCTGCTTTTGACGACCTCATCGCAGTTTCTGCCCATTATGCAGTGCATCGGCTGATCATATTTTTTCGAGTAAAATATGTAGAAGGAAACGGCAAAGCCTATCACAGACAAAACAATCAAATAAGCCGGGTTCATTTTTTCATCCTTGAGCTTTTGTACATGTGAGGCATATAGGAGCCTATCCTTATGACATCAGCTTTTATCCCTCTTTTTTTTAATTCATCCTCGAGCTGCTGCTTCTGCACATTCTGGTCATAGCCCAGGCATATCGCATCTGGCTTTATTTCTTCAATTATTTTAAATATGTCCCCATGATGCCCCGGGACAGCCTCATCAACAATCTCAAGCATCCTGACAGATTCAAGCCTCTGCCTTTCGTTATGGACCGGATCCCTCCCTTTGAATGATTTTGATGTTTCATCCCGTGCAACAACAACAACAAGCTTGTCCCCGTATTTCTTTGCTTCGGAAAGATAGTATAAATGGCCCGGGTGGATTATGTCAAAGGTGCCTGCGCACATCACTGTTTTCATGGCAAAAGGGATTAAAAGCGCGCTTAAAAAAGTTGTTAAAATCAAGTGGGGCTGCGAGGATTCGAACCCCGGCCGGACCCATGTTGGATTCTGAATGCCCACTGCATGCATCTCCCCAAGGGCCAATTCTACCAAGCTATACTACAGCCCCGGCAAGAAGGGATTTTTAGCATGCTATTTAAACATTTTTGGAAATTTTGTAATCAAAAGGTAAGAGCCGACGATCAGGATAACCTCTGCAAAAGCAGTGAACACCCCAGTTTGCTTTCTGCTGGGGGCGCCAACTGAATGCCCTGTAATTAATTGGCTTATTTTTGATTTTGTGCCTGGACTGGCCTTGCGCGTTATTCCGCCGTCATTTGGCGCCTTAAGGATCCTGATCTGGCCTATGCAGCCCTGCTTTTCTTCGGGTTTTTTTGTTGGAAACGCGCATTGGGATGAGTCGCGGCATTTTCTCGCCTTAAATCCATTAATGCATCCAGACCATTCGCTGCATTTCCATTCGGAGGTGCACGCAGTGCCTGAACCCCCTCCCGAGCTTCCTGAAATGCTTGCCGCGCCTGAGGACGTGCCTGGCCCCGGTCTTGCATAGTCGAATTGGATCACTCCTGAATGTTTCATGCCCTTAATTCTATATTTGCCAATGCTGGTATTGTATGCGCAGGAATGCCCCTCCTGCAGTGTCCCGTCACACTCCGCCAAAAACTCGTCAGCAGAATTGCAGCCGCTGCTTATGTCTGCAACGGAAGAAATTTCCTTTTCCTTGATGCAGACTCCGTTAACGGCATCGACCTTATCAATATAAATCGTTTTTGTGGCCCATTCAGGGATCTTGACGCCTTTCACAAGCAGCGAGCCTGCTGCGCCGTTTTGCTGCTTATCAATCGTGATATTTGACAAATTCAGCCTGTAGAGGGAAAAGTTAAAATCAAATTCCGCGATAGTCAGGTTTCCGTCCATGAGTTTTACGGGGAATATGCCGTCAAATAATCTTGAAATGTTTTTTGAGTCGTTCACCATCATGCTGAAGGCGATGGTAGATGTGTTTACAGATCCATCGTTCCCTATAAGCCTGTCAATGCCGTCTTCTATGCCGTCATTGTCTGTGTCTTTCTCAGGCATGTCAAGGACAATTATGCTAAAGGCTGCCGAGTCATTGAGGAATCCGTCGGAGGCTGCTGCAGCCAAAGCATAATGGCCGCTGTCAGCAACGGTGGTGTTCCACTCGAAAACATTGAGGCTCTTGGAAAATTTTGTGAGGTTTACTGAGAAGGAAATGTCGTCCTCGTTTGGGTCGGAAGCTGAGAGGTTTACGATAATCTTATCAGTCTCGTTTGCTGTTATATTTTTCACAATGCCAAGGAAAGGCTTTTTATTCAGCTTTACCACAATTCTGCCGGCATTGTTGCTTTCATTAAGCTCCTCGACAGTGTTCTGCAGGTCGGCAAATGCGCTGATTTCGAAATCTGATATGCCTGTGAAATTTATTTCATAGGTAATCTTGGAATTGGCATGCAGGATGCCTGACTTGTTGCTTCTTGAAAAAGTCTTGTTGTCAAAAATGTCAGTGCCGACATTGAACGCGTGCCCGCTTCCCCTGTTGGAAAACGTGAAGTTGGCTGTCAGGTTTTCAATCCCATGGTGATGGGCGCCAGACACGGATATATTCACTGTTATGTCAGGCAGGCTTCCGGCGTCGAAATCATTAAAATTATAATTGCCGGTTGCATATGCATCATTTATTTTATCGGTCAATGTTCCATTTTCATAAAGCTCAATATTTTTCAGCAGGTAAGGGCCGTTCAGCTTTTTTTCATAGAGGGCTGAGCCGTTGAACCTTATCGCAAATGCATTTTTCCCAATATCAAGGCTGGAGGATATGTTTTTCATCTCGATAAGGCTTCCAGTCAAGTCATAAAGGGCCGAGGTTATTGTGTAATTGTTTGCCCTGAGAATTTGGAGGGTTGCATTGATTTCAAGAAATTCAGCCTTATTGCCGCCGCCGGTGTCAATTCCTTCGTCAGTAAAATTGTATATGTAGGATGCTGCTGCAAATTCCCTGAAATCGTATGATTTTGTTGAGAAGCCTGATTTTACCGTCTTTCTCCCTATCTTTATTGAAGAAACAGTAAAATTCCCGATGAAGTGCGTCTTTTTTATAGTCTCATTGTCAAAATTGAATATTAAACTGGTTGTCGGTGTTTTGTATGGCTTGGTGCCCTTGGAGAAAATCGTCAGGTTGTTATAAGTTAAAAACAGGGTAGTTACGTGGCTTTTGTTCTCAGGGGAACTGGCTGTGACGTTCAGCTGCAAAGTCCTGTTGATTTTCAGGTCATTGACGCTGATAATCCTGAACCCCCCTTCATAATCGGGGTAAATGCCGGTCAAGATGTTGTCTTTCCTGTATTTCAGCTTTCTGCTTCCATTGTATATCTTTATAGAATAGTTGAACTGGCCCTGGCTTAAAAGGATTGAGCTGAAAGTGATGTTTAATTTGTTTGTCCCGGCGCTTAAATTCCTGCTTGTCTCGTTGGTTAAAATGCCGTCCTGGTCGAATAAATCTATAAGAAAAATAAAAGTTCCTGCTGTATTGTCTGTGGTCAGCTCAAAGATCAATTTGTCGCTTATCCCGTTGCTGTTGCTGTCAGCCATGAAATCCGTGTGCCTTGTTATGTTCATCTGCACTGTTGCCGTTGAAAAGCTGTATCTGGATAGGAGATCGCCTATGGAGAGGGGATAAGCCAATGGGATAAAAAGTATAAAAAGTAAAATAATCACCCCTTTCATTTTTTGAATTGGGGCTGGAACCATATAAAAATTTTCCTGAATTATAGTAAAAGGCACAAAAATTTGAGCATGAATCATGCCTTTTACTTATTACGAACGGGCAACAATTGCTCAATTATTTTTGCCCGTGAGTATAGTTAATCAGCGACACTTTTATATACCAAAAACAGCTATCTGCTGTTATGGCTGAGACTATACAATTTTTCCCCTTTGACGCCGCTTACAAGGTGGCTGACGGCAAGGCTGTGATAAACCTCTACGGGAAGATGCAGGATGGACAGCAGATTACCGTGCTGGACCAAAATTTTGAGCCGTATTTCTACGTGATTCCAAAAGACTGGGCAGACATAAGGGAAAAGCTTGAAAAGGTGAGGATAGAGGGCGAAGACGGGCTTTGTTTCGTGGCAAAAACAGAGACCGTGATTAAAAAATTTTTGGGGAAAGAGGTTTTTGCGATTAAAGTTTACACGAATCTTCCCGGCAGCGTTCCTGTGATAAGGGAGGTTGTAAGGGGATGGGAAATAGTCAGCTCAGTCCACGAATTTGACATACCTTTTGCAAGAAGGTACCTGATTGACAAGGCCATCACCCCTTTAGTGCTGCACGAGGCAGCCGGAAATTTTGCTGAGCAGAAGTCAAGGGTGCCTGTTTTCAGGGCAGACAGCATTTCGCAGCTCAGCGGCGAAACCATCCACGAGCCAAGGGTGCTTGCGTTCGACATCGAGACTTACAGCCCGTTTGATTTGGCAATTGATGCGGAAAAAAACCCCATCATAATGCTTTCATTCTGGGGGGAAGGCTTCGGGAAAGTGTTCCTGTGGAAAAAATTCCAGACGGAAAACAGCTGCATAGAGTTTGTAAATGACGAGGCCCAGCTGATTGAGAAATTCAAGGAAACTGTTGAAAGCTTCAAGCCCGACATACTTACCGGATATTTTTCAGACGGGTTTGACTTCCCTTACATAAAGACCAGGGCCGAGAAGCACAAGATAAGGCTGGACATCGGCTTCGACTATTCCGAGCCAAGGGTGAAGATGGGCAAGGATGTATCTGTGGCAGTAAACGGGATAACCCACCTTGACATATTCAAGTTCATAAAAAAAATAATGGGCGGCACGCTTGAGACTTATTCCTACGACCTCAACGCCGTAGCCTCTGAGCTTCTCGACGAGAAAAAGCACGATGTTTCCCTTGCAGATTTGCCTGGCGCGTGGGACAATGGGGAAGGGCTTGAGAAGTTCTGCGAATACTGCCTGCACGACTCTGTGCTGACATACAACCTTGCCGTAAAGATGCTGCCGACTATAATAGAAATGGTAAAGATAGCCGGCATTCCGATATACGACGTCAACAGGATGGGCTTTTCCCAGCTTGTTGAATGGTACATAATGAGGCAGGCCCCCCAGTTCAATGAGATTGCCCCAAACAAGCCCAATCATGATGAAGTGATGCGGAGGAGGCTGAGCACTTATGAAGGCGCCTTTGTCTACGAGCCGAAGCCCGGCCTTTACAAGGACATTGTCGTATTTGACTTCAGGAGCCTGTATCCAACAATATTGAGCTCCCACAACATAGGGCCGGACACTATTGACTGCGCCTGCTGCGAGGATGCGGCAAAACTGACTCCAGGGGATGAAATAAAAAAGCACTGGTTCTGCGCAAAGAAAAAAGGGTTTATACCCGGCCTCATAGAGGATTTGATAACCCGGAGGATGCGCATAAAGGAGATAATAAAAGGGGAAAAGGACGAGAAATTCATGTTCCTGAATGCAAGGCAGAACAGCCTCAAGCTGCTTGCAAATTCTTTTTACGGCTACCTTGGATTTTTTGCCGCGAGATGGTACTCGATTGAGTCCGCAAGGAGCACGACTGCATGGGGCAGGTTTTACATACACAGGGTGATAGGCAGGGCGCAAAAAGAAGGTTTCTTCGTCCTGTACAGCGACACTGACAGCGTCTTCATAACGCTCGACGGAAAGCAGAAGAAAGACGCCGAGGCATTCGCGCATTCGATAAATTCAGAGCTTCCCGGGCTCATGGAGCTTGAATACGAGGGGTTTTATCCTGCTGGAATCTTTGTTTCTGCCAAGATAGGCCCGTTTGGCGCAAAGAAAAAATATGCAATGCTGTCAGAGAAAGGGAGCCTCAAGATAAAGGGCTTTGAGACAGTAAGGCGCAACTGGTCGCTGATTGCAAAGGATGTGCAGGAAACCGTCCTCAATATAATACTGAGGGAGCACGACACTAAAAAAGCGCTTGAATACGCCAAAAGCGTGATTGGTGACCTGAGGGGCAAGAGAGTCCCTATTGAAAAAGTAATCATACACACGCAATTGCAGAAGGAGATTATTGACTATGCCTCGAAAGGCCCGCATGTCGCTGTTGCCCAGAGGCTGAAGAACAAGGGAAGGGTGATAGGGCCGGGCTCCATAATAAAGTATGTAGTGACCCAGGGCAGCGACATAATAAGGAACCGCTCCCGGCTTCCTGAAGAAGTTAAGGAAGGCGAGTATGATGCAGATTATTATGTAAACAACCAGGTCGTGCCTGCTGTCGAGAGAATATTCAACGTCATAGGCTACAGCAAAGAGCACTTGCTCGAGACAAAGGAGCAGACAAAGCTGGAAGGTTTCTTTTAATTGTAACTATTAATTAGTTGTAACAGAAAGATTTATAAAGAGAAGATAAAATTAAATGTTAATATGGGTGATCCTCCAGTTACATTAAGACAGCAATATGGCAGTAGGCCTGAAAGAGTGCCAGCTTATCTTAACACTAACAAACCAGTGAATTTAAGAGATGTCCAACTTGGAGATATGGAATTGCTCCTTAGAGATATGGGTCAGGGAGCTAAGTTGGTGACTTCAGAAATTGCAAAAGGGCAAGTGGATTATGCTAAAAGAATGTCCATGCTTAGAGAGGCAGAATTCCATGCTATGCTTAGAAACCGAGAAGGAACGTCTAAATCAAGAATTTATATTGTTATTGATGGCAAACTAGTTTCTTTAGATTAGTTTTCAAAATTCTATTCTATTTTTATTTTAGTACAAAATTCAAACCGCAACCTTTAAATACTAAATCTTATTTAATATTATTTAATCTTATGAGCGGAAAAGAGGCATTTGTAAGGTACATAAGGAAGACCGGCACCAGCCTTGGCGTAAACATACCCCTTGAGGTAATCAAAGTTCTGGGGCTGAAGGAAAACGACATAGTCAGGGTTACAATCGAGAGGATAAAAAAGCATGGCAAGAACTGATGTTGAAAAATACATAGCCGAGCTTAGGAATGCTCAGGAAAAAAGCGAGGCAGATATCTATTCGCTGAAGGAAGAGCTGAACAGGCTTAGCGAGTCAAAAGCCTTTGAGAATTTCGAGAGGGAATCGGCAACTGTTGAAAAAACATCCCTTGAGCAGATAAAAGATTTTGGGATGCTGTTAAGGGCAAGAAGCCTTGCATCAGCGATATGCGGCAAAAAAGGGATAACCGACAAGCTGCATTCCATGCACTTCAGCCTTAACATGCTGAAATCAGGCTCGGCTAAAGAGGCTCTTGATGCTTTTCTTTACAGCAAAACCAAAATCAGCAATATTATCGATGAGCTGAACGATTTCAAGGCAAAGCTCGAAGAGATTGAAAGGTGCCATTCAAAAATGCTGCCTGACGGGCTGGACAGCAGACTGCATGCTGAAAAATACAGCGCCCGTGTAGAAACCCTGCGCTCCATGCACAAAAGGCAGAAAAATGCGCTTATATCTGCCGTAAAGCTGTTCATAAAAATGTCAAAAAAACATATCAAAAGCCAGAAAAGTTTTAAATAAGCACCGTTATCCACAAAACAAAAATGATTTCAAACTACGAAGCCACAAAATCAGAGCCTGAAATTCTGGAATTCTGGAAAAAGCACGGCATCTACCAGAAGGCAAAGGAAAAGAACAAGGGCAGGCAAAAATTCTATTTTCTTGACGGCCCCCCGTATACTTCAGGAAAGGTGCATCTTGGAACGGCATGGAACAAGTCCCTGAAGGACTGCGTTTTGAGATACAAGAGAATGAATGGGTTTGATGTATGGGACAGGGCAGGCTATGACATGCACGGACTGCCCACGGAGCAGGCAGTGGAGAAGAATCTCGGGCTGAAAAGCAAGGACGACATCCCGATGTACGGCGTCGCCAATTTCGTGAATGCATGCAGGGAGTTCGCGATAACAAACATGCTTTCAATGAACGAGGACTTTAAAAGAATCGGAGTGTGGATGGACTTTGAGAATGCATACCAGTCTGTCCAAAACACCTACATTGAAGGCGAGTGGTGGCTCATAAAAAGGGCTTATGAAAACAAAAGGCTGTATGAAGGCGAGAAGACAATGCACTGGTGCTTTTCATGCGCCACTTCGCTGGCAAAGCACGAGCTGGAATATGAAAAAGTTGCTGACAATTCCATTTTCGTGAAGTTTTCTGTCAAAGGCAAAGATAATGAGTTCCTTATAATCTGGACAACAACTCCATGGACAATACCTTTCAACCTCGGAGTCATGGCAAATCCCACTCTTGATTATGTCAGGGCAAAAGTCGGCAATGAGATATGGATTGTTGCAAAGGCCCTTGCAGCGGCATTCATAAGCGGCGTGGCTGAAAAGCAGTTTTCAATTGCAGATGAATTCAGGGGCGACAAGCTCTTTGGATTGGAATACATTCATCCTTTCGAGAATGAGATTAACCAATTCAGGGAGCTGAAGCAAAATCATCCGAAAGTCCATACAGTTGTTTTAAGTGACGAATATGTAGACACAAGCGCAGGCTCCGGGCTTGTGCACATGGCTCCGGGATGCGGGCCTGAAGACTATGAAGTCGGCCACAGGAATGATATTCCTCCGTTCAACACCCTGACCGAAAGAGGGGTTTTTGACGATTCAATACCTTTTCTCAGGGGATTTGCCGCAAAAAAAGACGACAAGAAGATAACAGAAGAGATAAGCAAAAAAGGCCTGCTGATAGCAGAGGCTAAAATAGAGCACGACTATGCCCACTGCTGGCGCTGCAAGAACCCAGTCATCTACAGGACAACAACCCAATGGTTCTTCAAAATCGAGGACCTTAAAGACCAGATGAGGGAATTGAACAAGGGCATAAGCTGGGTTCCGGATTTTGCCGGCTCAAGGAATTTTGACAATTGGCTTGCTAACCTAAGAGACAACGGGAT
The DNA here is from genome assembly GCA_016185755.1 of Candidatus Woesearchaeota archaeon. GTDB lineage: Archaea > Nanobdellota > Nanobdellia > Woesearchaeales > GW2011-AR4. The sequence continues at coordinate 171,545 of JACPMX010000006.1, read as the reverse complement.
TACTAGGCAGAGGTATTGGGGCACCCCCCTTCCAGTCTGGAAATGCAGGCAGTGCAAAGATTTTGCAGTCATAGGCTCTGTTGATGAGCTGAAAAAGCTTGCCGGCAGGGTTCCTGATGACCTGCACAAGCCGTGGATTGACGAAGTTAAAATAAAATGCGGGTGCGGCTCCTTAAAGGAAAGGATTCCAGACGTTCTTGACGTGTGGATAGATGCGGGCTCTGCCTCCTGGAACTGCCTGGATTTCCCGAGAAGAAAGGATTTGTTCGAGAAATTGTACCCCGCTGACTTCATTTTGGAAGGGATAGACCAGATAAGGGGCTGGTTCAACCTTCTGTTTGTTGCTTCGATGGTGGCTATGGGCAATGAGTCATTCAAATCAGTCTACATGCACGGGTTCATCAATGATGCGCAGGGAAGAAAAATGTCAAAGTCATTGGGTAACTATATCCTGCCGCAGGAAGTGATAATGGAATACGGTGCAGACACTTTGAGATATTACATGATAGGCGGAACATCTCCGGGAGTGGACATCAATTACAACTTTGACGACATGAAGGTGAAGCACAAGAACCTTACAGTTCTCTGGAACCTGCACAAGTATGCAATAGAGATGGCAAAAAACCTGAAGGAGAATCCTTCGGATTTGAAAGCCCATGAGCTTGATGCCGAGGAGAAGTTTATACTATCCAAGCTTAATTCAGCTGTCAAAAAAGCCACGGAAACTTTCAGTGATTACAGGCTCAGCGAAGTTCCATGGATTGTTGAAGAATTGTTCCTTGAGCTGAGCAGGACGTACATACAATTGACAAGGGACAAGGCATCGATGGGAAGCGACGAGGAAAAGAAAACTGTGCTGTATGCCGTATTCAATGTGCTTCTTGGAACATTAAAATTATTTGCGCCCATAGCCCCGTTCGTGACAGAAACAATGTACCAGAACCTGAGAAGGGAGTTCAGGCTCAAGGAAGAAAGCGTGCACCTGCTCGGATGGCCGGCGCATGACGATAATCTGATTGACGCGGGGCTTGAAAGCTCAATGCAGTCGGTAAGCGAGATTGTGCAGGCTGCGCTTGCCGTAAGGGAGAAGATGCAGCTTGGAATAAGATGGCCGCTGAAAGAGATTATAGTTGCAACAAAGGACACAAATGCAATTGAAGCTGTAAAGAGGCTGAGAGATATAATCAAAAAGCAGGTAAATGCAAAAGAAGTCAGTATTCTTGAATCTCTTCCGAATGTCAAAGTCAGGATAAAGGCCGACTACTCGAAGCTTGGCCCTGAATTTGGCGATAAAGCCCCGAAGATAATCGCCCAGCTGGCAATCGACAGCCCGGAGACTGTGCTGAAGCAGATGCAGGAAAAAGGAAAATATTCCTGCAAAATTGACGGGAAAATTGTTGAGGTCACAAAGGAGCACCTGATTATTGCAAGAGAAGTTCCTGTTCCGTATGAGGAAGGGGTTTCGAAGCACGGGCTTGTTTACCTCAACAGGGAAATGACCGAGGAGCTCGAAGCAGAAGGCTTTGCAAGGGAGGTAATGAGAAGGGTGCAGGCCCTGAGAAAGAAAGCGGGATTGCAGAAATCCGACAGCATATCCCTTTTCATCAAGACGGACAGTGAGCTGAAGGAAATGCTGAAAGAGTGGAATCTTGCAATAAAGGAGAAGGTAGGGGCAGGGCAATTCAGGATTTCAGAGATGGAGCCAAGCAAGAAGCATTCTTTTGTCAGCAATGAAAAGGTCAAGGGAAAAGAGTTTGAGATAGGGTTTGACAAGATTTAGAAAAATAGAAAACGAGCAAACTTGAACTTTTTCTTAATTATGAAAAGCACAATTAAGCATCTCTATAATGATAAACCCCTACAATAGCTCTAAGTGGTACTGGTTGTTTTTGTGGTCTCATAATACTTTCTACTCTATCCCTAATGTGGGCCTCATGAGCTACAACCCAGTTAACATCACTTATATCTGCACGTGGTTGAAATTTTTCATGCTCTCTTAAATGCTTCACAACCTCATCGATGTAAATTCTTCCGGGTATTGTTACTTCTGGTCTATGTGCTTCAGCTGGATTAAGCAACGCAAAATGGTCATCAACAGCTACTAGCTTTCCAACATAACAAAAAGGCCCATCTCTTCTAATACTTTCAGCTAATGTAGTATGGTCTATGGTTAACTCAAGATACTCTCCAAGAAAAGCTTCCAGAACCTTACTCATAAAAATATAGTAATTAATATTCCCTTAAAAATCTTTTCATTTAATTCCATATAAAACCCAAATCTTTATATATAACCTATAGTCATATAATTATATGGCAACGACAATCCAGATTGATGAGCGGACGCTGGAGATGCTTAAAAAAATAAAAGACGAAACGGAAGCAGCTTCCTACGATGACGCAATCAACAAAATAATTGCGGACAGGATGAAAAAGGAGTCTTTGGCAGGGTATTTGGGAAGAAGGCCTGTGAAAGGCATCCTGAAAGGGCTGAGGGAAAAGCATGACAGATTCTAAGCTGGTGGACTCCTCTGTGTGGCTCGCGTACCTATTTAACGGGCAGCATTCCGATATCCTTGATTCGGATGAAGTGCTGCTGCTGTCAGCCTTGTCGCTTTTCGAAATAAAAAAGAAGCTGTCAAAAAGCAGGCTGGAAAGCAATAAAATCAGCAGGAGCATGGAGTTTATTAAAAAAAGAAGCCTTGTCATCCCTGTAAGCGCGGAAATCGCGGAAAAAGCGGCTGAATTTTCCTTGGCTAATGAGCTGTCAATCATAGATTCCCTCATTTACACAACTTCAGTCTTAAATGACTCAACCCTGATAACCATGGATAATGATTTTAGAGGCTTGAAGAACGCGATGATTTTATAACAATACAAATGCCAAAGCAAAAAACAATCTCAAAAGACATCCCGTTGGCTGAGATAACATTGAGGAGGTATGAAAAGCCTGCAAATCTAAGCGACAGGGAGCTTGTGAGAAAGCTGTGCCTGTCTATTGGGCTGCTGCAGCCCGGCGATTCAAGGGATGTAGTTGTTGACGTCTTTAATGTCTTAATCAAGGCGAAGAAAGGGGAAAAGAGCCTGACAAGCGATGAAATCTGCTCGCTTGTGATAGAAGACAGGAAAAATCTCAAGCTTGCAATGCTTGGAATAGCGTCATCAAATATAAGAAGGCAGCTGAAAAGGCTTAAGGACCTTTTGCTGGTTGAAAAAAGGCTGAATGCCTACAGGATAACCGAGCACGGCAGCCTAAACGATATTTTTGAGGAGAAGATTGAAAAGATGCTCTTATCCAGCGTCAATTCAAGGATAAAGGAATACTTAAAAAAAATTGACGAGCTGTAAATATATGCTGCTTTCTGTATTCGAGATTAAGACGGGGGTTTTATCGTCTTAAAATAAAAACAAGGGGAGGTAAATCTAAAATGGCAGAAAAAGTAGCAAAAGTAGGCGTTAAGAAGCAGGCAGGCTACCTTTATTTTGTGGATAAGAAAGGTAACGTGGCCCGCGCAAAGATGTCAAGAGGCGGCAGGAAAAAAGGCAAGGCAAAGGTTGAAGTTGTTGCCAAGGCCGGCGTAAAGAAAAAGTCAGGCTACCTGTACTTCATCGACAAGAGCGGCGATGTATCCGCAGCCAAGATGGCCAGGGGCGGAAGGAAGAGGAAAAGAAGGTAAGCCTTCTTTATTTTTTATTTTCAATTTCTAACAGCCTTTTAAGGGAATAAATTGCCACTTCAATTTGCTTTTGGTCTGGCTCTTTAGTCGTGATTTTCTGCAGCATAAGTCCGGGCATGGAGATTATCCTGAACAGCAGGCTTTCCTGTTTCCTGTCGCTCATTTTAAGTATCTCGTATGAGATGCCTGCTATGGCCGGTATCATGAGTATCCTTACGGGAATCAGTATTCCTTTTCTAAGCCAGTGGCTTAAATCCATGAAACCCGGATAATAAATCATTATCAAAGAAGGCAAAAGCGAGAATACCATTATGCTCACAATGAAAACCAGCAGCAGAAAAGATGTCCCGCATCTCGGGTGGAGTGTTGTGAACTTTTTTACGTTAGCTGCGCTGAGCATTTTCCCTTTTTCATAGCAGTGTATTGCCTTGTGCTCAGCCCCGTGGTACTGGAACAGCACTTTAACGTCTTTCATGAAGGATATTGCGATTATGTAAGCCAGGAAGATTGCTATCCTGATGATGCCGTCAACAACGTTGAATAACACCGGCTTTTGCTCTTCGCTCAGCCCCATCAGGCTTGTCAGAAGATAAGGCAGCGCTATGAAAAAAACAACTGCGAAAAGCGCGGAAATCAGGATTGTAAATGAAAGCTCGTTCTTTCCTATTTTTTCCCCTTTTGGAGCGGCCTGCTCCGCGGACCACATCAGTGATCTTATCCCTATGACGAGCATTTCAACAAGGCCTACAAAGCCCCTGATGACCGGCAGCTTCAATAACTTGTGCCTTCTTCCGGTAACTGATGCCTTTTTTGCGAGTATTCTTTTTCCTTTCCTGACAGCAACCACATATTTGCTTGGCCCCCTTATCATGACCCCTTCTATGACGGCCTGGCCGCCAACGCTGATTCTCTTCGCTTTCATTGCAATCCTCTCTTTTGAAATGGTTTAAATATTTATTCATTGGACTGATGCAAAACTTTATATCCCATGATTTATCCCGATTTATTATGAAATGCCCCTACTGCAATTATGAGGAGACCCAGGTAATTGATACAAGGGAAACTGAGAATCTTGAAGCTACAAGGAGGAGAAGGGAATGCCTCAAGTGCAGCAAAAGGTTCACGACCTATGAAAGGGTAGAGGAAGCAGATATAGTTGTTGTGAAGAAAGACGGCAAAAGGGAAAGGTTTGAAAGGCAGAAGCTGATGAACGGCATACTGAAGGCCTGCGAAAAAAGGTCAATTCCCCTTGAAAAAATAGAAAAGCTTGTTGACGAGGTTGAGTCAGACTTGAGAAAAAGGGACTCTGTCGAGGTTGAAAGCAGGGTTGTTGGCGAGATTGTCATGAAAAAGCTGAAAACCCTTGACAAGATTGCATACATAAGGTTTGCCTCTGTCTACAAGGAATTTGAGGACATAGAAAAGTTCGAGGAAGAGCTTGAAAAGCTGATGAAGAAATGATTATTTTATTAATTCTTTTTTAGTTTTATCTATTAGGGCTTTTATCGCTTGTCTGGTTTCTTCTGGCCTACCAACTTCAACTGCATATCTGTCCATCGCTGAAAGCAGTGTTTCTGCTAAGTCTTCAAGATCTTTGATGGTGGCTCCAGACTTTAGAGTCCCAAGGATTTGTGTTTTGAAATTTAACGCAATTTCCGGGCTAAAGCTTGCAGTATGTGCATAAGTATAAGTGCCATCTGCGTAACGACTTAATAAACCTAGAAAGAAATCCCTTCTCTCCCCTAATCTAGGCTTTTCACCTTCTCTTATTAGTGCTATGGCACTCCCAATTCTTGTTCCAACATAATGATGGATGTTTTCTATTGGGTCATTTTCACCAGGCGGTGGAAATCTGTAATTAGCCATTTTTTTCGATAATATTGGAGAGATTATAAACCTTGGGTTATATGCATAAATTTATTAAACAATTGGGTTTCATTTTATAATTATGATAATCGGCCTTACAGGCAAGAATGCAGCTGGGAAAGGCGAGCTTGCAGCCCATATGAAATCAAGAGGGTTTGCCTATTTCTCTTTGTCGGATGCATTGAGGGAGGAAGCAACCAAAAGGGGGCTTGACCATTCCAGAGGCACTTTGATAAGCCTTGGGAATGAGATGAGGAAGAAATTTGGCAATGGAATACTTGCAAAAAGAATCAATGAAAAGATAAAAAAAGGGGAAGCTGAAGGAAAAAAGGACTTTGTCATAGACAGCATAAGGAATCCTGGGGAGATAGAAGAGCTCAGGAAGAACAAAGGTTTTTTATTGGTAGGTGTAGTTACTGATGAAAAAATCAGGTTCCAGAGGCTCTTGAAAAGGGGCAGAATAGGGGATGCGGTAACTTTTGAGCAATTCAAGCAGCATGAAGACAGGGAAAACAACAATGAGGCTTCAGGGCAGCAGCTTGACAAATGCCTTGGAATGGCAGATAAAAATATAAGCAGCAACGGAACAATAGAGGAAGCTAACAAGGAATTTGACGAATGGCTTAAAAGTTTAAAAAATAGGTTATAATTACCGACAAAGGCGGTGCGACGGAAATTTTTTGAGGAAAATTTCCTGCTCGGCATCCCGCGACATGCGAGTGAACTCGTTTCACTCGCTCACAACTCACGGGAGCAGCCCCTGCCTCGCCGCACGCCACGACGGTTATGACGAGCCGAGGGTTGGCTCCTGCGGAGTGGCGAGCAGGATAAATAAAATTTGTCCGTCATCTGCCGTCATGGTGGCGTGCATAGGTAAAAATAGAATTAACTAACAATAAAATGACAAGAGCAACTTGGGAGCAGTACTTCATGAACATTGCAAAGGAAGTTGCAACTAGAAGCACCTGCGACAGGAAGCACGTTGGCGCCTTGATAGTGAGGGACAAGACAATACTGTCAACAGGCTACAACGGCAGCATAAGGGGAATGCCCCATTGTGATGACGTGGGGCATCTTATGGAGAACGGGCATTGCGTTGCAACAATTCACGCAGAGACAAACGCAATTTTGCAGGCTGCGAAGAACGGGGTCATGATAAATGGAGGTGAGGTCTACATAACCGCAAGCCCCTGCTGGCCATGCTTCAAGATGCTGGCAAATGCGGGCATCAAGAAGATATTTTACGGCGAATTCTACAGGGACGAGAGGATTTTTGACATTGCGAAAAGGATAGGTATAGAATTAATACACATCCCTGTCAAGCAGGAAGAGCTTTAGAAAACTATATATACTGAAATCCAAATGAATTTGCAATGCCAAAAAACCCTTTTAAAATCGCTTTCTTCGAGCTTGAGCCGTGGGAAAAGGAATATTTCCGGAGGAGCCTTAAAGGCTGCAGGATGCAGTTTATTGATGAGCATTTAAGTGAAGATAATGTAAAGCAGGTTAAAGATGCAGGCGCAATCGGCGTATTTATTTATTCTTTGGTAAGCAAAAAGGTGCTTGACAGGCTTCCCGGACTTAAATTGATTGTAACCCTGTCAACAGGCTTTGACCACATTGACCTGAAAGAATGCAAAAGGAGGGGGATAACGGTCTGCAATGTCCCTCATTACGGGGAGAACACAGTGGCAGAGCATACATTTGCGCTGATTCTCAATCTGACAAGAAAAATACACAAGGCTTACGAGAGGACTTCCAGGGGGGATTTTTCAGTTGAAGGCTTGAGGGGCATTGACCTCCGTGGAAAAACAATTGGAGTTGTGGGCACCGGAAACATAGGGCAGCATGTCATAAGGATTGCAAAAGGCTTTGAGATGAATGTCATTGCTTATGACAAGTTTAAAAGCCTGAAGCTTGCAAAAAGTCTTGGCTTTAGTCATATAAGCTTCGGTTATTTATTGAAAAATTCCGATATAATAACGCTGCATGTGCCCTACAGCAAGGCTACGCATCATCTTATAAATAAAAAAGCAATATCAAAGATGAAAAACGGCGCTTTGATAATAAACACGGCAAGGGGAGGCATAATAGAAACCTCTGCCCTGCTCAATGGCCTGAAGTCAGGAAAAATAGGCGGAGCCGGGCTTGACGTGCTTGAAGAGGAATGCTTTATTAAGGAGGAGAAGCAGATACTTTCAAGGCACTTCATGAAGGAATGCGACCTGAAGACGGTTTTGCAGAATCATATTCTGCTGAAGCAGGACAATGTAATAATAACCCCACACAACGCATTCAACAGCTGGGAAGCCCTGCACAGGATTCTTGATACGACAATCCTAAGCATAAGCTCTTTCTTGAAGAAAAAGCCGGTTAATGTGCTGTAAGCTAATTCCCCACAAGCTTTGAATAAGAAGACTTTGCTTCCTTCTCATTTTTCGCCTTTATCAGGGCCCTTCCGTCCTCAAATATTGTTATTCGGCTGTCAAAGCTGATGCAGTAGCCAAAATCAGTTATTTTTCCTATTTTTTTTAGCTTGTTTTTTATCTCGTTGAACTGGATTTTGCCGGTTGGTTTCGTTTTTATCTGGTAGACATCGTGGCCGCATAATTTGGCAGCTCTCGATGATTTTTTCCCGGTCAGGTATTCAAAATTATTTTTCACGCAGCAGATGCAGTTTTTGTTTTTATTGGCTTTAATTTTTAACAAGTCATTTTTCCAGGCGTCAAAAAACATCAGGCTTGTTTCATGCTCTTTTCCCAGCAGCATCTTTATTGCCTCATTTGCCTGGATTGCTGAAATTAAGCTTGTTATTGCATTCAAGACTCCTGCAGTCTCGCATGTGTCCAAGGCTGTTGCTTCCTTCAAAAAGCACCTTAAGCACGGGGTTTTGCCCGGAACGACGTCAAAGACATAGCCCTTGCTTCCGACTGCAGAGGAATAGATGAATGGAACATTGTTTTTAATAGAAAAATCATTTACAAGGAATCTTGTTTCAAGATTATCGGTGCAGTCAAGGGTTAAATCAATTTTTTTGCTGAAAATCCTGCCAATGTTCTCAAAATTCAGGTCATCAATTAAAAAATCTATCTTGATTTCAGAATTGATTTCAGCCAAATGCTCTTTGGCAGCCAGTGATTTCGGCTTTCCGATATCATCCTCATCAAACAGCCTTTGTCTCTGCAAATTTGAAAGCTCAACAACATCCCTGTCAATAAGCAATATATTGCCCACCCCCGCTCTTGCCAGCAGCTCAGCAGAATTGCTGCCCAAAGCTCCCACTCCAACTACCGCAACGGAGCTTTTTTGAAGCTTTTCCTGCCCCTTTTTTCCCATTTCACTGAAAATTTCCTGCCGTATGTAGCGCATAACAGGAAAAATGCCGGCTTATTTAAAAATTTTAGGAGATTGTCACTCAAGGCTCGCAATCGCCGGTTTAAAAACCGCCCGGCATATTCTGTAAATTAGCTATACTGAAATTTTATATTTAATTTTTCCATATTGCAAAGGCATGCCTGCGCTCGAGCGAATCCTGAACATTGAAAAGGTGAAGGAAATCAGAGACTTTGATGGAACGCTTGCCGAAGTTGTTCCGACAGAGTATGAAAGCGGCTTGAGGAGGTTTGATGTTATTGTAAGGAACGGTGATTTCTCTAAGACAATTGTCCTTTTTGACTGCCCCGGGCTTGATCTTATGCTTCCTGATTTGATTGGAAAAGATGTGAAGCTGAACTCCATGGTTTTTAGGAATGGGTCTCGGGGAATTGACCATCATCTGCAATATAGCGGTACCGATGGCGATTATGATTTAAGGCAGCAGGTCTCTTATGACGGTAAGTCTTGGTATACCGTAAGCGGCAATTTCAGAAGATCGAGTAGGTATCTAGAGTCCCAGAATGGCTATTCTTTTAAAATAAGGGCAGAAGCAGCTGCAATTCCAATCCTAGTATCATCCAGGCAGTACACTTAATTCTATCTACAAGTAAGTATCACAAACTTTATATATTAGTTAACAATTGTTAAGTACATGCAAGAGACTATGCCGCAGGAGATAGAAGTAAGGTACATCCTGCCTGCCATAAGAAGGGAATTGGCAAGAATTTTCATAAAAGAGCACAAGCGAAGCCAAAAGGAAGCTGCAAAGATACTTGGGCTGACAGAGGCTGCAATATCCCAATACCAGCACTCAAAGAGGGCAAGGGAAGTTGTCTTCAGCGATGCTGTTGTAAACGAAATAAGGAAGTCTGCTGATAAGGTTCTTACCGACAAAAATGCCAAGCAAAGGCTGATGGCCGAGATGTACAGGATTACCAACCTCACCACAGTAAGGCAGGTTCTATGCGACATACACCGGGCACAATCAAAAGACTTGAAGCACTGCAACGTATGCTTCGATGAAGAATTAATAACTATAAAGACTAACTAAAAATGGCACCGCAAAGTGAACAGGTTTTTGACAAGGACTACAGCAAGTATGGGTTCCATGACAAGGAAGAATTCGTGTTCAAGGCAAAGAGAGGCCTTTCAAAAGAGATAGTGGAGCAGATTTCCAAGATAAAGAACGAGCCCGAATGGATGCTGAAGTTCAGGCTGAAATCATTGGAGGAATTCTACAAGAGGCCAATGCCGCAATGGGGAGCAAACTTAAACACAATAGATTTTGAGAATATATTCTATTACCTGAGGCCCACGGACCGGCAGGGTGATTCATGGGAAGACGTGCCTGAATACATAAAGAACACATTCAATAAATTGGGAATTCCTGAAGCCGAGCAGAAATTTTTAGGAGGAGTGGGGGCCCAGTATGAAAGCGAAGTGATCTATCACAAAATAAGGGATGATTTGGCAAAACAAGGTGTTGTTTTCCTCGACATGGACGGCGGCTTAAGGGAATATCCCAACATTGTGAAGAAATATTTTGGAACAGTCATTCCTTACAATGACAACAAGCTTGCTGCTTTAAACAGCGCAGTATGGTCAGGAGGCTCATTTGTGTATATCCCGGCCGGAGTGAAAGTTGACCTGCCCTTGCAGGCTTATTTCAGGATAAATGCCCAGAACATGGGGCAGTTTGAAAGGACTTTGATAGTTGCAGAGCCGGGCTCTTCAGTGCATTACATTGAGGGATGCTTCGTAAAAGGCACTTCAATAAAAACGATAGAAGGAACTAAGAAAATTGAAGAAATTAAAGAAAATGACGTTGTTCTTACTCACACAAATTCTTACAAGAAAGTTTACAAAACTCAAAAAAGAAAGCATGATGGAACATTATGCACTATAAAGTATTACGGAGATACAAGGCAGGAAATAAAAATAACGGGAGGTCATCCTATTCTTGCAGTTAAAAGGCAAAAAGCAGAGTACAAAAATACCGAATGGAAGCCTGAATGGATTGAAGCAGGGCAATTGGACAGATATGATTATGTTGCAATGCCAATAGAAAGGACAGTTATCTCACAAGACGAAAGATTCTTTTCCGTAAAAATAGGAAGAGGAAGACACCCATCAAAAATAATTGATTTCAAGATAAATACAAACAAAGATTTTTTCAGGCTTGTCGGATATTACATGGCGGAAGGCAGCATAATAGGGGAAAATTATTTGACATTCACTTTTAATAAGAAGGAAAGAGAATATATTGATGATGTAAAAGAGTTGCTTGAAAAATTCTTTGGAAAAGCTCCTTTAGAGCAGGAAGAATACAAAGGTGGGATTTCATTAGTATTGTGCAGCACTTTGGCTGCAAGATTATTTAAGCAAGAATTTGGAAAAGGAGCAAAAAACAAATCATTGCCAAAATGGTTTATGCTCGAAGCCACTGAAAAGCAGGCAGAATTCATTAAAGGGTACTGGAGAGGGGATGGGAGCTTCATAAGCAAAAAGTATGCTTGGGGAAATAAAAGAATGTTCAGGATAAACACAATTTCTGAGATGCTTGCAGAGCAGACAAGAGACATTCTGCTAAGGTTGAATGTTTTTGCTTCAATTAATGTTTGGAATAAAATAATTCCAAGAAGCAATTCATTTGTTATCTATGTAGGTGGCTCTCACTTGGAAAATTTCTCAAACATCGTAGAGCATGCAGTAAATGAAAGCTCTGATGGGAATTTGCTTTTAAAGCAAGAGCTTGTGTCGTATGCCAAAATTACAGAAAATTATGCATTTGTGCCTATTAAAAATATAATTAAAGAAATTGTTGCAAATTTGGAAGTTTATAATTTCAGCGTGGTCGAGGATGAATCCTACGTAAGCCATGGAATTATAGTTCATAACTGCACAGCCCCTGTATATTCATCTGATTCATTGCACTCTGCAGTTGTTGAGCTGATTGCCCTGGAAGGCTCTCGCATCCAATATACAACAATACAGAACTGGAGCAACAATGTCTACAATCTCGTCACAAAGAGGGCATTTGCCCACAAGAATTCAACTGTATTCTGGGTTGACGGCAATCTGGGAAGCAAGATAACCATGAAATATCCAAGCATATACTTATTGGGGGAAAACGCGAAAGCTGAGATTTTGAGCGTTGCTTTTGCAGGCAAAGGCCAGCACCAGGATGCAGGAGGAAAAATACTGCACATGGCCCCGAATACCACATCGAGAATAACATCAAAATCAGTTAGCAAGGACGGGGGAAAAACAACTTACAGGGGATTGCTGCATGTTGCAGAGGGGTGCAGGAATGTCAAAAGCCATGTAACTTGTGATGCTTTAATCTTGGATGACAAATCAGCATCAGACACTGTCCCTTACATGGAGATAAATGAAAAGGACGTTACAATTGAGCACGAGGCAACAGTCGGAAAAATCGGGGAAGAGCAACTGTTTTACCTGATGTCAAGAGGCCTTTCACAGGATCAGGCAATGACAATGATTGTATCGGGGTTCATGGAGCCTTTCACAAAGGAATTGCCGCTTGAATATGCAATCGAATTGAACAGGCTGATTGCAATGAACATGGAAGGCTCTGTAGGATAAAATTGGTGTTCTATATGGAAGGTCAAACTCTGGTTACTAAAAACGCTATGGAACAATTAAGCCAAGCTGAAGGCAATTTTGCAGCCAAGAAAAAGGCGGATGCTTTGGCTATTTTCAATTCCATCCCGATGCCTAAAGAGAAAGACGAAGACTGGAGATACACTAAAATTGACGCCCTCAAAATTGAGAATTTTAGCTTGAATCCTAAAACAAAAATATCTGCAAGCGTGCTGAGCGAGGATTTGATAGAAAAAGGAGTTGTTTTGACGGACATAAACACTGCGCTGGACAAATATCCCATTGCACAAGAATATTTTTTCAAGCAAACTAAAATTGACAAGGACAAGTTCGTTGCCTTGAGCGCAGCCCATTTCAACAGCGGGATCTTCCTTTATGTCCCGAAAAATATTGAATTGGAAGCGCCTATAAGGATAAATTTCGAGGGAGCTGGAATATTGCACAACCTGGTGATTGTTGAGCCAAACAGCAAGCTTGATTTCATTGAAGAGTATTCAGGCGAAGATGAAAGCGGGCAACTAAATGTATGCATCACGGAGGTTTTTGCCAACCAAAATTCAAAAATAAATTACAATCACGTCAATAACTGGACAAAAAATATGCATAATTTCACAAATATTGTAGGAAGTGTTGAGAGAGACGCTTCAATAAACTGGGTTTCAGGCTGCTTTGGGGGCAAGTTCAACAGGCTGAGGATTGATTCGCTGTTTAACGGCGCAGGCTCAGAATGCAGCAATGTCGGAATTTTCTTGGGCAAGGGCGGGGAGCACATTGATTTCACGACAAACATGTACCATAATGTTGAAAACACGACAAATGAAGTTTTGGTTGATGGGATTTTAAAAGACGAGTCAAGCTCCGTCTACAGGGGCCTTATAAAGATAGACAAGCAAGCGCAAAAAACATGGTCATATCTCCAAAACCACATTCTAAAGCTCGGAGAAAAAACTTTGGCAAACAGCATTCCAAGCCTTAAGATTGATGCCAATGACGTGAAAGCATCCCATGGGGCAACAGTCGGGCAAGTCAACGACGAGCACATGTTTTATCTGATGGCAAGAGGCCTGTCAAGGGAAGAAGCGGAAGCCCTTATCGTAGAGGGATTTTTCGAGCCTGTAATCCAAAAAATCCCTTCGGAAGAATTGAGGGAAAAGATAAGGGAAATGGTGAGAAAATAATGGTAGATCCATTGTCAAGGATTGTTGAAAGAGAAGAACCTAAATCTGTTTTAAACAATCCAACCTATAGGGATAGAAGAAGAAACTCCACCTTAAAGATAATTAGGAAACGTCTATACGAATGGCTGAACAAGCAAGGCAATAATCCATTTTCAGAACTTGGTGCACTATCCCAAGAGGTTTTAATAAAAGGAATAATAGATTGGAGAAGGTATATTGTTCTTCAATATAGGACACCTTTCCCACGAATAAAAATGATTAGTCTAGAGGGTTTAGGACAAAAACTCGGAGTTGCCAATCAAAAAGTTAGTCAATTAGAATTAGACGCATACAAGAAAGTTTTAGGTTACATAGAAAATCAAAGAAGGATATACTAAGGTATTTTTATTAATAAAAAATGCTATCAGCACAAACAAAATCATTGGACGTTGAACAAATCAGAAAAGATTTTCCTATTCTGCAGAGGAAAGTGCATGGAAAGCCGCTGGTTTATTTTGACAATGCGGCAACTTCCCAAAAGCCGAAGCAGGTGATTGATGCGCTGGATTTTTATTACAAAAACTATAATTCAAATGTCCACAGAAGCATCCATCAGCTTGGGGAAGAAGCGACTGCAGCATACGAAAAGGCAAGGGAAAAGATTGCAGAGTTCATAAACGCGCAATACGAAGAGGTGATTTTCACTAAGAATTCAACAGAGGGGTTGAATCTGCTTGCATATTCTTTAACATCAGGATTGAAGCAAGGCGATGAGATAGTAATTTCACAGCTTGAGCATCACTCCAATTTTGTGCCATGGCAGCAGATGGCAAAGCATTTGGATTTAAAATTGAAGTTCATTGAGGTAAATAAAAATGCAGAGCTTGATGAAGAGTCAATAAAGAAAAACATCACCAAAAAAACAAAGATCGTCTCTGTCAATCACATATCAAATGCCGTCGGGACAATAAATCCTGTTGAGGATATTGCAAAAATAGCGCATGAAAACGGCGCCTTGATGGTTGTAGACGGCTCGCAGGCTGCTCCCCATATGCCGTTGGACATGAAGAAGATTAACTCAGATTTTTATGTCTTCACAGGCCACAAGATGCTTGGCCCTACGGGAGTTGGGGTTGTTTATGGAAAGAAAGAGTTGCTTGAAGGCATGAGGCCGTTTTTGTATGGAGGCGAGATGATCAATGAAGTCAGGTTTGATGATACCACATTCAACAAGCTGCCCTGGAAATTTGAGGCAGGCACTCCAAACATTGCAGAGGGAATCGGCCTTGGGGTTGCAGTTGATTATTTGGCAAAAGTTGGAATGCAGAATATCTTCAACAGGGACAAGGAATTGCTGGGTTATGCAATGGAAAAAATCAAGGAAATCGATGGAATCACAATTTACGGGCCGAAAGAAAGGGCTTCAATCTTGTCATTTAATGTCAAGGGAGTCCATGCGCATGATGTTTCGCAAATACTTGACAGCGAGGGAGTTGCAATACGCGCAGGCCACCACTGCTGCATGCCTCTGATGTCTGTTCTGGGAATATCAGCAACAGCAAGGGCAAGCTTTTACCTCTACAACACGGAGCAGGAAGTAGATACTTTCATAAATGCAATACATAAAGTGAAAAAGGTGTTTGGGGTTTAAGATGGACATAGAAATGATGTATCAGGAGAACATACTGGACCATTACAAAAGCCCGCATAATTTTGGAAAGGTGGAAAATGCGACAGTCCACCATCACGAGAAAAATCCATTGTGCGGGGATGAATTGGACATGTTTTTAATAGTTGAGGATAAAAAGATTGTCGATATCAAGGTTTATCCGACAGGATGCGCAATATCTGTTGCAAGCGCCTCGATGCTGAGCGACGAGATAAAGGGAAAAGGCATTGATGAAGTAAAAAACATGACAAAAGAGCAGCTTTTGGAGATGCTCGGCATTCCAATAAGCCCTGTAAGATTGAAATGCGCATTGCTATCATTAGATACGCTTAAAAACAGCATACTGATATTTGAGAGATATATGGGGAAATAAAATGACGGACGAACTGGTAATAAAGGAGTTGCATGTAAGCATTGAGGGGAAAAAAATACTGAATGGAGTAAATTTAACAGTCAAGAAAGGAGAAGTCTGCGCGTTGATGGGTCCGAATGGCTCGGGAAAATCGACTTTGGCATATACTTTGATGGGCCATCCAAGATATACTGTTGACAAGGGCGAGGTTTGGTACAAGGGAAAGAATATTCTTGAATTGCCTCCGGATGAAAGGGCAAAGCTTGGATTGTTCTTGTCATTCCAGTATCCGCAGGAGATTCCCGGTGTTTCCGTCTCAAACTTCTTAAGGACTGCACTGAACTCAGTAAAGCCAAACAAGGTCAGCGTTCCTGATTTTGTAAAATTGCTAAGGGAAAAGATGAAATTGTTGAAGATAGATGACTCATTCAGCAGAAGGTATTTGAATGAAGGATTTTCAGGAGGAGAAAAGAAACGGGCTGAAATTCTGCAGTTGGCAGTCCTGCAGCCTGACATGGCCATTCTGGATGAGACAGACTCAGGCCTGGACATAGATTCGTTAAAAGTTGTTGCAGAAGGAGTCAACACTTTGATTGGTCCTAATGTCGGCATCTTGGTCATAACGCACTACCAAAGATTATTGAATTACATAAAGCCCGACAAAGTTCATGTGATGATGAACGGAAAGATTGTAAAGAGCGGGGGAAAGGAGCTTTCAGAGGAGCTTGAGGCCCACGGCTACAAGGAATACGAGGAATTTGAAGGAGAGGTTAAGGCATAATTGAGGTGAATTGAAAATGGAACAGCAGACAAAAGAAATGATTGTAAGCTTGACGGAAAAGGCAGCTGAAAAAGTGAAAAAGCTGCTTGAAAAGGAGAACAAGAAGGATTATGGACTGAGAGTTGGAATTACAGCAGGAGGATGCTCAAGCTACATGTATGACATAGGGATTGAAAAGTCCCCGAAGGAAAACGACATGGTCATAGAGGAAAAAGGGGTAAAAATATTCATCAACCCTGAAAGCATTGCCTTCATGAAAGGCTCGACAGTCGACTATCTGGACTCATTGACAAATGCGGGCTTCAAGATAAGCAATCCCAATGTCAAGACAAGCTGCGGCTGCGGGCATAGTGTTGGATAGCTATTTATTTTTCAGTCTGGGATGTAATGCAGGATATAATAAACTGAAAATCCAAAGAATTCTACATACTTTACAGAAGAGCTGAATCGCTCCTTTATCTCATTCAATACCTGCAAAAGGTGGTTCTGATCCTTAACTATGACTTCAATTTCAAAATCTGCGCTGCCAATGGTTTTATTGATTTGGTAAATATTTTTGTGTATTTTGCAGAATTCATGAAGTTCTTCATTTCTTTCTGTGGATGACAAGTGCAAATCCACTCTGTAGGAATCATATCCCAATGGCTCCGCATTTAATCCAATTTTATATCCCACTATTATTTTTTTGTCCTCCAGTTTCCTGATTCGCCTGCGCACGCTATCTGGGGATATCCCTATTTTCTTTGCAATTTGAAGCGATGGCTGCCTTACATTTATGGAAAATGCCTCTATTATCTTTAAGTCTGTCGCATCAATTTCTTCTCTTTTGCTGGAGCCGTAAACCCTTTCCACTGGCTCTGCCTGCTTGTTCATAAAAAAACTTTTATTAAAATTATAAATTGGCTCGTAAATTGAGACATTATAAGAGACCAGGTTTTTTTTGTATTTTTTCAATATGTTGTCCCATGTCGCATGAAAGTCTGAAATTGATTTCACTCCGAAAAAGATGGCATAATCCCACTTGCTGTGTATCTGCGTGATTGTCCATATCTGGCTTTGCTCCTTTATAAGGTAGTCTACAAACTTTTTTTCATCATCCTGGGTCATCTGTTGGAATTTGATATAAACTCTGAAAGTAAAGTAGCCTAATTTTGACATGTCTATAATTGCGTTATAGCCTGCGATTATGTTTGCTTTTTCAAGCTGTTTCATCCTGTAAAGTATGAATTGCTTTGACCTCCTTAGTTTCTTTGACAATTGTGACAGGCTCAGTGAGGAGTCTTTGTCCAGCTCATATATTATTTTTTTGTCATAAGTATCAATTTTTATCATATTTTTTAATATTTGCATATTTATATATAAATTTAGCGTTTTTGTTAAAATAAATAATATGAATATTTTAAATATACAATACAATAAGATTCGCCTTAAAATGGATGCCAATCCAAGTGATAAAGCAAGCCCAAGCATGATTGTAAAGATTTGGGGGAATAGGGGGAGTATTCCCGCTCCGCAGGCAGATGAGGAAATTCTTGAAAAAGTCGCGTTGGGCGTACATGGAACAATAAATAGGCTGTCTGGGCAGGAAAGTGTGAAGTCTTTATTTGGCAAAGAAAGCCCGACATTGGATGACGTGACTGATTATGTTGTGCGCAATTTTCCAAGATCGGTTCGTGGCACTTACGGGGGAGAAACAACATGTGCGGAAATCCAGGCTGTTGATTCGCCGCTTCAGATGATAGACGCGGGGACAGGCGCAAGAAAGCTGGGTGGCCTGATACTAAGGCGTCTTTTTACAGAAGGAAACATTAATCCGTTAAACACTGTTCCAGAGTACAGCAAATTGCTGGATTTATGGCTTACCCATTACCACTGGGATCATATACAGGGCATGCCTTTTTTCGACCCGATTTTTGTGCCAAGAGGGATTGATATCCATGTCCACGGCAAAAGAGACGCGCGCAAAAGGCTGGAGGAGGTTTTGGCAGGCCAACAGCAGTATCCAAATTTTCCTGTTGTATGGCAAGATATTCCTGCAGATGTCAAGTACGATGAAATGCTAAGGATGGATCCTGTACCAAGGCAGCGGGGAAAATTGACAGTTACTTATAGGGAAATGAGCCACCCTGATTCTTCATTTACTTATGCATTTGAGGTGAATAGCAAAAAATTTGTTTTTGCAACAGACTGCGAAATAAAAGGTATAGAGGATGCAAGACTGATAGACTTCTCAAGAAAAAGGGAAAATGGGAAGGCAGTTGGAAACGCTGACGCAATATACATGGATGCGCAATACCTCCCTGATGAATATAAAGGAGGCAATCCCAAAGCCGTTACAGGAGCCTTGCCAAAGATTGACTGGGGGCATAATACTTATGAATGGTGCGTGGTTAATGCCCTGGCTGCCGGAATTCCTCTTCTGGTTCTTGGGCATCATGAGCCAAAAAGAGGAGACAGAGGACTGGAGGAGCTGCACCAAATATCTTTAGAATTCAGGGATAAATTGCTGCGCCGGCCAGAGCATGCTGGAAAGAGATTGGATATTGTCATGTCTTACCAGGGCCTTGAATTGAAACTGTAATTTCAAGCTAAAAACCATTATTGATAATATTTATTAATAAACAGCTATTTCTATAGTGTATGGACAAGATAAAAGTCAGCGTCTTCATAGACAGGGAAAACAAGAATGCTGAATTAGAGCTGGATGGCAACTCAAAAGTCTCTGATTTGCTGGATAAGCTAAGCATCAATCCAGTCACAGTAATAGTTTCAAGGGGCAATGAGCTGATTCTTGATGATGAAAAGTTAAAAAACAATGACGATATAAAAATTTTGTCGGTTATAAGCGGAGGATAACATGTCTTTTGAAGCATATATGGAATCAAGATTGCTACATGACCTTGATTTTATAATAACAACGGCTGAGCTCCAGCAGGCATTCCCAAAAATCGATAATACTTATGCCATTGCATCTGATTCATTGAACTTTGCAAAGGAGATATACAACTGGTATTCAAGAGAAGACATTGCAAGGATGCCTGAAAAAAGAGAAATTGCCAATGCAGTCAGGGAATTGATGCCTGAATTTATAGAAGCCTTATGCTCATTTTATCTCGGCAACAGGGAATCCATTGCCCAGCTAAAAAGGCTTCGGGACGGAATAGCCGTGCTGCCTGAAATGCAAAAAACTAAAACTTTACAAGATTTTGTAAGCCAAAATGCAAGACAAAATAAAAATCAATTGCTGCAGCCACAAATCCGTCATTGAGCTTTACTCAGGCGAAAAGCTCTGCAAATTACATTTCTCGGAATACTTTGAAAACAAGGTATTCAGGACAATAAGGCAGTTTGGGCTGATTGGCAAGGAAGAAAATCTAGGAGTTGCACTGTCAGGAGGGAAAGATTCCTTGACTGTTTTGCATATTCTTAGCAAATTGTCAAAGGAAAATCCAAACATAAAAATAAGTGCAATAGCGATTGACGAAGGCATTCATAATTACAGGGACAAGACGCTTGAAAAAGCAAAAGAGTTCTGCAATAATAGCGGCATAAAGCTGAATATCTTTTCGTACAAAGAAGAATTTGGGCTTGCTCTTGATGAAATGCTGAAAATCCTGGATGTAAAGCCGTGCTCGATTTGCGGTGTTTTCCGAAGGTACTTGTTGAACAAGAAAGCAAAGGAACTGAAGCTGACGAAGTTGGCCACAGGCCACAATCTTGACGACGAGTGCCAGTCCATAATCATGAACCAGATGAAGAACAACATAAATGCATCTGCAAGGCTCGGCCCAAAAGTCGGATTGGTGCAAGATGATAAGTTTGTCCAGAGGATAAAGCCATTGTACTTATGCACAGAAAAGGAAGTCACAACATACGCTTTTATAAATGGATTGTTGGATAACTTCAATGAGTGCCCTAACGTGCCGCAATCCTTCAGGGCGCAAGTGAGGGACATGCTGAACAATTTGGAAAACAAGTTTCCCGGCACAAAATATTCCACAATAAACTCATTCCTGCAGACATTGCCGCTATTAAAGCAGCAGTTCAGGGCCGATGCCATAAGAATCTGTGCAAGATGCAGCGAGCCAAGCGCGAATGATGTCTGCAATGCGTGCGCTTATTTGGAGAGATTAAAAAACAAGGCGGAGATAAGATAATGGATGCCCCGACTTACGCCCAGCTTCATCCTCCGGCCATTGTAATTCAGGCAAATGAGCAAAGCAGCTGCGCAAGCCTGGAGGGAAAAGTCAGGTCATACGCAGATTTGGCAAAGAAACCTGCTGGCAAATACCAATCAATATCAAAAATTCTTGGTGAATTGAAACGACCGCTAAAAACTTCGCACTATGAGAAGGAAACCGCTAACGGAACTGTGGTCAACGAGCTGAGGTTTGATCCAATGACCAATGAGCTTGTCGCTGGATTTTATTATTACATGGACAGGTCAGGAACCCAGAAAATAGATAAAATAATTTATATGTCGGGCAAGGGAGTTCCAATTATAATTTTTTATTATAATGGCACTGCCCCGGAACAATGGCATGATCCAAGAAAAGTAAGCAATGTCCATTTTGACAGCACCTCTTCATTTATTCACGAGCCTGGGGAAAGATGCAAATATATTGAGACAGCGGAAGAAGATAAGAAACAATTTGAAAAGGAAATTGAGCAATTTAAAAAAAATGAAATGGAGCAAAAAAGAAAGCTTAAGGAGTGGTTTGAAAGAGAGATTGAAAAATGGAGAAAAAATAAGGAAGGGTCCCAGATTTTCGCTTGAAATTACAGATTATCTATGAGGTATATAAATCAAAAACTATTTATATCTATAAATCATTCTAAGATTACACTTGGAGGTGGGAATATGCACACTTTGCCGAAATTGCCATACGATTACAACGCCCTTGAGCCGCACATAGATGCTCAAACCATGATGATACACCATACAAAGCATCACCAGGCTTACATAGACAAGCTCATAGGGGCTGTGAAAGGGACAAAATTCGAGCATATGGATGAAAACGAGATCATAAAGCATCTTAATGATGTTCCTGAAAACATAAGGACTGCGGTTCGGAACAATGGCGGTGGCCACTCAAACCATTCATTCTTCTGGCAGATAATGGCCCCTGATGCAGGCGGCAACCCAAGCGGCGATGTTGCAGCTGCAATTGACGAGGCATTCGGCGGCTTTGACAAGTTCAGGGAAGAATTCACTAATGCCGGCTTGAACAGGTTCGGCTCAGGATGGGCGTGGCTTGTTGTTGACAACGGAAAATTGTCCGTCATTAATACAGCAAACCAAGACAGCCCATTGATGGAAGGCAAAGTTCCTATTTTGGGCGTTGATGTATGGGAGCATGCATATTATCTCAAGTACCAAAACAAGAGAGCGGATTATTTGGCAGCATGGTGGAATGTTGTCAACTGGGAGAAGGTTAACGATATTTTAAAGAAAGCAAACAAATAAAAATAGGCATCTGTTTCTATTTTTAAAATGAGCTTCCATGAAAGAGAGCTTAGAATAGTTCCTGCATTGAAGGCCGAAGCGACATTGGAACAGATGTCCATGGACAAAGAAAGAATTCGAAAGTATGCCAGCCTGGCTCTGCAGACATGTGATGCTTCAAGTGCCTCCAATTTACAAATATTAAGGGAACTAACCGCTTTTGAAAGAAGGGCAGTGTATTCCCATTTAGTTGCTGAAAGGGATAAGGGAGACCCTGCGCAAAGGGAAAGGTACCAAAAAGCAGTGGTTTATTTTAGAGCCGAAGTAATGGGATTGACAACAGCCTAGGCTTTGTTTGGAACATTTATCCCAAAGCACTTTAGCAATTTTTAAATTAATTCCTTAAAAACAATGCTTCCTTAATTTCAAATCCTTCTAAATCATAATCCATAAGATTAGGGGTTCTTATTCTTTTTCCTAATTGTTCAAGAAACAAAGGAACTCTTGCTTGCTGGCCTAGGAATAAAGCTAAGTGAGCATAAGGGTGTATTCCGTCATTATACCTGTTGCGGGCAGAATAAACACCTAAAAGCATGCCTGGCCTAACAGTTCCCCTCCCCACTAGCTCCGGTAATTGCGAATTGGAAACCTGGACCGTTTCAATTTCATGCTCAAATCTCATCTGCTTGGTGCCGATTTCAGGGTAATGTATCCCAAAAATTAATTCTGCTGCCAGCCTTGCATATGTTGAGCACCTATCAGGAGGCAATTCAGGTCCAAAAATAGGGATTTTTATCTCATGTGAATCATCTAGAATTTCAACTTTGAATTCTAATGGAATCATTTACCCCCCCTTAATAAAAAAATCAGTGTAAATCACTGCTTATTATTTCTTTCCTTTTCCAATTAGCCTCTTTTGCTCTCCAATCTTTATCACGAAGAAATAGATAATAGCACCGATAATGTGAAGGAATATTATAACCAGCACCCACACAATCTTCTCGTTTTCATTTTTGAAGCTTCTTTTTATGCAGTCGATAAGCATGACAACCCAGAAAACAAACAGCAGCGCAAAAACCGCAATAAAAAACAGCATGATGGTCATAAACCCGCCAACCAAAAATTTCAGTTCATTCATCCGGATTTTCTTCCTTTTTCTTCTTCGGCTCTTTTAATTTTTTCGTCAGCCCGATCTTCTTTTTGCATTTCTGGCATTCAAAAACGTAAGATGGAACTCCTTCGAATGATTTCCTTTTGTACTCTGTTGTTGTCTCGCCTTGATTGCCGCAGTGGGGGCACTTGTACTCAACGTTAATAATAAGGCTGTTCTCAGCCTTTTCATTCGGCTCTTGATAGCCGCAGGAATAGCAAACGTAATGGTCGGCTTTCTTGTCAATCTTTCCTCCTTTCTTGAGGGGCTTTCCCATGATTCCCTTGCATTTGGGGCATTCTTTGCGAAAAACCCATGCCATTGCCCTTCCGTCGCCAATGGTCCTGTTAGTGAAATAGACGCATTCTTCCGCGCTGCCGGGCTTTTTCAATGCCATTTTATTTTAGGCCTCTTGAAATTTTCCAAATCTGGGCTGCTTCTTCATAAGTGAGTTTATCCAGGATATCTTGTGTAAAGTTAGTGCTTTTCCTGAATTCTTCCCTGTATAATTCCAAAGTCACATTTGCAGGGCAAAAATTGTTTATTATGCTGCTGTCTCTTCTGGCATCCCGGAATACCTGGTAGAATGATGCATTAAGAAACAATGCATTTTTTGCAGCCAGTCCGGCTGTTTTTGATTCTTCAGGATATTTCTTAACAAAGTCATTGAGAATATTGACCGCTTCAAATCCCTTGTTGGATGATTTGTTCCTTAATTCCGCTGACTCTATAATTAAAGGCCTTATCTTGCATCCGAACCCGTATTTTGTTGTGCCTGAATTGCCGTATTTCTGGCCCTGCATGAACAGTTTCTCGGCTTCAAGATTCAACAGCCTGTAATCAATCAGGTAATTGAAAGGCTCCTGCCCGGACTCAAGCTGCATTTTTCTCAGCCCATCATACTCGCTTGCCATTTGGCTGATGCCATCCAAGGTTTTTGGATAGGTTTCAATTGTCGTGTTGTACTTGGAATTCAACGAGCTGATTTGCTTCAATCCATAATTGAAGTCATTTGCCTGAGCGCAGCCAAAAATAAAGACAAGCAATATCAGTAAAAATGTCTTTTTCATGCTGCCGGTAAACTTAATCGCATATTTATGCTTTTCTATGCTGAAAGATTTTTAAACGTCGAAATTCCACCATCTCTATGAGTGGTGGTCTCGTAAGCTCGACCACTGTCTTATCGTGGAATTTCGAGCGTGCTCAAAAACCACTAAAAGCAAAACTAAACAATGCTTACAGCACGCCATCCTTCTTTGAGGGGTGGTTTTTGACATCCCAAAGAAAGGGCAATGCAAGATGGACTACTACAATAAAATCTCAAGGGGCTACAATGAGCTGCACGGGGAAGAGCAGCTTAAAAAGCTCTCGATAATAAAGAGGGATATAAAGATAAGCAATGGCATGAGCATCTTGGATGTCGGCTGCGGAACCGGCATTTCTTCCGGTTTTGACTGCAATGTTATAGGCATTGACCCCAGCATAGGGCTCCTTAGGCAGAATAAGGGCACAAAACTGCTTGGGCTCGCAGAATACCTTCCTTTCAGGGACAACTCATTTGATTTTGTCATTTCAGTTACAGCAGTCCACAACTTCAAAGACATAGCCAAGTCCATAGGGGAAATGAAAAGGGTCGGCAAAAAGGGTTTTGTTTTCAGCATTCTTAAAAGGTCAAAAAAATCAGGCATGATTATGGAATTAATACTGAAAAACTTCAAGGTCCTGAAGATAACAGAAGAGGAAAATGACACAATCCTTTTCTGTGAAAAGGAATGATGCATGGCGAATGCAATTAGAAGCGGCATTTTCGATAGCTTTATATATGGAAAATAACTACTATATAATGAATACAAAATGAAGACATCAATTATTTTTCTCATGGCTGCGCTTTTGCTAGCCCCTGCTATAATGGCTGCAGGCCTGCAGATAACTGAGATTGACGTGAATGTGGATTATGACGAGGCCTACACATACAGGGTTGAGAACAGGGACAGGATAGACTCAGCATCAGTCGCTGTTGCCAACGGCTCAAAAATAGGTGTTGACATCCTTCCGGGCTCGAATGTGACATTCACAATCAGGGTTGAAAATACATTCACAGGAGAAGACCCGGAGATAAGGGGCGTTTTTGTGACGACAAGCATAAAGGAAATAGACGACGGCTCTGACTTGGACGAGGAAAGCCTTGATTTTGACCTGGAGCCGGGAGGCGACTACAGGTTCGACGTCAAGTTCCACGTGCCTCTTGATGCGGAAGCCGGCACGTACGACACTTCGATAGAGGCTGAAGGCGAGGACAGGAATGGAACTTCGTACAATACCGAAGTTACGCTGAAGCTCGAAGTCAAGAAGCAGAGCCACGACATAAGGATTTCAAATGTGCTGCTGAGCCCAAGCACAATAGACTGCGACAGGAAAGCAAGGCTCACAGCAGAAATAGTGAATGCAGGCTCGAATGC
Organism: Candidatus Woesearchaeota archaeon; assembly: GCA_016185755.1. Taxonomy (GTDB): domain Archaea; phylum Nanobdellota; class Nanobdellia; order Woesearchaeales; family GW2011-AR4. The sequence goes on along the minus strand of JACPMX010000006.1, from coordinate 145,992 downwards.
AGAAAACCAGGTTGCGCTGGAATTCAAATCCGGCAACTTGGGAATAAATTCATTTGACAGGGACATATCGCTTGAATCGTCAGGCGAGGCAAGCGACGAGGAAAAAACCCATACAAAAACCCTCAGCATAGAAGTGCCCTCATTCATGAGGGAAGGCACCTACCCAATCTTCATAAACCTTTACTGGAAGAATTTTGTATTGTTCGACCAGAAAACAGCCGACTTGGTGGTCAAAGACTGTTCAGCAGGCTCAGTGCAGCAGCAGCCAAGCCAAGGCACCGGAAAAAAACAGGAAACTGTGACAGTGGTACAGCCGGAAAGTGAGGATAGCTCAGGCATTTCCACATCAACAGAAAGCACAAGCCTCAGCACCCCTGTGGAGGTATTCATGCTCGCAGGGGGAATTGCAATACTGGCGCTTGCCGTGCTTGCTGTTTTCGGCTATTTGAGAAGCAAGCCGCGGTAAAGTTTAAATACATAATTCCTAATTTTCCCGAAGTCGGGTGAATGGGTGCAAAAAAAGGGGTGTTTGCCGCAGTATTGCTGTTATGCATGCCTATGCTTTCTTTAAATGCTTATTCAGCAGCCCTTATCAACGAGATTCTTGCAAATGGAATCATAGAGCCGGACTCTGAATGGGTTGAATTGTTCAATAATGAAAGCTTTGATGTTAACTTAACCGGTTTTAATATATCTGAAACGTCAAGCAAGAACCTCACATTAAATGCAATAATACCTGCAAACGGGTTTATTGTTTTGGTTGAAAATTTTACATTGTTTAATTCAACTTTTCCAAGGGTAAACCAGAGCGGGATAAAAATTATTGAATATGGTGAATCAGTCCCGGATTTTGAATTGTCAAATACCGGAGGAACTGTAGCATTGTATAATTCCTCGGGAAAAATGGTGGATAGCCTGGAGTATAAGCAATCTTCCTCGCAAGAAAATATCTCTGTAGGGAGGTACCCGGACGGCAGCTCCAAAACATTCAACATTTCAACATTAACTCCGGGATTTAAAAACGACAACCAGTTCCCCCAGTTAAACAGGTGGATTGCTCCATCAGGGAACAGCACAAACATAAGCGGGCTTGTAACAATAACAGTGAATATAACAGACGACACGGCCAGCATTAATTTTACATCGGTGGTTTTTAACGGAACAAATTTCTCAATGAGCAAAAATGGCGACTTGTGGATTTTCCTTTGGAATACGAGCCTTAACATCAATAAGATTTACAACATAACGGTATTTTTCAACGACAGCTATGGCAAATCAGGCTCTGACAGGCTGCTGAACATTTTTGTGAATAACAGCCCTAAAATCATTGCTTTTTCGCCGCCGGGCCTGGCGCAGGCTGTGGCAGAAGGCTCTTCCATTTCATTCAGCATAAATGCATCCGATCCCGACGATTCAGTTTTGAATTTCTCATGGTACATAGATGGGATTTTAAGCAGCACAGCTCCGGCAAATTTCTCATATAGTCCTGGCTTGAGCGACAACGGAACTCACATGATAAACTCAACTATAAGGGACTCATTCTCAAACCAGGTTTCATTAAGATGGAGCGTATCTGTTGCAAACCTCAATGTCGCCCCTGTGATGCAGGACATCCCAAACAAGTCAGTTTCTAAAGGAATAAACCTGAGCTTTAACATAAGCGCATCGGATTTCGACAATGATTTGGTTACATACTCTGCAAACCATTCCGGATTTGCAATATCAAAAATCAACAATTCTTTGGCAACAGTCTCATGGAAGCCATCAAACGCGGATTTAGGCATTAACATCCTGAATTTCACAGTCACGGACGGTTCCTCGGCAGATTCAAGGCTTGCTGCAATATCTGTTGATGCCGCAGGCAACAGTGCTCCGAATATAGTTTCTTTGCCTAGGGTAACTGCAGTGCGGAATGAGCCTTATTCATATGATGCGGATGCATCCGATTCTGACAATGACACTTTGAGATATTCCATTGCATCAAGCGCAGCCGGAATTTCAATTGACTCTTCAACAGGGCTGATTTCCTTCACTCCGTCATCTGTCGGAGTCTTCAATGTCAATGTAAGCGTGACTGATTTTGTCGAAACTGCAAACCAGTCATTTAACATCACCGCAGGAACAGGAAGCATGCTGAAAATCATTGATGTTGATGTGGAAATTGACGGCAGGAAAAGTAGCAGCGTAGCCAACAGCACGAAAATCGGGAGAAATGCAGTTCCAGGCTCGGATGCCGAATTCAGGATAAGGCTTAGAAACGACTTTACAGGAGATGAGGGCCTGAAGATTGAAGGCATAGGATTGAAAGCCACGATAGAAGAGATTGATAATGACGATGACCTGGAAGAGGAAGCAAATGAGTTTGGCATTAGGGCAGGCAGCGAAAAATCCGCAACGCTGAAATTCAAGATTCCGCTCGAAGCTGATGAGGGCACTTTTGATGTTCTCATAGAAGCAGAAGGCGAGGATGAAAACGGCACTGTGCACCGGAACCATTTTGAGATAGGGCTTGAGCTTGAGAAGGAAAAGCATGATATCAGGTTTCTAAGCTTTGGCTTAAGGCCGCCGGTAATAATCTGCAGCAGGGTTTTAAGCCTTGATTATGAAGTGCTGAATGCAGGCCAGGAAGACGAGGAAAATGCGTTCATCAGCATAGGAAGCGCGGAGCTGGGGATTGATTCTGCCGTGCAAAATATATCTCTAAACTCCGGAGCAGATGGCAATAAAATTTCAAAATCTGCAAAATTAGAGATAAAGGGGTCTGCTCCAAGCGGAGATTACACGATAACAGCAGGCATTCATTTTGACAGCGGCAGGCTCAGCGATTCCAGGACGGCAAAGCTTAGTATAGGGGATTGCCGGGCAAAAAAAGAGGCTGAGCAGCTGCTACTGCCGCAAAATCAGGAATCAGCGACAACTGCGGAAAAAACGCAGATTCCGCAAACAGAGATAGCATTTTCGGACGATGCTAATATCAGGCTGCTGGCATTAAGCACCCTGGCTTTTACGCTCTTTTTCGTTTTCACTGCTATTTTTCTCTTTACTAAGATATAGTGATAACATTTAAAAACCAAGACTATATACTGCATATATAGCCTTAAATATTCATTTAATGATTATGTGTGAGGGGTTGCTGCATGAAAAGTCTCCTGAAGTATCTCTTTGTTTTTGCTGCTTTGCTAGTCATTATGTCCGGCATTGCAACAGCCGCAACCTACACTAAAAATTCTTTTCCGACATCAAGCGGCAATGTTATCAGCTGTGACGGCAATGATAGAAGGGTAAGCTGCTCCGACACAGGCGACGGGCGAAACCACAACTGCGTTCCTGTGGCCATCAACAGCTGCCAGGCATTTGAGGGAAGAAACAATTATGGCAGCCCAGGGTGCCTGATAGTGTGCGAGAGGCAGGAAGATGAGAGGTGCACAGACGGCACTAAAAACGGCTTCTGCAGCGCCAATGTACCTTCTTTCTGCGACAATGGTAAACTGGTAAAAAGGGCTTCTTTCTGCGGCTGTCCGGGGAATCTTGTAAGAAGCGGCGAGGATTGCATACAGCAAAGTCAGCAGGCTCCGCAAACTCCTCAATCGCAAACTTGCAGTGACGGCACTTCATTTAGCCAATGCTCTTCAACAAGGCCTTTATTCTGTAATAATGGTGTCTTAATAAGTCGCGCATCAGTTTGTGGATGCCCTTCCAGCCAGATTGCAAACGGTGATAATTGTATAACCCAGCAGGCTCAAACTTGCAGCGACAATACTCCATTCAATCAATGTTCTTCGGCAAGACCCTTGTTTTGTCTTGGAGGCAGCCTAATCAATAGGGCACTGACATGCGGATGCCCTCCCGGGCAGGTAGCAAGCGGTGATAATTGCATAGTGCAGGCTCAAGCATGCTCTGACGGAACTGCTTCAGGCCAATGCTCTTCAGCAAGGCCGTTGTTATGCGAGAGCGGAAATCTTGTCAACAGGGCTTCGCAATGCGGATGCCCAAGTGGACAAACTGCATCAGGGAACAATTGCGTTCCAAGCACGCAAGTAGCCTCATCAACAGGAAACAAGCTCACCATAACTGACATCGATGTAAAAATAGATGGTAAGACAAGCAGCAATATAGATGACAATGACAGGATTGGAAAAGAGGCAAAGCCTGAATCATCTGTCGAGCTCAGGATAACTGTGAAAAATGATTTCACTTCAAGCGAAAATGTCGATATCGAAGATGTCACGGTAATTGCAGCTATAGAAGGAATTGGTGGAACGGACATTGAAGATGAGTCAAATTCATTCGACTTAAGGCCCCAGTCAGACAAGACAGCCACTTTAAAATTCAAGCTTCCGCTGGGCATAGATGAAGGCGACTATAATATAGCGATAGAGGCCCAAGGCGAGGATGAAAACGGAGACGAGCATAGCGATCAGGCTGATGTGGAGCTTGAAGTCCAAAAAGAAAAGCATGACCTGAGGTTTTTGAGCTTTGGATTTAGCCCGGGAATTGTTGATTGCAGCACGGATATGACTGCAAATGCAAGAGTGATGAACATTGGAAGCGAGGACGAAAGCAATGCTGCAGTTGATGTAAGTGTTGATAATGGAGTCAGTATTGCCCGGGATAATTTCCCCATACAATCGGAAAGCAGCAATGCTGTCACAAGGCTTATCAGGCCAGATATAGGCAACAGGCTTGAGCCCGGACTGCATACTTTAACTGCAAATCTCTACTCCAGCGACGGCAAAGTAAAAGACACGCGCGCTTCAAGCTTAACTGTACTGAATTGCACTGCTCCAGATAGTGTATCATCAATGCAGCAGTTCGTCATAAGGGGTCCAGACACTGATACGGAATTTCTTTCCGGGCTTTTTAGAAATATCAACTGGAGGGGCCTGATTTTCTTCCTGGCGATAATAATAATTGTGCTGCTCGTAATTGTGATAATTGTTTCACTTGCAGCAGGAATTAAAAGGCAGGAATTATGATTACTTGCTGTGCTCAATCAGTTTTCTCATTCTCTGGACAAAATCTTCCGCCACCTTGTAATACCGGTCAAATTCCTCGCCTTTTATCTCGACAATCTCGCGGTGGGTGACCATCTTCATAAGCCTGTAGAAATTCCTCATTATTGTTACATACTTGTGCTCAAGCAGCTTTGCCTTCACAAGCTTCTGCTCCATCAGGTCAGCAACATGCTCGGGTGTTGGCGGAATCTCGCCTATTTTCATCAATGCGGCATGGGCCGCGTCAATCACTGCCCAGTACAGGTCGATAACTCCCTGCAATAAATGCCATTTTGAGTTGTGCAGGGTATTTGGCGCCCTTGTATAATATGTCCAGATGCTTTCCTGCGTAGGCCTTATCTTCCCCCTCTTAAGAAGCGCCTGCATCGGGTCAAAAAAGCCTGAGTCAATCAGCGCAACTCCGTCCCTTAATAGGTTTATGGCAATAGGGTCGCCGTTTCTCATGTATTCCCAGAATGCAGTGAAGCGCATCGTTGTTATATGCAGCTTGGTTGAGATGCTGACAATTGATTTCTGCACAATAAGCCTGTATGCCTCGACAACTTCCGGCGACATGCTCATTGTTAAATCATCGATTATGACAAGAATGTCTATATCGCCGCCGGGCCCTTTGGTCCTTCTTGCAGTGGAGCCGAATATTATAACCCCCCTTATCAGGCTGCCAAGCTCCTTGTATATTTCATTCGCAAACCTGTACGCAGTGTCGACATCCTCCTTGTAATATCTCTCAAGGTTGGGATGCTCTTTCTTGGGAATATCAAATTTCATTTAAGCCTCTTTTTTTGTAGTCTTTAATCTGTTCCTTTATAAAATTATTGCTGGCAATATAAAAGGTTTTGTTGCTGTTTTAAGATAGTGACAAAAAGGTTTAAATATCATTATTGTTAATTGCAGGATATGGGCAAATACATGATAGCTCCTACATCATATGCAAGCCGGCCGGCAGATTCCGGAATGGGGATAAATCAAGGAGTGGTTTCTCGTTTGGTCAATTCTACTCAAAGGGATCCACTTGATAACAGGCCGTCAAAAACTCCAAGCCTTCTAGCCACCGTTACATATGAAAATTGGCTGGATTATCTTGCCAGCAAAGGTGTTTTAGGCAGTTCGGAGTTACAGAAATGGTGGAGCAAGAAATCAAATCCAAGAGCCGATGTTCCAGACCAGCTCTATGATGAGGCAAGGCTTTCAGGGGTGAAGCCAGCAGAACTTAGAAGAGAGGAGCATCAAAATAAGTCACAAAAACCTACAACTATAGATGATGCGGTTGAAAATACTATAGGGCAATCCCGAGAAAGTTACCGATACGATAATTATGTTCAAGGAGAATATATGCGTGCAAGACAAATTAGGCAAGCGGCGCACGCTTATTTTAAGTCTTTGCTTGAGCCATTGGCAAGGGTATTTGAAAGGATAAGGAATAATCTTTATAAGGGTAATCCTGATAGGGCGCAAAAGACCGAGGATTATGACCCTGCTGCTTTACATGAAATTGAGGAAAGCATATTCATGGTAAGGTATGGAAAGTCGCCTTTTCAGAGGCCATTAAATCCAGGAGAATATAGCTTGAGAAACCCTCAACATCCGGCTCGTGTTGAATTAAAATTTCACTAATAGCAAGATTAAAACATAAACTTATAAAAACCAGTATTTTTTTATTTTTATGATTCAGCAGCTCCAGCAGGTTTTCCATTCCATAATAAAATCTCTCGAAGTTTTGTATGTAATGGAGAATGCAAAGCCATGCTCCAGGATACTTGTTTCGGAAGACGGGCTTGCAAAGGCTCTCGAATTTTTAAAATCAAAAGAAATTAATGTTGCTGTCTCAGGCTTCAAAGTTCTAAAGCAAACTGCACAGAGCGAGTTTTATTCCGACAGGTCGGTAAAAATCCCGAAAAATGACGAAAGAAAAGGCTATTTTTTTGTTTATTTGTCAAAAAGCATGGAGACTGCGGAAAAAGCCAGGCTAATGGAGGAAAGGGGCAATCACGTGGAGCTTGGGCTATTGCTCGGATATCCAAAATGCTGCTGCGAGTTTTTCGCGCAGAATTTCAATGAGGAGAATACTGACTTGACGCTGAAGGCGCTTGAAAACTCTGAAGGATATGAATTCCCGTTCTACACAAATGTTGCGGCAAGGCATTTTGATGTTTCCATTTTGAGCCATTTTCCCCACAGCTTCCAATGCAGCCCCTCTATCGAAACCGCAAAAAACAACCTTAAGATAATCCAAAGGCATTCCGAACAGCTTGCTGCGATGTTTGCAGGCATACTGCAAAGCACAGTCATTTACACGGCAGAAGAGGGGGTTTTTCTCCTGAGAAAACACGAAAAAATCAGCGACGTAATCGTTTACAGCGATCTGCTTACCACATCAAAAAGCAAATTGTATTTCCTGCTCGCATCAAACAGGGAATTGAAAATTATCGGCAAGAACAGCTTTGTAGTGAGTGATGTCAATATAGAGGGCCCCCAGTACGGGATCATGGTTTTTAAATGATTATTTAGGTTTAATGCCTATGCAGCCATGACCATCCCCAATGCTACTAAAGTAAGTTACCTCCGGAAAAAATTTTGACACCATTCCAACTAAACCATCCCTATCATATTCCCTCAAATGATTTGCATCAACTCCCATACCAAATGGGACCACAACTATAATCTTGCCGCCAGGTTTGATTATTCTTCTTGCCTCAATTAAAACCAATTCCGGGTCAAATACATGCTCTAAAACATGAGAATATATCCCTACATCAAATTTGCTATCTCCAAAAGGGATTTCCTCTCCAAACGCTGCAACATACCTTGTTTCCTGGTCGTCAAAAATTGTTTTTTGAACAACTAAATCCAAAGAGTCTACTCCAACTACCCTGCAGCCTTTTTGAGTCAATTTTTGAGAGAAGTATCCATCAAAACATCCAACGTCGACAACTCTATCGCCTGTTTCGGTATTTTGATAAAAAAATTCCAGTCTTTCAATTACATCAAAATCCTGCTTTCTTCTAGGCCCATTTCTTAAGAAAAGAGGTGACAAAAGTTTATAAAAAATGCGTAATCTGTAATTTAACTGCTCTTTAGAGTTGGAAGCCAAGAAATAATTTCTAATGCCTTGCAATAGCCTTAAATAACCTCCATTTTTATTTATAGTAGCTAACGCTTTAGTTTCAGCCATATTTACTAAGAAGTAGTTACTATTTTTAAATTTTTGTTTTTGGGTTATTTCACATAAACAGAAACCATCGTCCCGTTCACCATGAAGCCTGATTCCTTCTTCAAAAATCTCGGATGGAAATGGTTCCCGTAATGCAGAAGATTTCCTTTCATTTCATTGAGCAGCTTGTTTTCCAGGCCCCTTTCCATGGGAACGTCCGGGGCTGAGAATAGTATGTCATGCTTCGAGAAATCATGCCCGAAAAAGTCCTTGTTGTGGAAAACGGCATTGGTAATTTTAAGCCTGTTCCTTGCCTCGACTGCCCTGTTGTGCAAAAATCTGTCTATTTCCACGCCCTCTGCATTATCGCAGAACAAAGAGGCAATAAGGACAATTTTTCCGTCTCCGCTCCCGATGTCGAGAAAATTTTTGAACTTGCCAAGGCTGATTTTTTTGAAAGCCTCATAAACTTCATCAGCTATAGACGCATTCCAGAAGCCTTTTGAAGTGCTCCACATGGGAAGCCTTCCTTTCTGCAGGAGCTGCCTGTAGAAGCCGTCGTACTCTTTTTTTATCTGGCTGAAGGCAATGCCGTTCATTTTAAATATCATTGAATAAAATATTATTGAATAAATAAGCGAGGTCGAGCGTGTGTGCAAACAGCGAGACCGAGCACAAAATTGGCCGAAGGCAGATTTGATGTTTATTTGATGTTATTTCGAGCTAAAATCCAGCTTATTAATAAGCTTAACCAAAAACTATAAATACATGCTATATTGGATATAATATCCAACAGGTGGTTTGGTGTCAAATACATTAGCAGACAAGGTGTTAAATTTTTCCAAAGTCAGGGTTAAAAAAATTTCCGTTAAGGTGCCAAGGCTTAAAGCCGGAAAAAGGCCTCTTGCAAAAGCTGGTTCAAAAAAAACAGAGATTCCGATTTCTTCAATCGTAGGCATACTGATAAAAAATGCAGCTGAAAAGGCAAAAAGGGAAAGAAAAGAAAAAATCATAGAAAACGGCACAGCCTACTCTATGCTTAAAGATGGCGCAGAGTTTGCAAGCGGGGGATATGGGTCTGCATCGAAAGGCTACGGAGCTTCGCCTAAAGCTTCATACGTGGACTATGGCAAACTGTTCAGCTACCTTGGAAAATTCAGGGCAAGTAGTTCCTATCAAAATGAAGAAGAGGTAGTCGCAGAAAAAAATGTGCAGCTTGATGACTCGGGATTTTTCCTTGCAGACAAGCAGCTGATGGACAATGGGGCAAAATACATAAGATACTTCAATTCCAAGACCCCTATAGACAAGTCATCCCTTGTCCCGATGGCAGGCATGAATTCCGCAGAATGGGAGCAGTTCAAGCTTTGGATGAGGCTTGACACGGTCATGTATCTGCTCAAAATTTCAACATCCTAGTCAAGTCCAGTCTCTTTCTTCAGCTTGTAAAGGACAATTCTGCTTGCATCAAGCTTGCTCGCAGTCTTTTCCGAATCTGTCATGTACCTTTCTGCCCTGTTTATCCTTTCGCCTATCTGGCCAATCGATGCAAGCTGCTCCTGTGTAAGCGTGCCTTCGACAGACAGCGCATACTCGAATTTCTTCAGCTTTGTGTAGTCATACTGGACTTGCAGAAAGGTTTGATAGCCTTTACTGCCTTTTCCCGATGAAGCTGTTTCCTTTCTTGCAGTCCACTCAAGATTGTGCCCTGCATTCGACTCGAAAAGCCTTGAAATGTCAACAGCCTTTTGCTCCGGGGCAACTTCCTCTGCCAGCTTGTCAGTCTTGAGCTCGCGCATTGAGTCCCTTATCAAGTGCCCTATTTCGTCAACTTCCTTTTTCTTCTCCTCTTCCAAAAGCTTGAGCCTTTTTATCCTTTCCCCGGGAGAGAGCTTCGTGAACTCTTTCTTGTCAATCATATTTTTCAATACAGAAATTAATGTATTTAAACTTTTTCACAAAAAACACAATGACGATTAACATTAACGAAGACTCAATAACTGTAGAATCAATAAAAAAATAATAAAAACAAATAATAAAAAGATAATTGCATTTATTCCAAAGGAACTGCGCTCCAGAATGTCCAGTCATTGCTTGGCGCATAGCCCCCAAATATGTAGTAAGGGGGCTTGTTCTGGCCGAAGAAGGAATACTGCACATCGCTCCAGGTCTGCGGAACTCCTGCCCCTCTGAAACCCATGCCGTAAACCGGGCTTCCGAAAAATCTCCATGTCTTCATCAGGCCATGGAAGTCGCTCAAGTCAGTCGAGGCATCCGCACCGGGCTCAACAGTGATGGCCTTTGAATAGCCATATTTCTTGACTATTGCCATTATCTCTTTTATTGGGCTGTTGCCCTGCCCGGGCCCAAGATGGTCATCATGGTAGCCATAGTTGTCTGCAAGGTGCACATTCCCGACCATTTTTTCCCTTGCAAGGCTTTCAACCTGGTCAAGAACCCATTTGTTGAATGCAGACTCATTCTGCTCCCTTGTTTTTCTTGGATCATCCTGCCAGTATTTTCTCCAAAGGTTGATGTGGCCTGTGTCAAGTGTTGCCTTTATGTGCTTCTCAGCCAGTTTCTCGGCTTCTTCCTTGCTTACACCCATGTAATAAGGGTTTGGCTGTCTAGTATCATGCGTAGCCCCTTCTGGAGCTAAACTTGTACCATATTCAATCTCCGGCTTCGTCAGCAAATCAACCATTCTCTCCCTTGATTTCTTTATTATCCACTTCAACTCTTCAAGATGGCCGCCAAATCTTTCAGGAAAAATGTGCTCGATTGCGACAGTCACAGGATTGTTTGGGTCGCGAGTTTTTCTTAGTGCATGCACTCCTGCCTCTGCATACATCCTCACGCCATGCTTCTCCAGCCTTTTTATTGGAGTGATTATGTGTTTCTTTGTTTCATATGTGTCTTCTGCCTGCTGCCCCTGTCCTGCAGCAGTTGTCCTGTAATATTCAAGGGACCTTTCAACATCAAACTCGGCCTTTTTAATCAGATCCAGCGGAGTCTTCATTTCAGGCGCAACAAAGCCGTGCGTGGCCCTGTAAAGCTCATCATCCTGCCTCAGCAGTTTCCATTGCTCTTCCGGCGGTGTTGATGCCTGCAGGTCTTCATAAAATTTTTTTGCCTCCCTGAGTTTTTGCAGCGCCTTTATCTGAGTGTCAGCTGTGGCAGAAAACTGAAGCTGCCATCCTCTTGCTATGCTTTCCTGTGAATCCAAAGTAGCTTTAACATAAGCTTCTTCAGGATACATCTTTTCATAATAATTCAGCTTCCTTCCTAATTTTTTCTCCTGAAACCTGTTGTAGTCTTCTGCTTCTTTTCTGAAATCCTCAAATGTCTTTAATTTTGACTCAAAGAGCTGTGTTTTTTCGTTGAACTTTGGAACGCGCCCTTTTAGCGGGTCATAGGGGTCATTAATGAGTTTTTTTTGATAATCAATATAGTCTCCTTGTTTTATAAAAACACTATTTCCTTTTTGATCAGCTCCCCAATAATCTTTTTCAGCTGTATTCCAAGTAGGATGTGCAACAAGCCTGTCTTTCTGCACAGTCTCTATCTTTGCATGCGTCCTGTCGTCAAGAAGCTCAAATCTTGCATCAACTTCCTGCGTATGGGCCTGCTTGAACAGAAGCCTTCCGCTTGGGTCCCTTGCAAGATTGATTCTTCCGCTTTCGTCGTCGAGGTACATGTCAGTCATCGGCCTTTCAAATTCCCCTGAATGCATGACAACCGAGCCTCCGCCCATGTCAGCCTGGAAATCAATTGCCCTTTTCAGCTCGAACAAATCCTGGGTTGCATTATAGATTGAAAAATTACCCCTTTCATCCCTGCCCATCATCCCCATCAATTGGAAAGAGGCATGTGTTGTGAATTTGACTTCATTTGCCATGGACAGCTCCCTTATTGCCTGCCTCTGGTCTTCTCCAAGCATTTCGGGAGTTTGCGCATTTCTTGAGCCCATCCTGTATCCCGGGAACTGTATTTCTATGTTGCCTGCCCCCATCCTTATCTTGGAGTAAATGCCTGCGACATTTGCAGCGGAAATCCCCATGGGAACGCTCATTCCGATGTCTTTTATCCCAAGGTCTGCCCCATATGCCGGCTTTTCCCCGTAGCTTTCAGGGTCCATTGAATTGAAATAGTCCACCACAGGATGGTGGGAATAATAGCCTGAGCCGAATTTCATAATATCACCTTTTTGTATTCAATTTGATTCCGCCTTCGGCAGATTTTTGTGCTCGCCGCATCCGACGGCTCGCTTATAATTTTAATCATTATCTTTTAGTTATTCTATGAAACGGTGATATAAATAGTTAGTGGTTTTAATATATTAATTTTAAAGTAGTGAAAAAACAAAGATTTTTAAGGCTATTGGGGTAACTTCGTTTTATGGAATTCAAAGACGAGCACGAATTGTATTCAATTGTGATGGAAGCATTTGAAGATTTTAAAGAAAGAACAGAACAGGACCCTGTTACAAGAGGAATGGTTGATGCGGAAATATTTGAGGATAAACGTTTTTTACGAGACAGGACATTGTATGTTGTTGGAGAGACTCACGCTTCAAAAAAGCCCGTAGAGTACGTACATCAAAGCATAGTGCCAAAATTAAATCCCAACGATTGGATAATACTCAGAGAGGGTGTTTCTAAACAAATCAAAGATCCAAAGGAATTTCCTCCTCATTTCTATTTTCAGGAATTAGCCAAATTATTTAGTATACCTTACCACGAGGCAATGCCCGATATTGATGATGCCGAAGTTAGGAGATTTATTAAAAAGAGTGCTGGGGTTAGTGATGACGAAATTGAAAGAGCAATGGTACAATTTCATTTTCAGATGTTTCCTAATGCACCCGACGGACCAATTGAACTTTTGTTAGCCTTATTAGGCACAGCTAAAATGATGAGAAGATCTCTTGATGATGTCTGCAGAGTTATAAAAAATGGTGCACCTACTATTTTGTACGAAGATATAAAACCTTACTGGGAAGCTTACAGCCGACAAGAATTCCATAAAATCATTAGCTTATATCCTGAAAGAACTAATTTCCTTATAAGTGTGGGTATGGCACATATATCTGTATTCAATTAACAAATTATAAAAATAATACAATATTCACCAGTTTAGCATGTCATGCTGCTTCTTGAAATGATGGTAAGTGTTCCACATGACTTTCTTGACAGCGTCCTCTGCCTTGCTCCTTGCAATCGCTTCCTTCATCAGGTCTGTCTGTTTCGGCTTTTTTCTTGACTCCTTGATTTCCTTTTTAACCCTGAATGAGCCAAGAAGCTCGGCAAACCCGTCAAAGACTGACATGAAAATGCCTGGCCTTTTTGGATGCGCTTTTGGCATTTCTTTTTTCTCCTCGAATTCCTCACCGGCCTCTTTGAGATAGCGCATCAGCTCGTCTCCCAGGGATTCCATTGCCGACTTTACAGAGCCGTCAATTACCCCAAGCAGCTGGAAATCTTCCTGGTCCCTCATTCTCTTGTAATTTTCAATCTCCTTGTCAGTCCATCCGTAAGCGCGGAAGTCGATTTCAACCCTGCCGAGGTGCAGCGGCCCCCTCTGATATTCCTGGGAATAACTCATTTCAGGCCTTGTCCTGAAAAAGTAATGCATCAGTATGCATTGGTTCATTCCTCCCGATGCAGGCTTGACTGCGAGGATCTCAACCTCAATCATCGAGCCTTCAAATGCAATTATCAGGTCAGGAGTTTCTGTTTTGCTCTGGTCAAGCTGCAGCCTTTGTATGTTTTTTAGATATGGCTTTACCCATGTCACATACATCCTTATGATTTCAAAATGCTGCCTGAGGTATTTTAATGTGAATACCCTCCTGTTTTTCAGCTCCTGATAAGTGTGCTCCTTCCATGCCAAAAATGCCCTGAGCTTTCTTTTCAGCACTTCCCTTACTTTCCTGTTGAACTGCCCCCTTTCCCTTTCAACTGAAATGTCAACATCCTCCTGCTTCTGGGGATGCGTGCTGAAAAACAGGTCCGGCAGGGTTGTGAATTGCACTTCCCTTGCCATTCCGTAGACTGACGCCGGGTTTTTAGCTCCCTGCTCAACCAAATCAACCCATATCCCTTTCAATGTTATTTCAGCGCTTTCAGCGCTGGGGCTGTTTGTGTACGAGTCCGCATAATAGCCCAGTCTCTCGTCCAGAACTCTCATTTCCCTGACAAGCTGGAACAGTTCCCTCACCATCTTCCCTATCGTGGCAAGAAATTGGGAAACTTTGTCCTGCTGCAGCCCTATCCTCTGCTGCGACGCTCCAAAAAAAGCTGAATTTTCCGCAGCTGCAAAAACATCAGTTATCTTGTCAATCCTTGGAAATCCCCCAAAATATCTCAGGTAGTGAAGCATCCAGAAATAAGGCTCTTCTATGGAAATGTTGTAGCCTTCATAGTGCAGCCTGTACCTCCTTGCAGGCTGGGGGTAGCCTGTCTTTATGAACGACTGCCTGTACTCCTCGCTTGTTTCGTTCTCAAAGCCATATTTTGCAAGCTCTGCGTCTGTCGGCATTTTGTCCTCTTTTTGATTTTTGTTTGAAATATTCTTTTTAAAGTTTTGGTTTATGGCTTAAGCCCATAATACTCCGAAGCGGCGATGCTGCTTCCATGCCTGAATGTGCTATGCCTATTCGTAAATCCTCAGGTCGTCATCTTCGTCCCTTTGCCTAGGCTTCCTCTCGCTCAGGTTAAGATCTATCACATCGCTTCTCTTCAGCATTTCCTCGACTTCGCTCCTTCTTTTCCCTAGCAGTGCTGCTATATCGTCTATTTTCAGTTCAACCACCTTTTTTCTTTATTTCAAGTATAAACCCGCCCTTGTGCTTCTTGAATTCCATCTCCATTCCTTTCTTCAGCCCTTCATACTCTGCAAGAAGCTTCGGGATAGTGATTACCAATTGCCCTGACGGCAATTTCTGTATTTTTACCATAATAGTATTTCAAATATTATTTTTCATAGCTTTTTTTATATTTTAAAACATAATTCCAGAAATATCTTTAATAATAGTATATAAAGGTTGCGGTTTTGGATTTTAGTTCAGAAAATAGATGAAAGATTCATACTTTAATGGAATCCATTGGGAGGTAAGGAAAAAATGGATGTGCATGGGATATTCTTCTTAATTCTGCCCTTAGGTTCTCCCCTATTTCATCAGAAAAGGGCTTGACTCTTGCAACTAAATCGCCAGCTTGCCTGCGTATAATCCCAATCAATTGCCCAAAATAATAAGAGCTTCCGACTCTTTTCAAAAATACTTCTGGTTCGCTTAAATCCCTTACAACAATATTCCCGTATAAGGGTGTTCCTTCAGGCGATGTTTGCTGAAGATAATGCGCCAAGTCTGCTGCAGACACTGATGTTGTCTGGCCTCTAACCTTAACATCTAGTGTATCGGTATTCGATCCAATTCCCCCGTCTTCAGACAAGAATGCCATTTTGCGATAATTTTTTTAAATTAAGCCAGCTTCATGCCTTAGGTATGCTTTCAAAGCTTTTTCCCGTTCTACTGGATAAGAAACTAAAGTTAATTTTGGTATTGATGAATTTTCAACATGCCCAATGCCATAAACATTAATATCCCCATTCACCCTATTTATCAGGTAAAGTTTTCCGCTGACTTCATAAATTCCTACAGATGGCGCTTTTCCTTTTCCGCTCATAGCTTCTACAGAGTTATGCCCTGTCAGTACAATACCCAATTCCCTAGGGCTAAGTGTGGGTATGCCCCTAGCAACATCATCAATAGTTCTTGGTTCTGCTATCGCCATACTTCCCAGTAATCCTTTTTCATTTTTAAAGCTTTTTTCAGGAATTTAGCATATTCATACCACAAAGCTTAAAAAACGGAATAAATTACCAAATGTAATGGTTGCGTATAACGAAATTATGCTGAATTATATATGAAAATGAGAAAGTTTGACAAGCAGGAGGAAAAAATACTGAGGGAGCTTGTCCGGAATCCCAGAATTTCCGACAACCAGATAGCCAAGAATACAATGATTCCTGTAACAACTGTCAACAGGAAAAGAAAGCTCCTTGAGGAGGAAGGCTATATACACTATTACTCCAATGTTTCCTATGAGAGCTATGAAAGGGGACAGCACAATGCAAGGCAGCTTTACATCGTTAAGTTCAAGGAAGGCATCACAAGGCAGAAATACCTTGACGAGATAAAGAAAAGCGAGAATTTCAGGAAAGTCAACCCAAGGCATCACGCGGAAAGCTTTCTGGGCGAAAAAGACGGGCACTTTGCAATTATATTGATTTTAGAAGCCGGCAGCGAGGACGAGCTTATCGAGATATTCAACGGCGCCATAATCCCGGAAATAAAAAAAAGGCACGGCAGGGACTGCATAAATGAGATCATAACGGCAAAAGTCACTTTTCCGTTCAGGGTGCACCATAATTACCTGCCATTGTTCAACATGGACAGGGGAACCATAAAAAAGGACTGGCTAAATGAATGGGTTTTTGTGCCGAATACGGAAAACAAAACTTTTTAAAGAAAAGTTAGATTCAATTTACAATAATAGGCGAGGAGGTCGGATGCCTCCGAGCAGTAAATTTTGTCCGAAGGACGGATTAAAAACAAAGTTAGAATTTAAAAAATAAAAAAATGGCAATGGACAGGCCCGCGTGGGTGAAGGACAAGAAGGTGGCTGATGACTTTGAAGTCATAAGGACAAAGCCGTATGATGACTACAAGGATCACCGGAACGATGACGGCTGTTATACCCTGATCAGGATTTACTGGGACACCCATGAAATTGGAGTTGCAGTATGCGACTACCAACACACGGTCCTCAAGGAATTCAGGGGCAAAAGGGCCAATGACATTTATGTCGCAATGTTCAAGTTCAGCGACGAGCACAGGAAGAACTGGTTCAGGGTGCTTGACCATGCAGCTTACCTTGGAAAGGAGCTGAAGAAGGCTGAATTGTGCCTTGCTTTGGGCGTTGAGTATATTCAGGAATAGTCTTTTATTCTTTTAATCTCATTTACCATGTCAGAAGCAAGATAACTAAATCCTTTTTTCTTTTTCAGCAAGATATCTCCGATTTTTTTGTTGTAGTATGAGGCATTTATTGCGCTTTGAAGCGATTCTTTTGATTGCGCTAAAAACCCGGCGCACAATCCTGCCAGCACATCACCTGTGCCGCCTTTTGTCATGCCTGCATTGCCGCCTTTTACAAGCAAAATTCTGTTTTTTGATATTATTGCATCAACTTTCCCTTTAAGAAGGATGATATTGTTTTTGCCGAGGAATTTTTGCGCTGTTTTTTTTATTGATTGTGATTTTTTCCCGATGTTTTTCTCATTATTGATTTTTTCGATAATGGGCTTTTTAATCTTTGAGTTAATTAAAAAATATTCAAGCTCTTTTGAATGAGGGGTTATTATTGAATTTTCAGCATCATACATTGAAATGGATTTTATTGCATCAGCATCTATGACTTTGGATTTTTTAATTTCTTTTATTGTTTTTTTGCAGAATTTTTTGGTTTCATTATCCATGCCGATGCCGTTTCCAATCAAAAGAACATCAAACCTATCCATTGATTTTTTAACAATACTAAAATGTTTTAATTTAAAATTAGAATCCTTCAGCTTCATCGTAACCAAATCAGGAGAATAGGCATTTATGGCCCATGCAACCTTTTTAGGCGCTATTATTTTCACCAGATCGCATCCGCTTCTCAAGGCAGCCAATCCTGCAAGTGTAATTGCGCCGGAATATTCTTCAGAGCCTCCAACGGCAAGAACATAGCCATTTTGGCCTTTATGGCTCCCGCTTTCTCTTTTTGCCAATCTGACTTGTGATTTGGTGATGAATCGCATGGTTATTTAGGCAATCCAATATCAACGACAACAGTCTTCTCCTGCATTTTCTCAAGCCCTTTCTTCATTTCATGGAACGTCACAATCAAGTCCGCATTCACGAACTTGTCCACAACATCCCCTGTGTCAGGGTCAATCCCTGTCGGGATGTCAACTGAAACCCTGAATGCTTTTGAATTGTTGATGTCGTCAATTATGGCGGAAATTTCCCTGTTCAGCCTTCCGTGGATTCCGATGCCGAGGATTGCATCAATGATGATATCATACGCATTGAAGTCGACATCGTCGCCAACAAGAAACTGCACCTTCTCGTTGTGCTCTATTCTCTTGAAGTTTGCAAGCGCTTCCTTCTTCAGCTTTGCTTCGTCCCCTATGAACAGGACATCAGTTTCCGCCTCATCGCAAAGGTGTCTTGCAGCAACAAAGCCATCTCCCCCGTTGTTGCCGTGGTAGCATACCACTAGAATGTTCTTGTCCCTTATGTCAAGCTTTTCTTTAAGCGCATTATAAACAGCCTTTCCGGCATTCTCCATGAGGTTTCCTCTTGGTATGCCGCTCTTGGCCTCCAAAATCCTTATTTCCCCTGATGAAATCATCGTGAACTCAAAAAATTCTCAATTTTTTCTTTTGCGTCTGCATTGCCGTCAAACTTTTTTATTAAGATTTCCTTTTCCTCCCGGCTCAGGTAGCTGCTCTCAACCAAAAAGTCAGTAAAATCGATTTTTTCCGCATTTGATACCCTCTTCAGCAGAAATTCATAGGGATAATTAACCGCAGGCTTTATAATCTTTTTCCTTGCCAGCTCAATGATTGTGCTGTTGGCCCATTCAATTATGATGTCGTTTTGGACAGCATTGATGAAAGACCCGTCAGGAAATGCCTCGCTCAAAAACCCCACCATTTTTTCGAAGTTATCCGGCAGCTGCGGAAGAATTTTTTCCATTGCCCAGCATTCCCCAAACAGGCTTTCTTTCTGGTTCATCCCGTCATTGCCGATGAACGGCCCCATGTTGAACGGAAACAGCCTGCAGACATAAGCCCTTTTTGTGTGGTATATTGAGCATTTATTTTCCTTCAAAAATGGGCATGCATCAGTTTCACCATCCATGAAATATGTCAAAACAATTGCCTTGTTTGATTTCAAGTCAAAAATAACCCTCAATGGCTTTATGTTTGCATTCACATTTGCTTCTTTCTGCCATTCCATGAATCTCTTCGCTTCCCAGTCCCACAATGGAAATGTCATTCTTTCAACAGGAACAAGCTGCACGACTGGCATCTTGCCGAATGCAAATTCCCTGATAAACTCTTGGTCTTCTTTCGGGATTATTCCCCTTATATGGCTGCAGCAGCTTCCGCATGCATTGCACTGGAACTTTGGGATTTCGGGCTGTATTGGAATGAACATTTTTAGTTTATATTTTTTCCTTATTTTTATTGATTTTTAGTTAATGAGCTTTTGTTAATGTGATTTCAAATTCTTAGTGTTATTTCTTTACCCTAAACTCACCTGACGGCAATGCCCTTATTATCTCATCTATGGAGCCCCCTATCTTGTGCTGGATGTATTTGGCAACTGAGCTTGATTTCTCATTGCCCTGCTCCAAAACAACGAATTTTTCGCAGTTAGCTTTGACGGCATCAAGCGGGCCTGACATTATTTGCTGCTGCTTTGTCATCCCAACAGCCAGGTTCAGCTTATTGCCTATGTAGTTTGTCTTGCCGTAAATCATGAAAGCCCCTTTGCCCATGTACTCCCCGGCCTTTGTCTTCTTGCTCACCTGTTCGGGTGAAACATAAAACACAGAGGAAGTATGGAGCCCGAGCTTCCATGCCCTGCTGAAAGTGACAGTCGCATCAGCAGTTTCTTCCTTTGTCTTTTCCCCGATTTCCTTTCCTTCGCTTTTCACAACAAAAAAAGGCGAGCCTGCCATGTCCGTGTGGAAAACCAGGTCATTTGCTTCGGTGTGTTTTTTCACTACAATCTCATTGGAAGTTGCATCCCTCCCGCCAATGACTAGAAATCCTTCAGAGCTGATAAACCACCTGAATTTTTCATACCATTCGGTTTTCCTTTCCTTCAGCTTGTCCTGCTTTGCCTTTTCAAGGCTTATTTTCTCCTTCTTCAGCTCCAGAAGCTTGAGCTTCCCGAGGTTTTCGCTCAGCGCCTTTTCAGCCCCTTCCGCCTTCTTCTTTATTTTCTTCGCCTTCTCGAAGTAAGCCGCTGCATTCTCGTCTATGCTTTTTGCCAGGTCCAAAACAAGCCTTGCCATATAATTCCGCTTTTCTTTTTTGTTTTTATATTTATTGAATAACAGCAATATTTAAATAAGAAGTATCAAAGGTAAAATTGGATGATGGCAGGGGCAAAGGAGGTGCTTAGGAAGCTGGAGTTTGGGGTAGTTGAGTTTCTTGTAGGGGCCTTGATGGTGATAGGCCTTGTCGGCTACTTCGGGACCGTCTCTGCAGACCTGGACTGGATTGACCACACCGTGAGCTTCATTTTGTTCTCTTACCTGTTTTATAAATTGAACATAACGTCGATTCTGTTCGGCAGGACGTCAAGGCTCGCAAACTTTGTGATAATCATTTCATACTTTTCGCTGTTCTTCAAGGACATAATAAGCTATACGGAATTGAATGCCTTTAAATTCAAGTTCATATCTTTTGTTGACTACATTTACGTGTTTCTGCGCGACAACCTTCTGGCTGCAAACATTTCAACTTTCTATACCGGGATTGCCGGAATTTTCATCATCAGCATTTACCTGGCTTATAAGGCAGAGATATCCCATCCAAGCTTCCTCTATGCAATCTTCGGCAGCAAATTCAGGAGCAGGCTGCTCAAGTTCATTTCAATTTTCATTTTGCTTGTTGGATTTTATCATTTCGTCTATAGCATGATACTTGAATGGCTTGAGTTCGTCATAGACGACCCGGTAATAGCAGTTGGAGCTGTTTTCTACATATATGGCATATCAAAGCACTATCAAAAATTTGATAAAAAAAATTTCATATACAAAATCGGCGGCTTCAGCTCCGGCCTGTACAAGAAGTTTGTATCCCTGTTTCATTATAAAAAAACCCTGCCGTTGGCCATATCCGGGCTGCTTATCCTGCATGCGCTCTCAGACCTGGGCGTATTCGCATATTCTTTCGTGTTTCTCAGGGAAAATTTTTACCTTGAGTTTTTAACTGAAGGCCACACCCCTTTCTTGAGCCTGTTTTTGAGTGACGCTGCCGGCATTCCGCCTCATGCGGCAATTCCGCTGCTTATCGATTACCTGCTCAATGCCGCATCGCTTGCCATCTTTCTGCTCATGCCTGTTTTTGTCTGGGCATCAATGTTCTCAAAAAAAGGGCTGCATTTAAGAAGGCCGTTCCTGTTCTTTATCTATTCCTCTGTTGCAGCCTACATGATGCTCCCGGGCTATATAATCGGGCCTCTTGGCGGCTCTTCAATAGCCGGTGTTGACATAGCTTCGATATCGCTGATGGAAACAAGCTCGGTCCTTGAGAGATTTTTTCCTGATAAGCCTTCCATAATAATTGCTGTGTCGCTGATTTCAATAATATTCGGCTTTGCTGTCTACATCCTAAGCTCGAATCCCAAAACGAGGAGGGAGCTGTACGCATTTTCCATAATAGGGGGGCTGGCTTTTTACGCAGTTTACCTTTATTATTTTTTCAGCAGCATGCTGCTTTATTTCTACGGCAATATAATGCTGACTTTGTTCACGCCTCATTTCATTATAGCCGCGGTGCTCGGCGTACTTCTTGCCTTGTCTGCAGTTTTTTACATAGGGGGCTACCTCATGTTTTTGTATGAGATAGTGATGGAGTACCACAGGAGAAAGTGGTCTGAGCCGATTGATGAAAAAATAGTATCTGGAATGAGGAAGGCGAGAAGGCTTGAAAAAAGCATCTTCAGGCCTAAAAAAGCCCAGCTTATTGGAGAAGTGTTCAAGTACGGCCTGGTCGGGGTTGTTTCTGTTTTTATCCTGATCCTTGGCTACAAGATGGTAAGTGTGGTTAAGGAGAGAGCCTGCAATACTGAAATCGCAAAATTTGAGATAGAGCTGAGGAACCTTGACAAAAGCCTTAGGTACGGGACTAGAGAGCTGCAGACATACGATGTCCCGTGCAAAGCCGACCGGATATATTTTTTTGACCTCAGCAAGGGAATCCAGCCCGAAAATTTCAAGGACGTTCCAATAATTATGGACAGCCTAAGGACAGGCGGAGGGGATAATGTATTTGTGGTCAAGGAAGGAAATGTGAAGCGCTCATTCAATGCAGGCAGCCTTGAGATGATTTATCCTTATCACATATGCTTCAGCCCTAAATTTGACAAGATATCATTTTTTATAGAGGGAGCCGGCAAGTACGCAAAAATTGCAGCTTCATGCGAGCAGCCTGAATGCACTTTGATGCCAATAAACATCAGCGAGGAAGAGTCAAAAAAGATAATAAATGAAGCGATAGAGTTCGGATGCAGCAACTGCCCTTCAGATTTTGACAGGGAATCAGCCAATATAAAAATAACAAGGCAGAATGTCGAGATGTTCAGGAAGTTTACATTCTGCGACGGCATAACAAGCGTGCAGATAATAATAAGGCCGAAAAAAGGCAGCCAAATTAAAGACTTCAGGTTTTACGAGTTCATACCGAAGAACTGCATTGATGACCTGGACAAATTCCTTGCAGAAAATATAGAAGGCAATGTCGAGATAAAGTCCGACCCGTTGATAATGTGGAGCTTTGAAAGCCTGGAGGGAGAGCAGAGAGTGTCATACAAATTAAGCGCGGAGCTTGATGACGAATGCAAGAAGGCCATACAGGGGCTGGGAGTTGCGCAGTTTGCTGCCGGAGAAAAGCCTGAAGAGGAAACAAAAGGCCCGAATACAGCTCCAACCATAGGCGGCATTCCGGACGCTTCAGTTTCCGGCATCGGCCTGAAAAAAAATGTAATAAGCAATCTCTGGAAATATGCCCAGGACAGGGAAACAAACCCGTCAAGCCTTGTTTACACCATAATAGACCAGACAAACAAGGCACTTGTGGACTGCAGCATAAGCAGTGAGAAGCATCTTGACTGTGAAGTAAGGCAGAACAGGGACGGGACTTCAACAATAACCATTCAAATTGATGACCTTGAGTTCACGGACAGGGCTGCTTTTAAGGTGGAAGTCTCGCAATTCTGCAAAAGCCATGCGAAAAAAGGCTGTGTTGGCGATGTTGTGTTTTGGCTTGACAGCTGCGGGAATCAGGAGGAATTTGTGCAGTCATGCCCGTCAGGAGAGGTATGCACCAATGGGGAATGCGGAAAGCCATGCATCCAGAATGCTGAAAAAAGGTGCGAGGACGGCGACAGGATGTATTACTTTGACAGCTGCGGCAAGAAAGGCCAGTTTCATTTTGACTGCAGGGACAACCTTGCGAGGAACCAGTGCAGGAATGGCAAGTGCTGCATCGGGAACTTTTTTTGCCAGGAGCAGGAATGACAACATTTATAAAAAAATATTATTAGGCATGCAACATGGCCGAGCAAAACATAAGCCCCGAGCAACTGAAGGCTTTGCAGGAAAAGATAAAGCAGATGAGTCCTGAGGAATTGAAGGAGTTCCAGAAAAAGCAGTGCATTTTCTGCCAGATAATAGCCGGCAAGGTCCAGTCCAAGAAAATCTACGAGGATGAAAAAGTCCTTGCAATTCTTGACATAAACCCCGCAAACCCGGGCCATGTTCTTCTGATGACAAAGGAGCATTATTCCATAATGCCGCAGATCCCCGATGAAGATATTTCTCACGTGTTCATGGCTGCAAAATCACTCTCAAATTCCATGCTGCGCTCCATTGACGCGCAGGGCACAAACATAATAGTGGCAAACGGGATTGCAGCCGGCCAGAGGGCGCAGCACTTCATGGCACATGTAATCCCAAGGAAGGAAAAGGACGGGGTTGATTTTGTTCTTCCTCAAAAGGCGATGGAGCAGCAGGAGATAGAATCGATAGGAAACAAGCTGGTTGCAGCCCTTGGGGGCGCTGTTGAAAAAGAAGATGCAAAAGCCCAGATTCCTGTTCCGAAGAAAGAAGAGCCTAAAAAAGAGGGCAAGGGCATCAATCTTGACGACATCTCGAAACTGCTCGGAGCTAAATGATGGCAAAAAACACGTGCATCATATGCCAAATCATAGGAAACAGCATCCCGTCAAAAAAGATTTACGAGGACGAAATGGTGCTTGCTGTTCTGGATGTCAACGGCGCAAACCCGGGCCACTGCTTTGTCATGCCGAAAAACCATTACCCCATAATAGAGCAGGTTCCTGACATCGAGATAGGAAGGCTGTTCCAGGTTTCCAACAAAATTTCAAGCGCGATATTCGAGGCTCTTGGCGCGCAGGGAACCAATATCTTCGTGGCCAACGGCATTCCCGCAGGCCAGACAGTCGCGCATTTCATGATAAATGTCATTCCAAGGAAGGAGAACGACGGCATCAACCTGCAATGGCAGCCAAGGCAGCTTGGCGAGGAGGAAATGTCCACTGTCGAGCTTAAATTGAAGGAGCAGACTAAAAATATGGGGCATTTTGAAAAAGAGGAGAAAAGGCCAAAGGTGCAGGTCCCAAAGCCGGTGATTTTTTCAGAGGAAGAGGAGGAGTATTTCACAAGGCAGATGGGGAGGCTGCCGTAAATTATTTATAATATTGATTTATAAATGAGGCTAAACAACTTTTTTCTGTGGCAAAAGATTTAAGGTGGGTGGTCATGGATTGCATCAAGGAAATTTCTGACAAGAGAATTTATCGGCTTGCCTTAAGCCACCCTTATGCCTTGGCCAGCATAGGATATTTGCAGGAGCAAAACCAGAGGGCTGTCCAGAATGGCAGCATCAAAATAAGGCTGTTTGTTGACTATGAGATTGATGGCTCCGGCTATTCTATCCGCATATCAACAAAAGAAGTCAATAAAAGTGTTGTTGCCCAGCATATCTCTGTTATCGGGCCGGATGGTGAGCACATCATGTACAGTTACCTAAACGAAAAAGATTATGGGTCCCTAAAAGATGGAGATACTATTGTGACCGGAATCAGCCCCGAGGAAGCTGCCAAAAAAATGCTGAGAAGGTTCCTAATGATTTCACAGCATCCACATTAGCGGATTCCCAAGCACAAAAGTCACGATAAAGGCAAGGAAAAAGCTGGGCACAAACGGAATGCCCTCCTTTATCAGTATCTTGCCGACTTTCCTCTTTTTGTAGAATTCAATCAGCTGCCTTATTTGCTTTTTCTCTATGCCCAAATCCTTCGGCCCGCAAATGTACTTTTTGCCTACAAAAACGTCTTTTGCAATCCAGTCTCCTTCAGTCAGCTTGCCCGGCTCCACTAATTTGTACATTGATGTTTTTTCAATTGCCTTGACAAAAATCCAGAGGTAAAGGCTCGTAATGGCAAGCAGCCCAAATGAGAGCAGAGATATCCTCACGTAGTGATTTGCAAAGAGCAATGCAACCAAAAGTATTGCCAAAAAAGCCAGCAGTAATTTCTTTGCCTTGGCAACGTTTTTTCCCGCCAGTATCTTTTTGAAATTGCCAGAGAATTTCTGCCTGTTCTTGAGGGCAAGGAAAATGCTCCACAAAAGCCCGTATAAGGCTCCTATGAACAGCGCATTTACAAGGAATCCAAGAAGGAACTGCTCTTTTGGAAAGCCAACATCAATTCCAATCATCGCGCCGATACCCATCAGCATTTTAGAATCTCCGCCGCCCCACTGGCCTGCATAAAACATTATGTATGCTATGCCGAAAAATATCGTCAGTCCAAGGATGCTGTTTATTATGAAAGAGGAATCTGAGTATATTACGGAAAACAGCAGGTTTATGCCTATTCCGGAAATCACCAGCCCATAATTCACCCAGTCAGGCACCTCCCTTGTTTTAAAGTCGGTAATTGAGCCGATGAAAAGCGCCAGAAAAGACAATGCATAGCCTATTGACAAGGGGACGAGGTTTCCTGCAATCCAGCTGTATGCCATCATTTGGTGAAATTAAAAATTAGTTTATAAATTTATTCCGAAACCGCACCGCAACCTATATAAATAGCGTTTTATTTCCAGAGCATACCTGTGATTGATGAAGCTATCATAGATAGCCGAGAGAGGTAAGCAAGTTCTTGTTTATCCAAATCAAGGTGGAGTAAGGTTAAAATGGTTTATGAAGCGCCAAAGGAATTGGTTGACAAGGTTTATGAGGCTATAGAAGTAGCCAAAGCAACAGGCAAGATAAGGAAAGGCACAAACGAGACCACAAAAGTGATTGAAAAAGGCATTGCAAAGTTTGTCGCGATTGCAAAAGATGTCAATCCGCCTGAGATAACGATGCATATACCAATACTTTCAGAGGAGAAGGGAGTGCCGTGCGTGCAGGTTCCAAGCAAGGAAGAGCTTGGCGCAGCAGCAGGTGTGGATGTCCCGACAGGAAGCGTTGTGATTGTGCAGGAAGGCGAGGCAAAGCAGCTGATAAAAGAGATTGCAGACAGGATGAAGAAGTAAGATGGCCAAAGAAGACCCCACAAAGCATTTGAAAGACGAAGGCAGGGGCCAGATGAAGAGAAAGCCCCAGCGGCAGCAGCAGGAAGAGCAGGTAAAAGGGGCTGTCAATTTTTCGTTCGCAACCCCGGCAAAAGTCGAGGAAATAATAGGAAGAACCGGCTCAAGGGGCGAGGCAATCCAGATAAGGTGCAGGGTCTTGGATGGAAGGGACAAGAACAAGGTTTTGAGAAGGAATGTAAAAGGCCCAATCCAGCTTGGCGACATTTTGATGCTCAGGGAGACAGAATTCGAGGCAGGCCAGCTGACAAAGGCCGGAAGAGGATCAGGATAAACATCATAAAACGCATTACGAAATAAAAATTCAATCCCGAAAGCGACTTTGCGCTGTAAAAGTGCAGAAAGTAATCCGCTTGTAATATATTTGCGCCGAGGAGGAGCACAAAGAAAATTTGGCTCAAAATCGGATTGTCCGAGGCGCACAAAATATTGTCCCGAAGGGACGGATTGAAGATTTAAGTAAAATTCAAAAACTATAATCCAAAATGGCAAAGTGCACTTTTTGCGG
Organism: Candidatus Woesearchaeota archaeon; assembly: GCA_016185755.1. Classification (GTDB taxonomy): domain Archaea; phylum Nanobdellota; class Nanobdellia; order Woesearchaeales; family GW2011-AR4. The sequence goes on along the minus strand of JACPMX010000006.1, from coordinate 118,845 downwards.
AAACAGCCTGGAAAAGGGGACTGGAAAGATGTACATACAGAAAGATGCAAAAATCCTGTATTTCTGCTCAAGCAAATGCGAGAAGAACCACATCAAGCTTGGAAGGAAATTCCTCGAGACCAGATGGAGCAAAAAATTCAAGCGCGAGAAGCAGGAGGGGACAGAATGATTGAGAGAAGCCTTGCCATCATAAAGCCTGACGGCGTTGAAAGGAGCCTTGTGGGAGAGATAATCAAAAGGTTTGAGAACACCGGGCTTAAGATAGTGGGCATGAAGATGGTCTGGATTGACAAGAAATTTGCGGAAAAGCATTATTCAGCCCACAAGTCAAAGCCGTTCTTCAGCGAATTGGTGGATTTCATCACAGAAGGCCCTGTTGTTGCTTTTGTGGTTGAAGGGGTTCACGCAGTAGACAACGTGAGAAGGCTCGTTGGCACTACATCGCCGCATGAGGCAGCCCCCGGAACTATAAGGGGGGACTTCGCGCATATCAGCATGGCTTATGCCTCAAAAAAAGGCTCAGGAGGCAAAAATGTAATCCATGCTTCAGGAAGCAAAAAGGAAGCCGACTATGAAATCGGGCTCTGGTTCGCAAAGGGCGAGCTCCATACATACAACACAGTCCACGAAAAGCATGTTTTCTAGGTGAAATTAAATGGCAGAGAAAATGGCCGAGATGGTGTCGAGGATTACAAAGAATCCTCATTTTATCAGGAATATCTGCACCTCTGCTCACATCCACCACGGAAAAACGGCCTTTACAGACAATCTCCTTGCCGCAGCAGGCCACATGGCTTCAAAATATGCCGGCGACTTGGGGGAGGGAATGGCAACCTGGCAGCACAAGGACGAGCAGGAAAGGCTTATGACAGTTGACGCTGCAAATGTCTCGATGGTCCACGAGTTCCAGGGAAAGGAATACCTTATCAATCTCATTGACACCCCGGGCCACGTTGACTTTGGAGGCAATGTGACAAGGGCCATGAGGGCCATTGACGGCACCGTTGTCCTGATTTGCGCTGTCGAAGGAATAATGCCGCAGACAGAGACTGTGGTGAAGCAGGCTTTGAGGGAAAGGGTAAAGCCGGTCTTGTTCATCAACAAGGTGGACAGGCTTGTCAAGGAATTGCATCTGTCTCCTGAGAAAATACAGGAAAGGTTCATCAAGCTGATAAACGGCTTCAACAAGCTCATAGAGGACATTGCAGAGCCGCAGTTCAAGCAGGCATGGAAAGTCAGCATAATGGACGGCTCTGTTGCATTCGGCTCGGCAAGGGAGAACTGGGCTTTGTCATTCTCGTTCATGCAGAAGAAGAGCATCGGCTTCAAGGACATACTGAGGATTTATGAGATGGGCGATGAGGAAAGGAAAGAGTGGGTTTGGGCAAACGCTCCGTTGCACGAGGTAATCCTGGACATGGTAATCAAGCACCATCCAAATCCTGTTGACGCGCAGAAATACAGGATTCCAAAAATCTGGCATGGTGATTTGGAAAGCGAGTTTGGAAGTAACCTGGTTAACTGCAACCCTAACGGGAAAATTGCTTTTGTCATAACAAGAATCGTCATAGACCCAAGGTCGGGAAAAGACATTTCTGCAGGCCGGCTGTTTTCCGGAACCCTGCAGAGCGGAACAGAAGTTTTCCTCAACAACGCGCACCAAAAACAGAGGATACAGAACCTTTACATCTACAACGGGATAAAGCCGGAATTGATTGACAACATTCCCGCAGGCAATGTATGCGCTATTTCAGGGGTCTTGGGCAATGCAGGCGAAACAGTAACCCTGGAGCCGGAGCAGCCTTTTGAGGAACTGAAGCATATCTTCGAGCCCGTCATTACAAAGGCTATCGAGGCAAAAAAGGCAAGTGATTTGCCAAAGCTGATTGAAGTTTTAAGGAAGGTTGGTAGGGAAGACCCTTCAATCCAGATTGAAATAAACGAAGAGACCGGCGAGAATTTGATTTCAGGAATGGGCGAGCTGCATCTTGAGATCATAGAGAACAGGATAATCACAGAGAAAGGAGTTGAAGTCAAGACTTCCCCCCCGATTGTTGTTTTCAGGGAATCCATAACTAAAACATCGCCTGAAACAGAAGGAAAAACTCCCAACAAGCACAACAAGTTCTATTTCATAGTCGAGCCCCTGACTCCTGAAGTTTACAAGGCAATAAAGGAAGGGACTGTTCCTGAAGGAAGGATAAAGAAAAAGAACCTTGAGATACGCCAGGCTTTCATGGATGCAGGAATGAATTCAAAGGATGCGGAGCAGGTCAAGGACATTTACAAGGGAAATCTATTTTTGGAGAAGACAAGGGGCCAGGTTCATTTGGGCGAGGTTCTTGAAATGATAATGGACATGTTTGAAGAGGTAATGAAAAAGGGCCCGCTGGCAAGAGAGCCATGCTCGAATGTAAAAGTCACTTTGACTGATATGAGCCTGCACGAGGATGCTATTCACAGGGGCCCTGCGCAGGTTTATCCGGCAATAAGGGAAGGGATAAGAAGCGCGATGCTGCAGGCCGGCCCTATAATGCTTGAGCCGATGCAGGTCATGCTGATCGAAGCCCCTCTTGACTACATGGGAAGCCTTACTAAATTAGTGAACAGCATGAGGGGGCAATTGCTTGATGTAGCCCAGGAAGAAACCCAGGCAATGGTCAAGGCCAAGCTGCCGGTCATGAACATGCTCGGATGGAGCTCGGATTTGCGCTCGGCAACAGAAGGAAGGGGCATTTCCTCGCTTGTGGACCAGGTGTTCGAAAGGCTGCCGACAGAATTGCAGGGCAAGGTGGTGCAGGAAATCAAGGGCAGGAAAGGCCTAAGCGACGCGCAGGTCGGAGTTTAGAAAGCTTTAATTATTTTTAATAATTTTTTACTTTTCCTTTTATTTTCCGCAAAATTGCGATTAGCATATTTCAAAAGCTGCTTTATATAGTTTTCATCAGCAGCAAAGTTTTTGTCAGCGATTATTGTGTCAATCCTTTCATTGCCTATAATCTCGATTGTTGTTTTCCTTTCAGTAATGCTCAGTATGCCGGAATGCTTGAAAACTTTCCTTGCCATGTTAAGAAGGCTTTTAGCGGCATCAAGGCTCCTGCATGCAACATGGAGAATGATCGGCTGCTGCTTGAACCAGATTGGATGTTTAAAAGAGCTTTTAAAGCGGGTCTCCTCCATCGCTTTGCTTCCAGAGGACGCTCTCGGGCTTGAAATTTTTTTATCGTATTGTGCTAACGAGCTGAAAACCTCTTTAAATTTCACTTTATCATGCTTTGTGAAAATCCAGTCACATTCATCTTTTCTTTTGGACTTCACTTCCAACAGCACAATCCTTCCGGCGCAGCTTGAGGTAGTGTAGAAATCCTTATTTGAATTTATCAGATTAACCAAATCAACAATATCCTTGTCTATGGAGCCTTTCCTGCTCTTGTCCTTCTTATTCAGAAAATCAGACTTTTCTTTCGCGAAATTGTCGGGCATGGCAGAAGAATGGCAAAAATGTTTATTAAATTTACTTTTGCTCTCCGGTTATCGACAACAGGCTTCCGCTTCCCAGTGCAAGAGGCATCTTCCCGTCCCATTTTTGTATTGTAAGGTAATCAATGTATTGGGGGCTTTTAAGCAATTCCTCGTTTACAATCCTTATAGCTTCAGCCTCCCCCTTTGCCTGGGCTATTTTTTGCTGCGCCTGGAATTCAATGACTTTCAGGTTGTTCTGCTCCTTCAGGGCATTCTGCTCTGCAGTCACCTTCTGCTCAATTGCATGGTTGAACTCCGGGCTGAAGTCAAAATTTGTTATGGACAAGTCATCAAGGATTACATAGCTTCTTGCCAGCCTCTCTTTCAGGGTTGTTTTTATCTCTTCCTTCACGATCTCCCTTTTTGTTATAAGCTCCTCTGCTATGTGCTTGGCAGTTATCGCCTTCACGACTTCCTGTATTGAAGGGTCAATAATCCTGTGCTCATAGTCAGGCCCGATGTTCTTGAACAAAGTGTTTACCTTGTCCTTGTCTATGTGGTAATTCAAGGCAACTCTTGTGGAAACTATCTGCAGGTCCTTTGAGGCAGCTGCCGCATCATCATTGTAAACCCTTGTCCTGACCTCAAACCTGTATGGCTTTTCAAAAAGCGGCAGTTTAAAATGAAGCCCCTCATCATAAGTCTTGTCCTTCACTCCGCTGAATACATTGAATATGACGCCTTTCTCCCCGGCTCCGACAACAAAGAATGATCCAAAAACTAAAATCGCGGTTATTACTCCAATCACGACATTCCTGATGATTTTTATGGCAAGCTTCGAATTCTTAGCTTGGCTGTCCTGAGTTTTTTTGTCAACCAAATTGCACCAACCCATCCTTTGGTTTTTCATTCAGTATTTAAACCTTGCTGTGCCGGTTTTTAGCTTTGATTTACTCACAAAAAACACAACCTTTTTAAATTCAGCAGAATTCCCAAGAGGGCTAAAATTCAATTAAATTAATAGGAGGTTAACACATAAAATGGCTAAGGGAAAACCACACATGAACATCGTGTTCATCGGTCACGTAGACCACGGAAAATCAACTACAGTAGGAAGGCTGCTTTACGACACAGGTGCAATTGACGAGCAGACAATGAGGAAATTAAAGGACACTGCAAAGGAGCTTGGAAAGTCAGGCTTTGAATTTGCTTTCGTAATGGACAACCTCAAGGAAGAAAGGGAGCGAGGTGTCACAATCGACCTGAGCCACAAGAAATTCGAAACATCAAAATATTACTTTACAATAATTGATGCGCCTGGCCACAAGGATTTCATCAAGAACATGATTACAGGCGCTGCCCAGGCGGATGCCGGAATTCTGGTTGTTTCTGCAAATCCCGGTGATGGGGTGCAGGCACAGACAAAGGAGCACATTTTCCTGTCAAGGACTTTGGGCGTAAGCCAGATGATAATATACGTCAACAAGATGGACATGGCAAAGTATGACGAAAAAAGATTCAATGAAGTAAAGGAAGAAGTGTCAAAGCAGTTGAAGCTGGTTGGCTTCAAAATTGATGAAATTACTTTTGTTGCAGGAGCTTCTTTCCCGGGCGACAACGTTGCCAAGAAGTCAGAAAACATGCCATGGTACAAGGGGCCAACTTTGCTTGAAGCTCTTGACACATTCAAGGAGCCTCAAAAGCCTACGCAATTGCCATTAAGGCTTCCAATCCAGGATGTCTACAACATAACAGGAATCGGGGTTGTCCCGGTCGGCAAGGTCGTTACAGGCATCATGAAAGTCAACGACAAGATAGTTGTAGTGCCGGCAAGGGAAGGAAAGGGCATTACAGGAGAGGTAAAGACAATAGAAATGCACCACGAGCAATTGCAGCAGGCAGAGCCGGGCGACAACATAGGATTCAACGTGAGGGGCATCGAAAAGAAAGACATAGCAAGGGGAGATGTCCTCGGCCATGTAAGCCATCCTCCAACAGTTGCAACTGAATTCACAGCGCAGATTATTGTGCTGAACCATCCGACTGTCATAACAGTAGGGTACACGCCGGTGTTCCACGTTCATACAGCGCAGGTTGCGTGCCAAGTGACTGAAATAGTCAAGAAGCTTGACCCTGCAACAGGCACCACAAAGGAAGAGAAGCCTGATTTCATAAAGAACGGCGATGCAGCTATCATGAAGATCAAGCCCATACAGCCATTGTGCATAGAGAAGCAAAGCGAGATTCCGCAGATGGCGAGGTTTGCTGTAAGGGATTCAGGAGTCACAGTTGCAGCCGGAATGTGCATTGACTTAGTGAAGAAGTGATTTTTTTCATTTTATTTTCCTTATTTAAGGAATCACGGTAAACTGACAATTACCATGAGGCACTAAGCATCCATATCAGCACCAAGTGATTAACATGCAAAAAGCAAGAATAAAACTGGCAAGCATTGACATAACCAAAATCAATGAAGTGTGCAGCTACATTAAAGACATAGCTGACAAGACTGGTGTTGACATGAGGGGCCCGATCCCGTTGCCGACAAAAAGGCTCAAGGTAACGACAAGAAAATCCCCTGATGGAGAGGGAACGGCCACTTGGGAAAGATACGAGATGAGGGTGCACAAGAGGCTTATTGACTTGGGCTTGGATGAAAGGGCTTTAAGATTGGTGATGAGGGTGCCTATTCCTGAAGGTTTAAACATTGAAATCGAGATGATTGAATAATTCTGTTGTTTTCCAACAAAACTTTATAAATAAATGACTATAAGTTTCTATTGCCGAGGTCGCGTAATCTGGAAGCGCGAAAGCAGCAGTTTTCGCTGTTTTCCGCTGGGAAATATCGCGCAAGCCTGGAACTGCCAGTTGAAAGCTTGTTTCCGAAAGGATGTCTGGGTTCAAAATCCGGTGGCTGCACTTTTGGGTGCGAGCAATCGTTGCCTGACTTAACACAGCCATTGGATTGAAAGTCCCAGCCTCGGCGCTTTATTCAAAGCAGAATCAAATCGTGTCAAATTCACCGACACAGTCCTCGACAATTTTCTGGCAGTTGGATAGCATGTCCCTCAAGCTCCTGTCCTCTGTTGCGCTCTTTATCTGGCCAAGCTTGTCGGCAATCTGCCTGAAAAACCTTATGACATCCCCTTCAAGCAGATTCGTGTTTTCAATTATCTTCAGCAGGCTTTGCCCATGGTAAAGCGGGTGCATCAGGGAGGTAAGCTCGTCGATTTCCCTGAATCTTTTTTCATGCCTGAGATAGTCATTTCCCCATATCATCCTCTTAAGCTCGTCCGCCAATTTTGAATGGTATTTTTTGAAGAATTCTGTCTTTTCCCTTGCCTCGTAGCACAGGCATGCAACAGCCATGAGCATCTGGTACTCATTCAGCTTTGTGTAAAAGCCAGTTGCAAAAATTTCCCCTATGAGTATCTCATCGGAATAGATTTTCGAGGCAAAAACCCCTTTTTCAGTCAGGCTGTTCCCCTGCACATATTCCATCTTTTCCAGCTTCTTCTTGTAGTTATAGAAGGCATTATGGCTCACAATATTTTCCCTGTCCATGAACTTATTCCCGTATTTTTGGAAGGAATGGAAGCTTTTGCACAGTATGTCGTCTATCTCTTTCTCATCGTGCTGCATTATCAAATTCAAAACAGTGTTTACCGAAAGCCTGAACTGGGACGTGATTGGGGAAGTGTCCGAAGTGATTATTTTTTTTATCTTCTCATATTCAAAGAATTTCCTTTCAGCCATTATGTAGACAAAGCCTTCCTTGTCAAGCCCCCTCCTTCCTGCCCTGCCTGCAATCTGGAAATATTCCTTTGAGTTCATCAGCCTGAAGGAAACCCCGTCAAATTTCCTCAGTGATTCGAAGCAGACGCTCTTTGCAGGCATGTTCACCCCGACAGCAAAAGTCTCGGTCGTGTACAATACTTTTATCAGCCCCTTCTCGAAAAGATCTTCCACAATTTCCTTCAGGATAGGGAGCATGCCCGCATGATGGAATGCAATGCCGTAAGGCAGTATCTGCCTCAGTATTCTTGCTGAATCGAGCCTGTTTATTTCAGGGCTCGTGCCTGAAAGCCTGTTCCTCACAAAAGCAGAAATTTCAGGATTCATCTGGAACATGTTTTTCTGGAAAAGCTCATATGCCTTTTTCTGGCATCCCTGCCTTGAAAAGCTGAAGAACATGCATGGAAGGTTGTCCTTAATCTCCCTTACTAATTCAAAATGGGACGGGATTTTTGATTTCTGCCTTTGCCTGAACCTTTGGTGCCGGGGCATAACCTTATGGTAATCAGGAACGTCCATCGCATCCTTCAGGTTTTTTAATGTTGTGACCCCGAGCTCTGCGTCATAAAAATTCACATGAAGCGGCACCGGCCTTTGATCATGCCTGACAACAACAACCTCGTGCCCTTTTATCGCTTCAATCCATCTTGCAAACTCATCGGCATTCGGGATTGTTGCAGACAAACATAATACTCTTACATTGGGCTTTGAGAATATTATCGATTCCTCCCACACATAGCCCCTCTCTATGTCATTTATGTAATGTATCTCGTCAAAAATAACATAAGATACCTCGCTGATGAAAGGGTCATTGCTCAATACCATATTGCGGTAAATCTCGGTTGTCATTATAAGAATCAGCGCATCGGTGTTTTTCTGCACATCCCCGGTTATTATGCCTACATTCTTTTCCCCGTAGCTTCTTGAGAATTCCTTGTACTTCTGGTTTGAAAGGGCCTTGATCGGGGCAGTATAAATCACCCTGATTCCTTTCCTGAAGTCCCTCTCGATGATGTAATCCGCAATAAGGGTCTTTCCCGAGCCTGTCGGCGCTGAAACTACCACAGACTTGTTGTGCTCAATGTTTCTTATCGCATCTTCCTGGAATTTGTCCAGCTCCAGCCCCTTGTAGTTCATCTTATCAGTTTTTCCCCGATTTCATGCTTCTTTCCAAGATATTCAACAATGTCTCCTGCGTGCAGCTTCCTCTTGTTTCTTGTTTCAATTTCCCCGTTGACTTTTACAGAGCCTGAGCGGATGATGAGCTTGATTTGCCCGCCCGTCCCTTCAACACCAATTATCCTGAGGAAGGTGTTCAGCTCTATATATTTAGCCGAAATATCTTGGGTCATCGCTCCTCACAGTCATTTCTTTCTTTGTCTGCGTTTTTTCATTTCTCTGGGAAACTCTTTCATTTTGAGCCCGGGGTTTCACAGCATTGAATTCCAGAGCCTTTTTCATATTTATATTGCCGCATTTCGCGCATGAAAAAAATGTTCCGAATTTCCCATTCAAAGTCTCAAGATGCGAGCCGCAGATGCATTTAAGGCTGTCAAGCACCTCTTCCTTATGAGACTGGCAGACAGGGACTTTCTGGCTGTTAATTGCTGTTGCGTGCTTCTGGCAGAAAGGGCATTTGTCAATCCTGCTCTGCCCGTATTTCTTTGGGATGTACATTATTGCTGTGTAAAGCGGTGGTTTAAATTAGTTCCTAAATCATGCAGCGCGCATGAGCGCCTGATAAGCTTATCCATATTGATTTAATTATTCACAACCTTTAAAAATCTCTTAAATTTCTTGCTGTATTGCTCCTGTAGTGTAGTCCGGACAATCATACTGGCCTCTCGCGCCGGTGACCCGAGTTCAAATCTCGGCGGGAGCATTTTTTATTTTTTCTTTTGGGGTTAATTAGGGAAAAACTATTAATACAACCTAACCATGATTTTTACCATGCCAAATCAAAAAACACAATTAGCAACATTCGCAGCAGGATGCTTCTGGGGCGTTGAGGCCGCATTCAGGAAGGTCAAGGGGGTAGTTGATGCTATAGCGGGCTATTCCGGCGGCAAAATGGAAAATCCGAGCTATGAGGAGGTGTGCACCGATAAAACCGGGCACGCAGAGGCTGTGCAGGTTGAATACGACCCTTCAAAAGCCTCTTACGAAGAACTTCTTGATGTTTTCTGGAGCAGTCATGATCCAACCCAATTAAACAGGCAAGGCCCTGATGTCGGGACGCAATACAGGTCAGTGATTTTCTATCACAATGAAAAGCAAAAAGAAACCGCCATGAAATCAAAAGAAAAGCTGCAAAAATCAGGAAAATTCAGCAAGCCTATCGTGACAGAGATTGTTCCTGCAAAGAAATTCTACAGGGCAGAGGAATACCATCAAAGATACCTTGAGAAGCGCGGATTATTTACTTGCCATACTTAAAGTTACGCAGGCGGCGGCAAGGGGCCCGGCTCGTTAGCTGCGGGCTCGGATTTATGCATCTCCTTTATATGGCCAAAAAGCTGCTGTTCTGTTGCAAAGTCCATTCCGCAAAAACTGCATGTTGGCATTTTATTGTTTCACCACAATCCCGGAGGAAAGCGGATTTATTGACGATTTTGGGCTATGCTTTTCTAAATGAGCCTGCAAATCCTTCTCAAAGTTAAAGCCGATACCGCAGATACCGCATGTAAATGACATTGTAAAGCTATGCTGGCAAATAAATATTTAAACCTGAGTGGATATAATGGCAATATGGCAAATCCATTTCACGAAAAAATTTACAAATTGCTTAGAAAAGTTCCCAAGGGAAGAGTAACAACATACAAGGCCCTTGCAGAGGCAGCGGGAACCAAAGCTTATCGCGCAGTCGGCCAGGCAATGAACAAAAACCCTTACGGAATTTTAAACTGCAAAGGGGAAAATATGGTACCGTGCCATCGTGTCGTCGACAGCAAGTGTCACCTGCACGGATTTGCGCATGGATTAAAGAAGAAAAAAGAGCTATTGGAGAAAGAAGGGATTAGGATTGAAAATAATAAAATTGTGGATTTTGAGAAAATTTTGCATAAATTTTAACTACCTTTAGATAACAACAAAAAGGTTTATAAAGTGCTAAGAAAATCCATTTTATATGGATATATCCAAATATAACGAGCATCGCCAAAGGACTGTTGAGAACGGTTCTAGGCCAGACCAACAATTTGTAGATTTCATTGCAGAAAGTACTGCTGAATTGCAAGGCCTTACTGCCCTTATAAAACATATAGAGACATCAATGGCACATCTTATCTACCCTCATAGGGATGACACCCCTGAATCTAAACTAAGGCGTATCGTCGATCCAAAATATCCTCTTGCTGATTTGCAAGTAATGGTAATGATAAAAGACAAAAGACTTCCAGGTGCTAAGACGGAAGAAGAAAAGAGTGTATACTCAAATTCGCATATAGCCAGAACTGCTTTGCAAATTCTTGAGGGCTATCTAAGCCCTGAATCTGAGAAAAATTATGGAATTATGAATCACAGATCAGTCCTTGCAGCAGTAAATATCGCCGGTATCAGGGAAGTATTTAGGGAAATTTTAAGAATGGAGATTGATAAAGAAACAAAACTTCTTGATGATGGCGGAGGATCCTTGAATAGATATGCTAGGCTTGCTTACGCCGCTGCTGAATTAAATCAAATGCCTAGACCGGGAGTTCCAGCAAGAACATGGTCCCCTTTTGGAATTCTGCCAAGATATTAATTCTTGAATTGAAAAAAACAATATTATCAAAATATCCACCAATTTTTAGAATTCTATAAAATAAAAAATAATATTAAAATCTTATCTCTTCTTCTTTTTCTTTGTCTTCTTGATGTCGTCTTCAAGGTCAAGCTCGTCGAGCAATTCCTTGTACCTGTTCCTGATTGTAACTTCTGTAACTCCTGCTACATCTGCCACTTCCCTTTGCGTTCTTTTCTCGCCATGTATCAATGCAGATACATAAAGGGCAGCTGCGGCTATTCCTGTCGGGCCCCTGCCGCTTGTTAATTCTGCTTTTTGGGCCTGCTCAAGAATCTCGATTGATTTTGACTGGGTCTCTGCGCTTAATTTCAATGCAGATGCGAACCTTGCAATGTAATCTGCTGGATTGCTCGGCAAAATCGTGATTCCAAGCTCCCTTGTGACAAACCTGTAAGTCCTTCCGACTTCCTTCTTTTCAATGCCTGAAGCTTCTGACAATTCGTCAAGAGTCCTTGGGACATCATGCCTTCTGCATGCAGCGTACAAAGCGCCTGCAACAACAGATTCCATGCTTCTTCCCCTGACAAGGCCTCTCTGGACAGCCAAAGTGTATATCCTTGCTGATTCTTCCTCAACTGACTTTGGCAATTTTAAATATGAAGATACTCTTTTAAGCTCAGCCAATGCTAATTTAAGGTTTCTTTCGATAGCAGTTGATATCCTGTACTGCCATTTCCTTAGCCTGAAGAATTTGTTCCTGTCTTTTCCGCCAAGCTTGAGCAAGTCAGCTTTTTGGCCAACTTCTGTCCCAAGGCCCTGGTCGTACTGGGTGTAAGTCATTGGAGCGCCTGACCTTCTCCTTTTCTCGCCTTCCTCTGAGTCGAATTCCCTCCATTCCTGCGAGAAGTCCACCATTTTTTCTTCTATAACCAGACCGCAGTCCCTGCAAATAATCTCCCCCCTATCCCTGTTCCATGAAAGGTTTATACCGCCGCATTCCGGGCATTTCTTCACTAGTTCTGGCATTTTTCAGTCACCTGCATAATTTTGTTTAAGCAAAAATTTATTAACACCCTCTTCCCCCGAATAAAGTGTATGTCGATAACATTAACAAGATTTATAAAGAAGTAGAAATAGGTTATATATAAAGCTTTCGGTCATTTTGGCTTTGCACATTAATCATTTTCTGCACATTTTTAAAGGCATTTTGCACATAAATATAGAAATATTTAAATATAAGGATATCTATCTATTAAAAGTTATATTTACTAGAGGGTATGTGCTTTCTATATAACGGAAAGCAACTATACCCTCATGTTTCCTGCTTATGAAAATAATTGTTTTTGATGATGCTGCAAATTCTATAAAGAGTCTTGAGCGTTTAAACTACCGTAGACCTCCTTCTGATAAAAGAGACTGGAAATTCCACGATTTTCACAAACTGATTGTAAAGAAAACACAAGAGTTATTAGAAGACAGAAGCAAATTATTTGAAGTGGTTAGGACGTATATCTATACAGGAGAGTATACTCCAAAGGTGCTAGGAATATTTCGTAAGGACTGTTTTAACACTATAACCGATATGAATGAACTGATAAAAAATGAAGTCCAATTACTCCAAAAAGTCGAAGGAATGAGCGGAACTAATATTTTAAAATCAGAGATTAGGCAGCATGTCAATATTGTAAAAACGAAGTTTGAACAAATTAGACAATCAAAATTTGATGCTATGGATAATCAAGCGGCACAGGCTGAGCAACAAAAAGATTTCTTTAAAAAAGTTAGAGAATCAAAATTTGAACGTCGAACAACACCATTAGTGAATAGGGAAGGGTATATAAGGCAAAAAGGCGTCGATGTCAAATTAGCAACAGACTTAATAAAATTTGCTCATTCGAATGCATATGATGTGGCAATCCTTATGTCTGGTGATTCTGATTTAACAGAATCAATTAAGCTAGTGAGGGAACAATTAGGTAAAATAATCATTCTGTTTGCTTATCTATCGCCAACAGGTAACACAAAATATAACACTATAAATAATGATTTGATAGAACTTGGTGATTTTTTTATTAATGCTAATGAATTTACAGAAGAAGAAATTCAAGAAATTTCAGACGCAAAGCCTATAGACATACCAATTATTTTATCAAATAACAATTAGCTGCAAAATCTAATAAACCCTGTTGGCCAAGTCCTCTAGTTCTTGATTTTCCTTTTTTGAATGATATAATTTAATAGCATAATTACACATTTCTAGTGAGATTTCATTTTTAGCTGATTTCGAATAAGTTAAAAATATTTGTAGTAATCTTCCCCTTTCCTTTTCGCCATATCTAGTTATTAAACCACGATAATTTTTTAAGTCATCCTTACCTCTTGCATTTGATAAAGCATTTGAATTTAATGGCTCTTTAATTGTGGCATCTGGTAACGAATATAGTTTTTTCAATCTTGTTTTGTCTTTTTGCAATAAACCTGCTGCATAAGACCAACTAGCAACTATGGCTAACGTTAAAGCCATATTCTTTGATTTACCATCAGCTTTCTCTTTTTGTTTATTACATAGTTTTACAAAATTCAAGCCTGCATCCACTAAATCAGATTCTTCAACAAAATTTTTCTTTTTGTATATTTTTAAATATTTATCATCAGAACCACCAGTTTCGCAAAGAGGTGGAACTATTGGTTTTTCATCAAACTTTCTTTGGTCTTCCTTGCCTAGATGGAAATTAACAACAAAAGTTCTCATTGCTCTTACTGTAGGAAGAGCTTCTTTACTATGTTTTTTAGAACTAAAATCTTGCTTTTTACTTTCATCCAACAACCCCATTTTATAACAAAAATCTCTTAATTTATTTGGGGGGTCGAGTGATTGTTCATTGAGCCTGTCTCTTAAATCATTGGATACTTGAATATTAGTATTTGATACTATAGCAATATTCCCTCTTTGGTCTTTATCCAGATTAAAATAAACTCTTGTCCCATGATACCTATTTACATTATCTTTATAGGCTTCTTCGATGGCATGACATCTATGTTGACCGCCATATACTTTTAATGGTCTAAATGATTTAGAATATTTTTCTGATGAATTATATTCAATAACTATATCGGAGAATTGTCTCCCATTTTTTGCATCTTCAACCATAACTAAATAATCTGGATTATCTTCTTCAAAATTCCTGTTAGCTCTAAATTCTTCTTGATATTCTTGGTCAATTGAAGGGTCTAGATCCATGTTGCCAATTAAATCCTTACTACTTATATGACATTCAGTGTATAAAGCATCAATTCTTTTGTCAATCAATAAAATTAATGTTTGTCCAAATTTTTTTTCTAACAATTCTATTTTATCATAAAACTCTTTTATTTGGTCCTTAGTAATATCATTAATTTCTAATGAGGAATCTTGTTTAATAAATCCTATATCTCCAATTTTCTCTGTGCTGATTGCTCCTGTTATCAACCTTTCAATTTCTTGAGATATTTCTCCCTTTTTCATACTACCTTCTCTAGCTAAAAAATTTCTAAATTCTGTTTCAGTCTCGTCCTTAAGAACTACTTGTATTCTTCCCATGATATGTGTATATGTGTTTGTTTTATAAACTTTTCTAAAGTGTTAAAATGAGTGTATATACACACAAAAACCAGAGTTTAGAGATTAAAGTATTTATACACACATACACATACTAACCAAAAGATTTAAATATATGTTAATTTACCAAATTAAAGGTAAGCGGAGAAGCCACCCCTCTTAGGCCCAGACGGAGGTTAATTGTATGAACAACCAAGCATGGGGTGTGTGCTTACCTTTCACAAATTATCATGCTTAAAAGTACCGACCAAAAGCCCGAAGGCTTAAGGTCAGGAGGAGCTAAAATGTACCGCGAAGCACAAAATAGTCCTCAGAGCAGTAAGGAGTTCTCTGAGTATAAAAAACATTCGATAGAATTTGATATCTACGAAGACCTCTCCAGAGTATTGGAGAAGGTGAAAAATGAATTGGAGCATGGAAAACAGAGGAAACCAAAATTCGAGGAATACGTACCAAAACCATTCGGCGAAAAGAAAACTTACCCGCAAGATTGGCCAAGTTACAACGAAGCCCAGATGCGGGAGAAGACTTTGCTAATTAGCATCCTAAACGAACTTCTTGATTCAATTCCATTTCCAGAGACAAAAAGAGGCGTTGGAAGAAATCCAATCCCGACAAAAGACAAGATTTTCTACCTTACCTTGCAGGCCTACAACATCAAGAGTTCCAGACGCTGCATTGCGGACTTGGAGCTATGCAGGCAGCTTGGATTCGTAGACAAGACACCTCATTTCAACACCATCCTGAAATGCCTGAAAGACACCAATCTGGAAGTCTATTTCAAGCACCTTGTCAATGTCTCAGGATTGCCGTTGCAGCAAGTTGAGACGGATTTTGCAGTCGATTCTTCTGGGTTTTCCACAAGCCTTTATGACCCTTGGTTTGACGCAAGGACAGGCAAGGATTCGGACAGGAGACGATTCAGGAAGACACATCTGACTTGTGGCGTGAGGACGAACATAATAACCGCAGCCAAAATCACGAAGGGCACTTACGCCGATAGTCCTCAGTTTGGTGACTTGATTAGTACGACAAGCCAAATATACGGCATTAGGGAGGTTTCCGCAGACAAAGGGTATTCCTCAAGGGATAACCTTGAAGCTGTCCAGAATGCAGGAGGGATAGCCTTCATCCCGTTCAAGAGCAACGCAACAGGGAAGCAGCGTGGCTCTGAGATATGGCGTAAGATGTACCTTTACTACATGCAAAAGAGGGAGGATTTCCTTATGCACTATCACAAGCGAAGCAATGTCGAGAGCACGTTCAACATGCTAAAGCGGAAATTTGGAGACCACTTGAGGTCGAGAAATGAAGTTTCGCAAAACAACGAGATTCTGGCTAAATGCCTTGCCCACAACCTGTGCGTTTTGATTCAGGAGTCGCTGGAACTTGGAATAGACGTAAACTTTAAAAAATGTGCAGAAATACCGATTGCACATAAATAGGGTTAATAAAAGTGCAAAGCTGGTCATTTTTCGGGCAAAATGCGGAAAAAAGAGCAAAAAAGCGGGGAAGAACCCATACCAAAGGAGCTGTTTGACATTTTGGCATGCCCTCTCTGCAAGGCAGACCTTGAATATACAAATGACGGGAAGGGGCTTGTCTGCTCAGGATGCGGGGAGAAATATCCGATAAATGATGGAATTCCGGTGCTGATGCCTAAAAAATAACAACAGGGTATCTATTGCATGAAGTTTATAAAGTAATTCTACATCACGGGCGCTGAATTCAATCAATAAATTTATAATAAAGCTTAATCTTTTTCTGAATGCCGACGTCGCATAACCTGGAAGCGCGAAAACGAAGTTTTCGCAGTTTTCCGCTGGGGAACATTGCGCTAGCCTTGAGAGCTGGTTCCCGAAAGGGTATCTCGGTTCAAATCCGGGCGTCGGCGTTTATTTTTTGTGATTACTAAACTATAATTATCAAAGCAAGTCTTAGCTACCAGAAAAATCTATCATTTTTTATCTTGGTGTATTGGTAAAATATCTAATTGATATTATAAAAATGGCTATAGCTGAAAGTCCAAATATGAATATATTAGACCAAAAATGAGTAAATCCAAACAAACTTCCTAGAATATCACCTGCAGTTAAAACCATAATAGTTAAAAAGCTTGCCATAACAGATAACCAAAAGTTTCTTTTTTCAGAAAGACTCGCCTGTTTCTTTGCTGTCTTGTTTCCTATCAGTTTGGTATATCTCTCACCAACTTTTTTAAATTGACTGATAACATTAAAGTACTGCATAATCATCGCAATTGTCATTGCTGCCATAAACACACCTAGAACTACCATAGCAATTGTGTTTTTTTGGTTTACGGCAGCATAATATCCTAGAATTGAACTTAATAGTAGTGTTCCAATAAATATTAGCCAATGAAATTTTGCTTCAAACACAAATTTTTCACGGTCTAGTTCCAATTCTGCTTTTTTGTATTGAACCATCCCCAATTAATTTAATCTTTAGAACTATATAAAAACTTTTCTTTTATATTCTTCATTTTGTATAGTAACTATATAACTCTAGTTTTTAAACTAAGAATATAGGTTTTATTCAACTCAAATGTTTGGTTATTTTAGAATAAAAAGTGTACAAATAAATATTAGTTCTTATTTATTACACTCGGAGTGTGATTTTTTATGATTATCTTAAATATTAACATTGATTTTAATGATTTATTGGAGCAATTCGCAGAAGGCTTAGAGGAAATTTTAAATTATTTTAGTGAAGATTGAATAAAATTTTGAAGTTATCTAAAAATATGATATGTCATTAGAACAATTCATCTCACCACAAAAACCTTATTCTGCTTTGCAACATCCTTCGCATATTCAAGCTCCCGCTTGCTTTCTGCATAAACTGTGAATAATTTCTCTCCTCTTCTTATCTTATCATTAAGGTGCTTGTAGAGGTAAATCCCCGCTCCCTTGTCGATTGGAGCCCCGGCAATCCTTGCAATCCTTGAAACCAGGTGATTGTCTATAAATACAAGTTTCCCCTTTTTTGCAGACAAGACATCAAAGCTTAACCCGCCTATCTTTATGTCCTCTGCCGCAGTCTCTTTTCCCCCCTGGGCCTTTATTATCTGCAGCATCTTGAGATATGCTTTTCCCGAGTCAAGTATTTCAAGAGCGCGCTTGTGGCCATTCTTTATGCCAACCATGGCAAATATCTGGCTGCACATGAAAAGGCATTTTTTCTCCAAATCAAGGGGCCTGCGGGGATCTCTTTTAAGCAGCCAGAGCACATCCCTTGCCTCCAGGGCAGGCCCTATGCCGTTGCCGATGGGCTGCTTTCCGTTTGTAACCAGAACCCTGATATGCTTTCTGAGCTTCCTGCCTATCTTCTCAAACTCCTTCTTGAGCCTGAATGCCCCTGCCCTATTTTTCACTTTCGTGTTGTTGCCGACAGGAATATCAATAAGTATGTGTGTGCTTGACACGGAATGCTTTTTTGCCATTATGGATGCAAGAAGCTGGCTTTCAGCGTCTATCTCCAGCGGCCTCTCGACAGATATTATCTTGTCGTCTGCAGGCGCAAGATTGAGGGAGCCACCCCACACTATGCAGCCATTCGTTTTCAGCACTATCTCTTTCATTTTTTTTATTGGAAATGTTACATTCGTAAGAACCTCCATCGTGTCTGCTGTGCCTGCAGGGCTTGTTATGGAGCGGGAGCTTGTTTTCGGCATGAAATAGCCTGCAGCAGCCATTATGGGGACAACAACCATTGTAGTCCTGTTGCCCGGAATGCCCCCGATGGAGTGCTTGTCAATGACCGGATATTTGTTAAGCTTCAGGGTATCGCCATGACTGACCATTGCTTTTGTAAGAAGCAGCGTCTCATCTGTTGACATCACATTTGTATAGCAGGCAGCGACAAAATATGTAAGCTCGACTGCGCTCAGCTTGTTGTGCACAATGTCCCACACTATCTGGTTGATTTCCTTTTTGTCCAGCTTGCGGCCGTCAAGCTTTTTCTTGATGTAATCGAGGGACAAGGGCTTTCTGGCAATGGAAATTTCAACTGCGTCATTGTTTTTCAGCTTCAATGAAGAAATGACCTCCTCAAAAACCCCAAGCTTTCCCTTCGGCACAATCTTGCTGCTCTGCGCAATGTCGATAACTGCAGTTTCAATCCTGCCGTTTTTCCTTATTTTTATCCTGTCCATCACGTGCAAGTCAAGCGCTGCAGCGTCCTCTTTGTTCATAACGGCAACCAGGGGGCCGCCGCTGGAAATGTCTATGTCCCTTACTTTGAGCCTCATTTTTCAAAAATAATTCTCCATCTCTGCCTTTTCCTCCTCATAAATGTCGACGAAGGTCATAAGCAGGGCAAGCAGGACAGGGCCCAAAATCAAGCCTATAAAGCCGAAAAGGCTCAATCCTCCAAGGACGCCGATAAGAACAAGTATTGGGTGGACTCTTCCATTCCTGCCTATTAATCTCGGCTTTAGAAGATTGTCTATGCTGCTTATTATCAATAATCCATAAACTCCAAGTATTATTCCCCGGGTTGTTGCAGAGCTGTCATTCTGAAGGTACCCCATGAAGATAAGATTAAGCGAAGCCGGAAGCCATACAACAGCCGCTCCAAAATAAGGCACCAATGCAAAAATTATCATTACAAAACCCCACAAAATTGGAGACGGGACTCCGAGCAGCCAAAACCCTATGCCTCCAAGGATTCCCTGGAGAACAGCCATTGATATGTTGCCGTAAAAAACCGCTATCGTGACATCATGGAACTTGTCCATAACATGCTGCTTGTGAGGCTCCTTAAGCGGCAGCATGTTCTTTATCCTTCTGGCTATTGACGGGCCGTCTATAAGGAGATAATAAATTACAAACACCATCACGAAAAAATTCAGCAGTATGGATGGTATAGACGCTGCCAAGTTTGAGACATTATTTATGATAAACCCCGTGATTTTTTCTATGGAGGACTGAAGATAATAATCAAGGTCTTCCTTCGGCAAAAAGCCTGTGAAAGACTTCAGGGTCCTGCATGAAAGCCAGCTTTCATCCTTGCACACTATCCTGATGAAATTTGTCCCAAGGTTATGCTGGTTAATGGAGTTGTATGTTGCATAAGCTTCTTTTGATACAAGCCCGATTACCAGTATAAGGGGCAATGTGAAAATAAGAATTATCAGAATTGTGACGATAAGGGACGCTATGCTCCTGTTTTTTATGCGCTTCAAAGTTTTCTCGTATAAAGGATATGACAGGTACGCTATTATGGCGCCGGTCAGGAGCGCAGGCAGAAAAGGCCTTGCTATGTAGAATGCAAGCAATAAAGTGGCAAATACCAAAATAGAAAAAAATATCTTTGGATAGAGCCTTGATTTTGTTGCATCACCCATTTTAGTAATTGTAAATTTTATATGATTTCTGCCATGTTAAAAATATGGGCCTGACCAGATTCGAACTGGTGACCTTCACCATACCGAATTTAATAATTGTCGAGGTGACGTCATTTACGTAACTTTTGTTAAACCGCTAGACTACAGGCCCATGGGATTTAAGTTTTTCTATGCTATATATATTTTTCTAATGCCCGTTCAGCCAAACATGGAAGCCCCTATGGGGCTGAAGTAAAACAAAAAGAAGGCTGTTGCAAGGCCGAAAATGGCCAGTATGACTTCCTGCACTATCTGGTGGAACCTTGTGAAATCCCTTGTTGCCTCTATAACATCAGTTTCTGTTATGAGCCCGACAAGCTTTTCGTTTTCCACAACAGGAAACCTTTTTATTTTTTTCTCCCTGAGAGAACTGATTATCTCGGAGAATCTTGTAAGCGGCGATATGATCATAAACTCTCTGCTCATCACGTCTTTCACCCTGGGCTTGCTTGAGGATATCCCTTTTATGATGTCAGTCTCGCTCACAACCGCTATGGGCCTGTTTTTTTCCATCACGACCAGGCTGCTCACGGATTTGGACGCCATGAGCATCGCAGCCTCTTTGAGCCCTGAAGCCTGGGCTACTGTGACAACATCCTTGGTCATTATATTCCTTACATTCATCATCTTAGCTGCCTAAAGGGAGATACTTGTACAAATACCTGAAAAGCACGAATACGAAAAATTCAAACAGGACAAAAATAACAAGGACTGCATTTTGTATGTTCCTGTGGAACCTGACATTGTCGCTTATTGCATTCACGATATCTCTTTTTGTGGCCAGGCCGACTAATTCGCCGTTATCGACAACAGGGTATCTCCTGAATTTTTTTATGTCTATTGTCTTAAGGGCCTCGTCAAGCTTCATGCTTGGGCTCATTGAAACAACAGAAGAAGTCATTATGCCGCTTACCGGGGATTTGAGGCTCTTGCCTTTTACTATATTTCTTATCAAGTCAAGCTCTGTAACAATGCCCACCGGCTTTTTGCCTTCAGCCACTATGATGCAGCCCGTTCCCCTGCCTGCAAGCAGCCTGGCCGCTTCCCCTATTTTCGCCTCTTTTCCCAAGGTTGGCACGTCATCCAGCATTACATCCCTTACCCTTGCCATTGGAATTTTATTAGGTCAGTTATATAAAAAGTTTTCTAATGGCCTTTTATTTGCCAAAAAATATATAAACATGTGAACTAAGGTGACCCTATGAGATATCAGATATTGCTTGCACTTGCTGTCCTTTTGATTGTTTCATGCACACCCGTGCAGCAGGGTTCCGGCACTCCGCAACCAAGCGAGCCAGCTGCTGAAAAAAGCGCTCAGCTGCCGCCCAAGCAGATATCTCCGGAAGTGAGGGAGCTTTTTGATAAATCGGCAAAAATCAAAAGCATATACTACAAGTACAGGGGGCCAGAAACCGGCACCAATTTTCATGAATTTTACATTAAAGGAAGCAAAATAAAATACAACCCCTACCTTGAAATCAAAACCCTTGACAGGCAGGATTCATATGACTCCATATTCATAGACAAAGAAGCCAAGGCAGCGGCATCTTATTGCACGGCAGCGCACTGCCTCTACAAGGGCAAAAAGGCCGACCTTGAATATTCCAAGGCATACATTCCCACAGTCTTTGACTGGGCTGATGCTGCAAGGGCTGAAAAAATAGGGGAAGAGGTTATTGATGACAGAAGCACCTGGAAAATTGACTCGGACAAGGGTATTTTATGGATTGACACTTTCTACGGAATTCCTCTAAAGGCTGAATCAGGCGGAAATACCTACAGGTTCCAGCAGATTTCTGTCAACAGCGTGCAGGATTCTGATGTTGTTCCTTCTTGAGAAAATATAAGCCTCTGATGGGAGTTGCACCCACGGTCTTTGCCTTTTTGCAGAGTTGCATGCGAATTTATGAGCATGCTCGCAGGCAATACCAAGGCAACGCTTTAGCTACTAAGCCACAGAGGCATGATAATTTGTAACTAAGGCGGTTTTAAAAACCTTGCTAATAAATTTTAGAAAAACAGATTAATCCGCTGCCAGGGGGATTTTCCTTTCTTCAATAAAATCCTTTTGTTCCTCAGGCTCTTCTGCCTTTCTTTTACTCTCCCTCAAAGCCTGGAACAGCAAAAGCAGCAGGATGGCAGCCGACAATATAGCCGATGCAAGCTCGGCTGCTGCGATGATCGGGTTGGGCTCTTCAAGCCTTACAGAATGGCCAAGCATGAAAAGGAAGAAAATACTGATGAAAATCATCAGGCCGGCAATGGCGTAGCTGAAAGCGAGTATTACTGTAAGCTTTCTGAAGACTACCTTTTGGATAAAAGCAAGCATATGGTACCATACTGGATTTTTGATTATAAAAATTGCGTGAATATAGAAAGCGCAATACATATCGATGTAGATAATATGCCTATAATCAAAATAAAATGCGGGGGAGGGGATTTGAACCCCCGGATCCACTAAGGAACAGGATATTTTATTGCCCCATCTGCTATGGGTGTTCCATCTTAAGTCCTGCGCGTTTGGCCAGGCTTCGCTCTAAGGATTCAGAAGCAGTTGCTTAAGAATAACCCCCGCAATTGCCCAGCCCATTTTTTGAATTAGATGACAATATTTAAAGGTTATTGTTTAAAGTATAGTCAATAAAATCTATCAGTACACTGCTTTAGGAGGTAAGCTAAACAATAAAAATTTTCAATCCGAAAATTCGGAAAGCGAATTTTCCTTTTTTACGCTCGGCGAAAATTGCCTTACACTAATTTTCGCCTCGGATTTATTCATTAAAATAATGAAAAAATAGGCGAGGAATTTCGATGTGGCAAAACAGCGATGCCGAGCACTCCTAAAAAATCCAAAGGATTTTTGGGAACTTAAAAACAATGGTTTTTAAGTAAATATTGTGGCGAAGCCGCGGATTGAATTAACAATAAGGTCATAAATTTACTGATATTTATACTTCTGCAGGTTGAAATACGCCCTTAGCCTCTTGAACAGGTCATTGCACTCTGATATAACAATTCCGTCATTCTTCGCCCACCAGAAATGGTAGACATACTTGTCAATCAGGTCCCTCATGAGGTAGTACAGGGGCTTCACCTGAAAAAAGCTGCCATGGATGTGGGACTGTATGAATCCGTCAATGCTTATAAGGGCATTTCCCGTGTTTATCCTGATTTTTTTGCCGTTTTTTTTGACGACAGTTTCTTTGACATTGTCGAGCAATGCCCTCAGGATGACAACGCCGTAATGCAGCTCGTCAATGTGGCGGTGGGCTTCTATGACCCACTCTATCTTTTTGCCGTTTTTGGTGACATGCTCCATCTTTTTTTTCGGCTCCTTTTCCAGGCCATTCTCCCTTATCCAGTTTTCCACTTCGGCATAGAACTCCTCCACTATGAACGGGCCGTCATATGATGTCCTCAAGTCGTAAAGCACCTGCTTTTGTTCTGACATTGTTACGGCCCCCTGCGGGATATCACGGAGTAATGGGAGTACAAGTTCAGGAATTTCTCTATATGGTCATGGAGGTGGTTTATGTCATGCACAAGCACGTTTTCAAACCTTTCGGTGTACACCTTGAATATGAAGTTGTCGTATAGCGACCTCAGGAAATGAAACACCGGATTTCCTTCCCATTTGTTCTGCAGGTCGTACTCGACGAAGCCGTCAATCACGATTATCACCCTTCCGCTGTCTACTTTGGTTTTCCTGCCATTGCTCATCACATCTGCCTTCACGATATCGTAGCCAAGAACCCTTATCCTGATGATGTTCCTTGTGTAGTCGCTTATCCATTTCCATGGGGATATCTCCCATTCTATGAATTTTCCGTTATGCGTATTCTGCTCAAAATCCTTGTCCTGCTTCTTGTTAAAGCCCTTTTCCCACAAGAAATTCTCAATCATGCGCAGGAGGCTGTTTGCATCAAGGGGCCCGCTGTAGTCTATCTTGTCATGGTCTACTATTATCTTTACGTGTCCCATCGCATTAATGCACGCCGCTCTCGTGCCTTGACTCGTATCCTTCCGAAAGCATCTTCAGCCGCTCTTTTATCAGAGCATGAAGCCCCAGCACAATCCTGACATACAGCTCATCCCACCATACCCCCTCAATTTTTTTCTTGATTATGTATTTATGATAGAATCCCCTTAATCCTGCCATAAACGCGCTTTTCTCCCATAATTTCTCATAATCAAGCTCAACCATGCCGATAAGGTGGACCCATATCCTTCCCTTAGTCATCTTTTTCTTCGTGCCGTCTTTCAGCACGACCTCCACGTCATGCATGTCGAAAGTCTCTATGTTTATATCGACAATCCATTTGTAATAATCCTCTACTTTCCTGGTTGCCTTGAACTGGTAGAGGATTTCAGCGCCAAAAGGGCCCGGCCTCCGGTGCCTCTGCTGTATCTCATAAAACTTGAATTTTTTCCGCCTGAAGAAATCAGCTATTGTATCGTATAAATCCTGCATGTCCATTATTCCCTTGTATTGGATGTAAACAGATGGGGTGGGGGCATTCGGATAATGTATGAAATCTTCCGGCTTGGGTTTTGGCATGAGCCTTTTCTGAGGACAAGAATATTTAAAGCTTTCTTTTTAGAAAAGATTTATATATAAGTAATTTAAATTTAAAACCATTAAAAAGGTGTGTTTCATGCGTAAACTAAACAGGTTCTTCGTTGCTGTAATCATGTTCCTGCTCCTTCTTAATGCCGCCTATGCGTTTGATGTCAAGGCGAACCCGATAAAAGACAAGATTGTTGTTGATGAGGTTGCGGAATTCGAAGTCACGATAAGCAACAATTTTGACACAGACGAGGAGTTCACGATAAAAAAAGCAGGCTATCCTTTCTGGGACATGTACACGAAGCCGCTGCAGAACCCGATAACTTTGAAAGTGCCTGCGATGGGCTCCAGCTCAATAAAGCTGTTTGTCGATCCTCTTTACATAACATCAGTTGACACTTACACTCTGGATATGGGCGTTGTCCTGTCAAGAACAGGGCAGGAGCAGAAAGTGCCGATTACCATAGGGATAAAGTCAACAGAGCCCTTGATTGGTGGGTATATTCCAACCGTCCTTACCTCGGTTGATATGCCTTCAGACATAGACCCAAGGGACGAATTCAGGATAAAAATTGCGCTGAACAACCAGAATGTGCTTGATTACCCAAATCTGACAATAAAGATTGAGAGCAACCTTTTCAAGGACGAGATTCATATTCCGCTTGGCCCGAAAGAGGAAAAGAATGTGGAACTGTCCAAAAAGCTCGACCCAATGACTCCGCCGCAGGAAGACAGGCTGATAATTGCCATATTCAAGGAAGGAAGGCTCATAGTAAGCCCAATAGTCAAGGAGTTCAAAATCAGGGAATACCTGACCCAGGAAGAGCTTCCAAAAGAGAAGTCTTTCCTCAAGATAAAGAGAAGCATAAAAGTCGTGTCAAACAACCCTGACTACAGCGGAACTGTAAAAATCGAGACAACACCGTTAAAAAATCTCCTGCTGACATCATCGCCAAGGTCAGAGCTCACAAAAGAAAACGGCAAGCAGTACCTGACTTGGAATGCCGAGCTGGGCAAGGACAACATGATGCTCATTTATGTGTACGAGAATTACCGGCCTATTGTGGTCATTGTCATTTTAACCGGAGTAGCCATCCTGCTTTACTTCCTTTTCAGGAGCCCCATTGTCGTAAGAAAAAGCATAGCCAACATTGGCATGAGCGAAGGGGGCATTTCAGAAGCCAAAGTTGTTGTAAGGGTTAAAAACAGGAGCCCGAAGCAGATAGCAAACATAGAGGTCATCGATAACCTGCCCAACATTGCGCATGTCGAGAAGGAGCTTTCAATAGGCTCGATGCAGCCGCACGCCATACTGAGGCATCCGAAAAAAGGCATCATGATAAAATGGAATGTAGAGTCCCTGGAAGCAGGCGACGAAAGGGTCCTTTCATACAGGATGAAGTCAAGGCTCTCTATCCTGGGGGAGTTCAACCTGCCTGCTGCAACGGCAAGGTGTGCAGTTGGCAAGCGCACCATCATAAGCAACTCCAACAGGGTCAGCGTTGGAGTTTAGGGATTTGTTATTTTATAATCAATGAGTATTTTCTAGCTTATCAGCTATTTTTACATAATCTTTATAAATAAAAATCAAATCTTTGATTTTGTCCCCGTGTAGCTCAACCTGGTGGAGCGCTCGGCTGTAGATGAATTCGTTTACTGACGTTGCATTTTGCAAAGAATGAAGTAAAACAGCACGCAGCTCCCGAGCGGTCGCTGGTTCAAATTGTGGCGAGCGTGCTCGTCGCATGCATGTCCGGCCGCGGGGATTTTTTAAATTTTTTGGAAAAGATTTATATAGTAATGTACTTATGGATTCTATATCATGGACAGTGAATTTAAACTATGATATTTATTTTGGAATTTATTTTTGTAGGAATAACCATAACAGTAAAAATAAAAGATTTCTTGGAATGAATAATTTAATGTTAGAAGGTTAACTCAAATTTATTTCCGAGAAAGTTTTTATTAGATGGACTACTGTTCACATAAACTCTTCAAGCCCTTTCTGCGAAACAAGCCCTGAATCAGTATTGCCTTTTGTTTTTTCTCCGTCAAAAACCGGCACCCCATAAACCCCGTCATACCCTGGCTTGAAAGGGATCTTCTGGTTCCTGTTCCTTATGATGTTTTCAGCGATTTTTTCTGTTGTTATTTTTTTAAGATTGTTTTCTTCGGCTTCAAGCAAAACATTAAACTCATTTCCGAATTCGTTGACCAATTTGTAATATTCCCCCCACACTTTCCTGGAGCTTACGGCATTTCCCGTGGTGCCTGCAATGACCTCGGAAAGGGATATGATGTTCCTGAACGGAACTGCATTAGTCGGGACAAACCCCTCTTCACGGTCTGCAAGCATCTCGACCCTTTGCGCAACTCCAACAGTGAGGGGGCTCCTGCATTTTGGGCAGATGTTGCTTAGTTTCAATGATTCTTTCGGGCTGAGGCAGACATTGCAGCTCCTGTGCCCGGTGTAATGGTATTTGCCTTCGTGAGGCCACATCTCTATGGTCTCTGTAAAGCCTTTCCTTTTTCTTATTGCACTGAGCAAGCCGTCATAGCTCCACCCAATGTCAAAGACATTTGCTTCCCTTCCAATGCGCCACGGCCAAAAGGAATGCGCGTCAGAGCTGCTGAGCAAAGTGTACTTGTCGAGCTTTGAAAGCCTCCAGTTCATTGCAGGGTCGGAGCTCAACCCAGTCTCGATTGCATGTATGTGCTTTGACTGCTCCTTAAAGCACTCCTCGACAGAATCAAAGCCAGACATGCTGCCGAAAATGCCATACCATGGAGTCCATGCATGCGCAGGAATTATCTCGATGTCGTCATCAATCTCTTTCATCATTTCCGCCAGCTCTATGCATGAAAACCCGAATATCGGCCTGCCGTCATAATCAAGCCTGCCTTTTTTCAGCAAAGCCGCATTTATCTGCTCAACGACCTCAAAGTTCCTTGCGAGGAGCAATGTATGCACTCTCCTGCCTTTTCCGTCCTGGGTGTAGATATTGGATATCTCCCCCTGCAAAACAAAATGAAAGCCTGATTTTGATGCGAGAATTCCGGAGCCGTCCTCTTTTAGCTCGGCCTTCAATTCTGCAAGCCATTTTGGATGCGTGAAATCCCCTGTTCCGAGAAGATTCAGCCCTTTCAGCCTTGCATACTTCTCAAGGTTTGAAAGGTTTAATGCATTGCTGGTTGCCCTGCTGAACCTGGAGTGTATCTGCAGGTCCGCGATGATTTTCATAGCAAAACGGAAAAAATTGGTTTATATAAATATTCACCATAACATTTAAATAATTTCCATCAAAATAATTCAGCTATGGCCAGCAACAGCATTTTGTCAGAATTCAGCACTGCTGACATCAATGCTTTCAAAAAAGACTTCACTCAGATGATTATTGTAGGGGCTGAGATTGACAGGTATTACGGGGAGGCGCAGCACGAGCTCGATGCATTAATACCAAGATTTGAAAAGCTGGCTGAGCAGTTCAACAAAAAATACAGGGGAATAAAGGTAAAAACAGCTAAGTCCATAGACCGCTTCAAAGTGAGGGTGTTCCTGAAAGTAAAGGACATAAAAGAATTCTTTGGGGAATCCGCCTCAAGGATCCCGGGCCTGAAGGCTGTTGGCAGGACGAATTTCAACCAGGTGGACATATCAGATGCCGATAAGTTTGCAAGATTCCTTGATTCGCCTCTAAGCAGGATTTACATTTCATACCTGGACCCGGAAAGCGGGACAAGCACAATTGCTGCAGAATTTAGCCAGAAGGAAAAGATGACTGAGATAATCTACGATCCAGTTGAAATCTCCAATGAGTCCTCGGCAGGATTTAAGATCTGCGCATTCTACGCCCTTAAAAACGGGCTTGACAGGAAAATAGAAATTCATGAAGGCGCGTCCAGTTTCGGTTTCTCAAGCCTTCTCAGCGAGATAGAGAAAAGGGAATGGTACGACAGGTTCAACCCAAGATGGCTGGAATAGCTATCCGCCCATCGGCAGCTTTCCGCCAAATTTCTTCATTATCTTTGACATGTCCCCCTTGCTGCCCTTGAACATCTTGACTACTTTCTTGCTCTGCCTGTACTGCTTGATTAACTCCCTTATCTCAGAGCCTGGAATGCCGGAGCCTTTTGAAATTCTCTCTATTCTTGAAGTGTCCATGATTTCCGGGTCTTCAAGCTCTTCCTTGGTGAAGCTTCCCATGGCAACTTTCCATTTCTTGAGCTTGCCTTCCTGCACCTGAAGCATTTCCTTCGGCAGTTTCAACTGCCCAAAGCCGGGAATCATCTCGACAATCTGGCTTAACGGGCCCATCTTGCTCATGGCTTCCATCTGCTCGTACAGGTCGATAAGGTTGAACTCTCCTTTAAGAAATCTTTTTCCAAGGTCCTCTGCATCCTCAATTTTTATGACTTCCCTTGCTTTTTCCAGCAATGCCTCCAAGTCGCCCATGCCAAGCAGCCTGCCGACAAACCCCTGGGGATTGAACTGCTCCAAATCATCAATTTTTTCCCCAACGCCTATGAACTTTATCGGTGCTCCTGAAACTGCGCAGGCTGTCAAAGCACCTCCTCCTTTTGCGGTGCCGTCCATCTTTGAGACTATCACTCCTGTTATGCCGCAGCTCTTGTGGAATTGTTCAGCTTGTTTTTGCGCTGCCTGGCCTATGTCGGCTGATATGACAAGAAGCGCCTCATCAGGCTCGATTGCCCTTGTCACATCCTCAATTTCCCTTATCAAGTCATGTGAAAGCGCGTCCCTTCCTGCAGTGTCTATTATCAAAACATCATAATCCTTGTATTCGTCTTTGGAGTTATTCCATATTTCCACAGGGTCCTTATTTTTTTTGTCAGAAAACACCTTTACATTCGCATTCTTTCCGACCTGCTCAATCTGCTCCATTGCAGCAGGCCTGTGGATGTCCAGCCCTACCAAGGCGACCTTGAATCCCCTTTTTGAATAGAACTTTGCCAGCTTTCCTGCTGTTGTTGTTTTTCCGGAGCCGAACAAACCTATAAGCATTATCCTTAAAGGCTTTTGCCTCACTTCAATCTTGTGCTGCTCTTTCCCAAGGAAGTTGACCAATTCGCCGTAAACAATGTTTATAATCTGCTCCTTCTTTGTCAGCCCTTTTGGGGCTTCTTCGCTCAGCGCCCTGTTTTTTATCTTTTCCGTCAGATCAAAAACAAGCTTCACGTTTACATCAGCCTGGAGCAATGCCCTCTGGATGTCTTTGATTAATTCATTGATTAATTTCTCGTCCACAAAAAGGGATTTTGCTATTTTCTGCAGAGTGCTTCTTAAGGAGTCGCTTAGCTTGTCGAGGACCATATGGGATTTGTTAGAAATATATGTTTAAAAATGTTTGGAAGAATTTCATGTTTTAGAAATTTATAATGTAAACTGGGTAGGATGATTCTGTAACTACTTTAAAGAGGATAACTTACAAAAATTTATAAATGGCAAATTTTCCCAAACAAAAATGGCTGATGGTGGGAATTATAGCAGTTATTTATTAGGGCGTTTGTCCCCTACAAAAAGGGTGCGGGAAAGAGATTTTTCAGATTTGCAAAGGGCATTATCTCAATTTCTAAATACGCAAGGCAGGAAAGGCGTAACTGTTACTGTGGAAGGTCAAAGAGTGGCTGTTTATGTTGGAGATATCACAAACCCCGTAGTTGATACAGTACGTTCATTTGTAAGGGGTCATGAGGGTTGGAAATTTGATACATTAGCATCTTCTCGTGATGGCGACCATGACCTTTCAGCAGAAATGGAAACACTAAGAGCGCAAAATAGGGGGTATGGAGAACGCATTCCAGTTCTTGAAGATTCAGCTAGGAGGTATCAAGCACTTGCCGAAGAAAGACGGGAAACTATTAGAGAGCTTGAAGGACGCTTAAGAGATTCCGAAACTGGAATTCAGAGAAGAGGATTAGCTACCCAAACTGTAAATTCAAAAGGTGATTTAGATGCAAGAGGTTTACTCGCAGAACTTACAGGAGACAGGGATAATTATACCGCCGGCATTGATGGTAAAATAACCAATTATTTGAGTGGGATAGCTCGGCAAATAGCAAAACGTGAGTGGTATGCTTCTGAAGAATTTACCCAAGCACAAATAGTTGTCAATGAAAAAAAAGAGTACATAAAGAAGTATGGCCAAGATGCCGTAGACAACCTTCCAGAGATAGCAAGAGAGCCAATGGTGTCCAGATGGGAAAGCGCTCAGGCGATTGTTGATGCAGCCGATAAAAAAACTCCACCGTTGGAAGTGATAATACATATCAAAAGGACAAAATCTGTGGGTACTGTTACAATTCCTTATGATGGAACAGCAAATAACGAAGTAGGCAGGGCTTTTGGCGAAGCATGGAAGCAATTTGGAATGGCGGCTGAAGCGCAGCTAAAATATAAGATTGAATGCTCTCAAGATGGGCTTTGGTCTTTAACAGCCAGTAGCGATAAAATTGACTACAAGGCACTTGAAAGGCTTCTTTTTGAGTCATTCAGGGATGTTGCTGAAAGAGCAAGGTTAACAATAGAGCCATTTTATAATCTTTCCTTTATGGAATATAGGGTTCGCGGAGTAAAAATCGGTGAATTAAATCCCAATCCCACTCAAGAAAGTGGAACACAATCAGATTTACGCACTTACGCTAAGTCTAGGGCAATAGAATTGGGTTATAGGAATCTTTCAGCATTATGCGATGCTAAGGGCATAAGTTTAGGCATAATAAGCCAGAGATTGGGGAAAACAAGACTGCGCAAAAAGTCTTTAACTGAAACTGCACTTTTTCTGGAAGTATCAGAGGATGAAATAACCAGAAGATTACCTCAAAAGAAATAAAAACCAAAATAACTTAAAATTCAACCTTAACCTTTTTCTCCTCAATGTTCTTGAGAACTTTCCCAAGAAAATCACCTAATTTCACGTCAAAATAAACTTTATTATCCATTGTGCGGACAGCAACAGCATTATTCGCCTCTTCCTTTTCTCCCACAGTCAAAATCAATGGGATTTTTTGCAATTGCGCTTCCCTCACTTTATAGCCCATGCTTTCTGTCCTTGCATCAATTTCAACCCTGATATTGCTTTTCTCAAGCTCTTCCTTAATCTTGTTGGCGTATTTTTCAAACCTGTCGGCAACTGTCAATATCTTAACCTGCACCGGTGCAAGCCAAAGCGGAAGCCTGCCGGCATAATGCTCGACAAGAATGCCAATAAACCGCTCAATGCTTCCGAGCAGCGCCCGGTGTATCATGACAACTGCATGTTTTGAATTGTCAGCCCCGACATAAGTCGCGTCAAACCTCTCCGGCAGCTGGAAGTCAAGCTGTATTGTTGCAAGCTGCCATTTTCTCCCAAGCGCATCCTTCATGTGCATGTCTATCTTCGGGCCGTAGAATGCGCCTTCGCCTTCCTTGACGGAATACTTGATATTCTTTTTTTCAAGCGCTTTCTTTAATGACTCCTCTGCCTTGTCCCATTCGCTGATGCCGCCCATGAACTTATCGGGCCTTGTGCTCAGCTCGACATTGTATTCGAAATCAAAGACTTCATTGTAGATGCAATGGATGAAATCCAGGACCCTGAAAATCTCGTCTTCAATCTGCTCTGGCGCTATGAAAATGTGCGCATCATCCTGGGACATTTTCCTCACCCTTGTAAGCCCTGCAAGGACTCCTGAAAGCTCATTCCTGTGCAAGGGCGCGAAATCAGCAATCCTAAACGGAAGCTCCTTGTAGCTTCTTGATTTTGACTTGTAGATTAAAACATGCGAAGGGCAATTCATCGGCTTCAGGGCAAATTCTTTCCCTTCCGACTGCAATGTAAACATATTTTCCCTGAAATGCTCCCAGTGCCCTGATGTGATCCACAAGGATTTTTCATAGAGCAGCGGGGTGATAACTTCATGGTATCCTCTTTTTTTGTATTCTCCCCTGATGAAATTAAGCAATTGATTGTATATGATTGCGCCTTTCGGATAGAAAAACGGCGCTCCAGGGGATTCCTCAAAGAATGAAAACCATTCAAGCTCCCTGCCTATTTTCCTGTGGTCACGCTTTTCAGCCTCTTCAATGAGCCTGAAATGCCCGTCAAGCATTTTTTTGTCAGGAAAGCTTATCCCATAAATCCTCTGCAGCTGCTGTTTTCTTGAGTCGCCCCTCCAATAAGCCGCTGAAACTTTAGTAAGCCTGAAAGCGCTTATCTTGCCGGTGTTTGGAATGTGGGGGCCCCTGCATAAATCAACAAAATCACCTTGCTTGTACGCGCTTATGGGCTGATTTTCTTTGTGGAATTCCTCAATCAGCTCAATCTTGTAAGGATTGTTTTTAAAAAGTTTTTTTGCCTCGCCTTCGTTCAAGTCAATCCTTTCAATCCTGAAGTCTTTTTTCACAATATCATTCATCCTCTGCTCTATTTTTACCATGTCTTCCGGAGTGAAATGATGCGCAATGTCAAAATCGTAATAGAATCCCTCTTCAACAGCAGGCCCTATGGTCGGCTTTGCGTCAGGAAACAGTTCAACAACTGCCTGTGCAAGAAGGTGCGCTGTGCTGTGGCTGAAAACATCAATGCCTTCCTTGTCCCTGTAAGTTATGATCTGCAATGAGGAATCCTCGTTTATAGGTATGAAAATATCTTTCAGGTTCCCGTTTATCCTTGCAATCAGGGCGTCTTCGCCCAGCCTTTTCCCTATTTCAAAGGCTATCTCCCCTGCAGTGATGCCTTTCCTGTATTCCTTTACGCTGCCGTCCGGCAGGGTTATCTTGATTTTTGGCATTGGATTGATTATTCTGGCTTGATTTTTATATTTTATTGATTTGCAACAAGAAAAAAATCAATTTTTAACAATGAGCAGCTTTTAAGCTGCTGCTGTAGTTGTAGAAGTAGCTGAAGCAGGGTTCAAAATCTTATTTTCCGGCAACGCAATAAGCTTGTTCATAGTAAAATAAGAAGATAGCTTATATTTAAAGCTTTCTCAACGAGTATTTAAAATGCTTTTTTAAATTTTGTTAGACCGAAAATGATAAATCCAAATCCAACAAATGTAAATATTACATCAAAGACTCCCAATGGGTATTGGATTGTATCCACAATTTTATAGATTACAATATCCTCTGATGGTTCAATAACAATATTGTATGGATAACCACTAGAAGATTTTTTAATTTTTAAGTACCAATCATTTCCAATAAAAGCTTTTGTAAGAAATTCTTTCATTTTTTGATCTTTAATTATATTAATTTCCTGGCTTGTATTAGATTTGCCCAATTTTTTTACATATCTGTGATCTTCAATCTCTATATTCAAATCCAAATTTTTATCAGAGGTATAATACAAGTCAATAGATTCCATACGCGTTTTTTTAGTTGTAAGAGGGATATATATAATATTATTTTTTTTAATTTGTCAAACGCAGTCTTTAAAAGAACACACTTCATTAAATTCTCCCGATAAACGTAAATGGTAAGGTTCATATTCAAATATCCTAATACCTGTCCCAAAGTTAAACAGCGCACCATAAACATAAAATAAACCAACAATTATATTAAAACTACCAAATAGGTGTGATGCAACGTTATTTTTATTCTTATTTAGGTATTTTTTAAAAATAAATTCAAATAAGGTTATGGCTCCTATAGGAAGGATGCCCTTTACTAATAGGTCATATAAAATTTGATTCATATTAAAATTCATTTACGATATAGTATTTAAATATTTTGCGACGAATATCAGTCCATGATTTAAAATCCAAACATTTAAATACTATTACTTTTAATAATTTTAAAAATAGCAGTATTTTTATTAAAATCATTAATTTTATTAAAATGGAAGCGAAGTTCATAGGCAAGGCTAAGCTGACGAAGCAGGGGCAGCTGACCCTGCCGCAGGAGGCAAGGCAGGACCTGAAGATAAATTCGGAATCGGAAGTGTTCTGGTATGAGTTCAACGGCATACTGATACTTGTCAAGGACCTCGTGAACCCGAAGGAGCTTGTGAGCCTTGTGTTCAGCAAAAAGAGGAAGAGGTGAAATTGTTTTCAATAATATATAAATGAATAAATCAGCGAGGCGAGTTTCAATGGCAGAAAGGAACGAGCCGAGCACTAAAATTTGCCGAAGGCGGATTTAAGATGCGATTGAAAGAAAATCAAAAAATGAAAAGCCATTGACGATTAACATTAACAAAAACACAATAACGAAAACCCATTAACGAAAAAATAAAATATAACAACAAAAAATTAAAAAAATAACATAACAAAATAAAAAGCAAAAATGGTGACCTTACCTTTCCATAGGCCGCTTGGGCTATTGGCTTTGGCAGCAGTAGGCGTGTTTGTCATACTCTATCTCAGGAGGCCGAAGCCGCAGGACAAGATAATACCCTCGCTGATGTTCATAATGCAGGACAAAAAGAGGTCAAACCAGTACTCTTTCTTCCAGAAGCTGATGACAAACCTGCTTTTCCTCATGCAGCTGCTCGCGATACTCGGCTTGTCACTAGTCGCGGCTGCACCGTTTGCCAAGCTGAAATATGACGTGACTTTGGAAAACACAGTCATAATACTGGACGTGAGCGCTTCAATGCAGGCAAAAGAAAAAGGTGTTTCAAGGTTCGACAGGGCGCTGGACGAGGCAAAAAAGGCAGTGAGCGGCAAGAACAGCATAATAATGGCCGAAAACACCCCCCTGATAGTGCTTGAAAATGAAAATTCCGATGTTGCGCTTGACGTGCTGTCAAAAATCAGGCCAAGGGCCACGACAACTAATCTCGGGGATGCTTTGCTGCTTGCAAAGGACATGCTTGGCGACAAGCCGGGCAGGATCGTGGTGCTGAGCGATTTTCTTGCAACAGAGGGCCCGGACATAGAGGTTGTCAGGACTACTTTGTCTGCAGAGGACAAGCTGGTTGATTTTGTGGATGTTTCAAACAATGCAAAAAATGCGGGAATAATAAGGCTTGAAGCCACAAAATACAACACAAAAGTCTATGTCAAGAACTTCAACAGCGAGCAGAAGCAGGTTGTAATAAAGCTGGTCAAGGACGGCAAGGTCATAACCCAGACAAATGTAAGAATCGCCCCAAACTCGGTTGAAAATTTCATCTTTGACACGCCTGCAGGAGTTTCCAAAGTCGAGCTTGACCCCAAAGACGACCTTGAATTGGATGATGTTGCATACATAGCAACCCCGCCAAAGATAAAAAACAGCGTGCTGCTCATAACAAATGAGAAAAACAGCAATCTTGAGTCTGCTTTGGGGGCTGCAAAAGACATCGAGCTCAATGTGGTCAATCCCCCTGTGCTTACAATAAACACAAGGAAGGAAAAGATAGAGCCGTACAAGCACGACATGATAATAGTCTACAAAATCAACAATGTCAACAAAAGGGACGGCATTGTGCCGGGAACATTCGACGATATAGAGGAATATGTCGAAAAGGGAGGAAATCTTATAATAGCGGCGCAGGAAGATATGAAGGAGATAAGCATGAAAAGCCTTCCGAGTGTCGAATTGAAAATCAAGATAAACAAGCCGACAAAAGTCTGCGTGGAAACTATAAACCAGATAACAAAGCAGTTTGAAAAGGAAAGATGCTTCACGACGACAGCGTCTTACTTTGGCGCCGAGGCTAAAAAAGGAATGATAACTTTCGCTTCAGCTGATGACAAGACCCCCCTTGTTGTGTATGGGGAGAGGAAAAACGGCAAGGTCGCTTATTACGGCATTTTCGACGAGTCAAGCGATTTCAGGACGCTGCCATCATACCCCATATTCTGGAGCTCGCTCATCAATTTCATGGTGGGGGCAGAGGACATAAAAGACTACAACCACAAGACAGGCAAGATATTCACGATAGGGGAGCAGAAAGTAAAAACCCCGTCTTCAACCGTCACAACCTCAAAGCTGCTGATGGACGAAGTCGGCATTTACGAAATAGGCGCGAAGAAATATGCCGTCAACCTACTTGACGAGAAAGAATCCAGTGTGGGCATTTCTTCAAAAGTGGAGTCGCGCAAGGCAAGAGAGCAGATCCTGGAGAGGGAAAGCAAAGAGCATGACTTCAACCTTGAGCTGCCGATACTCCTGCTTGCTTTCCTGCTCATGCTCGGTGAATTTTTCTACATAAAAAGAAGGGGTGACCTGTGAGCTTCGTAATACCTGACTACAGCAGCATTTACTGCGTATCGAAGTACTGCGTAAGATACTCCTATGTGCTAATAGCAATCGTTCCGGTGCTTTTGCTTATTTTCTGGTTCACAAGAAAAACATTTGTAAAGTTCGGCAACAGGCTTGAGCTTGAAGCTTACCTGAAAACAAAAAAGACCGACAGGAGGATAATACTTACCTTAAGGAGCCTTGCGCTTGCCTTCCTGATGGTTGCGATTGCATCCCCTTTCGTGCTGGAAAGCAAGTCCGTGCAGGGGGACCCAAGGCTCACGATTCTTGTAGACAATTCCAGCTCCATGGTGCTTTACAATCCCGGAATTGCATATGACCTGTACAAAAAACTGGAAGGGACGATCCCCGTTAACATAAGGACAATTGCAAGCGGCGAGCACTCCGCGATAGGAAACGGAATCCTCAACAACATAGAAGGGGAAGACAATGTAATGGTGATAACAGACGGGGCAAACAATGAGGGGAAGCTGCTTGGGGACATAATGCTTTTCGCTTCAAACATAAACTCATCGGTCAGCACGTTAAGGATGGAGCCGGTAAATAATGATGTGGGTGTTGTAATCGAAGGCCCTCCTGAGCTGATAAAGGACACTGAAGGGGATTTTGTCGTAAGAGTCTCATCTGTCGGGAAAAACGTGCAATACACCCTGCAGGTCACAATTGACAGCACAGGGCTTGTGCTCGAGGAAGAGGCCAGCGGCTCAAGGAGTTTCGCCTTCTCAAGGAGATTTCCTGAAGGAGAATACCACAAGCTGACGGCAAAGCTGATTGACATCAAAGGTAATGATTATTTCAAGGACAACAACATATTTTACAAGAGCATCAAGATAGTGCCAAGGCCGAAAGTCCTTTACCTGACGGAAAAAAATTCGCCCCTGGCGCAGGAGCTTGACAAGATATACGAGCTTGACGTCAAGAATAATGTTCCAAATGATTTGTCCGACTACATGGCAGTCATCGTAAATGACCTGAGAATTGCAAAATTAACCTCTTCAGTGAATATGCTTAGCGATTATGTTTCAGACGGGAACGGCCTTATTTTTGTAGGGGGCGAGAATTCATTCGAGAGGGGCGGCTACAAGGGAACTTTGCTTGAAACCCTGCTTCCTGTAAAAATTGGAGCAGGAGAAGAGCAGAACAAGAGCGACATAAACGTTGTTGTTGTTATTGACATATCCCATGGGACAGAGGATTATGTGGCTGTTGAAAAGGCCCTTGCGTTAAGCGTCATAGACAGCCTCAGCGAGAAAAACAATGTAGGCGCTGTTGCCTTCAGCACGCAGGCTTACCAGATAGCAGAGATAAAGCCGCTGAAGGAGCACAAGAAGGAGCTGAAGGAAAAAATATCCAGGCTGAAATTTGACGGGCAGTCTTACTTCAATCTCGGAATAGAGGGGGCCTTCAGGATGCTGAGCACTGTCGGGGGAAGCAAGAACATCATTTTCATCAGCGACGGCAAGACAACTTACGGCAAGCTGAGGGAAGACACTTTAAGCGTTGTAAGAAGCGTAAATGCAAAAGGCGTCAAGGTTTTTGTAGTCGGGGTAGGGACCGACACAGATGATTTATCAACGGACAACAATTTATTCCTTGCAAACATGGCTACTCTTGGAGGCGGAATCTATTACAAGACTGATGCCTCAAACAAATTGAAGGTTGAATTTGCAGACAAGGACGAGGCAAAAGGAGAGGAATTCTACAATACACTGATTCCCATAGACACCACTCATTTCATAACCTTTGCGCTTGACGACATGCATGCGACTGTTTCAGGATACAACTATGTCGTGCCGAAGCCTGCTGCAAGATTGCTTGTAACTACTCACAAAAATATCCCGATACTGGTTGTATGGCGCTTCGGCCTTGGAAGGGTCGTGACTGTAACAACCGACGACGGCACCAAGTGGGCAGGGGAATTGCTGAACAAGAAGAACTCAAAACTGCTGACAAAAAGCATAAACTGGGCAATAGGGGACTTGGGAAGGAAAAAATCCTATGATGTGACGATAAGGGACACTGTTTTGGGGAAATCCACAAGCGTCAATGTAATAACAAGGGAAATGCCCGGCTCAGAGGGGCTTGCTTTTGCCAAGATAGACACAAACTTATACTCGTCTTCATATGCATCGAAAGAAACCGGGTTCAAGGAGATTTTGGGGGCGACTTTTGCAACCAATTACAATGACGAGTACGCAAACCTCGGGATAAATGAGGACTTTACGAGCCTTGTCGACAAGACAGGAGGGAAAGTTTTTGACCCGGGCGACACAAAGGGAATCATAGAATTTGTAAGGGCAAAATCGAAAAGAATAAAAATTGAGTCAACGGATTACAGGTGGCCGCTTGCAATCATCGCGATGCTGCTGTTTTTGGGCGAGATAGCCATAAGAAGGTACAGGGAAAACCTGCAGTATAAATAAAAAATAAAATATAACCATTAACAAAAAAACCCAATAAAGAGAGTAAAAAAGCAAATTTACTAAAAATCCAATAAATATCAACATTAACAAAATCCATTAAAAATCAGCAAAAAACAACAAATTAAATAACATAAAAATTATAAAATGTCAAAATAAAGAGGCGACAAAAAATGGGAGTAATGAAAAAAGACGTCAATCTGGGCCTGCTGCTGCTGATAGTGGCTGCGCTGCTGATGTTCAGCGGCTTCACGGTCTATTACCAGACAACTTTCAAGAACGTTTCCAAAAGCTACGAGATAAAGCTGAATGAGCTTGAGAAAGTGAGCAATGAGCTGGAATCAAAAAGAGGCCAGCTGAATGAAACCAGCATACAGCTCCAGCTCAAGAAGCAGAAGGAAGATGACCTGAGCAAGAAATACGTGGACACAGAAAGCCAAAGGTCGCAGCTTGAAACAGACAAGAAAAAGCTTGAAACGGAGTTGACAAGCACAAAAACCCAGCTGTCCGCGACGGTATCTGAGCTTGGCTCAACCAAAAGCCAGCTTGCTGCCCAGGTTCAGCTTGCGCAGGAGCTTACCAGGCAGGT
Organism: Candidatus Woesearchaeota archaeon; assembly: GCA_016185755.1. Taxonomy (GTDB): domain Archaea; phylum Nanobdellota; class Nanobdellia; order Woesearchaeales; family GW2011-AR4. The sequence goes on along the minus strand of JACPMX010000006.1, from coordinate 79,093 downwards.
TAACAACCTGAAATCAGATGTCACAAAGCTTGACAACAAAGTAAAATGCCTCAAGGAAAAGGTTGATACAGACGAGGGGAGCTGCTGACATGAAACAATTCGGAGATGTTGTAAAGGAAATCAACAGGACCTTGACAGAGATGATACTGTTCGAGAACATCGTAAACACGACCCTTGTGTTCCTGTCTTTTTATCTTGCGTTGTCAATTTTTGACATGCCTCCGCTTCTTGCGCTGATACCTGCGCTCGGATATTTGGGATTTTATTCCTACATGAGCTTCAGGTCGTACAAGCCCGGCATTGTCGAGAGCAAGTATGCTCCTTTGAGGGAAAAATTGAGGACTGCAGCCGACAACATAGGGATGAGCAACCCAATTGTTGAGGAGCTTGAATACGAGGTTACAAGCGAGATGAAAAATGTCGGATTGTCGATGTTCATCAACCCAAGAACACTGTCCTACAAGATATTCGCGGTGATGGTCCTATCGTTCATGATAATATTTGCGACAACGCTAAACATCAAGTTCCTGGAATTTGCCAAGAACAGGGTCCCGGACATATTTGAAGGGCCGAAAGGCGTCGGAAATTTTGTTGCCACAAAGCTGAACACAAGCGATGACATATACGGCAAGGAGGACGTGGCAAAGCTGGGCGACAATGAGCTGAACATAAGGATAAAGCCCGTTGACTTCAAGATTAACGTGAAAGAAGAGGGCGATTTCCAGCAGCAGAAATTCGAGACAGTGTTCCCTCAGGAGCTTGCAGTCAAGGAAACAGCTGCATACGAGGAGAACATACCCCAGGAGCAGCAGGAGCTGGTGAAAAACTATTTCAAGAAGCTGGCAGAAGGGTAAAGTTAAATAAAAGAAACAAACAAAATCCATTGACGATTAGCATTAATAAAAAATTCATAAAAAAATAATAAAATACAATGGCAAGATTAACAACAAACATATAAAATCAATAAAAATCAAACAAAAAATTTGAGGTGAACTGAATGAAGAATTACAAGCAGATTTTCGACGAGCTGCAAAAGGAGACCGGCAAGGTTATCGTAGGGCAGGAGAGCATCATAGAGCAGATTCTTATAGCTATTTTGTGCGACGGCAATGCGCTGCTTGAGGGATATCCGGGACTGGCAAAGACCCTTACAGTCAGGACGCTTGCCCAGCTCATGGACTTGAAGTTCAGCAGGATACAGAACACTCCCGACCTGATGCCGAGCGACATTACAGGAACCAACATCATAGAGGAATCATCCGGAAAGAGGCAGTTCAAGTTCCAGCCGGGGCCTATCTTTGCAAATGTAGTGCTTGCAGACGAGATAAACAGGGCAACTCCGAAAACGCAAAGCGCCCTGCTTGAGGCTATGCAGGAGAAGCAAGTGACCGTGGGAACCAATACTTTCAAACTTGACCTGCCCTTTTTCGTGCTTGCAACCCAAAACCCAATCGAGCAGGAAGGGACATACCCATTGCCTGAGGCGCAGGCAGACAGGTTTTTGCTGAAGATAAGCGTGAATTACCCGACTTACGAGCAGGAGCTGCAGATTGTTGACAAATATGCTGCAGAGGCAAAGGACCAAAAGCTGAAGGTCATGCTGAACAAGAACCACCTGCTTACCTTGCAGGGGCTGACAAGGCAGGTGCCGATTGCAAACGACATAAAGCAGAGGGCTGTGAAGATTGTGCTTGCAACAAGGGCAAACAAGGAGATTATCCAATACGGAGCATCTCCAAGGGCATCCATAGGCCTGATCATGGCGTCAAAGGCAAGGGCGCTGATACAGGGCAGGAACCATGTAAGCAATGACGACCTCAACATGCTGGCCTACCCGATCCTCAGGCACAGGATAATCCTGAATTTCGAGGCTGAAAGGAAGGGCATGTCAAAGGACGACGCCATAAAGCAGATACTGGACAAGATAAAATAAAAGTATCTGGGATTAAAAAAATATTCAATCCGAAAATTTGCTTGCAAATTTTCCTGTTTACGCTCGGCGAAAATTGATTAGCACTAATTTTCGCCTCGAAATATTCAATAATCAATGAATATAATGGGCGAGGCTGCGAATACTGGCAGAGAATGAGCAGCCGAGCACTAAATATTGCGACGAAGTCGCGGATTGAAAATATAAAATTACAAAATAAACTAAACAAAATGATTGACACGGGCTTTCTGGACCAGCTGACGAGGTTTAACCTGGTCATAAACAAGAGGGTTACTTCCAATTTGAGCGGTCCTAGGAAGTCTTCGGCTGCAGGGCACGGGCTGACGTTCAAGGACTACAGGATTTATGCCCCTGGAGATGACATAAGGCTGATAGACTGGAAGGTTTATGCAAGGACCGACAACCTTTACCTGAAAGTGCACGAGGAGGAAAGGAACCTCACGGTGCATATAATAATAGACGGCAGCGCGTCAATGGGCTTCGGGAAGCCGGTAAGCAAGTTTGATTATGCCTCGATGATTGGCGTTGGATTTGCATACCTTGCCATGCGGGACAATGAAAAGTTCCAGTTCTCGACATTTGCAGACCAGCTTGAGATTTTCCAGCCTAGGAGAGGAATGAGCCATTTGGCTGCAATGGTGCAGCACCTGAACTCGATAAAGCCAAAGGGATTTTCCAAATTGCTCGACACGGTAAGGCAGTACAAGAAAGTGATTGGCAGCAGGTCAATGCTTGTGATTGCATCTGATTTTTTGGTCAATATCGAGGAGATACGCGAGGCGTTTTACCTTCTTGGCGACCATGAAATAAAGATAATACAGGTGCTTGACCGGGTTGAGAAAGAGCTGAAGATGGAAGGCGACATGAAGCTGATAGACAGCGAGACAAAAGGCATGCTCCGCACCTTCATAAGCCCGAGGATGAGGATGGAATACCAGCAGCAGCTGGATTCCCACTGCGCAGGCATTGAGGAAGTGTGCAACAAGCTCGGGATAAGCTATAAGCTGGCTGTGACAGACACGCCGATATTCGATACTTTCTATAAGATTCTGCAGGGGTAAATTATAATTACTTTTAAGTAGTAAAAATAGAAAAGTTTATAAATAGAAATTTTCCAATCTTATTCTAGATGGTAGATTTAGAACAAGAAACTGCAAGTCATAACCCGGGGTATGATAGGAGAAGCTTTCTGACTATCTCAGCTGGTACCTTAGCAGGATTAGCTTTGCCCAGAAGAATCTATGCACGACAAAGAAATAGGCAGCCACAAACAAGACCTACTCAGCCACGACAGGTTACCGAAAGTCTTGATCAAAAACTGCAAATGCATCTAAGAGTATTAAGGCAAAAAAAGCTTAAAGCCGATGAAAATGTAGCGCTTTCTGTTTATGATTTGGTATCAGGGCAAAAATTAGTTTCAATAAAAGATAGCGAACAAGTCCAGGCTGCGAGCATGATTAAGCCGTTTGTTGTTCTTGCCTACTTTAATAAAGTTGAAAAACGTGAACTTCAATATAGCCAAGAAGTTAAGTATGCCATGGAAATGATGCTGCAAAAAAGCGATAATGTAGCTACAAATTGGGTTATGCAGCTGCTTGGCGGTCCTTCTCAAGTTGATAAGATACTAAAGACACAGTATGGAAGCATTTTTCAGAACATTGACATCAATGACTATATTCCCCTAACCTTAAAAAACAAGATAGTAGCCAAATCAAGAGGCCTAAAAGTAGAAGGTGTTCCAAGCGGCAGGTCTTATTACAGCAATCTTGCATCAGCACTCGATTATCAAAGGTTTTTACAAGGACTTTGGTCAGAGAAGCTTCCTTACTCAAGAGAGCTTAAAAGAATGATGTCGCTGCCTAAGAAAAACAGGACTGTTTGGGACGTTGAGGGCATCCCAAAAAATACAAAAATATACAGCAGAACAGGGACAAGCGGAAGAGTGGCAGGCGATATGGCTATCGTAGAATCTCAAGGAAATGACGGTAAATTTTATCCGTATATTTTTATTGCAATTATAGAAAAGCAAACGCCTAACGGTTTACTATGGACATGGAACAGGGGCAGTTTAATAAGAGGGATATCCTCAAAGGTGTATCAGCATATGAAAGGTGTATACAACTTAAAATAATCTACCCGCCAACATTAAACCCATACTTGTAGCTGGGAAGATTAAGTATGCCTTTGAGCTGATTGATTCTTTTCTTGATCTCTTCGCTTTTTTTATATCCAAGCTCAACAGCTTTCTCGTAAGCAGGAATTGATTCCCTGAAGCTTCCTTTCTTGTCAAGAGCTATCCCAAGATTATAGAAGCCAATGGCATTGTTAGGATTGAGCTTTACCGATATCTGCGCCATCTGTATCGCTGAATCATAGTTGCCCAGCCTTTCCTGCACCGCGGCCATACTATTATATATAGTATACTTGTTGGGATTCAGCAGCAGGGCCTTTACAAGGTTCCTATAGGCTTCCTTCAGCTTGTCCTGCTTCAGGCAGCAAACACCAAGGCTCTGGAAAACCTCTGCGTTTTCCTTTATCCTCAAGGATTCAGTATAGTTTTTGACTGCTTCATCATAGTTCTGCTGCTGCTGGCTTATGACGCCAAGCTCATAGAATGCCATGCTGTGCTTTGGATTTAATTCAATTGCTTTCCTGAATGATTTTATTGCATCATCCAAGTTATTGTTTTCCTTGTATAAAACGCCGCATTCGTAATATGAAGAGGCATCTGCCTTTTGCCCGAGCTTTTTCCTGCAAAGCTCAAGGTATGCTTTCCTTTTCTTCTTTACTGTTTCAGGATCTGCATTTCCGTAATGGTGGATTGCCACGTTTGCAGCTGCCATCCTGCCTTTCTTTGCTTCTATAGACGGCTCTACAAGCTCGTGGACCGTGCCTTCAAATTTGAAGCCCTTATTCCTGAAAAGCCTTGCTATGAAAGAGCCATACCATCCCGGGTAAGTTTTGCCCTTGTTTTTATGCTCTTCATTTACAAAGCCTGCAATCTTTGAATCATTTGTATAATTCTTTTGGAGAAACAGGAATGCATCGTTTTCCTTGTCATTGGCCAATTCTTTTATTGCTTTGATGCCCTCTTTTTCAATAGCCTCGTCAGCATCCAGCACCAGAATCCAGTCCTTTGTAGCATATTTAATGCTCTCATTCCTTGCAGCAGAGAAATCATCAATCCATTTGAAGTCTATGATTTTTGCGCTGAACTTCTTCGCTATCTCCTTTGTCTTGTCGGTACTGCCGGTATCTACAATGATGATTTCATCAGCTAACCCCTTGACAGAGTTAAGGCATTGCTCCAGGTACTTTTCTTCATTCTTGGTTATCATGCACAATGAGATTGTTTGTTTTGGCATTTGATTTTGAGTATTTTTAGGGTTTTATTTAAATGTTATTTTGTTTTTAGCTGGCGTAAGGTACTATAATATCTTCTTAATTCTGTATCTTCCCAATTCGAGCACCGTAATAGAATTAACTAATTCCCCGGCATTGGCTTCTTTCAGAAATTCATCAAAAACCCGATTGATTTTGTCAACTGTAAAGTGGTATGGCAATCTAGTGAGAAGCAATCCAAAACCCTTGCCTTTCATAAATTCATCAGCAAATCCCAAGTCCCTTGTGACTATAATGCAGTTGTTCTGATTGGCGTATTCAAATATTTCGCTATCTGTGGCAGAGCCTAATGCACTTCTAACATGAACGGCATCGTGCCCGTGTTTCTTAAAAATCCCTATCAAAGAATGCGGCGAGTCTGCATCTATTAAAAATCTCATGCCCTCATCTTCAGCGGCTTTATTTCTTCCCCTATTACAAACTTTGCGGCATACTCTATCGCAGCTAGGATATCTTCTCTTTGAACCCCATATTCCTTTTCAATTTCCTCGTATTTCATCCCGCCAATCAAGCCTCCCAGGATTATGTCTACAGGAACGCGGGTGCCTTTTATTATGGGTTTTCCATGCATTATTTTAGGATCAATTACTACTCTTTCCATCAAATTGCTTAAGAGATTAACTCATTTATAAATATATCGTTGGCGAGGTGCTTGATTGAATAAAGGCATACTTTCACAGCATATAAAGTAAACTAAATCAAGCAAAACAAATATAAACTGTGCACAATACCTATTATTTTCATATATAAAATAGATGATATATATGCTAAAAACTATATATTTTAGTATACTACAATACCAAAAGCTTTAAATATGAATAATTAAATATAACAGCAAAGAGCACTTCTAGAAGAGGTGTTCCTACAGAGTATAATATTCATCGACGATATTATACAAATAAAAAATAAAAAACACTTGGAGGTGTTTAGACGATGAGATTTCAAAAAGCTATAAAGAGGATGATTGCATTAGGTACAGGAGCTATTATGGTTGGCTCGTCAGTATTCGCAGCAGCAGATTTGGCTAGTTACCCAGCACCATTCGTAAAGGATGGAAAATTCAGCGGCGTTCTAGTAGTGGGTGACAAGGCAGCTGCAGAAGATGTCATAGGCATTTCAGATGTTATTGCAAGCTTGCAGTTCGCAGCAACAAAGAAGACAGCAACAACCTCAGCAGGAACAGTAGCTGTTGAAGGCGATGCATGGAAAGTCGGAACATCAAACCATTTGGAATTGAGCCAAGATGGTTCTACATCTGACTCTATAGAAACACTGAGAAATATCACAACCTACGTAGACAAGAATAATTTGAAAGCACTTGCATCTGGTTCTGTAACAAACAATAAGGTAACATCACCTTTTAACCAATATCTTTATTTGTTAGGAACTGGAACAGAAACTTCACGAGACACAGGATATGTTATATATTCTGAAAATGACGCAGATGCCACAGCAGACTTCCTATACTTCAAATCAGGAAGAGAGATAGGAAGGTATTTGATTGAGTTCACAACTGCATTGGAAAGTGATGTTGATGATTCGGCTGGTTCATCATCTTCAACAGGTACATTCCTAACAGATTTACAAGACGTCGATGTTACACTATTCGGCAAGAAATACACAATTGTGACTGCAAAAAGACCAACCACAAGCGGTGGCGGTGTTGACTTGATTTTAATGGGCGGAGCAGGAAAAGACACACTGATTGAAAAGCAGACAAAGTCTTACACCATTGGCGGAAAAGACTACGAAGTAACGCTAAACTTCGTTGATGCTGACGAGGCGCAATTTGTCATAAATGGGCAGACAACAAGAAAGATGAAGGATGGCGACACAGACAAGTTAGCTGACGGCACAACTGTCGGAGTAACCGATGTGCTGTACCAGGACTATGCTGGAGGTATCCACAGCTCAACATTCTTCTTGGGCGCAAATAAAATACAACTAAAAGATACAGATGTAGAAGAGTCTACAATAACATCCTCAAACAGCCTTAAGGTGGATGATAACACAATTGATGATGCACAGGTATTAATAGAAGGCTCAGATGACAACTCCACGTTCAGGCTAACGAGGATACATGTCAACATGACTGCTGACGACAACTACTTCGTTCCAGCAAATGGAAAATTAAGTGAAGTAATCAAGACAGAAGGCGGTTCAAGCGCAGAGCCAGAGGTATTGTTCACACAAAACTGGGACATTGAATATAAAGGACTTACCAAAGTAAACACAGAAAAGATAAGGCTTAAAACAAGCGGCTCAAGCCAGTACAACCTTGAGTTTGTTGATGGAGACGGCAACAAGGTTGATGTGCCTATTGCAAAAGCACCAGCAGCAAGCAGGATATTGTTTGGTGACACCGACAAGAACTTCATCAATGTTGAGAATAGGACAATCACAAAAGATGATTACCTTGTTGTGACAGACGGCACGAGGAAGAGAGGAGAAAGAAAGACATATGTACTCCAGTACAAAGGTGCTGATAAAGTAAGCAATGACAACCCTGTGCTTAAGTTCAAAAACTTAGGATCAGGAAATACCATAGAGCAAACATATTCAGCTGGAACAGGTGGCGGCGAGCAGCAATTAGCAACATTAAAGCTTGGAGGTGCTGACTTTAGAGTTTTCAACGCAAGCAGCATAGCAACAAACGACTTTGATGTGAAGGTTGATATGGATGCTAGTGGAGCTCTCCAGACTACCAATGTCAATGCCTCTTTTGTCAATATTACCACGAGGTATGGAGCAGAGATTGGCTTGGTCAATTCAACTGATGGTGGAGCAGCTGAAAACAGCATTATTTTGACAATAAAAACACCTGATGCGTTGTATGATGGTAATGCAAAAGATACTGTGGAAAACATCAAGCCACTTGATTATGTGGCTAATATAACTGGGGATTCTAGCACAAAAGTTGCCCATGCTGAAGTTACTGCTTTCACAGCAGGTCAGGATGGACAGAAGTTGGCTACAAGAACACCAGATGGTGAGACAAACATAGCCTATGGTTACACAACCTATGGTACCTTTATAACAAGGGAGACACCATCAAGTGAACCGGCTACACTAACAATAGAATACCCAGAATCGCAGAGGTACCCACAAGTTTACATAACAGCCAAGGGAGCTTCATTCAGCGAGGCTGGAGCATCAACATCTGAAGCAGTGACAGTGCAGAGAATCCAGGTTGGAGCTGCAAAGCTGGCATCAGAGGTTTCTGATGTAAAAGCACAGAACACCATCCTAGTAGGAGGGCCATGTGCAAACGCAGCAGCAGCAACAGTCATGGGAAATCCAGCTGACTGTACAGCAGGCTTCACACCTGGTGAAGGTATGGTCCAAGTATGGGAACATGCAAACGGCAATGTGGCAATGCTAGTAGCAGGATATGCAGCATTGGACACAAGGAACGCAGCACAGGTTGTTGCTAACTACGGCGACTACAAAGGCCAGTTAAAAGGCACAAAAGTAACCGTAAAGAAGGTTAACAACCAGCTGACAGTAGCTGCACCAGTTGCTACAACAACAGCTTAAGGGTTTAAACCCTTTATTTTTTTCTTTTTTGTTTAACTTTTTTCTTATTAAGGCAGCAGGCTCAAAAAGAAAGGTTTAAATATGTTCTAATTACTTAAATCCTATGGAAAAGAAAAAAATATATAATTTTACTGTAGTAATTGAAAAAGATGAGGACGGGTACTATGTTGGTTATGTTCCTTCTATAAAAGGCTGCCATACGCAAGGCAAGACTATTGACGAGTTAATGAAGAATATTAAAGAAGCTATAGAGCTTTGCTTAGAGGTATACCTTTCACAAATGCTTCCATTTATTATCCTCTTCCTCAGTCAGCCAGTCTTTGGCGAGAGAGCTTTCACTTAAGATATATGAGATTATACACTCTTTGCTAAATCAGAAGAATAAGATTAATAAATCTTTCTAACCCAGCATTTCCCCCAAAAATATGTTATGCTTTGTCCTTTTTACCCTTAATTTGACTGTGGAGCCTTCCTTTTCATAGCAGTTTGGCACAGAAATAAGCCTGTCTTTAGAAACGGCGAGCTTCTCATCCCCTATCCTGCCCGGCAAAACGATTTCTGCCTCTATAATCTGGCCTTTCCTGAACGGCTTTGGAAGCTCAGGAAGCTCTTCAACATCAAAGGCTGACTTGTCAAAGACAAGCTTGATGCCGTGCTCCCGCTCAAGCTCCCTCATTTTGCTGTAAAACACATCCATGGGAACGCTGTCAACCGGGTTCCGGCCAAACCTGTAGTTGAGCATGTTTTGTATCCCTATTGGCGGGCATTTCTTTCCTGCTCCTATCTCCTGCGCAAATTTGGCAAGCTTTGGCAGCTCCCCATCATTATAGCCGGGCATCCATACAGGCGCGATTATAAGGTCCATTTTAGAGGGGATGTATCTTGCAATATCGAGAACTTTGTTTAAGTTGTATGGATGGCCTGCAAGCTTTTGCGCTTTTTCAGGATCCAGGGCATTGAGGGAAAGGTTTATCCTTGTCAGGCCTGCCTCTGCAAGCTCATCTATGAACTGCTTGCTTAGCAAAGTGCCGTTTGTATCTATGGAGCTTCTTTTAACCCCTTCGATTGACATTATGCCCCTTACAAGCTCAACCATGTCAGCGTACAATGTAGGCTCTCCCTGGGCATTGATGTGGGCATCGATATTGCTGCTGGCCTTGAACTCGGCCAGTTTCCTCAGCTCATTCACAAGGTAATCTTTCTCGACGACAAAATCGGCCTTTCGCCTTGACAATGGTCCTTCATCCACAGAGCAGAAAATACAGCTTATATTGCAGCTTGTGATTGGCTTGACTTCAATTATATTGGTGCCCCTGTCCACCAGCCCAAAGTAGTTTGTTCCTATAAGCGGTATGCCGGAAGTCTGGTGGATGTAGACTGTCTTTTTGTTGTTAAGCCTGTTTTTTAAGTGCTTGAACGAATTGTAAAGCAAAAACTCGAGCTTTTTCCTTGCATTATGCTCTGAAACGCCCTTGAAGCTTATTGAGTTTTTGCTTATCTCAAACTGGCCTATCTTCCTCAGGCTGCTCTCTTCCAGGTAAGCATAGAATAATTTAAGGAAATTCACCTTGACCCCTTTATTATCCTTCTCAAAACTCAGGTCCTTGAAAATAAGCTCTGCCATAGGTCCAGTATGGGATAGGGCTTTTAAAAGCTTTCTTAAGCATTAGGAAATTTAAGCTGCATAATTTTAAATAGAACGATCTTTGAAATGCAGCGTGCCGGAGGTGACCCGTTTGCAGCAGTTGAGGAGCACCTATTCCGGTTAACGGCACATGGGACTTGGCTTTTTTGAGTATTGCAAGGTCAAACTTAGCTCATTTTTAAATGAAAAATTATTTAAAGGGAGTGGATAATTCTGCCATGGGGGATGAAATGGCGCAAGAAGTTGTTATCACTTATGAAACTCTGTTTGAGCTTCTAAAAAGGGAAAAGGAAAGGAATGATTTGCAGAAGCTTGAGCCTACTTTCTTCAGCGACACTATAAGCTACATAAAAGACAAGAAAAAGATACTTGAAGCCAAGAGCGACTCGGTCTTTGCAAATGAAGAGCGAAAAAAGACTGAAAGGCAGCTTGAAAACATATATAAAATCATAAAAGAGCTTTATGAGAGAAGGGAAAGGAAGATAATCAGCCTGGCGCTTGACAAAAGCAGGACAAAATCCGACCTTATAGACACTACAGCGCTCCTCAAGGAAGAAAGGGTTGTTTTTGAGGCTTTGACAAGCCTTCTGGACACGTACAGGGACTCGATACTAATCAGCTTACTGAATGAAAATATGCCTTTCATGCAGGCCATGGAAAAAAAGCCAAGCGGGGATTTCAAAACTGCCCTTGAGCTGAAGAAGCCGACAAGGCTTGTAAGGTTCACAAGCCATGTGCCGAAGTTTGTCGGGCCTGAACTTGAGGAATACGGCCCTTTTGAGGAGGAAGACATTGCGAACCTTCCAATCGAGATCGCTGATGTGCTGGTAAGCAAGGGAAGGGCTGAAGAGATACAGGAAAACTAGATTTTTATCGACGACAAAGTTATGGCGCCCATTGCCCGTATATTAGAAACATTTTTAAATCGGTTAAATTTCTTTTCTTATATGAAATTGCCAAAAACCATGAAAAGGTACTGCCCTTACTGCAAGAAGCATACAGAGCATAATGTTTCTTTCACAAAGAAAAAAAACCCAAGCAGCCTTACTTACGGCTCCAAAGTCAGGGCTAGAAAAAGGGGCCGGGCAAGGGGCAGGGGAAACCTTGGAAGGTATTCCAAGCCTGCAATAAGCAAGTTCAAGATGACCGGCAAGAAGTCCACAAAAAAAACTGATTTAAGGTATGAATGCAAGGCCTGCAAGAAAACGCATATCCAAAGGCAGGGATTCCGGGCAAAAAAGATAGAGTTCAAGTAGTCATCTGCATTTATAGAATAAGTAATCCCCTTCTGTCTTGTCGTGAAAGCTTCCAAGAAGCCCGCAGTTTGTGTTCAGAAAATCCCTTGTTTCCCTGAACGAGGATATTCCCTGCGTGCTTCTGGCAATGAACAGGATATCATTTCCTTTGAGGCTGTCCAGCACATTATCTAGATCTGCCAATCCGGACAGGAACACCTGCTCATTCGTGTCTGCATAATCAAAAGCTATTTTTCTATCAGTCATGAGGGCCAGCAGCGGAACAGCTGAATTGTCCCCAAAAAGAAGCGTGCCTGAATCCGAGTTTGCCAGGATAAACTCCCTTAAATCAGGACCCCTTTCAAATCTTGTGAATCCGATTTTCTCAAGGAACATCACATCAGACGACAGGTTCCAGGCAAAAACAGCCAATAACGCGGCAGAAGCAATAAATTTCCATTTTCCCCGCAAATTTTTTAACACGTTAACGATGCTGGAGCCTGCCGTTATGGCCAAAAACGGCATTGCAATCATGAAATAAAAGCCGAAGATTTTCCTAAGTAACAACAGAAATACGAGGTAAGCGCATGATGCCAAAGCGAACATCCGGATTTTGCTCTTTTCCCGGCAAAAAGGAAAAGTGAGGCTGATGCAAACAAAATCCAGTTCAGCTTTATTATGTCAAAATACTCCCTTGCATTTTCTTTTATTCCGGGGCTTTTCAGCAGGTGGAAAAGGTAAGCCTGCTTTAGGTATGCTTTCCCTGCAAAAAATATGAAAGTTCCGCTGAACAGGAGAAAAACAAGCAAAAATGCCGACGATAATTTGATGAAATTCCGCTTATTTGAAAAGGCAACTAAGCCTAAAATGGTTAACACGGGGATCAAGCTCAATAATCTTGCAGATGCGGCAGCGCCAAAAAAGGCTCCGGCAAAAAGATAGCTTTCTTTAACCAATAAGAAATATAAGCCAACAGCCAAAAGAAGAACTGCGACATCTGTTCCAAAAGAAAATACGGAGTTAAACATAACGGAGTAGCTGAACATGAACAGTGCGGACGAGGCAAGCGCTTCAGCATTTCCGAACTTTGCCTGGGTAATTTTAAAAATAAAAAATGAAGAGGCTAATGTTGAGAGCAGCGGTATTGATTTCAGGGCAATTATGTTAAACCCGAAAATGTTATAGAATAATGCCAAAATGTAGATGTGCAGCGGGGGATGCGCATAAAAGAAATCCCTGTACGGGATTTTTCCTTCTGTTACCAGCTTGCCCATGTAATAATACGTGTTTTCATCCCCGGGCTGGGGGGCGGCAAGCCCTTTTGAAACAATGAGCAGGAATAAAATGGACATAATCAAGAATATCCCATATGTGATCCTGCTGCCTTTTAGCATATATTACAAATCTTAATCAATTTATTTAAACATTTTGTCCAAATAGCAAAGGCAAAGGTATATAAATGCCCAAAAATACCAAAGCATCGGTGGTTGATATAGCAAAGATAAAAGAATCGACAAGCAAATTCATAAAGATAAGGTGCCCTAAATGCAAGAACGAGCAGATAACTTTCGGCAAGACGGCCACAAAAGTTGACTGCCTTGTGTGCGGCAAGCCGCTTGCAGAGCCTACCGGCGGCAAAAGCAGGGTAAAGGCAAGAATTTTGGAAGTTTTGGAGTAGAAAAACCGGGCAGTTCCGGATTGGATTAAACTATATTTTTTATAAAATGCTTTTCAAGAAACAGGGCTTTCCGGAAGAAGGGGATTCAGTTCTATGCACTGTTACGAGCGTGCAGTACCATTCTGTATTCGTCAATATTGATGAATACGGAAAAAGCGGGATGATACATATTTCAGAGGTATCCCCGGGAAGAATAAGGAACATAAGGGACTTCGTCAAGGAAGGCAAAAAGATAGTATGCAAGGTTCTCAGGGTGAACGAGGAGAAGGGGTACATAGACCTGTCCTTGAGAAGAGTCAACGAGTCTGAAAAAAGAAGGAAAATAGATGACATCAAAAAAGAGCAAAACGCGGAAAAGATTGTCGAGCTGGCTGCGCAGAAAATAGGCGTAAAAACCGAGCAGCTTTACAGGGAAATCTCGGACAGGATAACCAAGGATTATGCATCGCTGCATGAATTTTTTGAAAATGCCTCAAAAGATGAAAGCCTGCTGGAAAAGCTCGGCATAGACAAAAAGCACATTAAAATCATAGACGAGATTGTAAAGCAAAGGATAAAGGCTGCAGAAGTCGAGATCACAGGAAAGCTCAAGATAACCACCTTTGCACCGAATGGAATAGGCATTATAAGGGACTCCCTTAAAAAAGCCCAGGATGCCAGCATGGGAAGGGTAATGATAAATTATCTCGGCTCAGGCCTCTACAGGTTCATGGTCAAGGCTCCTGATTACAAGGAAGCCGAAAAAATAATGAAGAGCGCAACAGAAAGCGCAATAGGCGTTGTGGCCAAGCATGCCGGATTGGCAGAATTCAGCCGGGACGATGCATAATGAAGCACATTTTTATATGCGTAAAGTGCGGCAAATACACAATGAAGGAAAAATGCTCCTGCGGCAATGAGACGCTGATGCCAAGGCCCCTGAAATACACTCCTGACGACAGGCTTTCAGCATACAGGAGAAAAGCGAAACACGAGGAATACCTCAAAAGAGGATTAATATGAGGGATGATTGCTGGAAGATAACCCAGTTCGGGAAAACGCCAAAGCTCAACAACCCTATTTTCATAGAAGGACTGCCGGGAATAGGAAATGTCGGGAAGGTTGCTGTTGATTTCCTGATTGACGAGCTGAAGGCAAAAAAACTATACGAGATAACATCATACACTTTTCCCCATTCTGTTTTTGTCAACGAGGACAATCTTGTCGAGCTCCCTATTGTAGAGATTTTTTACAAGCAGTCCAGCGGGAAAAGGGACTTGCTGCTGCTCGGGGGGGATGTTCAGCCTGTTGACGAGATAAGCTCATACGAGTTTTCGGATAAAGTTCTGGATATAGTAGAGAAATTCAGCGGAAAAGAAGTGATAACCTTGGGGGGGATAGGCCTTGCTGAAATCCCGAAAAAGCCAAAAGTTTACTGCACAGGCAACACGAAAAAGATAATCAGCAAGTACAAGAACGGCCTTGTAAATGACAACCTGTATGGGGTTGTAGGCCCGATCGTAGGAGTTTCCGGCCTGCTTCTTGGGCTTGCTTCCAGAAGAAAAATAGAAGCTGTCTCGTTCCTTGCAGAGACGTATGGGCACCCAATGTACCTTGGGATAAAAGGCGCAAAGGAAATTTTGAAGGTTCTTGACAAGAATTTAGGCCTGAAGCTTGACATCAACAAGCTGGACAGGGAAATAAAGGACATTGAAGGGGAAATACTCAAAAAAACAGAGCAGCTCAGCGAGGTCACAAAGCAGGCTGCACTGAAGAGGCTGCAGAAGAAGCTTGGCAAGGAGCTGGATTACATCGGGTAGTCAGCAGATTTTTTCGGTTATATTATAAGAGCTTAATTTGAGGCACAATTCCCGGATATCCTCTTTCAGCCTGGCTATCTCCGTGTTTTTCTCCTGTATGAGCCTGAACTGGGCAACAGGGCCTTCGTCCCTGGCCTTTTGGTATTCTTCCCGGGACTTGACAAGGGTCAGCTCTTCCTTCAGAGACTCTATTTTTTCCGTCAGCTTCTCATTCTGCCCGAGGAGATCAGCATACCTTTTTTCCAGATATTTTTTGTCGATTAATGCCGTTTCCTTTATGGCTGATGTCCTGTTTAACCTTTCAAAAAGGGAGCTTTGGGGGCCGTATAATCCAAAATTCTTTTTGTAGTGGCTAAAAATGTTCCACAGCCTTATCTCGTAGAAGACAATAGATAATAAAAGCAATGCAAGAAGCAATGCAATCATGACAAGCAGCCTTTTGTTGATGTCTTTCCTTATCATTCTTTGGCAGGCACTTCAATCTTATTTAAAATTTTGCGTCCGAAATGTTTAAATAGCTAATTTTATTTTGCCCATTAGGTGGAATTTTGGATTTCAGGATAAAAAAGGTCACGGCAAGGGAAGTTTTGGACTCCAGGGGCAGCCCGACAATTGAAGTTTGCCTTGCAACAAGATCCTGCTGCGCCAAGTCCATTGTGCCAAGCGGGGCTTCAACAGGAATACACGAGGCGCTGGAATTAAGGGACAATGACAAAAGAAGGCACAGCGGCAAAGGAGTCCTCAAGGCTGTTTCTAATGTGAATAAAATCATAGCAAAAAAACTGATAGGGCTTGACTGCAGAAGGCAGGGGGAAATCGACAATTTTCTGATTGAATTGGACGGGACAGAAAACAAGTCAAGGCTTGGCGCGAATGCCCTTTTGGGGGCTTCAATGGCAGTGTGCAAGGCAGGCGCCATATGCAGCAATAACACGTTATACGGGCACATTCAAGGATTATCAAACTCAAAAAAGCTTATTTTGCCAGTCCCCCAGATGAATGTGATAAACAGCGGAAAGCATGCCGGAGTTGACAATGACATACAGGAGCACATGATAATGCCTACCGGCTTTAAAAATTTCAATGATGCATTGAGGGCAGGAGTTGAAACTTACCATGCTTTGAAAAATATTTTAAAACGAAAATACGGGGCAAAGGCAATACTGCTTGGTGATGAAGGCGGGTTTGCCCCTCCAATTGAAGATATTGGGGAAAGGCTTGAGCTGCTGATGAAAGCAATTGGTGAAAGCGGATACTCCGGTAAAATAAAGCTTGCCCTGGACTGCGCTGCATCTGAATTCTACGACGAGAAAAATGACAAGTACAATATAATGGGAAAGGGCTACAGCAAAGGAGGCCTGACAGACTTTTACAGGAACTTGGCAGGAAAATTTCCGATAATCTCGATAGAAGACGGCTTTGCCCAGGATGACTGGGAAGGATGGCAGCTTTTTAACAAGGAACTGGGAAATAAGATACAAATTGTCGGGGATGACCTTCTTGTGACGAACATTGGCAGGATAAGGACGGCTCTTGAGCGCAAGGCATGCAATGCGCTGCTCTTGAAAGTCAACCAGATAGGTACAGTTACTGAGTCAATAGATGCTGCAAATTTGTCTTTTAAAAACAAATGGAATGTCGTTGTGAGCCACAGAAGCGGGGAGACAGAAGACAGCTTCATCGCCGACCTGGCAGTCGGCTTGGGGGCAAGCCAAAGCAAGTTTGGAGCTCCTGCAAGAAGCGAAAGGACTGCCAAATACAACAGGCTGCTGAAAATTGGGGAAGAATTGGGGAAAAAGGCTGGATTTGCCAAAATATAAAATGATAAAGCTTGTACTTTTAAGGCATGGGGAAAGCACTTGGAACAGGGAAAATAGGTTTACTGGCTGGACTGATGTCCCGTTAACAGAGAACGGTGTCGAAGAGGCAAGGAAGGCAGGAAAGGTATTGAAAGAGAAAGGATTCAGCTTTGATGTTGCATACACAAATATTTTGAAACGATGCACGGAAACGCTGTCTATAGTCCTCGGGGAAATGAATTTAAGGCACATTCCTGTTGTCAATTCTTGGAAGCTGAACGAAAGGCATTATGGCGCGCTGCAGGGACTGAACAAGGCTGAGATGGCTGCAAAATACGGCGAGGAACAAGTGCTGAAATGGAGAAGAAGCTACGACATAAGGCCGCCGGCACTCAAGAAAACAGATGAAAGGTACTCGGGCAATGACCCGAAATACAAGGACCTCAAAAAAAATGAAATCCCATTGACAGAGTGCTTGAAAGATGTCGTTAAAAGAGTGGTTCCCTACTGGAAAAGTGAAATTGCCCCTGCGCTTAAAAAAAATAAAAAAATAATTATTGTTGCAAGCGGCAACAGCTCGAGGGCAATAGTCAAGTACCTTGACAATGTTCCGGACAAGGACATTGTTGAGCTGAACATTCCGACCGGCATTCCGCTTGTTTACGAATTAGATGATAATCTTAAGCCAGTGCGGCATTATTTTCTCGGGGACCCCAAAGAGATTGAGGCAAAGATTCAGGCTGTTGCAGCGCAGGGGAAGGCCAAATAGGTTCTTATTTTAAAGTAGTAACTTTAGAAAGCTTTAAAAGCTGCCTTGTTTTTAATTGTTTTAGGCGTGATTAATGGACGAAAGAATAAGGCGCTTAAGAATCTCCCTAGATGATTTGGTTGGGGAGCAAATAGATGAGTCACAAGCCAGACCACTAGCCGGGATATCAAAGGAAGATCTCTTTAGTTTTATTGAATCTAATTTTCCGGATGCTTATAAATTTTTTACAGGTATAATTTTAGGCCCCTTGAATGTTGAAGGCCTGAATGAGATATCTCGAAGATTCGCTGGAAAAATATTCGAAGAGGTTGCATTTATCTACCTCGTGCAACATCTTAGAGATTTTACAGTTTTGTCCCCAAAAAGAACAAAAAGATTTTTTGATTTGTTGTATCCTAATGCCAGCGATATAGCCAACCCTGCCGGCTTTGATTCGCTTGATAGGGTCCAAGTGCCTGATGGACTTATTGTAAAGTCGTATGGCAGCTCAAGAAAAATAACTGGATTTTGTGAGTTTACAATTACCGAAAATCATGAAATTGTCGAAAGGAAAGTAAAAGGCTATTTAGCAATTCAATCAGAACATACGGAATTTTTTAGAAGGGCAAACCTTTATTTTGTAACGCCGCATGAAGGTTTTCGCTGTTTTCCACAAGACACAAGATTCAGGATGATAACTTTGCCTTTTACCAGGGCAGAATTTGGCCATTTTGTGCGGTCGTTATATACGAATCACCCTGGTGGCTCGGCATCAATTGGAGATTTTGTAAAGAGAGCTATAGAACAAATATCAAGAGCAGCTAACTATATGTCTAATGGCGATGTTCCCGAACATCAAAGAGAGTACCTTGCTGTAAGAAGTAATCATCCTCTGTAAAACCTTGCCGCGTCTTCCGGTAAAACAGAATTTATGACATAGTTTGTCGACAATTCAAAGCCGCCCCATGTTGCCATTCTTGGAGCCACTTCAATGTGGAAGTGCAGGTCTTCATTTGAAGGGGAGTAATGGACGTAAAAATTGTAGGAAACATTGATGCTTTTCAATTTGGATATTATTTTTTTCAAGGCTGATGCCAGATCCATCAATTCATTTTCCTCAAGCCCTTCCATTGCCCTTTTGTGCTGCTTTGTGAATATCCAGGCCTCGTAGTTGAAGCGCGAGGCAAAAGGGGCAAATGCAACGACATTTTTTGTCTCGAAAATCTTTCTTTTTGACTTTGTCTCGGCTTTTATGATGTCGCAATAAGGGCATTTCTTGTGTTTTTTTACTGCAACCAGTTTTTCTTCTATTAGCTGCGGAACCTGGGTCAAGGCCATAACCTGCGAATGGCTGTGGACAAGAGAAGTGCCTGCGTCCTT
Source organism: Candidatus Woesearchaeota archaeon (assembly GCA_016185755.1). Taxonomy (GTDB): domain Archaea; phylum Nanobdellota; class Nanobdellia; order Woesearchaeales; family GW2011-AR4. The sequence continues at coordinate 59,919 of JACPMX010000006.1, read as the reverse complement.
TCCATGGTTCTTGAATACGCTGACATACTTTATTCCTTTAACGCCGCTCAATTCCCTTATCCTCCACTTATAAACACCGAGCAGCTCCCTTATCTGCTGAACCGGCAGGTCGGCAAGCTGGGATTTATGATGCGGGGTTTCAACAATCACCTCGTGAACGCCGTAAGAATCCCCTTCAGAGAAGAATTTTTTGGATTTTATTTTGGGGCTTCCTTTTTTCCTTAATGCAGGAAACTTGTTCAGGAACCACCTCATTTTCCACCCGTTTTTGTACTCGACCCTGCCGATTTCCGGAGGCGTCAAATGCGTGTTCCACGGGCAGAAAAAGCATGCTTTTGAATTGTCTTTGACCTCTATGCTCTTGAAGTCCCTGGGCCTTTTTTTCCTTTCAGCCGCATAGTACACCCACCGGTCAAGAATATAGTCTTTCCTTATTGTGCCCATAGGCACCAACTCATTATAGAATTATTTAAGCTTTTTGATATGGCTGCTGTAAATCCAGTGGATTAGGGAGTGATTCACAATAAACCGGCCCGCTATGCGGTATAAGTAGATAGTGTCTAACCCATAGTGCAGAATCAATCCTGCTGTAAAGGCAAGAGCCAGCCGGGAATAAAAAGACAGCACAACTGATACAAGCAAAAATTCCACTGTGTGGAACAAAAGCAGTATTCCCTCGAAATTTGAAAAATCCCTTGCATCTGTGTTTTTCGAGAAGAATCTGTATGCCTTAAAAAAGCCGATTTTCCGGTATTTGTAAACATACCAGAGATAATGGTCGATGTCTATGAGAACTCCGCCTGCAAAGATGAGCATGGCTTTCCAGCCAAGCACGGGATAAAGCAGCGCAGCCAAGGCAAGGGATGCAATAAAATGAGCCAGAGGTTTCATTTCCCGGAACTGGTGCATCCGGTATATAAATTTTTTTCATAATATTTAAAAACAATAGTGGGATATTCCGAATCATGGAGCTGAAATCAATAAAAGACAGGATACCCAGGGAGCTTTACGGCATTCTTGAAAAAGAGATAACAAAGCTCAGGCCTGCCCAGGAAAAATCAGTCAAAAAAGGCCTTTTGGAGGGAAAAAGCCTTCTTGTCTGCACCCCTACCGCATCTGGAAAAACCCTGATAGCTGAGCTTGCTGCTATGAAATCAGTAATTGAGGGAAAAGGAAAGGCAGTTTACATTGTTCCGCTTAAGGCGCTTGCATCAGAAAAATACAGGGACTTCAAGAGGAAATACGGGGATATCGCGAAAATCGCGCTGTCCATCGGAGATATTGATTCGGCAGACCCTTTTCTTGCAGACTACGACCTGATTGTCACTACATCAGAAAAGCTTGACTCTTTGACAAGGCACCATGCGCCATGGCTTGCAGGCATAGCAACTGTTGTTGTTGACGAAATCCATCTCCTTAACGACACTGAAAGGGGCCCTACGCTGGAGATCCTGCTCACCATCCTAAAAAAGATTTTAAAGAATGTGCAGATAATAGGGCTGAGCGCGACTATAGGGAATGCAGAAGAGCTTGCAGAATGGCTGCATGCCGATTTGATTGCTGATGAATGGAGGCCTGTGAAGCTGCACAAGGGGATTTACCTGGACGGGAAGATTGAGTTTTATTGATCAAGCCAATCCAATATTCTTCATTATCTTTTCCTTGTCAAAAGTCTCAAGGTCGCTGTATGCTTGCCCGGTTCCCAGAAATAAAATCGGCTTTTTCGTCACATAAGAGACAGAAACGGCAGCGCCGCCTTTCTCGTCAATATCTGCTTTAGCCAGTATTATCCCGTCAATGCCTACTGCATCGTTGAATGTCTTTGCCTGCTCGACACAGTCATTTCCGGTTATGCTTTCTCCCACAAATATCTTCAAGTCAGGCTTTGCAACCCTTATTATTTTTTTCATCTCGGCAATAAGATTTTCATTGCTGTGCATCCTGCCCGCAGTGTCAACCAGAACAGCGTCGATGTTTTTTGCCTTTGCATGCTTAACTGCATCAAATGCCACTGCTGCAGGGTCGCTTCCATAATCATGCTTGATCAGCTTTATTTCCAGCTTGTCAGCATGCTGCTGCAGCTGCTCTATTGATGCTGCCCTGAAAGTGTCAGAGGCTGCAAGGACGCACGAGATTTTATTTGACTTCAGCATGCTTGCCAGCTTTGCAATGCTTGTTGTCTTGCCGCTTCCGTTAATGCCGAAGAAAGCTATGACATAGGGCTTTTCCTGCTTGCTTTTTATTTCATCAAGCAGATTGATGCCATCATTTTCAAACAGCCCCTCAATTGAGCTCTTCAAAGCCAGCATAACCGTATCCTCTACCTTGGTTCTCCTTATCGGCTTTTCAACAAGCTCGCTTTTCAGGTCATTCTTTATTTTTCCTATCACTTCAACAGCCACGTTGCTTTCCATAAGGGCCATTTCCATTTCCCAAAACAGCTTCTCAAACTGAGCTTCATCAATCTTTGTTGTTATTATTTTTTCCCTTATCGCTGCAAAAAAGCCTTTTTTCCCGGGCTCGATTATTTTTTCCTCTTTTGGCTCTGTTTTTTTTGCTTCAAATATTTCCTTTGCCTCTATTTTTGGCTTTATTTTTTCAAACAATTCTTCCTTTATTTTTTCTTTTTCAATCTCCTTCGGCTTATGGAAGATTTTGACATCGGGCTTGCGGGCTTTCTTAAGCTTTTTTTGGTGAGTTTCTTGTTTTGCTTTTTCAATATTGGCTTCAAAAGTTTTTTGGCTTTTTTCATGAAATTTTTCATCATAATGCATCTTTTTAGCTTTGCCATAAAACTCTGGGATACTACTCCCTGCAATCTCTGTATTTTCGGTTGTTTTTTTAAGGGCTTCAAGTTCATTTTTAGACATAACCTCAGGTACAGTTTCTTCGGGCTCGTCTACAGAAGGCTGCACCTTTATTTCCGGTTTGCCTACAATCTTCTCCTTGATTCTTGCAAAAAATCCCTTTGTTTCCGGCTCAGGGGCATTTTGGACTGGAATTTCTACTTCCTTCTCTTCTAGTTTACCCTCTTTCTCGACGCCTTCAGAAATTTTCGATATTGCGCTTTTCAGCTTGTCTTTCAGGAACTTGAACATTTATCTTGCCACCTTCCTTATAGTGCATTCATCTCCTATGCTTACGCTGTATTTTTTTGAAAAATTGCCCATGTTGAGCGCGATTTCCATCTTGCCGTAATCGTCCTTGAAAATCAAAGGCTCCCCGTTTGCAACATCCCCGAAAGTAGCCGAGTGCGGCAGGTTCAAAGATTTATTGCCTAAATTCAAGGCCACAAAACTATTTAATTTTATGTTGAATTTATCCCATTCTGCATGTGTTATGTTAAGGTGGATCGAGCCGAACTTGTTGATTGATATGACCTTTGCATTTATTTTATTCCCTTCTGCTTTTGCCTCTTCATAGGGGGCCCTGGCAAGGTTTTTCGGGCTTATCTCTTTTCCAAAGCCATTGATTTTTATTCCTTTTGACAAATACGCCGCTGCCGGGGTAAAGATGTCCCTTCCGTGGAAAACAGGAGAAACGGGCTTCCTCATGTACTTCTCATTTGTTATTTCTACAGCTTTTTTTATCCCTCCAAGGAATCTTGTCGCTGGAATCAAAACGCCGTTGTCAGGCCCGATCAGAAAATCGCCCCTGCCGGTTTCGATTATTATGGGCTTCCTTTTTGTCCCGACGCCGGGATCTACAACGCAGACGTGAAATCCAATGGGCATGTAGGTTACAGCTTCCATTGTCCTTGCCGCGCAATGCAAATTGAAATCCGGCAGGCCGTGCATTAAGTGTATTACTTTTGCCTCAGGATTAATCTGTAAAGCGACAGCTTCCATGATTCCGACGCCCTGTGTCTGAACGCCAAAATCGCTTGTAAGGCTGATGATTGGTTTTTTCATTTGAATTTTTTATTTAATTTTATTGAAGCTGATTTCAATCCGCCTTCGGCAAATGTTGATTTTAACATCTTAAAAAATCAGAAATTATTCCTGCGAAACCAATTGCTGCAGCCTTGCCTCTATGCCGGCAGCGTGGCTTGTCATCTTCTCAAGCTCGTCGACCATCTGCTTCTGTATTTTTTTTATCTCTTCCATCTGTCCCTGGATGAGCTTTTTTGCCGATGCAACGTCTTTTTTGACAACAATATTGGCCCCTACATTGACAAGCAGCTCGGAAGTTTCCTTTATGCTGGCTTTTGCGAATATTCCGGAGCTGAGGGGCACCAATATCTCTTTTCCCTGCCCGATTTTATTGAATTCCTCAAGGCCGCTGCTGGTTGAATGCAGCTCCATCAGCTGGTGGGTGACCATTTCAAGCTGCTTCTGCAGCTGCTTTATGTGCTGGTCCAGGGCCTGGAACTCCATATACATTTCCTGCGCCTGCTTTTCCCTTTCTTCCATTTTACTTATTTTATTTTTTTCTCTATTTTTCTGTACATTTCTTCATACACTACTCCCATCGGCAGGCCTTCATGTGTTCTTTTGACCGTTTCTGAAAGCAGCGGGACAATTGAGATGAGTTTAAGCTTGCTTGCCCTCTTCTCTTTTGGTATGTCAATTGTGTCTGTAACAACAACTTCTTTTATCTGCGACTTGTTCAGCCTGTCAACAGCAGGACTTGAAAAAACCCCGTGGGTTGCAAGCGCATATACTTCTTTTGCGCCAAACTTAAGCAATATGCTGGCCGCTTCTGTTATCGAGCCGGCCGTGTCTATTATGTCGTCAACAATGAATGCTGTCCTGCCTTTTACATTCCCTATCACGTTTTCAACCGCAGCAACGTTCTGCTCCGGCCTTCTCTTGTCAATAATGGCTATCGGGGCATTCAGGACTTTTGCGAATGACCTTGCCCTTGAAGCCCCTCCGGCATCGGGGCTCACGATGACTATATCCTTCAATTTCTTGTCTGCTATGTAATCCGCAAAAAGAGGTATCACATCAAGGTTGTCGCTTGGTATGTCAAAAAAGCCCTGCACCTGGGCAACGTGGACATCGAACATTATGACCCGGTCGGCCCCTGCAATTGTTATCATGTTTGCGACAAGCTTTGCCGTTATCGGCTCCCTTGGCTTTGTTTTCTTGTCCTGCCTGCAATACCCGTAATACGGAATGACTGCAGTTATCTTGTCAGGAGATGACCTTTTAAGGGCATCAATCAAAATGAGAAGCTCCATAAGGTTAAGGCTTGCATCAGGGGAAGTTGGCTGGATTATGAAAACATCGCAGCCTCTTACGCTTTCAAGCACCCTGCAATAAATCTCCCCGTCATGGAAGCGCTTTATTTCGACAGGGGTTAAAGGCACCTTTAGCAGATTAGCCACACCTTCGCTGAGCTTCCTGTTGGCAGTTCCTGAGATAAGCTTGAAGTGTTCCTTTAGCAAATATACCCACCCTTTGCAGTCTATAGGAAAACCGGCTGTTTAAAAAGATTTGGGTTTTAGATTTTAATTTATCATCACTTCATTCAGGTTCCTGAAATGCTCATCCCCGGTCACAACCTTTGCATTGGACATTCTTGCAGTTGCCAGTATAATTGAATCAGACATTCCCCAGTTCTTGATTTTCTTCTTGCTTTCAAAATTAATTTCTCCTGCGGCAAGCGCGATATCGCCGCTTAAATCAATTATCTCGCTTTTGGATACAATAAAGTGGTAGTCTTCTGAAAAGTCTTTATTTTCCCTTTTGTATTTCTCAGCAAGCTCTGCTATTGTTATTGAGCATGTTGCATTGCTTTTTTTCTCAATATACTCCTTTGCAGCAGCCCCCTCATTTGTGCCGCGGAAATATTCAACCCAGGCATAAGAGTCTATAACATAGCTAAAGCTCATGAGCCTTCATCCTGTCTTTTTCTTCAAACTTGCCTAATCTGGGCTGAGAGCCAAACCTTGAATTCGGCACATGCTCAAATTTTTGCAAAAGCATCTGGATTGTCTCATCCATGCTGGCTGCTTCTGTTTTCTTCTTTACTTTTGCAAGAAGCTGCAGTGTGCTTTCCTTAACTGCTATTGTTGTTGCCATAATTATAGATATAAATATAGTTATATTTATAGTTTTCGGTTTTAAAGGGATTTTGGGTTATTGGTTATGGTGTATCTTTAGCTGTTGTTTTCGGCTGTTGCATAACGGCTGTTTTCTCTATTTTACCTAAAAGTTCTTTTGATTCTTCTTCGTTTAATTCAAATTCTTCAATATTGGAATAATCTAATTCTTTTCCATTAAGTCTTTTTGTAACAAATTGTAAGAAACAACCACCTTTGTTTCTTTGCAATATTCTTACTAAACACCACTCCTGTCTATCTTCTCCTTTAAGACTAACTTCTTCAAATTTTTTATATTCCATTTTTATTTGGGTGTTGCGTAGAGGGTTTTGATTCATTTTGACCATCTATTTGAAGCTTTAATTGAACTTGCTCTAAACTATCGTTTTCTGAAATATTGACTATTTGATTATTTACTTGAACTCTTATCGGTTCATTCTTACTACGTCTATCCCTATAAAGAGTATAAATAAAAGTTGCAATGCCTAAACCAAGAGTAGCACAATCAATAATCATTTGAGTACTTATCCCAGAGCCTTCAGATAATTGTGATACATACCGAACATCAGCACTTTGAACACCTTCCACATTCTGAACTATTTTTCTTATTTCTTCCGTGCTTTCCACATTTGGAAAAGGCTCTGTATGACCTCCATAGTTAATTTTTATTTGCATTTTTATTTACCTCCATACTTTTATTTAGCAATTCTCTCCAATCCGCTTTTTGCTGTATTCCTGCCCTTTGTGCAGGTGTCATTTTCAATTCTTGATTTCCCCTTATGAAGTTGTAAAAGGTATTGAATTTATCGGCATATTGTTTCTGGTCGCCCTTAAACCCCTCATAACTTTTCCTTCATCCATAATCTTTGGATAAATGAATTATTTTTAAATTTTTTTATGGAAAAATTATCCTTCAACAGTCTCCTTTGCCTCTTGAACTTGCTGCTCCTCTTCCTTCTTCTTGAGCATAACCTCTATCTCTCCAAAATGAGTTTCCTGAAGAAGCTCTATCTTGTTTTGCTGCGCCAGATGAAGCAATGGTATAAAAGTATAAACCTTCTCTTCCCTGGATTCAGAAGGCAAAAGCTTTGAGAAAGTCAGCTTGTCCTTCAGCGCTGTTATAAAAAATGCCTTTATCCTTCCGTAGACATCCCTTATGACCTGGGTTATGTCTTTTTTCTTCTTTGGGGCTTCAAGGTTTAACGGAGGTATTGAATGAAGCAGCCTTCTCTTCTTGACTTCCAAAGCCCTCTCAAGCGCTTCCACAAGGTCAAAAATGGAAACTTTCCTCTTTCTGGGCTGGGGTGTCCTGGGTATCAATGCAGGAATGTCGCCAATCTTGGGCATGCTGCCTGTCTCGTCAAAGCCAAGCTCTTCCATCTCCTCTTCCACTCCGATAAGAAGCCTGTCCAGCTCGCTTAAATCCTCCCCTACAAGCTTGTTTGACTTTATCTTAAGGAGAATAGCAGCTGCCAGCAGAACCTTGCCTGAAACGCGAAAATCATGCTCCTTGAGGCCTCTAAGCATGTCGATGTATTTCTGGGCCAGAATGCTGACATCAATGTCCCAGGGGTCCATCTGCTCGCTCCTGACAAGCTCGTAGATTATACCCTGCCAGGTTATCTCATCGGCTTTTGAGAAGAGTATGCTGAAAATCCTTTCATGGGGATCCATTTTGGTAATTTTGAGGGCTGATTATATTTAAATTTATTCATTACAGAATAACAACCGAAAATTATATAAAGCACTAATCCAAAAATTCATTATTGGCTGAGGCTGGGTGAAAACATCAAGCTGTCCAAACATGACAGGTATGTCCTTGAGCTGAAGGACAAAATAAAAGGCAACTATGATTCTATATCCACAAACGTCCCGGTCAGGCGCTTAAAGCGCTCATTGGGAGAGGTGGACATACTGGCAAAAAAGGGCAGCAGGTTTGACCTGTATGAAGTCAAATGCTCCTACAGGATCCTGAAGGCAAAAAAGCAGCTGGACAGGGCCAAGAGATACCTAAAGCTGGAAAACTCAAGAAGCTATTTCTACTGCGGGAATTCCAAATCACTGGTTACTGTTTAATCCATTTTTTATATTTAAATTTTATGATGGGCTTTTATTGATTTTTTCATCCGTCACTTCGTGACATTATTTAGTGCTCGGCTTCGCTGTTTTGCCACATCGCTCGCCTCGCCTATTTATCATAATCATGTTCGGACAAAAGCTTTTTATAGGCTGTATTAATTCAAATCTTTATTTCGGGCTCGTGGTCTAGCGGTACCGCGCAAATTTGGCATTTGCTGAGTTTGCATGGCGTCAAATGACGTCACCCTTACAAGGTGAATGTCACCAGTTCGAATCTGGTCGGGCCCATTTTGAATAAAGCTATTATGCGCGAGTGATCTAGTGGCTATGATAGGGCCTTGCCAAGGCTCTCACCCGAGTTCGAATTGCAGAAAGCAAGCAGCGCTTTCGCATCGCAAGTCTCGGCTCGCGCATAGCTTTTTTTCTTAAGAATTGTTCCTGCACTCAATAACCCTTTCCTCAGTCACGATAAAATCAACAGGGATATCATGCGCTTCGCTCGGTATCTTGTCAACAACCTGGAAATCGAAAGCCAATCCTATCTTTACAGCCTTTGGCACTTTTGCAAGAAACCTGTCGTAATACCCGAAGCCATACCCAATCCGGTGGCCTGCACTGTCAAATGCAATGCCCGGCACCAAGACCAAATCTATATTTTTATGGGCTACATTCATTGCGTCAATTGGCTCAAGGATGCCGAATTTTCCGCTTGGCACCAAATTATCAAAATCTATTATGACAGAAGGAACTATCTCATTATTGGCAACTTTGGGCACAATGACTGTTTTGCTCTTCAAAGCTTCCCTTATCATTCCATGGGTGTTCACTTCGCTGTTGAATGATACAAAAAACATAACGGCCTTTGATTTCCTGTACTGCAGGAGGCTGAAGAGCCTATCCTGTATTTTTTCGCTTTTACCCTGGATTTCTTCCTTGGTCAGGGAACTGCGCTTTTCGTTAATTGAACCTTTCAGCCGGCCCTTCATCAGTTAAAAATTTGAAAGAATCAATAAAAAACTTTCTAATCCCTGCCTATCAAATCAGCTGTCCCTGCCCCAAGGGACGCAAGGACTGACGTCACAGCTATCTGCTTGTACAGCCCTATTTTGTCTGAGAAGCTGATCTGGTTGAACAGGAAGAATATCACTATTATGACGGCAATTGACGTGCAGAATATGACGGTTGCCCTTATCGGCAGTATTCCAAGCAGCCTTTTTTCCCTTATTTCCCTGTAGCCGGTTTCGTACATCAGGATCAGTATAAGGATATAAGAGAAAATTATCAATATTGTGGCTCTTGTTGTTGAAATCTGCTTTGCTATCTCCTTGCCATAGATGAATGCAAAATGCGCCACAACACCTATAAAAGCGCCTATGATCCCTTTGTTCAGGTCCTTGATGTTGAATTTTGAAAGCGGCTTTGAAGTAACTTCTTTCTTGATTTCCCTTTCGATTTTCTCGACTTTTTGGGTTTCTTTCTCAATTTTTTTCTCCTCGCCCATTATCTCAAGCTCCTTCCTTGCAATTTCATCCTCTTTTTTCTCCACGCCGTTTATCCTGCCTTCCACTTTTTTCTCCTCGGCAAGTATCTCAAGCTTGTGCAATGCGTCTTTTACCGGAGCAGATTTTGGAGCCTCGGCTGAAGCTGGCTTTTGGATTTTGGATTTTTTAGCTGATTTTTTAGAAGTGGATTTAGGTTTTGGTTTGCCTCTTTTTTTAGCCATAACAGCAAAGTATGAATAAGATATTTAAAGTTTTTGATTTTATTTGAGAAGCTCCTGCATATGCCTCACTCTCTTCCCAATCAATTTTTTTGTTCCTATGTCTTTTCTGTGGAATAGCTTGCCCTTAACTGAATTCGCAGCTTCTTCTGCTATTTTCTCTGCATTTTCCATGCTGCCTGCAATGCCGAGGCATGCAACTGCTCTTGAGGATGCAGTATAAATTCCGCCGTCTTTCTGCTCGACAGCAGCATAATATATTCTTGCGCCATTTGGGATTTTGCCAATTTCAACCTTTTGATTTTTTGCAGGGTTGCCAGGATACCCGTTTGGCACCAGATATTTGCACACAGTCGCCTTATTTGAGAATTTTATTTTGATCCTATCCAGTGTCTGGCCTATCATAGCATTGCACACCTCAGCAAAATCCGTCTCCATCAGCGGCAGCACATTCATTGCCTCGGGATCGCCGAATCTTGCATTGTATTCTACGAGCTTCACGCCTTGTTTTGTGGCAATCAATCCCGCATACATCACTCCCCTGTAGAATTCCCCTGTTTCCCTGAATATGGCAGCTGCAACCTTCTGCGTTATTTCAATACCTTTATCAACATCCTTTTTTGTTATGAAAGGGAGCAGATGATTTTCGCATGAATACGAGCCCATTCCCCCGGTGTTCGGCCCTTTGTCATCATCAAAAGCCCTCTTGTGGTCCTGGACAGGGGGCGTTGCAATCACTGTTTTTCCGTCGGTCAGGCACTGCAAAGAGAATTCTTCCCCTTCAAATTTTTCTTCAACCACAACAGATGGGTGTGTTTTAAGGATCTCGAAGCAATAATCAAGCGCCTCTTTTTTTGTCTTGAAATGGTCTCCTTGCACCTTGACGCCCTTGCCCCCTGTCAAGCCGTCGGGCTTCACAACACATTGGCCAAGCTCGCTTAGGAACCCTTTTGCCCGGCTTATGCTGGATTTATTGAAAATCTTAAATTTTGGGTTGCCCTCGATTTTATGCTTTTCAAGCAGGTTTCTGGCAAATGACTTGCTTGTCTCAAGCCTGGCAAGGCTTTTTGTCGGGCCAATTGTATTAATTTCAAGGCTGTTCAGCAAATCTACAACCCCGTTGCCCAAAGGCTCTTCAGGGCCTATGAAAGCAAAATCCGGCTTTATTTTTGCTGCAAACGCTTTTATTTTGCCAAGGTCGCTGTAATTTCCGATCTCGCAGCTTTTGGACAGGGGCATGATGCCCGGATTCTTTGACTTTAAATAAGAAAAAAGCACTGTTTGGCTGTTTTTCGCCAAAGCCTCTGCTATTGCATGCTCCCTTGCGCCGCTGCCTATAAGCAAGACCCTCATAATGCTAATCTAAATACATAATTTATAAGTTTATTGCTAAATTTATTAGCTTAGAAGATGTAACTTTAAAATAGTAAACTTAAATAAGCAATTCAATATAAAAATAAGCCATAAGCATATGCTGTATATAATATGCTAATAAATTATATATAAAAACTTCTCATGCACTACTTAAAACAAGGGGGTGTGGTTACTTTCTAAAAAAGTATAAATAAGCTACATCTCAATGAGGGGTGAGAAAATGAAGCAGATGAACCTGACGAAGTTTATAGATATAAGCGAGAGAGCTGAAGAGGATGATATCGAGATGCTAGAGGATCTCGACATACTCTATGTCGAGGATTTCACAGACGACCTGAGATACAAATAATTGCCAGAAAATAGAAATTAAGGTACATTCTTTCAGCCTTTTTCTTTTTTGATATTTTTTGATATATCTGAATCATACTAAATACGAAACATTTATATAAAAATAATGCCCTCAAAAACCAGGGGGCTTAATGGCAGAGGCAATGCATCAATGCGGTATAGCGGCCGTTTACATCAAGGAAAATGGTGACTCGGCCAACAGGGCCCTGTTCTACCTTTACAAGCTTCTTCTCAACCAGCAGAACAGGGGGCAGTTAAGCGCAGGTGTTACAACATACAACCCTTCACGAATGCAGATCCTTGACACCTATAAGGATTTAGGGCCAGTTAACGAGGTATTCAAGACCAGCGACAGGCAGCAAAGCCTTGAGCTTTTCAAGAGGTATGCGGGCAACAAAGGCATAGGGCATGTCAGGTATGCTACCTCGGGAAGCGAGGAAAGAAGCCTGGCACAGCCGTTTGAGAGGCATCACGGAAGGAAATGGAAATGGTTTTCGTTCTGCTGGAACGGGAACCTGGCAAACTATGCCGAGCTTAAGCAGCATCTTCTTGACAAGGCCGATTACCATATCATCTACAACACAGACACGGAAATTCTGATGCATTACCTCTCAAGGGAACTGAGAGGCTCTACAAGGCCAAGCCTGGTCAAGGTCTTTACAAGGCTGGCCCAAAAGCTTGACGGCTGCTTCAACATTGCATTCATGAACGCTTTCGGCGAGATGATAATTATGCGGGACCCTTACGGCTTCAGGCCAATAGTCTATGGCTGGAAAGACGACATGTTCCTTGTTGCATCTGAATCAAATGCGCTGATAAACTGCGGCGTTATTGATTATAAGCATCTTCCGCCAGGGCATCTCATCTACATAAGAAACGGCCATGTTGAAGTCAGGAAATACGCTGAAAGCCCAAAAAAAGCCCATTGCATGTTTGAATGGGTCTATTTTGCGAATGTAAGCTCTGTGCTTGACAACCAGTCTGTGTACATATCAAGGACCAACCTTGGGAAGGAGCTGGCAAAGCAGGAAACCGAAAAGATTGATGACAGCTATGTTGTTGTGCCTGTGCCGGACACTGCAAAGGCTGCAGGGGATGCAATGGCGTATGAATTAAAAGTGCCGTCTGCAGAAGGCCTTATCAGAAACAGGTTTGTCGGAAGGACATTCATAGAGGGCTCCTCAAGGGAAGACAGGGTTCAAAACAAGTACACTGCGCTAAAGGAGATATTAAAGGACAAAAAAGTCATTCTTGTTGATGACAGCATTGTTCGCGGCTCGACAACAAAGCAGCTCATAAACTACATTAAAAAGGCCGGAGGCGCAAGGGAAGTCCATGTAAGGGTCTCGTGCCCTCCAATAAGGGGCCCATGCTTTTACGGCATAGACATGTCAACTGTGTCCGAGCTCCTGGTTCCAAAATACGAGGGGGAGCCTAAAAAGGGCGAGGTTTCAAAAGAGGTTATAAAAAAAATTGCAAAGGACCTTGGGGCAGACTCGTTAAGATACCAAAGCATACAGGGGCTGGTCAAAAGCATAGGCAAGCCTGCAAAAGACCTGTGCATGGCCTGCATTACAGGGGAGTACCCAACATCCAACGGCAAGAAGCTTTACCTCAAAGCATGGGAGAACTTCAGGAAAGGGGTCAAGGAAAGGACTTATGCCTGCTGATATAATATGCATCAATAATTATAAATTCTAAGCTCCACCTTAAAGGCATGGCAGAGACTGCAAACGCCCTCAGGCTCAATTTAAAGGCTGCCAGCATAAAGGAGCTCATATTATTTTTCTCGTACTTTGTTTTGCTTGCTTTGTGGGTTAAATATTTGTCAGGCAGGCAATTTGCACAAGCCATTGATGTGTCTGTGGCACTTGTCATAATAATGCTCTTTTATATGAATTATAACAGGCTAAACCAGGACAATACAAGCTTCTTTTTTTTAGTTTCTGCGCTTGCGCTGCACAACCTGGGCCTCTACTCCACAAGGCTGTTTGGGATAAATTTTGACCATTACATGCACTTTGCAGGCTCTTTTGCAGTTGCAATGGTGGCCGACAGGCTTATTGGCGAGAAATCAAGGGTAAAGAGGCTGTTTCTGATTACAATCATAGCGCTTGGCGTAGGCTCCGTCAGCGAGATTGTAGAATGGACAGGCTTTGCACTGTTCGGAGATGGCGATGGGTTTTTTCTTTATGGAATGGGTGATGAGGGTGGCTATACCAATGTAAATTTGGACATGATTTTCAATGGAATGGGTGGGTTGGCCATGGGGCTGGTTGCTTGGTTTAGGGGAAAAAAACTTAAACAAATTTAATCTTAATAAAATTCATAAGCTGTGTGTGAGCCAAGGGTATTCGGCATCAGCCTGTACTTTTTTCCATAAAGCCTCTCAAGTTGGCGGTTTACACACCTTGCGTAGGACTCGCTTCTAATAGGAACCGGCAGGCCATTAATAGAAACTTTATTTGAAATATCCCCCGCCCCGTCATTTTGAAATATCCTAGCTATGTCTCGGGCTTTTTCTTCGCAATTAAAGGTTGCGCACCCGCCAATAGATACGGCAAAGACAATTGCGGCTAGCGGTCTCACGATTTTGTTCATTTTATATTTAAGAAAGAGATTCTATTTAAAAATTAATTTACTCATACTCGATCGTAGCAGGGGGTTTTTGAGAAATATCGTACACCACCCGGTTTACTCCCATGACTTCGTTTATTATCCTGTTTGAGATTTTCTCCAGAAGCTCATTAGGCAGCCTGGCCCAGTCTGCTGTCATTGCATCAACGCTTGTCACAGCCCTCAAAGAGATTATGTATTCGTATGTCCTTGAGTCACCCATCACGCCCACTGATTTGACAGGAAACAATGCTGCAAATGCCTGCCAAGTTTTGGCGTAAAATCCGGATTTCTTAAGCTCGTCAATGAAAATGCAGTCAGCCTCCCTCAGGATTGCAAGCCTCTCTTCAGTTATTTCCCCCAGTATCCTTATTGCAAGCCCGGGGCCCGGAAATGGGTGCCTGTTTAAAATTTCATCAGGAATCTTGAGCTCTTTTCCAAGCTTCCTCACTTCATCTTTATAGAATTCCTTTAATGGCTCGATAACCTTTAACTTCATCTTTTCCGGCAAAGTGATGTTATGGTGTGATTTTATTTTTGACGCATATTTATTCGGCTGTGCGCTTTCAATCCTGTCAGGGTAAATCGTGCCTTGCCCCAGGAATTTTATGCCCCTGTGCTTTTTTTCAAGCTCAAGAACTTTGTTTTCAAACACCTCGATGAAAGTATGGCCGATTATTTTTCTTTTTTCCTCCGGATCTGTAACTCCACTTAATTTTTCCAGAAATGCTTGTGAAGCATCAACAAAATAGAAATGCTTGAATTTAAGCCTCTTTTCGAAAAAATTTATTACCTCGCCTGCCTCATTTTTTCTTATCAGCCCGTGGTCGACAAAAACGCAGTAGAGCCTGCTTCCGATCGACTTGTGCAGCAGGGTGGCTGCAACTGCGCTGTCAACGCCTCCTGAAACCCCCATAATCACCGAGTTTTTTCCAACCGCTTTCCTCATTTCCTTAATCAGCTTTTTCGAAATGCTGCTGATATGCCAGTCCCTTTTTGCCCTGCAGATGCCAAAGACAAAATTTTCCAGGATTTGTGTGCCTTTTGGAGTATGGGCAACTTCTGCATGGAATTGTATCCCATAGATTTTTTTTGGATTATTTTCGGTGGCTGCTATGGGACATGAATCTGTTGACGCCAGAATCTCAAAATCCCCGGGAAGCTTTGTTACCAGGTCGCCGTGGCTCATCCATATCTGCTCCTTTTTTGACAGTCCTTTGAGCAGCTTTCCGGTTTTTTTCAAGATAAGCTCTTTCTTGCCGAATTCCTTCAGCTTTCCTGCAAGCACTTCCCCACCGACAAATTTACCTATCAGCTGCAGCCCGTAGCAGATGCCTAAAACAGGGATTCCCAAATCAAGAATTTTCCTGTCCATTGAAGGTGAATTGTGCTCATAGACGCTTGCAGGCCCCCCTGAAAGTATGATTCCGTCAGGCTTTAATTTTCCGATTTCCTTCAAGGAAACATCGCAAGGCAGGATTTCCGAATAAACTCCAAGCTCTCGGATTCTTCTTGCAATAAGGTGCGCATATTGTGCTCCAAAATTCAGGACGAGTATCATTTTGTTAATTCCATTTTAATTAGATTTTGTTTAAATTCTTACCGTGGATTATATATTTTGAAGCACATCTTGGGCATCTAGCGGGAGTACCAACTATCTTTTTACTTTTCCAGATATAATCACATTCTTTGCAAACATATCTAAAATTTAATATAATTAAAGACCTATATTTTTTAATTTTAATTCCTGAATAAATTAATAAAATAATTCCAAAAATCATAAAAATAATTCCCATAAAATAGGATTTAATATTATAAGCGATAAAACCCGTCAATGTAGCTGATATTCCAAATAAAAAGATTAAAATAAAGATAACTAGTCCAAACATTGGTGCAGATTTATTAAGTATATTTTTTGAAATGTTTTCTATTTTGTTTTTTATCATTTTAAGTGCAAATCAAATCCAGTTTTCCTGATTCCATTGCTTTTTTTATCTCCAACCCTATCCTTTCGCCATAGCTGATTGAAAAGCCGTACAAATAGCCTGAATAGGGAGTGAACAAAGTTCCTGGCGAGCCTGGAATCCTCATGCTTACGTCAAAAATAACAATGTCTTCTTTGCCTTCTTCGGCAACAACAGCGCCTTGAAGGGCAAAGGGGCCGATAATCCCAATCGGATGATGTTTTTTTGTTGCTGCGACAAATCTTTCTCCCATTTCAAAAACTTTTTCAAGCAATGACTCTTTTATTGTGACATTATAGTGGCCTGTCTCAATGTATTTCGGCTTTATATGCTTCAGCACTTCCAGTTGTTCTGTGGCAGGGAGCTTTAGGATTCCGTCAAGGTTTGTCTGCCTTCTTGTATCAGTGCCCATCAATTCAAGCTCATTATTTAATGGGCTATAAAAGAAATTAAAATTGACAGGAGCGCCAATGACATATTCTTCAATAATTGCTTTTTTCAGGTCTTTTTGCGTTATCGTCTTGTTTTTTATCAATTCTGCTGATTTTTCCTTGTAATCATTGTAGCTTGAGCATAAAAAGAAAGCCCTTTCATAGCCTCTTTTCGCCTCTGCGACTTTTACTATCGCCAACCTGTCAATTTTTTTTGGCTCCTTGAATATTTTTGGTGTTCTTATGCCGGCTTTTTCAAGGAAAAAATACTGGTTTTTTGGAATATCTCTTTCTTCAAGCTTCACCATGTCCCTTGTGCCGTAGATTGGAACCAAAAACTTGTTTTCAATGTCCTTGAAGTTGCAGTAAACCCAGAAATACCTGTTGTGGACAAAAATCGTGTTTTTATTCCTCAATTCCTGCTGGATTTCTTTTTTGGTTATATCTGAGAATTTATTGACAATAATAACATCATCAACAAAGCCTATGCCTTCCCTTCTCTTGAAGTATTTAGCATAGGTTTTTTCCCTTCCTTTTTGAGCTATAACAAGTGTCTTGAATCCATGCGAATGAGCCCCCCTGCAAACATCAAGCGCAGAATGCCCCCCAAGCACACCGATGGTTATATCCTGCTTGTCATAATCTTCCAGTATTTTCGAGATTTGTTTTTGTGTTATCATTTTTTGGTTTTCTGATATTATTAATTATCAATTGATATTTGGTGTTATCATTTTTAAAAACATTTATATATTATAACACTATTTTGTTTATTGTCTGGGAAGACAACTCTATCTGATTGAGCGATTTTCTTATTTCTTTTTGTTTTTTCTGTAGAGCATTAATTATTTTTTTAACTACATCCATCTTTTCTTTATTTTTATTGAATTTTACATTATGGGCGTAATATTTTAATCTTTTTTTGCATTCATTAATACAATCTGAAATTGATTTAAAGGGTTCAATATATTGATTACAGAAACCACAAATCGCAACACCATTCTTCGCCCATTCTAGATTATTTTTTTTAAATATACTGTACTTATTGACATTCCCTTCACAATAAAAACAAATAAATATAGAATTTTCATCATATTGATATAATTCGTCTTTAAATACCATCTTTACCCCAACACCTTCTTCATCTGCTTCATCTTTATTGCATTCTTTATTTCCCTTGCAATCCTTCTTCCGGTTGACATCGGCTCATTGTACTTCAGCCAGGTATAAGGACTTCCTTCAATGAATGGATTTGTGCCTGCAACTATCCTTGCTGAAATCTCAAAGACAAAAATCTCCTCTTCGGGAGTCAAAATCGTCTCAAGGCAGAAAGGCCCGAACAATCCAGGCGGGGCCAATTTTTTGGATGCCTTGACGACATCTTCGCCCATCTGGATCAGCCTTGGCAAGAATGACTCACGCACAACAACAGGTATATTTCCCACAATAACATAGCTTGGGTCTATTTTCGGCAGGACAATCTGGTCCCTTGCGGATATCCTTCCAAGAGAGTCCACATTGCTTTCATACCTTATGTCGCAGCCCATCAGTTCAAGCTCATTGGTCAACGAGGAGTAAAAGAAATGTATGAACAGAGGAACTCCGATTATGTATTCCTGTATGACATATTTTCTCAGCCTGTACGGCTTGATTTTTTTGTTGAAATCTTTTTCATCTTTTGCAAGGAAATATCCTTTGCCGCCTTCTGCGCCCATGAATTTCACAATAACAAGCCTGTCTATGTCCTTGGGCCTGTCAAAAAGCATCGGCACCTTTAATCCGGAATTTTTCAGCCACTGCCTTTCCAGATACCTGTCAGACTCCCATTTGAGGATTTTCTTGTTGCCGTAATACAGCACTTTAAGCTTTTCAACTTCCTCATAGCCCATGTATGTCACAAAGGAGCCGTGCGGAATCACAATTGCATTCTTTTTTATAAGCTCGTTTTGTACTTTCGGAAAGTCTTTATAAGAATCAAGCGTGATTATCTCATCAGCTGCGTTGAACATCCTGTAAAGCCTTTCAGAGCCCTTCTTGCAGATGGCAATAGTTTCAAAGCCTTCATCATGCGCCCCCTTGAATATCTGCAATGCAGAATGAGAACCGATTGTTGCAATCCTGTATTTTGGCTGCGCCATATCATAGTAAAAACTCTTTATTATTTAAATTTTACTACCCTATAGAATAACAATAGAATTATTTACAATATAGAAAGTAATATTAATAATAGGTATTTTTTATCTAGCAGTCAATCCAATTCCCGCCAATGTGCCATAGATAAATAAGTTTAAGGCTCCTAAAAACATCATGGCCAATTGGAGATATTTGCTGTTCTCGCTTGCTGCCTCGGCTGAAGATACCTGGAGCTTTGCTGCAGGCAAGGGATTTTTGCCGGCTTCACTGCCTTTATTCCCATTGTCGGCATTGGCTGAAGAAACCTTGGTTTCAATGCTGTCCTGGTTGAATTCTTCTGTATTTGAATTGACGAATTCATTTGTTGAAAAATCCCCTTCATCCTCAGCTTCGTCTTCTTTATCGTCATCATCTGAATCATCCTCGCTTGCCCCACTTATAGGATTTGTTTCGGATGCAAATGCTCCGATATCATTACTCTGGATTATTGCAGATTTTCCAGTTGCAGCATCTATCACTCTATTCAGAGATTCCATATCAGCCCCTAAGCCTGTGCCGTCACTTGCTGCATTCTTGAAAGGGCTGGAAGGCAACAATTCATAGTTTCCATTTTCCAAATCAGCAAATCCTACATCCTCAAGCTGCGCAAAAGAAGTCCCTTCCGGATATATCGAGTTTAACTGGTCAATGCCCGAATAATCATCAACAATGAGCAGGTTGTTATTGTAGGTATAAGGGGAAAATTTCCTGTCAAGGACATTCTTGCCTTCCCCTCCTCCAGCAATTCCATACTGGCCTCGCTTCACTATGTTGTTTACAAATACAAAGTTTTGATTGGGTATATCTGTTTCCCACGGCATCAGTATGGAGTAGTCGCTTAATCCCGTAACATGCTCTATCCTGACATTGTCCACTCCGTCAAATATCTGGAACAGCCTTCCTTTAACATTGTCAAAAAGCACATTTTTTATTGTTATGCTATTAACTTTTTTTGGCAGGGGATTTCCTTCAGCTGCATTTATTGTCAGCCCATGGCCTGAATTTTTAACCACATTGTTTGAGAAAGTGACATGCTCCGTAACACACCATTCACATTCACCATCCTGGTTTGCGGATTTGAGCAATATGGCTGTGCCGATTTGCGCATCTGCCCAATTGTTTTCAAACAGGTTGCTGTCAACAAAAACCCTTCTTGCATTCTTAAGCTCGAAAAGGTTTTTCACAGTCCAATGAATGCCTGCATAGCTTGCATCGCCTTCTTTCCATGATAAAGGCTTGAAAAAATGATTTCCAGTGATTTCAATGTCTGATGGGACTAAATCCTGTATTTTTGGATCGCCGCCTCCGAACATTATATTTTCGCCCGCTGCCTCAAGATAATTGTTGCTTATTCTAAAAGGCCCTGGGCCAATCCATCCTGCTATTGCCTGTGTATCAGCCCCGATTTCATGAAAATCCGAAAGGTAAGAGTTGATGACAGCCATATGTGCCCCATTAATAGCAACTCCCCTCCTTACATTCCCGGTTGGCGTGCCATGGATATAAGCCCTGTCAAATATTATGTGATGCGGAACTTTTTCCATCAAATCCTGATTGTCTGGGGCGTGCAAAGCCACGACATTTGTATGCGTGAATTCAGTATTTGAATGCTGCGTTGTTATCTCTATGCCTACAAGCCTGTAATGATGCGCTCCTGACTCTGTTGAGACCGCAGGCATAGTATTTGGAGATATTATCTTTGGCATCGATGCGGAATGCTCTTCAGGATTGACACGCTGGCCTTCTTTGGAAATTCCATTCATATTGGAAGTTCTTATCACAATCCAATTGTCTCCTGACTTCTTTGGAAGCCTGAAATTGCCAACATATGGAGAGCCAGCTTGCAGCACTATTTCATCTCCTGGAGCAGCCTGGTCCAAAGCAGCCTGAAAATCCCCATCTGAGGCAACTTCTATTGTCCTGCCGGAAATCCCAGGATATGAGACATCAACAAAAGATTGGGGGAGCCGTATTCCGTCTTGCGCAGACCCGCATGCTGCAAAAAATACAAATATACCTAATGCAATGGCAATTTTCAGCATTTTCATCTGCAGCAATGCACGCTTTAATGGTATTTTAACCTAAGGTGAAAATAAAGCATATGAGACATATTTGCAAAAAACATCGGATTTTCCAGGTTTCCACAGCGTAACCTTTAAATAAAATCCTCTGTTTGCTTCAGGATATGGCAAAGCAATACGGCCCTTCCAATATAGCCGTTATAGGCATGGAATGGGGTGATGAAGGAAAAGGCAAAATCATTGATTTTCTTGCTGAAAAAGCCGATGTTGTTGCAAGGTTTAATGGAGGCAATAACGCAGGCCATACTATAGAGGTCGGCAGCAAAAAAATTGTCTTGCATTTGGTCCCTTCTGGCGTGATGCACAAGGACAAGCTGAACATAATTGGAAACGGCCTTGTTGTGGATCCAAAAGTCCTTCTTCAGGAAATCGGATTTCTGGAAAAAAACGGGATTAAAGTGGATTCAAATCTTGCCTTAAGCGAGAATGCGCACATTATCCTGCCACCCCATATCGAAGAGGACAAGAAAATAGGGGGCAAAATCGGGACAACAGCAAGGGGCATCGGACCAGCGTACACAGACAAGGCGGCAAGGGTCGGATTGAAGGTGTACGAGTTCATTGATGATGCAATTTTCAGGAAAAGATACGGCAATGAAGAATTTTATCAGGAATACAAGCAGTATGCGGACTCCCTGAAGGAATATGCCGCTGATACAACCTCCATAATCAACAGCGCTCTTGACAAAGATAAAAAAGTCCTGTTTGAGGGGGCGCAAGGGACTTTGCTGGACATTGACCACGGAACTTATCCTTTTGTAACCTCCTCAAGCGCGATTTCAGGAGGGGTGTGCACCGGCCTTGGGGTTTCTCCAAAAAAAGTGAAAAGCGTGCTTGGGGTGTGCAAGGCCTACAAGACAAGGGTTGGCATGGGCCCATTTCCCACAGAGATAACAGGCTCCACAGGAGAGAAAATACAAAAGATTGGGAAGGAATTCGGGGCAACAACCGGCAGGCAAAGAAGAGTTGGCTGGTTTGACGCAGTCATCGGCAAATATTCTGTAATGGTCAATGGAATAGATTCAATCGCATTGACCAAGCTAGATGTGCTTACAACAATCCCCAAGCTAAAGATATGCGTTGCATACAAGCACAAGGGGAATGTCATAAAAGACTTCACTACAAATATGAAAATCCTGCAGAACTGCCAGCCGGTTTATGAAGAATTTGACGGCTGGTGGGATGATTTGACAAAAATAAAGAGCTATGACAGACTGCCAAACAACGCAAAGAAATACCTGAGAAGGATTGAAGAGTTATTGAAAGTCCCAATTTCAATAGTGTCAGTCGGCCCTGAAAGGACGCAGACGATAATAACCAGACAAGAGTTTTTGTTTTGAGAATTCTTAAGTTATTAAAGCATAAATATCAACTTCTATTTCCTGATTTGCTTTAAGATTTAATTTCTTCACTATTTTCTTTGGAAGAGGTACAATAAAATCATTTCCGTCTTTTATTAGCTTTGAATGAATCATTTTATTTTATTATTAAGGATAAAGGTTTATAAAAAGTTTACGATTTTTGAAACTCTGGAATTATATGTATCCTAAACTCTTCAAGTATTTCTTCAAATCTTTATACTCTTTATCTCTGTCAAGTATGCAGATTAATTTAATATAGGGCTTGTCAACAAGATAAATAACTCTTTTTTCCCTATGGTGCTCCTCAAATCTTATTCTGAATAGGAAAAGATTGTAACCGTGAATTCTCTTATTGCGAAAAGGATTGACTTTTACCAATCTTAATCTGTTTTCAACAATTTTTTTAGCTTCATCACTAATCTCGTCTATCTGCTGCAGAAAGAAATGAGATGGCTTGAGTTCATATTCCATCTTTACCTTTTTAGTCTCTTAAATAGCTGTTCCTCAGTGCCGTAAAGATTTTTCTTTTCGCTTACATCAACAAGTTTCCTGACTAGAGCTAGCTCCTCTTTTGAGATTTCCGGCTTTTCAAAAAGCTTTTCTCTTATAGCTTCCTTGATGAATTCCTGTATGCTGCTGAACCCATGCTCCTCTGCATAAGATTTCGCTGAAATCAACACTTTTTCAGGCAATCTCACATTGATTTGCGTGTTCATGGTATCTATAGATACCAACTGGTATATAAAGGTTTTGGTTTTTAAAGATGAATAAATGGCGAAAGAATAATTTTTTGAATTATTTATTCTTATAAAGTTTTGAAAGGTATGTCGCTAATTTTTGTTTAAGCCTATCTCGAAGTATGCTATAAAATAAAAGCGTAGTTAGGACTATGTTAATCAAAACAAAATAATCAAATAGTTTATCCAATAAAGGAAAATCCTGCAGGTTCATTAAGGGTGAATGTTTGAAATTATCTGTTCCAAAGATAATATTAAATATAATTTCCCTAAAAGAATAAGAAATAAGAATCATATATGCCCAGATAGCACTTTTCCCTAATCTCTTATTAGAATAGTATGCAATCATTCCAAATAATAATAGAGAAAAAAGTGAACCGCCTAAAGCAAATAGCGTTGAATCCGCTATATTTCTTGTTTGTTGAGGAACATTTAGGAACAAACAATCCACGTAATTACTAATGTATGGAGAAATTAACTTTAAATGAAATAAGTTATCAATAAAGCCGAAAAATATATGCCCTGCCTCATGAATGTAATATGAAGAGCAGAATAACAGAATAGCAATAAAAATTGACGGCAATAGAACAATCAATAAGAAAATTAAATATGACAAAAATTTATTTTTATCCATAAATATAGGTAGTGTTTTAAATCCTCTCCACACTAATCTTCCCCTTCTCGACCTTGAGCACAACCTCATCCTTTTCACCGAACTGGGCAATGTCAGTCACTATCTTGGGCAATAAAATCCTCGAGGCCCTGAAATCCAAATTTGTTATTATCTGCTGCGCAATTTCCCCGCTCAGTCCCAAGTCCTCAAAAATCTTCAAAGTGGCTTCGTCCCTGTCCCTTGCGGAAAAAATCTCTGATTTTTCAAACAAATATTTTGCAATCTTGTCAGCAACATTTATCCCTGTTGCCTTTGTTATTCCCTGCAAGCCTGGCGACAAATTTGTCTCTATCACCAAGGGCCCTTTCGGGCTTTCAAGCATGTCAACAGCGCAGATTTCAGCGCCTATTGATGTTGAAGTGTCAACTGCTATCCTTTTTGTGTTCTGGTCAAGTACGCATGATTCCCCTATTCCTCCTGCATGGATATTGGCCCTGAATTCACCCCTTACGGCTTTCCTTTTCATTGACGCAACAACCTTGTCGCCGACAACAAAGGCCCTGACGTCAACCCCGCCTGTTTCTATGTATTCCTGTATCAGGAATGGCTGCTTCAGCGCAATCAGGGCATCAAGCATTGAAGAGGCTGCTGCATAGCTCTCTGCAAACATGACCCCTTTGCCCTGGGTTCCATGCGGGAATTTCAAAACTAATGGGTATCTGACTTCATTCAGTATTTTCTTGGCCGCCCTTGTGGAGGATGCAAGGTATGTTGTGGGCATCGGAATGCTGAAATGCTGCAGCGCAAGATGCGTCAGCAGTTTGTCATGGCCCAATGTGAAGGTTTCCGGCTTTATCGGCATGTAGGATGTCCTGTACAAAGTTCTTG
The DNA here is from genome assembly GCA_016185755.1 of Candidatus Woesearchaeota archaeon. Classification (GTDB taxonomy): domain Archaea; phylum Nanobdellota; class Nanobdellia; order Woesearchaeales; family GW2011-AR4. Next base: position 35,489 of record JACPMX010000006.1, on the reverse strand, counting down.
TCACAGACCGCAGTAATGTGGCATAGCGGAAAGAGCCTCTTGGATAGATGCAGCTGTACTGGGACATGGGCTTTCCCTCATACATCACATCAAGCTTGCCTCCAAGGCTTACTTCCACATCCCTCAGGTCAATGCTGTCAACAGAATCAAAGTAAGTCTTCATTGCCTCGATTACCATCATCGAGCTTTTGCTTCCAAGCGACATGACTGCGGCTTTCATTTCACGTAAACTGAATATTTGTTAATTTATATGGCTTGTCTAAATTAGGAATCCCGTATAATATTCTTAACCCATCGATAATTTTGGGTTCTATAACCCTTCTTTTCAAAATGGCTTCGTTAACAATTTTCACGTCTACCTTTAAAAGACCTGCAATTTCATGCCTTTCTTTACCATATTCGTCACGAATCTGATAAATTTGACTTGCCAATCTACAATTCAATCTTCCTCCTAGGGCTTTGGTTTTTGGCCTTGTTCCAAGTTCTTCAAAATTACGCCTTACCAGTTCTTCTGGAATATTTAAAAAGTAAGCTACATCGGCTACAGTAAATGTTTCTAAATAAAAACCCCTTCGCAATGCTGATATGGGATCTGAAACCACAGGATTTGGCAGTTCAGCAAGATTTGTTTGGGTTAGCGGACGGTAGACAGAAGTATATTCAAAAAAACCCCTGACAAAGCATTCGACAATTTTAGTGATGTGTCTCTGCATTTCAACAACTGGTTCAGTTTTAAGTAATTCGTCTAAAGTTAGAGTTGCCATTTTTTTCATTTATTGGGGTCAATCAAAAATCCATCTTTCAATATATTCTGCCCGATTAAAATCCGGTATTTCATGTGGGCCCTGTCAGCCAAGGTGAACTCTGACTTTATTTTTTTCCCTGCCAATTCGATTGTGGCTTCGATTATCGGCCTTAGCTTTGAGCCATGCGCTGACTTGATTAATTTTGACTTGATTACGGGCCCAAGCCTTAATTCAGCAGCAAGATTTGTGTCAATTGAGCTTTTTGTGGCTCCTGTGTCTATCTTTGAAATCACGCTTTTGTTTCCCTTGGGATGGTGCACATTCACTCTTTCAGCCAGGCCAATCACTATCTTGCCACCCAGAATCCTATAACTCCCCATAGGCGAACAGAAACGAAAATGCTTTATTAAGTTTATGGTTTGTTCTCAAGAATAAGCTCGGCTTCCCTAACACCTTCTGTTTTCCTTATCTTTTCCAGCAGTTTCTTGATTCTTTCGATGCTTCCTTTCACAACAATCAGCTCTAAACAGGTGTGATGGTCAAGATAAGTGTGCATCGAGGAGACAATCTGGCAATGGTAGTCGTGCTGCAGGTTTGACACATTCTTGGTGTAGTGCCCCGCTCTTTGGTCATAGACAACTTTGACAGTGCCGACAATCTGGCTTTCATGCCTGTGAAACAGCCTTTCCCTTATGATGTCATTTATCGCTTCGCTCCTGTTTGTGTAGCCTTTCTCCCTGATGAATTTGTCAAACAGCCTCAATAATTTCGGCTCAAACGAAATTCCTGTCCTTGTGACTTTGTCCATGGCAAATAAGCTTGCTTTTCTGTTTAAATATCTTTCGTAACACGCTTATAAAAAACGTAATATTTAAATACAAAGTTGCATTATTTTAATTTATGAATTTTATTCCAATAAGCCTGCTGGGGCTTGGCTTCTTGTCGGGACTAAGGCATGCTTTTGACATAGACCATATTGCAGCTGTCTCGGCAGTTTCAAACCATTCCTCAATCAGGAAATCTTCGTTGCCCGGATTGTTTTGGGGGTTTGGCCACACAATTTCATTGTTTATTGCGGGATTGATTGTGTTGCTGCTAAAAATAACTATTCCGGAAAAATTAGCCGTGTTTTTTGAGTCGGTAGTTGCTGTGATGCTCATTGTGCTGGGAATAAATGTGCTGCTTGCAATAAGAAAAGAAAAGATACACTTCCACATCCACAGGCACGGAGATATTGAGCATATTCATCTGCATTCCCACAAGTCAGCCAGCCATCATTTGCATCGGCATACGCCGTTTAAAAAATCCTTAATAATCGGATTGGTTCATGGCCTGGCAGGAAGCGCTGCATTGACTTTGCTGATTTTGGCCAGCATACCCTCAACTGTATTGGGATTGGCATACATCCTGCTTTTCGGAACAGGCTCAATGCTTGGGATGATACTGGCAAGTGCCATAATTTCATTGCCTTTCAGATTAATTCCGAATAAGCTGCACAATGCCCAAAAATTATTGAGGCTCAGCACAGGCCTGATAAGCATAACAGTCGGATTGGCGATAATGCTATGAACGAGCTGGAGCAAAAATACCAAAAACTGAAGGATTCAATCAAAAAGCTAGGCAGCGCCATAGTTGCATTTTCAGGAGGGATAGACAGCGCTTTGGTTTTGAAAGCTGCGCATGAAGTTTTGGGGGGCAATGCTGTTGCAGCCACGGCAGACAGCCCCTCGTTGCCAAGGAGAGAGCTTGAAGAGGCAAAAAAAATTGCAAAAAGCATAGGGGCAAGGCACGTCATAATCAATACAGAAGAAACCCAGAAAGAAGAATATCTTAAAAACCCCAATAACAGGTGCTATTACTGCAAGACCGAGCTTTACTCAAAACTAAAAGAGGTTTCCAATGATTTAAACATCAGCAACATACTTAACGGCACTAATTTAGACGATATTTCCGACTACAGGCCTGGGCTTAAAGCAGCGGACGAAAACAATGTGATAAGCCCGCTGAAAGATGCAAAATTTACAAAAAAAGATGTAAGGGAGATTGCAAAGCATCTTGGGCTGGAAATATGGGACAAGCCCTCTTCCCCATGCCTGTCATCAAGAGTTCCCTACGGCCACAAAATAACTATGCATAAGCTGTCTATGATAGAAAAAGCTGAAAATTTCCTCAGGGATTTGGGAATAAAGGAATTGAGGGTCAGGCATTTCGGAAATGGGGCAAGAGTCGAGGTCAATGATGCTGACAAAAAAACTGTAAGCGGGAACATAAACTCAATAAATAAAAAATTTGAAGAAATTGGCTTCAGCAAAGTTGAAGTTGCAAATTTCAGGAGCGGAAATCTGAATGTGGTGCTGAATGTACGAGCAGAAGATTAGGAAAGTCATGGGAAAAGTAGCAAGCAAGGAGATGAAAGTAGATGATGCAATAAAAAAGCTGAAATTCATGCCGTTTGAGGACCTGGGCTTCGCAAAGCTTGACCATCATCGCGCATTGAGGAAAGGATTTCCGGAGGTTGTTTTCTGTCAGAACAAGACAACAGGGCAAGTCGTTTCAATAATAAGAAGGCTAGCTGCAAACAACTCTGATGTATTGGCAACAAGAGCAACAGAAGAAATGTTTAATGAAGTTAAGAAGCATCTTAAAGAGGCAAAGTACAATAAAATCTCAAGGACAATATCCATAATAAAGAATAAAAAAATGAAAAATGGCAGGATTCTTGTCTTGAGCGCAGGCACTTCCGACATGAATGTTGCAGAAGAAGCGGCAGTTGTTGCAGAGGCAATGGGCAACAGGGTTGAAAGGCTGTATGATGTTGGAGTTGCAGGACTGCACAGGCTTCTGAATAACAAGGAAAAACTAAATGATGCAAATGTGCTAATTGTTGTAGCGGGCATGGATGGAGTTTTGCCAAGCGTAGTGTCAGGCTTGTTTGGAAAGCCGATTATTGCAGTCCCGACATCTGTGGGCTATGGAGCCTCTTTCAAGGGCATTGCCCCTTTATTGACAATGCTCAATTCCTGCTCTCCGGGAGTTGTTGTTGTCAACATTGACAACGGCTTCGGGGCCGGGTATTTTGCTAGCCTGATTAATAGGTGATTTTTATGAAAACAGCATACTTTGACTGCTTTTCCGGCATAAGCGGGGACATGATAATAGGAGCATTAATAGATTTAGGATTGGACGTCAAATTTCTAAAAAAAGGACTGGAAAAGCTAAACTTAAAGGGCTACAAGATTGAAACAAAAAAAATAGTGAAAAATGGAATCACATCAACAAAATTCGATGTCATTGAAGCTAATAAGCATCACCATGAAGAGAGAAGTTTGAGGGAAATAAATAAAATAATTGACAATTCGATGCTAGACAATGAAACAAAAGTCACAATTAAAAAAATATTTCAAAAAATCGGAGCTGCTGAGGCAAGAATCCACAATAAATCAATTGATAAGATTCATTTCCATGAGATTGGGGCAATTGACACGCTAATTGACGTTGCAGGAGCAGTGATTGGGTTCAAAAAGCTTGGAATTGAAAAGATTTATTGCTCAAAGCTGAATACCGGCACCGGATTTGTAACTTTTTCTCATGGAAAATGGCCAGTTCCTGCCCCTGCAACTGCTGAACTCCTGAAAAATGTGCCGGTTTATCACAACAATATTGAGGCGGAGCTTGTAACCCCGACAGGAGCTGCAATTATCACAACGATTGCCGATAAATTTGGGGAAATGCCTGCAATGGAGGTTGAGAAAATAGGGTATGGTGCCGGTACAAAGGATTTAGAACAGCCAAATGTTTTGAGGATATTTTTGGGAGAAATGGAAAATAAAGGAGATGAAACAATTAATGTGATTGAAACAAACATAGACAACATGAATCCTGAAATTTATCCTTATGTTGTTGATAAGCTTATGGAAAACGGCGCTTTGGATGCTTACTTGACCAGCATAATAATGAAGAAAGGCAGGCCTGCAGTGAAATTGACAGTTTTGGCAGATATTAAAAACACAGACAAATTGTGCAATATAATTTTTGACGAGACAACAACGCTTGGCCTTAGAATCTATCCGGCGCAAAGAAAAAAACTGGAAAGGGAAATAAAAGAAATCATAACAAAATACGGCAAAATAAAAGTCAAGATTTCCAAATTAAACGGCAAAATCCAGAATGTAATCTCGGAATATGAGGATTGTGCCAAGATTGCTAAGAAATACAAGATTCCGCTAAAGAAGGTTTATGGGGAAATCAAACTCCTTCAAACAACCTAGCAACTTTATCTTTCCCCAATGCCAGTATAAAAGGAGCCAGCTTAGGACCTCTTTCCTTGTTCAGCAAAACCTTGTATGCTGCCCTGAAGAATTCCTGGGGGTTGATTTCCAGCTTTTTGGCAGTGTTGTAGAATTCCTCAAAGAGGGTTTTTTCATCGTAATCCTTCTCTTCCAATAATCTGGCTACTGCGTGCAGGGCCTTTTTTTCCTTGTCGCTAAGCTGTATGTTTTTTGGCACAGATTTTTGAACTTCAAATTTGAGGTCATCAGGCGCATATTTCCTGAGCCATATTCTTGCCTTGTGGAGCCTCTCAAAAATAGCATCGTGGTCTTTCCTGCTGTAATGGCCTGTTTTTTCCAGGCTTTTAACCGCATCCTCTTCATTGGAAAAAATCTGCGCTACAGCGGCAGCATGCGAAAAGCTCAAATCAACAGCCTTCCTTATTTCCTTGCCATGGCTTACCTCATATAGTCTCTTGTAGTGCGATTCTTCTTTTTTATTCTCAAGCTTAAAATTTCCGAAGTGTATCTTTGCAATTTTGTCATATTCGTCATAGAGGTTCGGCAAGTCCCTCCACGAAAAGCTTCTTGTGGTCATCAGCCTCTTGTTGTAAAACAGTCTTAGCAATTCTGGAGGTGCTACTTCAAGCCAGTCCTTTGGGTAGACTACATTGCCTACGGAAGCTGACATTTTCTGGCTGTCTATCATTATGTGCTCGTAAAATATAGGCACTGGCATTGGAAAATCAAGCACTTTTTCCGCTATCTCGCCGTTTATCCACCACGCGCTGTTCGGAACCTGATACTCCTTTCCGGCACCCTCGCTCACAACCTGCCATCTTGCCCATTGAGCGGCCCATTCGGATTTCCACATCAGCTTCCCGTTGCCTTTGAGCGGATCATTCTCCCCTTTGAATCCGCAGCCTTTCGCAGTTGTTGTCTCGAATTCATAATCTTTGCATACATAGCTTACAACGCCGTTTTCGAAATTTTGCACATGCGTTGTAACTATCTTGCCGCAGTTCTCGCATATTGGGGTCCAGGGCAGCCAGTTTTTCTTCAAAGGATTCGTCCTGTACCTGTTTTGTATTTCCCTGACCTCATCGGCCTTATCAAGGATTATTTTTATAAATGGGTTAAAATTGCCCTTTTTGTATTCCTCCCTCATTGAAAATTTCTCGAGCTTTGTCACGACAAATTGGTCTATGACTTTAAAATACTCTTCCATGTGATGGGAGGCATAAGAATCATGGCATCCTTCATGGTCAGGAACATCTGTTACGGGGACCCCTATATATTTTTCAAAGTCAGCAGGAACGCCTTTCGGCACTTTTCTCATCGGGTCCATGTTTTCGGCAACCCAGATGAAGTTTACCTTTACACCAGCATCTCTCAATGCAATTGCGACTGACTCCCCCCTTATTGTGTCACTAAGCCTTCCGATATGAAGGACGCCTGACAACGATGCTGATGTCTTAACGGTGTATTCGCTGAATTTAGGTATTTTTGAATCAGTATAATGGAATTTTTTCCTTGATGTTATCTGCTTTGCAAGCTGGTCCGCCCAGAAGAGGTCTTCAAAGCTCTTTTCGCTGTTTTCCTTGCTGTGCATAAGCCTGAAAAATTCCGGATATTATTTAAAGATTGTGGAAAAGATTGTTATAAACAATAAAGTTTAAAATATTGCCCCAGTTTTTCGCAAAAATGCCGAAAATATTGTACAGGAGCACAAACAGGAATTCCGGCTTGGTTGATTTTAAGGATGCCCTCTTCAAAGGGCAGGCTCCTGATTACGGGCTTTATATGCCGACATTTATTCCCAGGCTTACAGGGAAAGAGATTGAGTCATTTAACGGCAAAGGCTACAGCGAAATTGCTTTTTATGTTGCAAAAGAATTCCTTCAGGACTGCATAGGTGGCAGGGATCTCAGGCTGCTGATAAATCAAGCATACAATTTCAGGGTTCCGATAGAAAAGATAGAAAATAACCTGCATGTAATGAGGCTTGACAGGGGTCCGACTGCCTCTTTCAAGGATTTTGCAGCCAGGCTTATGGCAGGGCTGATGCATCATTTTTCAAAAAAAGAAGGCAGAAAGCTTACCGTTCTTGTTTCAACATCCGGCGATACAGGAGGTGCTGTTGCAGATGCCTTCAGCGGACTGGATAATGTGAATGTAATCATCCTGTTCCCTTTCAGGGGGGTTTCCCCTGTACAAAGGATGCAAATGACGACTTTGGGCAAGAATGTAAGGACCCTGGCTGTTAAGGGGGATTTTGACGACTGCCAGGCTTTGGTAAAGCAGGCATTTAACGACAGGGAGCTTGAAGAATTTGGCCTGACATCTGCCAATTCCATTAATTTCGGCAGGCTTCTTCCCCAGGTTTTTTATTATTTTTATGCGTATTCGAAGTTTGGCAGGGGCAATGCCGTATTCTCGGTCCCCTCAGGAAATTTCGGAAACCTGATGGGCGGGGTAATAGCAAGGGAGATGGGGCTTCCTGTCGAAAAGTTCGTTGTTTCTGTCAATGAAAATTATGAATTTCCAAGATTCCTAAGCTCAGGAATTTACAAACCCATTGAGCCTTCAAAAAAATGCAGCTCAAATTCTATGAATATAGGGCACCCCAGCAATTTAGCAAGATTGATTGACTTGTATGGCGGGTGGTTGTACGACAAGAGGAGTGGGAGCGGGAAGATAATTAAAAAGGGAATATTAAAGCAAAAGCCCGACATGAAAATGATGAGGAAGGATTTTGCAAGCTTTTCAATAACTGATAAAGATGCCAGCGAAACAATAAAAAAGTTCTATTCAAAATATAAAAGCTTATTGGAGCCGCATGGGGCAGTTGCCTGGTGCGGTCTTGAAAAGTATCAAAAAAACAGTAAAATAGGGTTGGGAATATCGCTGGAGACTGCCAACCCAGCCAAATTCCCAGACGAGATCCGGAACATTCTTGGCATTCAGCCTAAAATCCCAAAAAGCCTGAAAGGCTTGGGCAAAAAACAGGAAAAATTTGAAGTCATAGGAACTGACTACAAGGATTTTAAGTGCAGGCTAATGGAATTAAATTCATAGAGTTTTTTGAAAAGCTTAGGAGCGCAGCGGTAATCTTTTTTTAACTTCCTGAACAAATCCATCTGCACTTTTTATATTTCTATGAATTGCGTAAGGCAATGCGACATCTGCAAATTTTTGGTATAATTTTGCCCTATGGGCAAGCAAAAGAGGGTAGCACCTTGCTAGCGCCTGCTCATTTGTCTCACTGTTCATTTTTTGGAAAATGCCATTCCAGCAAACTGGTTTTGGATGACGGATAAATGTGCCAAGCATCTCTTGTTGTTTTTCCATGCTTGTTTCCAGACAAATCACCAGTCCTGTGGAGCGCATAGCTTCCAATGAATCGGGATGGTATATGCAGCTTCCAGTTAGGTCAAAAATAGAGCCTATTGGCAGCGTTTTTGACATAATTTTTTTTTCTACAATCAAGTATGCCGCTTCTTTTGCCTGAAAGCCTTTGCTCCACGGCATTCCAAAGTAATTCGCCATTTTTTCGGCAGCATCTTTCCCTAGGATTGCCCTGATAAGACCTGCCAATTCTGCCGATGTGCCAATTAATTCATCAAGTTCAATATGCGGATACCCGTATCGCTGAGATAACAACTTTGACCAATGGGTTTTGCCAGCGCCGGACATGCCTAATATAATGATATTGAATTTCCTATTTGCCGGATTGGACAGTTCAAGCTCAAATTGTGATTTGGTGAGTTTCATGATTTTAAGCCGTATATTTTGCCTTGGATTTGGATTTTTGTTTATAAATCTTTCAATATTGGCAAAATTTAAATACGAATGCCCAATAGTTTGGGATGATGATGGACAAAGGCAAGGCCATTAATGTGGGCCTGATTGGCTGCGGAGTTGTTGGAAGCGGGCTTGTCGAGCTGTTTTCTGAAAACAATAATAATGGGGTAAACCTGAAAAAAATCGCGGTAAAAGACTCTAAAAAGCCAAGAAAAGTTCCATTTAACAATTTTACAGACAACGCTGATGAAATTCTTGAAGATCCGGGCATAGACATCGTTGTCGAGCTTATCGGCGGCCATAATCCTGCAAAGGAATATCTGGTCAAGGCCATCAAAAATGGCAAGCATGTTGTCACGGCAAACAAGGCAGTTATCTCGGAACATGGCCCGGAACTGTTCGAGCTGGCAAGGAAGCATAATGTCAACATAGGCTTTGAAGGGGCTGTTGCCGGAGGCATCCCTATCATAAACCCGTTGCTTGAGCAGCTAAGCCTTGGGGACATAACAAGCATTACGGGAATCCTGAATGGAACAACTAATTTCATACTGACAAGGATGGGTGAAAGAATAGACTACGAGAGCGCCCTCAAGATTGCACAGGAAAAAGGGTTTGCAGAATCGGATCCGGGCTTCGATGTCCTGGGGCTTGACGCTGCCCAGAAAATTGCCATCCTTGCTTCGCTGGCTTACGGGAGATGGATTAAGCCAAGCGAGGTTTATTGCGAAGGCATTGCAGAAATAATGCCAATAGACGTAGATTATGCAAAAGAGCTTGGCTACGCGATAAAATTGCTTGCCACAGCAAGGAAAATAAATGAAGGGGAGGTTGATGTAAGGGTGCACCCGGCGCTTATAAGCAACAGCCACAAACTATCAAGGGTTAATGAGGAATTCAATGCAATATACATACAGGGCAGCCCTTTTGACGAATATTTTAATGTAGGCAAGGGCGCTGGCAAGGGACCAACCGCATTTTCTGTATACTACGACATTGTAAAAATAGCAGAGATGGCAAGAAGCGAGACAGTAAGGGAGATAAGGGTAAACTACAAAGATTTAAAGATTGCAGACCAGGATAAAGTTTCTACTGAGGGCTACCTAAGGCTGTATCTTCGCCACGTGCCGGGCTCTCTGCACAGCGTTGTCGGGGTGCTTGCAAATCACGGCTGGAATGTCAAGGATTCTATTCAAAGAAGCGGGCCAAGATATGAGATGACAGTTGATGGCATAAAATGCCTGCCTAACATCATAACCCATGAGCCGCTTCCATTCGGCGTCATTAAAAATACAATCCCGGATTTGATAAATATCAGGACAGAAAAAGGAAAATCAGTCCACGGAATTCCTTTTTACATGAGAATACACAATTCACATTAATTCTGCAGATACCCCTTCGCTTTCAGCAGCTCTGCAAGCAATATTGCCCCGCCTGCAGCACCCCTTACTGTGTTATGGGACAATGCAACAAATTTCCACCCGAAGAGCTTGTCTTCCCTCAGCCTGCCCACTGAGATTCCCATTCCGTTTCCAAAGTCCCTGTCCAGCCTGGTCTGCGGCCTGTTTTCATCGTCAAAATACCTGATGAACTGCTTCGGAGAGCTTGGGAGCCTTAATTTCGCTATTGGATTGAAATTGCCTATCGTATCGATGAATTTTTCCCTGCTTATTTTCTTGTTCAGCTTCATTTCAACGCTCGCCATGTGGCCGTCCTCGACAGGAACCCTGATGCAGGTTGCCGATATTTCCGGCCCTTTGGCAAGGCTCAGTTTTCCATTCCGGATTTTTCCCAGTATTTTCAGCGGCTCCCTCTCCGATTTCTCTTCCTCTTTGCTTATAAAGGGGATGACATTCTCATTCATCTCGGGCCAGCCTGCCAGGTTTCTTCCTGCTCCGGAAACCGCCTGCAGTGTCGTGACAGCGAGTTTTGAAGGCTGGAATTTTTCCAGCGCCTTTATTATCGGCACGTAAGACTGTATGGAGCAGTTCGGCTTTACCGCTATGAAGCCTTTTTTCCATGACCTTTTTTTGCGCTGTATGTCGATGAGCTTCACATGCTCCGGATTGATTTCCGGGATTATCATGGGAACGTCTTCCGTCCACCTGTGGACCGAATTGTTCGATACCACCGGAATGCCTCTTGAAGCGTAATTCTCCTCTATTTCGCAAATTTTCTGCTTGTCCATGTCAAGGGCTGAAAACACAAAATCGACTTCACCGCATATCTCATCAATATCTTCCTCGACTCTCTTTACAGCCAATTTTTTTGCATTATTTGGCATTTTATCTTTAATTTTCCACCTGCCCCTTACAGATTCTTCATAAGGTTTGCCGGCAGAGTTTGGAGAGGCAGCTACACAAACAACTTCAAACCACGGGTGTCTTTCAAGCAAAGCCAAAAATCTCTGCCCAACCATGCCTGTTGCCCCAAGAATTCCGACTTTCAGCTTTGCCATCTATACTCCAAAATATTCTTCATGCAAAACCCTGACAGCCTTTTCAGCGTCTTTGCTGTCAACAATGAATGTTATGTTTATTTCTGATGCACCCTGGGATATCATCTCAACGTTTATTTTGCTTTTGCCCAGCGCCGTAAACGTCCTCCCTGCAATTCCCGGGGTTTTTCTCATGCCTTCCCCTACAATGCATATGATTGCCTTGTTTCTTATAAGCTCTACATCCGCTATCTCCTTCAATTCCTGCAAAATACTGCCTATATTCTCCTCGCTGTCTATGGTCAGCGACACGCTGACTTCAGATGTCGATACTACATCAATGCTTTTCCTGTACTTGTCAAAAATTCCAAACAGCCTTGCCAAAAACCCGTATGCTCCCAGCATTCTTGTAGAGTCAATGTTAACAAGCGCGATATTTTTCTTGTGCGCTATCGCCTTTACAGCATTATTGTCCCTGTAAGGCATATTGACTATCACAGTTCCTTCATTTTCTGGATTAAACGAGTTCAATACCTTAACGGGTATATTTTTTTTCATTGCAGGCAGTATTGTTTTAGGGTGGAGCACCCTTGCCCCGAAATATGCAAGCTCCGACGCCTCTGCAAATGAGACTTTTTCAAGAGTCCTTGCATTAGCCACTATTTTTGGGTCTGTGGACATGACTCCATTGACATCAGTCCAGATTTGAATTTCATCTGCACCGGCTGCAGCGCCTATGATTGCTGCCGTGTAGTCAGAACCCCCTCTCCCAAGAGTTGTTATCTCTCCTTTTTCTGTTTTCCCTATAAAGCCGGTTATGACTGGCACAATATCCAGCTTTTTGATATTCTTGTTCAGGTTTGCATAGCTTGCATCCAATGGCTCAGCCTCTCCAAACTCCTCATTTGTCAGGAATCCAAGCTGCCATGAATCGAAAGACTGTGATTTTATTCCGATTTTATTCAATTGGCTTGCTATAATCTTTGATGACATCCTTTCCCCAAAAGATTGGATTTGATCAAGCGTTTTTTCATTTATGCCTTTGCTTGACCTAATTTGGTCAGCCAAGCTTTCAAGCTCGTTCAAATCCTCCTTCAGCAGCTCTTTGCCCATTCCCAACCGCTCAATAATTTCAAAATGCGTTTTCCTGATATGCTCGAGAGTTTCATGCCCCTTTCCCTGCGCGCTCTCCTTTCCAAGCCTTATCAGCGCATCAGTTATTTTTGTGACTGCAGACACGACAACGACTGGATTTCTCTTGACATTTGATTTCACAATATTCGCAACATTGGCTATCCTGTCAGCATCCCCTACAGATGTGCCTCCAAATTTCATGATGATCATTTCATCAGCCTCTCGATTCTTTTTACTGCTTCCTTTACTTCTTCCCTATGTCCAAGGGCGCTTAGCCTGAGAAAGCCCTCCCCAGATGGCCCGAACCCAATACCGGGTATTGTTACAAGGTGGGCCTTGCCAAGGAATTCCTCAAATGCCTGCCATGATGTTTTTCCTGGGATCCTAACCCAAAGATACGGCGCATGCACCCCTCCATAAACCTCATATCCAAGCTTTTCCATTGAAGCCCTTATTATGCCTGCATTTTCAAGATAATATGAGATAGTCTGCTTCATTTCCTTCATGCCTTTTTCATCCAATGCGCTTAAAGCGCCTTGCTGCGCTATATTCGAAGCTCCATTAAACAGGGTTGTCATTATCCTGTTCCAGTCTTTATTGACTGATGTACCATCCTCGAATTTGAGCTCATTGGGGATTACCGTCCATCCCAGCCTGACCCCTGTAAATCCAATCGGCTTTGAAAAGGAGCTGATTTCTATTGCAACTTCCTTTGCGCCGTCAATCTCATAAATCGACCTTGGAAGGTTTTTATCTGAAATAAATTGGCTGTACGCTGAATCATAAACAATGATTGAATTGTTTTTTCTGGCAAAATTCACAAGCTCCCTCAATTGTTTGGCATTAACAGCTGCGCCTGTCGGATTATTCGGATTGCAAAAGAAAATAATGTCTGTTCTTCTTGCTTTTCTTAAGTCGGGGAAAAAATTATTTTCAGGGGTGCATTCCATGTATTCAATTCCGTCGAACTGGGATTTTTCTTGGTTATAGCTTCCTGTCTGCCCAAGGATTACGCTGCTGTCCACATAAACAGGGTAAGACGGGTCCTGAACTGCTATAGTCGCATTGCTGCCGAAAAGCACCTGCAGCCTTGCTGTATCGGGCTTTGCCCCGTCTGAGACAAAAACCTCGTCTCCTTCAATCAATCCATCATACATCTTTTCTGCAATCTTGTCCCTTAGCTCCTTCAATCCCTGCTCCGCCCCGTATCCTGTGTAGCCTTTCTTTGTCCCCAGCCTTGAAACTTCACCAGACAGTCCTTTCATGATATGGGGTGTGATTGGCTGGGTTGTATCCCCTATTCCAAGGCTTATTATTTTTGCACCTGGATTTTTGGCTAGAAATTCATTTTTCCTTCTTGCTATTTCAGGAAACAAGTAGCTTGACTGCAGCTTTGCCATGTTCGGATTTCTTTTTACCATTTTTAATCAAATCCCTTTAATCCCTTGAAATCAAGCGTTGCAAAATAATCTTCCATTGTCTCTGCTCTCCTTATCTGCTTTACAGTTCCATCGCTTCTCAACAAAAGCTCTGCTGACCTCAGTTTTCCATTGTAATTGAAGCCCATTGCATGCCCATGCGCTCCTGCTTCATGTATTACAAGAATATCTCCTGGCGCTATCTCAGGCAGCTTTCTTTGAACTGCAAACTTGTCATTGTTCTCGCACAATGAGCCAGTTACATCATAAATATGATTTTTTGCAGCATTTTCTTTTCCAAGCACAGTTATGTGGTGATAAGCCCCATACATGCCCGGTCTCATCAAGTTTGCCATGCTTGCATCTGTGCCTACATAATTCCTGTAGATGTGCTTGATGTGCCTTACTTTTGTTATAAGATAGCCGTAAGGCCCCGTGATTACTCTTCCGCATTCCGTGAATATTCTTATCGGGTTCAGCTTGTTTCTGACAATTATATCGTTGTAGGCATCCTTTACCCCTTTTGAAATCCTTTCATATGACACTGGCTCCTGCTCCGGCTTATATGGAATTCCGATTCCTCCTCCAAGATTGACAAATTCAATTCTTATTCCTGTTTTCCTGTTTACTTCCACTGCAAGCTCGAACATCATTCTCGCTGTTTCTATAAAATAATCTTCATTAAGCTCATTTGAAATCACCATAGTGTGCATTCCAAACCTTTTTGCCCCTTTGCTTTTTGCAATTTTATATGCTTCAATAATCTGCTCCCTTGTAAGGCCGTATTTTGCCTCTTCGGGCTTGCCGATTATATCGTTTCCTTTCCTTGCAAGCCCCGGGTTATACCTGAAACATATCAAGTCAGGGATTCCGGCAGATTGTTCAAGAAAATCTATGTGGCTTATATCATCAAGGTTTATGATTGCGCCGAGCTTCCTTGCCTTCACGAATTCCCCTGCAGGAGTGTCATTTGAGCTGAACATTATATCTTCTCCTTTAAATCCAAGCCTTTCAGCTATTTCCAGCTCTGGCAACGAGCTGCAGTCAACTCCCATTCCCTCTTGTTTTAGGATTTTTATTATGTATGGATTTGGATTTGCCTTTACAGCAAAAAATTGCCTGAATCCCTCAAGCATTCCAAATGATTTCAGAAAACTCCTTGCATTCTGCCGAATGGCCTTTTCGTCATAAATGTGAAAAGGCGTCGGATATTTTTTTATAATATCCGATATTTTCTGTTTGGCGAATGGTAATGTTTTTTGCGCCATTTGATCGATACTCCCTTGTTTATGTTTTAGCTGCCGTTAAGGCAAATAGAATCTAAATTATATTTAATCCTTTCAAAATCTTCCTTAATTTTTCCCTGTTCTCTGCCTTCATCCCGCACATTGGCAGCCTGTAAATTTCTTTTATCATGCCCTTCATTGCCAAGGCAGCCTTTATTGGGATGGGGTTTGTTTCTATAAAGATTCCCTTGAACAGCGGAAGCAATTTGAAATGAATATGCTTTGCTTTTTCAAAGTCGCCGTTTAGTGCGTGCTGCGCCATATCATGTATTTCTTTCGGAACTATGTTGCTTGCAACAGAAATTACCCCCTTGCCTCCAAGCGCCATCAAAGGCAAAGTCATGTTGTCATCGCCTGACAATACATCAAAATTTTTTGGCAGCTCATTTATCACGTCCATCATTTGTGATATGTTTCCGGATGCTTCCTTGACTCCGATAATATTCGAGTGCTCTCTTGCAAGCCTTGCCAATGTCGATGTCTCTAAATTAACGGCTGTCCTTCCCTGTATGTTATAGATTATAATCGGAAGGTCAACGGATTTTGCAATTGCGCTGAAATGCCTGTACAGGCCTTCCTGTGTAGGCTTGTTATAATAGGGGCATACCTGCAAAGATGCGTCTGCTCCTGCATCGGCGGCATGCCTTGTCATTTCAATGGCTTCCCTTGCTGAGTTGCTTCCGGTGCCTGCGATTACGGGAACTTTGCCGTTTGCGGCATCAATAACTATTTCTATCACTTTGTCGTGCTCGTCGTAGTCAAGAGTCGGGCTCTCCCCTGTTGTGCCGCACGGAACTATGCCGTCTATGCTGTTTTTTACCTGAAATTCCACTAATTTCTTTAATGCCAGTACATCAACATCGCCTTTTTCGGTAAAAGGGGTTACAATCGCCGTTATAGCTCCCTTGAACATTTTTATTTTCCTCCAATAATGTTTTCCATCATGTCATTAATATTGTAAAATCCTTTTTTACGATATATCCACTGCGCTGCCATCAATGCTCCTACAGCAAAACCTTCCCGGTTTCTCGCTGTGTGCTTCAATTCAATAGTGTCTGCAACGCTGTCAAACCCGACTACATGGGTTCCTGGAATGGAGCCGGCGCGAACAGATGCAAAATGAAGCTCGCTTGGGCTGATCTTCCTGCCCATCCTGTCAAAAACCAGATTGCTTTTCCTTTTGATGTTCTTTATTAAAATATCACCTATTGTTTTTGCGGTGCCGCTTGGGCTGTCTACCTTCTTGTTATGATGCAGCTCATAGCCATATACATCGTAGTCCTCAATCTTATTCATGATCCTGGCTGCATTCTCGATTATTTTGAGGAAGATGTTAACGCCTATAGAAAAATTCGAGGAATATACCAGCCCTATATTGTTCTTAATTACTATCCTTTTCACTTCTCCAATCTTGTTATGCCACCCAGTAGTGCCAATAACTATGTTTTTACTGAATTTTGAAATTTTCACTACATTGCTGATTGCTGCATCAGGGCTTGTAAAGTCAATGCATACATCGACATCGCGCATGGATTCCTCATTTATTTCCCTGTGGGTTGCATTCTTTTCATTGGGGTCTATGATGGATTTTACGGCAATTCCCCTGGCTATTGCAGCCTTTTCAATCTCGTGCCCCATGTTCCCGTAACCAATTATAGCTATTTTCATTTTATTCCTGAACAGAAAAAATGCCTAGATAAAAACCTATCCAAATCACTTCTCTAAAAATTCCGACATTAGGTCTGTTGAATCAGCTGATGATTCAAGCTCCCGCTCATGTTTTCCCGGTTTCATTTTCGCATTGGTTTTACTCACAGGCTGGATAGTAACATTTATATATTATATAAACATTATGTTATTATAATAACAAAATAGCATGGTAACAATAAGCCACATAGTCAAGAAAATCGTAAGCGGGCAGCCTTTTGTAGAGGAGGCTTTGGGCAGCAGGATAATAAGCTTCGGCAACCTTGCAGAGCAGATGCTGCCGAAGATAGAGCAGGAGCTTGGAAAAAAGGCAAGGCACGCAGCTGTTGTGATGGCGCTAAGGCGCTACTCAGAGCAAATTTCACAGCAAAGGAAAAGCGCAAGCTCGTTTGACTATTCCGGAGAAATAATAGTAAAAACAAGCATAGCTGATTTTTCCATTGTAAAGTCGCAGAGCCTTCTGGCCAAGCTGAAAAACATCTACAATCTGGTGAATTTTGAAAGGGGCGACACATTGAACGTCATTGTAGGCAACAATGAAGTCAGCATAATAGTGAATGAAAAATACAGGGGCAGGCTTGCAAAGTTTCTTTCCGGAGAGAAGATACTGGCAAAGCAAAGCAATCTTGTGGCCCTCGCCATTGTATTCAATTCCAACGATTTTTACAGCACGCCGGGCGTGATATTCAATGCCGTCAGGAAGCTTGCGTGGGAGAACATAAATATTTATGAAATAGTCTCAACAATGACAGAGCTTACATTTATCCTTGGCAATGAAGACTCCATGAGAGCCTATAATGCGCTCCATGAGCTCCTGAAAAATAAAAATTCCAGCTGATTCCAATATAACTTATGTAAATATAATTTTTTAAACATTTGTTTCTTTGAGAGCGTTGTTGCAAATGGCAAAATACGGCAAAAAAGCCCAGAAGACAGTAAAAGAAGCAATGCACAAGTACAAGAGAGGCAAGCTCAAGAGCGGCAGAAGCGGAGAAAAAGTGAAGAGCAGGAAGCAGGCCATTGCGATAGGCCTTTCAGAAGCAAGAAAGAAAGGGGCTAAAGTGCCTAAGCCGAAGAAAATCAAATGATTTTTCTGTGATTTAATTAAAAATAGTGGGCCCAACGGGATATCGAACCAACTGTTCCGTCAGTTGAGTGCGGAAACAGGTGCAATCTGCGATTGCACGGATAAATAAAATGGGCCCAACGGGATTTCAACCCGCGACCCCCTGATTAAGAGTCAGGTGCTCTAAGCAGGCTGAGCTATGGGCCCAAGTAACAAAAGAAGAAGTGAATGGTTTAAAAATGTAACTACAAAGATTTTTAAATAATAACCTACTTCACAAAAAGAATGACTGCTACTGCAAGTGTGCCACCAATTCTATTAGAAGAAAAAGCCTATATAGAATTTGCAAGACGAAAAGGGTTTTCTACAAAAACCGATGTTGATGGAAGGCCACTTTTAAGGGAAACAAAACTTTGCCGAGGATTTTGCGATGCTTATTCAAGAAATGAACATAGGAGATTCTCCAATCCAGCTGACCAGCATGAATATGATGTTGGTTTTAATGGAGGTATGTTTGCCTGGCTGGTTGGGGCTAATTATTTTAAAAGGGATCAAACAAATTGACACATCTTCTTTGTAGAAAATTGTTATTAAACTCTACATCATCTTCAATTTGCCTGTGACCTCATCAATTTTCTCCTCCAGATCAGGCCCTATGCCCAAGCAGGTTATGGTGCCTGGCTCCACAACTGTATGCCCTGCGTCCGTTATCAGGGCTGTTTTTAATCCGTTGTCTTCAGCCATCTGCTTGTACTTAAACATCTCTTTTTCATTTGAAACCTTCAGGACTATTTTTTTGCCGCCATCTTTTTTCCAGTTTTCCACCAGCTTTTTATCGGATTTCAAAGCAGCGTCCACAGAAGCATGGCTGCATTGCGCTGCCATCTTGCCTTTCGGCAATTTCAAATCTTCCCTGACTAATATCACTTGTTTGTACGGCATTTTATTTTTCTAAATGCGGTTAACTTTTAGCGTGATTGCGTCCCAAAGCCGCTCTCGGTTTTTAAAATATTTATTATTGAGTTTGTCTAATATCTTATTTTTCCATATTGTTTTTAATACTTTCTAATGATGATTCAAGTATCTGTAGTCACTATGCCTTACTAAACAATGTTTATATAATTCGGAAGATTACTTTTGTCCAATGGAAAGAGTAAAGGAAAAAGGGTCATATTTTGAAGTTTCTGACAAGAAATACCCTGAAATTGAGCTGCCAAAATGGATGCAAAAGGAGGAAGAGTGACTATATCTTTAGCAGTTCCCCGTCCAGATATATTGAAGGGTTCTTGAACACCTGGTCAAGGTGGATTATCGCGTATATGCTCCCCCCGAACCAGTAGTTTGAGCCTATTCCTATATGGGCTGTGCCCAGAGTCTTGTCATCCACTATCATCGCCCCTATAATCTGCGCCCTCGGGTTCAGCCCGATTCCAAGCTCGCAAATCCTTCTCACGTTGCCGGGATTTTTTGCGACAGAAGCTGCCCATTTCAAGGCATTTTCAAGCTGCTTTGCCTCTTCATTACCTTTTATTTCTGTTATATTCCCATTCTCTATCGTCAGCTCTATCGGCTTTTTTATCAGAATCGTATGCTCGTGCGTTCTCGAGCTGCCGTCGATCACCACTTTCCCCCCTATTTTTTTGCCGTTTGGCGGGGAATAAACTTCTCCTGCGGGCAGGTTCCCGCCGCGGCCCGGCATTGTGTAATTGCCGTCGGCTGCTATGGCTTTTATGCCTGTTTTGTCATAGTAGAAGTCCGTTCCTGCAGGCGTTGTTATATGGATTTCTTTTGCTCTTTCCAGCCTCTGCCTTATTTCCTCGTGATGCACCTGCAGCGGCTTGTAATTGACATCGATTGCCTGCATTATCAATTCAATATTGCTCGTAGCCAGGTCTCCGAGGCTCATTGCAGACACAAAGCGGTGATTTTTCTTTGCCACCCATCTCCTGAAGCTCTTGCCGAGCTCCTGTATATTTCCAAGCTTGTCTGACATGTTGAGGATTATTATGTTTCCTGATTTAAGCTCGGAAAGGCTTTTTACCACATCCTCATCGGATATGTCGCCTCTTGACTTTGCATCCTGAAGAATCAACTTGGCATCGAGCTTTAGATGCTCGGCTGCAAGGTAATATGCTCCGGAGAGGACTGCAGCCACATTCCTGTTTTCGTAGCCCATGTCCCCCACTATCAGAACTTTCTCGTCCTTCACGGCAAGGCATGGGGTGAAAACTTTCCTAAGCGACAGCGCTGCCTTTGATGACAAGTCGTAAAGATTGCGCTCTTTAAGCCATTTAACAGCCTCAAGCGTTTCCATTGGGATTTAGTTATAGAAGTTGATTTTTAAAGCTTTTGAATAAACTTATTAATCATCCCTTGATTAAAAAATGGCACGACGGCAGCAAAATTATAGGAATATTATAACAGTACACGCAGTATTTTTAAGATATCCTTCTTCAATATGTTTAAATATGCAGATGCATATTCCATTCTTATGATTAAAGCAGTAATCTTTGACCTTGACAACACGCTCATTGATTTCATGACCATGAAGAAGCTAAGCTGCGATGCTGCCGTAACCGCAATGATAGGGGCAGGCTTGAACGTAAACAAGGAAAAGGCAATGAAGGAGCTTTTCAGGCTTTATGACAAATATGGGCTTGAAAAAAAGACAATATTCCAGAAATTTCTCAAAAGGATGGCAAAAAAAATCGATTATGAAGTTTTGGCAAGCGGGATAGTTGCATACAGAAGAGTGAGATCAGGCTTTCTTGAGCCTTACCCCCATGTGAGCGAAGTCTTGTTTGATATCAAAAGAAGGGGGATAAAGCTTGCCATTGTATCGGACGCTCCAAGGCTGAAGGCATGGATAAGGCTTGTCTCCATGAAGATAAACCACCTGTTTGATGTGGTGGTGACTTACGAAGATACAAAAGAGTTCAAGCCAAGCACGAAGCCGTTCAAGATAGCTTTCAAAAGGCTTAAGATTAAAGCCGGCCAATGCCTGATGGTTGGCGACAGGCCTGAGAGAGACATTAAAGGCGCGAAAAGGCTTGGAATGCTCACCTGTTTTGCAAGATACGGGAATCCTGCAGCCAGCAGCTCTGAAGCGGATTATGAGATAAATGACATAAAGGAACTTCTGGAGATTCTGGAGTGATTAACTTCAAAGTAGCAAAACATTAGTAAATACGAGTAAAAAATCCAAAAATTTATATATAACTTACTACATAATATGTCCATAGGCGTAAAATCCTAGATTTTGTTTAAAATTCGAGGCGGCGCAAATCAAAGATTTGGTGGCCTCAAATAAATCGAGGTGTTGTAAATGGCAAGAGGAAGATGCATGAAGTGCAGGAAAGAAGTTGAAATCAAGGATGGCAAGGAAGTCACTATGAAGAACGGCATGAGGGCAATGAAAGGTGTCTGCGGAACATGCGGTACAAAGGTTTTCAGGATTCTTGGAAAGGCTAAATAAGCCTTTTTTATTTTTTATATTGACTTTCGATTTTCTATATAACTTATATAGGGAAGTTATAAATATCTATAGAAACTTAACAAATAAGGGGGTGTGTAGCTGTAAACTCATTCGCAGTTATAAGTGCTTAACGCTAAATGCCCAAAAAGGATTGATGCCCGGTAAATGCCAAAGCGCGCAAGTTAAGCTTTTGCAGGAGCCACGGCTAAACGTCTGTTTGGCGCAGAGCAAAACCTTACTTGCAAAAAAGGTTTTGATAAAGCATTAAAATACTGTAACTGACAGCTTCGGCTGGTTGGGAAACAGCGAGACCCCTACCTATTTTTTCTTTATATTTAATTTAGGCAGCCAGAAGTACGCAAAAACAGCTATGGCAATTATCAGTATCCAGAAAAAAAACTCATTGATGATCTTTAAGGCAAGAAAAACAATATTCAGGACAAGAAATATTATAAGCAAAATGACGAGAAGCCTCAGGAGTTTTTTATTGCCCAAAAATTTGGTCTTTTGAGTTTTCATTTATCTAATATCCTTTTTTTCATCCGCATGAATGTTATTCCGTTCCTTTTCTCAATTTGCCTGTGAGTGTATATATTCCCTTCTACAGTGATATAATCCAGCTTTTCATCTTCAGAAAAAAGCAATGTAATCCACCCCCACGTATGTTTTTTTGAGTTAATTTGATATAAAAAGCTTTTGATTTGTCGTATAGGGATTAGTATACTGGTGTATTATTTTCATGAAAGAAAGTATGCGGAGGACAGGATTCGATTGCAGACCCCCAAGCTTTCGGCTTGAGGATTACCTGCGTAGGCACTAAGCCAATAGGTGTCGTAGTTCATTGCAAAATTAATTGCTCAGCACACCTAAGCCTATCCCGTTTGGCCGCTCCGGCACCTCCGCAGGGATTTGTTTATGATATTTCTTTAAAAATGTTGCTGAAAAAATTTGGATGGGCAACTTGGAATTTAATCCGCCTTAGGCAATTTTTGAATAAATAAATAATATTCACTTTCCCTTTTTCTGCCAGGTATAGCTTCTCAATTTCTTGCTTTTTCCGAAGCCGCATGCGCTGCACTTGCCCTTGCCGAAGTTGAATGTCCTTTTCCCGCAGCGCCGGCAGTATATCATGTTCTTCTTGCCGGACTTCTTGCCCATTGAAGGTGTGCCTTTCATTCAAACCACTTAGAAAACCTATTCTGTTGATATTACCGTTATTGTGTCTCCCCTGATGAAGACGACCCCGAGCTTCCTGGTGACCTCGCCGCTGACCCTTTCCTCGACATCTTCAAGCACGACGTTGATGTGTATGTCGAATGACTTTAGCTTGCCAATGTACTGCTTGTTGTTTTTCAGCTCTACAAGTACCCTCTTGTCTCTCGACCTGTTCAATGCGTCCAAAGGCCTTGCTTGCTCCATCATAAAATCACGTTAAAACCAGTCAAAAAGAAACTGGGTTTCTTTATAAATGTTGCGCAACTTCTTATTTGCCATTTTCCGGCTTTTGCGGGATCCTGTACTCATGCCATGAGATTTTTTTGCCATTCACCGCAGATTTAATGCTTTTCTGTACCGAGGACAGCTGGCTCGTGCCCGTCTTCACTTCAACAAAAACTATTTCGCTGACGTTTTTTTCGTCGATCCCTTCAAAAACCACAAAATCTATCGGCTCGCCCATGAACCTTGCCTCAGTGTGCCTGTAAGGGAATCCGGGAAGAAAGGGGGCCATGTTCTGGTTGAGCTGGCCGTCGCGGACAGCCTTGGACTGGCTTATGGCATCCGCCCTTATTTCAGGAATTTTTTCATCTGATTCCTTTTTTGCCACGTACTTTCCGATTATATATGCAGCAAAAGAAAAGGCTGCCAATAAAAGTACAACCACGATTAACTCAGAAAATTCCATGAATCCCATTACTTGTGCTTCAATAAATAACTATCGATAGAAACCTATTTAAATCGGCAAAAGTTACCTTTCTCCATGGCATTATCACAGGCAAGACCGAAGAGAAAGGAAACAGGCGGAAGGTATATCGCTTACAGGAAGAAAAGGCAGTACGAGCTTGGGCGGGAGCCTTCTTTCACAAAGCTTGGGAAAAAAAGGATAAGGAATATAAGGACAATGGGCGCAAACAGGAAGCTAAGACTGTTAAGCGCTGACACGGCAAATTTATTTGACCCAAAATCAAAATCATACAAGCAGGTTAAAATCAAGACAATAACAGACAATCCTGCAAACAGGCATTTCATAAGAAGAAACATAATGACAAAAGGCGCTGTTGTCGAGACAGAGCTCGGCAAGGCAAGGGTAACATCAAGGCCCGGCCAGGACGGAATTGTCAACGCTGTGCTGATTTCTTAAAGAAGGTGCTTTACGCTTCTTACTACAGTCTCCGGGGCATATGTTTCCTTAAAATACCACTGGTTAACCATTTTGTTGCTTAGGTTGACATAATCTAAATCCCTTACAAAATGAATAGAATGTACTTCACGAAGCTCTGGAATTTTTTTGATGCTATGGCTTATATCTGCACCGAAAGGAACATTTTCATCAACGAATATGGCTGATGGAACCTGATGCATTGCCTGTTCAATTGCATCCCCGTAACTTGTGACCCTGATTACCTTTTTACTTGTGCTTTTTCTTAGCTTCTCAAGCAATCTCTCAAGAGATTTGTCCTTGTCCACAACTAAAAACGATGTCATGCTTTTAGGATATGCTTTTAGTATTTAAATATTTACTGTCCAGTAGTTACAAAATAGAAACATTTATAAAGAGTAAATCAACGGTTTCCTGTATGCTAGCGACAATTGTAAAAAAATGCCACAGGGCGGCTCATGCAAGGCAAAGGGCTCCAAGAAAATCTCATGGAAAAGGTATACACAGCGATGACCTGCACAGGATAAATGCAAACAATGCTGATGCATCCCAACATGACGCAAAGCGCAAAAAGCCAGGCATATATGATACAAGCCAATATGATTTTTTGGCAGATAAGACTTTCTTTGGATCAAATGATTTGCATTTTTACGGGCTTGCGGCCCCTAATCTGAGCATTTTGGGAAGCAATCCCAAAGAAAAAGCAGTTCCGCCATATATGGACAGAGCCTATCGCTTTTTGCAAAGCGCTTATTTCGGGCTTAAGCAGGCCAGCCTGGAAGGGAAAGGCTATTCAGTCCCGCATGAAGTGCTGATTGCGATGCATCCTTCTGAAATTTTGGCTTTTAACTGCGCCATAAACAGGATAAAATTTGATGGCGGGATAAAGCATCCAAATGGCACGCTGAAAGACATAAGCCGGGTAACAATAGACGATCTTGTAGATGTCACGGACAGGGTAATAGAAAAAGCAACGAGTGAAAGAGATGGTTTTTCGGGATTTAGGAAGATGTATAATGATGATAATGCCGAGCTGCACCAAATCTCTTTGAAAGAAAGGCTGGCGAATCTGCCCAACGAAGTGCTTCTTGAGCTAGTTTCAGTTGTCAGAAGACCTTACCGAAAAATTCACGACCCGCATCCTGAGGATACCTACGGCTGGACTGGAGCAGACATTTACAGGAAACAAATTGGCTATGCAATGATGGCTGCCTGGACCAAAAACATGAGCACCATGCGCCCGCCGATTTTTATGCCATTTAAATAGCTCAAATTTAAATAATTCTAGAGAATACGTGTCCTATGAATAAATTGGAAATAATCTACAATTCTCTTTATTCCCACTTCGGCCCTCAGCACTGGTGGCCTGTAGCCCCTGAAGGCAGATTAATTCCGGAATATTCCGGCGGCCAGATAAATGCGCATTGCGATTACTGCAAAAATATTTATACCAGAAGAGGTATGGATTGAAAAATGGCGTTAATGTCAATAGTAATAGCAGCGGCGGTCGCGTATCTTATAGTGATGTTCATGCTGCACAAGCTCTTTGAGAAATTCTTCGTCATGCTGCTCTTCATAGTCTCTTCCCTGTTCGTGCTTGGTGTTCTTTATTTTGCCTTAAGGGGATTTGCCTAATCCAAAATATTTATAAAGGCGCTTATCAAAATTAAAATAGAGAGGTGAATAGATGGCATTCTTCGGCAAGCTTGCATTCTGGAAGAAAAAGGACGATTTGGACGACTTGGGCAAGGATTTGGGGCTTGGCAAGGATTTTGACTTCAGCACAGGGCCTTCCCCGGACCTGGGGATGGGGATTGAAGCGCCCGGGCAGCAGCCAATGCAAAAATACCCTTCTTTCCAGCAGCAGCCGGGCTTTCAGAGCCAGCCGGCCTACCAGCCGCAGCCAAGTCTTCAGCCTTCCTATAATTCAAACGACAATTACATAGCCTCAAAAAACCTGGAGGTGATATCAAGCAAGCTGGATGCCCTGAGAGCGACTATGGAGAGCATAAACCAAAGGCTGGCAAACATCGAGGCCATTGCAAGGGGCGAGCAGGAAGACAACAAGAGAAGAAGGTACTATTGAAAAGGTTTTTATATCCGGATTTTTAATCTGATTTGATGAATAAAAAAAATATTTTTGTTTTTTCCATTGCTTTGCTTATTGTTCTTCTGGACCAGGCCGCTAAATTTCTCATTAAACATAATTTTCAGCTGAACCAGTCCACCCCAATAATAAAAAATATTTTGCACCTGACCTATTTAACAAACACCGGCTCTGCCTTTGGGCTGTTCAAAGGCCTTAATTTGATTTTTATATTATTTTCAATTGCGGTGGCTATTGCAGTATTGCATCATCTCAGGAAAATAAAGCCTGCTGAAAGGCTGCTCCAATTCTCAGTCGGATTGCTCCTTGGGGGGACGATTGGCAATTTGATTGACAGGATTGCTTACGGCTCTGTAATTGACTTCATTGATTTCAGGATTTGGCCGGTCTTCAACATAGCGGACAGCGCCATAACAATCAGCATTATTCTTTTGATAATATTGCTGTGGAAGAAATAATTAAGTTGTTTTATTTAGGTTTTTTATTGGATTATTTATTTAGCCTTTTAATCCGTCCTTCGGACAAATTTTTGTGCTCGACCTCGCCGTTGTACACACGCTCGGTCTCGCCTATGATTCATTAATGAATAAATCCGAGGCGAAAATTAGTGTAAGAAATTTTTGCCGAGTGTAAATTTGGTCGCGTAGCGACGGATTGAATTCAGTCATATAGAATCAGAATCAAGCAACGCACTTGTCTGCCTCGAAGCCTTTTGCCTTTGCCTCCTGCTCTGAATCGAACCAAATCTGGTTTTCCTTCCCTATCCTCTTGGCCCAGTCGCATTTCGGGGCATGGAATTTGTTCGCTTTCCTGCTGGCCACGAATTTTCCGGGAGTAAATGTCTTTTCAACTTTTGGCTCTTCTATCGGCTCCATCTTGTCGATGTAAGGGTAGTAATCCTTTGCCTTTTCATATTCCTCTATCTCCATTCCATCCTGCTCATTTTGAGGCTCCCTGAGATTAAATAAGGAAACTCCAAGGCCTATAAGCGAGAATACTAATGCCGTCAGATGGGACGTGCCAAAAGCTCCCGTAATCAGGTAGATGAAGAGCAAATTGACAAGGATGAGGATGAGCAATGCGCTCATTATCGTCCAGCCCCACAGCCTGCCGTGGTAGATTGCAAGCATTGATAATGCAGCCAATGTAAGCAGCACAAGCAGTATGCCAAGCTCGAAAACAAAAGCAAACCTGTGCAGGTCAAAAACAGCAAAAATAAGGCTTACGAGTACAAAAAGAAGCACGAAGCTCATCGCGAAAAAGCTGATAGGCGGCTTTTCCATCAGAGAAAGGTGTCAATCCGGATATTTAAACATTTCTATTGAATAGTGACAACTTAGAATTCATCAAACTCTTCCAGCTGCTTCAAATGGCCCTTTCTCTTCAAAAAGGAAGTCTGGGTTGGCGTATACTTGTATATTATGTCACCCTTTTCATCGCCGCCGTATTCCCACGGCTCAACAATGACAATATCATTGTCCCTCACCCACAATTTTCTTGTAAGCCTGCCGGGAATCCTGCAGATTCTTGTCTTGCCGTCAAGGCACCTTACCCTCATCCTTGATCCTCCGAGCCTCTGCTCGATGATGCCGAAAGTCTCCTTTCCCCTTGGAAGGTGTATCCTTGAAAGCTCCTGCTGTATCTGCTCCTGCTTCTGCTGCTCTTCCTTCTTCTTGCTCATCGAGAATTTGAAAGTTACACGCTTTATATATCTTTCTGATATAAACGCAAATTTATAAATACGAAGTTAATACCACCCATGATGAAACGGCTTGACCTTCCGAAAGAAAGGCAATTCATAGGGCCTGCCCTTGTGTGGAAAAGGATTGCGGCATTCCTAATCGACATGATGATCCTTAACCTTATTGTGCTTTTTCCATTCAGAAAACTTTTCCAAAGCATGCTGCCGAAAGAATATTCCTTTTCAGAGGCTTACAATTCATTTGCAGGCACAATGTCCGCAAGCTATATAAGCTGGATTTCCTTTGCAATGTCAGTATTGGCAATACTTTATTTTTTCATGCTCGAGAGGAAAATGTCGCAGACGATAGGGAAAAGGCTGATGAGGCTTTATGTTGCAGGCGACAAGGGCAAGCTGAAGGCATGGCAGCTGCTTGCAAGAAACATTGCTTTCATACCGATATTTCCTTTTATTTTGCTGTGGGTTTTAGACCCCTTGTTCATGGTCTTCAGCAAGACAAACCAAAGGCTTAGCGAGATATTGAGCAAAACAAGAGTTGTCGAGAAATACAGCCTGGATTGACGGTGGTGCAAATGGCAGAAGCAGAGCAAAAAGTTTTTTTGTTGAGGGTTGATGTGATGCCGAACAACATACAGACATCCATGAAAACCCAGAATGTGACGCCGCAGGAAGCCATAGGCTTTCTTGAGATGGCAAAGGACCAGATACTTGATAATCTGAAGCAGGGCAGAAAGGACATATTCCAGGCATTCAAAAAGGGTGAGGAGTAGTGGAAAAATCCGGCTTCAGGTGGGGCTATGCAATATTTGTGCTGTTTTTTCTTGCATTAATCGGTTTTATTGCAGTAGGCTTTATTTCGCTTTTTGCAGGCGTTGATGTTGAAGACTTAAATGGGAATGTCGCGATGATTCCAATAGAAGGCATAATTGTCGGGACTGATGACTCTGACTTGCTTTTTGAGAGCGCAGCTGCATCGCCTGACATTATCGAGCTGATAGAGAAGGCTGATGAGAACCCAAATATCAAGGCTATCATATTCGAGATCAACAGCCCCGGGGGCTCGGCTGTTGCGTCAGAAGAAATCGCGAATGCGGTGAAAAAAGTCAACAAGACAACAGTCGCATGGATAAGGGAAGCCGGGGCTTCTGGAGCATACTGGATTGCATCATCTGCTGACCATGTTGTTGCAAACAGGGTCTCGATAACAGGATCTATAGGGGTAATTGCGTCTTATCTTGAATTTCCAGGGTTTCTGGACAGGTACAACTTGACTTACAGAAGGCTTGTGTCGGGAAAATACAAGGACATTGGAAGCCCGCTTAAAGAAATGACACCGGAAGAGGAAGAAATATTCCAGAAAAATCTTGATTTGATTCGGGATTATTTTGCAGGCGAGGTTGCGAAGAACAGGAATATGAGCAAAAAGGACATTGACAAGGTGGCAAACGGCCTGTTTTATCTTGGCGTGCAGGCAAAAGAACTTGGATTAGTGGACGAGCTCGGGGGCAAGGATGAGGCTATAGCTTACATTGAAAATAAGGAAAAAATAAAGGCTGAAGTTGTTGAGTACAAGACTGACAAGGGATTGCTTGAGCTGCTGGGCGATGTTTCCAGCAGGCAGTCATTTTTTGTTGGAAAGGGCATTGGAAGCTCGCTGTTTGGCTCTTCAGCGCTGAAGATAAGCACTTAAGATGTATAGGCATATTTGGAGGGTAGTGAGGATAATTCTTGGAACGCTTTTGATAATAGCGGGAGTGATAATGGGATTCATCCCAATCCTGCAGGGCTGGATTTTTGTTCTTGCAGGGCTTCTCCTCATAGGCGTTAAGAGGAAAACGATAAAAAAATGGCTAAAGAAAGCCAAATTTAAAATATTTCAATATAGACGATAATCCTGATTGTTTTGCTTTGGATAACCTTTAAAAATGCATTCTGTTTCCATTTTACAATGCAAAGAGGGTGGTATGTTTTTTTGGCTATTGTGATTGTATTATTTTCTAAAACTGCACTATCCCAGAGTGGCGATAGTAAGGTTGATAAAGAAATTCTTGACGCAATTAATTGGCAAGACTCCGTTCCTGTTATAGTTATTTTAGAAGATAATTACGAAACTTTGAATGATAGCCCAATACAAATACTGCAGAATAAAGATAACCTTGAAAAAAAGAAGATTATGGTAGCAAAGCAACAGGAAAAAGTCTTGTCAAAGCTTAATTATGAAGAACAAGTATTGAGCAAAAAATCAACTGCAAAAAAAGTCAAAGTAAAGTTAGCTAATGAGAAAATTGACTTTAAATTAAAAAGAAAATTTTATTCCATCAATGGTTTTACGGGAAATTTAACATTAGAAGGGTTAAAAAAATTAGAGCAAGATAACAATATTAAAAAAATATATTTTGATTATCCTGTTAAAGTAGATTTGTCTACCAGTGGCCCTTTAATAAATACTAATTCAGTCCATAACATCAGTCTAAACAATACTCCAATAAGAGGCAAACATGAAACTATATGTATAGTTGATACGGGAGTAGAGTACACGCATGATAATTTGGGAGATTGTGCCCAAACAATGAACATAAGTGACGGCAGTTGTCCAACAATTATAGGTGGCTATGATTTTGTGAACGATGATAGCGATCCAATGGACGACCACGGGCATGGCACATTTATGGCAGGTATTGTAATATCTAACCATACAAGTAGAAAAGGTATAGCACCAGATGCTAAGATAGTAGCTATAAAATCACTAGATGAGACTGGAGGAGGATTCACAAGCGATGTGGCTTCCGGAATTGATTGGTGCAAAACTAATGCTGCATTACTCAATATATCTGTTATTAGCTTAAGTATAGGTACACAATTACCTAATGGTTCAGAATTTATATCAAGTTCTAATTGTGATGGGGCTAGTGCATCAGTGGATGCTGCAAATCAGGCAGGTGCTAGTGGTATTTTTGTTGTGGCATCTTCTGGAAATGACGGAGTTACAAATGGTATTACTTCGCCTGCGTGCGGATCAAATGTAACTGGAATTGGAGGAGTTGGAAGTGATGATAATTCAATAATATTTAATAGAGGTCCAAACTTAGATTTAATTGCTCCCGCATTCACTGTAACTTCAACTTACAAGAATAATGCTTTTGCGAGCGCTTCGGGAACATCTGTGGCTGCCCCACATGCGGCTGCTGCAGGGGCTTTGCTAATTCAATTTAAGAAATTAGAAAATACTACTTTGTTAATGCCCAATCAGGTTAAAAACATTTTAAATGAAACTGGAAAACGAATTACCGATTCCAGTAGTAGTTTAACATTTTCAAGAATTAATATTTTCGCCGCGATATTCTCCTTAGATATTGCCCCAAATATTACGTTTGTTTCGCCTACCCCTACAAATAAAAGCAGCTTATCAAACTCTTCATTCTTTATAAACGTAACTTCAAACAAAGATTTATCAAATGTACTATTAGAGTTTAATGGTGCCAATGAAACAATTGATGGTTCAGGAACTAATTGGTATAAAAATAAGACAGATTTAGATAGTGGAATTTATTTTTATAAAGTATGGGGCAATGATACTATAGGAAAGTTTGGTGTTCCTGAATTAAGAGTAGTACTAATAAACAACACTCAACCAAGCATAATTGAATTTTTTCCTAATATAACAAATTTTGAAATTACGGAACCAAATAATCAAACATTTAATATTACAATTAATAATTCTGATGCTGATATTCTGACAATCTATTGGTACAGAAATGGCACATTACAATCCACCTCTGCAGAATTTAATTTTACCGGAAACTTTTCAAGTTTTGGATTTTATAATATAACTGTTGAAATTTCAGACGGATTTTTAAACGATAGCAAGCAATGGAACCTGACAGTCAATAATACAAATAGAGTGCCAATCATAACATCAGCCAACCTGACAAACACTGACTTCCTCAACAGGACAAACGGGACTTTGCAGGCATTCTGGAGTTTCAGCGATTTGGATGGCGACAATATAACGGCAAACGAGACATTGTGGTATATCAACAATACATTAACAGCAAACTATACAAATCAAACTTCAATAAACCCAGTCAACACAACAAAGCTTGAAAACTGGACTTTCAGCGTAAGGGTTTTTGACGGGCAAAACTGGAGCGATTTCGTGAACAGCTCAGCTGTGAAAATATTAAATGGAGCTCCTTCAATAACTTCTTCGATAAGCCCAATAACAGTCCAGGAAACGCAACTTGTCAATATTTCTTTAAGCGCCTCTGACTTGGATGGGGATTTGTTGAACTTCAGCGCCAATAAGACAGAGTTTATTGTTTCAAGCAGCACATTATTATGGTACACTAATTTGACAAATAGTGGAGTTTACACAATAAACATAACTGCAAACGACAGCAGCGAAATAGACTATTTGGCTGTTAATGTAACCGTTCTTGATGCAAGGGACCTTGACAACGACGGCAACCCTGACTTCAATGAGACAGACGATGATGGTGACGGTATTAATGATACAGATGATTTCTTAATTGGAAATTTGTCATCAATAAATTCCACCATCTCATTGGGTCTGGCGATAAACGGCACAACTAATCTTTCAAGATTATTCAATGGGACATTTGCAATAAACATAAGCAACGGCTCTGATTCATTCATAGAGTTTAATTTCACATTCAACTCTTCCAATATTCTTGACTTTGGAAACCTGACAATCAATCGCACAGCAAACGGCAGCAGCGCCGTCTCGATAAGGGGATTAAGGCTAAGAAATTCAACAAAAACAGTATTTCTTGAAAAGGTAAACACGACAGTAAAATCAGTCTGCATAAAGGATGCTGATGCGGGATTTGACTCCATAAGCTCGGCCTGCAGCGGAGCTAATGAGACTCTATTGACATGCGACAACACTACGACAGGACAATACGCTTGCTTTGACACAGGCGCAAGATACAGGGTAACAGGATTAAACCATTCTGCTGTAAAAGAATTATGTGTAGACGCTGATGGGGACGGATTTGGGAATGGGTGCGCTTCAGGAACTGACAGCTGCGACAGCAATCCAAGCCAGCACACAAGCGATGGGTGCAATCCACCAAGCTCCGGCTCGTCTGGAAGCTCTGGCGGCGGTGGAGGAGGAGGCGGAGGAGGCGGGGGCGGCGGAGGAGCAGGATTATTCTTCGTCTGCAATATGGACTGGAAGTGCGGCGAGTGGTCTGAATGCGGCAACGGGCTTCAAACAAGGCAATGCGACTTTGCCAAGGTTCCGCAGCATGTTTCTGACTTTGAGTGCCCAAGCTCAGCAAATTCCCCGATTACAAGCCAGCAGTGTGAAGTTCCAAAGCAGCTGGCTCTGGCTGCTGAAAGCTGCAATGACAATATCAAAAACCAAGATGAAGATGAAATAGACTGCGGAGGCATATGCAAGCCGTGCGGGCAGGGAAATGCATCTGCAACAGCCCCACAGCAAAATGAAAATAAGACAGGAGCTGCGGGATTTGCAGTCAAGAATCTTGCTGCAATAAGGCTCAACGCATTTATGGTTACGGCACTTTCAATTGCAGGCATTCTTTCAGCTTACCTGTTTATAAAATTCAGGAAGAAGCTCTGATAGGCTTCCCTGAAAATCTTTTCAAGGTTGCCGCCGGCTCGGCTGTGAAAGTGATAGAAATGACCGACATTCCCCGTAAGGGACTTCCCCCTTGTCAGTTATAAGTCGACATTTTAAGAGCTTCGCAAATTGGCGGCAACTACATTTTCAGGGAAGCCGCTCTAACAAGGTATTGGTTAATCTGTGGCTGTTAAACTTCGGCTGGTAACTATAGGCTGTTTTGTCTTTTTTTGAGGTAATTTTAAATATATGACCTATTCTACAAATATAGATGAAAAAATATGACCCTTATTTTGAAGACCCCTTCTATGAAGATAAGATTGAAGAAAAAGAGTATCATAAACATATAGGTAGATTAAAGGCAGAAAAGGATTTTAAAGAGGGTAAAATAAATACTATGCCTTCACATACTGGTAGATATAAATGGACAAATTACTATTTTGAAGATAACTCTTTTGTCAAGTTTTGGATACCATTTTTAGCAATTGTATATAGTTTACTATTCAGACAATTATGGGTTTTCTTTGTGGCAATAATATGGGCATTTATTTTTAACTGGAAAGAGTTTTAGTTAATTTCAAACTTTTCTCTAATAATTCCTTCCACAAATCGCTTTCGTTTATCCCAGCCCTCTTTGCTGGGGTTGTCTTTAATTCTTGATGTTTTCTCACGAAATTATAGTAAGTCTTAAAGTTCTCGGCATACTGCTTTTCATTTCCTTTAAAACCCCTCATGGTCTTATCTCTTTGCCTAAAGCTTTCGTGGAATCTCTCTATCACGTTGTTATTGCTGTCATGCTGATTTAGCGAAACATATCTGTAATGCGGATTTGGATTTTGATAAGTTCCAAATTCTTTCCTTACCGCTTTCTGATAGCTGAAAGCCCCATCTGTAACTATTGTCTTGGCTTTCTTTTGTGCGGTTGCTTTCGCAATCTGAAAAGTCTTTCGTGCATCTTCATAAGTTCTTGTTGGGCTTTGATTACTTGCTAATAAAAATCGTGTTTCATTGTCAAGGACATTCCATACATACGCTTCTTTTCCTTTGACTTTTATGAATTGCTCGTCAGCGTTCCATAAGTCAGAAACATTGGGCTTCATTCCTTCTACATATTTGTTTATCTTGCTCATGTAGTCATTAACCCAATTTATTATTGTAACATGGGTTACTTTCAAGCCAAAAAGCTGTTTCATGCTGTCAGCTATGCCCCGATAGCTTACGCCTTTCATATACAAATCAATCGCCGTTATGACACATTCTGTATTGCCTTTTATCCTGCTTACTGGCGAATTTACGAACCTTTTACCGCAATCTTGACAGAGCCATTTCTGCTTTTTGCCCATAATGGTTTTTCGTGTGCCATCTTTCTTTATCTTGGCACTTTGACAGAAAGGGCATGGATTTGAAATGCTTACCCTGTGCTTGTATTCCTGAACTTTGAATTTTAGAGCCAAATAGGTCTTTAACAAAAGAATATGTTTGCATAGGTTGCCTTCTTTGTTGTCGGGACATTCACAGGAATACCAGCCGTTCTTAATAACAACTTTGTATTTTTTGCTTTTCTCTACTTGGCTTGGTATCAAGTATTCGTTAAAGCCATTCTTTATTGGCTCTACGCCTGATTTCAACATATCTAAACTTCTTGCCTTTCTTGTTTCATATTTTGCTTTTTCCATAATTAATCACCTTACTAATAGGTACCTACACTTGTTTAAATACTTTTCGGTACCTACTGCGCTAATTTATGGTCTTTAAGCTGTAGGAACCGAAAGGCTTATATAGCAATAGGTACCTACAATTTTAATGAGACTACAAAAACAATTATCAAGAAAATCGGGCAACAAGGAATATGCAAAATGGGTTTTAGTAGTACCGCCAGAAAAAATTACACAGCTTGGGTGGAAAGAAGGCACCGAATTAAAGGATGAGGTAGATAAAGAAGTTCTGAAAATTCGACCTTTGACTAAAGAAGAACTAAACAAAGAAAAAGAGCAACCGATTTATCAAGAATTTAAAGATTCTATCGAGAATCTTCTAAAAAGACATCCATTAGGATTAACATGGACTGAAATTAAAGATAAAATGAATTTTCCACAACAAGCCCCAAATAACCAATGGGTCAAGAAATTAGAGGAAGGCATCGGCTTAAAGAGAATTAAAATAGGTGGTACAACTATCTGGAAATTGGAAAACAACTTTATATTTACAATAGGGTATGAAGGATTAAAAATTGAAGATTTTATTGACAAGTTAATGCAAGAAAAAATAGAGCAATTAATTGATGTTAGAGAGATAGCATTTAGTCGGAAAAACGGATTTTCTAAAGGATTGCTTGACCAATACTTAAGAGAGGCTGG
>JACPMX010000003.1 GCA_016185755.1 Candidatus Woesearchaeota archaeon | reverse complement strand
AAAATTCTCCATCTCTGTTTCGCAAAATTGTGGGTTGCCTCAATTTTGCTCACGAGGGGAATTTTTCGAGGAGAAAAAGCTCGTTTAATATTGTACGTTAGGCAGGAACATTTCAATTTTCCTTTGGTGTGCAATGCACACGCACTTTTTCCATCATTATCATGATACTAAAAAAATCTCCTCCTTGGCGGTTCGACGGACAACTTTTCTCCTTTCAGAACTAAACCTCTAAAGTCGAAAAGCTTGTCCTACTCGCCAAAAATTTCTGCGGATTTTAATGTCTAACTGCTTAATCCTTGAAATTTTTGTCTCGCCGAACGCCACGGAGATTTTTTCTTGGAAAAAGCAAGGGTTTAACTAATGTACACGCAATCACGAGAACGCCTTCTTTATATGTATGCTAACTAGGAATACATTTAATTTAAATTATTCCAATCAATAGAACACAATTCATCACCAGTAATGTTCCTAAACCAAGCACCAGAGTTACCTATACATGTTTTTTCTGTAACAATTTCTTCTTCAATAGTCCCATCATTTTTGATCTTATAATAAATTTCTTTAGTTTTATTTCCGCAAAATACACATACTGCGGGACAAATTGCTTCTGGAGAGCATCCACGGCAACAACCGAAATTATATTTAATAGTAAAATCTACATGCCATTTATTATCTAACAAAATAATTTTTTCTTCAATTATGTCAGGTCCAATTCCAACTTTTGGAAGATAATGGAGTACATCCCCTTCTTCATGAAGTTCTTGAATTTTCAAGGATAATGCTTCCTTTGAAATATTCAATATTTCAATTTTTTTTGTTTCGTTACTCAATTTCTCAGGTTGTATTTGATTTCCTTGTGTAGTTGCAAATATAGGCTTATGAGCTGATTTAACAATGCTCTCTTTCTGAATTTGTTTTATAAACTCTTGTTCATTTCCTTCTTTTACTATTGTAGTTATATAAGGGTCGTCTCGTCTTTCAAACCAACATGTAAATTGCATAACTTTCCCATCATATTTATTTACTATTATTTCTGCTTCTTCAAATGTAGAAGTAGATTCAAAATGGACTTCTACTTCCACTCCATTTATGCAAGAATAGAATGTATTTTTAATTGGAGTACAATGACCATGTTCACGTAAATATATTTTCCAACTATATCCACATTTGCATTCATCTTTATTTAGGTAAGGTTTGTTAGGTTCACAATTTGGCAATAAAGTTATTTCATCTTCGTTTACTACTGTTTGATTTTGCAATTGAGAAATTTCCTTATCTTTTTCAATAGTTGATATTTTATCTTGCTGATTATTTTGTACACATGCACTAAAAACTAATAATCCCAAAGCTAAAAACGAAATATGTATATTCTTCATAATTAATTTATATCCTATTTTTTATATAAATCTTTGTATAAAATGATTGTCCTATATCTTATTGGCGTTCTCGTGATTTTATAAGTTAAACCGATTTTTTAGCTTTCTTCCTTTCGCATAATCCTATAAATGCGAATTAGCAAGTATATCGCATAACGAGGAATTAAACGGTTCGCTTTTATTACTACAAAAACTTAGCCTAACTTTTCCTTAAAAAAAGCCGTACCATACAAAGAAAATTCGGGCGGCACGAACAACTAAATCCTCACGAAATCGGGCATCAAAGCCCTCATTCGTTGCGGCTTAATTCATATAACACATTTTAGGCAGTTCGCTTCGCTCTCCTAAGTTTTTACTTGCTTTAGACGAATGGGGGAATTCCCTAAATAACATTTATATATTGATAACTTCTTTTAATTACTTACGGCAAACTCTTTGCCACTTTAAAATCTGAAAAAAGAGAAAAATTTTTATAGTAAAACGTCAATATGGGCTATCATGGAAACAATAACCTTACCAAAATCAGAACTTGAACAACTACATAGAGAATTAGAAACATTAAGAAACTCAGGTTTATACAAAAGACTTTTGGAATTTGAAAAAAATATTTCTGAAGGAAAAAAATTTACTAGGGCAGATTTGGGATTTTAACCCAGTTTCTTTTTTAATTTGATTATGGTTGCTTTTTGCTTCTCTGGACTTGTCTTCATTTCAAATTCAAACACATAAATCTCATTCGTTGATTTATTATGCTTAAAGTATAGCCTGATAGGGGGATGTTTAATCTTAACTTCATAAAGAGTAGTTGAGGATCTAGAAGTTCACCGGCATCAGGGCCTGAAAGTTCCAGCTTATCAAGCATTTTGGTCAGAATTTCTTTAATATGCGGATTTTTTACCCAACTTCCACCACAACTTTCCTCTCTTTCTCATTAACCTCTTTTATTACTTTGTGCTCCTTCAGCTTCTCCTTTATCTCTTTCCAGGAATGCTTCTTTGAGGCATTGTTCATCTCATCAATGACTTCCTTTATCAGCTGGTAGTTGTGGTAAATCAATTCGCCTTTCTGCCTTGACTCATGCTCTTCTTTTCTCAGCTCTTCTATAGCCTGCTTCTGCTGCCCTATTATCCTTTGAAGCGACTTTATCCTTTTCTCGTGCTCTGTTTCCTTTGCCTCCTTAAACTGGGAATAGAAGAATGAAACTGCCTCGCCGAATGTTTTAAACTGTTTTTTAGCATTGTCAGAATAAAACTCAAAATCAAACGGGATGAAGTCAATTACATTGCCATTTTCAAAGACAGCTTTGGCGTCAATTTCATGGCTTATTATTTTTTTTATTGAAGAAATTATCAGGTGCATTTGCTTTCCATCGATATTTTTTGGAGAGGCATTCTTGTCAATGCCGGACAATAAGCAGGCTTCCTCTGAATATAATCCTCCAAGGCCGAGCTCTGTTGCCAAAGATGTCACAAGCGTGTCTTTTTTTGAATTTTTAAGCAATTCAGTGAGCGTTTTTTCCTCCAATTCGAACAGGTTAAGCCCCATCATCGGATAAGTGTACTTCAGCTTAACCCTTACTGACCTTTCCCTGAAATCATGCTGCTCAAGGGCATTCATAATCACATCATGCTCATTGCACAGGATTGCATTGCCTTTGCCTATGAACTCTATATAGAGGTGCTTTTTGTCTTCTTTGGTCTTGAATGTAAATTTCAAAATTCTTTCAGGCTCTATCTGCCCAATGCCGTCCAAAAAATATCCGTCAAGGTGCTTTCTCAGGAACTGCCCGAAGCCTAGTATTTCCTCATATGCTTCCTTTTCCCCTGCAATGGAAATAAATTTCCCGATATTGATGCTCAATAATTTTTTCCCGGAATTTGCCTTGTGCAGGCTGAAGACAATCAGCTCCTTTTCCGGCTGGTAGATCTTGTCAATCCTAGAATCTTTAAGGATCTGGAGCTCTTTCACAATGTAATGCAGGTCTATTGACGAAAGCTGCTTTTTCATAAAGGTTTCTTTTAAAGTTGTATATTTAAATTTACCCATAAAAAATTTAAATAGGTTAATTTCCATCTTTGGTATGGGGTACAGAATAATCAATCCGGAGAATATTCCGAATTTAGCCGATAGCAGTGGCATGTCTCCTATGCCAGATAATTTGAAATTTGACTATATTGGTCCGTGGCGCTTCAGGGTTAATGAAAATGGGTATGGAATGGCCCATAGGATTGGGCTGAAAAGAAGATTTGAAGTGGAAGGGGTCAGGCACTTGCTTATTGCTCATTTTGGGCTTCCTATAGCAGAGCAGGAGTTGCGCATCCCTATTGGGATTATTGAGCATTTTTACGAGAATTTGAACGACCTTGTTGCGGAGACTGCAGTTTTGGCAGCAGAACGGCTTGTCAATGTGGCCAGCATGCACATGGTAACCCCGGATTATATGAAAATGGAACTTGTAAATTTGCTTCTGGAATATTCTAAGCCTTCTCCAGAATAACCAAGTCGCTGTTTTTGACGCTCTGGAATACCCTTGCATTTCCCCTTACCTTTCCAAAAACGTTCATTTTGGAAGCAGCCCCTTATCTCGCCTTCTTTTGACGCAGGTGTCTTGCCGAAAAAAATGCAGAAGCAGGAGCCTTCCGGCCAGTACGCAATGTCACCCTCTTCAACAAGCTCGGTTGCGGCTTTCTCAGCATCAACCCTGACAGGAACTACAAAATAAATCTCGTCTCCCCACCTGTTTGCAGCTCCGTCAAGGGGCAAAGCATCGTAAATTGCCTTTGCAGTCGGAGTGTCCTCAAGCTCAGCTTCCGCTTCAATTTCCCCTGTAAATATTTTTATTTTCATTTTTGATTGATTATTGAATGTATTGGCGAGGTCGAGCGTGTGTGCAAACAGCGAGACCGAGCACAAAATTGGCCGAAGGCAGATTTTATATTTTCTGGTATTTTAGTTCTTCTTGTCTTAGGCATTGAGGCACGAACACTAAAATAAACTCAATAAAAAATTATAAAAAATCAACTGATGATTTTGACAGTCTTCTGCTTCACCCATTTATCTATCCTGTCAAGCCCCCTTTCAATCTCCTTTATCGAAGTAGCATAGCTTAATCTTACATGCCTGTCGCTTCCGAATGCAATTCCCGGTACAACGGCGACAAGCGCTTCATCAAGCAGCTTGGATGAAAACTCCATTGAGCCCATTCCTGTCTCGCTTACATCAGGAAATGCATAGAAAGCCCCTTCCGGCTCCGCGCATGAAACTCCTTCAATTTCATTGAGCCTTTTGTGTATGAACCTTCTTCTCTCGTCAAAAGCCTTTACCATAAGCTTGACAGAGTCCTGCAGCCCGTTCAGCGCTTCAAGGGCAGCCATCTGCGCTATCGAGCTTGGATTGCTTGTTGAATGGCTCTGCAGGTTGTCCATTGCCTTGATTATTTCCCTGCTTGCAGCAGTATACCCTATTCTCCATCCGGTCATTGCATATGTCTTTGACACGGAATTCGAGACAATTGTGAGCTTCTTAATCTCATCGCCAAGAGAAGCAATGCTGACCTGCTCATTGCTGCCGTAAACAAAATGCTCGTAAACCTCGTCAGAAACAACATAAAAGTTGTTGTCAACAGCCAATTTGGCGATTTTCCTGATTTCATCCGGATTGACAATAGCCCCTGACGGGTTTGAGGGGGAATTTAAAATGAGCATCTTTGTTTTGGGGCTTATCTTCTCCTCGACCATTGCTGCTGTCAGTTTGAACCTTTCATCAGTCTGGCAGAAAACAGGCTTTGCCTCAGCCAGCTTTATCATCTCCTCATAGCTGACCCAGTAAGGGACAGGCAGTATGGCTTCATCTCCCTTTTCAAGCACTGCCATTGCGATGTTGTACAAAGAATGCTTGCCGCCGCAGCTTACAATAATTTCAGAAGCATCATAGTCAAGATTGTTTTCCCTTTTGAGCTTGTCTGCAACAGCCTTTTTCAGCTCAGGGATTCCACCAACAGGAGTGTACCTTGTTATGTTGCTGTTGACAGCCTTTATTGCTGCAAGCTTTATGTTCTCGGGAGTGTTGAAATCCGGCTCTCCTGCCCCGAAAATTACAACATCCTTGCCGTCTTTCCTGAGCTGCTTGGCCTTTGCGTCTATGGCAAGCGTGGCGCTCGGCGCAATGTTCCTTACTCTTTCTGCTAGCATCTAACCACCAATTTGCCTTGCAGCAGAGCTAATATTAAAGCCTTTTGTAGTATTGATAACAATCATCCTGTGCTTTTTCCCCATTGCCTCATTATAGCATACATCAAAAATCTCAGCCTGAAGATTCTCCGTTATTTTGCTTTTTGAATATCCCCTTTTTTTGAGCCTTTTGCCCAGCTCATTTATGCCGCATTTTGCCGCGATGCAGAAATCCGCATATTTCCTCGGCAGGCAATGGGAAAGGTGGGAGTCAATGATTATCCCTTTGAATTTATTTAATTCCCTGGTATTTTTAATATATTTAATCAGATGTTTATTCAATTTTTTAATGTCAACGATCTTTGCCTTTCTTTTTCTGTCATAGCCTTCGGAAAGCCTGTATTTGGAAATCAGCTTATTCACATCGAGATAATAAAAATTAAGCTTTTTTGCTAATTTTTTTGCTAAAGTTGTCTTGCCAGTGCCCGGCGTTCCTGTTACACATATCACTTTCATATCATGATGGCAATGTGCAATATATTTAAATATATTCCATAAAACATTGCTGCAATGCAGGAAGAATTCACAATCTCAACATCAAAAAAGCAGGAGCTTATAGATATCACCGTAAAGCTCAATTCAATAATAAAGAAGTCAGGAATAAAAAATGGCATTTGCAGTGTGTTTGCAGCGCATGCGACAGCCGCAATAATTATAAATGAGAATTATGATCCCAATATTTGCCTCGACTTGCTTGACGCTTTGAACAAATTGGTACCTTCAGGGATATGGAGGCATGACAGGATAGACGGAAATGCAGATTCCCACCTGAAGTCTGCTATCCTTGGGCCTTCGGAAACTATGCCAATAAAAAATGGAAGGCTGGATTTAGGGCAGTGGCAGGCAGTCCAGTTCTGTGAGCTGGACGGTCCAAGAAGCGAAAGAAAAATAATCGTGACGATATTGGGTGATAAAAAATGAACTGCGACCTGTGCGGCAAGACAGCTGAAGGCCTTGCAAAGGCGATAATTGAGGGCGTGCAGCTAGATGTGTGCCCAGACTGCACAAAATTCGGCAGGGTGATTTCCCAGCCAAAAAGGTACAGCGCAAAAGAGCAGGTAAATCATATGAAAAGGCAGCTTGAAAAGAAAGAGGATAAAGTAGAGCTTCTTGTTGAGGATTATTCTGGGATAATAAAAAGAAAGAGGGAGTCAATGGGGCTGAGCCAGAAGGACTTTGCAAACAGAATAAGCGAGAAAGAGTCGACAATCCACAAGATAGAAACAGGCTCTTTTGAGCCGGATTTAAGCCTTGCAAGGAAGCTTGAGAAGGCTCTTGGAATAAAGCTCGTGGAGCATTACGAGGAGACGCATGAATCCTCAAAAAGTGCCAAGCCAGCAGGATTCACGCTCGGCGATTTCATAAAAGTCAAATGATTTTTCTGTAGATGGCATACCTGCATTGGCCGATCTCATTTTCATAGATTTTCTTGAGGCGCAGCAGCATATTCAGCAGGACTTTCCTGCTTTTGCCGCATTCTGAATCAATCTCTTCGGGCGGGCATTCCATGTCGCAGCTGCTGTAAAGCACAGCGTCCACTTTGTTCTCGTTTTCCGCGATAAAATTAATCAGATTTCCTGACGAGAAGAAATACAGCAGCCCATCGGGCTTTTTGTCGGAATGCAGCGCGTACAGCGGGCTTGTTATCCATACATTCCCGGCTGCGCCTTTCATATAATCCTGAAAATGGGCTAATGCAGAGCCATCCTTTTGGATGCTGTAATCTACGGCATTTTTTGCCATGGAAAATGTCATGCCTGCCCATACTGCTGCCATTGCGATGAAAACAGCAAGGGCAGCTTTTTTGTGATTGACTCCGTTGTATATCTGGATGAGCGTATAGGACAAAAGCATGTACAGGAACGGAAATATCAAAATCATGAAGCGCATTTCCTTGTGCTTGGCAAAAGAAAATATAAGGAGATACATCAGCGGCATCAGGAGCAGCGCATCAAGCTTGTAGTTCCTTCTGAAAAACAGCGGCAATGTGAGCAAAAACATAAGAAAAAAATTCTCCTTCAGCAGCCCTGCAAAATAAAAGCCGTAATCCCCGTACAAAGCCCATCCTGTTGTCTGGGTAAGGTGGCTCTGGACCTTGAAGGGAAGAATTATATCACCATAAAGTATTTGGCTAAGCAGGAGGTATGGGATTATGAATATTGATGCTCCTGCAGCAATATATGCCAGGTTCCTGCCGAACCTCGGCTTGTTCCAAAAATAAGAAACAAATGCAATTCCAAGCCCTGCAAGCATAAAAATCTGGAACAGCCGGGTCATCACCGCAATGCCTGCAAAGATTCCTGTGATGAAAAACCTTTTTTCCAGGTAGAAGTAAAATGCAAGCAAAATAAAAAGCGTTGATGGTATCTCTGTAAGGATGTTCGGGCTGAAAAAGAAGAACGTGAAGGAAAATGCAGTGAAAAATGCAGCCAGCAGGGCTTCTTTTCTGGAGAATAGCTTTAGCCCTATTTTATAGGTCAAAAAAATAGTAAGGGCTGAAAAAATCATGGATATTGCCCTGCCAAAATAAACCGGCTCAAAGCCAAGCTTCCATCCGATCCCCAGAATCAGGGGAAGTGCAAGCGGTCTTGACTCTTCCCACAATCCGGCTTTGCCGAGCGAGTAGATGTGCTTCCCCATTCCAATGTAAACTGCAGAATCCCACCATACATCATTATAAAATCCAAGGAATAGGATATTGGCAGCAATGAAAAATAAGATTATTGCAATAATGCCTTTGCAGTCTTTTAATGGCATTTTTAGAAATCAGTATATTTTGTTGCCCTGCTTGTTAAGCATGTACCATTCCATCGGTGTTTTTGCCAGCGCCTTGAAAATGCCTACATTGACGTAATACGTCACAACAAGCCCGTAGCTGAAGGACGAGGCTATCATTGGGAGCGTAAGCTTTAGCTTATTTGCTTTTGCAAGGGCTACAGTGCTTGCTATAATAAGCCCGCTGGTCAATGCGATATTTCTTGCAAGCTCGTAAATCAGCCTTCCCCATTCTATCGGTGCAGGCGCATGGGTGACAAAGCTCAAAGTGCCTGTGATGAAAAGCCCTGCCAGCAGCACAGACAGCAGATAGCCGCTCAGGAAAATGCCCTGCATATGGAGCTTGTCCATGAATGTCAGGTGCCTGCTTTTAACAATTCCCTTGAAATGATTCTTCCAAGAATAAATTACCCCATAGGCCCATCTCATCTGCTGCCTGTACAGGTCCTTGAGCGTGTACGGCACTTCCCCGTCGCATTCAAGCTCGTCAAGATACTCAATCTTGTAGCCTTTTTCAAGCAGCCTCAATGAAAATTCAATGTCTTCTGTCAAATTTCCGTTTTCCCAGCCGCCAAGCTCCACCAAAGTGCTTTTTCTCACAGCCTCTGCAGAGCCGCAAAGGAATACTATTCCCTGTTTATCAAAAGTGAAGGGTATTGCTATATGATGGTAAGTTGACACAATTGTTGCCCCGAGCGAAGATATCATATTCTGGTTTGCATTTATGAGCTTCCATCTTGCCTGAACTCCCGCTATCTTCCTGTCTTTCATGAAAGGCTTCACTATTCTTGAAAGGAAGTCCTTGTCAGGCA
Organism: Candidatus Woesearchaeota archaeon; assembly: GCA_016185755.1. Classification (GTDB taxonomy): domain Archaea; phylum Nanobdellota; class Nanobdellia; order Woesearchaeales; family GW2011-AR4. The sequence continues at coordinate 20,486 of JACPMX010000003.1, read as the reverse complement.
CGAAGTCTGAGTCAAAAATGACAAGTATTTCGCCTTTCGAATGCTTCAGCATGTTGTTTAGATTGCCGGGCTTGTAGCCTGCATTGCTGTCTCTTTTGATTACCCTGACCGGCTCATTGCCATCTGCAAATTCCTTGAGCTTCCTTGACACCTCCGGATTATTGCTGTCATCCCCTATCAGGATCTCATATTTGTCTTTTGGGTAGTCAAAATCCAGGCAGCTTTTCGCGCACCTTATGGCAACCGGCTCGTTGAATGTAGGTATCTGCACAGTCACGAAAGGTGTTCCGCTGATTTCTTCCTCTTTATTGTCCTTCTTTTTTCTGAATATGGCATAAATGGACATCACCAGGTACAGCGCAGACACGAATACTGCCACAACAAGCAGGAAGTCAAAAATGTTCTGGAACACAATGTGGAGAAAATCAAGCATTTTCCTGCCTATTCCGTTATACCATAAAAAGAACCTGCTCATCAGCTCTATATAATTATGGATGGACTGCCTTAGGATATCTATTATTATCATTTTTTCACTTTATGTAGTAGCTCCTTGCCCAAAATCTGTGTTTTAAGAGGCTGACAAGGATTATTATATTTAAAACTATTGTATATGGAAAATAAAAGAATATTGCAAGCATGTTCCTTAAATTTATGCTGTCCCTGAACATCTTCAATGCCGCTACGCTAAGTATGGTTGTCATTATGCCTGACAATACCCCGAAGATGCTGTAGATTGATACTCCAAAATCCGGAATCCTGTAAATAACGTAAACAGGCCCCATTAAACTGAACCACTTGAAAAAATAGCTCAGCATGCTGTAAAGGCTCTGTGAGTTGTACGGCAGCCAATAATTGATCTGGTATATTATCAGGGGCAGCGACAAGAACGCATAAAATGACCACCAGAACTGGTTTATGTAAAGGAACAGGATGGATGGGCTTGCTTTTCTGGAAAACAGGGACTTGTTCTTTACAATTGACTGCAGAGTGCCTATCCACCATCTTGCGCGCTGCCTGTACAGCTCCATAATTTTTGCCGGCACTATTGTATAGCCAAAGGCGGTTGAGGCATTGATTGTCTTGTACCCAGCTTTTTTCATTTCAAGCGCGATGTCCTGGTCTTCAGCAAGCGTGTCTTTCTTGAAATACCCTATATTCTCAAGCGCTGTTTTCCTGTAGCATGCCAGCGAGCCGGAAAACCATATCCCGTTGTTGAACACCTTTGAAAAGCTGTTCCTTATGAGATTGCTGAAGTGGTACTCCACGTTCTGGAATGCGCCTATGATGCTTTTCTTGTTTCTTACATTGTTGTTTCCTGTGGTGGCCCCTATATTTTTGTCGGAGAAGGGGTTTAGCAGCTCTTTTATGCAGTCTTTGTCAAGTATTGTGTCTGCATCTATTGTAAGTATAAACTCGCTGGATGATTTCTTGCATCCAAGGTTAAGGGCTTCCACCTTGCCAAGGTGATTCTGCTTCAGCACCTTTATTTTTTTGTATTTTCTGAGCAGTTTCAATGTGCTGTCTGTGGAGCCGTCATCTGCTATTATGAGCTCCATTTTTTCCTTTGGGTAGTCTGATTCCAAAATTGAGTTTATGCATTCTTCAATGTTCTTCTCCTCATTGTAGGCAGGTATCACTATGCTGAGCTTTGGCTCGTAGCTTTTGTAGCTCCTGTTAAAGAATCTTGATGCCACAAACACTGAAAAAACAAGAGCCAGGAAAGAAAATAGCACTCCAAACAGCACGCTTGACGCAAGCATTATGGCATCTTTCATTTGGAAATATAAAGGAGGGGTGCTTTTAAATATTTCTATTGGATAAATTAGCCAGGAAACCGAGCCCCATGCTGTCGCATATCCCCCTATAGCCTGCTGCGCACAGGCCAATTCCGATCAGTGAAAGCACTATAGGAAGTGCTCCAAGAATTATTCCAGCTATTGCATAGCCTTTTCCATAATATTTTTCCGGCTCTTTTTTTATATTTGCCAGTGATATTGCCCCTATGAAAACGGCAAGCAGGCCGAAGATGATGTTCAGCAGCGGCACCCAGAAAAGCAGCCCGAAAACTAGGGATGTTACAGCTTGTGCCCTTGATTTTTCCATTAGGAACTATAATTTGTAGCTGATTAAAAAGCTTTCCAAAACATCGAAAATCTTTTGAATTTTCGTGGCTTTGGAATTTATAATAAAATTCCAAAAGGGCAAATTTTATAAAATTGCCGGCAAAGCCCACTATTATATGGAAGAGGCAGGCAACAGGATTCCGACCGGGAGCAAGATTCTTGACTTGATGCTTTCCGGCGGCTATGAAAAGGATGTAATAACTACCATTTACGGGCCTGCAGGCTCCGGTAAAACGATCCTTTGCATCCTGTGCGCTGTAAATGTTGCAAGGACAGGCAAAAAAGTGGTGTATGTGGATTCTGAAGGAGGCTTTTCGCTTGAAAGGCTTAACCAGATTGCTTATCACATGAGCCAGGACACTTCAAAGCTGCTTGGCAACATCATATTCCTGAAGCCCACGAGCTTTGCCGAGCAGAAGAAGTCCTTCGAGAAGCTAAAGGATATAGTGAATGACAAGATAGGATTGATAATTGTTGACACCATAGCCATGCTCTACAGGCTCGAGCTTGGCAAGAACGAGGACATACATGAGGTCAACAGGGAGCTTGGGAAGCAGATATCATACCTGACGGAGATTGCAAGGAAAAAATCCATACCTGTCCTTGTGACGAACCAGGTCTACTCTGACTTTGACAACAAAGACAAGGTTAATATTGTTGGTGGGGATATTCTGAAGTACGGCAGCAAGTGCCTAATAGAGCTGCAGATAACCCCAAACGGAAATAGAAGAGCAATATTGAGAAAGCACAGGAGCATTGAAGAGGAGAAAGAGCTTGTGTTCAGGATAGTTGAAGGCGGAATCATAGGCACAAAGGAAAGCAAGGGGTTTAAGTTATTTTGATGGTTGGTTTGCCATAATCTTTTCTTTTAGTCAGAATTTATGTAGAAAAATTTATGAAGTTGTCTTATTCTATTAAAAATATGAAAAGAAAGTTCCTTATTGAAAATTATATCTCAAACTATGACGAGCTAAAACTAAATACAAAGAAAAATCTGTTGGAGGATTTAGAAGTTTTTAGAGATGATATTTTCAGCAAATTAGTAAAAGAAAAAACTTATGTTATTATTCTGCCAGTTAAAAAAAGTTTTACGGACATCAAAGAATTTTCCTCTTGGAAAGGGAAGGTATTTGATATTTCTGGATATGGAAAACATCCTTTCTATAAGACATTTGACGAGGTCAGAGGGTGGGGCGGAAATCCAACGGTAATTGGGGAAGAGTGGATATTGGCAAGAGATAAGGATATTTTTAATGTTGTCAGGCACGAAATTGCACATCAAATCCATGGAAATATTCTGAACAAATCAATGCTAAGGAGAATACATAAAGCTTTTTTGAAAGCTAAAAAAAATAATAATTACATTAGGCAGAATTCTTCAATAAATGAGTCTGAATATTTTGCAGATGGAGTAACATTCTACTTTAACAATGCCAAGTCAAGAAAAATAAAAATTTATGATATGAGCCAAATTTGTAACAGAAGCCTATTGTTTAAAAAAGATAAAGTTCTGCATGATATCGTAAAAGCAATATTTATTACTAAGTAATATTACATTTCTTATCCTCTCTTGTTTTGTTTTAAAAACCTTTTTAAATCATACTTCATAGCTTTGCCCTATGGGGGAAAGCAAGCTTAAGGATTTTCTTGATAAGAGCAAAGAGCTCCATAATGACAAGCAGGCTGCTGAGCTGCAGCACAAGAAAGGCAAGCTCACGGCAAGGGAGCGCTTGAAATATCTTCTTGATCCGGACTCTTTTGTTGAGCTTGAGGCATTTGCAGAGCTACAGAGTAAAGAGCTTGAATCAAGGAAAAAAGCCGGAGACGGAGTAATAACCGGATATGGAACAATAGGAAAAAAGCCGGTTTATGTTTATGCGCAGGATTTTTCATTCATGGGCGGCTCAATGGGCGAAATGCACAACAAAAAGATAGCCCATGCAATGGAATCTTCCCTCAAGACAGGATGCCCCTGCATAGGCCTTCTTGACTCAGGCGGTGCAAGGATACAGGAAGGGATTTCAGCCCTTGATTCAGGAGGAAAGATTTTCCAGCTCAACACAATGATGTCGGGCATTGTCCCCCAGATATCCGCAATAATGGGCCCGTGCGCGGGAATTGCCGCTTATTCCCCTGCATTGACTGATTTTATCCTGATGGTCAAGGCCACAAGCAACATGTTCATAACCGGGCCTGATGTAATCAGGACAGTTACCGGGGAAACAATAGACTTTGAGGCTCTTGGCGGCTCGAAAGCACACACCGAAAAAAGCGGCGTTGCCCACTTCGAGGCTTCGAGCGAAAAGGAGTGCCTTGACATGGTCAAAGCCCTGCTGAGCTACCTTCCCCAGAACAATCTTGAGAATCCTCCTTATCATTCCAATGACAGCCCGGCAAGGGACACAAAAAAGCTGGAATCAATTGTGCCGGAAGATTCGAGAAAGGCTTACGACATGAAGGATGCAATTGCCGAGGTCTTTGACAAAAAATCTTTTTTTGAGGTGCAGCCGGCTTTTGCCCCGAACATAATTGTTGGCTTTGCAAGGCTCAACGGGAATGCAGTCGGAATTGTCGCCAACCAGCCCAGGGTGCTTGCAGGCTGCCTTGACATAAATTCGTCAGCCAAGATTGCAAGGTTCGTGAGGTTTTGCGACTGCTTCAATATGCCATTGATCAACCTTGTTGACGTGACTGGCTATCTGCCTGGAACTGAGCAGGAGCATAGCGGTATCATAAGGCACGGCGCAAAAGTCCTTTATGCATACTCCGAGGCCGTTGTCCCGAAAATATCTGTTGTCCTGAGAAAAGCCTATGGCGGGGCTTACATTGCAATGGTTTCAAAAGACATGGGGTTTGACAGGGTCATTGCATGGCCGATGGCGGAAATCGCCGTCATGGGCGCTGAGCAGGCAGTCAGCATCATTAACAGGGACGAGCTTGTAAAGAATCCGAAATCAAAGGATGGCCTTGTCAGCCAATATGCTGAAAAATATCTTAATCCTTACGAGGCTGCCAGGCTTGGAAAAATAGACATGATAATCGAGCCCAAAAACACAAGAGTGGCATTGATTAAATGCCTTGAAATGCTTGTTTCTAAGAGGGAGAAAAGGCCTGCAAAAAAGCACGGCAACATGCCTTTGTAGACATGGAAGAGATTGTTGTCAGGGTTGACGGCAGGGAATACAAGGTTCTTGTAGAGGAAACAGAAGAAGGCAAGATTATTGTCCATTGCGAGGGGGAAGTTTATGAAGTCGAGACAAAGAAGGACATAGAGCACTCGGCAGTTGAAAGGCTGCATAAAAAGCATTCATCAGAGGAAGGCGCAGCGGAAATAACAGCCCCCTTGCCGGGCATAATCTATGACGTCAAGGTGAAGCAGGGCTCTGAGGTAAAGCTGGGGCAAAGCCTTTTCACGCTTATGGCTATGAAGATGGAAAACGACATCACATCTCCTAAAGACGGAATTGTGAAAGAAATAAAAGTTAAAAAAAACGACAAAGTGAACAAGGGGGATATTCTAGCTGTTGTTGAGTGATTAGGTTGCCTTTCTTTCATAACGCGGCTCAACAAGGTAAGTGCGCAGCGTTCCAAAAATTTTATCGAATAATTTTCTAGTTCCGCTGAACATCGGAAGCTCAAATTTCCTAAGGCTCATGGCATCTCTGGCTTCATCTGTCCAAAGCGGCTGCTTCGAGTCATTGAAGAGCACTGCCCCGGAATAGTCATCAAAATGGAAAGCAAGGCCGGCTCCTGTCTTGAACATTGTTATCTTTGTGCCTGCCTTTGCGCCCAGAATGCTTCTTCCGAAGTCAAGGTGCCTCTCATTTTCCAGGTCTTCCTTGATAGGAGCCATGTATTGGGATGTCAGGTGCTTGCCCTGCAGTATGTACCCTTGCAATCTTTCAGCATTTTCTGTTGTTGTGACTCCTTTCAGGTATTCCCCATCCACATTATAATGTGCAATCTTTATGTCACCGAGGCCTACCGCTTCCATAACTCTTTCGACAGCTCTTTCGCCTTCCTGCACATTTCCTTTTCCTATGAATTTCAGCATTAAATTTGCTGCCGTATTGACTGATTCGCGCAGCATAAGCCTTCTCAGCTCGTCATAGCTAAAAAGTTTTCTTTCTTTGAACATTGAGTATCTTTCCAGCTCCCTCTCCAGAGTGCATTCTTTATCAATCTCGACATGGTTTTCAAGATTTAATAGTCCATTTTGTGCAAGGTAAGCTGCTGCAAAAGCTATAGCCACTTTGTTTGCAGATGGCCCGGGCTTTCTTGTCTTGTCGTCAATTCCGAAATACTCGTTTGTTGAGTTTTTTCTTATTGACATGCTGACGCTGCCATATCCCAATTGGGTTGCTTCATTCACTATGGAATCCAATTCAGCCTTAAATTGCTGGCTAAAAACTGCCTCAGTTTTTGCAGCTGGTGCAACGACAGAGTCTACCGTTTTAGGCTCTAAAAATTTTTGTTCATAAGACGGCTTATAAAAATCCGATTCGCTCCCTTCGCTTTTAGCAGGTTGCAGTGCTGAGGAAAGCCCAAGCAAGCCCATCAGCCCAATGCCGGCAGCAATATACCCAATTTTCCTTAATCCGGAGTTCCTTTTAGGCTTTTTATCATCTACATTTTTTTGGTAAGCTGGATTTGTTTCTTCTGTTTTTGCCGGTGCATTGTCTTTCTCAGCCTGGTATTCCTGCATGGGTTGGTCTTCCTTCCCGTTTTTTTTGCTGTCATCTTTGTACTTGTTGTCTTTTATTTCATCCTGCTTTTCAGCAGCCGGCCTGGTTTTATCTTTAATTCTTGCAATGGCTGATTTTCTGTATGCCGGATTTCCTTTATCGTAATCTTTTCCATTTTCTTGCTTTGCATTCAGCGCTACCAAAGATTTTTTCCAGAGGCCTGAGCTAAGGATGTTTATCCATCTTGGATCCATGTCGTAATTTCTTGCATATCCAAAAGGATTTTTGTTTCCATAATTAATTCTAAGCAGTTTTCCGTTGCCATGTGTTGATTGCGGCTTTTCAGCTGCTTGGTATGGTTTAGCTCCTGAGTATAGCGGTTTCGGAGCTGAATAAAGCTGCACTCTCGAGTCAAGCCTTAGCCCTTTGTACTGCTCAGATGAAGGTTTTGGTAAAATCTGAAATTGGACTGGTAAAGGCTGGGCTGCATAAATTTGGATTTTTGGGGACTGTAATATCTGGACTTCGGCTTTTGCAACAATAAACTCAATTGTTTTTTGCCCGGAAGCTGGAATAATCTGCCCGGAAAATGCGTTTTGCACTTTTATTTTTGTTTCTGCAGTTTGTTGGTATGATGATGCTGTTTCCGGTCTTGTTTCATATTTTGGCATTTGCAATGATTTATAGTTGCTTTTTTGCGCTGATTGTGCCGGCCTGTATGACTGCGACCAAAGATATGCCGGAACTATAGGCTGCTGCCCAGGCATTAATGGCATGCTTCTTTGTTGCTCGGCATACTCGGCTTGCTCTTCAGCAGAATAATCCTCAAAATCTCCTGCAAAATATCCTAAGGCATAATGTCCGGATGGAATGTCCAGTGGTTTATAGACGATGTATCTTGGGTTTGCTGCATAAAAATGGGCAGCCTGAAGAAAAAACAGGTAAGGGCTGGAATCGGCTGACGGAGTGCTGCCGAAAAATGCGGCTTTTTCAAGGGCGCCAATGCCCGGAGGCATGATTTTATCATCCAGCGATAGCCCTGACGAGAGCGGAGCTTCTGCTGAAGGCTCGTTGTCATGCGGTTTTTCTATAGATTCAATATGCCTTCTTCTTAAAATGCCGCCTAAAACGCCGCTGTCAAAAGAACTTATTTCAAACCCAAAAAACAGCCCGAAGCCGAATGCCGGCATGAATGGCTCATTCACTATATTGGTATTTTTAAAAGCTATTGTTAAGATTTTTCCACCTCTTGTTTATATTTCGGAATGGGTTTATATTTTTATTTGTTAGAATTTCGCTGCCCGAATAGTATTCCGGCAAGCACGTTCAGTGCCCATGCCTGGAACACGCTTATCCTGAGCAGGTTCCCAAACACAAAATTCCAAAGCCACATGACGGGAAATGCAAGTATCAGCCCGACAAGGGCGCTCAGAATTACAACAACAATCATTGCATAGCCTATGTCCACCAGCTTTCTCAAAATCGGTATATTCTTCAGTATGGCCATTTGATTATCAGTTATATCATGGCTTTTTTAAAGGTTTTCAAATCCAATGTGGGGAAAATAATATATACCACTTGGTTATGCTTTTTGCCATGCACAAAATCGAGCACCGGGTTATTTATGGGGACACGGACGCTGGCCAGGTTGCCTATTACGCCAACTACTTCAGGTGGTTCGAGAGCGGGAGAAGGGAGATAATGAGGGCCCTGGGCATCAGTTACATCAAACTTGAAAGGAGCGGAGTGATAACTCCGGTTGTCGAGGCGCATTGCAATTATTTCCATCCTGCAAGGTATGATGACATCGTCGTTGTCGAGACCAGGATTTCCGAGTTAAAGGAAAAAAGCGTGAAATTTGGCTACAAAATCTCGAGGAAAGGGGACAAAAGGCTTCTTGCCGCAGGTCACACGGTAAATGTGTTCGTCGACAAGAAGAAGATGAAGTCAATGAAGATACCCGATGGCATAAGGAAAAAAATCAGGATTGGCTAGTACCTTATGCTTATATCTCCTTCAATAATTTTTATTGTTTTGTTTTTAGACTTCACCATAAGGCTGCCATCTTTGCTGATGCCGGTTGCCTTGCCGGATATTTTGCCTCTTCTTGTGGCTGCAGTAACATCTTTGCCTATTGTATCGCAGTAACCTCTCCAGATTTTAATTATTTTGTTTGGCTTGTTTTTATTGTAATAGTTTTCATAAATATCAAAAAAACTGATGATGATGTCATTCCTTATTTTCCCGATATCAAAAAGCCTGTGCCTGATGCCCCTCAATGATGCTGCCGTGCTTCTAATGTCATTTGGAAAGCTTTTTTGGTTGGCATTGAGGCCTATCCCCACAATCACATAATTGTCTATTCCAAAAATCCCTTCTGTAAGGATGCCGCACAGTTTCTTTCCGTTGCAATGCACGTCATTGGGCCATTTTATATTTGCTTTAAGCCCTGCATTTTTACGGATTGACCGGACAACAGCTATGGATGCTGCAAAAGTCAGGAGCTGAAGGCTTTCAGTTTTTATAGGCTTTAAAAGTATTGACATCCACAAGCCTCCTTTGCCGGAATGCCATTTTCTTTTAAGCCTGCCGTGGCCTTTTGTCTGCACATCAGCAACAACAATGATATTGCTCAATCTTTTTTTGGAAAGTTCTTTTGCCTTGTCCTGTGTTGAGGTTAAGGATTTGAAATGATAGATTTTGTAATTCATCGAGAAAATAATATATTGATTGTATTAAAATTTATTCCTCTAAACTTCCTTCATTCATCGCTTCCTGCCTTGCAGCCATTATCCACGGGTTTGCCTTTTGGCTTGAGCCTTGTTTTTTTGCAAGGTATTGGGTGACTGCTGTCGTTACAATAAGGACTTTCTTCTCCTTTGGAAGCTCTTCTTTCTTTGCCTTTAATCCTTTCAGCTCTTCCAGTATCCTGTTGTTGTCAATGAATGACGTTGTTACATTTCCCCTCAGGAACTGCCTCTTGCCCAATACCGACTGGTGGAAAGGAATGGTTGTTTTGACTCCCTCTATGATAAACTCGCCGAGAGCTCTTTTCATCCTTGCGACCGCTTCATGCCTTGTGCTCCCATAGCATATGAGCAGCGCCACCAGGGAATCAAAATCGCTGGATATTTTGCAGCCTGCATGGCATGAGCTGCTTATTCTTATGCCGGGCCCGCCCGGTGGAAGGTAGTTCACGATTGTTCCCGGGCTTGGGGCGAAATTATTGGAAGGGTCTTCCGCATTTATCCTGCACTCTATTGCATGGCCTTCGATCTTTATGTCTTCCTGCCTGAATGCAAGCTTTGCCCCCTCGGCAAGCTTTATCTGCTCTTTTACAAGGTCGACATTCGTGACCATCTCTGTCACTCCGTGCTCCACCTGTATCCTTGTATTCATCTCGATGAAGTAGAAATTCCTGCTCTTGTCCAGGAGAAATTCTATTGTGCCGGCCCCCTCATATCCTATGGCCTTGATTGCATTTACAGCTGCATTTCCCATTAATTCCCTGAGCTCATTGTCCAGCGCCGGGCTTGGTGATTCTTCAATCAGTTTTTGGTGCCTTCTTTGTATGCTGCAGTCCCTTTCCCCCAGATGCACCACATTGCCCTGCTTGTCAGCCAAAATCTGGAACTCTATGTGCCTTGGCTCTTCCATGTATTTTTCAATATACAGCGAGCCGTCGCCAAATGCATTCAGCGCTTCCTTCTCAGCGCTTTCATAAGCTGCATATATGTCTTCTTCTTTCGTGACTATCCTCATTCCTTTTCCTCCGCCGCCGGCCGAGGCCTTTAGAATGACAGGAAAGCCTATCCTTCTTGCAAACTTCAGGGCCTGCCTCTTGCTTTTCAGGTCTTCCTTGATCCCTTCAATTACAGGGATGTTTGCCTTGAGCATGGCTTTTTTTGCCTCTATCTTGTCTCCAAGCTTCTCCATCATTTTTGATGACGGGCCTATGAATTTTATTCCTTTCTTCTCGCATAATCCGGCAAATTTGGGGTTTTGGGAAAGGAACCCGTACCCTGGGTGTATTGCATCGCATTCGCTTTGCTTCGCGATTTTCACTATTTTTTTGATGTCAAGATAATTCTTGGGCTTTCCTATATTATATGACCTATCGGCAAATTTCACAGCCAGAGATTCGCTTTCAAGCTCTGAATATATTGCAATGCTTTCAATTCCAAGCTCCCTGCACGCCCTTATTATCCTCAGTGCAATCTCTCCCCTATTTGCAATAAGTATCCTCTTGAAGCCGCCGTTGCCTAGCACTGTGTAGCTTTTTTCCTTATTCTTGTTTATTCCGAATCCCTCGCTCAGTATTTCAAGAAATGACTTGCTCGAATTGCCAAGAATCTGCTCTATATGCGACTCGTCAATATGGGGCAGCCTTTTCATCACGGAATTTGTTATAAAGCTGCCCATGTCTATCTTTGACTTGAAAATTGCCTTGCCCGGGCTTACTATATGCTGCTTGAATAATTCTTCAAAATACCTGTATATTGCCGGAAACTTTTCCTTAAGCCTGGCAGAGTAATTTTTGAGATATATATATCCCTTCTCGAACGGCTTCAATGCCTTGTTCATGCCATTCACTATCAATTTCTGGGTTTGGCTCAGCTCCAGCTTGGCCTTTTTGTTCTTTAGCATCGCTTTTTAGCTTTAGTCTGATTTTTATAAAGATTGTGAACTTTTTAGGGGCAAACATATATAATAAATTAAATATTTTATATTATATATATTAAAAACTAGTATAGTAGAAAGATATTTAAATTGGGTAGGATTTGAAAATATGCCTAAAATGAGCCAGATCAGCGACTTAAAAAATTCAAAAGGAGAGCTTGACACAGAGGGGATTATGAAGATAATACCTTATGACAAGCCGTTTTTGTTCATAGACAAGGTGCTGAGCCTGAGCAGCAATAAGATCATAGCTGTGAAGTCCTTGACAGGGGAAGAGGACTTTTTCAAGGGCCATTTTGTTGGCTTCCCAATAATGCCGGGCGCCCTCACAGTTGAGGGAATGGGCCAGGCAGCGACTTTGCTTGCAAGAAACAATATCCCAAATCACCATGAAAAAGACGTGCTTGCGCATAAGCTGAAAGAAGTCAAGTTCATGGCTCCAATATTGCCTCATGACCAAATCAGGTTTGAAATTGATCTTATAGCCCAGGATGAGAGGGGAGCGATTATGCAGGGAAAGGCTTTTGTAAAGGAAAACTTGGTGGCAGAGGCTCTTTTGATGCTGGCCATTGTGAACAAGGCTGATTTCAGGGCCAAGTACGCCAAGTGAGGGTTCTATGTATATTCAAGGAGTAGGAATGACAAAGTTTGGGGCCCAGACATATACGAGCCAGGAGCTCGTATACCAAGCTACTTTGGAGGCTCTTGAAGATGCTGATTCCAGGATGGAGGATATAGATGCAATTGTTGTTTCTGCAGTTGACACAGAAAGCAATGGAGAAAGGCAGAGAGGATTCGGCTCAATCATGAGCGGCATATTCAAAAGAAAAGTCCCTATAGTGACTTCTTCGGCAGTTTGTGGTGGTGGTGGTGCAGCGTTATGGACCGCGAACAAGCTTGATTACGACAATGTTCTTGTTGTAGGAGTTGAAAGGCTGCTTACTGAGGGGCTGATATTTCCTGCGCAGAATGCGCTTGTAGCGCAGCAGTACATGCTCAAGTACGGCGCCACAACCGATGACTTTGCCTTAGTGGCTTACAAAAACCACCAAAATGCATTTCTTAATCCAAAGGCCAGGTTTTATGGGAAAAAAGTTACTTTAAAGCAAATCAAAAAATCTCCTGTTGTTGCATCTCCTTTGAGATTATTTGACTGCAGCCTGTCTGTAAATGGGGCTGCTGCTGCAATAATAACAAAAAAGGAGACAGATATAAGCATTATCGGATCTAGCCTGTTTGTTGACAGGCTGTCGACTTTTGAAAGCGAGGACATGACCTCATGGCAGGCAACTGTATTGGCTGCTGGAGAGGCTTACAGGCAGGCCGGAGTGGCTCCTGATGATATTGACGTGGCTGAGATTCATGATGCATTCACTCCTGTTGAGCTCATTTCTTACGAGGATCTTGGATTCTGCAAAAAAGGCGAGGGCAAGAATTTAATAAGGAAAGGGGCAACAAGCTTGAATGGAAAGTTGCCTGTCAACACAAGCGGAGGCCTGAAGGCAAAAGGACATCCCATAAGCGCAACAGGTCTTGCTCAAATATACGAGCTTGCCAAGCAGATGCGCAGGCAAGCCGGCGAGAGGCAGGTAAGCAATGCCAACATTGCATTGGCACAAAACATAGGCGGGGCTGGAAGCACGGTGGCAGTGCATATACTGAAAAAAGCCGGATAATTTTTGGATTCAAAAGCTTAAAATTTGTGATTTTCAGAAGGTGAAAAATGATAATAAGATGGATTTGCGAAAAGTGCAATAAGAAATGGGTATACCCTGTTGAGAAGTGCGTCTACTGCAAAGGGCCTGTCACAAAGCAGAAGGGCACTCAAATCAAAGTTGCCGGAATAACGAAAGTTACAATTCCATCCTTGATGCACCCTATTATCCCATATAACATTCTCCTGCTGCAGGATGAGTTTGGAAACAGGCTCCCAAAGAAAACACTGAAAGACTATGAAATAGGAGACACATACACAGAGCGCAAAGCTGAAGGCAAAGGGGCTGTTGCAGTGATAAAGGTAAAGTATGACATCTATGAGGCGATAAAATATTCATTTGAGCTGCTAAAAGACATTAAATTCGACCCTCATGATAAAATTCTGATTAAGCCAAGCATTATAGCAGCAGCTTACCCTTACCAGGCAGTTAATGTCAATCCCGGCATGCTTGACGCGCTGATTAGAGTACTCTTGGAGTGCGGAATAAAGAAAGAACATATCATGATTGCAGAGCAATCCCTTATAGGCTCTGATGTTATGGATGCCTGCGCAAAAGCCGGCATTAAGGATATTTGTAAAAAGCATGGAATTATTTTTGCTGACATCTCCAAAGGGCCTTTTGAGAAGATTGAATCCGATGGGTGCAGTTTTAGTATATACAAAGAGGCATTGCAGAGAAAAATAATTAATGTTCCTGTAATGAAGACAAATTTTCAGCTTGGCATTTCTGGGGCCTTGGAGAACCTGTCAAGGCTTGTTGATGAAAAAACCCAGCGCGAGATGTATTATAGTGGAATAGACAGCACACTGCCAAAGCTTGCTGAAGCATTGAAAGAAGTTATTACGGTAGCTGACGCCACAAACGGGATGCAGGGGCAGGGGCCTCTTGCGCTTGGAGAGCCGGCTTTCATGAACCTTGTGCTCGCAAGCACAAATCCTGCTGCACTTGACAGTATTTTTTGCGAAATGTTCATGATACCTTTACCAGCCCATGTCATATCAGCAGGCAAGGGCATTGATGCCAAAAGCATAGAAGTAGCCGGCAGCGAGCTTGACTCCTTAAAATACCCTATAAAGACTGCAAATCCTGAAGAAACTCCCCACCCGGATATAAAAGTGATTAATGGCAAAGGCTGCCCTGCCTGCCTTAATTTGATGTACAGCCTTTCATCAAAGCTGGTTGGGTTAAGGGGCCATGAAATGCATTTGCTTGTTGGCTCTCAATTTGACAAAAGCGCTTTGGAAAAGCAAAGGATAGTTGCTGTTGGTGATTGTGCAGTAAAAAAGATAGGGGAGCTTAAATTGGATACAATTGCAAAAATACCGGAAAATGTTGATGAAATAGAGCAGCTTGTGCTGCTCAAAAAACTGCTTATAACAGAAGGGGCTCCCAAAATAACTCCTGTTGATAAAGTAAAATCTAAGATGGCCAAGCTTATTTCAAAGGTGATGGGCTGATGTTCATCAAAGGTGTTGGCATGACCAAGTTTGGGGCCCAGACAGATACGAGCCAGGAGCTTGTATACGAGGCTGTCATGGAATCTTTGGATGATGCAGATATGTCTATGGAAGATGTGAATGCCATCGTCGTTTCAAGCATAGAGATGATACCTAATGGCGAGAGGCAGAAGCATAGCGCTTCGATGATTAGCAGCCTGCTCCAGATTAAGGCTCCAATCATTGATGTGCCTGCGGGATGTGCCGGCGGAGGTACAGCCCTGTGGACAGCGCTTAAATTACAGAACACCGGCATGAGGGGCTGATATTTCCTGCGCAGAATGCGCTTGTAGCGCAGCAGTACATGCTCAAGTACGGCGCCACAACCGATGACTTTGCCTTAGTGGCTTACAAAAACCACCAAAATGCATTTCTTAATCCAAAGGCCAGGTTTTACAAGAAAAAGATCTCAATGGAAGAGATAAAAAACTCGCCTATTGTGGCATCGCCTTTAAGGCTGTTTGACTGCAGCATATCCTGCAACGGGGCATCATCAATGATATTATCAAAAGAGCCTTCCGATATAGAGATTATCGGCTCTGCTGAGATAAGCGACTGCCTAAGCCCTTTTGAAAGGGAGGAAATGACTTCGCTGGAATCAACTAAAAAGGCTGCAGAACTTGCCTACAAGGAAGCTAAAATTACACCGTCTCAAATTAACATAGCTGAGGTGCATGACGCATTTACTCCTCTTGAGCTTATTTCGTATGAAGACCTTGGCTTTTGCAGCCAGGGAGAGGGCAAAGAGCTTATTAGAAGCGGGGCAACAAAAATAAATGGAAGCCTGCCTGTCAACACAAGCGGAGGCCTGAAGGCAAAAGGACATCCCATAAGCCCTACGGGCATTGCACAGGTTTATGAAATTGTAAAGCAGATGCGCAGCCAGGCAGGAGCTAGGCAGATAAAAAAACCCAGAATAGGTTTAGCGCATAACATAGGGGGTGTGGGCAGCGTTGCTGCTGTCCATATTCTAAAGAATCTTAATTAGTGGTCAAAATGATTCTTAAAGGCTTTAGAATCCTGGATATGTCGTCACTTCTTCCCGGGCCGATGTGCTCTTTATTTCTTGCTGACTTGGGTGCAGAGGTTATAAAGGTTGAAAGCCCTAAAGGGGACATGATGCGCTATCTCGAGGCAGAAAGCGGCAAGAGCCCTTATTTTGAAGCCTTGAACAGAAATAAGAAAAGTGTCGTCATTGACATTAAATCCAAAGAAGGAAATGAAATGTTTTTGGGGCTTGCAAAAGAAGCTGATGTTGTTATTGAAGGAATGAGGCCTGGCAAGGCAGGTATCCTGGGTGTTGGGTACAACTCCGTCAAAAGAATTAATCCCGGTATCGTGTATTGCTCTATAAGCGGGTACGGGCAGAAAGGCCCTCTTAAAAACAAGGCAGGCCATGATTTAAATTATGCTTCTTTAAGCGGCCTGCTTAATGCAATGTCCCCTTCTCCATTTGTGCCGGGAGTGCAGGTTGCTGATGCCGGGTCAGCTCTGGTTGCAGCTGTATCTATACTTGCTGCACTCCTTTACCGCGAAAAAACAGGAAAAGGAACCTATATTGATGTTTCTGTCCTCAACAGCGCTGTATCGCTCATAGGAATTCATATAGCGCATCGCTCTGTATCAAAAAGATCAGGTACCGTTCTTTCAGGAGCAACACCTTGCTATAATGTTTACAAAACAAAAGACGGGAAATATGTAAGCCTTGGCGCGATAGAGTCAAAGTTTTGGGAATCCTTTTGCAGAGCTGCCAAGAAGGAATATCTCATAGGCAGGCAATTCGATAAAAGCTCTGTAAAGGCTCTTAGAGAGGTATTTATCCAGAAAAATCAAGGCGAGTGGCTCAGCCTTAATAAAAAGTATGATTTTTGCTGCGAGCCTGTAAAGCCCTTGGATGAAGTCATTCGCGATCCTAAGCTTGGCAAAAGCGGCGCTATTATAAGCTTGAATAATATCAGGCAGGCAGGCTATCCTGCATTATTTTCTTCTTTTGCCGCATTAAAATATCGAAGGGCGCCAAAACTTGGCCAGCATAGTGAAGAAATTCTCTCAGGATTAAAATCAAAAACTGGCAATCGGATGAGAAGATTTAAAAAATAGCCTGCATACTCATTTCAGGTGGAAACAATGTATAATATACCTGCCCATCTCAGCCCATGGCATCCTGACAAGCCTGTTTCGAAAGGAGCTTCTGCTTATCATGATGCTGTTGTCAACGCCCCCTATTATATAGAAAATTTGAATTATCTCATAAAAAATGCAAGCCAGAGCGTGAAAGAGAATGATGTTGTTGTAGACTTCGGTGCAGGAACAGGCGTATCTGCAATAAATCTGCTGAAAAAATTAAAGTTCGGCATAAGGCTGTTGCTTGTTGACAACTCAGCTGCCTGGCTCGGTAAGGCGCATGAAATTTTTAGCTCAAACCCAAATGTTCAATGCTTCCTTTTGCAGAAGATTGGTGATAGATATTCCACCCTTGCAGAAACAATTGGAAATGAGGTTGCAGATTATGTGATGTCAGCAAACACTTTTCATTTGGTTCCGGACATTATGGAAACTTTCAAAGGGATACATGCGGCTTTAAAGCCAAAAGGCATTTTCTCTTTCCAGAGCGGAAACATCGTAAGAAGTGACAGGGAAAAGGGAATTTTAATGATTGATGACACAATCAAGAGGGTCCACGACATTGCGCTGGAGATTGTGCGCACAAACAAGAAATTCGCAAAATACGCCAATGACATCGGGAAAAATATAGAGAGGGAATACAGCCAGCGCAAATTTGTTTTTCCGGACCCAAGGCCTGTTGATTTTTACCTCAGGATGCTGAAAGAGTCTGGGTTCAGTCAAAATAAGGTGCATTGCGAGCTTATAAAAATTGCTTATAAGGACTGGCTTGATTTCCTGAGGGTCAAAAGGCTGCAGGCCGGAATATTGCCTGAAATCGGGGGCAAGGAGCCTTCTCCTGAAGAGGAGCATGACAGGGACGAGCTGATAACAATGGCTTCCAGCCAGCTGTTCAGGGAGCTTAAAGAGGGAAATCCCTTTGCCGATGATGCATCTTTCACGGCAGAATGGGTATATATCACGGCAGCAAAGAATGGCGTTTAGCATTGTGAAATGCTTAAATATTAGCTGTTTTTAACAAACAAAATGCCAAAAGCAAAGTTCGCGCTTGTTACAGGAGGATCAAGAGGCATAGGGAAAGCCATTGCCCTTGAGCTTGCAAGGAACGGTGTAAATGTAGCTATAAACTATAACAAGGATGAGGAAGAAGCAAGCGATGCTGCAGAAGAGATAAGGAAGCTTGGCGTTGAAAGCATGGCTGTGAAAGCTGATGTTTCCAGCTTTGATGATTGCGCTTCAATGATTGATGCAGTTAAAAAAAAGTTTGGGGCTCTTGATATACTGGTGAACAATGCAGGGGCATTGTTTGACAAGTCATTGAGGAACATGGAAAAAAGCCAGTGGGACCTTGTTGTAAGGACAAATCTTGACGGGACTTTCAATGTGACAAAAAATGCGCTCCCAATAATTAGGGAGAACGGCAGGATAATAAACATCAGCTCCATAGTGGCCATAAGCGGCAACCATGGCCAGACTAATTACTCTGCCTCAAAGGCAGGAATTATAGGATTTACAAAGTCCCTGGCGAGAGAAGTTGGCAAGCAGGGAATAACAGTCAATGCTGTAGCACCCGGGTTTGTAGAGACTCAGATGACGAAGGGAATCCCATTCATAAGAAAAAAGATTATCATAGCAATGATACCCCTTGGCAGGCCGGGCCTGCCGGAAGATGTGGCTAATCTGGTTGCCTTCCTTGCCTCTGACAAATCAGGATACATAACAGGCGAAGTGATACGCGTTGACGGCGGCTTTTCTTTTTGATAGAGCGGAATTTCTCTTCCATATTGGCAAAAACCAGGATAACCTTTAAATACTACTTATTCCAACTTAGGCTTATTGCGGCAACGCAAGATTGGTTTTTTGGAACGAAGTTCCGAAGAGCATTAAATAGTGAGGTAAAATTGAGATGAGACATGATAGAGGAGGAAGAAGTGGCGGCGGTGGTTTCAGGCCGCGAAATTTTGCGCCTGTCAAGGTAGGCGATGAGTTGGATGTGAAGATAGAAGCTGTCGGCGAGAAGGGCGACGGCATAGCCAAGAAGGACGGCTTTGTATTGTTTGTGCCCGGCACGAAGCAGGGAGAGGACGTCAGGATAAAGGTAACCAGGGTTCTCCAGAAGGTTGGTTTTGCCGAGGTCGTAGGCCAGAAATCTGAAGGCTCCGAAAGTGGCGAAGAGGGGCAGCAGGAAGAAAGCTACGAGCAGTCTGCAGAAGAGCCAAGCTCTGACTCTGAAGAGAGCTACAGCGGCCAGGATTCGGAGAATTTCGGCGAAGACGACCAGTAGTTCTTTTTCTTTTTTGTTTTATTTTTTGGTTTGAATGGCTAGGTTTAAATAGTAGTTGCCTAATTTCTATGCTAAAAAGGAGGTGTGATTTTTGCTTTATAACTTCGTGCTTAGTTTGGCTGGCTTTGCTTCCGGGGCTGTGCTCGGCAGCTTTTTCGAGCACGCGATACACAAGTATCTTTTGCACGGCACACCGAAAGTATTCAGGAAATTTGGGTATGTCAAGGGAATGTGGAAGGGCCATGCTATTTCACACCACGGAAGCTACGCTCCTGACGAGCATTACACCCAGGACGACACAAATAAGGGGGAAGTTCTGACATTCTCATGGTACGAAGGCCCTGCAATCATAGCTTCGGCAACTTTGATTGTATATATGCTGGCTTACACAATAAGGGTGCTGCTTGGATTTTCGGTTGGGCTTTTCATGCCAGAGGTGATTGGGGCTTTCATTGCTTTCGCCATTTATTATTTAGCATATGAGGGGCTGCATGCAATAATGCACGTTCCAAAAAAATGGAAATGGCTCCGCAAAAGGCGCTTTATGATTTGGCTGAACAGCCATCATTACCAGCACCACCTGGACCCTAGGACAAATCTCAATGTGATTATCCCAATAGCTGACTATGTCTGGGGCACCAAGCGGAATCTTCCAAAAGAGCATCGCAAGTACTCTGATGCGCCGCTCGATATGTAATGCTCATGAGGCTTTTCATTGCAATAGATTTCAATGAGCTTAAGGATTATTTTCTTGTTTTGCAGCAGCTTCTTCCTAAAAATGCAGGATTGAGTTTGGTGAATTCATTCCACTTGACATTAAAGTTCTTGGGGGATGTTCAGCCTGAGGATGTTGATTCAATCATCAGCAGCCTGAAAAAGATAGATTTTCGCCCGTCATCTGTATTCCTTGACTCGGTTGGGATATTCCCGAGCGAGAATTACATAAGGGTTGTCTGGGTTGGCCTTAAGCCGGAAGGCACGATTCTGGAGCTGCAGAAAAGCATTGACGAAGCCTTAAAGCCGCTGTTCAAAAAGGAAAAAGAGTTCAAGGCCCATGTTACACTGGCAAGAGTAAAGTACCCTCAAGACAAAAAGCGATTTCTTGAAGAGCTTAAAAAAATAAAAGTTGAAAACAAGAAGATTGAAGTCAGGGATTTCAGATTGGTCAAGTCGGCATTGGGCCCGAAAGGGGCTGTTTATGATGATTTGGCTGTGTTCAGCTCCAATTCTCCAATCCGGCTCTGTCCCAAATCTCATTATTTTAGTAAAAAATAATAACCCAAGCAGCCGTTAGGCTGCTGGGGGTGGGGAGTGCACCCCACCATGAAAAAAGAGATAAAGCTTGTAAATAAAGTTAAGCGTTTACTGAGACGCTT
>JACPMX010000007.1 GCA_016185755.1 Candidatus Woesearchaeota archaeon | reverse complement strand
GGCAGGAAACGCGCATATTCTGCTATAAACACAATTCTTGTCAGAACTTATTGGGAGATTGGTAAGCAAATTGCTGAATATGAACAAACATCTGGCATTAAAGCAGAATATGGAAGCGGCTTATTTGAGAGAATTGCCAAAGATTTAAGAACAAGATTTGGAAAAGGGTTCAGCAGAAGTAATATAATCTATATGAGGCTGATGTATCTGAACTACTCAAAAAGTCAGACACTGTCTGACCAATTGTCGTGGAGTCATTACGTTGAGCTATTAACAATAGAAGACGATTTAGAAAGAGACTTCTATGAGAAACATTGTATTAAAGAAGGGTGGAGTGTCAGAGAGCTAAAAAGGCAGATTAATTCAGCATTATTCCACAGAGTAGCCTTAAGTAAAGACAAGAAAGGAATTATAGAATTGTCTAAAAGAGGTTATGAAATTCAAAAAGCCGAGGATGTAATTAAGGATCCTTATGTACTTGAATTTCTTAAGATACCTGAAGGTTACGCATATTCGGAAAAAGAACTTGAACAAAAGATCATAGAAAATTTGCAGATGTTTTTGCTAGAACTAGGAAAAGGATTCTCCTTTGTTGGCAGACAATATAGGATTACTCTGGGGAACACTCACCTCTACTTAGACCTTGTTTTCTATCATAGAATACTCAAATGCTTTGTTCTCATTGATTTAAAGATTGGTAAAGTTACGCCGCAAGATGTCGGTCAGATGAACACCTACCTCAATTATTTTAAAAAAGAAGAACAGGCTGAAGGAGACAGTAACCCTATAGGTATAATTTTGGGTACAGATAAAGATAAAGTTATTGTTGAATATGCCACTGGAGGCATATCAAATAATTTATTTGTTTCAAAATACAAGTTATACCTCCCGGATAAGAAACAATTAGAGCAGCAGCTAAATAAACTATTAAAGGAAAAGTGAGGAAACTTTATTTGTCAGAAATTCCAAACAGTGTCTGGAAAATTAAGAGAAAATAGAGTTTAAACTCAAAAACTAAAAATGCCACCAAAAAAACCAAACATTGCGGTCATTTATTTCCCGGGCAACAATTGCGAGGAAGAAACCTTAAGGGCAGTTTTGGCATCAGGAATGGACGGCAAGGTAGTGAGGTGGAACCAGAGGAAAGGCATTGAGAAGTTTGACGGCTTCATAATTCCAGGTGGATGGGGATACGAGGATAGGATAAGGGCTGGAGTGATAATGGCAAAAGACCCAATTTTTGAAATCATAAAAAAAGAAGCTCAAAATGGAAAGCCGGTCTTGGGGATATGCAATGGCGCGCAGGCATTGGTGGAATGCGGCATGATACCCGGGCTGCAAAATAAAGTGGAGATGGCATTGGCTCCAAACATAAATCCGTTCATAAATGGCTATTACACGACATGGATTCATGTCAAAAGCTCGGAAGAAAAAGGAAGGTGTATTTTCACTAAGTTTACAGAAAAAGATGAAGTCATTCCGATGCCAATAGCCCATGGCGAAGGCAGGTTCACAACAAAGGATAAAGATTTGATAAATAAATTGATAAAAAATAAGCAAATTATATTTAGGTATTCCACCAAAGAAGGCAAAATAGAAGAAGGATTTCCCACAAACCCCAATGGGGCAGTTTACAATATTGCAGCAATCTGCAGCAAGAAGGGGAATGTCATGGCAATAATGCCCCACCCTGAAAGGTCTTCCTTCATAAGGCAATTGCCAGATATTACTGAACTAAAAAACAAGTCTGCAGGAAATCTGCAGGCAATGGAAAGCGCAGCTCCTGCAATGAGCTTATTCAAGTCTATGAAAAAATATGCAGAGGGGGCATTGTAAAATGAGCAGCCAAAGCTTGAGGCAGCTTTTATCAGGAATTTTTGCAGCTTACTTTTCTGCTGTGCCTAGCGCTGTTGCCCTACAGCCCAAGTACGAGTGCCATCAGTACATGAAAGGCGGAAAAATAATAGAAGAAGTTGTGGAATACCAAAGGATTGAAGGCATGGAGCTCCTTTTCCGCGTCAACGCATCAGAAATAAGCCTTCCTGATTATTCCCCTTTTGCCCCGAAGTGCAATAATCCTAAGCCAGAACTAAAACGTTAAACAAAAATGCCGGCAAAAACAGTCGAAATGTTTGTAAGCCTTAAAGTGCCTGACACTACTGCGATAACTGCTTTGCAGACTCTTAAAAAAATAGGATTCAATAAAATAAACAATGTGAAAAGGGAGGATTATTATAAATTCCTGACTGAAGGCGACGAGCAAAAATTCAGGAAGCAGATAAGCCAGGTGGACATTTTGGTCAACGCAAACAAGCACTTTTATGATTTTTCAGTCAAAAAAGACAATACAATAAAAATTTTAGTAAAAAATATAAACGGCAATGGAAGCGGGATTTTATCGACCTTAACGAAAAGGCTTGGCTTTAAACAAGTAAAAAAGGCTGAAAATGGCACTTTATGGAGCCTTTCGATAGACGCGGATGAAAAAGGAGCGCGGAAAATCGCTGAAAAGGCTGCGAAAGAGCTGCTTGTGAATGAAAACTACCAGGAATACGATATCCTATGAAAATGAAAGCGCTTATAATCTTCGGCTCAAAAACGGATGAGAAAATATACAATGAAATAGCAAAGGTATTGAAAAAGCTAAAGGTTGACTTTGAATTAAGGGTAAGCTCTGCGCACAAGACTCCTGAAGATGTTGACAGGACTTTGCAAAAAGACTATGCGGTGGTGATCGCAGGCGCAGGGTTGGCTGCGCATCTGCCGGGAGTTGTTGCGTCAAAAGCCATAAGGCCGGTCATAGGTGTTCCGTGCGGGGGAAACTATCAGGGGCTTGATGCCCTGCTCGCGATAGCGCAGATGCCCCCCGGAATTCCTGTTTTGGCTGTTGGAGTTAATAATGGAAAGACTGCGGCTGAAAACTGCACCAAGATGATGAGGGAATATGAAAGCGTTACAATTATCGGCGACAAAAATAATGAGGCTGTCAAAAAGGCAACAGACACTTTAAAAAAATTTGATATTGTCCCAAATTTTGCAGGCAAGCCAAGATCAGATTCCATAAACCTGCAGTTCACCTATTTTGACGAGCCTGTCGAGAAAAAAGACGAGCTTGTCATTTATTGCCCGCTGCTCTTGCAGAAAGATGACAAGGCAGAATCTGCATTGAATTTTCTGAAGCACACAAGCCACGGACTGTGGGTCGGGCTGAACAATGGGGTTAATGCTGCAGTTGCAGCTGTTGAAATAATGAACTTTGGCAATGAATACGAAGAGCAGCTAATCCGCTACAGGGAAGAGATGGGAAGGAAAGTTTTAGAGGCAAACAGATGATTTCTGGCACAATCATAAAAAACCAGCTAAAGCACACTTTGGACAGGACTGATTTCAAAATAGGCAAAAAATACGAGGGAAAAGTAAGGGACAATTATTCATTTGACGGAAAAAGGCTGATAATAACAACAGACAGGATTTCGGCCTTTGACAGGGTTTTGTGCTCAATCCCGTTCAAGGGCCAGGTCCTCAACCAGACAGCGGCATTTTGGTTTGAAAAGACTAAAAATATTGTCCAGAACCACATCATTTCAATTCCCGATCCCAATGCAATGCTTGCAAAGGAATGCAAGCCATATCCAGTAGAAATGGTTGTCAGGGGGTACATAACCGGAGTCACAACAACTTCTGCATGGTACAATTATGAAAGGGGAGTTAGAGATTTCTGCGGCAATACTTTACCTGAGGGAATGAAGAAAAACCAGAAATTCGACATGCCGATTATAACACCGTCAACAAAAGCCGAGCACGGCGGCCATGATGAGTCTATTTCAAGCGAAGACGTAATAAAAAGAAAACTCGTTGACGAGAAAGTGTACGGGCAGATGGAAAAGGCTGCCCTTGCGCTTTTTGATTTTGGCTCAAAACTTGTTGCAAAAAACAACCTGATTCTTGTTGACACAAAGTATGAGTTTGGAGAATTAAATGGGAAGCTTGTGCTCATCGATGAAATCCACACTCCTGACTCTTCAAGGTTCTGGATAAGGGATTCGTACCAAAAATTGTTCAATGAGGGAAAAGAGCCACAAAAGCTTGACAAGGAATATGTTAGGACATGGCTTGCAGACAGGGGATTTATCGGGGACGGGCCCATCCCGAAAATTCCGGATGAAATCAAGATAGAGGCTGCAAAAAGGTACATAACAGCTTATGAAATGATAACCGGCAAAGAATTTGATGCAAAGAACGGGGATGTTTTGGAGAGAATTGAAGGGAATTTGAGGAAGATTAATATAGATGTTAAAAAAGGATAATATAAGCACCCCATACTTGTAGGACATAACAATATAAATTTAAAATTTATATTAGCAGTTTGTAAAAAGGTGATAATTTGGACTTAACTGAGAAGCTAGGCTTTAAGGCTGAGCTTAATCCCGATACGGGGGAAATAACATTTATTGGTCTAAGTCCCGTACAGCCTTTAGAAAGACATCTAGCAGATTTGAGACCTGTTTTGGCCGAGCCTGATGAGATAAACGGCCATGGCAGTCAGCTTGTGCATAGAATCTACAGATTTATAGGGGATACTCCTGAAATAGTCGATACAGCTTTAAGATTTGATTTGACAGTTGTAATGCCTTACCCCTTTGGAAGAGAGTTGCCTAAAACAACAGGCCACAGGCATCTTCCGCTTCCATGGGCAAGCGGAGTATCTTCTCCTGATTTCTATCAGAGGATCTCAGGCAAAGGGATCATCCTAGGTCAAAAGGAAACTGTTGATGGAAGGGTAACAGCTTATCAAATTGATGCAGAGGAAATGAATCATGTGCTCCTGCCTCCATGGATGGGCCATTTAGTTATAAATACGGGAGAAGAGCCATTAGTATTTGCCAACATTTGTGTAAGGATAGAGCACACTGACTACGCCCCATACCTAAACAGAAGGGGGGCTGCTTTCTACGGTTTAAAAAATGGCAGCACTGGCCCTGAATTTGTTAAGAATCCAGCTTATCCTAATGCCGGACTAGAAAATTTAAGGCCAGATAAAATCCCTACACTTGACAGATTTAATGGGGCTCCTCTTTATCGTGTATTGGCAGACCATCACGATTTGCTAAGATTTTTAGTAAGACCTCATCATTTTCTTGACTGGTTTCAAAGAAGTTTAAAAAAACCTTAATTTTGCAACCAAGATTATTTGAGGCTTGAGAATAAAAACATTAAGCAGCTTTTCTGGAGCCAGAGTCCAACGAATATCTATTCACTATGAAAGCGCTGTCCGGCAACGGCTCGCCGTATCCTATGTGTCTTACAGCAGCTGCAGAGGCTTTTTTAGATACATCGGTAACCTTGAACCTGCCTTTGGCGCAAAGCTCATTGTACAAGACCGCTGCTGCAAAAACGTCCCCGGCTCCGTTCGTGCTGCTTGGATTTGCCATTGCAGTCTGCCTTACTTTCTCTATAAATTCATCGCTTAGCCTCACATGGAATAAAGAGCCTGGGCCATAGCTGCAGTAAACCCCGTTTTTTCCCAAAGTGACATAAAGATTCCTGTCGGGATTTATTCCATCAATCCTTATTCTCTTTATCATCTCAAAAGCCATTTCCATTTTTGCTTTGTCATCATAAGCGGAAGTGTCTGTTCCAAATAAAGCTGAGATGTCATCATAATTCATTATGCAGACTCCCCTCGGGAGCATTTTCTCAACCACAAAATCCGGCTCAAGAGAAGTAGTGACAACAAAGTAGGCAGGCTTGTCATTATCCAAAAAACACTCGACAAAACCTTTGTCCTTGGCACTGTTCAAAAAGACTGCATCGCTTGAATTGGTCAGCCCGTATATCAGCAGCCTGTGGCCTGCGTCAAGCTCGATCCTTCCGAGCTTTGGGCCTTTGAGAACTATCTTGTCTTCCCTGCTTCCAATAACGGCATTTGTAGGAACCGGCCTGAGCCCGAAAAAATGATAGTTTATCCCGTAGCGTTCGAGCCCCTCAACAACAAGTGAATCTTGCACAGACACATCAACATAATCCAGGTCAAGCTCTGCCGTGCTTGAAAGCCTTCTAAGGGCAGTGACGCTGTTATAACCTCCTCCACCCGGCTTTATACGGTGCAGAAGGCCCCTTGTCCTTTCGCCTATGTCCTGGCTAACCCTGTGCTTATGCCCGGCCCTTATCGGAGGGTCTTCAACATCAAAATGCTCTATAGCATTGTCGTACTCAATTGTGATTCTCGGGCCATTTACCCTGACAATGCCTTGGATTAAAGAGTCCAAAGTAGCGCTTCCGCCAACTACCACTGTCTTCTTTTCAAAGAGAGTCGTCTCTGTCATTTCTGGGGAGTCTTCAAAGTCGTCACTAAATGCTAGAACCAGCTAGCATGCTGTCTTATCTTATTAGAAATAATAAAATTATACAGCATACAATATATGCCTTATCATATGGTGTAAATTAGTGATATAAAAGGAATGTTTTAATAATAGCGAGATTTTGATAAAAATATGGACCTCTCAAGAGAAAGAAAAACCCTGCTTGAAGCTGCCAATGCTGCTGCAAAAGCCATCATGCAGTATTATGGGAAAAAAGAAAGCATAAAGATAAAACCGAACAAAAGCCTGGTTGCAGCCGCTGACTTGGCGGCAAACAAGGCCATAATAAAAGCCGTTAAAAGGCATTTTCCAGACCACAGCATTCTTTCTGAAGAAACCGGATTTGAAGATAACGGTTCAGATTTCAAATGGGTTATAGACCCCATAGACGGCACCCACAATTTCCTCCGCAGAATACCAATTTTCGGGACTTCAATTGCGCTCGAATACAAAAACGAAGTTGTCTTGGGCGCGCTTCATTTTCCCGTCCTTAAGATTACGGCAATTGCGGAGAGGGGGAAAGGCGCATTTCTCAACGGCAAAAGAATAAAGGTGTCAGGCAAAAAAGGCCTTGAGCACGCTTTTGTTTTGATTGAGTTCTCTTACGCCAACAGAGGAGAAAAAATAGGATTCCTGTCCAAATTCGTGCATAAAACAATAGACATCAGGAATTTCGGCTCAGCTATCTTCAACCTCCTGATGGTTGCCTCAGGGAGCTGCGAGAGCTATGTCGTCATGTCCACGCAGGAATGGGATGTTGCCGCCGGTTTCTTGATGGTAGAGGAAGCCGGCGGCAAAATAACGGACCTAAAAGGAAAAAAATGGAACTTTGAAGAAAGGAAGTATATCATCTCAAACAGCAAAGTCCACAAGAAGATGCTGGAATACATGAAATGAATATCAATTCCTGCCAAGTGCAGGGTGCTAGTTAAGGCATAACGAACATTTTCTCTTTTAAAATAGAAAAGTTTATAAATAATGAACGATTTTCCTAGTATAGAGTTTTTGATTGAATTAATGAATAATAAGCGAGGCTTGAGCCAATGGCAGAAGGCGAAAGCCGAGCACTGAACAAGGCGGCGAAGCCGCGGATTGAAAAAACAAGAATTTAACCATTAAACCAAAATGGAAGACTTGCCCAATATCTTCACAAAAATCAACATACAGATACTTGAATTGCTGGCGAAGGAAAGGCTGCACATAAGGCAGATAGCCGAAAGAATAAAATGCTCTCCTGCAAAGGTGCATGCATGCATACAGGTTTTCAAGAAGAACGGCATTGTAAAGGAAGTTGACGAAAAAAACAGGAAAGTGATTGTACTTAACCTTGAAAGCGAGCTGACAAAAAACATCCTGGGGATAATAAACATCGACAAAAGAATTGAAGGCCCTTATCTCGTGCCTGAAAAAATAAGCCTATTCGACGCAATAAGCCCGCTTGACTTCAGGTACTACGGCAGGAACAAAAAGATATACGAAAAGCTGCAGCCATACCTTTCAGAGGCAGCATTCATAAAATACGCCCTTAAGGTGGAATGCGCCCTTACCAGGGTCCTTGCAAAAAACAGGATATGCCCGCAAAAGGCAGCTGGCGAGGTTGAAAATGCATGCAGGCAGGTGACTCCAGAGCAGGTCTATGCAGAGGAAGACAGGATAAAGCACAATATAAGGGCGCTGGCAAACTGCATAAGGAACAAGGTAAGCGAAGAGGCAAAGCCTTTTGTGCATTTCACGTCCACAAGCTATGACATAATAGCGACAGCAGATGCTGCAAGGTACAAGGACTTTGCAAACAATGTCCTGCTTCCGGAGCTGCTCAATCTCCAGTCAACTCTAATCAATCTTGCATTAAGGGAAAAATCCACTGTCCAGATTGGAAGAACCCACGGCCAGCATGCAGAGCCGATAACTTTCGGCTTTGCAATAGCGCAGTATGTAAGCCGGCTCGGCTCGTCAATTTTAAGGGTGAAGAAAACAGCCAATAACCTAAGGGGCAAGATGTCAGGGGCAGTTGGAGCATACAATGCATCATCATTGTTCTTTAATGAGCCTGTCAAATTTGAGAAAGAGGTTCTTCAGGAGATGGACCTGAAACCTTCACCGGCATCAACACAGGTAGTGGAGGCTGAATTTTTTGTTGATTTCCTGAACAGCGTTATCTCTGCCTTTGGCGTTTTGGCAAACCTTGCGGATGACATGAGGCATCTCCAAAGGAATGAGATTGCAGAGGTCGGGGAATACTTCGAGGCGAGGCAAGTCGGCTCATCAACAATGCCGCAGAAAAGAAATCCAATAAACTTCGAGAATGTCAAGAGCATGTGGAAGGAGTTCATGCCAAGAATGACAACTATGTACATGGACCAGCTTTCAGAGCATCAAAGGGATTTGACTAATTCAGCGTCCATGAGGTTCATTCCGGAAATGCTTGCGGGATTTTACATTTCCATAGCAAGGCTGGAAAAGGTGATGTCAAGCCTCGTGGTTGACAAGGATAACATAAAGAGGAATTTTGACATGACCAAGAAGATGATAGTCGCGGAGCCGCTTTACATTCTTTTGGCTGCCAACGGCCATCCTGATGCGCATGAATACGTGAGGGAAAAGACGCTTGAATCGCAGCTGACAAAAAAGCCATTGATACAGCTTGTGAAAGAAGACAAGTCAATACAGCCATTCCTGAAAAGGTTCAGCAAAAAGCAGCTTGAGATAATAAACAATCCTGAGAAGTACACCGGGATTGCAGAGAAAAAGGCAGAAGAGATTTGCGGGTTGTGGAAGAAAGAGCTTAAACTTTGACAATGTATTAGTAATGGAAAGTTTTATATACAAGTTTGTATATACGTATATACATGATAGGGGAAAAGATAGTTCAGAGATTCGGCAATGGTGGCCACGTGGTGCTTCCAAAAGAGTATATAGGCAAAAGAATACAGTTTATATTGGGGCCCAAGACTTTTGAAGATCTAAAAATAGAAATACTGGAGATTCTAAAGCCATATCTGGAAAATATACTGGGCATTTATCTATACGGCTCTTATGCAAGAAACGAGCATACTATAAATTCGGACGTGGATGTCTTGGTGATTTCCAATGCAAAGCTAAAAATTGCAGACAAGATTCATGGCTACTCGACTGTTTCCACAACTATAGCCGAGCTTGAAAGCACATTGAGGAAAAATGCTGTTTTGGTGCTTCCCATAATAAAAGAGGCAAAAACCATAATTAATCCTGATTTGCTGGAAAAATACAAAGGATACAAATTCACAAGAAAGAATACTAAATGGTTTATTGATAACTCCGCGTATGTCCTGGAGCTGAATGAAAAGGGAATAGGCATGGATTTTGAGATAGGAAGCCTTATTTATTCTTTAATGCTGAGGATTAGGGGCCTGCTGATGATAAAGCTGATGCTAAACGGCAAATTGTACTCAAAGAGCTCACTATTTTCTGATTTAAGGGACAATAAATTTTCGCAGGACAAAATTGAAGAGCTTTACAGGGTCTACAGCGAGGAAAGAGAAAACACAAAAATAATTGAAAGCGGAATAATATCAAAAGAGGACATTTCAAAATTGTTATCTGTAGCTAAAAATTTGCTGAGCGAAGTTAGAAGCCTTTTAAGATGAGCAAGAAAAAATATAAAAAAGGCATTGAGAGCATGAAAAAGCAAATTGGCATCCACAGGAATGTAAAGCTGCAAAGGGCATTGAGCGAAGGAAATTCTGAGCTGGCCGGATATTATGAAAAAGAGATCAAAAGGCTGGAAGAGCAGCTGCTTGAGAAGCAGAAAAAACTGCTGCCAAGAAGCAAAAGGCTGAAGATTAAAAATTAGATTTTCCTCTAGCATCATTTATTTCATGTATTCTATTCTCAAAAATTTTTGCATTAATTTAAAAATCATGCTTAACAAATCATTCCGAAAGGATTTAACCTTAGGGGCAAACTAGGATTAAGGCAAGAGATAGAACAGCTGTAACACAAGCCGGCGACTTCGGTAATTATTTTATTTACTCTTAAATAGTAACATTTATAATACGCAATCTTATCCTTATACTATGACAGATTATGGTGTTCAATTCGATGAGAAATCTGTATTAGAGAAATTTAAAGGAATTAGGACTTTAGGACGGAAATCTAAAATAGATACCTTATTTGTCATAGAACATGAATTAAGGGGAGATATTAATGCTGCTACACTTGGAGTTTGGTATTTTAATGGTGAGGAAAGAGGAGATTTTGGAGAATTGCCTACAATCCATCAAAGAGCTTATGTTCAAAATTTAGGTTCTACTGGAAGATTAGTTTTAGCAACTTTAGAAGATTTGGTAGCCTTATGCGTAAAGAAGGATAAACCAGAAGAAATTGAGAAGGGGATGAAAAAATCTTCTAGGGACCTTGTTCACAGACTTAGAACATTATCCCTTTACCTTCCAGCTACTGAAAATGTTTTGCAATTAGGAAATGTTTCAGAAGAAAGGCAAAGGTTTTTAGAAGAAATTGATATCCTCTATGGTTTAGCTTTTTATACACATAATCTGAAATTTGCTAGAAATTTTCAAAGAGACGTTTATAATTTAAAAGAGGATGTAGAGGCATTTTGGAGCTCCCAATTTTCCCAAAGGAGAACAAAAACTAGTTTACATTTTCATAAACCACAGCTTGAAACTATTGAAACAAGAGTAGATTATTTTGGAAATGTTGTGTTACCTCTTATAAAAAATATTCAGCAACATACCCTTAACCCAGATAATGATGTTTATGGAAGATTAAGGGACCCGAATTTTAATCGGTATTTTACAATTACCAGTAAAGTTGACAAAGAAAATACGGAAATGATAATTACTGTAAGAGATAATGGATTTGGAATAATTCCTGATGTGCAAAGTAGATTATTTGAAAGTGGGGTTACAACAAAAACTGATAGCGAGATGAAACATGGAATTGGTTTATGGGCAGTTAAAGAATTTGTTGAAATAAATGGAGGTAGAATTTGGTCTGAAACTGAATTAGGAAAAGGAACTTCTTTTCATTTCACAATTCCATACAGAAGTAAAGACCACATAATTTATAGGGCATAAATTCTTGTTTCGAAAAAGCTTAGTACTTAAGATAAAAATTCTAATGAGGTGTGTTCTCTATGAAATCAAAAAAGTTATTTTTAACACTTTTAATTCTACTCCTAGCCATACCTCTATCCCATGCTGCAGAGGACAAGTGCGGACTTGCAAACCTTATGATCCACTTGATAAATATTACATCTGATTAATATACCTTTCCCTATACCAGTATATAAAAAGAAATATTTATATACTAGTTATTATACTAGCTTTTCTCATGTACTATCCAAGGCTTAGAATTATCCATCCATTCAGGTATTTAGAGAGATATCCGAAGTTTTTGCTGTTATTCATTACATTTCTTGTAGCTTACATTATCTTCTACAGCAACGAATTCAGCCATTTTCATGACTTCATAGTGTCTTTAGGCTACTCAGGCACTTTCGCGGCTGGAATGATGTTTTCCTACGGTTTTACAGCAGGGCCTGCAACAGCGATCTTTCTCATATTGGCAGAGCAACAGAATATATACTTGGCAAGCGTTATTGGAGGAATAGGCGCATTAATAAGCGATTTATTCATTTTCAGCTTCATAAGGCATTCATTTGCCGATGAAATAAGAAAGCTGTCAAAAGAAAGCATTGTAAGGTATTTTAATGGAAGGCTCCCTGGCAAGATTAAACAGTATTGTCTGCCGGTTGTAGGTGGCCTGGTAATTGCCTCACCCTTGCCGGACGAGATAGGGGTTACAATGCTTGCTGCCTCAAAAATCATATCAACAAAGGCATTCGCGGTAATGTCCTACACGCTAAACACCTTGGGAATTTTAGCAGTTTATTTAATAGGGAAAATTATTGGCTGATTTATTGCAATGTAATCCTTTTCCTTTTCAGAAAGCCAAGAAAGTCTTTCTTATACAGCCAATTTCTCAAAACAATTGGTGTAAGTACGGTTGTGAGCAGGCTCATCAGCACAAGGGAAACATAAATATCCTGCCCTATAAGCCCTGCGTTGAGGCCAAGCAGCGCAACTATCATCGCAACTTCCCCTCTTGGAGACATTCCAAAGCCTACAACAAAGCTGTCTTGATGGGACATGCCTTGCAGTTTTGCCGGTATGTAGCAGCCAATCACTTTCGTCAATACAGCAACAATCGTAAGGGCAAGCAAAAACCATATCACGCTTGGAGTCAAAGCCTTGAAATCAGCCAAAATGCCAAGCGAGACAAAGAAGATGGATGCAAAGATGATGTGGAGGTATTCGGCCCCTTCCCTGTAATCCTTGCTGTGCCTCAAGACAACGCTGCCAAGGGAAACTCCGGCAATGAACGAGCCCACAATTGCAGACAAGTGAATCAGCTCAGCCACCATGGCATAGAGGAAAGCTATCATCATGGCAAATATAAACACAAATTCCGGAAATTTTTTTGCAATTTTGGTCTGGTCCATCTTTGCCACAATCCTGCTCAGGAATCTGCTTCCAACAAAGGCGCCGATAACCAAGAATGCAAGCGCATTGAACACAACCAAGGAAGTGCCTGTTAATGAAAGAGTGCCTGCAACCATCTGTTCTGAAACTGAAAGAGCCAGAAGGCTCAAGACATCATCAATCACTGCAGCGCCGATAATGGCCCTGGCTGCTTCTGTCTGCAATTTTCCCATCTCCCTAAGGACATTCGCAGTTATCGCTATGCTTGTTGCTGTCAATGCAGTTCCTACAAAGACTGCGCTGCCGAATTCATAGCCAAACAGCTTTGCAAGATAAAATCCCCCTATCCAAGGGACCACAACACCAGCCAATGCAATAATGCTGTACCTTACATTGAAAATGTCCTTCAGCTTGAACTCCAGGCCTATGACAAACAATAAGATTACTGCTCCCAGATGCGCAACGCTTGCAACAAAGTCCGTATAGGTTATTAATCCCAATAAACTTGGACCAATCAATAAACCAACTAGAATCTCTCCAATAACAGCTGACTGATTTATTCTTGCCGCAAGAAGATAGCCTGCAAGGGCCACAAAAAGCAGCAGGCTCATCTGGAATTCTATTGACGAAGCAAGGCCTTGCACCATAGCGGCATAAAAATGAGATGTATTGTTAAATTTTTTGCTTAATATCATTATTCAATCTTTATTAATCTTAAGAATCCTCAGTATGCATATGTTCTGGGCCAGAAGCAGGAAGGTTTTGATATGGAATGGGTCCGAAGCTTCTTCCTTCCTTATCCCCGCGATTATTCTTTCTTTGTTTTTCAGCAGCTCGTTCAGAATCTTAAGAATCCTGTTAAGGTAAAGCTTTTCTTCCTCGAATTTTAACTGCCTGATGAATTTTTTTGCCAGGGATAGGTATTCAAACGCATGCCTGCACCTGTCTTTGCTAAGCATATTAAAGGCATTGTTCAGCTGCGTATGGATCCTGATATAACTGATGATAATCTTGCTTTGCCTTCTCTCTTTTTTCGGCATTATTATGTCAATCAGCCCTTTAAAACGCGAAAAACCCAGAGTATCAAGCCTTTCAAGCACCCTCATTTAAACCACCCCTGCTATAGAGCTTATTATGCTTTCGCATATTTTTTCATAAATTTTGGCCTGGCCCTTGAATTGATAGTAGATGTCAAAGCCCACCTGCGAATTTAATTCAGTAACAAATGGTTTTTGGCCCTTATCCAGCAAAAAATCAATTGAGTAGAGCCGGGGCCTGAATTTGCTGAATTTTTTATCTACTTTGAGGGCTATGCTTTCAACCTTCTTAGGTATGAATCCCCTGACCCTGACAACCCTGCCGCCCAAATGGACGTTGCTTATCAGCCCCTTCCTTGGCGCCCTTACATAAAAATCTATTATTTTGCCATTTAAGACAAGAACCCTGAGGTCATGAACAGATGGAAACAGCCCTTTTACACCGCGGGAAGTGTCTATAAACTCCTGGAGCAGATAATCCTTCTTTAATTTTTTGATTGCTCCCTTTTCCCTTATCTGGATTCCCCTGCCGCCAGACCCAAAGCGCGGCTTAAGCACCACTAAGCCGGTTTTTATTTTTCTCAAATCCTTCAAAGAAAAAAATGTTTTTGGCAGATAATTGCCAAAGAGCCTGTAAGTAAGATATTTATCTGTGCAAACATTTTCAATATACGGGTCATTCATCAATATCAGCTGTTTTTTTATTTTTTTCCTCAAATTTTTCATGAACTTATGATGCTTCATGCTGAGGCTTATGCACCTGTCAAGGACAAAATCAACTTGAATATCTTTCTCTATCTTGCTTGTTAGCAGATTCCAGCATAAAGAGAATTTCCTGTTCGTGTACCATTCGGGCCTGGCAATGACTGTTTTGAAACCATGCCTTTGCCCTATTTCCGAAAATTTTTTGTAAGAGCTATAGGTGTACCTGCGTTTGAAGGGGGATTTAACAAACAATCCATCATTATCGCTATAAATCATGCCGATAGTTTTCATTTAAACCACTTCATTATATTTCCCCCCAGTATGGCCCTGATCTGGTTCGGGTTTTTATTGCATATTATTGCAGTGTCAACTAGCATCTCCAGCGCCAGGTCAAAATCGTAATAGGGCACGTCTGAGCCGAAGACAATTTTAGTGTGGTCCAGGGAGTTTAGCAGGTTCATGAGGCTGAATACCCTCAAAGTCGAGGTGTCAAACAAAACATTATCCCTTTTTCCGGCAACCTTTATTGTAGCCTCAAAGTCTACAAAAGCGCTATGCCCCAAAATCAGCCTTAATTTTGGAAATGTGTCAACCACTTTTTTTATGTCATGAGCTATGTTGTCAAGCCCGAATCCCGTGTGAATTAGCACGGGAAGCCGGTTTTTTTCAGCTTTTTCATAAATTTTCATAACTTGGCGGGATGCAATTCCAAAATCCTGGCTTCTTGGATGCAGCTTTATGCCCATGAATCCCTGCAGCAGCCTCTTTTGGCACTCTTTTTTCCATTTTTTCCCGGGATTTAGCCTGAAGAACGGAATTATGTATTTTGGGAAATTCTTGTAGAAATTGTGGACCCTGTCATTAGATTTCGAAAAATTAATGTCATTAGGCTCGTTTAGCGGGAAAACAACAGCTTTATTGATATGGGACATCTTCATTTGGCGTATAAAATTATGCTCGTCAACGCCGTGCCCGTCCCTGTCGCGGCCAATATGGGTGTGCGCGTCTATGATCATGACGTTTGAGAATATTGTTTCGTATGCTTCAAAGTTCTCTCGGTCGAAAAATATCCTGGGCAAGCGTATTCTGGGCTTTGTATTTTGAATTGCATCAGGCTCAACCAGCCTGCCTTTGTCAAAAAACATCTTTGAAAAATTTACTTTGGCCATTTTTTCCAAATGCCGGCAAATTTAATGCGCTTTTAAAGCAAGCTCCCTATCATCTTCCTGGTTACAATTATCTCCTTAAGCAGCCTTTCTGAATGCTCAAGCGCTATTTCTGCAGCAAGCTTGTTTGAAAGCTCAGTGTTCTTCCTGAAGCCCTTCTTTTTTGCATAATCAAGGATTTCATCAGACACCGTCTTTCTCTTGCTGAGCATGAGCTTGAATGGCTCAACCAGCTTTAAAGTTTCTTTCGGCATTATTGACTGGGCAAACTTGAGGAACCTCCTGCAGTAATCCAGCATCTCATCGCTGTCAAGCCCCTTGTATGCTGAAAGCTTCTGCAGTTCATTTCTGACATAAGGATAGGGGGGAATATAAACCACATCCCCTTCAACCTTGAAAGGCTCTTTTATTCCAATGTCTGACGGAACAACGGCATAATATTCCTCCTGCAGCTTCTTGAGGATAGACTTGATGATGATGCCCACCCCCACTATATAGACCGGGTGGTTTATGTCCATTCCTCTCTGCTCAAGCGTGCCGTTTGGGTTTATTTTCACAGGGTTCCACGTTGTGTCAAGCATTGAGCCGTAAAGGGAAAGCACTTTTACATTCAGGCCAAGGCTCTTGATGTAGGACTTCCATTTCTCATACCTGGTCGAGATTATGTCGATTATATCGAGCCCTGTGAGCTTGTACGGCGGCAGGCCGCCAAATTCTTCAAGATTGTTATAAAGGCCGTTCCTGCCGAGAGGCTCGCCTCCCCGATACATTATCATCCGGGAATCTTTTCCAAGATGCTGTCCCTGGTAAAATGGGGATGACTGCATAAGTGTTGTAAGGGCAGGGTCAGCAGCTACAAGGAAGTTATAGCTGTTCACAAGGCTGTCCTTTATCTTTGAGCGTATTAGCATTTTCAAGACCCTCATTTCTGTGTCAAAAATGCCTCTTGGCAGAGTATAGTGGCAATGAAATCCCGCACATCTTCCGGCAATCCTGAACTTGTTCTTGCCAAAAATAGACTCCTTTATCTTGTAAGGCCTGTCTTCCCTCATGAAGGGGTTGAATTTTCCGGGATAAGCTCCGAGGGGGCACAGAAGAATATCCTCCTCGATTGCTGCAGAAATCAGGTACTCCATCTCCATGAGCAGGTTTTCCATCGTGTGCGGGATCATCTCATTCGGATAGCTTGCAATTTCTATTAAGTTGCCCGCGCATTCCTTCTTGATTGTTTCCCTCTTGGCTTTCTTCAGCAGTAGGTCTGCGCCGTTGACTATGAATCCGTTCTTGTTTATGGTAAACAGCTCTATCTCAAATCCTGTGAGCGATTTTTTCAGGGGAGGTTTCCTAGTAATCATGATTCTTGGTGGTATTGCCCGTTCAGGGTATATAAATTTACAAATGCTTTATATATATAACGGAAGAATCAAAATTTATGCTTAAGGGATGGCTCAATAAAAAATACCTCGGTGAAAGGCAAGCCGGCAGAATAAGAAGCCGGTTCATTGAGGCAAAGCCATATCCCAGCTTCGTTTTGCAGGATTTTTTCAGAAAAGGCAAATTTCTGGAGTTAAAGAAAGCAGTATCAAGGGAAAAATTTGAGAGGATAGGCAAGGACCTGTTTTCCCTTTCCCATACAAAAGATTTGGCTTTGTCAAAAAGCAGGGTTATAAGTGAGTTCCACAAGCTCATATCCTCAAACGAGTTTGTTATTTTAATGGAAACTCTTACAGGAGAAAACTTATCCGGGAAAATTGACCTGCAGGCGCACGCCTATGATCAGGGGGATTACCTGCTTTTCCATGATGACCTTGTTGAAGGAAGAAGCATTGCCTACATATTTTATCTTTCTACCCTTGCTGCAAAGGACGGCGGAAGGCTGCAGCTTTATGACATAAAAAGCCCAAAAAAGCCTGTAAAAAGCATCAGCCCGGCTCTAAACTCTTTTGCTTGCTTCAAAGTATCGAGAAAATCACTGCATGCCGTGGAAGAAGTGATGGGGAAAAGGCGAAGGCTGACATTAGGGGGGTGGTTTTATGGCCGTTAACACAATATACCTGGACAAGGGCATCCTGAAAAGCGCAGCAAGGGCTTATAGCGGCCAAGAGCCAAGAAATATAAGGCTCGGCAATTTTTTCCAGAAGGCGGTGCTTTCACTGCTGCAGAAAAAACTGGAAAATTGCAATTACAAAGCAAAATTTCACCCGTACAAATACAAGTACTCAACGACAAGCTTAAAAGAGATCAGCTCTTTCCTGAACGGACGGTACTTTGGCCAAATTGCCAGGGCAATAACAGGCATTAAAAATTACGGGCTGAAATATGAAATAAGAAAATTTGAGGCAGGAGATTATACTCTGCTGCATGACGCCGAAAAAGAAAAAGAAGGTGTTGACTTTATAATGGATTTCACAAAAAAATGGGATGATTTTGGAGGTTACACCGTTTACCTTACAGAAAAAGAGGAATTGCTCAGGTCAAATCCCTGCCAAAATGCCCTTTCATTCATAGAAAGAAAAAAAGGAGTGATGAAATACACAAAGTATGCAACCCATAAGCAGAAAAATCCGATAGTGCAGGCTGTTGGCACAATACTAACCAGATAAAATGCAAAAAACTACATTTAAGATGTGGCTGCTCAGCAAGGTTTATAAAGCGAAGTTATTTTTTAGGCGTAATTTCAACAGGCTTAAATTAAGGAGGAAAAGCAACATGAAAGGAATTTCAATCAATCTTGAGGGCAAAAAAGCAATAGTCTTCGGCATAGCAAACGACAAGAGCATTGCATGGCACATAGCAAAAAGGCTGAATGACGCCGGCTGCAGGATTGCAGCAGGCTACCAGGAAAGAGTGGAACAACTGTTCATACCCCTGATGAAGGAGCTGAACAACCCAATCTATGAAAAATGCGACGTGGTTGACGACGCTTCAATGGACGCTTTCTTCAAAAAGGTGCAGGAGGAATTTGGAGAGATTGATTTTCTCATTCATAGCATTGCTTTTGCAAAAAGGGAGCATTTGCAGGGCAAGTTCATGAATGTCGACAAGAGAGGCTATCAGGTTGCCCATGAGGTCAGCGCTTACTCACTGGTGGAGCTGACAAGGAGGGCTTCCCCAATGCTCAAAAGCCACGGCTCCATAATTGCCATGACTTATCTTGGAAGCGAGAAGGCAGTTCCCGGCTACAATATCATGGGAGTTGCAAAGGCAGCTTTGGAATCATGCGTAAGGTACCTTGCAGTGGACATGGGGGAGAAGCAGATAAGAGTGAATGCGATATCTGCAGGCCCCATAGCGACTTTGGCCGCTTCCGGCATCGCAAATTTCCCCGAGATGATGCTCAACTATGTCGCCAAAGCCCCCCTGAAAAGGATAATCACCGCAGACGAAGTCGGGGACTGCGCATTGTTTTTGTGCAGCGACCTGTCAAAGGCAATCACCGGGCAGGTGATTTACGTTGATGCAGGGTACAATATAATGGGGATTTAGGTTTATGCTGGAATATGTTCTTGGCATGATAGAAGTGCCGGAAAATCTTAGGCAGGGCATTCTCAGGCACGAAGTGCAAGCCGTAAATGTAAATAACCCGGATATAGCCAGAAATGTAAGCGCAGTGATGTTTTATTGGGGCCATGACGTGATAAGGGGTGACTCTTCTTATGAGCATACCCAAACTTACTGCTTGAAAATGTACAGGGGCAGTAAAAAAAATAAGCCGCTGCACAGCCCTTTCCTGAAAGACTATGATGATGGCCAGCTGCAAGACCTTGCTGAAAGAAGCAATGGAAAGCTCACACTCGACAGTCTAAGGCCCGTGCGTGACTTGGTTAAGCAACTCAATGACGAAAGCCAAATAAGCAGAGCCGCAAATAAATGCAGCCAATGCATGAGAATGGATTTTCAAGTCGCGGAAGCGCAGCGCGGTCAGTCCTGAAAACCTTTATAAACCTCCTTTTTTATCATTTTATTATGGAGCCAAGCTATCAAGAGCGTGAATCGAAAGCTGTTGATGCCATAAAGAAAGCAATACCTTCTTCTTTGAAACCAAGCATGCTGCAGCAGAGCAGAGGCATGTTTGCCGAGGTTTTTGAAAATAATGAGGTTTTTCCAAGGCACTATATTGCTACTGCCATTGACGGAGTCGGGACAAAAGTTATAATTGCAGAGGCGATGCGGACATTTGATACCATAGGAATTGACTGCGTTGCAATGTCTGCAAATGATTTGGCGACCTTGGGAAATGCAAGCCCGTTTTTGTTCATGGATTACCTTGCATGCCAAACCAGGGTGCAGGAGCAAAAAATAACAGGGGAAATAATAAAAGGGGTGGTAAAGGGGCTGCAGCAATGCGATGCATCCAAAATACTGAGGAATTCCGTCAGGATTAATTTCGGCAAAGGCGAGACAGCTTCCGCGGATGAGATTATATCATCGGCAAATGGCTATGGCTTTGACATAGCAGGCTGCATGATAGGCTTCATTGAGAAAAAAAGATTCCAAAAAAACAGGATAAAGCCCGGGCAGAAAATAATCGCATTGAAAAGTTCAGGCCCACACTCAAATGGGTATACTGACTTAAGGCTTAATCTGCTGAAAGGAGACTTTGAGACAAGAGCAGATTTTAGGAGAAAGTACAAAGGCAGGTTTTCCTTGGACGACAAGTTTGACGGCTCCACAATTGGAAAAATACTTCTCGAACCTACTAAAATCTACATTGAAGCAATG
Organism: Candidatus Woesearchaeota archaeon; assembly: GCA_016185755.1. Lineage (GTDB taxonomy): Archaea > Nanobdellota > Nanobdellia > Woesearchaeales > GW2011-AR4. Next base: position 24,749 of record JACPMX010000007.1, on the reverse strand, counting down.
GCAAAAATATCAAAGCAGTTTGATGTTGCCGGATTTAACAATACTGGCTACGGGCTAAAGAATTTGAACAGGGCAAAGGAAAATGTTGAATTCAGGATAAACAGCCCATTAAAGCCGCAGCCGATCTTTGATTTAATGCAGAAAGAATCCGGATTTACAGACGAGCAGATGTATTCCACATTCAACATGGGCATGGGATTTTTTGTTGTTTGCGGCAAGGAAGACGCTGATGATATTCTGCAGATTGCAAAAGACGGAGATATTGTTGGAGAAGTAAGGAAATCAAATAAAACAACTACGGTTCTTGAAAAAAACAATAAAAAGATTGTGTTTGAAGGGTATTGAATTTATTACTATTAAATAGTAAATAACGAAAGGTTTAAATATTGAATTTAGATACTTAAGAATATGTCTTTACCAAGTTTAATCGAAGGCGATTTGGAGGCATTGATGGAAAATCACATGCCAGAAGATTTTCCAGCTTCGGATTTCCATTTCGATCTTATTTTAGAAACTAAAGGAGATATTCAATCTGTTCCTCAATCAGAAAAACCTGATGCTAGAAAAACCATTGATACAATGCTTTTAAGAGGTATTACAAGAACTGCCGATTTTGTGCCAAAAAGAAAAAGCCCAAAATATGCATTTGGCAAAGCAAGCACTTATTATACAAAAAGACCTGATAGAACTTATAGGAGAAGAAAGAGTTCACGTAAGGTTGGCTTTAGGTCTCACTTAAGGAATTATAGGCCTGAAATCCCAATGCTAAACGGCAATCATCACACAGGTATTTCTGGACTTGATTGGATACTCTCTAATGTGCAAAGTGAGGCCATAAGGGCATTAAACGTTGAAAATACTCTTTATATTGAAGTTGATTCAGGCAAATTTAAGGGCACTTTTAGGATTGGTAAAATTGTTTATGGGCATATTGTGAATCCAGAAACTTTGAAAGAAGATGTTGAACTGGATAATCAGCCAATTGTTGCTGAATTTTTATCACATTTTGGCAACAGGAAAAGACCTATTTTTTATAGTAAAGGCAATTTTTATGTAATGTATTCTTCTCGCAAATATAAATTTACTTTGCAACTTGAAATCCAAGAAGATCCAGCTTATGTCAATCCAAAAACCTTGCAAGCATTGAGTGGCTCAGCAATTCAAACGATGCTTGAATATGCCAATTCTGAAAGTGTAATCCCAAGATTTTCTAGAAAATTTAAAAATGAAGAGCCTCAAAGTATGCCAAAAATTCCTTATAGGGAAATCAAAAATTTAAGACATGGTGGACAGAAAAGAGCAAACTATATGTTAGTGAACGCACATGCTTATGATGATAGCTCACATAAAAAAGATGAACCTTCTAAGGTTAGGAATTTCCACCATGGAGCAACTACCTGGTCATATACCCCTATAGTGAAAATGTAGTTAATATCATCACTCATAGCAAAGCACAATCCTCCCTATGTTCTTGACTGCTGACGATATCGCCTTCAGGTTTTCTATTATCTGCGCGACAGCAGCCTGGCTGTGGTTCCTGGCCTTTGTTTTTCCTTCGGTGTATTTCTCCAGGAGCTTGTTGCATGCTGCAATCCGGTCCTTGTTTGTCACCTCTATGCGGAAAGCAATTTGCTTGTCGCGGTTGTAGAACGATTTCATCACGTCATTGTAGGCCTCGCTTATGTCTGTATGCACTTTGTCAAGCTCGGCAAGAATTTGCCTGTCAAGGCTTGTAGTGCATACGTGCCTTGCTATCCTTTTCTGGCTGTCTGCTATTTTTTCGAGCCGTAATATCATCAAAGTGTCTGAATGGAGCTCCCATTGCCCTATTCCAAGCGATTTCGCAATCCTCGGATTCTTCATGGCATTCTTTATGACCCTGTAGCCAAGGAAATAAAGCCTGTTTACGTCAAAATCCCGGTTGTGTATGCTTTCGTAATTGCAATGCCCCTTGTAGCAAAGTATGGCATCTTCCATCATTGCCCTTGTTATGATGTCCATCCTCCTGATTAAATTGCTGATTGATATCTCATTGATGTTTATCAGGTTTTTTGCTACAAGCCTTGTAGAGGTCTGCTCCATTATCTCCAGCCCCGAAAGGTTCCTTATTATGTCTTTTATTTTGGGGGCGTCCTTGTAGCTGCTGTCAAATGCTATATTAATGGCGTCGTAGCCGTTCAAATACGAAGAAACTACCTCTACTTTGAGAAATTCCAGTTCTTTGCCCCTTGCATCAATCAGTATTTCCCTTGCGTCTTGCTTCTCTTCCTGCTGGTTCGCGCTGAGCACAAGCTCAAAGCCGTCGTCGCTCACAGAAATCAAGTCACCTTTCTTGAGATTGTTTTTTTCAATCCAGCTTTTGGGCATTGAAATGATATATGAGCCCTTCCCGAAGCTTATAAGTTTTCTGACATCAATATTTACCACCCCGATTTTTATTATTTGATAATGGATGGGTATATAAAGATTGTTATTAAGAAGTATAGATATTGTGGAACATATTGTCATATATACAAACACAGTTTAATATATATCATATATGATATATGCAATAAGTATTTATATTTGCTTTGCCTAAATTTAAAATTGGGGTGATCGGCAATGGCAAAAGAAGAGTACGGGAATTCCGAGGAGAACAGCGACGATACAAATTTCTATGCAGGGGATGTCAGGGATTCAATGCTGGAAGACGATGAATTAAGCCCTTTTGAGGAGGCATTCATGAAAGGCTACGAGGAGGCTGTCTAAAATGGCCAGGTATGTGTGCATCAATTGCGGGACATTCATAATGAAGAGCGCTGTCAGCGACCCTTACATGTGCAGGGACTGCGAGAAGCTATTGCAGGGAATTGACGGAGAAAGAAAATACGGATACCTGGAGAATATGCACTAAAATGAAGCTACATCAGCAGTTTGACTTGAATTTGGGAGTATTAAAAGTGGAAAAAGTCAGCAATATTCCAAGCGCCATTGGAAAAGCTCCTGTTTTGGTTGACAAGCTGGTCAGGGAGCTGGCTGAAAAAGGGTACATTGTAATGGAATCTTCTATTCGCTACATGGGGGTGCCTCAGAGCATAACTGTGATAAAGGACTTCACAGGCCCGTTTGCAAGCCTGTTCTCGTCAAAAATGAGGGATGATTTCAGGAATATATCAAGAGAACTGGGCATGGATAAATTGTTTGATTGAGCATTTTTAAATATGCTGAAAAGCTAGAATTCTGCCATTTTAAGCCTTAAAAAGGCATTTTGGGAACGAAAGATTTATATAGTTAATGGCTCTAAAAATTAATGATTTGAGGGCTTTTTTACCGACGATAGACCGCATTTTAATTTATTTTCATACAATCTAAAATTAGGCATAAAACTAAAATGGAGCAACCACAAGACATGCATCAAAGTACGCCTCAGAGTGATTCAAGCTACGATGCAAAAGACATCCAGGTTCTAGCCGGCTTGAGCGCTGTGAGGAAAAGGCCGGCCATGTACATAGGCTCTACAGATGCAAAAGGAGTCCACCACCTTGTTTACGAGGCTGTTGATAATTCAATTGACGAGGCATTAGCAGGGTTCTGCACCAATATTTCTGTCATGATGCACGATGACGGCTCCATAACCATAAGCGACAACGGAAGGGGCATCCCGGTTGACATGCACCCCAAATTGAACAAGACGGGTGTGGAAGTTGTCATGACAAAGCTTCATGCCGGGGGCAAATTCGACAAGAAAGTATACAAGGTTTCCGGCGGACTGCATGGAGTGGGAATTTCTGTAACGAATGCATTGTCAAAGGAGCTTGCTGTCGAGGTAAAAAGAAACGGCAAAGTCTATGTGCAAAAGTACCAGTATGGGAAGCCGGTTACCGAGCTTGAGATAAAAGGGAATGTCGACTTAAAAGACACGGGCACCAGCGTCACGTTTTTGCCTGACGAGCAGATTTTCTCGGCAACGGAGTTCAGCTTCGATGTTTTGTCAAGCAGGCTGAGAGAGCTTGCATTCCTGAACAAGGGAATAAAAATAACAATCACGGATGAAAGGGCCGGCAAGAGCAACGAATTCCAGTACGATGGCGGAATAATCTCTTTTGTGGAGCACCTCAACAAGAACAAGAATCCACTGCACAAGACAATATATGCAAACAAGGCAAAAAACGGGATACAGTTTGAATACGCCTTGCAGTACAACGACGGCTACCAGGAAAATGTCTATTCTTTCGCAAACACGATAAACACTTATGAAGGGGGCACCCACTTGATCGGGTTCAAGACTGCCCTGACAAGGGTCATGAACAATTACGTCGAGAAAAACAAGATAAAAGGGATGAAGCTGACAAGCGAGGACACAAGGGAAGGCCTGACAGCTGTCATTTCAATCAAGATTCCCGAGCCGCAGTTCGAAGGCCAGACCAAGACCAAGCTCGGAAATTCTGAAATAAAGGGCCTTGTTGATTCCATTGTCAATGATTCCCTTGGCTCTTTCCTTGAGGAGAATCCGGCAGTTGCAAAGTCAATCATCTTCAAGTGCATAAATGCAGCACATGCAAGGGAAGCTGCCCAGAAGGCAAGGGAACTGACAAGAAGGAAAGGTGCACTGAACCACGGCTCATTGCCCGGCAAGCTTGCTGACTGCTCTGAAAAAGACCCTGCAAAATGTGAACTTTTTATTGTGGAAGGCGACAGTGCAGGGGGAAGCTGCAAGCAGGGAAGGAACAGGGAATTCCAAGCAGTATTGCCCTTGAAAGGAAAAATCCTGAATGTCGAAAAGGCAAGGCTGAACAAAATCTTTGAGAACGAGGAGATAACTACATTAGTGACGGCCTTGGGGACAAATGTAGGTGAAGAATTTGACATAGCAAAAACAAGGTATCACAAGCTGTTCATCATGACAGATGCCGATGTTGACGGCTCCCACATAAGGACTTTGCTGCTCACTTTCTTTTTTAGGTACATGCAGCCGCTGATAGAGGCAGGCTATGTCTACATTGCCCAGCCTCCGCTTTACAAGGTTGCAAAAGGAAAGGCTGTAAAGTATGTCTATAGCGATGATGAGCTAAACAAACTGCTGGCTGAAATCGGAAGGGATGATGCGGACCTGCAGAGATACAAGGGATTGGGTGAAATGAATCCCCAGCAGCTGTGGGAAACCACGATGGACCCCGGAAACAGGACAATACTCCAGGTTACTTTGCAGGACGCGGTTGAGGCTGACAAGATGTTCACTTTGCTGATGGGCGACCAGGTGGAGCCGAGAAGGAAGTTTATTGAAATGCATGCGAAAGAAGTTATAAATTTGGATGTTTGATTTTGGGAATTTTTCTTTTACTTTCAATCCGTCGCTTGGAGCGACAATAATTAATGAGTCAATAGGCGAGGCTGAGCGTGTGAGTTGAACGCGAGCATGCGAGCGTTCTCGCATGCAAATTCAGACAGCGAAGCCGAGCACAAATTGGCGAAGCCGGATTGAAAATAAAAATATCAAAAAACATAAACCTTTATAAATCAATATATTATCCCAAAAACAATTAAAATGGCAGAACAGGTTGCAAAACTAAAGAAAAGGCAGTGGTATCCTATCATAGCGCCAAAGCAGTTTGAGCACGTAGTTCTGGGTGAGACACTTGTCAACGACCCTAATGCAATGCTTGGAAAGACATTGAGCCACAGCCTCATGAACCTCACAAACGACAGCAAGAGGCAGAACGTCAACATTCATTTCAAGGTTGTCGAGGTTGAGGGCGACAAGGCAAAGACAAAGATAATAGGCTACCAGATCATCCCCTCTTCTGTTAAGAGGTTTGTCAGGAGAAACAGCGAGAAGATGGACATTTCATTCACATGCGACACAGCAGACAATGTTTTCATAAGGGTGAAGCCGCTTGTCATCACAAAAGCCGATGTAAAGGGCTCTGTTGCAGCCAGGCTGAGGAACAGCATAGCAAGCTTCCTCTCAAAGACGATAAAGAAGATGACTTATGACGAGCTGATCAATGATTTGATACTCCACAAGCTCCAGTCGCTTATGAGGGAAAATTTAAACAAGATATATCCGTTAAAAGTCTGCGAGATAAGGTATGTCGGGCTTGAGGACAGGGACAGGCCGCAGGAAGCCAAGGTCGAAGCAGAGACAGCTGAGCAGAAGTAAAAGCTTTAAAAGCTGGATATTTTTTCTTATTCTCATAGCAGCCCAGTAGTGTACTACCACTGGACATCCTTGCCTAAACTATTTAAACCCATTCTTCTTCTAGAAATTGAAAAAGAGAACACGCAAAATTGCCAAATTAAGTCTTTCGCTTAACAGCAAAATCCTTTTACGCAGTTTCGCTTAACGTTCCCTTTTATTGAACTCCAAACTCTTTGAAAAACAAAAAACTTTGGAGATTGGTTAAGATGAAAATAATGAATAAAGAGTTAAAACTAGAGTTGTATACACATAATGATTTGTTTTATCTTAAAGGTTCTGCAAATAGGGTAAAAATTCCGAACTTAGACAAGGACTTGGCATTATTTATTGGTATTGTTTGGGGCGACGGATGGTTATACCAAAGACAAAAAGCAATTAAAAATCATAATTGGAGAATTGGGATAGTAGAAGATGATAAGCCACTAATTCAGCATTTTGTAGATTTGACGTATAAAGTTTTTCACATTAGGGCTAGGTTAAATGACAGGAAAACAAGTACAGAAGCATATTTTAGCAGCAGGATAGTTTATGAATTGTTAACCAAAGTTTATGGCTTTCCAGATGGTTATAAAATTGGAAGGCTACGAATACCAAATAAGATTCTATATTCCAGAGAACTGACGGCTTCATTCTTAACTGGGATATTTTCGACTGATGGAAAATTCGTAGTATTCAAAAAGTACCCAAGAATAGGTGTAGATTCTGCTACCTTAATTTTTATAGAAGACATAAAAAATGCACTGTTAAAATTAAAATTTAAACCGACACTTTATACTTGGACAAGGAAAAAAGGCAATAACCTATATGGTTTATATTTGAGTGGATTTGAGCAGGTTACTATGTTTCATAAGGAAATTGGCTTTAGTGGGGAAAAGGCTAATAAATTAGAGCATTTTCTTGCAAATAATGCCCCGCTTAGACCCATAGCCCCGTAGGGAGATTAATCTCGCGGAATCTAGCGGTCAAGGATAGGGCCCTCTGGCAACTATATGTTGAAGAAAGGCTCTGACGGCAGTTCGAATCTGCCCGGGGCTATTTTAATATTCTAGGAAAGCATTAAAAACAAATCTTTATTTCTTCTGGAAATCTTAGAGAGCGGATTATTGAAAATGGGACAATTAGAAGATGCTCATGTTTTGGTGGAAGTTGACGACGTATATAGATACGCGTATCTTCAAAGGAGGTGGCTTGAATTATACAGAATTTCGGATGGCAAGGCAAAGGAAGATTTTAATTTTGTTCGAGACTCTAAAGAAAAAAATTGGACTCCGGCCGATCATGATCATATTAGGCAACTTGAAGCAAACCTAGACTATCTAATGGGCTTAGGAGGAATAATTACACCAACTAAAGGTGGAGTATTAAATTCAAGCGAGGAACAAAAATTGGAATATTTTGGTTTACCTGAGATGGCAATAAGCTTTTTAAGCCATGCTGGAATCAGGGTACAGACAGTTAACATCCCTTATTTGGAACGTTTGTTGCAAGAAGAATTTTTTGGGTAAATTAATCAAATATATTGTTTTTACTTATAATGCCACAAAAACTAATCGCACAAGGAGCAGAAGCCAAATTATTTCTCGAAGACGGCAATGTTCTGAAGCAGAGATTCTCAAAGTCTTACAGGATAAAGGAAATTGATGAGAAGCTGAGAGGCTCAAGGACAAGAAGAGAGGCTAAAGTGCTGCAAAAACTTGAGGCAATTGATTTTTCCGCTCCAAAATTGATAAGCAATGACGAAAAAGAGAGCTTGGTTATTGAAAAAATAAACGGGAAGTTGGTCAAGGACATTCTTGAGAAATCCGATTATAAAAAGCTGTGCGGCGAAATCGGGAAAAAAGTTGCAATTTTGCACAACAGCTCAATAATCCACGGCGACCTGACAACATCAAACATGATTTTAAGCAAGGAAATTTATTTCATCGACTTTGGATTATCATTTTTCTCCGAAAAGGCAGAGGACAGGGCAGTTGATTTGCACCTTTTAAAAGAGGGGCTTGAGTCAAAGCATTACAGGATATGGGAAGGCTGCTTCAAATGCGCTTTGGACGCTTACAAAAAGGAAGCTAACAACAGCAGTGAAACTTTGAAAAGGCTTGAGGCAGTTGAAAAAAGGGGAAGATACCGTGCAAGGAAAGGTAGTTAATAATTACAACATTTAGTCAACCTACTTTTAAAATAAAAAAATTTATATACAGGCCTGCATTTCCCATATTTATGAAGCGAGCTGGTTGTTTTCATTGTCGGTAAGCTTAATTCTGTTTTAGTTAGCTTCGGCTCTTCAAAACCATTTTTGAAAATTTGTTTGGGCACAACTACCTCTATACATAACTGTTGAATTCTTGTTTTTAAAATAGGATGTTTAGGCGATAGTCGGCAGACTATTTTGCAAACTAAATTGGCAGCAGTATTTCAACGGCAGAATATGCGACTGTGGCTCGTAAGGCGCGAGTTCAATTCTCGCCTGCTGCCCTAATTTAATCTAGTCGGCAGACTATAAAATGCGGAGAAATGATGAAAATTAATAATTTAGCTGAGAGAAGATTGCAGATTGGAGTAATGGGCTCTGCACAGGACTTAAACTACGAAAAAAACCTGGAAGAATTGGCAGAAGAGGTCGGAATGTGGATAGCCAGAAGCGGCTCGATATTGGTATTCGGAGCGGAAAAAGACCTGGATAGTTTGTCAACTGCCGCATGCAGAGGGGCAAAAAAAGAAAATGGATTGACAATGGGGTTCACTTACGGCAAAGGAAAAGGCATTTACCAAAAAGATGCAGACATCATCGTAGTCACGGGAATGGAAAGAGGCGGGGGAAGGGAATTTGTCTTATCAGCTTCATCGGACTGCCTGATAGCATTAAGCGGCGGCTCTGGAACTCTTAATGAGCTCGTTGTCGCATACCAATTAGGAATCCCGATGGTGGCCTTAAAGGGCACTGGGGGCTGGGCTGATAGGCTGGCAGGCCAATTTTTTGACAAAAGGGAAAGATTGCCTGTAATCGGGGCTGATAATCCAAGAAGCGCTGTTGAAATCGCCCTGCGAGAAGGTGATGAATATATTAGAAAATTTGGCTATAAGGCGTTTACAGCAGAAAAACCATCTTTGACAGGGGCAGCCTATGCTGGTTATAGGGCATTTATAGACGGGCTCAAATTTGGAGACAGGGCATTCAGGTGATTGAAATGTTCAGAGAAAATTTTTATGACGTATTGAAGGCGCTTGATGCAAAAGTCAATGTAGTTGTAGTTCCGAAAAATTCCGGATTGAAAGGATATGCTTGGAAGGTATTAAAAGAAGCCGGTTTTGATTTGGAAACTGCAAAAAAAGTAAGTGAAACCAAGCTGGAAAAAGACGGCCTTGCTGTTTTACTAAGGCGAGGAGAAGACATTCCGCGCATTGTCGAAGACGAGCGAAGAGTCGGCAAATTTGCAGTAGGGATTACGGGTGACGACCTCTTTGACGAATATACTTTAAGAAATCCAAACAATATACTATCAGTTGTAAACACATATGACTGGGACGATGACGGGGCGGAGTTCGGAAGGCCCACTCTCTGCCTCATGTCAAAAACGGGCAAGTCACCGACGGAACCGGCAAAAGCAACTGTCGGAATTGCTTCAAAATATGAATACAGCGGAAGGCTTTTTTTGGCAAAGAGCGGCCTTGTCAAGGGATTGTTGATGGATGTACAGATATATAATGGTGATGTTGAGGAAGCGGTCAGGAGGGGTTATGCTTCAATGTGCATTGACACCGTTTACAGCGGCGCAACACGTCGCCAAACTGGACTGGGCATAGTTGAAAAAATCAGGTCTAGCGACTTATCCGTCATTGCTCCGGTAGGTGGTTTTTTAATTCTCGAGAAGCTTGCCAAGGAAATTCCATTAGGGCCAGTAATTGACAGAAGATAAAATCAGTTAATTATTTAAACAAAAATAAAACGTGATTCATTATGGAGCTCCAGATACCGAAAGGGACAAGGGACACTTCGCCGGAAGAGAAGATACTCAAGGACAAGATAGTCAATACTCTGAAGGAAGCCTTTGAGCTTTATGGGTATGCCCCGTTGGACACCCCAATACTTGAAAGGTTCGATGTCCTGTCGTCAAAGTATGCAGGAGGGGCTGAAATCCTGAAAGAAACTTTCAAGCTAAAAGACCAGGGAAACAGGGAACTGGGATTAAGGTATGACTTGACAGTGCCGATGTGCAGGTACATTGCAATGAACCCGACTATAAAAATGCCTTTCAAGAGGTACCAGATTGGAGAAGTTTTCAGGGACGGGCCGGTTGCAACAGCAAGGTACAGGCAGTTCACCCAATGCGATATTGATGTTGTCGGCTCATCCTCGATGGCAGCTGACGCTGAGATCATTGCGCTTATTTACGCTGCATTCCGGAAGCTGGGCACGGAAGTAATTATAAGGTTCAACAGCAGAAGATTGCTTAATGACTCCCTCGACTATTGCGGCATAGAGAAATCCAAGCAAGAGGCAGCTATTTTATCTATAGACAAGCTTGAGAAACTGGGGCTTAATGTTGTAAAGAACGAGCTGAAGGAGCAGGGCATTGATGACAGCAAAATCAGCAAAATTCTCGATATCTTAAATATCCAAGGCACCAATGAGGGGAAAATATCGCAGCTAAAAAAAATTTTGAAAGATTCCCAGGGCCTGGCTGAAATAGGGCAGTTAACAGCATATTTGAAAAACCTCGGGTTTGAGCCTGAATTTGACGTTTCCCTGGCAAGAGGCTTGGCTTACTACACAGGTACTGTAATTGAGACTTTCCTGAAGAGCAGCAGCGTTAAAAGCGCTGTGTGCGCAGGGGGGAGATACGACAACATGATAGGCGCATTTTTAGGAAAGGGGGCATATCCGGCAGTCGGAGTAAGCTTCGGCGTTGACAGGATTTACGATGCAATAGCTGAAAAGCAGGAAAAAAGGCAGAAGACAAACACCCATGTTTACATAATTCCCATAAAAACACTGAATGAAAGCATGCAAATAGCCCAGCAGCTAAGGGATGCAGGCATCAACACGGACATTGACTCGATGGACAAGGGCCCGAGCAAGAATCTTGAATATGCAAATTCTTTGGGAATTCCATACGTTGTTTTCATAGGCAGGAAAGAAATGGAAGAGAATAAAGTTAAATTAAGGGACATGAAGAGCGGGAAAGAGGAGATGATTAATATAATGGAAATTATCAAAAAATTAAGCTCAAGCAAGTAAATTTATAAATGCATGTAATTTCTAAAATATAATGTCAGTCGCCTACTATGTTGTAAAATCCATTTACCGTACTAAAACTCCAGATTATTTGGGCAAAATTAAGGCCATTGCCAAATCGCACGGCGAACATGGGATATTTTTGCTGTTCTCAGGAAACGGAGCTTATATAGTTGACATTAGATCGATGAATGCAGTAAAAACTTTTAATGGAAAAAATTTGAAAAAAATCCTTCCATCGGTGATTAAAGAATATGAATGGCATGCAGCGAAAAGACGTTCAAAAAGAGTTGTTGTTGTTCCAGATTTTATGTATGATAAAATTGTTGAATTAATGAAGGGTTTGCCTGATTTATATATTCATGGAACTCCTTTAGACATTACCATAAATGCGCTTGATTACACTCCGCCAACAAAGCCTAAATTAAAATCGTTTGCTGAACCAAAACCTGCTAAAAATGGAAATAACCCTATAACAAGCATTGACGGCTTAGTTGCAGACACTGCGGCAGCCAAAAATGCTGGCATCGCTCAAAAAACTTTTGGCGAATTAATAAGAGAGGCTTCAAAACCAACGGATGCAGCAGCTAGCTTTGAAAAAATCTTGAGAACTAGGCTTTAGTTAAAACAATTATTTCCCCCCCATCATCAATCAAAACAGAATGCTCTGCCTGCGTTACAATGCCCTTGCTTGATTCAACCAAGGGAGGAAAAAGGCGTATCATTCCGAGCTGGATTAATTCTCTCAGTGCAAAGTTTGCTTTTGCCCCGAATTTTCTTGTCAGCCATCTTTTACCGAATGGCAGCCCGTCATAAGAGGCTATTTCGCCTAATATCTCCCTTGTTATAGGGCTCCTTACATTTCTTGGATGCTCAAGCATGAAAACAGCCGGCAATCCCTTTTCGACAACAACTCCTGAGCCGGTTGTTGCAAAAGGCTCGACTGCAAAAGCCATTCCTTTCTGCAGCTTTGTTTTATTTCCGTCATCTATATTGGGGATGGTCGGCTTGTCGTGGATGTTGTATAAGTTCAGCCCGTGCCCGGACAAATTTCTTACAGGATTGTAGCCATACCCCCTGATGGTGTCATTAATTACTTTTCCGATTTCCCTTAATTCAGTGCCTACATTTATTATTTTAAGCGCTTCCTCAAGGGCCTTTTGCGCTGCCTTGACCAGTTCATCATATCTTCCAGACAAATCAATTGTGTAGGCATTGTCGCCTATGGCCCCGTCAACATGAACTCCTAAATCAAGGCTTACAACCTGCTCGCCAAAAATCGTCTTGTCATCATCTTCAGCGCAGAAATGGGCTGCAATCTCGTTGCATGAGAACTGCACTGGAAAAGCCGGCCTGCCTCCGAGCTCTAATATCTTTTTCTCGATTAATTCAGTTGCATCAAGCAGAGAGTTTCCTTTCTTAATCAAGGATTTTCCGTATTCCAGGGCTTCAGCTGAAATTTTTCCGGCCTTGATGTAGTTATTTTTTACTTCTTCTTCCATTAAGAAAAAAATTAAAGCTGATTATTTAAAGGTTGTGGGAGAATTATCTCTGCAATCGCAATTCGTTAATGATAAATTCAAACATTGCAAGTCTTCCAGTATAAATCGGATATTGCCTACAAACTTCGTCGATTCTAGGCTTCAATTTTGCAACAACCGCCTGATCCGCTATTGGAGTATGGTCGGCACTTTCACGTGTATTAGAAAACAATTGATCAATGGATTCTGCAATCAATAAAGTACCTTCTTCTCCTATACCTCTGGTAGTTATTGTAGGTGTCCCCAACCTTAATCCAGAGCTAATCCATGGTTTTTCTGTGTCATCAGGCACAGCATTTTTATTTGTAGTAATACCAATTAATTCTGTTGCATATTGTGCACATTTTCCAGTCATGCCTCTTGGATTCTTTAGTAATACGAGATGATTATCCGTTCCATCACTTGATAAGGTATAACCTCTTTCCAATAAAAACCTTGCAAGAGCAGATGCATTGTCCATAACACTTTTTTGGTATAGTACAAAATCAGGATTAACGCCAGTTCTATCTGCATTAAGAGATTCACCAAATGCAATAGCCTTAGCAAGGATGACGTGCTCAAGAGGACCGCCTTGCATGCCCGGGAAAACTGCAGTGTCTATCGCTCTATGAATGGGCATGGGATATCTTGGATCATTCTTTTTATGCACTGTCAAATCATAGTCCTTGCCCAAAAGAACCATACCTCCCCTAGGCCCTCTTAAAGTTTTGTGAGTCGTTGTTGTAGTTACATGCGCAAAATTTATTGGAGAAGGGTGCAGTCCTGCCGCAATCAAACCTGCGGGATGTGCAATATCAGCAACTAGGTAGGCATCAACCTCATCTGCAATCTGTCTAAACTTTTCAAAATCTATAGTTCTTGGATAGGCGCTGCCACCAGCTATAATAACCCGTGGTCTCACTTTTTTAGCTAGCTCTCTAACTCTTGTATAATCAATAAATCCATCCCTGCCAACACCATAATTCACAATGTTGTAATTTTGTCCTATAGCATTTACAGAAGAACCATGGCTGAGATGTCCACCGTGGTCTAGGTTCATGCTAAGAATGGTATCGCCAGGATCCATTAATGCGAAGAAAACAGCTTGGTTTGCATTTGTACCGGAATGTGGCTGGACATTAGCATGTCTGGCACCAAACAATATGTTGGCCCTATCAATCGCAGTTTGCTCTCCAACGTCTACATAATCGCAACCTCCATAATATCTCCTAGCTTTTCCAGGGTAACCTTCCGCATACTTGTTGTTGGCTACTGATCCTATTGCTCCGACAACTGCTTCGCTAGGCATATTCTCAGAAGCTATCATTTCTAAACCAAATATTTGTCGTCTCAGCTCACCATATTCTGCCCAGAATAATTTTGGGTCCCTTTGGGCTGTAAGGTACCATGGATTATTAATAAGAAATACCAAGGGAGCCGATGTAGTTCTTCTTGAGGTTGCTATTTTAACCGCCTTTGCAACTTATAAGAAAACCAAATTTTTCCCAACATTAATTAAAAAATTTTCCATTATCTATTTAAACTTTTCCTCAGACTGCCAAATTTTTCACCACTTAAAACCCAGACAAAATGGTTATTTTCCTGCCTTGATGCAGTTTTGCTTAACTTGGATGTCCATGGAAGAAAAAACTTAAGAGATTTTATTTAAAACTTTGTATCCATCAGCATTGCACTTTGGGGATAAGTGTCAACTAAATAGGTATAGCGCCTGTTGAATAGTATTGGTCTAAAATTCTCTTCGTTTGACGGCTCATCCTTGTAAGTTAATTCCACATAAATAAAATTGCCATGGCTTTTTAAGATATTAATCCTGTCAGGAGCTCTTGTTTTACTCTTATGCCCCTGTAATATTTCATGGGTGCTGACCGCTAATAAAACGCCTTCGAGCCCCGTTTCGTCCCATGCAAGATGTTCAGAAGTTTCATGTAGAAGTAACTCTCTCACAAATTCAACCATATCCGGATGAGGCTTGATTGCCACAAGTTTCTGCACGGGCTCAGTTGATTTTATCATAGGAAATTCTCAGCCTTAGGTATAATTTTAAATAAAATTTAGAAAGCCATTTTACAGGCGCCCTGTAGCGACATGAAATCTTCCCTTATACTCTAAATAGAGTGTATCAAGTTGCTCTCTTGTTAGCGGTGTATCGCGTATTTTTATTGCTGCTCTTGCGCCTTGGAAAACAGACTCCAAAAATCCAGGTACATATACTTGCCCTCTTTCTTGGAGCTCAGTCTCAATTAATTCTCTCAATTTTCCAACATCAAAAGCTTCCTGGGCTAATTTATATCCTAAAGCGGCATCTCTAAGCCTTGCTTTTGCAACCCTTGGATCACCATCTATTGGAACTTCCGCAACAAGGGCATCAATAAACTGTACAGGATTTGTCATTATCTTTCAAATAAAGATAATTCATTTATAAATCTTTCTAATATAACCACTTTAAAGAAGTAACTTATTTCCTGTTTAGCCATCTAATTTTCGTGGTATGGTCGGTGGCTATAAATACATTTTGATTGTTCTGGAATTGTCGACGTAAAAAGCTTGTTAAGTCATTATAGTGGCTATCAAAGTTGCCACTAAAAGCGGTATCGCATATTATTATGGCTCTGTTTCTTCCTGTCTATAACGATGAGGCTTGTTTACATGACTAGCAGGGAAAGGAACTGGACTTGGGTAGAATTCTTCAAAGAGGGATATATAAGCTATGATATATTCAACCTCCTTAGAAATGAAAACAGGGCATTATCGGGTCTTGAGATTGCCCAAAAGGTTGGTAAAGACAAGCAAAAAGACATCAACTATCAACTAGATGTTCTCGTCAAAAGGAAATTAATCTTCAAAAGCGAAGAGAAGATTAAGCATTTAAAAGGCTGGCCAGCGCATTTGTACGCCACAAGCAAGAGGCTGCTAGCTGACGGGCTTGAAGACCTTGCAAGAGCAATGCAGGAAAGGCCTTACGATTTCGCAGAAGCAGACACCTTCAAGCAGAAAGTTCTCAGGCTCATTAAAGACAGCGATATGGGCTACACCCCTATTGAGATTCTCATAAAATTGGGCAATGAAAACCCTGATTGGAAACTAAAGAGGCTTGCATTTTTCACAACATACAAGCTCTACAAAGAAGGCCATGTTTTAATCAGCCCATTCCGCTTCCCAAATAGAGTAAAAGATGTTTCAAATGTTAAGACTCTTATTTACGGACGAGATAAAGAAGCAATTTGGAAAGGCATTGACAGGCTAATGCCTAAAGAAGTCAAAGTCGCAGTTTCCCTGATAAGATTCAACATGGAAGTTTTCCCGTCTTGGATCCTAAGAGAAAAATCCCATATTGCTTCTTACGACATTGACAAATGGTTGAAAGAGGCATTATACAAAGTCGGGATTGTTGATTTTAAGACAGTTGGCAATGACAGTTATTTTTTCAATCCCAATATGCCTCAAAAAGCAGTTCATCAGGCTATTAACGGATTTCTGGAGGAGAGAAGAAAATACATTGCGAAAATTACGAGCCTTGGCCAGCTGTTCGAGAAGAAAGCAATATTCACATTTGTCGAGTACATCAAATCAAAATGAGAAGAAGTCCAAACTGCTGAAGGGTTTCCTGACAAAATTCCCAGTTGGCTAAATAAAGAATTAAGGGATGCCAACAAAGAAGAAGTTAAAGGGCATATTGAGTGGGCAAATGACGTGTGGAAGTTCAACCGTGAGCCTGTGGATTTCATTGTGTTTAGCAGAGATAAAATTATGGGTTCCAGAAAAGCTTACATAATCTCGGTTAAAAAAGATTTCAACCGTTCCTATGGCGTTGGATATTTCTCAAGCTTTGTTGGGTGCGTAAGGATGGGCAGGACAAAGAACGGGGCTAGAATTCCCGAATTTCTCAATTCCACGCCGGTATTTATTTGCGGTGAAGCATGGGGGAGAAACTTATGGCTGTTCAATAATTCCATCACCGGTCAGGCTGGAATTATTTTGACGCTTAAGAAAATGCAGCAGATGATTGAATCAACAGGTGTTACATTTCCCCAAGAACATGTCTTTGAAGATGTTTACGATAGAAACAAAGCATATCACGCCTATCAAAATCACGAAGATGTTTTGCTAAAGGACAAGGGCGTGCTTGATGTTATGAGAGAACACGGATTTGAACTAAGATTAGACAAGGAGAGGTGAAAG
This sequence comes from Candidatus Woesearchaeota archaeon, assembly GCA_016185755.1. Lineage (GTDB taxonomy): Archaea > Nanobdellota > Nanobdellia > Woesearchaeales > GW2011-AR4. Next base: position 7,618 of record JACPMX010000007.1, on the reverse strand, counting down.
AATGAAAATCGGAGAATTTTATCCATTCCAGGAAGTTATGGAAACAAGGAACTCATCAAAGCTTTTTAATTTCCTGCCTTATGAGGCATCGTGCCAGCCAAAGCTTGATGGCATCAGGCTCCAATTGCACAAGGAAAATGAAAAAATAACAATATTCTCAAAAAAAGGAATAGACGTGACTCACAGGTTTGTTGAAATTGTTAATGCCGCTAAAATAATTCCTCAAGATAATTTCATTCTAGATGGAGAGGGCGTTTGCTTTTACAATGAGAGAATAAGTTTCAACAAAGTATTGAGCAAATTAAGATCGGGGATCGGGGATTGCATATTTTTTGGGTTTGACGCTTTGATGTTTGATGGCAATGAACTAATTGAGGAACCATTTTTCACGAGAAGAGGCATCATTGAGGAATTAAAATTAAGCCACAACATCAGGATCACTCCCCAATTTATTACCAGCGAGCCAGCTGCACTTAAAGCCTATTACATTGAATCAATTAAACGAGGTTTTGAGGGTATTGTGTATCGGCAGCTCTATTCCAAATATTCAAGCGGATTAAACCCCGAGATTAGAAAGCTAAAGCCATTAAGGACCCTTGATGTGGAAGTAGTGCTAGGAGAGGAAAAGAAAGACGGCTATTACAGCTATGACGTTAAGGTCAAGGAAGGGCTAATTGCAAGAGTCCCGACTAAAGAAATTTTGAAGCCTGGCCAAATAATTGAGGTTCGGCATGAAGGGATTATTGATGGCAAAAATGATTTAGGAAAAACTTTGAGATTTCCAACCCTATTTCGATTAAGAAACGATGTCAATGAGCCAAACAGCGTAGGTGATAAGCTTGAAATTGAGTAGATTAACAAGATATGAGATTGAATTGGCAAATCTCATTTCACATTCCGGCAAGGGGCTGCACTGTGAAAGGATAGCAGGAAGCGGCAGAAGGATAAGCTCTGTATGTGACTGCATCATGACTTATGCAAAGCAATCCTATTATGTCGAGCTAAAAACGACCCATAACAGCCTATTCAGGATTAATGGCAAGACAAGGGTGCAGCTGCAAAGGTTGGTTGACTTTTGCAGGGATAACGATTTCAACAATCCAATATTGGTTGTGAAGTTCCTTAGGAGGGGGCATGTATTTGTCAGGCTAAACGGAGAGCTGCCAAAAAAGATAGAATATTATGAGCACAATTCCAATCCAATTAGGATTCATGATTTCCTAACTCAAGACATTGTTGCAATTTCAGTGAGCTTTGAAGGAGTTGAGAAAGTGTTATGTTAAGACAGAAAGGTTTAAATACTCTAGAGTACCATACAGTATCGGTGATTCAAATGCAGACAAAACAGCTAAATGTTAAGCTAATGCCAGAATTGGACAAGGAAATTGAGCTAGTCTCTAAGATATTGCATATCCCAAAAGTTGACTGGGCTAGGAATGTTTTGGCTCATGAGGTAAAGAAGGAACTCGAAGAGCATAAGTCATTCGTTGCAATGGAATATATGAAAGGGAATATCTCGAGAGAGGATTTGATTAAGATTGTTGGAAGGAAGGATGCTCAAGATGTGGACTTTATTATGAAGAAAACAAAAGAAGATTTCAAGGAAGCAAAGAAACTTGCCAAGAAACTGAAGTGAAAAACTTATGGTTAAGCTGAACTGCGTATTAGATACCTCAGCAGCAATTTCATTAGGTGCAACAGGAAAATTCAGCCTGGCGACTAAGTTTTTCTCATTTATAAGCCCAAATAAAGTCAAAGATGAACTAAGTGAGATATCCAAAACATCAGATAAGATAGGGGAAATTGCTTCTTCTTTGTTGAAATCAGGCCATGTAGAATTTGTAACACTAGAAAAGAAGCGTCAGCACGCAAAAGGAGAAATCGAAGCAATAAATCTAGGCAACAAGTTAAAGTCTGATCTGATTTTGATGGACGACATACAAGCTACGAAAAAGCTGCAAAAGAATACGAAAGTACCAATCAAATTTAGCCCATTTGTAATATTTGTCTTGTTCGAAAAGAATGTGTTATCAAGAAATGAAGCATTATCCTCAATTGAGAGCATGAGGATTGCAAGGGATTGGAAAGACAATTTAATAATTTCTTACGCATACGTGCTTTTTGAAGAAAGTTCTAGATAGGAAAACTGGTTTACCCTTATTTTCCAAACTTTCGTTTAACTTTACAAACTTTTTCCCAAATTTCAGGAAATTTTTCCTTACTTGCAAACTTTTGTTTATTTTCTAAAACTTTTTTCCTGATTTCCGAACCACCCTATATTAACCTGTAAATCTATCTTTCTCCATAAAATTTCGGAGGTCGAGAAAATGGAAGAACTAACACCAACAAAGATTGAGCAGTTGAATAAGATGCCCATAATTGAGACGAGCATGGGCAAGAGCGATGATGGAAAGTGGGTTATCCACAAGACAACCATAACTTCCATCAAGCCAATCAAGTATTATGAGAAAATGCTTGAAAGGACAGCGTGAAGGCAAAATGGACCTTTACGAAATTCAGGAGACGATAAAAAAGCACATCACGATAATCAAGAAAACAATCGTGAAACCGTTGAATCTTGATATTGTCGTGAAAGTGCCAAAAAGCGGGGGTAATAAAAAACAAGGGAGGTTTGAAAATGAACAAGAAAATTTAGCGCGGAAGACAAGGCGAAGTTTGACCAGATTCTTACGCCGGTGAGCAAGATTTATACTTTTATTAAGTACGCAGCATCGCTCGCGGCTGCAATTGCCCTTTTGGTTGCAGGTGTAAATTACATGTTTTCGGGCAGCGACATCAAAAAAAGGGATACAAGCAAGCACATGGCAGCTTACGTGCTAATCGGGCTTGCAGTAATATGGGCAGCTCCATTCGTGGTAAACCTGCTTATAGGCTGATTGCAACACTGCTTGCATTAGGGCTGATCCCAATGGCACATGCAATTACCTGCTCAAATGTTGCTCCAGACAAATTAAGCACCTGCAACGATATTATGTCGAGCAACATTGATGATGCAAGCAAGCAGCAGCTTATATCAGATTTGCTTTATTCCAACAACAGAATTCCTGGCCATGAATTTGTCCGCAGTTGGAACATGGAAATTTCATTTAACTCAGCTCCACAGGGTGTGGGAGCCGTAAATAACGGCTACATTAAGGATGCTTGGTTAAAAATCATATCTGTTATGCCTTCTATTATTCTCAATGGAAAGCTTATTGGTCCTGGGATTGGAACGATTCTAAGCAAATTCAATTATCAGGTTGAAGTGCCAAGCGGGACGGAGGGTGGTGACTGCAAGACTGATTTTAGCCTGTCAGGCAACATGGCCACATTGAGCACATACCTTAACGGAAATAATATTGGAACAGGCGAAGCAGTCAATTTTGAAACCAATGAAAACATGGACTTTGAGGCCGTTCTCTCGATTAGCACAAATATTCGGGTTGACCACCATAAGCTTAGCAAATACTGCTGCAAGAAAGGAAGAAGATCGTGCCTTAAGTGGTGCGATGAGTGCAAGTTCTCTAATACGGAGAATAGGGCAAATCAAGTATCCCTGAAAGACAAGAAATTCCTCTTTCTCTACAAGCCCGCATTAACTGCACAGGTCTATCCGATTGATAATTACCAAGCAACATCTGTAGGAATATTAAATGTTACAAGGTACGATGCATTTGAATTGACATTTAAGGATTCATACTATAAGAAATATCGATATTATTACGACCTAAACACTAGCATTGCACCTTACAATGTTCTTACCATTCGGGCAAATAATTTCACTTCAACAGAGCTAAACAATATAAATATTCAATCGCAAAATGCAACTTACAAATTCTTTGTTTCAAATTCACAAGGCTGCACTTTGAAGTATTACGACCATTTCCGCAACTGGACAAAAATTTGCAAGCTGGATATCAACAAAACACAAGTTACCATTAAGCCAGATAAATTCCAATACAAGGAAGATGATGTAATCAACGTATCTTTGTATCCTGCAAATACGCTGATGAAGGTCAAGTATGGTTCAATTACGGTCAATGCAAAGAATTCTGTTCAATTTGATGCAAATCCATCATTCAACAAAATAATTGCCATTTATGGCGGAAAAGAATTTGACCAAATCATCAACGTCACCAAGAAAGACACTTGGGAATTTGCAATGAATCTTGGAGTTTTTTCAAGCATTCTTTATGTTTTATATGCCTTGATAAAAAAATACTGGGGTGTGTTTCTTTGAAAATCCATTATCTTGTCATAATTCTTTTGCTCTTGGTGCCTGTTGTATACGCAGAAGAAGAAAGCTGCGGGCTTACAAACCTTGCAACTTGCATTCCCCAGAAATTGTTCCAGTACATACTTGATTTGATTAATGCTCCATTGCAGCCATTCCTCTATTTGGTAAAAAGCCTCTTGTCAGAGCCGGTGAACACTGAAGCATTCATTCCTGTTTGGGCTATCATTGTTTACATTCTTTCGATTTTTTACGGGCTATTCATAGTATTTGCTGGATTCAATCTCATCATTTCCGGATATTCTGCTGAAAAGAGAGAGCGTGCAAAAGAATGGCTAAGAAATATTGTCTTAATGATGGTTTTCGTCCAGGCATCTTATTATTTGTATTCCATTATCTTGGAAATTTCTGCTTCATTGACAGCGGGAATTATAAATTCAATCGACCCTAACTTTTTCTTGCTTAAGGCGGACAACATTACAGACATCGGCATCCAGCTCATCCTTTTGCTTCCTTACCTGATTACTTTGCTGATAACAGTTATCTTTCTTTCTTTAAGATACCTTTTAGTTGCAGTTGGAGTTTTGTTTTTTCCGATTGGATTATTCTTCAACTTTCTGCCGCCTACGCAAAGCTACGGCAAGCTGATAATTCACTGCCTGCTTGTTGTTATATTTTTGCCATTCATCCATTCGCTTATGCTCTTGGCAGCTTCAAAGCTGGTTGAAGTTTCTGTATTTGGCAATTATAAAACTCTTGTGATGATAGCTGCTTTTTTGCTAATAAATGTGTCAATGATATTTTTGGCATTTTTTGTGATAGCAAAGGCTGCAATGGGGGTAATAAGATCTGATGTCGGCCAGGCAGCTGCCCTATTAGCGAAATGAGGATGTAAAATGTCATATGAAATACCGCAACAACTACAATACGAGGAAAAAATAATTTTTGGATTGACATTCAAGCAATTGATTTATGCATGCATTTTTGGAATTCCCTGCCTTCTTATATTTTTCAAGTCTAAAATTGACATTTACATAAGAGCCGTTATAGCAATGGTTTTGCTTGGAGTTGCAAGCCTGTTTATGTTCTTTAATTTTTCAACTTATTTGAAGAATATTCTGAACTGGTTCAAATTCAGGGAGATAAGGCACTTGGATCTTAAAATGGTCCAGTTTATCGGGATTGAAAAAATACAAAACGGTGTGGTCTATGTTTGCAAAGATAAAAAATATCCTAAAAAGAAAAAATGAAGAAGATGATTCGGGCTTTAAGAAATTAACAATACTTGAAGTCCAGCCAATAAATTTTGCCTTCAGAAATGAGAATGACAAGCACAGCATAAATGCAGGATTTCAAAAGTTCCTCAACGCCCTTGATTTCCCAATTCAGATTGTCATTGGCACCAATTATATCAATCTTGACAAATACATTAACGATCTTGAATTGCGGGTTGAGGAGCTTGTCAAAAGCACGAAGAAAGCAATCTACAATACGCATTTTGAGAGCTATAAAGAGCATTTAATCAAGACAATTAAGGACAAATCGGTGCTTGACAGGAGCTTCTACATAGTAATTCCAGAAAAAGACGAAATAGGATTAACAGTCCAGGTTGGCGTAGTAGAGCAGCAATTGAAGGCATTGAATTTGAAGTTTAGGTCATTGGTTGATGATGAATTGACTCAGGTTCTCGCAAGTTTCTTTAACGATATCCTTAGCGATTCGGAAAAATCCAAGCCAACTGGAAGCTCAAAGGGAGATTATCTCCATTATATTATTGCTCCTAAGTCAATTAAACAGTTGCCTGACAGGATTATTGTTGATGACAGGGAATGCAGGATAATTTATGCCGATGGCTATCCGAGAGCTGTGGACATTGGATTTCTTGACAAGATTATCACATTAAATGGCATATTCGACATTTCCATTTTCATCGAGCCTATTTCAATAGAATCAATGATGCTTATGCTAAACAAGGAATTGCAAAAGCAGAGAGCTGACTTATTTGCTGCGGAACTCAAGTCATCTATTAATCCTACTCTTGAAATCCAATACCACGATACGAGAGCGGTTCTTGAAAATCTTCAAAAGGGAAATGAAAAGCTGTTTTACATTTCTCTATACATAAATTGCAAGGGAAAGAACAATGAAGAGCTTGACTTAATCACAAAAAAGGTCGAAGCAGAGCTTAATGCCATGCTAATTGTCCCGAAAAGGGCGATATTTAGGATGAAATCAGGCCTGAAATCAACAATCCCCCTTGCTGAAAACGAGCTTCAGGTCAAAAGAAACATAACAACCAAGGCTCTTGCTGCCTTTTTCCCGTTTACTTCGCAATTTCTTCAGCTCAATCCAACAGGGGTTTGGATTGGAGTCAACAAGAATGAGGTTCCCATAATTAAGGATATTTTCAAGCTCTCTAACCCAAATGGAGTCCTGATGGGCAGCTCCGGAGGGGGCAAGTCCTATACGGCCAAGGTCTTTATTATGAGGCAGCTGCTTAATTCCACTAGGGTAATGATAATTGATCCGCAATCGGAATATGTAAAGCTGATTCAAACCTATCAAGGCCAAATAATCAATTTTTCAAGAAATTCTAAGACGGTGATTAATCCTCTTGATTTGCTAGGGCATGACTATGCTGAAAAAAGATTATCGCTGATGGACTTGTTCCCGATTATGTTGGGCCAAGTTTCAGAAATACAAAAAGCTGTGCTTGACAAGGCCTTAACGCATACTTACGAAAGGAAAGGAATTAACAATGATCCAAAGACATGGAACAACAAGCCGCCAATCTTGGGAGATTTGCTCAGCGAGCTTGAGCGGATGTCAAAAAAAGCTACGGTGATTGAGAAAGAAACTTACAGAAGCCTTATTAACAGGTTATCCATGTTCGTTGATGGTGTTTTTTCTTTCTTCAACAAGCAGACTAATTTGAATTTTGATAATCAATTAGTGGGCTTCATAATTGGTGACATGCCAAGGCAGGCAAAGCCAGTGAACATGTTCCTCATTCTTGATTTCGTCTATATGAAAATGCGAAAAAGTCTGGAAAGAAAGCTCCTTGTTATAGATGAAGCATGGTCGTTGCTTGGAAGGGCAGAGGACTCAGGCTACATTTTTGAAATCGTAAAAACTTCGAGAAAGTTTAATTTGGGACTTCTTCTAATTACACAGGATGTTGGTGATTTGCTTGCGAGCAGGGCTGCAAATGCGATACTTCAAAATTCCTCATACAAATTGCTTATGAGGCAGGAAGCTGCTGTCATTGAAAATGTTGTGAAGATTTTCAACCTAAGCGAGGCAGAAAAAGAAAAACTTCTTACGGCAAATGTTGGAGAAGGAATTCTGCTAATGGAAAACGAGCATACTGAAATCCGAAGTATT